>JADGFI010000190.1 GCA_016743945.1 Desulfobacteraceae bacterium
GTGTACGGCCATGCTCAAACATAAAAAAATGGATGAGATCATCAAGCAGATCACCCAGCTCGGGGTAACCCGTTGGATTCCTTTTTATTGTAAAAGATCCATTCCATTGTCAGGCTCACATAGGGAAAAAAAACAGATTGAGCGATGGCAGACCATTGCCAGGGAGTCTTTGAAGCAGTGCAGGCGATCCTGTCTTGTCGAAATTATGCCGCCCATGGATTTTCAACAGGTTCTGACCTTCTCAAAAGACTGTTCACACAAAATTGCCTTCTGGGAAGCGTCGGATCGCCCCCTTGCCGGACAGGTCCTTGGAGAGAATAACAAAGCTGTTGTCCTGATCGGGCCGGAGGGTGGATTTGAAGAAGAAGAGATCCGGCATGCTGCTGAATCCGGATTTATGAGCTACTCCCTTGGGCCCAGGATTTTAAGGGCAGAAACAGCAGCTGTCTGTGCCTGTGGTCTAATCCAGTATCTGCTTGGTGATATGGGTGGATGCTGAAAATAATATTCTTAGTACTTTTTTTAATTTTTTCTTGACTTGAATGGTGAAAGAACATATAAGTTTTGTCGTTGTTTGACGTGCCCAGGTAGCTCAGTCGGTAGAGCAGGGGACTGAAAATCCCCGTGTCAGCAGTTCAATTC
>JADGFI010000191.1 GCA_016743945.1 Desulfobacteraceae bacterium
CCCTAGAAGCCGATGGCACTATTTACAGTGCATTTGATGATGCTCGGGTTGATACGGTTCTGTATCAAACAGAGGAAGGAGAAATTCTTCCGGCTGAAACTGGCCCCTATACCTTGGGCGATGACGGAAAAATTATCACAGACATTGATACTGAAGGTAAGGATGTGGTGGGTGATGTCGGTGATAATGTGCCACGTGAGGGTGATTACTATAAACCTGATTATGATGATGTGGATAAAGTGACCGATCTGGTTGCAGAGGGTATGCCTGAAGAGTTCCTTGATTTGATGGCAGTCATGGGTCCACCATTAATGACCCAGTCCTTACTTGACTCTGGCCGAGTGACTGAAGAGTCAATGCAGACATTCCGTGATGAAGAAGCGGCTATGCAAGATGAAGTCATGGAGAATCAAGGCTGGGGTAGTTTGGATGAAGAACCTGAAGTGGATAGTCAGCAGGATGAAGCGGTTGCCCCTGATCCAGATCCATTTGCCGAAAACACAATAGGTAATGGTGCAGGTAAGTCTACAACTGACTTAGAGATGGAAGGTATGAAAGAGGTATTGAGTAACTCCTCTGAAAGCCAGAACGCTAGCGAAACTGAAGAGAGCCTGCCTGAGACACCATTAGAAATGATGG
>JADGFI010000192.1 GCA_016743945.1 Desulfobacteraceae bacterium
TTTCCCGCTTGTTTCCCTGCTTCCTTGTGATGGCGCCAAGCTCGAAAAGGGTGTCAAATCCGTCCTTGACGCTCTTGGGTGAAGGGGCATCGATGAACGGAAATGAAGCCACATCCCCCAGTTTCAAAGAGATCATTCTCAGGATAACCTCGGCAAGGTTGCTCCTCAGGATCTCCGGCGCGGTGAAAAAGGGCCGGGAGTTGAACTCATCCTCGTCATAGAGGCGGATGCAGATGCCGTTGGCCACCCTGCCGCACCGGCCCATCCGCTGGTTGGCGCTGCTCTGGGACACGGGTTTGACAGGAAGCGCAGTGGTCCGTGTTCTGGGGGAATAGTGAAGAATCCTGGCAAGGCCCGCATCCACCACATATTTGATGCCGGGAATGGTGAGGGAGGTCTCGGCCACATTGGTGGACACGATGATCTTTCGTCCCACCCCCCGGGTGAACACCCGGGCCTGGTCCTTGGCGGAAAGCCGTGCAAACAGCGGCAGCACCAGAACACCGGGATAGCCCCGCCCCTGGATCAGCTCCATGGTTTCTTCGATGTCCCGCTCCGTGGGCATGAAAACCAGGACATCCCCGGTGCGGGACTCCCGCTGAATTTCATCCACCGCCCTTGCGGCCGCCTCCACGTACC
>JADGFI010000193.1 GCA_016743945.1 Desulfobacteraceae bacterium
ATCATACCCCTTGGGAAAACCGCAGATAAAATCATGGGCAAAGGCGGCCATTGCTGCCGCTTCAACCATTGCATCATCTGCATCCATTTTTCCATACCGGATATTGTCCCGCACGGTCTCGTTGAATAAAATGGGTTCCTGGGTCACAATGGAAATATGGTCCCGAAGGGAAGCAATTGTCAAATTCCGGACGTCGTGGCCACCCACAAAAACACTTCCCTCGGCCACATCATAAAGTCTTGGGATCAGGTTCACAAGGCTGGTTTTTCCGCCGCCGCTCATGCCGACTAGCGCCAGGGTCTCTCCGGGTGCAGCCGTTAGAGTGATGTTCTTTAAAGTCAAAGGGTCTTCAGGCCCATAGGCAAAGGAGACGTTGTTAAAAACCACCTCACAGGATAACGCCTTAAGGGTCCGGGCATCGGACTTGTCCACCACGTCATTTCGGGTTTCCAGCACATCAAAAACCCTGGATGCGGCAGCCACGCCTTCCTGGATGGTATTGTTCAGGTTAGACAATTTTTTCACCGGGTCATAAAGCATCAGCACGGCAGTCAAAAAAGAAAAAAACACGCCGGGTGTGGACGTACCGTTAACCACCCGCATCCCGCCAAACCAGAGAACAAAAGCAATGCCCAAGCC
>JADGFI010000194.1:0-233 GCA_016743945.1 Desulfobacteraceae bacterium
CTATGCAACCGCCATGTGCGCCCTGGGCTTCAAGCTTAAGGAGATCAGGATGGGAGAGAAATTGACCCATGAATTCCAGCTCATGTATGCCCGGGGTACGGCTGAGGATACAATTTTCCAGGCCCCTGATGATATCCTGATGAACGAGGATGAAAGCTTTGTGGAGGTAAATTTCAACTCCGAGTATGCGCTCCTGAAGCATTTTATCGTTGCCACGGAATTGGGGTATATCG
>JADGFI010000194.1:243-638 GCA_016743945.1 Desulfobacteraceae bacterium
CTAATAGTCGCAGATGGAGGGATTCACGCTCTTGGGAACACCTTCGTACGGGGTCCATTTACTGCCCTTTATCGCGTCCTTTCCCCTCAAACTTTTCAAGATCTCAATGCTGGTCTTGTATCCCTTGTACATCCGGCACATGTCCATGGCCATGCCGCACACCTGGGCCAGGGCCTGGACAAGGGTGATGTCGTTGACGGAGAATTCCCAGGGCTCCGCCGTGTAGAGCCGGACGGCGCCGATGATCTTGCCGTGGGCCACGATGGGAACGCCCAAGAGGGATGCGATCCCCTCCTTGGCGGCTTCCTTGGGGTATTCGATCCTGGGATCGTCCTGGACATCATAGATGGCGATGGGCACGGCATCCTTTGCTTCTTTGATGGACTGCATGAAGT
>JADGFI010000195.1 GCA_016743945.1 Desulfobacteraceae bacterium
CTTGCCGGCCGTCCCCGCCGGTTCACCCGCATCCGAGCAATGGCTGATCTGACCTTGATCGCCCACCACATAAGCCCAGCAGTTATGGGTGGCGGTTTTATATTCTTTGGAGACACTGGAAATAAATCCCTTTGCCCCTTCAATGGTATCAACATAACTCAGCCGACAGACAAACACGGAGCGCTTGATTTTTATTTCCGCCCGGCGAACGGGATCGGACACGGACTGCCCCACGGAATAAAAAACTGGTTTTTCGCCATCCGTATTCATGGATCATGGTATAGTACAAATCAAACTCAAATAAAAGGCCGAATATGGCCGTAAAATCAGGGGAAAACCAACGGTGCAGATGCCGGACACCACGGCAGTTGATATTAGCCTGTCTGTTGGCCTGAGCGGATAAGCTTATCTGGCGTGAAGTACACCCCTTCACGCCAGATTTTTTAGTCAGAGTTTATTGATTTGTTGGGTGCTCTTTATCAATGAGCATGAACCACCTGCTCAAGTGTGTCTGCCACCCATTTATTGAGACTTTTTCCTGCATGAACAGCTGCAATAGCTATTTCACCATGCAACGAAGAATCTACTCTGATTACAAACTTACCTGAAAAAGGTTTATTTGGCTCTCTTTTAGCT
>JADGFI010000196.1 GCA_016743945.1 Desulfobacteraceae bacterium
CTTAAATATATTTATAATAATTAAATATACCGAACAACATATGTAACTATTTCATAAGTTATACACCATATGTTATTATTTCTTTTATCTAACATATTTCACGAGTATTAATATGTTTAATATGATATTCATTTTTGCTTTTATTTATATACTAAACTATTATTTATAATTATTTCGCGTTTTATATATATGTTATACTATTTATTTTAAGTATATATAATAATAATTAATGAGATTTATTTTGTGAACAGAATATACATATATCAGAATTACCTATTTGAGATTTTGTTGCCACGCCTATAATTTGTTTCTTAGACATCGCAGATACGCCCTAATCGTATAGACCACTCCCATCGAAATAACATCTCAAGTCTCGAATACTGGCGATGGAATCAATTCTCTTGAAGAAATAATGAGAATACAAGGCACTATGTGCCGAGCGAAGCCAAAGAGAATGGCGTATCGGCCATTTCTGATATTTCTCCTATTCCTGGTAACCTCAACATGGACAAAAGATCCTTTCGACAGTATTACACTGCCTTCAAACGACGCAGCGTCATCGCTCACCTTCGTTTTTGACATAACTGGATCAATGGTAGATGATTTAAACCAGGTAATATAAATGATTTATAT
>JADGFI010000197.1:130-502 GCA_016743945.1 Desulfobacteraceae bacterium
TTCCTTTCAGTATCCTACATTCCCCCATTCCTTTCAGTATCCTACATTCCCCCATTCCTTTCAGTATCCTACATTCCCCCATTCCTTTCAGTATCCTACATTCCGCCATTCCTTTCAGTATCCTACATTCCCCCATTCCTTTCAGTATCCTACATTCCCCCATTCCTTTCAGTATCCTACATTCCGCCATTCCTTTCAGTATCCTACATTCCGCCATTCCTTTCAGTATCCTACATTCCCCCATTCCTTTCAGTATCCTACATTCCGCCATTCCTTTCAGTATCCTACATTCCCCCATTCCTTTCAGTATCCTACATTCCCCCATTCCTTTCAGTATCCTACATTCCCCCATTCCTTTCAGTATCCTACATT
>JADGFI010000198.1 GCA_016743945.1 Desulfobacteraceae bacterium
GTCATCTTTTCGGCCAGGATCAGTCCTGCATCCTTACCCGTAAGGCCCACGGCCCGCCCCCCTTCCATATTGATCCGGGACACCACATCTTTGTTCACCTTACCGCCTAAAACCATTTCCACCACATCCATGGTGGCATCGTCCGTGTACCGCATACCCTTGATAAAGGTGGAGGTGATCCCCATGGTTTTGAGCACCTCATTAATCTGGGGACCACCGCCATGGACCACAACCGGATTGACTCCGATGGTTTTAAGCAGGCTGATGTCCTTGGAAAAATTGGTTTTCAGGTCTTCATCCACCATGGCGTGTCCGCCATACTTAATCACCACGGTTTTTCCGGAAAATTTCTGGATATAGGGCAAGGCCTCTATCAATATGTCTGCAACAGTATTTTTCATAGGATATACCTGCTTAAGTCCTGGTCCCTGGCAATATCTGACAACCGTTTTTCAACAAAATCAGAATCAATGGAGATGCTGGTCTCCTCGACATCCGGGGCATCAAATAAAATTTCTTCAAGTAAACGCTCCATGAGCGTATGCAGGCGCCTTGCACCGATATTTTCCGTTGATGCATTCACCTCAACGGCAATCTTGGCAAGTTTATCCACAGCGCCCTGGGTAAAAC
>JADGFI010000199.1 GCA_016743945.1 Desulfobacteraceae bacterium
GTTCATAAGGTGACATGGTGTATGTTTAAAATTGATGTTTTATTAAAAAGAATTATTTTTTATATATATTACCAAATAAAATTATAAATAAGTATTTCATTGAAAAATTAATGTTTATTCTTATATGTTTTTATTTCGTAATTAATTTTAATATATTATTTAAGGGGATATAGTCATATAGTAAATCCTTAATTAATAATATAAAATATATAAATTTGTTATACTAACATATAATTTTCTTCTTGAGTTAATTGATTATGGTTCATATGTTCATAAGGTATCATTGTATGTAACCTATATATTTAAAATAAAAAAGAAATTTAAAAAATAGAAATACTTTTTCTATTTTTAATAAAATATATTAATTTTATTATTTACGAATATATTTAGATAATTAATAATCATGTCATATACTTAATTAATAATATAATATACTCAGCTAATATCTGCCAGATATGTAATTTATTTATCAATTGATGATACAAATGTATTGATTATTAATCAACTAATATTTAGCAATTTAATATATATTACTTTATATTTATTAGGAAAAAAGAGGATTCTGTTATTTTTAATGATACACATACACACACATACACACACGCACACACACACACACACATATATAT
>JADGFI010000019.1 GCA_016743945.1 Desulfobacteraceae bacterium
GGTCGGGAAGGGCTAAGCCCTTCCCGACCTCCGAACCGTGCATGCGGTCCTTTTGCAAAATGTTATGGGCATCATCAAGAAACAGAACCTCTGGCATGAGATCTGCAAAATGGCTCAATGGCTCAATGGGTCACCGCAATGATATCCTTTTGCCGTTGCCCGATTAAAAACTCCGGCTCCAGGTCCTTATGGTTCTGCAGGGCCAAGGTAAATACGGCCGATGGTCCCACATTATAGGAGGCGGACAAGAGCTGGTGGTGGATAGTGTCGTGTTGTAATAAATCTCATAAAATTTTTTGGCTTTAATCTCATTTTGAATGGCCGCCCTGACCACTTGTCTGTATTTTTCCAAATCCATGGTTTTGCTTCTTTATGATATTATAATCATCTCTTTTGATGACTGGTTGATGGATTCTCCCAGCCCCTGGTCGTTGACAATAAAGATATCTTCAATGCGCATGCCTACTTCGCCAGGGATATAGATCCCGGGCTCAATACTGAAGGCCATTCCCTTTTCAAGAATCTGCCGGCTGTTTCCCCGTATGAAAGGGGCTTCATGGACGTCCATCCCGATTCCGTGGCCAGTTCTGTTGATGAAGCAATCCCCATATCCTGCCGCCTCAATGACCTGCCTGGCCTTTTTATCCACCTCCCCTGCACTTACTCCTTGTTTTACTGCATCTGCTGCTGCCTGGAAAGCCTTGTGCACAATGCTGTAGATCTTTTTTTCCCTGGGGCTGATACTGCCCACAAAATAGGTACGGGATGTGTCAGAACAGAATCCATTGACCATGCATCCGAAATCAAGGATGATCACATCTTTTTTTGTTATTATCCGGTCAGACCTGTTGTAATGGGGTCTTGAATTATTGCTTCCTGACGCCACAATGGGTTCAAAGGAGGGGGCTGCTCCTTTTGCGGCAAATTGGGCCAGGATTTCATCCTTGATATCCTTTTCCGTGATGCCGGGCCGGATAAAGGATTGAAGGTGTTCCATTACCTGGTCTGCATAAAGGGCCGCCTTTTTCATGGACGAAATCTGGTCACTGGTCTTGATTATCCTGGAGGCGTCCAGGGCAGGTCCTGCATGCCGGAATTCACACCCTCTGAACAAATCTTCAAAATCAAGCAGGTCCACCCCCCTGACAGCATCATTGATTCCGATCACAGACGAGGTAAGGCCATGGTCCTGAAAAGCTTTTTTAACCGCCCCATGCCAGGTCTGGGAGTCATCCCAGACATACATGGCAGTTTCCGGCTCAAGGGCCGCAGCCATATCTTCCTGATACAATTTATTGGACACATAAAAAAAACTTTTATCCGCACACACAAACAAAGCCTGGAAACGTTCGCATCCGCCAGGATTGAATTTGATCATGTAGTTCATATCACCGGAAGGTGCAATGACAATGCAATCCAGATCTTGTGATTTCATTGCAGATGAAAGCTTCTCTAATTTTTCAAAAAACGCCATAACGCTCCTCTACTTTTTTATCGTTTTTAATGTTTCATAGTTTTTTAAAAACCCAGGCATTAAAATAAAACCCAAGGCTTTAAGGCTGTCTTTTTTTCCTCATGGTTTTAAGATTTTTGTGCCTGGTCTTGTGTTTTTGAGATTAAGCCTGTTTGCCGATCATGTCAATGTCGGCAGCTCCTGTCCCCGGCAGTTCATATTTTTCCACATTGTAAAAAAAACCGACATACGCCATGGTTTGATCAGCACAAAATCAAATTTTTAATCCCAAAAAATATTATACCGGCCATCTATTTTTGAATAAATCAGATATTTTTTCCTTAAATTTTTAGTTCAAGAAAATTCTTAATTTTCAAAAGAACCTATAATTATTAACCAACAGATCAAACCTGGAAATTTGAGACCCCTTGCCATCATGCCAAAATGGTTTAACAGCCCTGCATCTGTTTTGCCAAAGGGCATGGTATTTGCTAGTTTACAGGAAATCAGCGTTGCCGAATTGAGAATAAAAAACCATGAAAGGTACATTGCACCATGCAGAGGATTAAAGCAGATTTCAGAGGCAGCCGGCAAAAATCATATTCTCCGCCCGGTCAGAAGATCTGGTATTTTTCCCTTGCCCTGGTTTTTATCGGTTTTACAGCCCTGATGAGCAATCATATAAGGCCTGGCCAGTCCATGACAATATTTTTTACCTGTATGGTTTTCATTTCCGGAGTCTGTGCGGCTTTTATCTTTGCAATCCATCATCAATGGGCAGGGTTCCTGGCGCAAATAGTCAGGACAAATGACCTGGAACTGAATGAACAGGAAGAGGAAATAAGATTTGCCAGGGCTCTTGCCCACACATCCCCTGTTGGAATATGCCTGGCAAAGGACAATACCATCTGCTTTGCCAACACAACCCTGGCCGATCTGACAGGATATCGGGTAAAAGAAATCAAGGGCCGGACCCTTGCGCTTTTCTATCCGGATAAATCTTCCTTTGAACAACTTCAGCATGATCTTGAATCTGATATCCCGGATTCAGGACTGGTCCAGGCCTCTGCCCAATGGGTTCGCAAGGACGGCAGTCTTTTAAATTGTTCCCTGCGGCGCTGCCCCCTTGATAGCCGGCATAATGAGTATTTATGGGTGGTGGCAGATGTGTCGGAACGTGTCCGTCTGGAAAAGGAGCGGGCAAATCTGGAAAAACAATTGATCACAGCCCAGAGAATGGAATCCCTGGGAGTCCTGGCCAGCGGCATTGCCCACGATTTTAACAATATCCTTTCCCCCATCCTAGGATATTCCCAATTGCTGCTCATGGATGTGACCGACAAAAAACACCAAAAATATATTTCCGGCATTTTTGCGGCAGCCCAGAGATCCAGGGAGCTCATCGGCCAGATTCTGGCTTTCAGCCGTCAGAAAGAAGAAAAATGCCGGCCTGTTTTGGTCCACCCTTTGGTCATGGAAATCGTCAAGCTGCTGACTGAAACCCTTCCTTCCAACATCATTATCAGCTCAACTGTGGACAGAAAATGCGGGCCGGTCCTGGCTGACCCCACCCAGATTCACCAGGTGATAATGAACCTGTGCACCAATGCCTACCAGGCCATGAAAGCTGATGGAGGCAATTTAAACATTCAATTGGAAACAATGGAAATCCGCCGGGAAAAAACCATGGAAATGGACCTGCCTGGTTCCTATGTGGTGTTGAAAATTTCCGACACAGGTCCTGGAATGACAAAAAAAATAAGAGAGCATATGTTTGATCCCTATTTTACAACCAAAACATCCGGCAGGGGCACCGGCCTGGGGCTTTCAGTGGTCCATAGCATTGTAAAGCGGGTGGGGGGATTCATACGGACAAAGAGTTCGCCGGGCCAGGGTTCGATAATTGAAGTATTTTTACCCAGAGCCGGAGAAAGGCCTCCTGAATTAAATCTTTGGTCAGACAAAAAGCAAAAAATTTACAAAACAAATTGTTCGATCCTGCTGGTGGATGATGAACAGGAAATTGTGGACATGATCACAGAGATGCTTATCCGCCATATAGGATGTGAAGTGACCAGTGAAACCTGTAGCCTCAGGGCTCTTAAGACATTCAAGAAAAACCCCGGCTTGTTTGACCTCATAATAACCGATCGTACCATGCCCCATCTTGTTGGTACTGACCTGGCAATTCTTATGAAAAAAATTCGGCCGGACATTCCGGTGATTCTCTGTGCCGGATTCAGTGAACGACCTGATCAGGAATTGAACGATTCTCCCGGGATAGATGGTTTTCTCATGAAACCCATAGCCCTGGAGGGACTTGGTAAAGCCATACATAATGTATTGAATGATAATGACAAGGAGGCCTAGTAAAAATGAGTATCCGGACAAAAGCCTGGCTGTTGATAACAGCCATAACGTTTGTGGTCGCAATTATCTGTTGTAATTTCTTAATCAGTCTCAAAAGAATCAATGACATAGACGAAAACATAAGGATCATGGGTCAGATCAATGTAAAGCTTCTGGAATGCAGGCGTCAGGAAAAAAATTACCAGCTCCGAGGGCTCGAAGCCCATGGCAAAGATACCCTTAACTCTGTTCAAAAATGGCAGAAACATCTGACAAAAGGACTTGCCCTCATTGGGGCCCAGGAAAATCTAAGCCACAGATATGAAAAAAAGCTTGTATCAATGCGCCAGGAAACAATTGCCTACGAACAGATTTTTCAGGACCTGGTAAAAAGATACCAGGACAATACCAAAAACTGGGACCCTTTACTGGATAAAAAACTGGTGGCCAGGGCAAGGAACAGCCAGGCTCTGGTTATAGAAGTCCAGAACCTGGAAGAGAGACGCAAGCGTCTTATCATGGACCAGACAAAGATGCTGACCTATATCCTGGGAGGCCTTGTGGTCATTGCCCTGGGTGCCTTTGGTTATTTTCTCATGAACAACCTTGTAAAACCGGTTGTACAGGTGGCTTGCATGCTCAGGGAGATTGCCTCCAGAAAAGGGAACCTGACCCTGCGCCTGGCTGTTAACAAAAAAGATGAGATCGGAGACCTGGCAGGGTGCTTTAACAATTTTGTCGAGGCGATTCAGACCATTATCAAGGATGTCTCCAGCCATATCAGGACCCTGGCAAGTTCTGCGGGGCAGCTTGACGACATCTCCACCGTGCTCAAGGCCAATGCAGAAAAAACTTCGGAAAAATCCATGTCAATGACCTCAACCGGAATCCAGATGAGCGCAAACATGAAAAATATCACCACAGCCTCCAGCCAGACCACTGAGAGCATAGGACAGATGGTTCTGTCCACACAAGGTATGAGTGAAAATATCCGCAGCATTTTTCAGAGCGCAGAAAAAGCACAGGCAGTCTCTGGCCAGGCAGTTGCAAAGATCTGTTTAGTTTCCAGCCAGATCACGGAACTTGGAAATTTTGCCCAGAACATTGGTGCGGTAACCGAAGCTATTGCTGATATTTCCGATCAGACCAATCTTCTGGCCCTTAATGCAACAATCGAAGCTGCCAGGGCCGGCTCAGCCGGCAGGGGTTTTGCCGTTGTCGCCAATGAAATTAAGGTCCTTGCCCAGCAGACAGCCGATGCCACCCTGGATATTAAAAAAGGGATATCAGGTGTCCAGCAGACAACCCTCGCAACCTCTGAAGAGATCCAAAAAGTCTCTGAAATTATTAATGAAATAGACAGGATAATCGCCTCCATTGCTCTTTCAGTGGAAGAGCAGAACCAAACAACCCAGGAGTTTGCCAAAAACCTGGATACTGCTTCGGCCAGGATACTGGGAATGGATGAAGACCTTAATCAGAGCGCCGATGCCACAAGACAGATGTCTTTGGACATAGACGAAGTGGACGGCTCAGCCAAGGAGATCAATGTCACTGCCTCCCAGGTAAGTTCCTATTCTGAGAAACTTGCCGGACTGAGTATGGAACTCAAAGATATCATAGGACGACTGCGCACCTAGAATTTAAAATTGCAGATCTGTTTCAGACCCTGCCTGCCCTGAAAAATCCGGGGCAGGCAGATATCAAGGGGTTCCCGGTAAAACACTTTTTCCAATTTGCCGGGCCATGCCCTGTCTTTAGTTTTTCTCCCGGTACATTAATGTGGGAGCTTACCCGAAAGAATGGGGGAACTTTTCTGGCGCTGCCATTATAAGGATCCGTTTTTGGGTCCAGCCCGGTTACGATCTCTATCCGGGCCGGGGATCTAATCTTTCATATAGGTTTGGAAAATCTGCTCATGGGAAATATATTTTTGTCGGTCAAGGTCTAAAAGATACAGGTGAATGGCATTGACCCGGCGGAGGATTTCTTCCTCAGCCCGTTTTCGCATTTTTCTTTTTGTCTGGATGATCTTTTCTTTCAGGGACGGGGTTGTCTGGGTGGCATAGTATTTTTCGGTTTTGTAGGCGATTCGTTTTTCAATGAGTTCTTCGCGCAAAAGGTTATGGGCATCATCAAGAAACAGAACCTCTGGCATGAGATCTGCAAAATGGGTCACCGCAATAATATCCTTTTGCCGCTGCCAATACCCGATTAAAAACTCCGGCTCCAGGTCTTTATAATTTTGCAGGGGCATATACATGCGCCTCAGGTATAGCAACACCTTTTCCGTTTTTTTCCGGTGGCCGCCGATGATGACAGATCCGCCCACCTCGTCTTTTCTCACTCCCTTGGTCCAGGGTGCCCCGGTGATGCCAAAATCTATGCACAAGGGGATTCTCAAGAGGGCTGACATGGTGTTCAGGGCCAGGGCAAATCCGGCCGATGGGCCCCCCACATTATAGGAGGCGGACAAGAGTTGGTGGTGGATGGTGTAGTGCTGGAGCAGGTCCCCGAAGAGCCAGGGGATACTGATGTCGGGAGATAGCTCCTGGATATAGTTTTTCACCATGGTCAAGGCTTCCTGGGCCGATTGTTTGGTCATCTGTACGGCCATGTCCAGCTGGGCGGCATTGGGAGCCGAGGTGGAGACGGCCCCGGTGACAATGATGGAAGATCCGTCCACTCTTCCTGTGAGACTTGTGGCAATGGGCAACAGCATGCCGGTGACGTCGTTGGCACCCACACCAATGATAAACCCCACCTGGGGCTCCTTGCTCAGCTCTGTTTCCAAAAATTCATTGAGCTGGATGGATCCCTTGCGCACCGGACTCCTGGAAATTTCCCTCCGGGCGGATTCCAAATGGGTCTCAACGATTGGGTATTGTTCTTCCGATGTGATATGCGCCACGGATTCCATGATCTGATCATAGTGTTTTACAAAATTTTTTAGATCATTTTTGATGTTGGCTTTTAACAGGGGGGGGGCTTTAACGGCATCCAGAATCCCCAGGATGGTTTTAAAATTTAATTTAATAAATTCGTTTTTTTCCTGGGCGGTTGATTCTTTTAAATCCCGAAGTTTTAACAATACTTTATATTCCGTGCTGCAAAGGGCAATGGCTTTTTCAGTAAAGGAAGTGAAATCGGCAGGCGTATTGCAGATGCCCTGGGCCGTTTCAATGATTTTTTCCACTTCAAATTGCCGCTTGTGGGGGATATCATCAAATTGTTTTTTAATGATATCAAAAATATCCTTTTGTCGCATATGACCTGAAATCTCAAGGGTTTTCAACCGCTTGGACCGGATAAGGGCAGGATCCAGGATATCTAAGCGATTGGTGGTCAGCACCGTGAATACCTTGTTTAAGGGTATTTCTCCGTCAATAATATTTAAAAATTTATTGGTCAGGGCGTCGGAGGGTTGGCCACCGGTCCCGCTTCTTTTGGGGGCCAGGGCATCCCCCTCGTCAAAAAAAATCACGGTGGGGGCCACCATTTTTGCAATGTCATAGACTTTTTCAAGGTTTGCCACCGCCCCGTGGACCGGGCTTGCGGAATCCTGCAAGGCCGACGGGCTTGTGGCAATGTCATGAACCTTGAGGTTGGACGAAAGCCAGATCCTGACCAGAAAGGTTTTCCCGCTGCCGGGAGGTCCCGTCAGAACCACGCCTTTTTCCTCGCTGACCCCGTAATTGAAACAATTATTGGCCATTTCCGAAAATTTGTCCTTGATATCCCCCACATACTCCTCCCAGTTGACCTTCCGGTCCATACGGTCCACCACCTTGTTGTAGAGTTCTCCATAGACATTTTTGGCCACTAGCTGGAAAGCGCTTCTTACAAGGATGCTGTTGTCCAAAAATTCTAGGATAAAATCCCCCCGGATATTAATGATGGATTCAATGAGCTTTCTGACATAGGCCGGGCTGATCTTGAGACTGCGCTCTTTGAAAATAGCATAGATCTTTTCGGCAGCCTCATCCAGTTGTTTGGATTTTGGATGGTAGTGGGTGGGAATCTGGTGACGGTTAATTTCCAAAAGAATAATCTTTTTCAGGTTTTCCTGGTTCATCCAGAATTTGGACATGTCAATGATACAGCCTTTTTCCACAAAGCGCCGGTAAATGGCCGAATCAAACCGGTGGGTCTGGTCGGTGGTGGCAATGAGAAAACAATCCCGCCGGCCGTCAATTATTTCGTCTAGCACAATATTGCTGGTGTCAATGAGGGTTCGCTGCTGCTTTTCTGCTCCTCCCCCCCCGGGGCTGCTTTCTGATTTCCCAAAGGCAGAATGGGCTTCTTCTATGTGGCGGATGGAGGTGACCTTGGGGTGGCCCATGGCCCGTTTAAAATAATTGCCCGGCTCTCCGGACAGTGCGGTCTGGTAATCATTGGGGGTGACAATGGAGGCGTCCACCTCAATGCCCCGTTCTTCAAAATCTGTCAGGCTGCTCATGATCCGTTTTTTGAAGATTCGTCGCAGGAGGGGAATATTGGCCAGTCGCCGGTAAAAGGCCAGCTTTTTCTTTCTGGCAATTTTCATGGCAAAATCAGGATCCACATCCTCAAGGGCGGCAAAGAGGCTGTGGTTGGCCAGAATTTCTTCCTTTTTGATTTTCCAGTCCACTGCCGGGATGACCTCATTTCTAAAAACTACCTTTTCAAGGGCTTCTCTGACCGTGGCCGATTTGCCGCTGCCCGAGGTTCCTTCCACAAGCATGATGGGAGCCTTTGGCACATCCGGGTCCTCAAGATGTTCTTTCCTAATATGGGCCCGGTAGATTTTGTCAAATATTTCAACCAATTCCATGGGGACGTGCAGATCCGTGAGTTCCCGATCCAGAACGGCAATGAGATAATGGTACTCCGGCTTTGTCAGTTCCTTTTCAATGACCCGGTTCCAGGAAGCACCGGGGTTGGTTTCCCCGGAATAAAGAAATCGTTTTTTCCAGTCCGTCAGAATTTCCGGATTATTGAGCACATTCATCTGCTTTTTTTTTCTGCGCAGGAAAAAAATTAGATACAATACCTCTTTAACACTGGAAACAAAGGGATTGGGAGCTTTGTACTGGTTAA
This sequence comes from Desulfobacteraceae bacterium, assembly GCA_016743945.1. Lineage (GTDB taxonomy): Bacteria > Desulfobacterota > Desulfobacteria > Desulfobacterales > Desulfobacteraceae > NBML01. Next base: position 8,882 of record JADGFI010000019.1, read on the forward strand.
GGCGGCTTCTGACAAAGGCCTTTGTATCATAGGTCCATGTTGCCGCCATGGATTCGATTTTTTTTATGGTTTCTTCAGGAAGCGTGATATATATTTTTTCTTTTGTGATTCGTTTGGCCATTCGCTCCTCCCAAGCAACAACTTAAGGCGTTGTCTTGTCAGTAATACTGGATTGGGACATCTCCTGTTCCGATCGTTTCGCCATCTGTTTTTTAACAAAAGAAGGCAATGTCAACGAAGGGGTTTGACCACTGCCATGGAGCACAAATGTTTTTTGATCCGACTGGTTTTTCTCATAGGCCGTCGCCCATTTTTGCTGGGAGAGAAATTCAAACAGGGCCGGGTTGACCTCCTGGGTCTGGGACCCGCCAAGGGCTGTGTGCAGGGATTGGATTCCTTCAAGATAGGCTTTGTAGAGTTTTTTAATCCGGTCAGCCTCCTGGTCTGCGGCATAATTGTCCGCCTCTGCGATGAGCTGGCGACGTTTTTTCTCTTCAGTGGCCTCCACCAGCTTGTCTCCAAACCGGGTTTCGTTGAGGACAAAACTGACCACCTCAATTCCGTATTTTTCTTCCAGGGTCGGCCCGTTTTTATTGATGGGCCTGTCTTTTAGGGCCTCAAAAATAGCTTCTTTAATGGTTTCCCTGTCGCTGATCAATTTGTTGACCTTCTCCCCCTGGAGGATATCCTTTGAAATACCGTCAAAATCACCCTGGAGCAAAATTTCAGCGGAAAGGTTTTCAATTCCCCAGATCTTCAGATCTTTAATTTTAAAGGTCATCAACGCCGAGGTCCACAGGGCGACATTCTCCTGGGAAATGATTTTTATGGGGGCAGAAGACCCCCCCAGATACATGTTCTGGTTCATCAAGGGGACTTCTTTTTCAAGTCGTGTAAAAAAGGGAAGACGATAATGCCAGCCCACCTCGGTGACGGCCTGTCTTTTTCCTCCGAATTGCTCAAGGATGACCGCATAATTAAGCTTTACCTTGTAAATGACGTGGGTGGAATAGACAATGGCTGCCAAGGAGTAAAATAAGGCAATGATGACTAAAACAAAGGCGGTCCTTCTGGCCATGGTGATGACCCGGGCCCGCTGGAGAAAAACTTCTGAAGCCTGATCCTTCATACCTGCTCCTTTCACTTGAATAAATGACCGGTTTTAGGTGAAACGATTTGTATATTCTAGGAAATAAGTCTTAAAAACTATATGTATCAGCAGGACCCGCAAAAAATGAGGCGAATTGTAGGTGAAATTCAAGACTGCCCGTTATTATACACAAAGAAGATGAACTCGTCAAAAATTATTTATTCGTTCTGTTCGCTGTGTCATGCCAGAGATTTTTAATCTTATACAGCCTTGACAGAAAGCAGATAATTTAATAGAGAAAGGTAACGCTTCTGCCTGAAGGCAGAAAAAAAGAACAGTTAAAAACGACTAAAACATATACCAAAGCCACGAAGGCCAATTAATTTCCTTTTTTTTTCAGGGAATGGTTCTTTTGTGGTTTTTTTTATTTTTGGAGGGGAAATGAATAGAGTTGTATTCAAGCTGTGCCTTTGTCTGATTTGCCTGGTTTTTGCGGCAACCGCCTGCGCTCAGGCAACAAAACAGATTACAGATGCAGCAGGCAGGACTATTGTTATTCCGAAAAAAGTGGATCATATCATCTGCTCCGGTTCCGGTTGTCTCAGGCTCGTGTCCTACCTGGGCGCCCAAAATCTTGTGGTGGGGGTGGATAATATTGAAACACGCAATAATAAATTTGATGCTCGTCCCTATTCCTTTGCAAACCCTCAATTTAAACATCTCCCGGTTTTCGGCGAGTTTCGAGGGCGGGACATTCCTGAAAAAATTATCAGCCTTCCTGTTTTGCCCCAGGTGATTTTTAAAACCTATGCCGGATCGGGATATGACCCTGTCAAGCTCTCAAAAAAGACAAAAATTCCCGTCGTCACACTTGAATATGGAGATCTTGTCCACAACCGAAAAGCCTTTTACGCGGCACTCACCATTCTGGGCCAGGCCCTGGACAGGCAGGCCCGGGCCAAAGAAGTGATCCGGTTTTTTGACAATCAGATCAGGCAATTGGAAACCAGGACACAAGATATTCCCGATGCCCAAAAAAAGAGCTGTTTTGTGGGGGGGATTGCATTTAAGGGACCCCATGGTTTTTCGTCCACAGAACCCCATTATCCACCGTTTCAATTTATCAATGCGAAAAATATAGCAAACACTGTCGAAACGGCAACGACATTTCGCCAGAGTAATTTTTCCAAGGAAAAAATCCTGGTAATGAACCCCGATGTGCTTTTTCTGGATCTTTCCACCCTCCAGATGGGCGAGGATCAGGGGGGGCTGCACGAACTCAAACATGATCCTGTTTTTCAGGGACTGACAGCTGTTGAAACCCGGGAAGTTTTTGGTGTTCTGCCCTATAATTGGTATACGCAGAACTTTGGCTCCATCCTGGCCGATGCCTGGTATATCGGCAAAATCCTGTATCCAAAACAATTTTCTGATATTGTGCCAAAAAAAAAGGCAGATCAGATATATACTTTTCTTCTGTCAAAACCCTTGTTTGAGCAGATGAATGCCTCTTTTAAACAAATGGTGTTTGAACGGATAGATTTAAATTAGGAGTGCCATGCATTTTGATGACGGGGTGGTTCCTGAGGAATACACCCGCTATACCCTGGGGAAATCTGCATTTATTGTGTCGATTCTGATACTGCTTCTCTTTACGATTGTGGCAAGTATTTCATCGGGGGCGGTTCACATCAAATTCACAGATGTGTTCAAAACCCTTATGAAAAGAGATGTGATACAACAATTTGATCTTATCATCTGGAACATCCGGCTGCCCCAGACCCTGACGGCCGTTGTGGCCGGAGCCGGCCTTGCCGGAGCCGGAACCGTGATGCAGTCTGTGCTGAGGAATCCTCTGGCATCCCCCTTTACCCTTGGCATCGCCCATGCCGCTGCATTTGGGGCAGCCTTTTCCGTCATGGTCCTTGGTTCCGGTGTCATGGCCAGCACCCTGGGGGATGCTGTCAGTATATCCAATCCGTTGCTGACACTTTTGACAGCTTTTGTCTTTTCCATGGGAACCGCCTGTTTGATCACCTATATTGCAAAGACAAGGGGATCATCCCCTGAAGTCATGGTCCTCACAGGCGTGGCCCTGGGCGCATTGTTCACAGCCGGCACAATGATGCTCCAGTTTTTTGCCGATGATGTCCAGCTGGCGGCCATGGTTTTCTGGACCTTTGGGGATGTTGCCAGAACCGACTGGGCTGATCTTGCCTTTTTGTCCGTGATCACTGTTTTTGCCCTGGTTTATTTTCTGACCAATTCATGGAATTATAATGCCATGGATATTGGGGATGAGACTGCCAAAGGCCTGGGGGTGAGGGTGGAAATGGTAAGACTGTCGGGCATGATGATAGCCTCCCTTGTCACTGCGGTCATTATTTCCTTTTGCGGGATTATCGGATTCATAGGGCTTGTGGCCCCCCATATCGTCAGAAGAATCATTGGAGACGACCACCGTTTTCTTATGCCGGCTTCCATCCTGGCCGGGGGGGTGATCCTGCTGGCATCGGATATTGCGGCTAGGTTGGTGCTGTTGCCCCATGTTCTGCCGGTATCCATTTTCACCTCTTTTCTGGGGGCGCCCGTGTTTATTTATCTGATTATACGAGGAAATAAAAAATGATTCTCACTGTAAACGACCTTGCCTTTCGTTACAAAAACCATGACATCTTCAAGGGTATTCATTTTGAGATTCAACAAGGAGAACTCACCGTTATCCTCGGCCCCAACGGAGTGGGGAAAACCACTTTGCTCAAATGTTTGAATAAAATTTTGATGCCGCAACAGGGGGATATCTTTGTTAACGGAAAAAATGTCAGAGCCATGAATATCAAAGAGGTTGCCAGACAGATCTCCTATGTGGCCCAAACGAGCGAAGCCTCAAGAATGACGGTGTTTGATGCCATTCTCATGGGCCGCGGACCCCATATCCGGTATCGAGCCAGCAAGGCCGACCTGATAAAGGTGGATGCGGTTATCCGTCACCTGAACCTTTCCCGTTTAAGCCTTAAATACCTGAATCAGATGAGTGGGGGGGAACTTCAAAAGGTCTGTATCGCAAGAGCCCTGGTACAGCAGACCGATCTTTTACTTCTTGATGAGCCCACTGCCAGTCTTGATTTGAAAAATCAGACCCATATTCTGGGACTGATTCGCCATATTATCAAAGACCATAATATGGCAGCGGTCATGACCATGCATGACTTGAACACAGCCATGAGATATGCGGATAAATATATTCTTTTAAAAGATGCCACTATTTATTCTTGTGGAAATATATGTGATATCACCCCCAAAATGGTGGAAGATGTATACGATGTAAAGGTCGACATAGTTCACCATAAAGGGCTTCCCATCGTTATCCCTCTGGAAGAGTCGGAAGGTTTAATGGAAGACATGGCGGTTTCTGTGACAAATGAACAAGCTGCCTGATTATTTTGCCCAAAAAGGAAAGAAAATGAAAGAACAAACCAATTGGCCTGAAATGACGCTTGCCCCTGTGGGTGTTGTCCAAAGCTCCCTTAAAGTTCCCACCCTCAAGGTCACACGAGAGAACCTTGAGCTTAAGCCTTCAATGGAAGAACTCAAACAGCAGCAGCGAGAGCTTGAGAATACCCTGAGCGAAATTTTGATATTTAAACGCTGGGAACCTTTACTCAAAGGGATTGAGGCGTTTTCCCATATTCTGGTATTGTACTGGCCCCATCTCATAGATCCTGAAAAACGAAATCTTGAGCAGGTTCATCCCATGGGGAGAAAAGAAATTCCCCTCCAGGGGATTTATGCGACCTGCAGCCCTGCCAGACCCAACCCGGTACTGGTATCTGCGGTTCAATTGATTAGACGGGAAGAAAATAAATTGATTGTCAAAGGGTTTGAGGCGGTTGATCAGAGTCCGATAATTGATATTAAACCCTATAGTCCCCATTATATGAAAAAAGAAAATCTTGTGGTCCCGGAATGGATGAGCGAGATCAACCAGGAGCTTGGCATTTAAAAGACCTGATTTAAACAACCCGATTTAAAAGAATTGGATGCTGAAAACCGTATCAGCTGTTTGTCTTTTATTCCAGGCACCCTGTCAGAATTCCAGATTGAGTGGGGCCGGTAAAATCAAGGCGAACAATATTTTTTACCCCTTGGTTTGTGAGCATATCAATGAGTTGGCGCTCACTGTAAGACTGCCCCTGTTTGGTTCCCAGAAACATGTTCAAGGAGAACAGGGCCGGGAACAGCGGTCCGTCCATGGTGTTGTCCAGGATAAATTCATGGATGAATATCTTTCCCCCGGGTTTGAGAGCGGCCACGGTCCTGGCAATTATTTTTTCTGCCATGTCAGGCCCCTCCCCATGGAGGATATGGGAAAGCCAGGCCGTATCAAATTTCGGGTCAAGGCAAAAGTCTTCCCGTGTATAATCCTCGGGGATAAAAGAGATGCGGTCCGCCATTTTGAAGCGTTCAATGGTTTTTTGTGCAAAGGGACGGGTGGTGGGAAGATCGCAGACAGAGGCCACAAGATCGGGGTTTTCAAGGCAAAAGTGGATGGCAAAGGTGCCGGGACCGCCGCCAAGGTCCAGGAGGTGATTACAGCCGGTAAGATCCAATTTTTTTGCCAGACCCGGGGCAACGGCCATGCCCATATTAAACATACCCATGAGAAAACTTTCCCGCCATTCTTCATCGGAAATCGATATCTTCTGGCGGGGTCCCCCCTGGACGAGGGCCTTGTCCATGCTCACCCAGGAAGGGGCCAGGTGGTGGTGGTGAAGGATCATATACCCGACATATTGATGTGAATCCTTTGACAAAAAAGCAGCCGCTTCCGGGGTGTTGGCGTAGGTCTCCTTGTCCTTGATAAGAAGACCAAGGGCGGTAAGAGCGTTTAAAAGCAAGATCAAACCCCGTTGCTCCATGCCCATTTTTTTTGCCATTTTTTCTCCTGAAAGGGCATCTGTTCCCAGAAGGGTAAAAATATCCAGTTTTACACCGGTATGGAGGGTGCAGGTCTTCCAATAGTATCCCGACATTTCAAGCAGGGTTCCCGGGTTCCAGCTCATTTGTTTTCTCCTTTTTTGAAAAATGGTTTCGGGGGTTGCAACAAAGGCCATTTTTCTTGAATCAGGCATTAGCTTATGCTTTCAACCCGGTTCCGGCCATTTGATTTGGCAAGGTAAAGGGCCTTGTCTGTCCTGGATATCATGGCTTGGGTTTTCTCCTTTTTTTTATGGGAAGTAACACCAAAACTGGCGGTCTGGGGTCCGGCTACTCCAAAACCTTCTGAGGCAATGCTGCGGCAAAGGGTCCAGGCCATGTGAACAGCATTTTGGAGATTAATTTCAGGACAGATAATGAGAAATTCTTCACCCCCCCATCTGCCCAGGATATCCGTGGCCCGTATATTGTTCTTAACCAGAGTGGCAAACTGTTTTAAAACGGTATCCCCGATCTGGTGGCCAAAGGTGTCATTAACCGCTTTGAAAAAATCGATATCAAGGAGAATAATAGAAAGATCCCGGTCATGCCGGGTGCTTCTTTTTAGTTCCAGTTCAAAGACGGCGTCAATGTGACGACGGTTAAACACACCTGTCAGGCTGTCTGTGATGGATATATGTTCCAATTCATCTGTTTTTTGACGAAGTGTTTCGTGGGCAATGGCGACCTCTTTGTTCAGCCGGGATAATTTCCGGTTCCATCCTATTACCAAGACCAGAATGATTCCGGCAATGGACATGGATTTCCACCAGAGGGTATAGTCTGTCTTATGTTCCAGTTCACTTCCAAGCCATTTTTGATAAATCATGTCCAGTTCACTGTGATTTAAAGACCTGACCACCTTGCTCATGATGGAATGAAGTTGCTTGTTGTCTTTTTGTACCCCGATGCGCATATCTTCCTTAATGCTGGAATGTCCTGCCACCTTAAGATTGGTAAGACCGGTTTCCCGGATATAATGGGAGGCAACAGGCAGGCTTAAAATCGCTGCATCCAGTTGCCCGGTTGAGACGTCTATCAGGCACTCTTCAATGGTTTCCACAAGGATATAGTCCAGTTCGGGATATTTTTCAATTACCTTTTCAATGATATTGCCGGCTGCCACCATGGCGGTTTTCTTGGATTTTAATCCGGGAATTCCGGGAATAAAGGGAAAATCTTCCCGGGAAATAATAACCACATTGTAATCCATGAAGGCCGAGGTAAAATCCAAGCGGGTTTTTCTTGCCAGGGTTTTGCTGATCATGGGGACAATATCGCAGCCCCCGGTTTCCACCTGTTTTGCTGCATCCTCAGAGGACAGGGCCGGGTTTATGTGAAAGGGGATCTTAAGTCTTTCCCCAAAGATTTCCAGAAAATCAGCTGTCATACCAATGACCTGGTTTCCCCGCATGGCAGAAAAGGGCATCCTTTCAGGCGGAACACAAACATTGATCTGTTTTTTTGTCGTCAGCCAATTTTGTTCTTCCGGGGTCAGTCCAACATCTTCCTGGCCAATCTGGCGGCCTGACCTGGAAAACCATTTGTCTTTGAGTCCTTCCATTTCAGCCATGGTGACGTTGGCAAGGGCCTTGGCCAATATGGAGAACAGTATCGGGTTGGTTTTGAGTACCGCAAAGTGCATGGAGGATGTTTCCTGGAGGATTTCATTTTTCAGCCATCCGGAAAGTTCAAGGTCCGTGAAACCAAACTTTTTGATAAAATACCGGGCTATTCCCTCCTGTTCCACCGTGGCCACCACCTTGCCCTGGTCCACATACTCAAGGGCCTGGCGACTGCTTTCAACTTCAATGATATGGACCTTTGGGTAGTGGGTTTTGAAAAACTCAATGGAGGACCATCCCTTTGGCAGGGCAATAATTTTTTCGTCTAAATCGTTGAGGGTGTGGATATCTCGGGTATCGGATCTGAAAATAAGGACATTTTTGCTATGGTAGTATGGGGAAGAAAATAAGGCTTTTTTTTGTCGTTCCGGGGTGACACTCAGGGAATGGATCACATCCAGGCGGCCGGCAAAGAACATTTTTGTAAGTTCTTCCCAGGTGTGCCCGTTGACATAGGTTATGGAAAGTCCTGATTTTCTGGCCAGAAGATCCATTAGATCAATGCCGAATCCGGCAGGCTTGCCGTCGGTAATAAAGTCAAAGGGCGGCCAGTCAAATTCGTTGGCCACGGTGATTGCCGGGCGGGAATCAATAAAGGCCTGTTCTTCCGGGGTGTTTGTGTGGGCAGGGGGAATAAAAAATATAGAAAATCCAAGGAAAACCAAGAGGGCGCAAAAAAAATGTTTTATGCCATGATACAAAAGCCAGGCTCCTTTGGGATAAGGGAATATCAGACCCAGTTTTTTTTACAAACCCAGTCTGGTCTTAATACCTGTATTTATACATATCGGGGCAAAAGAATCAAGGCGGCGTATTTATTCCTTCCCGATTAAAAAGATACCATAGCTGGCAAAAAGGTTGGGAAGAACCGTGACCCTTTTACCCTGGCATCCATTGGTATTAATGGCTGCTTTTTTAAGGATTTTGAATCCGGTTTGGTCGGCAAATTCCTTAAAATCATCCAGGCTCAATACCCGGATATTGGGGGTGTTATGCCAGGAATAGGGTAGTTCCTCGGTCACAGGGGCACAGCCCGAGGTCATCAATTTTAGCCGGATTTTTAAATGACCGAAATTGGGGAAACTGACCACCCCCATTTTTGCCACCCTGAGCATGGATCGGATCAGGGTGGCGGGCTCATATACCTGCTGGAGGGTCTGGGAGCAGATGGCATAATCAAAGGCATTGTCCGGGTAATCTTCGATTTCTTCATTGATATCTCCCTGGAGAACCGAGAGCCCTCGTTCAATACAGGAGACCACCTTGGACTCTTTGATTTCAATTCCCCGTTCAACCACCTGTTTTTCTCGTTTAAGCCAGTCGAGCAGGTCTCCTTCACCGCATCCCAACCCGAGGATTTTTGATCCCGGGGCAATCCAGGAGGCAATAATTTTTAGATCATAGCGCAGAGGATTCATGGGCTGCCCTCCTTAAAAAACCCGTGACAAGATTGTCAAGCCGGGGGTCTGGCAATAAAAACGCATCATGCCCCCACTGGGCATCAATTTCGCAAAAACTGACATCCAGATTGTTTTTTTTCATGGCCTTGACCATCTCCTTTGACTGGTAGGTCGGGTAGAGCCAGTCCGAGGAATAGGAAACCACCAAAAATTTTGCTTTGCAACGGGCGAAGGCGTTGACAAGGGAGCCTTGCCCATATTCCCTTGCCAGGTCAAAATAATCGGCGGCCTTGGTGATATACAAAAAGGAATTGGCATCAAATCGTTCGATGAATTTTTGGCCCTGGTATTGGAGATAGGATTCTACCTGGAATTCTGCCCCGAATTCAAAGCTTAGGGCACTTTTGTTCTGGAGTTTTCTGCCAAATTTGAGGCGCATGGATTCATCGGACAGGTAGGTGATGTGGCCGATCATCCGGGCAATGGCCAGACCCATGTCTGGTTTTTTCCCGCCATAGTAGTCACCCTGATTCCAATTGGGATCTGCCATGATGGATTGCCTGGCCACCTCGTTAAAGGCAATGGCCAGGGCGGAATGACGGCAGGTGGTTGCCAGGGGAAGGGCCGCGGTCACCATGGCAGGATACCGGACACACCATTCTAAAACCTGCATCCCCCCCACGGATCCGCCAATGACCGCCAAAAGTTTTTTTATTCCCAAATGATCCACCAGGGCTTTTTGGCCGTTTACCATATCCGTGATGGTAATCATGGGAAAGGCAGCGGCATATTCTTTGCCGGTTTCAAGATTTATGGAAGCAGGTCCCGTAGATCCCATGCAGGACCCCAGGATATTGGTACAGACTACAAAATAAATATCTGTATCAATCCCCTTGCCCGGTCCCACCATGGTATCCCACCAGCCGGGTTTGGCATCTTCGGGTGTATAAAAACCTGCCATGTGGGCGTCCCCGGACAGGGCATGGAGAACCAAAATTACATTGGATTTGTCCTTGTTCAGGGTGCCGCAGGTTTCATAGGCGATGGTGACAGGACCTAAAGTGGCACCGCTTTCAAGGGCCAGTTTATTCGGTGCCTGGGCAAAGGTGAACCTTTGCTTTTCAACAAGCCCCACAGTGGCACCTCCCATGGTGGTGCCACTTGGATCATATTTTGGAAATTTGTCCATGATCAGATCTTTTCAAGGGCCTGTTCAAGGTCGCCACAGATATCATCAATATGTTCTATTCCCACAGAAAAGCGCAGCAGGCAGGGATCTGCCAGTTTGACCTGGATATTGTAGCGGCTGTAAATATTGGTAAACAGACCATAGGTGGACATGAACAGGGAGGAGCTTGCAACAAATTCGTCCCCGGCACGCAACAGGGTCATGCAGGCATTGTTGATGGCTGCCATTCCCGATGAGGTTACCACGGCTGCCTTCCCGGATTCCAGGGAGCCCAGTTTCTCTTCCAAAAACCGGTTGGTGGGGTTGCTCAGGCGCATATAAATATGGTCCTGGCTCTGGCCGGCAAAGGTCTGGCTCAAACTGTCTGCACTCTCGTGGTAATGGGCGGCGGATTGGAAAATGGGCGGCAGGGTGGCACCTTCCCAGCGCTTATCTTTTATTCCGTCGTGAATGGCTTTTGTTTCAAATTTATATTCAATTGGTTTCATTCTTGGTTTTATCCTCAAACAATTACAAGGGAAATAAGGTTTAAATATCACATTGTGGTATTTTTTTGTCAATATGAATTTATTTATAATAACCCGATTTTAATACCAGAAATTTAAGGGTTTCCTAAATAAAACATTTCCTTTTTCCATACCCACTTGACAATTTCTATCCCTAAATATTAAATTACCTGAAATTAAGTTGTGGATCAGGAGGTATTGTGAAAATTTCCATACGCTGGGCTGTGATTATTGGGTGTATTGTTCTTGTCTGGGGAACCCAGCTGATCGTCACGCCCTTTTCTTTTTTCTCAAACAGACGCGTTATGCTGGGTCATACCAAGGATATTATGCAAAATATTTTGGACTTGACCCTGGAAGAAACCCAAAATTTCTTTTCAGTTGCCAGAAGTGCTGCCCATCTGACCAAACGACTCATCTCATCCCAGGTTGTGAATGCGAACGAGGATCAGATTGAAAAATTGGAACTCTATTTTTTAGACCAGCTTGAGATTTATCCCCAGTTTGCCGGAATTTATTTTGCAACCCCTGGGGGGGATTTTTATTATGTTAACCGGGATTCATCGGGTTCAAGGGAAGGCTATCGATCCAAATTCATAGAGGTCAATGAAGCAGGCCGGCGTATCCGGTTTACCTGGCGGGACAGACAGATGAACCAGGTGGATGAAAAAGAGGACCCCACAGATCCCTATGATCCCAGGACGCGTCCCTGGTACCGGAAAGCAATCAAAGAAAAAAATATTATCTGGACAGACCCCTATGTGTTTTTTTCATCCCAGAAACCCGGTATTACCACTGCCGGGCCTATTTTTGGAGCAGATGGTTCTTTAATCGGTGTGGTGGGGGTTGATATTGAGCTGGATGTGCTGTCCCGATTTGTTGGCAAGCTACGGGTGGGAAAGACCGGCCTGGCCTTTATTATCAACCAGGACAAGGATGTGATTGCCTTTCCCGATGTGGCCCAGCTTAAATACCAGGAGGAGAACAAGAATGGGAAGATCCGATTGGCCAAGCTTAATGAACTGGACAACCCCCTTTGTAACCTGGCCTACAACGCCATAAAAACGGCTGCCATACAACAGGCTGCCAAACAGGCTGCCATAAAACCGGAGGGAAAAATATCCCCTGACCCGGCCTTTGCCGTATTTGAGTCGGATCAAAAAAACTATTATACCATGTTCACCGGAGTGGAGGCATCCACCATTTCCTGGATGATCGGTGTCTATATCCCAGAAGCTGACTATTTTGGTGAGATCAATGCCAATCGAAATCTGATGCTGTTGATCACCCTGGTGGTTTCGTTGCTGGCCACCATTGGCGGCCTGATGCTGGCCGGTCTGCTTATCCGCCCCATCTCAGAACTGGACCGGGAAGCCCGGCAGATTAAACACAATGATTATTCCTCCCTTCCAAGGATAAAAACGGTTTTTAATCAAATACAGCGGACGGCGGATACCTTCTATGATATGAAAAATGCGGTGGTGGATTATAAAAAAGAATTGGAAAAAACTCAAATAATTCATCGGGCCATCACCGATACTGCCAACGAGGCCATTTTCATGGTGGATGAAAACGGGCGGATTTCCTATTGGAATGCAGCCGCCCAGATCCTTTTTGGGTATGACGCAAAACAGGCCCTTGGAAAATACATTCTCGATTTGGAACCCTTTGGTCCGGATCTGGCTTCAGAAGATCTTACCTTGTATTCCATATTCAGCCGAAGGGAGAAGAATCACTCTTTAAAGATGGTTGAACTGAAGATAATTACAAGGGGTGGCCAGAAAATTCCCGTGGAGTTGTCCATGGTGGGGATCCGCATCCAGGACTCCTGGTATGCCATTTCCGTGATTCGTGATATTTCCGAGAGGAAAAAGAGCGAAAAGGAAAAACTGGACATCTGGAAGCAATTGCAGGCGGCCCGAAAAATGGAAGCCATCGGAACCCTTGCCGGGGGCATTGCCCATGATTTTAACAATATATTATCCGGTGTTTTCGGATATGCGGAGTTGCTCCGGGTATCATTGAAAGCAGACGACAAACTCCAGACCCATGTGGATTCAATTACCATGGCCGGAGACCGGGCAAGGGATCTGGTTCGGCAGATCCTGGCATTCAGCTTCCAGGATGTTCACGAACTCAAACCCCTGGAAGTGCATGCCATTATAAACGAGGCCTGTAATCTTCTGGCTTCCTCCCTGCCGGTTTGTGTAAAAATTACCCGGAATATTGATAAAAATTGTCGCCTTATTCTAGGAGACGCCACCCAGATTCACCAGGTGGCCCTGAACCTTATGACCAATGCGTTCCATGCCATGGAAGAAAAAGGGGGGACCCTTTCCATTGGTCTTGAAGAGGTCGAGCTGACAGGGGGGCCCCTTCTTGAGGATCTGGAACTGGGACCGGGACATTATCTGTGCTACTCGGTTGTTGATACAGGAGTGGGAATTAATAGTCAGGTCATGGATAAGATATTTGATCCCTATTTTACGACCAAAGCCCAGGGCAAGGGAACAGGGTTAGGGCTTGCCGTGATTAAAGGCATTGTTCAAAGTCATAGAGGGGGGATCCATGTGGAGAGCAAGCCGGGCAAGGGGAGCCGGTTCGAGATTTTTTTACCCGTAATTGAGGCAGACCGGAAACCCGTTGATATGGTCGGCCACACCCGGATTCAAAAGGGCAGTGAACACATTCTTTTGGTAGACGATCAAAAAGAAGTGATTCGCATCGAACGTCTGATCCTGGAAGTCCTGGGATATCGGGTGACAAGCCGGCTATCCGGCAAGGAGGCCCTTGAAACATTTGTTGCATCCCCTTCAACCTATGACATGGTCATCACAGATATGAACATGTCCCAAATGTCCGGGGAAACCCTGGCCTGTGAGCTTTTTTCCGTCCAACCGGATATCCCGGTGATTCTTTTAACCGGCTATTATGAAGGTATGACCCGGGATAAAGCCAGGGCTCTCGGGATTAAAGATTTTTTGATGAAGCCGGTAAAGCTTAAGGAGTTTTCCGCCACCATCCGGGAGGTGCTGGACCACCCGACTTAGTTTTAAAAATCCACGGTATATTGACTTTCCCCGTGCTTCTTCGTATTTATCAGGCTATAGATTAGATTCAGGATTGAAAAAATAGGCATACAAAGGGGGCCCGATGAGAGTATTGCAGTCGCTTCGCATGAAACTGATGATTGGTTTTTTGATTATTGCATCCATCACCGCCATTGTCAGCCTGGTCAGTTACAACGGGATGAAAAACCTGGAAAATAAATTCAAAATTGTTATTGAATCCGCTCCCCTGATAGAATCTGCCGTAAATATGAAGCTTTTCGTGGGCCAGGATATCATCGCCGTGATGAAATTAATGGCTGCCCTTGATACGGAAGAACTGGACACTATCTGGAAAGAACATGAGGCCAATATTTCCCGGTTTGACCTTTATAAAAAGGGTATCCTCGATGGGGCAACACTCAAATCCAAGACCATTTTTCCGGCAAAGGATGAAAGCTTACGAAAGATTGTTCTGGAGACAGGGACCTTCCATGAGCGAGAGTTCAGGCCTAACTTTAAGATTGCCCACGAACAGATGACCCGGCAATTGTCTGCGGAATCCTATGACTATGAAATCCTGGACACCATTGACGAAAAAATTATTGAAATTGGTATTGCGCTCACCAAACAGCTAGATCAGGTGATCGAGATTTCTGAAGGGTTGATTCTCCAGGCGGAAAAGGATGTTCAGGCAGAAAAAGTCCGGGCCAATGCCTTGTTGTTGGCAGCGACATTGATCGGCATTGCCGCAGCCCTAATCTTAGGTATTCTTATTTCTGGAAAGGTGACAGGTCCGGTGAAAAAAGCAGCCGTGTTTACCCAGATCATTGCCAAGGGAGACTTTACCCATTCCCTTGAAACGGATCAGAAAGATGAAATCGGTTCCATGGTAAAAGCCATGAACCAGATGGTAAAAGGGATTGCCCGGGTGTTTAAGGATATATTATCAGGCGTCACCACGCTTGATGAAACCTCTTCGGACCTGTCCAAGATTTCCCAGGAGCTTAAGGTCGGTGCCCAGGATATGTCCCAGCGATCCGAATCTGTGGCAAAGGGAGCCGAAGTCATGCGGGATGGAATCTTGACGGTGGCAGCCAGTGCGGAACAATCCTCCTCCAATTTGGATACGGTATCCGCCGCCATGGAGGAGATGAATGCCACGGCAAATGAAATTGCAAAAAATGCCAGCGAGGCAAGATCCATTACCCGGACAGCCGTTACCACTGCTGAACATGCTTGTGTTACCGTGAACGAACTGGGGGCAGATGCCCTGGAAATCGGCCAGGTAACCGAAGTGATTTCAACCATATCCGGCCAGACCAATCTTTTGGCCCTCAATGCCACCATTGAAGCCGCCCGGGCTGGGGAAGCCGGCAAAGGATTTGCTGTGGTGGCCAATGAGATCAAGGATCTGGCCCAGCAGACAGCAGAGGCAGCCAGCAACATTGCTCAAAAGATCGGCAGGATCCAGCAATCCTCCCAGGGAACCGTTGATGAAATCAAACAGATATCTTGTGTGATCAATGGGGTTGAAACCATTGTTTCTTCCATTGCAGGCGCCATTGAAGAGCAGTCCATTACTTCAAGGGAAATTGCCCAAAATATCGCCCAGGCAGTCGAGGGTATCCATGAAACCAATGAAAATATTGCAGAGTCTTCCCAAGCTTCAGCCAAAATTGCCCAGGATATTGCCAGTGTAAATAAGACCGCAAAAAAGGTGACAGACTCCAGTTTGGAGGTCAGTGGCAATGTACAAAAACTTAACGATTTTGCTGCCAGTCTCCAGCAGGTGTTAAGCCGGTTTAAGCTGTCTTGAAAAAGTTGGGTCATTTTTTTAGACCAGGTTGAAATTGTTTGACCATCTTTTCCATTAATTGGTTGTGGGCCCGGGTATCCAAAGGGGGTGTTGCCAGAAATTTTGGCCAGATTTTTGGATCGTCCATGTGTCCATGGCATCCCATACACAGTCCTGCCCTTAGAATCCGGTCCAGCTCTGTTTGATTAAAAGCCCGGCTCAGGGGCCAGTGGGTCCCCACTGTGGCCAGTTGTTTTCCCTCCAGAGTCACAATCTGGGACCAGTCAACGGTGCGAGCCGGAATTGTGGACAATCCATTGTTTATGCCCAGGCCCATTGTTTTGGGACGGGTGTGGCAGCTCTCGCAGTCCCTTGCCTTGGCCTGGATCGTATGGGGTTGGGCCGGTGCCATGTCAATGGAAAGGGGAACATGGGTCTGTCCGATGGATTTTGCCCTCCCCATTGATTCCCAGGACCGGGTTTTCCCATCGCAAATATTTGTTTTGCTCAGAGACAATACCGGGAGTCGTAATTCCCCTTGGTCTTTCCCTGGTAAAGTCCTTTATTGCCATAGACCATATGACAGGCAGAACATCCCATGCCCCTGTAATCCCCGCGTTTCTGATTGCCTTGTACCCCGATGTGGCAACGCTTTCGCTGGTAGGGTATCCCGGCAAGTTTCGGGTTTTGTTCAATCTTTTTGATCCTGGGGTTGGGGAGTCGTTCAAGGCGATTGGGAAACTGGGCAGGGTGGTTCCGGATCAGTCCTGCCATATAGGTTTCATAGGCGGCAGATGCACCGATGGGAATCGGGCCGTCCCTGTCTTCAATGGCATAATTTCCCCAGGGTACCTGGAAATTTTTAACGGCTTTTATCCCCCAGGCATGAAGGTTCCCCTGGATTTTTCCGGCTTCGGTGTTCATCAGAGATTTTCTGGTCCGATTCCCATACCCGGCATGGCAGACCCCGCAGGTATTGTCCACTATCCAGATGGAACCGGGGTCCGGGTAAAACGCCTTGGGCCCCGGAGCCCGGGACAGGCTTTTGGGAACGGACGTGTGGGCTTTTTTCTTTTTAGAGGCCTTTGGGTTACCGCCGTGGCAGATGACACAGCCGTCAAGGTCCCCGTGACGCTGCCCGTTTTGTTTGATGAGCTGCATCATGGGAAGCGTGGCCGGTACAATGTCCATGATCCCGCCATGGCAGTCCTGGGTGGTGCATCCTGAACCTGCGGTCATGCCTTCGCCTGGAAAACAAAAACCCAGGAGCAATAAATTTAGGGCCCATAAAAATAAAACCAGGGGTATGCGACCATGGATATTCAGAGGGGCCGGTAAGTGCAGCTTAAAAAGGGACATTTGCTCTTGCCTGTAAAAAATAATCAATGGAAATATCAGGTCATATCTGGTATTTCATAGCCTTAAATTGGAGAACAATACAAGGTAAATAATGATAGATATATTAGAATTCACATTGGAGCACCTGATCCAAACCTTTGACAAGGACTATGGGAAGGGTCGATTCCATGCCCAGGCCCTTTTTCGGGATATCTTTAAACAGGGGAATACACATTTTCTCTTGAGTCCGGAATTTTTAGATTCTCCTCGGTTTGCCCGTGCACTTGCGGGAAAGGTCTCTGTCAATCCGGGGGAGGTGGTGAAAACCTTTGCGGAAGGAGAGCTGACCAAGTTTATCACAAGATTGGAGGATGGCCTTGAAATTGAATCGGTGATTATTCCCATGACCCGGCATAATACCCTGTGTGTTTCCAGCCAGGTGGGGTGCAAAATGGGGTGCAAATTTTGTGAAACCGGACGCATGGGGTTTAAACGAAACTTGCGTATTTCCGAGATTACCGGCCAGATTTACAATGCCCGGCACACCCTGAAAAAAGATATTAAAAATATCGTGTTCATGGGCATGGGGGAACCCCTGGATAATTTTGATAACCTTATTGGCGCGATCCAGGTCATGAACGAGCAGCAGGGCTTTGACATTGCCCTGCGCCATATGACTTTGTCCACCGTGGGGCTTGTTCCGGGCATTGAACGGTTGGCCAAACTTGCCATGCCGGGTCTTCGTCTGGCCATCTCCATCAATGCCCCCAATGACACGATTCGCTCAAGGCTCATGCCCATTAACAAAACCCTTCCCCTGGCGCGCTTAAAAAAGAGTCTGACAAATTTTCCCCTGGGCAAACGGGGGGTCTTTTTATTTGAATATATTTTAATCAAAGGGCTCAATGATTCCCCAGCCCATGCCGCCCTCCTGGCTGATTTTATTTACCCCTTGCCGGTTCGGCTTAACCTTATTGCCTACAATCCTGTCCAGGGTCTTGACTATGAGAGCCCCAGTGATGAGCAGATGCATGAATTTGCCGATCTTTTGTCGGCAAGGGGGATAATGGTCATTAAGCGCTGGAGCCGGGGCCGGTCTGTGGCTGCCGGCTGCGGTCAGTTGGGGCGTAATGTCTGATATAAAAGAACTCAACCAAATTGTGCGGGATATCATCACTGCCAATTCCTATGGGGCCCAGATGGAAACCGGGCAAAAATTGTTTGCATATACGGTTCGCCAAGATATTGATGGAGAACTCAGGGAGTTTGCTGAAAATATTGCCATGCTGATGATCCAGAAAGAGGGACGGGAACTCCATCTGGAGTTTATGAACGAAGATCTTCAAGAAACAAGCCATCAGCTCCAAATTGCAAAACATGATCCATTGACCCTCCTGCCCAATCGCGGGCTTTTCTATGAAAAACTTGCGACATTTTTTGAGGTTTCTCAAAAAGAGGGGAAAAAACTGGCATTGATTCTTCTTGATCTGGATAACTTCAAGCCGGTTAACGACACCTATGGCCATGATGCAGGAGATGCTCTTCTAGGCCAGGTTGCATTGCGAATAACTGCTGTTGTCGGAGATTTCGGTATTACGGCTCGTCTTGGCGGGGATGAATTTGTTGTTCTTTTACCTGATCTACAGAACAAAAAAGAGGCCTACGCCATTGCCCAAAAAATACTGCTGAGTCTTAAAAAACCGTTTAAGTTAACGCCTGCCATGGTTTTTATTGATTCATCCATCGGGATCTGTTTTCTGGACAAGACAACACAGGGGCCCCGCACGCTGTTAAAAAATGCGGATCTTGCCATGTATGAGGCCAAAAAAGCCGGGCGGGGGCGATATGTGGCTCATATCAACGAGGAATAGCCATCAATTTTATTGATACTGAGTCTTTGTTTGAGGAGGGTTCGGGGGTGTTTTTCTGAACTTGACAGGGAACTTTATTTGTGAAAAGAATTGTTCCATGCAAAGAAATCATAATTTTAAAAACTCCATGAATTATTCTGAAGATAAAAACAAAGCGGGTGAATATTTAAGGCTGGCCCTGGGCTATCTTGCAAAATATAACCAGCCGGCAAGTCCTGTCAATTATACAGTCTGGTACGAGTATGTGTCGGGAAAAAATCTGAAACTAAAAAAAATTATTGATTCTTCAATTGAATCTGCCACCCCCCTAACCTGCCAGAATATGGAAATTTTATATCAGAAATTTGTGGCCGATGGGGACAGGATCGTTATTAGTAAACTATTGACCAAGATCAATCTCATGCTCAGGGAAATTACCGGTCATGTGCTCGAGACCGAAGGTGACCTTTCCGGTCATGGAACTACCCTAAGGGGACTTTCAGAAGAGATTCGCGAGGTTCAGGATTTTGAAGGGGCGAAACAGATTGTTGATCAGATGGTCATGGAGACCAAGGCCCTTATAAAATCAGGCTCTAAACTCCAGAGCCGGATGAAGATATCTTCGGCAGACTTGCAGCAGCTTTACCGGGAATTGGAAAAATCCCAGCAGGAAGCACATACAGATTCCCTGACCGGGCTGATTAACCGGAGGGGACTTGAAAAACGATTTGAGCTGGAACGGATACGGGCTAAACAGAACAATCTGCCTTTTTCAATCATAATGGCAGATATCGATTATTTTAAAAAGGTCAACGATACCTATGGCCATTTGGTAGGGGACAGTCTGCTCAGGGGAATTTCCAAGATTTTAAAAAAACAGCTGCGACGAAATGATATTGCCGCTCGATACGGAGGGGAAGAATTTTTGATTCTTCTCCCCGAGACAGATCTTGCGGGTGCCGGTGCCGTGGCCGGGAAAATACAAAAAGGCTTGTCAACCAAGGAGTGGAAACTCAAGGAATCCGGTGAGAGTATGGGGTCTATTACAGTCTCCATGGGGATTTCCGTTTATGCCATGAATGAATTGGGAGAAACAATGATCAAGCGGGCAGACGATGCCTTGTATATGGCAAAAAATACGGGTCGAAACCAGATCATTACCCAGGCATCACTACAGGATTAAGCCGGGTCGTTCTCTATAAATTGCCAAGTTGCGTCATGGTAAACAGATGACGCCTTGATACTCCCCCATCTGAAAATCAAGTTTGTATACAACTTAATGGCATTCTTATTGTCTGGAGGATGTTGCCATGAGAACCCCGAATCCGATAAATGCAGACCCGCTGGCTCTGCTGAACCATTTTTGCCTGGCGGGTGCTGCCAGCCAGTTTTTTGCTGTGTGGGCCAGGAAGGCATAGAACATGAGAAAAGAGAATGAGAATGCCATCAGGGTCATCACCAGGCGTATGAATTGGGGAATCAATGCCTGGTCAATCATGATAAACTGGGGAAACAGGGCGGTCAGGAATACAATGGCCTTGGGGTTGCTGATGGCCACCCCAAGGGCCTGGATAAATATTTTAGAGGAAATTTCAGGTGTTTTCCCTTTGTTTCCCAAAGGATCAATTGATTCGGTTTTGGGGTGTGGTTTTTGGAAAAATTGTACGAGGCCCAGATAAATCAGATAGGCTGCTCCGGCGTATTTGACCAGGTTGAACAAGTGTTCAGATGCCTTCAGCACTGCCCCAAGTCCGGTGACAGCAATTAGCCCCAGGATAAACAGGCCGCAAATATTACCCAGGGCGGAAAAACTGGCTTTTTTCCATCCATGGAGGCTGGATTTTGTCATGATAAAAAATACCGCCGGCCCGGGTGTGGCCGTGGCAATGAAAACAAAAGACAGATATAAGAGCCATGATTCTAGAGACATACTAATACTCCTTTTTGATATTTATCTGGTTTAATAGAGATTTACCGGTCCTGAGTCGATCCAGGTTTGAAAGGATTTGGGGGGCCACGGAGGTTGGATTTGTCTGGCTGGATATATGGGGGGTGATCACTATTTTTGGATGCTGCCAAAAGGGATGATCCCCTGGCAGGGGTTCTGTTTGAAATACATCCAGGCAGGCACCGGAAAGGAGTCCCTGGTCCAGAGCCGTTAGAAGGTCGGCTTCTTTCAGGTGATCTCCCCGGCCCACATTAATGAGATAGGCACCATGTGGCAGCTTTGAAAAGGTGTCCTGGTTAAGGATTTGCCGGGTTTGACGGGTCAGGGGCAGCAGGCAGATGAGTATGTGGGCCCGGGATAAAAAAACGTCCAGCTGATCTCGTCCGTGGAAAGTTGGGATGGTGTCAATTTCTTTAGGGGAGTCACGCCACCCGCAGACATAGAAACCGGCTTTCTGCAGTCTTTTGGCAGCCGCTTTCCCCAGTTGTCCCAACCCCATTATTCCGATGACCATTTCTTTTTTTCCCAGGGGTAAAAGGGGCTGCCAGTTGTTTTCTTTTTTTTGGGCCTGGTAGAAATTAAATTGCCTGAAATGGTGGAGGACAGCCAGAAGGAGATATTCCGACATATCCCAGGCCAGTTTTTGGTCCACCAACCGGACAATTGCGGGGTTGCCGGGAAGGTCAGGGTCCGGGAGCGAAGGGTCGGTCAGCAAATGGTCTATGCCTGCCCCCATGGAACAAATACAGCCTAAGCTTGGGTATTCCTGGAGCACACCTTTCGGGTGGTTCCAGGTCAGGGCCAGTTCAATTTCTGCTCTGGGGTGATCCTTGGGCCAGACACGGATCTCAAGTGTTGGATCCAGTTCCTTCAGCGCTTGGATCCAGGAAGTTGTATCTCTATCCGGGCAGATAAATGTAATCGCCATATGGGAATCTCTTTTTTAGGAGGTGGTCCGGGTCAGATCAATATTCAGGGCATAGGCCCCGCCCTCCAGCTTTGCCGTTACCGGAAAAATTCCTTTTTCAAAAACCTTGAGCATGGTCCGGTTGGAGGAGAGAACATCAGCGGTCATGGTGACGGCTCCCCGTTCCTTGGCAAGGCGTGCCAGCATCTGGTATAAAAAAGTGGCAATGCCATGCCCCTGGTATTCTTCATCCACAACAAAGGCAATATCCACAAAGGGTTTGTCCGGGTATTTGGCAATCCTGGCTTCGGCAATAATGGTGCGTTGGCCGGGCTCCCCCACCTGACCCACCACTGAGAGAACGTCCTGGTAGTTTATATTGACATAGGCCTGCATTTTGGCGTGGGGCATGGTTTTAATGGGAGAAAAATACCGGTAATAAATGGCCTTGTCTGAAAAACGGTAAAACAGCCTGCGCATCTGGTCTTCGTCCGATGGTTTGATGGCCCGGAAATGGACATGGAGATCGTTTTTGAACCGGTGCTGGATGGCAATCTCGCCAGGATAAAAATGGGCGCTGTCCGCCAAAAACATTTGATCCGGGTAGAGTAGTTTTTCCCTTTTTCCGCCATCCACCAACTCGGGCCGGTCTTCGGGATGGGCAATTTCTATGAGGGCCTGAGCCCGTTCCCTCAAAGTTCGGCCGCGCAGATGGGCAACCCCCTGTTCTGTCACCACAAGGTCCACGGATTCCGGAAGACTCAGCAGATCCGGGGAATCATCCAGAAAGAGCCTGATATTGGGATTGCCTTCCCGGTTCCGGCTGGGCAGGGCCACAATGGTATATCCGCCCGGAGAAATTTCAGCCCCGTTGAGAAAGTCGGCAATCTGACCTGGGCCTGCCGAGACATTGGCAGAACTGTTGTGCAGGGCCACTCGGCCGGACAGGTCCACCCGGCGGACCGGAAGGATCATGACAAACCGTCTGTTTCGCCCTATCTCCATGGGGTTGAATACCTTGTCAATGCTCTGGAATTCCACCATGGGGTTTTTATCTATCCATTGCATGAGTTCCTTGCTGCCCAAGGCATAGGCGGTCAGGGACCTTCCCCGAAACATCCCCTTTTGGCGATTGGTCACGGCTCCGCTTTTTACCAGCTCCATGAGGGCATCGGTGAAAAACGGGGTGTGGATGCCCAGGTTTCGTTTCCGGGACAGGCATTTGGACAGGGCTTCAAAAATGGGCCCAAAGGTAAAGGCCAGGCAGGATCCGTCCTCAATGACCGAGGCGATATTTTCGGCGATTCGTTCAAAGATCGGTTCCACCGGGTATCTTGGGAAATAAAAGGGCGGCACCTTGGCTTCCACCAGCAGGTGAAAATCATTTATGTTTACAAAGGTGTCCCCCAGGGTAAAGGGGATCGCTTCGTTGACCTCTCCCACAACTATATCGGCATGGGCCATGGCCCGCCTTGCCACATCCACCCCCACGCCCAGGCTGCAAAACCCGGCCTCATTGGGCGGGGTGATCTGGACAAAGGCCACATCAATGGGGACCTGGCCTTCCTTCATCAGGGCCGGGATGGCAGAAAACCTTGAGGGGATCATATCCACCTGGCCTGCGGTAATGGCTTCAGCCGAGACCCAGCCCGAGAAAAAGGTTCTGAGACGGTAGCGTTTGGATTCCAGAGCCTTAAAGGAAATGGCATCCCCGAAACTGAGCAATTGGATCAGGGTCAGGTCATCCAGGTGATACCCCTCGGCGGTCATGAGGGCATTTACCAGGGTTCGGGGTTCTGCTGTGCCTGTACCAATGAAAATGTGCATACCAGGCTCTATTTTTTTTAACACAGCATCCGTGGACACGATATTATTTTTCCAGGAGGGTGTTTTTTTTTTAAACATATGAGGTTACCTTTTTGTATTCAGGTTTTTATGGGTATAAAATTGATTGTACACCAGGGTGAGCAGGATTGCCAATATCACCGAGGAAAGACCGATCAATACATTATAATAGGCCGGAGCCGTAAGGGAAAGCCGGATCAGTAATGTGGCCAGGGCATATCCGGAGTTTCTGAAAACCGCTGGAAATTCCGGCAGAAACGCCTGGGCAATGAGGACCAGCAGAATATCGGAAAAAATCAGCACCGTGTAAAAGTACTGAAAAAAATGGAAGACGGGTTTCCCTGAAAGAAAGAGTTGACCATTATAAAGGCCCATGCCGCAAAAAATTGCCAGCATGGTCAGGGCCACGGCTTTCTTGGCCGCAATGAACCGGTCCAGGGAAGGACCTGGGGTCAGGGCCTCATCCAATTTTTTAAGCATGCCCGTATAGATTCCCATCAGGGCAAAAATGGCAACTGCGCCAAACCCGTAGGAGAGTATGTGCCAGAGGACCTCATGGTGGTGACTTAGGGAAATGGGCTCGGGCAGAACAGCCAGCTCCTTGAAGGCATTTCTCAGAAAGATCAGGGCAAGGATTTCAAACTGCTTGCCCAGGGCCCGGGACAGGGAGCCGGGCAGGGTGAATATCATGCCCAATATTTCCAGTATCAGTACCAGGGTAAAGGCCAGATTGATGGCCATGTAATGGCTTTGGGGAATGGTATCTCCCAAGAATTCTGACAGCAGTCCCTGGCGATTCAGCTCAATGGCCCCAAGGGCCAAAAGAAAGGCCAGCACCAGCAGTCCGGACACAGCCTTGTGGGTGGCTTCTTTTTCCCAGTATTGCCGTACCGGATCAAATATACGGGTAAAAATATTCAGGATGAAGTCCATTTTTCTCCTGGGGTGATTCTACTATGCCTTTTTTGCCAGGATGAAATTTTATTCCCGATTCCCTGCCTTGCATAGGTATGCAGCCAGACCTGAATGGCCAGGGTCAGATTTTCAAAACCCTTGTCACTTGCGTGTCGTATGATCGCCGATTGTTTCATTTGTCATTGTCTTTTTCAGTAAACCTTATCAGGTTAAATATTGACAGATAAGCGGTTCTTCGTCAATCAAAGGTTTCATTTAAGCCCCTTGGATGATCCTCTAGGAAAAAGCCCGGGGAACCGGGCTTTTGGGAGAGATTATCATGATCACGGGCTGCGTGATATGTCTTTATGGTTAGGGGTTATATTTGGGATCCCTTTTTATTGGCCCTTGAGTCGTTCAATATTTTCCCTGGCAAAGGTGATGGCGGGGTCGATTTTAAGGGCCATTTCATAATATTTGATGGCAAGGGGGATGTCTTCCAACTCCCGAAAGCTTGATCCGATATTGGCATAGTTAATGGCCAGGGAAGGGTCCACCTCAATGGCATTCTCAAAGTGGCCAATGGCCGTTTCATATCTCTTTGTCATGAAACAGCAGACCCCCATGGTGTTGAAGATATCCGGGCGCTGGCTGTCAATGGCCAGGCCTTGTTCACAGGTGGAAAGAGAGCGTTCATATAGCCCAAGGTCCTTAAGGCATGTTCCCATGTGGGAATAGATATCCGGAAGGTTCAGCCGGGCCGGTTCCCTTGTAAGGCAGGCCTCAAATTCTTTCAATGCATTGTCATGCTCATACAGGGCATTGAACATAAGGCCCCTATAAAAACTTGTGTAGTATTGGCCGGGCAATGCTTGTTCAAGATCTTCGAGCCGGGCCAAAGCCTGTGCCGGGTCCAGGTTTTCCGTGATCAGCCGGGCTGCGAACATACCCACACTGGCGGCAACGGCCCGTTCCCTGAAATGGGCACCGGGCATGATGGAATAAAAGGCTGAAACCCCAAGCCCCTCATGCATGGTATCAATTGCCAGGATATCAAAATTTTTATCGGCCAGGGCCTGGAGCAAATTTTCCACTTCGACCCGGATATTGTCGCAAGAAAGGTTGGGCAATTCTTCCATGTCCACCATGGAATCAGGATTTGTGATAAAACGGGCATCCTCAATATCGGTGAATTTGGGCAGGCCCGAGGCGATGTAATTGGATCCTGTATTAAAATCACCGGCAAGCTGTGCCGTCTCTGTCAGGGCACGACCCATGGCTTTTTGAGGGTCTGGGGAGGTGCCGGCGGTCCAGACAATTTCGCTCATCTGGGGAAAGGTGGCAGGATCCCAGGCCAGAACACCAATGGTGGGGATACCGGTGTCCAGGGAAAAATCAGTGGCATAGACCTTTATTCCCTGGGCCTTGTATTTTGCCAAAAGTTCCTTTACAAGGGGATCGGTAAAAGAGCCCAGGCGGATGCCGGGGACTTTTAGGGTTTCATGGCTGACAATGGAGGAGGTATGGCGTTCCACCAATTCGCAGATCCCCTGGCTTAAGGCTTCTTCCGTACAATTTCCCGCACTGGGTCCGTTGAATTCATTGATCATGTAAAACCAGTTAAAGGGGATGAGGACTTCCTTTTTTTGGGTCAGATTGTATCCCTTTGTCCATTTAAGGGGGAGTTGATCAAAAATGGGTTTGACCTTGAGGGCATCATTCTTCTTGTCATGGACGGATTTTATGATCTGGGAAAAATCAAGTCCCTTGTCTCCCAGCTGTGCAGGGGTGGCATAAATGAAGTTTTCTTCCTTGTTTACAAAGGAAAAAAAACTGAACCGTTCGCCCAGTTCCATGACAGCACTGGCCTCGGATTGCTCAGGGGTCCCGCCTTTACCCATCTGTTTGTTGGTGCCGGTCACCCGTTTGGCATCTGCTCCGCACTCGGAAAAAAAGACCGGTATATCCAGCCGGCCGTTATCAATCCTCCGGGTCTGACTTAAAATGTCCAGATTCAGTGTTGCTGTTCGTTCTTTGAATCGTTTAACGGTCTCCGAAGGAGACATGATTTTGTCCTGATCGTAGGTATAGCCTTTTTTTGCGTCTTTTAATTGAATTTTATAACCCATGGATGGTACCCTTTTTTGGAATATTTAAGCTTGCCTGGAATGAATTAACCCATTCATTAACCCGTGTTAATTAATCAAGACAATATCATCGCCGACCTTAATTCTGCCCCCTGTTAGAACCTTTGCAAATACACCTTCTTTGGGCATAATGCAATCCCCTGTGCGGTAATAGATGGCACATTTTTTATGGCATTCTTTCCCGATCTGGGTGATTTCGACCAGTGCTTCTTGTCCAAGACTTACCCGTTGACCGATTGGCAGGGATTTCCAGTCAATACCCGTGGTGGCGATGTTTTCGGCAAAATCACCAAAATTGAGTTTAAAGGCTTCGGTGCTGACCTTTTCAATGCTTTCGGCAGATAGGAAACTCAATTGCCGGTGCCAGTCTCCGGCATGGGCATCCTCTTTTATTCCATGGTTTTCAACGAGTTCAGCCTGGTCAACACATTTTTTTATGGTGCCTTTTTTCTTGCTTACGGCAATGGAGACGATTTTCACGTGAACACTCCTGTAAAATAGTATATTTCCCGCAGAAATTTGTATTACAATGTAGCATAACAATTCAATATGAAAATGCCAGATTGATTTTAAATTGACAAAGTTCTACATTGGCCCTGGTTCAAAAGACCATGGCGTAGACCTGACCATTCTCTTTCCAGACTTGTGTGTCACACCCCTTGATGGATGTGGTAAAATGGCTTTTGTCGGCAATTTCAAAATCAAGGTGATCCATATCCATGATAAAAAGAGATCCTTTTTTACCCTGTTTTTCAATGACAAAATAGGCCGCTCTGCAGTTTCCAAATGCACAGAGACGCCCCCCCACAAGGAAACAGCCCTGGGTGTCCAGGTCCGGGAGTCGTACATTAAACCCAAGTTCTCGGTTAAACATTTCCAGGGCCTGGTAAAGGGTGGTGGCATCAAAGGAGATTTCCCTGTTTCCCTTTAAATGATCCGTGACGGCCTGTTTACTGATCTGGCCTATATTTTTAAAGGAAGAGGAGTGGAGGGTAAGAAGGCCCACCAGAATCATAACAAGGACCATTAGCCCTGCAACCCAGCCTGTGGTTTTGAGAGGTGTTACCCATTCTAGGTGACCCGGTTTTGGTAAAAAGCGGTTGGAAACCGATGGGGCCATTTCAAGGTGCTTGTCTATTCTGGCTGCCAGGCCCCGGGGTAATTCCCTGTTGGCAAATGCCAGGGTGATCACTTGTCCTGCCTGGGTGTCCAGATCATAAAGCTGCTGGCAGTCAGAGCAGCCCAACCGATGTCCTCTTGTTTCGGGGGTATCCGGGTTATTGCAATCCCGGGTCCGAAGCCAGTGATGAAACTCTTTACACTCCATGTTTTGGATATTGCCGTTTAAAATTAATGTTTAATATCTTGGCTCTGGTATGGTGCCTTTGTTTTAATAACCTTTTTTTTAACCCTTCCCTTGCCCGGGTTAATCGGGACATGACGGTTCCCATGGGGATGTCAAGGGTGTCGGCTATGTCTCGGTAAAGCATATCATCCATATAGTAAAGGGTCAAAACTTCTCTGTATTTTACGGGAAGATTGTCAATGGCTGCTTCGAGCATGTTTATACTCGATTTATCCATAAGGATTTCTTCTGCACCCTTTTGCTTTATATGATTTTTTAAAAATTCAATATAATCGGTTTCAGACATCCGTTGCTGGTTTTTATTTTTTTGGCAGTTTTTTAGAAAATTATTTCTCAGGATCCGCAATAACCAGGGCTTGCACCTTGAGGGCTCCTTTAACTGGTGAAATTTGTTAAATGCCATCAGATAGGTTTCCTGGACAATATCCTCCGCATCAAACACATTGCCTGTATATTTTAAGGCCACATTATATAAAAGTTTCATGTGCGGGTATGCCAGTTCTTTAAACGCATTGCTGTATGCCGCTTGTTTGGTTCCCATTTGATCATTTCCTGATTTTGCCCCTCGTTCCTCTAAGGTAATCAGAATATGGATCAATTCAATTGCCAATGGTCGTTTTCTTTTTGTATCCCGAAGTTTTTCTGGCAGGTCGGAAACAAGACAAGTGCTTCATGGCCTTTATCTTAAGACATATTGATCTGTTTTTTTATTCCCCTGTTTTTTGCAGACGCCGGGTGAGTTCGCCTAGAAGTTCATTCTTATTCCATGGGATAACATCAGGTGTTTTTTATTTTAATCAGATTTTATTTTAATCAGGGGAATAAATTTCAGATTGGCCTTTGGAAAGGGAAATTCATTTATTTGAGAAATCTGAATCCAACGATAATCAATGGGACCTGTCAAGGCGATTTCTCCGGAAATATAGTGGCAGTAAAATACATCCATTTCAATCTTAAAATGGGTATAGGCATGTTTTATCCGGGTCAAAAAAGAATCGATTTTGACGTGAATCCCGGTCTCCTCCCTGATTTCCCGGATGCATGCAGATTGGCTGTCTTCACCCTTTTCAAGCTTTCCGCCGGGAAATTCCCATAGCCCTCCCAAAAGACCATCCAATCGCCTTCTGGTAATGAGCAGCTGTCCGTTTTTTCGGACAATGCCCACGGCAATTGTCCGGGTGGGCACTCGTTTGGAGGGAACCCGGACGGGAAATCGATCAAGGGTTTGGGCGTTAAGGGCCGAACATAGTCCGGACAGGGGGCAATCACTGCATTTGGGAGCGGCGGGTGTGCAGACAAGAGCACCCAATTCCATCATCGCCTGGTTAAAGGTGGATGGATCTGTTCTTTCCAAAAGGGTTTGGGCCAATGCTTTAAACTGCTTGTGGGCTGATGGTTGGTTTACAGGATGTTCAAGGCAGAACAGTCTTGCCAGAACCCGTTTGACATTGCCGTCCACAACGGCATGGCAATTGCCAAAGGCAATGCTTTGAACGGCTGCGGCAATATATTCGCCCACCCCGGGCAGGGCTAAAAATGGGGCAAACTGGTCGGGTATTTTCCCCTTAAGATCCGTTGTCAAAAGAATTGCAGCCTTGTGAAGGTTTCTGGCCCGGGCATAATAGCCCAAGCCTTCCCAGGCTTTTAAAACCCGTTCAAGGTCTGCTGCGGCCAGGTCTTTGACCGAAGGGAAGGCGTCCATGAACTTTAAATAATAGGGAATAACCGTTTTGACCTGGGTTTGCTGGAGCATGACCTCGGACACCCAGATGGCAAAGGGGTCATTGGTTTCCCGCCAGGGGAGGTTTCGTTGGTGGACCCCATACCAGGACATTAATTTTGTTTGAATGGAACCTATCATTTCAGGGGATATTTCCGTGGATATTTTAGGGGGCGGTTTCAATGGGTGGGATCCTTTGATAGAGGTATTTTGGGTGGCGGAACTTGTTTGGGGTTAAAGTTTTTGATGCGGCCTTTCAAGTCTTTCAGGGTTGTGTACGGGCACTCTTTTTGGAATCGAAGTTGCACATAAAGGTTTGTGATCTTCATGATGTCCTTTTTTAGATCCGGCCTTTTTTTACCAGAAATATTTGCAAAGTCAATGGCCCCCTGGTCCGGCCGTTTGGTCAGACCCAGTTTACCAAGACTGTTGCAGAACAGACCATAGACTTGCTGCACCGGGTCGGGTCTGTCTTTTTTTAATTGAAACAGCCAAAATAGAAAGCCTGAGAATCCAGCCAGGGACACAAGGGTCACCAGGGCCAGAATTAATGGGGTCCCGGCAAATCCAGTCCATTTTCCCAGGCCCAGCTTTTTCAGAAAGGCTTTTTGTTCAAAATAGGAATATCCTGTGAACCAGGCTTCCCAGCGCATGTTGGCAGCATCCAGAGCAAAGGTTAGCTTTTGGAAAAAAGAGAAGCGTCCGGCAAAAGACTTAAGGTTGGCAGATGAACCGTCGGGATTTGTTTCCATCCGTTCCGGTGCCACGGCCATTGTGGGATCCACCCGGATCCAGCCATCGTTTGAGTCAAAGATCTCCACCCAGGCATGGGCATAGGACTGGCGGATGGTCAGATAATTGCCATAGGGATTGTGTTCCCCGCCTAAGTATCCGCCCACAACCCTGGACGGAACTTCCAGTACATTCATCATGAAGGCAAAGGCCGATGCAAAATGTTCGCAATATCCCTCTTTTGATTCAAAAAGGAAGGAATCAATGGGGTGGCCTTGGGCCCTGGGGGGATTCAGGGTATAAACAAATTGATTTTTCGTGAAATAGGCCAGCAGCGCTTGGGCTTTTTCTGTTGGACTGGCTGCTTTCCCGACGATTGTCCGGGCCAATGCCCGGGTTTTTGGATTTTTAGCTGTTGCTGTTGAAATGATGCCGGCGGCCATCTCTTTTGCAGAGACCCGGCCTGATATCTGGGGGGGTATAGGGTCGGCGCCATAACCTGGTGCTCCAAGTGCTATCCCTCCGGCATTGGCAGTTGTCAGATTTTTTCTATCCGTTATCATAAAAGAATCCGGAATAAGGGAGGTGACTTCATATTGAATTTTTTGTGTCACCGGTCTCCGGGATTTCAGGGTGTGAGCGGCAGTAAGGTCTGCCCAGTTCGGGCCTTTAATTGGTCTGTCCAGGGTCATTAGCCAGAGACTGTTATGGGGCGCCAAAAGGATGGTATAGGTAAGGATTTTTCCCGGCGGGACAAGGGTGGGGGGGAAAGGCAGGCCCACCTCCTGGGTAGTCCAGGTTTTTCCGTCAAATTTTTGAAACACCACTCCTTTCCAATAAAGTTGGTTTGCCTCTGGCAAGGGACCGCCAAATTCTGCCCGAAAGGCCGGGGTATGGTCCTGGGCCAGGCGTGTGATACTTCCCGGGCTCAGACGGTCTGAAAAACCGGTTTTGCCAAGGGATTTGTCTTGAATGCCGAACAAGCTGCCGGGAAGCCTGGGAAAGAGCAGAAACAAAAGGACCATCAGGGGAATGGCCTGGGCCAGAATTTTGCCGCCCAGGTTGACGCTTTCACGGAATCTGTCTTTGGGGGCATTGATTCGGACAAGGGCGATGGTGGTTACAAATACACTGAAAAACATGTAGAGAACAATGAACATGGATTCCGACCGGAACAGACTGGTAATGATGATGAAATAGGTCAAAAGCACCGTGATCATCTGGTGGCGGTGGGTGGCCATTTCAAAGGGTTTGATGGCTGCCATGAGTGCCAGAAGCCCGATAAAGGCATCTGCCCCTAGCTGGACACGATAGGTCAGCAGCAGCCCGACAATTCCGGTAATGGCCAGCCCATATCGGACAGGGGCGCCGGGCATGGGCCATCCGGTTTTCAACCGTACCAGCATATACCCCCACATGACAAGACACCAGGCATTGATCCACAGGGGAAGCCCCGGCGTGTGTGGGGCAATGGCCACCACAAGGGCACAAATGATGGGGATAACAATGGCAGATTCTTTTGTCACGGGGCACCCCTTTTAAGACCAGGCCCATTTTGAGGATCGGGTCTCTCCTGCAAATTAAAAACAGCCAATGCCTTTAAACAATGGTGTTGATGGGATTTTCCCTGAGTAGGATTTTTCACAAACCCGGGCAACCTTAACCCGTATTCCATTTGCTGACCCTCGGCCGTGAGGATCATGTCGCAAAGACGGGAGAGCTTAAACTCCATATTCCTGCCGGGCATGACATCAAAATCGAGCATGACGCAGGGGCTGTCTTCTGCTGTAAAATTTTTGATAAACAGGCCTCTTCCCCTGGACAAGGCTTTCCATGAAATCCGATTGATACTATGACCGGGCTGGTATTGTTTTAACCCCTGGAAGTCGTCGATCCCCTGGCGCAAGGTCTCCTCTTTTCCGTCGGGCAATTTTCCGCTTTGGGCTGTCCTATAAGCGCCCGGGATCGGCCGGGGATAGACAAGGCAGTTTGCCTCCACCGGGAGACGGGTGCAAAAGGTGAAAAGTCCAAAGGGGTAAACACTTTTAAGGGTCAAAGCTTTGGGATGCAAAATTCCGCGTTCCTTTGCCAAAATATCTATTTGAAGGATTTTTTCTTTGTAAATGGTTACAAAAAGAGGGTTCTGGGGTACCAGGGAAAATGTGATGGATCGCCCCCCTGTTGCCGGGGCGTTGACATGGACAGGAAAAATGGCGGTTTGACCGGCAAATACCGGCAGAGGGGATAGGTATTGTATTTCAATCCCCACAAGGTTTTTAAAGGAATGAAAAATGGAAATCAGGGCCATACCCCCCAGCAGAAAGACAAGGATAAATCCGGCATTGTTGTTGTAGTTGATGGCGCCTAACAGCATGGCGATGAGGATGGCCAGGAACAAAAATCCATGCTGGGTGGGGAAAATGGACACCTGTTTCCGGCTCAATTTCATGGCAGGCCCTTTTGTTTATACCTGTTATACCGGAAGATCATGGATCTGGCCCCGTCAAACCGGGACTGGTACTCGTGAAAACAGTTCCATGAGCCTGTCCCGGGGAATTCCCGTGAGATCTTGGGCAGATCTGAGTCGATGGCCGGCTACCCAGGGCAGGATATGTTGCAGGTCCTCGGGCAGGGTATGATCTCTGCCGTGGAGGAATGCCCAGGCCTTTGCCGCCCGGGAAAGGGACAGGCCTGCCCGGGGGGAGAGGCCGATCTGAAATTCTGGTGACCGCCGGGTAAACCCAAGAAGGTCCTGGAGATACGCCAGGAAAATATCTGAAGAGTGGACCTGGTCTACCTGTTTCTGGACCCGGATGACATCCGATTGGCTCATACAGCAGTCAATTGCTGCCATGGCCTGGTCTGCGCCTTCTCCCTTGAGGATTTTTTTTTCGGCTTTCCTGTCTGGATATCCCAGCTCAATACGCATGAGGAACCTATCCATTTGGGATTCGGGTAATAAAAAGGTACCGGCCTGCTCCAAAGGATTTTGGGTGGCAATGACAAAAAAAGGGCTTTCAAGGGCGCGGGTTTCTCCCTCAAAGGTGACCTGCTCCTCTTCCATGGCTTCGAGCAGGGCACTCTGGCTTTTGGGGGTGGCCCGGTTGATTTCATCTGCCAGAAAAACCTGGGTAAAGATGGGACCGGCATGGAAGCAAAAACGGCTGGTGTTCTGATCAAATACCGACATGCCCAAAATATCGCCGGGCAAAAGATCCGCCGTGAATTGCATCCGCTGAAATTTTAAGCCCATGCATTTGGCCAAGACCTTGGCCAGGGTCGTTTTTCCAATGCCGGGAAAGTCTTCAATTAACAAATGACCCCGGGCAAAAAAACAGGTCAGAGCCAGGCGGATCTGGGGTTTTTTCCCCAGAATCACACTGGAAATCGTGTTGACAATCTCTTCAAATTCCTGGGTCATCATGGACAATTGTTCCTATTTTAGTTTTCCTGTTTCCCAGTTTCGGATCAGGGTTAAAAAAGTCCTGACCCCGATACCCGAGGGGCCTTTGGGAATATAACTTTTTTTGGTAAAATCCCAGGCCGTACCGGCAATATCCAGATGGGCCCAGGGGATTTTCCCCACAAAGTTGGACAGATAGGCAGCCGCTGTGATGGTGCCTCCGGCCTTGCCCCCGATGTTTTTAATATCTGCCACCTTGGATTCGATCTGTTTTTTATAATGCTTGTTCAGGGGCAGGCGCCACAGGGGTTCTCCCGATAGTTTGCCGGCGGCTTCCAGGGAACGGGCAAGGCTGTCGTTGTTAGAGATCAATCCTGAAAAATGATGACCCAACCCGATGATCACAGCTCCCGTCAGGGTGGCCACATCCACAACGCCGTCGGGGGTATATGTTTTAATGCCATAGGCCAGGGCGTCGGCCAGGATCATCCGGCCCTCGGCATCGGTGTTGACGATTTCCGCCGTCACTTTGTTGTAGTGATGGATGATATCACCGGGTCTGACGGCAGTTCCGCCGGGCATATTGTCCGTGGCTGGGATAATGGTCACCACGCCTATCTTCGGTTTCTCCTCTCCCACGGCCTGCATGGCGGCAAGGACAGCTGCCCCCCCGCACATGTCATATTTCATTTCTTCCATGCCGGCTCCGGGTTTTAGGCTGATACCACCGGAGTCAAAGGTCACCCCTTTGCCCACCAGCAGAAGGGTCTCTGTTTTCTTCTCAGGCTGATATTCCAGGATTACCATTCTGGGGGGAATGGCAGATCCCTGGTTCACCGCCAGGATACCCCCCATGCCCAGTTTTTCCATCTCTTTTTTTTCAATGCATCGATAGGTGAGGCCATGGGTTTTGGCAAGGGCCTTTGCAAACGCTGCAAACTCTGCAGAGGTCCAGCCGTTGCCTGGTTCATGGGCCATATCCCTTGCGGCACAGGCCGCAAGCGCTGAAATCCTGCCCTGGGCCACGCCTTTGCGGACCGATTTGACCGCAGTGTTAGATGCAAATTTAACGGCGGTAATCCCGGTGTAATCTGTTTTTTTCCGGGTGACCTGTTTGTATTTTGCAAACCGATAATCCCCCAGAAGCACCCCTTCTGTAATACATTCGGCTGTTTTTTCTGGCGCCAGGGTCCCACGGGGCGGCAAGCAGATGATTATCTTCCTGGCCTTGATTTTTTCACAGGCCTTTGCTATGTGGCCTCCGGCTTCCCGCAGGGTATCACAGACCGTCGCCTCGTCATTTTTTGTTTTTGGTTCTGCTTTTGAGGTTGTCTCAATTTTACCCAGCCCCAGGACCAGTATTCGTTTGGCAGCGGGTTGTTTTTCCCCCCCGGTAACCGCTGGGTAATAAAAGAGCTGCTCTCCTTCCTTCCCCTTAAAATCTCCCAGCTCAAAGGCCTTTTTGACCTGGGCCATGACGGCTTTGTCACATTGGGGGGCCTTGTTGTTTATCTGGGTTGCCAGGTAGACCAGAAGGTCTGTTTCAACGCTATCAGCGGGTTTGTCCGTTGTGGTCACTCGGGTTGTTTTCATGGGATCACCTCAATATCTGAATGGGAAACATTAATATTTATCCATTAAAATTAACATAGATGTCGATTTAAGTAAAAGAAGTTTTGGCTGTTCATGATCCCTTAAATATATCCGATATTAGAAAGATAGATCCACACACTTATACCGATAATAATCAGACTCCAGTATTGCATTGGAATCCAAAATAGTGAATGTGTGGTTTTAAGCTCTATTTTTTCATTGGTTTTTGTATCAACAACAAGCCTCCCAGGTTTTTTGTTTAATCTGAATCCAAGAATAAACAGAGGAATGGATGACAATAAAAGTGCCAGGGGAAAAGGCCAGTTAGCTGCTTTGTAATACCCGGCCCCAAGACAGGAGTCTGCTAAAAATTCCATCACCAAAGCAAATGCAAGGGGGATGATAAATGCGCCAATCCCCCAGCCTTTCCATATTAACATAAATTTCTCCTATTTAATTTTTAAAATCCGCAACATAAGGACCTGCCAGCCAAAGTGGAGGGACAAGTCGCCAATTGCTTTCCCAAGCAATTTCGGCGCTCAGGTTGCTTTTCGGCAGGATCATAACTTCTGAAATGCCACGGCATATTATCAGAGCCGATCAGAATTACAACCAGGCAATAATTATTGGGGTTCATCCTGATAGTGATTAAGCCTGAGATAATAAGGGATAATTTGAAAGGGACAATCTATATGGAGTCTGACCGTTTGGAAAAACCATGGCCAACGGCATCATGGATCCTGCCTGGAAGCTCATCGACAAATATGATCTCCTGGATGCCATTGACCAATCCCTGGTTTTTTTAAAAAATAGCCAGAGCCTGCCCCCGGATTTTTCGGGATAGGCAGATAAAAGGTGTTTGTTCTTCTTGCCAAGGCTTTCCGGCCTTTAATACGGATGAGCAGATCGGAAAAATTACCGCCCAGGAAATTATCATTCATTTTTTTCCGGATATATCCTGGGAACAAATTGCGGTGGATTTGGGGATTGACACCTATCAATTTTACTGATATCAACAACCCACGAAATCTGAGACTGAAGTCTTACTATAGCGAAAAAAAATCCCCTTTCACTGGGGGAATTTTTAAAAATATAAGTAATTTAAAAAACCACGAAGGTTAAAAAGGACAATTGTTCTTTTGGGCTTTCGTGGTTTTTTTTTTGTATTTAACAAACAAGAATAAAAGGTGAAAAAATAATGAAACTAAATTTTTTTGTGTTGCTCTTTTTCCTTTTGTGCGTTTCTTTTTGCACTCCCCTTTTTGCGGATGACCTTTCCAAGAACATCCCATCGACCGGATCAACCATTATCGAAGACATCACGGTCAGTGAGAAACGGATTCTCCAACGATTTTCCCAGGAACTGGCTGAATACGGCCACTCAGTGGATGTCATCACCGGTAAACAGATTCAGGAAGCCGGATTTGTGGATTTGACCAAAGCGATCCAGGTCCTGGTCCCGGGTATCTTTTCCTCTTCCCGCCAGGGCAGGGGCGGATGGACCTTTACCCATCTGCACGGCAGCGATGATATCCTCTGGCTTTTGGATGGGGTTCGCATGACCAACCCTTTGTATGCGTCGGACTGGTCTACCACCATCAGCATCCACCAGGTCGAGCGCATCGAAGTGCTCAAAGGCGGAGAAAGCATTTTTTACGGGTCCGGCGCCAGGGGCGGTGTAATCAATATCATCACCAAACCAGTGGGTAAAGAAACCCAGGGGCAGATAGGGGTATCCTACGGAGAGTTGGGCTACCGGGAAACCTATGGCCATGTTACCGATACAGTGAATGGCCACGGTTTCATGGTTTTTGGCAGTTATGAAGGGTCAGACGGCTACCAGGTCTGTGATGACCAGTCCTTTAATAACGCCTTGAATCCAGTACAGCAACGCGAAGTCGGATATGACAGAGCCGTTGTGGGCGCAAAATATCAAAAGGAATTTGATCTGGCCGGCAACGCAATATTAAGGGCCCAGGCCCAGAAGCAACAGGGCCATTTCGACTATCCATACCCCCATTATCGTTCCGCCTTTAATGATTATGAGGAGGAGATTGCCACCCTTAAATGGGACCATGAAGTCAATTCCAATTTCTCCTATTATCTGAATACCTATGTTCACACCTGGTGGGGAAATGTGACCTTTGTCGCCCCTGACGGTTCATTTGCCTGGGGGGATAGAAGCAATGCCGCGGTCTGGGGATATGAGGATCTGGGCGCCAATTTGATCACCAGTACCACCTGGGGGCAGGGTCATGAATTCATTAGCGGGATTGACTATCAAACCTATTGGGGAAAGGAAGAGGTGATGAGGGTTGCCAGTACCGACCGGACCCACACCTATGCCGGCTTTGCCAGTATAAGGCCCTACCTGGCTTTTTCTCCCAAAACGAAAACCGCTGCCGGTATTCGCTACACCACCACCAATGAGAACCTTAGTTCCACGGTATGGGACTTGAGTCTGAAAACACCGATATGGGGTCCGATTTATTTTAGAGGGGCTGTGGGGACCTCTTTTACGCTGCCCACGTTGATGCAGCTATACGGAACAGCTGACAACGGCGGCACCATCGGTAATCCGGATCTGGAACCGGAACAAAGCCAGAACCTGGATGTGGGTGTAGGGGGGAACTGGGGGCTTTTCCGTGGTGAAATCGGCTATTTCTACCAGGAAGTTGAGGATATGATCACAAGTTCCGTTCTTGCCGACGGGACATCCTCCTACAAAAATGCTGACGGTACAACCGAGATTAACGGGTTTGAAGTCCAGGCCGGTGCCGGGCCTGTCAATGGCGTGACCTTGAATCTAAGCGCCACCTGGGTCAATTCTGAGGATAAGGATACCACACTCCAGTTGGAGCGGGTTCCCGAGTTTTATACCACCGCCAATCTTTCTTACCGTCATGGGGCCGGCCGATTTGGGGCCGATTTTATGGCCCGCTACACCGGGGATATATATGAAAGGGGTCTGTCACCCTTTGCCGATGTCAATTATGGGAACTACTTTGTTGCTGATGCTTCGGTATTTTATAAATTCGGCAGGGAAAACCGTCACAAATTCTCGTTGCGGCTTGAAAATATTTTTGACCAGGATTATGCCACCCGCTATAACCGAGTGACCAATTCTGATGGCACCAAATTTTTGTACCACCAGTACGGACTTCCCCGGAATATCATTGCCGGTTATACCTACACATTTTAATTGAAAAATATGGATATGAAGTTTTTAAACCGCATACTGAGGCTGTTATGCTCTTTTATCATACTGGGAATGATCTGGCATATTTCTTTGCTGTCCGGGCATGAAAGGCAAAAGCGAGATCAGATCAGCATCATCGATGGCAACGGGCAGACCCTGCAGGTTGACCTGCCGGTTGAACGTATTGTTGTGGAATATACAGACAATGCAGAACTGGTACGCCTCTTGAATCAGACAGACAAGGTGGTGGGGGTGGCAGGATATGATTATATATTCCAAAAATGCCGGCGGCAGTTTCCTGAATTCATGTTGCTGCCTTCGGTTGGCTACCCCTGGGCCATGGATTATGAGGCCGTGTTTGGACTCGACCCGGATTTGGTTCTGACTTTTACCTCCCAGACCCGGGACAAACAGGCGAACCTGCCCGGCATTGGTGTTTTGTTTCTGGGCCTGTACCATCCTGATCTGGTCTTTCCTGAAAAGTCTGCCTATGTCAGGGGCATCCAGAACCTGGGACGTCTTCTGAATGCCGAGGACCGGGCCCAAGAGTATCTTTCCTGGTACAAAGGGGTGCTCAAAACCATTGCAGACAGGACAGGTTCCCTCGAACAGGGCCAGAAGCCAAGGGTTTTAATTTCCTCCTACCCCCGATGCAACTCAGCAGGCAGCAGCTATTGCGCCTATTCGGCAAAGGATACCCTGAGCCAGGCCAGCAGCATTGCAGGTGGGAAAAACCTGGTGGACTTTTTGCCCAGGACCAACGGGGTAAGCCTGCCCGTTGATCCGGAATGGGTGATCCGTGAAAATCCGGATGTCATCTTGCTCCATGCCGTGGATGATATCCAGGCCTCCGGTTACGAGACTGATGAGACCGCATGGCTTGAAAGAGGCCTGGCTGAGTTTATGGCCAGGCCGGAACTTATCAGCGTCAAGGCGATAAAAGATAAAAAAGTGTTTGTCCTTGACGGCCATTTCAGGAACGATGCCAGTGGCGGCGCCCTTGCTGCCGCATATCTGGCGGTTCTTTTCCATCCGGGCCTGTTTGAGGATATTGATCCCGAGGACCTTCATCAAGAATATCTGGAAATGCAGGGCCTGGCGTATGATTTGGATGAGCACGGAATCTTTTTCTTTCCGCCTCTGGTCCGGGAAAAGGGGCTGGCCGGCATTCCGGACCGGTACCTAGGGGATATCAAATGAACCAGACCCTCCTTTTGCGCAGGGCCTATGCAAAGAAAGGCCTGCAAAAAGCCTGTACGGCCGGTATCCTGGTGGTGTTGATCTTTTGTATGGCCGGCATCTCCCTTTCCCAGGGGTCCCTGGAAATTTGTTTTAAAGAGGTGTGGGGTATTTTGTGGCAAGTGGTTGTGCAGGGATACGATTCCCAAAATACGCATCAAACCGTTATTCTTGTTCTGCGCCTTCCAAGGGTTGCCATGGGCATACTGGCCGGGTTTGGTCTGGGTGTTGCCGGGGCGGTTTTTCAGGGGGTGCTTCGAAACCCCCTGGCCAGCCCCACAACCCTTGGGGTGAGTTCTGCCGCTGGCCTGGGAGCAGCCCTGGCCATGATACTGGGTATGGGGGTTACCGGGGGCAGGTTTTTGGTGGTGGGCAATGCCTTTGTTTTTTCCATGATACCGGTGTTGGTGATTTTCAGCCTGGCCCGGTTCAGGCAGGCCACACCTGAAATGATGATTTTGTCCGGAATCGGCATGTTCTATATCTTCGGTGCCCTTACCTCCATGCTTCAATTCCTGGCAACCCAGGACGCACTCAAAGCTATGGTGGTGTGGCTCATGGGGGATCTGGGGAGGGCGAAATGGCAGGAGATCCTGGTAACAGGAACGGTCCTTAGTGCCTGTATTCCTCTGATTTTATGGAAATCCTGGGATCTCAATCTTATGGGTCTTGGAGACGAGGCTGCCCGGTCCCTCGGCACAAATCCGGACAAAAGCCGGATGATATTGATGGTCACAGCGTCCCTGATCACGGCCACCATTATCTGTTTTACCGGAATGATCGGTTTTATCGGTCTGGTCTCTCCCCATATTTGCAGGATCATTCTCGGATCGGACAACCGGTTTCTGGTTGCAGCCTCGGGGATTTTTGGCGCTGCATTCCTGATCTTTTCAGACTTGGTCTGTCGGGTGGTCATTGCGCCGGTAATCATTCCGGTGGGTATTGTTACTGCCTGTGCAGGGGGACCATTATTTCTTTATCTTATTATTCAGAAAAAGAAGAGGTATTGGTAAGGTCCATGAAATTAAGGTTGGAAAAGGTCCGGTTTACCTATGGCAACAGACTCGTCCTGGATAACATCTCTCTCGGGCTTGAGCCGGGGAAAATAGTGGCAATCTGCGGACCCAACGGTGTCGGCAAATCCACTCTGCTCAAGTGCATCAATCGGATACTGCCTTCCCAGGGCAGTATTTTCCTTGAGGACAGGGAGGTGAAAACCCTGAAGAGATTATGGATTGCAAGGCAGGTGGGATATGTCCCCCAAGAGACGGCTCAGGTCTTTTCCATTTCGGTTTTTGAGATGGTCATGATGGGAAGACGTCCCTATCTTGGTTGGAAAAGCCGTTCCCAGGACAGGGAAAAGGTTTTTGAAATTCTGGAGCTCATGGGCATTTCAGATTTCGGGCTTCGGGATTTCAACCAGCTGAGCGGGGGCCAGCAGCAAAAAGTGATCATTGCAAGGGCCCTGGCACAGGAGCCTGAAATCTTGCTGCTGGACGAACCCCTGGCCAGCCTGGACCTGGGCCACCAGCTTGAGGTGATGGCCCTGATGCAGCAGCTGGCATCTGACCAAAAAATGTTGGTGATCATGACCGTCCACGATTTGAACCTGGCTGCCTGGTATGCGGATCAGATTCTCATGGTCAAGGACGGCAATATTTTGTGCGCCGGTGATCCGTCAGCCGTTCTCACGCCGGAGACCATCTGGTCGGTGTACGGCGTCGCGGCAAAGGTGAAAATCGAAGAAGGCAGGCCCTATGTCATCCCTTTACGGCATTCTCCCGGGCAAAACCGGCTTAGGTAAACAATAATTCAAAAAAGGAAAAAAAATGTTTAGAATCTTTTTTAGTGCTCTGATACTTGTCTTTGCCACGGCAACCCCTGCCTTTGCCCACGATTGCTGGCTTCAGCCGGACCACTTCAGGCTTGGCCTTGAAATGCTTCTGGCGGCCAGGATTTTTGTGGGTGAACGCTTGAAAAGCGATAAAGAGTTGCCCCTGGACAAAAAAATAACGCCTCGCCTGGATCTTTTTACCAGAAAAGGGAGGCAGGACCTTGTTCCCCGGCTTTTGGACCAGGGACTTCCTGCGATAAGTTTTATGCCAGAATTCCAAGGGAGCGGCCTTTTGGCAATGGATCGGGATTTTACAGCCATCACCCTGGAAACCGATAAGTTTACCTCCTATCTCGCCCACGAACACCACCTCCACCTGCTGGATCAGGTCGAAGCAAATTCGAGGAGCAGTCAGAAAGAGGCCTATGCAAGGTGCATGAAAGCCCTTGTACAGGTGGACAATTTTCAGGATGAACCTGAACTATGGGCACAAAGGACCGGTCAAAAGCTGGAAATTATTCTGCTTTCTCCTCCCAAAAGCCAGAAACCTGTCCGAGTTCAGGTGCTCTTTGAGGGTCGCCCTCTGGCAGATAAGACGGTGACCGCTGTCAACGCTGGCCCCAATGCCCAAACTGATCAGACCATGACCACAGATCACAACGGCATGGCCGAGTTTGAAAATTCCAGGGCAGGGCTCTGGCTTATCCGCCTTGTCCACCTCTATCCCTGCAGGGAGGAAAAGGACATGGACTGGACCAGCTACTGGGCATCTTTTTGTTTTGAAATTCCAGAGCCATAGCAAATTTATAGGGCTCCATAAGTATTATACATCCATATTAAATTTAAGGATGAAGTCATGAATCCTATCCAGAAATGGAAAAAATTACAGAGCAGTTCTTTTCTCTACCACGCGGTTAAGTTAGATCAGGAAGAGTCATACTGGAAAAAATATGCAGAAAACTATGACATAAGACGGCACCAGGGAAAGGGCATTGAAAGGGAGCTGCAAATAGTCTTGAATTTACTCACCGAGGATATGAGTGTCCTTGAGATAGGCGCAGGTACGGGAATATTTACAAAACAAATTGCAAAGAAGGTTAAAAGGGTAACTGTTGTTGAGCCCTCCCCCTCCATGATCAGTGTAATGAAAGATAGCCTGGAACAAAAGGGAATAAAAAATGTAAGGATCATTCAATCAAAGTGGGAAGAGGCAGAGGTGGGGCAGCATGATGTGGTCCTTGCCGCCGGTTGTCTGTATGTCTTTTATGATATTGATAAAGCCCTGACAAAAATAATTGAAAAGGCGAAAAAGTTGTTTGTCCTGACACACGGTATAAACGGATATGGAAATATATATAAAGAGGCGGCGGGGCTGATGGGTATCGAACCTCCCTTATCCGGCCCTGATTATGTTAATCTTTATAATGTGCTATGTCACATGGGGATTTATGCCAATGTGAATATTATCAGGTCAAAGGGAGATATAATATATGACGATATGGATCACGCAGTAGATATATGGGTAGAACGAATGGGTCTGATGGATCTGAAAGATGATAAGATACAGGTGCTCAGAGGATATCTTGAAAGCCGCATGAAATTGATAAAATCAGGAAGATTCTCTTTGGGCAGTTATAAGAGGATCAATTCGATTCTCTGGCATTCTTTTAATGATATTTCTGATTGAATCGGGATGGGTATCAAATCTTTTATTGTCTGTTGGCGGGGATTCAATGGGATCTGTTCTTTCATTTTGATTCATTAAACCGGGAGTTTGATAATAAAGGCAGTTCCTTTCCCGGGGGAGGATTTCACGGTCAGTACCCCATTGTGATTTTCTTTAATAATGAAATAGGAAACCGACAGGCCCAGTCCGGTTCCAATTCCCACCTCCTTGGTGGTGAAAAAGGGTTCGAAAATCCGTTTTTGGATTTCTTTCGGGATTCCGGGGCCATTGTCCCGAATTTCAACGGCCACCATATTTAGTTCCAGAAAATATCGGATAACAAACTTGGGAGATGCAACCTTTGCCTCGGACATGGCTTCAGTTCCATTTTTCAGGATATTAAAGAGCACCTGTTGGATTTTGGTTTTTTCACAGGGAACGGCCGGGAGATCGTTCTCTATTTCGTGGAAAATTTCCATGGAGCGAAGATCATACTGATTTTTCAGGCTATAATCATTTCTCATAAGATTCAGGGTGGATGCCACCATTCCCTGGACAGAATGACGGGATCGTGTGCTGTCATTTTTGCGGCTGAATGACAGCATATTCTCAACAATTTTTGCCGCGCGTTTACCCACGGAATCCACCTGGTCCATCATGTGGAAAATGTTTCTTTCTTCCATGTAACCTTGAAGAAGATCCAGGTCGATGCCATATTTTTTTGCCACATTGACATTGGCAGGCTGTGGTTTTGACAGGCGGTTCTTTATGACCTGGATATTCTGGAGAATACCGGCAAGGGGGTTGTTGATTTCATGGGCCATGCCGGCAGCAAGGCCGCCCACGGACATCATTTTCTCGGACTGGACCATCATCTCTTCGATTTTTATTCGTTTACTGATGTCATCCACCCGTATCACAGCTCCCGGCAAATTGTCTGATAATATAGGGTAAACGGTAATATCTGTTACAAACTTTTTCTGATTAATCACCAGAGGAGTCTTTTCCAGTCTTTGCACCTGCTGGTTTTTAATGGCCATGGAAATATCGGGGATAATGTCGGCCAACCGGGAAAAGATTAGGAAAAGTGATTTGCCCCGGGCATGGTCAGCCGGTATCCCGGTCATTTTTTCAGCCTCTATATTCCACTGGGTGATCATTGTTTTATCATCCACTCCGATGAGAATGGAGGGCATTGAATTGATGATGCTTTTAACATAGTCCCGGG
The DNA here is from genome assembly GCA_016743945.1 of Desulfobacteraceae bacterium. Classification (GTDB taxonomy): domain Bacteria; phylum Desulfobacterota; class Desulfobacteria; order Desulfobacterales; family Desulfobacteraceae; genus NBML01. The sequence goes on from JADGFI010000019.1 coordinate 53,423, forward strand.
CAAATCGAAGTTCTTGTTCCACTTTTCTGATTCGGGTAATATCTGTATAACTGACAACCAGGCTGGTCAGTTTTTTTTCCGTGTCCCGGTACCGGGCGGCGTTGATGCTGACATCCAGGAGGTCCCTGGATTTTGTGTAGCGCTGGGTGATAAAATCAAAATTTTTCTCGGAGTGATTGAAGACCTGCCGGATGGCATCTTCTGTCGCCTGTTTTTGGTTTTTTGGAACAAAATTAAGCTGTTTTCCCAGCAACTCTCCACAATTCCACCCAAATACCCGGGTGAAGGCAGGATTGGCATAGGTCACTTCCTTTTTTTCTGAATAATAGACAATGGGGGTGGGGGAAACTTCCAGCATTGTTCTGTGGCTTTCTTCACTTTTCCGTAACGCTGCTTCATCCTGTTTATGCTGGGTAATGTCCCTTAAAACAATGAGCCAGCCGCTTTGTTTTTTCTTGGGATCCAACAAAGGAGAGATCCTTAAATCCCATTGTTGTAGAATACCTTTCATTGTCAGGGCGGTCTCAATTTCGACCGCTTTTGTTTCCCGGTGGGCATCAACAAGGCGGTAAAGTTCCGGAAACATGTTCTTTGCTGAGTCCTGACCCGGTGTGAATGTTTGGAGTGCAAAGGCCTTTGAACAGGCCCTGTTGATCTCCATGACCCTGTCATTCATATCCATGACAATCACAGGATCCCCCATGCCGTCAATGACGGCCTCATGGGCAAGGGGAATGAGATTTAAAAGCTGATACCGGATAAGGCCCACGGAAAATAGAATCCCACTGACCATAAAGGCGAAGGGAGTGAGATCTAAGTTTCGGGTCGCCTGGAAGCCGAACAGGTATTGCACATTAAAAAGCAAGGGAACTAGAATGCCCGATAGAATGAGGGTTAGTTGTTTTCGATAGAGACCCCTGGAAGAAGCAAAGGCCTTTAGCAAAATGAAAGTTGCACATAAGATCATTCCGTAGGAAAATGCCACATACCCCCAGAAGGCGATTCCCCGCTTAAATATGATTCCCTGGATGACGGTGTTTGATTCCAGATGGGCCTTCTGCCACATCAGTCCGTGGAATTGGTTGGTCAGGGCAAGAAAAATGGTCAAAACCGGAATCGTTAAGAGCAGTAAATCAAGTTTTTTCTCCAGGCCATCGGTTTTTCCGGTAAGGGTGCAAACAAATTTAAATGTCAACATCCCTACCCAGGATACGCCTAAATATTCGATCCTGACCCACCAGAGTTTCAGGGAAAGCTCAGGGCTTAAATATTCCATACCATACCCAAGGGTCCAGATGGAAGTGCCTGCCAGCAACAGCATGAGTTGTCGTGCCCCTGTCTTTTCCCGGTAGGGGGCCAGGTATATTGCAATGCCTGCGCAGATCATCCCTGAAACCAGGGAGAAAAAGCCGAATAATATGGTCCAGTTCATGTCTTGTATCCTATAATAGCTATATGCTAATTCAAAACAGTTTTTTATAGCGGAAGGATCAAGTTTTTTCCAGTAGAAAGATTTGAAGCTCATCTTTTAATCGAAGGGTGCCGTCGGGTTGACAGGGTGAAGCACCTGTCATGTCCTGGGATGGGTTTCCCCTTAACTGGTAAAGGTGATCCCCAATTTTTTTATCGTCCCCTGGCCTAATTTTGTCCCGGTTAAAATCGTAGGCCAGAAAATCCTGAATGTTCTCAAAAAGGGCGATGGCATGAAAGCTTTCTCGTTTTACCAGGTTAAAGCTGCTGGTCTGAATGGCAAGGACAGCAGCCGCAAGGGCAGGGGTCTCGTCGTCAAATAAATGGAAAAATTGTTGAAACTCGCCATTTGCCAGGGGTTCTATCACCAAAAGGTTGCCACCGGGTTTTAGCACCCGGAATGCTTCCCTTAAAGCGACCTGGCTGTCCTGGTGGTGAAGGGACAGGGTAAACAGGACAATATCAAAAATATCTGCCTCAAATTCAAGGGCTTGGCCGGACCCGACTTTAAATAGAACCTCATGGGGCCGTTCCTTATGGGTCCGGGCCTTGGCCAGGTTAATCTGGTCCCGGTCCGGATCCAGGGCTGTATAGGTTTTGGTTTTCCGGGCCAGGCGAATGGATGCTTTTCCATCTCCGCACCCGATTTCAAGGACATGTTTTCCGGAAAAATCAATGGTTCTGTGAATGGTTTTAACCTGTATCTTGTCTATGTCATATTCCATGGCAGTCCTATTTTAAAACCGGATGTTCCCGGCGTTTGTGTCCGGGAGACGAGCTTTATTGGATACCATCTAACCCGGGTTTTAATCAACTCTTTTCCCTTTGGTTGATCTTTATTTTTCTTTGCCCTACAATGGCAGGAAAGGTAAACAATAAAAAATTTGGACCGGTCACGGATGACACCACAAATGAAAAAAACACTCTTTATTTGTCTGATCGCAATGGTGGCGATAATCGGGGTGCTGCATTATGTCACCCCCGGGTATATGATTCTTTACCATGACACCTATCGCCGGCTTTCTTATTTCCCCATTGCCATTGGGGCGATCCTTTACGGGCTTTCAGGCGGACTGCTCATTGCCGTACTTTCCTGTCTTTCATTTGTACCCCATCTGTTCATGTTCTGGTTCCAGGGTCCGGAAGCTTATTATTCCGAATTGTCAGAAATCCTTTTTTACCTGGCAGCCGGGATTGTGATCGGATTGATCTCCACCAGGGAAAACAGACTTAGGGAAAAATATCAGCAGCTTTCCGAAAAACTGACGATCTCCTATAAACGGCTCCATGATCAGGCCACCCGGTTGGTAAAGGCGGAAAAACAGCTGGGACAGGCCCAGAAGTTATCCAGCCTGGGTCATGTATCGGCCTCCTTGGCCCACGAGATTAAAAATCCCCTGGCGTCCATTAAGGGGGCCGCTGAAATCCTGGCCGAAGAGGTGGGCCCTGCCCATCCCAAACATGAATTTATCGAAATCATGCGGTCTGAGATATCCCGGCTCAACAATTCTGTGAACGATGTGCTTGCCTATTGCCGGGGGCAGCAGACCTTGAACCAGGACCACCTGGAACCACTGGCGGATGTCCTTGACAAGGTGATTCAGCTGCTGGTACCCCAGATCCGGGAAAAATCCATTGACCTGACCTGTGAAGGGCCAGGTGACAAGATCATTCTCCTGGTTGAGGAAGCCGCCATGATCCAAATATTGATGAATATTATTCTCAATGCAGTGGATGCAGTGCCAAATAAAGGGAAAATCCGAATTCGATATTGCCAGGAATCAAAGGGTTACAGGATTGATGTGGCAGATAATGGGCAAGGAATTACACCGGAAAAAATTGAAGCGGTCTTTGACTCTTTTGTTACCTTTAAGGAAGGGGGAACCGGCCTGGGGCTTTCCATCACAAAAAAGATAGTGGAACGGCTGGGCGGCACCATCGGGGTGACACCTTCGGACATGGGCGGGGCACAATTTTTTGTCCTCCTGCCCGATGGCAAATCATTGACACATTAAAAAAGAGGCCCAATGAACCAGACAATTTTGCTCATTGATGATGACCCCAGCCTTCGCAGGGTGACAGAATACAATTTGACCTCCCGGGGCTTTACCGTATTGGCAGCCGATTCCGGATGCCAGGGCCTTGAATTTTTCAAGAAACATGATCCGGACCTGGTGGTCACCGATGTAAACCTAGGTGACGTGAACGGCCTGGACCTTCTGGAAACCATCAAGGCGGAATCCGCCGATACCCCCGTGATTATCATGACTGCATTTGGTTCCATTGAAATGGCGGTTCAGGCCATGCACAAAGGCGCCTTTAATTTTATCACCAAACCCTTTGACAGAGATACCCTGATTTTATCCTGTGAAAAAGCATTGGAGCTTAAAGGGCTTCGGTCCCAGACCCGGCTGCTCACCCATGAAGTGGACCGACTGACCGGGACAAAGGGGATTGTGTCGGCCAGCTCTGCCATGAAGGAATTATTGGAAACGGCTTGCCGGGCGGCCAACAGCGAGGCCACGGTGCTGATTTCAGGGGAGTCGGGCACGGGCAAGGAGGTGCTGGCCCGGTTGATCCACCAGAACAGCCCCCGCCATAAAGGCCCCATGGTGGCGGTCAATTGTGCTGCCATCCCTGCCTCCCTTCTTGAATCTGAACTTTTCGGTCATGTAAAGGGGGCGTTTACCGGTGCGATCAAGGATCGGAAGGGTCACTTTATGACCGCTTCTCAAGGAAGCCTTTTTTTGGATGAAATCGGCGAGCTGGCCGTGGATATCCAGGTAAAACTGCTCCGGGCTATCCAGGAAAGACAAATCCAGCCGGTGGGGTCTGAAAAGACAATGAACCTGGATATTCGGATCATTGCCGCCACCAATCTGGATCTTGTGGAAAGGATTGCAAAGGGGGCGTTCAGAGAAGATCTTTATTATCGGCTCAGTGTGATTCCCTTGTTCATCCCGCCTTTGCGGGAGCGCACCGAGGATATCCCGGCCCTGGTTTCCCATTTTTTGAAAAAATTTGATGCCCCGGCTGAGGTGCAGTTTTCCCCGGAGGCGCTGGGCCTGATGAAAGCCTATTCCTGGCCCGGAAATATCCGGGAGATGCAGAATATTGTGGAGCGGTGTATTATCCTGAGAAAAGCCCCTATTATCGAAGCCACAGATCTGAACCTGCCGGGCATGGAAACCCGTGCCTCCATTTTTTCCCCGGTGATCCCGGATGAAGGAATTTCCCTGGTGGAGATTGAACGAGCCTATGTGATCAAAGCCCTGGAAAAGGCGGGGCAGAATCGGTCCGAGGCCGCCCGGCTTCTGAAAATTCCCCGGCATGTCCTCCTGTATCGCCTTGAAAAATATGATTTGTAGATTATTCTACACCCCCTGTTGAATAGTCTGCATTGCCCGGGTCCTTTTCTCCAGGCCCCTGTTCCATGATTCATATAAAAAAGTTCTTTAAAATTAAGACCTTTGTGTTGTTTTTCTCTTTTTGTCCATGGCCTGGCACAAGATTTGTAATCCTTTTTTAGAAATTATAAATTGATAACCATAAATGGAGGATATCGTGAAAAATTTTTATTATTTTATTCTGTCCGGAGCTGTTCTTTTTTTGGCGCTTGGGACTGCTATTGCCGGGGACACCATTATTAAAAAGGCCATTCAGGACGGCTCCATTCACCGGGCTGTTTTCAAGGTTGAAAACCTGACCTGCGGGGCCTGTTTTTCCAATATTAATGCCGGACTCGCTCCTTTGGAAGGATTTTCCGGAATGGGGGCCAATTTGCTTAGAAACCTGGTTGCCGTGGACTTTGTCGGCCCCTTGTCTGCCAATGAGATCGGGGCAGCTATCACCCAGAAAGGATATCCTGCCACCCTGGAATCAGTGGATCCCATCATGAAAAAAGAATCCTTTGCCTATTTAAATACCCGCCAGAAGGGGCCGGGTTTCGGCGGCGGTTCCTGCTGCACCCTGCCCGGTGGTTCCTAGGACAATCAACTAAAAAAATAAAAATAGGAGCAACTACATGAAGAACCTATTACCGTTAACCATAGTTACCCTTATCCTGGCGGGTCTCGTCCTGACCGGGTCATCTGCCCATGCCTGGTTTGGGGGAAAGTTTAAAAAATTAACCCCTGAAAATGATCAGATCTCCATCTCCCTGGACAAGATTTCCGATGGTCAGGCCCATTATTTTACCATTCAATCCGAAAAAGGAGTGGACGTAAAATTTTTTGTGGTCAAAAGCCACGACGGAATTATCAGGGCGGCAATTGATGCCTGTGATGTCTGCTATCGGGCCGGCAAAGGCTATGTCCAGGAAGGCAATGTCATGGTCTGCACCAATTGCGGGATGCGCTTTGCCACGGATAGGATCAACGAGGTCAAGGGCGGGTGTAACCCGGCTCCCCTGACCCGGACCATTGAGAGCGGCAATCTTGTCATTTCCATGGCCGATATCAATGCCAATGCCTGGTTATGCGAGTTTAAAAAATAAGGGGGAGATAGAATGGCCTGGGATCCGGAAACATACAGGGAAAAGCGGGAAAAGGTGCTGGGTATTCGTAAAAGGGGGATTTCCTTTGGCAGCCTTTCTGCCATTGTCTCTTTGGTCATCCTTCTGGGGTTTGCCTTTATCAGTGTACCGGGAGCGGTTTCCTATCTGTCGACTCGGCATCTGGATGATGCCATTTACAAGCTGGCCGGGAATAGTGTCTGGGAAGGTGTTCTGGTGGCCCAGATTCGGCAAATAGATGGGGTCAGGGCTGCCCAGCAGGATACCCACGGCACCCGGTTGGTGGTGACCTTTGACCGGCGCTCTACTAACCTTGTCACCTTTGACAGCCTGTTTAAACAAAAAAAATTGGATGCGGCTCTGTTGAACCGGGTCAGCCATCGAGCGCGCCAGACCACCCTGGAAGCGGAAAAGGAATCAAGTGAAACTTTATAATATTTCCCTGGGCAACATTCGCCGCCGCAAGGGCAAGATGCTGTTCCTTGCCCTGGGGCTGATCATTGGTATTTCCACCATCGTAACCTTGCTGGCCATTACCGAAACCATGACCGCCGAGATTGAAGAACGCCTCAACAAGTTCGGGGCCAATATTGTCATGGTGCCCAAAACAGAAAATTTATCCTTAAATTACGGGGGAATTGATGTGGGCGGCGTCAGCTATGAGGTAAAAGAATTTAACCAGGCGAATCTGGCCCGGATCCATGGGATTAAAAATGCCAAAAATTTAGGGGTTGTCGCTCCCAAGTTGTTGGGACCTGTCGTGGTTGATGGCAAGAAAGTGCTGCTCATGGGGGTGGTTTTTGACGAGGAACTGGCATTGAAAACCTGGTGGCAAAAAAAGGGAAAATTTCCGGTAAATCCGGATGAGGTGCTGCTGGGAGCGTCGGTGGCATCTGTCCTCAATCTTTCTGTCGGAGACGAAATGACCATGGGGAATGCTGTTTTCAAGGTTTCAGCCCTCCTCGCTCCCACGGGCGCTTCCGAAGACAATGCCGTAATTTCCGAGCTTGGGGCGGCACAAAATGTTCTGGGGAAGGAGGGTAAAATATCAATGGTGGAGATCGCCGCCTTTTGCCGGGGGTGCCCCATTACCGAAGTGACCCTGCAGATTGCCGAAGCCTTTCCCAATGCCAGGGTCACGGCCATGCGTCAGGCCGTGATGTCAAAAATGCAGTCCATTGATATGTTCAAATCCTTTTCCCTGGGGGTTTCCATCCTGGTCATCGGTATCGGTGCCCTGCTGGTCATGGTGACCATGATGGGATCTGTCAATGAACGGACCCGGGAAATCGGTATTTTCAGGGCCATTGGATTCAGGCAGACCCATGTCATGCAGATTATTCTTTTGGAAGCCTTGGTTTTGGGACTGTTTGGGGGAACCGTCGGCTTTATCTTCGGCAATCTGGCTGCCTGGGGAGTCATTCCCGTGGTCATAAAAGACGGGGTTTTTGCCGGTATTAATTACCAGCTGGGGGGGCTTTGTCTTCTCATGGCAGCAGCCTTAAGTCTTCTGGCCAGTCTTTATCCGGCATTTAAAGCCGGTCGCATGGATCCCAGCGATGCCCTGAGGGCGTTATAGTAAAAAAATATGATAAAGAGAGCATGCATATGACCCACGATCATTTAATTGAAATACGAGACCTTGGTAAAACCTATGCCAGCGGCAAAAATCTTGTGACCGCTATTGATCACATGGATTTTTTTATTGATGACCGGGAGTTTGTCACCATCATGGGGCAATCGGGTTCCGGAAAATCCACCCTGTTGTCCACCATGGGGGCTTTAAATCGCCCCTCCAGAGGAAAGGTTTTTGTGGATTCCCTGGATCTTTATTCCCTTTCCAACGAACAGCGGGCAGATTTTAGAAGCGAATACATGGGATTTATTTTTCAGTCTTTTCAGCTCATTTCCTATCTGACGGTGTTGGAAAATATCAAACTGCCCATGGCCGTTACCGGCCGAACAAAGAAAGAAAAAACACAGATGGCCATGGAGGTGATTGAGCGGGTGGGGTTGAAAGAAAAAACCCACCGCCTGCCCGACCAATTGTCCGGCGGGGAGCAGGAGCGGGTGGCGGTTGCCCGGGCCATTGTGAACAAACCCCCCATTATTCTGGCCGATGAACCCACGGGAAACCTGGATTCTGAAACAGCCAAAGAGATCATGGGATTGCTCAAATCCTTGAACCAGGACGGGCACACCATTATCATGGTGACCCATAATGCCCAGATGGAGAAGTTTGCCTCCCGAACCATCCGGATCAGGGACGGGAAATCCTATGCGTGATGGGGCTTATCGGTCCCTGGTTTTTAAAAATTGCACTCTGTTTTTGAAAAAATTCAGGACAAAATTAGTGTGTTCGTTCATGACCGTATAGGGGCCTTTGTATAACTCCTTTATTGGGGAAAGTATGTCAGAGAAGGCTATAAGCGTTTTATTGCGAGAGTTTGGAGAGGTGCTAAAAAGGGGCCGATCCCCGACCAGAGATATTGAACCTGAACATCAATTTGGAGTCTGTGACCAATATTCAATTTTAGCCCGACCGGATTCACCGGTATGGGCTCAGAGATTTGTACAAATCTTATCGGTAGATTCAGCTTCTTAAATTTGGTTTTCCAATATGCCAAAAAACAGTTTACTTCGTGAGGATACGCCTTACCAGTTTGAGTTCATGGGCTGACGAACATTCAGAACGGCAGGTTGTTTGAGGACCTAACGGCCGGCAGTCCTGTCGTTTTGCTCGTCAGCCCTGGAACTCCCCCTTCTGAAGGGTTAAGCCCACAACTCCAGGCTGAGCGGAGTCTGATGCTTTCTTGAGCTCGTTCTGTCTGTAAAAACATGGCCGTTTTATTAGAAAGACTCAAACAACAGGAAAATCCCGCAATTGTGTGCTTCTCCCCTATCATCAGACCAATGGCAAAAAAAAAGTAACACAATTATTGACATGAACTGTCACGTAGTAGTATTTAAATAATAATCCGAAATGATTTTTAGATCCGGAATCCTACTATTTTATTGGCCTTGGCGACGCTCTACACTGTCCTGTTATAACGATCACTGCAGAACAATTATTTCCGGGCCACCTGCCCTAATTATGGAAAAGACCGGACGTTTTTCCAACGTTTGTCAATCCTGTTGATCTTATTAGATTGATGTTCAAGACATAAAGGAGCTGACCCTTTGGAAACCATTACCTTTACCTTGAATCAAAACAGCGTCACAGTGCCTTTTGGAACAACCATCATGGAGGCTGCCGACATGAGCGGCATCCCCATTCCAAGACTGTGCCACCATAAAAGCCTGAAACCTTCAGGCGCCTGCAGGTTGTGCATCGTTGAAGAGATGAACAGCCATCGGGTAATGGCAGCTTGTACCACCCCTGTTTCGCAAAATATGGCCATAGAAACCGAGACCCGAAAAGTTGTCTCCCACAGGCGCAATATCATTCGTCTTATCATGGCTGAACACCCTGAATCCTGCCTTGTCTGCGGCAAGGGCAACCGGTGTGAACTCAGGAGCGTTGCTGCCGGACTCAATGTGGGAGAGATCAATCTGGACCGGCTGCCCAATTATAGAAAAACAGAGAGGGTCAATCCTTTTATCTCAAGGGATTTGAGCAAATGCATTCTTTGCGGAAGGTGCATCCGGGCCTGCACTGAACTGGTTGGAGCCGGTGTCCTGGATTATACCGGAAGGGGATTTGATGCCAGGCCTGCCACTCTGTTTGACAAATCCTACATCCATTCAACCTGCATCTTCTGCGGGACCTGCACAGCCCTCTGTCCGACTGGAGCACTTCTTCCGTCGCCCGGCATCCATATCTCCACCCCTGAAGCTGAAAAACCGACCATCTGCGGATTCTGCAGCGCAGGCTGTTCCCTTATTGCCAGCATTGCCAAATCAACCGTAACCGGTATAGACCCGGCCCATGATCCGGCCGGCATCAACGGATCCACCCTCTGCGTACGGGGTCATTACGGACATGACTATTTGAATTCAAAAAAACGGCTGCTATCCCCCATGATCCGAAAAGAGGGTACCCTTACACAGGTTTCCTGGGATGAGGCTATCGGTTATACCCGATCCAAACTGGATGAAACCCACAGGGATTTCGGCCCGGACAGCATGGGATTTTACGGCTCCTCAAAATGCAGCTGCGAAGAGAACTATCTGTTCAGAAAGCTCAGCGCGGCTGTTTTTAACACCAATAATATTGACAATGGTTCCTCGTTAAGGGAAAACGCTCTTTTCACCGTCCTTGCTGAGCGGGGCAGCCCCATACCCCCCTTGTCCACCCTTGGCGATCTTGATTCGGCAGATACCCTCCTTCTGTTCGGAGACGGCATCGAAAACAGCGTTCCCATGATAGATTTTGCCGTTAAAAGGGCCCTGGCCTGCGGCGTCAAGGCAATCCATCTGGGATATAAAGAACGCGCCTATGCATCCGGCAATGCCCAATGCCATTCCATACTGCCTGGAAGTGAAACCGAGCTGTTTGACGGCATTAACAAGGTTGTTTCACAAACCCTGCCCCCCCATCACCCTGCCTTGGATATCGCCGATGCCGAAGATTTTTTCCAACGCATTGAGGCCCTGAACATGGACAGCCTCACCGCCTGTACCGGGCTTGGGCCGGAACTTTTTCAAGCCATTGCAGATTCCCTGGTAAACAAAAACGTTTACTTTATCATGGGCTCCGATTTCATTGCCCATCCCAACGCTGAATCCCTGGTCCATGGCCTGCTGGACCTCTGCCTTTTAACCGGTGGCGCTAAACCTTTCTTTGCCAACTGCTGTTTTGCCTTCCTGGAAAACAACAGCGTGGGTGCAAGGCTCATGGGCACCCTGCCCTGGGCATTGCCGGGTGACGCCGTCCTGGATGAAACCGGCATACGGCAATGGGAAACCAATTGGCAAAAACCCCTCTCCCGACACAGGGGACTGACCCTCTTTGAAATGCTTGCCAAGGCAGGCAAAGGAGAACTAAAATCCCTGTACATTATGGGAGACAACCCAGCCAGGAGCATTGAAGCGGGTCATCCCCTGGTCAACAACCTTGAAAAAATTGATTTTTTAGTTGTCCAGGATATTCTGGATAATGAAACCATTCAATTTGCCGATGTTATCCTTCCCGGAGCAGCCCCTGTTGAAAAAAACGGTTCATTCATCAACCTGGAAGGGCGGCTGCAATTTTTCGATGCCTGCGTCCCTCCCCCGGGTGATGCAAAACCTGATCTGGACATTTTAAATGACATCCTGACCAACACCCATGAAAAAGCCGCTCCCGGAACTGTTTTTAAAACCGTCGCAAAAGAGATGCAGGCCTTTATTCCATTCTATAAGCAAGAGTCCGGTTTTATCAACTTTCAAAAACAGAGACGTAAGCCGCCTGCCTTTTCAAAAGCCCCACTCCCGGGTCCGACCCAACCGGCCCCATCCCATCCCGGGGTCGTTACGCCGGCCACCCGTTATCATCTGGGATGCGGCACCCGGACCTCTAATTCCAAACGGCTGTCATCCCTTGACGACCTTCCCGGGTTTAATACTATTTCATTTCTTAACGATCGCATGGATCAGTCCCAGGATAAAACAGACTAAAACAGACTAATTATGGAAATGGAGTTTTTTATGGACCCCAAAAAAATCAACTGGAATACGGTAAACAGGGTGATTGAAAAATATAAAGATATGAAGTGGGGGCTCATTCCCCTGCTCCAGGATCTTCAGGAGGAAATCGGCTATATTCCGCCTGACACCATAGAACCTGTGGCAAAAGCCACAAAGCTTCATCCCAGTGAAGTCCAGGGTGTTATCTCATTTTACTCAGGTTTTTCCACCCAGCCCAAAGGAAAACATGTGTTCAAAGTGTGCTGCGGAACCGCCTGCCATGTCAAGGGAGGCAAAAGCATTCTGAATCACATGCGAGCCGAGCTTGATCTCAATGAAGGAGAAACCAGCGATGATTATCAATTCAGCCTTGAAACGGTTGCCTGCCTTGGTGCCTGTTTCCTTGCACCGACCATGATGGCAGACAAGGAGTATGTGGGACGCCTCACCCCCCAAAAGGTCAAAAGTGTTGTCAAGCATCACAGAAAAGAGGACACCTAACAACTATTTTTTTAAAATTTGCTTTTTTTAAATTGAAAGGCACCATTGATATGGAAAAACTCTTAACGGTCAAAGATTTTAAACAGTACCAGGCCGGGCTTAAAACCGATTACCTCCAAAAACGGCACACCGTAATGATCTGCATGACCGGATGCAGGGCCTATGGTGCCGGCGATCTCCTCGCGGCTGTAAAAGAACAGGTTAAGATCTTGAACATGGAAGCTGAGGTAGAGGTCAGATCCACCGGTTGCCACGGATTCTGTGCCAGGGGGCCGGTACTGGCCATCGAACCCATGGGCATCCAGTACCAGGAGGTCACCCCGGATGATGCAGCCGACATTGTCGCCATAACTCTGAAAACAGGGAAGCCCATCGACCGCCTTGCCTACAGGGATATCAAAACACAAGAACCGGTCCATCTGCGCCGGGAAATTCCCTTTTATAAACTCCAGGAACGGCGGATTCTAAAGCGATGCGGAAGAATAGACCCGGAAATCATAGAACACGCCATTGCCGAAGGGGGCTACAGTGCAGCCGGCGGGGTTTTATCCGGAAAATCACCTGACGATGTTATAGAGACCATGATCGCTTCCAAACTCAGGGGCAGGGGCGGTGCAGGATTTCCCACAGGTCTTAAATGGAAATTTGCAAGGGCCGCAGCAGGAGATCCCAAATACATCATCTGCAATGCGGACGAAGGGGACCCCGGCGCCTTCATGGACCGGGCAATTCTTGAAGGGGACCCCCATGCAGTGCTGGAGGGCCTCATCATTGGCGCCTATGCCATGGGCGCCCGGAACGGCTATATCTATGTCCGGGAGGAGTATCCCATTGCCATTGATCACCTTGAGACCGCCATCAAACAGGCTGAGGCCCTTGGACTCCTGGGGGACAATATTCTGGGATCCGGATTCGATTTTCACCTCTCCCTGAAAAAGGGTGCCGGCGCCTTTGTCTGCGGTGAAGAGACGGCCCTGATGGCCTCCATAGAGAGCAAACGCGGCATGCCAAGGGCAAGACCCCCCTTTCCGGCCCAGGCCGGCATTGACGGCAAACCCTCCAATATCAACAATGTGGAAACCCTGGCCAATGTTCCTCTGATCCTGAAAAACGGGGTCGACTGGTACGAATCTGTAGGAACCGACCAGAGCAGCGGCACAAAAATCTTCTCCCTGGCAGGAAAAGTCAATAATACCGGTCTTGTGGAGGTTCCCCTGGGCACCACGGTAAAAACCCTAGTGTTCGACATCGGCGGCGGCATCCCCAAGGGCAGAAAGTTCAAATCCGTACAGATGGGGGGCCCTGCAGGGGGGTGTGTGCCTGAACGATTTTTAAATACCCCCATTGATTACGATACCATCAGCCGCCTTGGCGCTATCATGGGATCAGGGGGCATGGTGGTGATGGATGAAAACAACTGCATGGTGGAGATCGCACGGTTCTTTTTAAGTTTCACCCAATCCGAATCCTGCGGCAAATGTATCCCCTGCCGTCTGGGCACCACTCAGATGCTCACCATCCTGACCCGCATCACCCAGGGTAAGGGAACCCTGGAAGATATCGAAACCATCAAGGCCATCGGTGCCACCACATCCGATGCATCCCTGTGCGGCCTTGGTCAGGCCTGTGCAAAACCAGCCCTTTCCACCATTCGCTACTTCTTGGATGAATATAAAAACCATATCCTCGAACACCGGTGCAATGGAGCCTACTGCGAATCCATGGTGATCTCGGCCTGCCAGCACGCCTGTCCTGCAGGGATCGATGTGCCCAACTACGTGGCTGCAGCTGCCCTGGGCCACTATGAACGCTGCATTGATATTATTCGTGAAAGAAACCCCTTCCCTGGGGTATGCGGAAAAATATGCGTTCACCCCTGCGAGTTCAAATGCAGGCGGGGTGAACTGGACGACCCCATTGCCATCCGCTCCATCAAACGCTTTGCTGCGGACTGGTATTTTGAGAATATCGGAAGCGATCGGGCACCCTTTCCGGTCACGAAAGCAGAGAAAATTGCCGTCATCGGGGCCGGTCCTTCAGGACTGACCTGTGCCTATTTCCTGGCTGAGATGGGCTATAAAACCACCGTTTTTGAGGCCCAGGATGTTGGGGGCGGCATGCTCGGAATAGCCCTTCCCGAATTCAGGCTGCCCAGACAGACCATCGAAACCGAAATCCGGTATATCGAGAACTGCGGCGTTGAGATCCGGTACAACACTCCCATTGACGCCAACTATACGGTGGACGATCTTTTAAAGGACGGCTATGGCGCAGTTTTTATTGCAGCAGGGGCCCAGAGCTCCAGAAAAATAGGCATCCCGGGAGAGGAGCAGGATCTTGCCAATGTCTACTACGGGCTTCAGTTCCTCCAGGGCGCCCGGAGCGGGGAGAAGATGACCCTTTCCGGAGAGACCATCGTCCTGGGCGGCGGTAATGTTGCCATGGATGTTGCAAGGACCGCCCTAAGGCTTGGGTCAAAAAAAACCTCTCTTTACTGCCTTGAGGCCCATGATGAAATGCCGGCCTGGGAAAAGGATATGGATGAAGCCCTGGAGGAGGGCGTAAACATCAATCCCTCCTGGGGGCCTGACAAAATCCTCTATGAGAACGACACCATGACCGGCGTCCGGTTTGTCAGATGCACGTCGGTGTTTGATGATGAAGGAAAATTTAACCCCGCCTTTGATAAAACCCAAACCCTGGACATTCATGGGGACAACCTGATCATCTCCATCGGCCAGGCCCCGGATGTCTCCTTTTTATCCGAAGACAGTAACCTGGAGCGGGGGGTGTGGGGCATGCTTAAAATCAACGAAAACAGCCTCTCCACAAACATTGCCGGGGTTTTTGCCGGAGGTGATTTCACAGCAGGACCCACCTTTGTTATCCGGGCCATTGCCTCTGGAAGACGGGCTGCCATTGCCATCAGCAACTATCTTTCAGGCGTTGAAGGGCCTGTGAAGATCCGGGATGAAAAGAGCCTGCTGGCGAAAGATACCGGCCTTGCCCTTGAAACTGAAGACACAAAAGCCTGCCTGCGAGTCCCGACCGTCATGGTGTCGCCGAAGGAGAGGGTGTGTGATTTTCGTGAAGTGGAAACGGGATTCACCGAATCCCAGGTTCGGCAAGAGGCCCTACGATGTCTAAGATGTGACCTTGAAAAAGAGAGGAGATAAACCGATGATTCGATCCATAACGCAATTTAAGCCTGATGAAGAGCTGGACCGGCTTTTGGAGGGGTGCAACCGTCTGTTTATCCTGGGCTGCGGCACCTGCTCCACCCTGACAAAAACCGGGGGCGAGGCAGAGGTAAAAACCATGGCTCAAACCTTGACCCAAAAAGGAAAGGCGGTTACAGGGACGTTTGTGGCCCCGGTGGCCTGTGATAATCTCACCGCCGAATCCCTGGAACATTTTGGTAAAATGATCAACCTTTCCGATGCAATCCTGGTCATGAGCTGTGCCTATGGGGTCCAGACCACGGCAAGGCAGCTTTCCAAAATGGTGGTGCCTGCCCTGGACACCCTTTTTATCGGCAAAGAGGATGCCTGCGGATCATTTAACGAGGTCTGCACCCAGTGCGGAAGGTGCATCATCGGGGAAACCGGGGGCATCTGTCCTGTGATAACCTGCCACAAAGGTCTGGTCAACGGCCCCTGCGGCGGTACGGACAACGGAAAATGTGAAATTGACAAAAACATCGACTGTGCATGGACAAGGATTTACAATCGCCTTGATGAACTGGAAAAACTGGACCTCATGAAACGATACCAGGCGTTAAGGAACCATAACAGCGCCCCCTCTCCAGGGTACTATACGCTTTAAACGGTGAAACAATAACCCTTTATGAAAAAGCCTGATCTTTAAGCTGAGGATATTCATATGGTTTCAAAATTTAAAGAAGCACTGCAATCGGACAAATTTGTTGTTACCTGCGAAGTGGCGCCGCCCAAAGGAACAAACCTTGCCAAAATGATTCACCATATTGACCTTCTAAAGGACAAGGTTGACGCAATGAACTTAACGGACCATCAAAGTTCAGTTATGCGGTATCCCTCCCTTGGAGCAGCCCTGGTGGTAAAGGAGCGGGGGGGCGAGCCCATCCTCCAGATGACCTGTAGGGACAGAAACCGCATGGCCCTCCAGGCGGATCTCCTTTTTGCGGCAAGCCGGGGCATCAACAATGTCCTCTGCCTTACAGGGGACTCCATTATCCTCGGAGATCACAAGGAGGCCAAGGCTGTTTTTGACATGGATTCAAGCCAGCTTGTAACCATGATCCGGACCATGGAAGCCGGCAAGGATGCAGGCGGCAGCAACCTGGACGGCGGCGTGGAATTTTGTGCAGGTGCCATTGTCACCCCTGAAGCCGTCCCCTTAAAACCCCAGCTCATCAAATTTGAAAAAAAGATCGAGGCCGGCGCCGAATTCATCCAGACCCAGGCCGTGTTCGACCTTGATAAATTCAGGGGCTTCATGGACTATGCAAAGCAGTTCGACACCAAAATCATTGTGGGGATCATCCTTCTTACCTCGGCCCCCATGGCACGGTTCATGAACAAAAATATTGCCGGTGTATCCGTTCCTGAAGCCCTGGTCCGGGAGATGGCATCCGCACCCAAAGGCGGTGCCGTCAAAAAAGGCATCGAGATTGCCGGAAGAGCCATAAAAACCATCAAGGAGGAAAAGCTTAGCTCTGGTGTTCATATCATGGCCATCGGCAAGGAGGAGCTGGTGCCCGATATCATGAAGGCCGCCGGAATTCATTAGGATGTCCTGAAAAAAGGCATGATTAAAAATGGTAGTATTAATTGTTAGTTATTTATGTTGTATGCGTAGTGAAAAATTATGATTCATTATTTAGGATTAATTGGGATAGCAGCTTTTGCAATCACCGGTGTCATCGCTGCTGGTAAAAAGGATATGTATATATTTAGCATTGTCTTGTTCGGTGTGGTTACTGCGTTAGGTGGTGGCACATTGCGAGATATAATTATAGATGCCAGTCCTGTTTTTTGGATTGCTGATCTATCTTATCTTTGGGTATCCATATTGGCTTCTATCGTGACTTTTTTTTAGTTCGGCATGTAAAGCATATTTTGCAATTGTTGTTATTTGTTGACGCATTCGGGTTGGCCCTTTTTACCATCCTTGCAGCGGAAAAATCCATTAGTCTTGGGTTTTCGAAACCGGTTGCTGTGCTGATGGGTGTTATTACTGGAATAGCAGGTGGCATGATTCGTGACATACTGACGGGCAGAATGCCCCTTCTTCTTGGCAAAGAATTTTATGCAACCCCTGCACTAACTGGAGCTATTGTATTTACCATCTTAGGTTACTACTTTCCTTTTCATGATTTTAATAGATTATACGCAATCGGTGTGATTTTTATACTCAGAGCATCGGCCATCCAATGGGGGGTATATTATCCAAGATGGCTTACTTACCGTTAACGATTGATCGCCATGTTTAAGCTTCTTGTTAAAATTCAATTATATATAAAAAACACAGTCTCCTTTAATGATTTGCCTCCCGAACCATCCGGGTCAGGGACGGGAAATCCTATGCCGACTATAATATTTTTTGTGGTGGGGCTTATTGGTCCTTGTCTTTGAAATAATCCAGCACAAAACGAATATGTTCGTTCATGGCGGCATAAGCTTTTTCAGGATCCCTGGCCTTGACGGAGGCCAGAATCGTCTTGTGCTGGCGGAGAATTATATGAATATTTTTGGGATTTTCATAGAGACAGGCCAGGTTTTCTCCGATTCCCAGAAAAAGATAATCATAAAAATTGCGCATGATCAGGATGTGCAACGGATTTTTGGCAGCATAGGCAATGGCCATGTGAAAGGCGGTATCTGCTTCGGTACCCAGTCGCCCGGATTCGATTTCCGTCTTCATCTCGTCAATGCTCTGGGTCATGGCCGTGATATCGGTCTCGTCTGCCCGTTTGGCCGCAAGAGATGCGGCATTGCACTCCAGGCCCATCCGGACTTCCAGCAGGTCTTCCATGGAGGCATTCTGGGCTTCCATGGCCTTGGCCAGGGGGTTTTCCAGGGCGGCATCAACCGCCTTCACAAAGGTTCCCTGGCCTTGTTTTTGGACAATCATCCCCATGGCCACCAGCCGCTGGATGGCATCCCGGATGGTGGTTCGGCTGACATTCATTGCCAGGGCCAGTTCCCGCTCGGTCATCAACCGTTCTCCGGGTTTGATGGTTCCCCTGAAAATAAGCTCCCGGATCTGGTCAAAGACCTGGTCTGAAATGCGTTTGGGCTTTATGGGCTTTATGGATATGGTCATAATTTTAAAATCTTACCTGTCCAGATCTTGAGAACTTTTTATTTATTATAAACATTAAGCCACAGAGTATTAACCATTCAGGGGGGTATATCAAGTTTTTTTTGCCCTCAATTTTCGTCCAGGGACTGGGCATACAATTCCATGGGGTGACAAACCTTTATGTTCCGCTTCTCTTTGGCCAGCATATCGGAAATTTGCATCATACAGGCGGGGCAACCCGTTGAAACAGTAGTGCAGCCCGTGTCTGCTATGTTTTTTTGCTTCAGGTTTCCAATGGAAGCGGAGATGTTATAATGATAAACATTAAAACTGCCTCCCATGCCGCAGCATTTGTCAGATCCTTCCATTTCGACCAGGTTTTTTCCAGATGCCCGGATGATTTGCCGGGGCTGTTCTG
Organism: Desulfobacteraceae bacterium; assembly: GCA_016743945.1. Taxonomy (GTDB): domain Bacteria; phylum Desulfobacterota; class Desulfobacteria; order Desulfobacterales; family Desulfobacteraceae; genus NBML01. The sequence continues at coordinate 72,217 of JADGFI010000019.1, forward strand.
CGACACCCAAAGATTTTTTTAAGTGACAGGGATCATGGTAGGTGACAATTTCCGAGGGGTTTCCCTTGTCATTGGAGGGTGCCTTGAAAAACTTAGGGTTTACCCGGTCCACCAGAAATTGATTGATATCCATGGTCTTTTCGGACAATTGATTCAATTGTTCTTTGACACCGCTTGTTGGGTTCTTGTAAATGGTGGGCCAGAGTTTTTTAATGGTGGAAGTGCAGGTGGCACAGGCGGTGATCAGCACATCAAATTTCTCCCGTTTAAACAGCTCCAGGTGATGATCCACCAGTTTGGTAAAGGTTTCCCGGTCTCCTGCGGCAAGGGCGGGAATGCCGCAGCACCCCTGGCCTTCGGGGATGGTAAGTGCCACCCCATGGTGGGTAAGCACCCGAACACTGGCATGGGCCACATTGGGAAAAATTTTGTCAATGAGGCATCCGGTAAAGAAGAGTGCCCTTAGACCTGGGGGTGAACCTTTGGTCGGGGCGAAACCTGGCCTGGCACCTGCAATCGGTTTTTCCATGAGATCTGCCAAGGTTTTGTGGAACGGGTTCTTGGCCATGGGCAGAAAGTGGCGATTGGACAACAGCGGAGACACCAGCCTGGCACAGGAGGTTCCCTGGGCATTGGCCTCGTCCTTGATGAATAAATTTTGAAACCGGCCGGCCCATTGGGTCAGGATGTCAAAGGTTTTGGGGTTGGCCAGCATCTTTTTAAATATCAGTTTTTTAACCGGGGAAAGTCCTTTATATTCTGTTAAAATGGCACGGGCCTTGATGAATATTTCCAGAACATTAACTCCCGAAGGACAATTGGCAGCGCAGGAACCGCACAGCAAACATTTGTTCAATCGTTGGTTGACCCCGTCGGGATCAGCAAAGATATTTTCCATTAGACCGGAGAGCAGAGCCAGTTTTCCCCTGGCCACGTCGGCCTCCTTCCGGGTTTGTTCAAACAAGGGGCAGACCGACTGACACATGCCGCAGCGGATACAGATGACCAATTGTTCTTCCAATTCCTTGACAAGATTTGCCAGTTCATTCATTTGTGCCATTTAATTTTGTCCTGTCTGATGTTTATCATTTGTGGAAACACCTGTGATTTTACCCGGATTGAGTATGTTATGGGGGTCAAGAGCTGCGCGAAGCTGCCGGGAAAAAAGGATGGATGAGAAACCGGTTTCCTTTTCAAGAAACGGCGCCTTGGCAATGCCGGTTCCGTGTTCGCCGGACAGGGTCCCGCCCAGTTCCAGAGCTTTGTCAAAAATTGCCTCAATTGCCTCTTCCACCCGTTTAAATTCTTCTGTGTTCCTCTTATCAGTGAGGATGGTTGGGTGGAGGTTCCCGTCTCCTGCATGACCAAAGGTGCCGATGTCGATTCTATAGGTTTTGGCAATTTCTTGCAAGGCCCTGACCATTTCGGGGATTTTGCTCCGGGGAACGGTGGCATCTTCCAATACCAGGGTGGGTTTCAGCTTGGCAAGGGCAGACAGGGCAGACCTTCTCGCCGACCAGATTTTCTCTCTTTCTTCATCGGTTTCTGCTCGTTTGATATGTTTTGCCCCCATTTTTCGGCAAAGGGTCTCGACCTTTTCGCCTTCTTCGGCCACAACCGCCGGATGACCGTCCACTTCGATGAGGAGCAAGGCTGCGGCGTCAACGGGAAGGCCAGCATGGGAATAATCTTCCACCGCCCGAATGGTGAAATTGTCCAGAATTTCCAGAGTGGCAGGGACGATGCGGGCGGCAATAATAGCCGCCACGGTTTCAGATGCCGCATCAATGGTGTCATAGACCGCCACCATGGACTGCCTTGCCACAGGAGTGGGGATGAGCTTTAAAATGATTTCATCCAAAATTCCCAGGGTGCCTTCAGACCCTGTCATGAGTCCTGTGATATTATATCCGGTGGCACATTTGACCGTACGGGAGCCGGTTTTAACGTATCGGCCCTGGGCATCAAAAAAATGGAGCCCCATGACATAATCTTTCGTTACCCCGTATTTGAGCCCCCGTAACCCCCCGGCATTTTCCGCCACATTGCCCCCAAGGGTGGAAACCGCTTGGCTTCCGGGGTCCGGCGGATAAAAAAGTCCTCGTTTTTCCACGGCCGCGGCAAGGGTGGCCGTTATAACCCCTGGCTGGACCACGGCATACATATCCTGTTCATTGATTTCAATGATTTTATTGAGCCGCCCTGTAAGCAGAACCATCCCGCAAGATTCCGGGATGGTGCCCCCGGAAAGGTTGGTGCCCGATCCTCGGATCGTGATGGGAATACGATTTTCATGGCAAAGACGTACGATTTTGCCAACCTCCCGGGTATTGCCCGGCATGACAGCGGCACAGGGCATCTGTGAATCAAGGACTGCTGCGTCATATGAATAGGTATGCATGTCCTCTAATTCCGTGAGCAGGTGTTCGGGGCCGACAATCTTTTTTAATTCGCTGAGAATAGACTGGTTGATCATATTTACCCCTTTTGTATATGGTAATACCAATTTGAGATCTTGGTTTGGTCCATTGCTTTCAGTGTGGCTGTGTCAGGCTGCCTTTCCGCATGGTTTCGGGTGCTTCAAAACAGAACCAACTGAATTTACATAATAAAAATTTTTATAGCAGACTTTAAAACAAAAAACAAACAATTAAATTTTTTTCTTGACAAAGCTATTCCCAGGTTTTGGTTATTGGTAATACCAAAGAAGAGACATATAATTTTTATATTTTATCAAGCATTGGTTTGTTGGAAAACCTTTGAATCCAGGCCCAGGAAAGGAGGTAGAGACAGATCCAAGGCAAAACTATCGTTGGGTGCCATCCTTCTGCCCAACTGGTTTTTCGGGCCTTGATGCCGCTATGAAGGGCATACAAGAAAAAACTGATGATTTTTTCATGGTAAAATAAAGTATATTTATAGAAAAAGCCGTACAGATAGGGTGAACCCCGGCAAAGGAGTCACATTATGAAAAAAGACAAAGAAGAAAGCTTAAACGCCTATAAAGACCGGTTGGATACTGCCCTGGGCACTAAATTTTTGCGTACTGCCATGGACAATTTTGCCGTGGCCTACAGAATTTCCCGGGAAAATGCCTTTGCCGGCATGGACGTGGACGCCATGATTCAGGAAGTGGCGGATATTAAAGCTGCTGCCATTAAAAATAATGGGGCTCTTTTGGAAGAATTTATTCAAAAAGCTGAAGCAAACGGCATTCATGTTCACATGGCCCAGACAGCAGAGGATGCCAATCGTATCATCGGCGATATTGCCCAGAAAACCGGATCCAAACACATCGTCAAATCTAAGTCCATGACCGCCGAAGAGATTCATTTGAACCCGTGGCTGGAAAATCTGGGGCTTGAGGTTACAAAGACCGATCTGGGAGAATGGATTGTCCAGCTTCGAAAGGAAGGCCCTTCCCACATGCTCATGCCGGCCATTCATCTGTCCCGGTTCCAGGTGGCGGACCTTTTTTCCGATGTCACGGGAAAAGAACAGGACGCACAGATTGAACGGCTGGTTAAGGTGGCCAGGCCATTACCTCCTATGTGACCTGGATCACAGGCCCCAGTGAATGTAAAATAGCTATAGGGGGGCAAACGGGAGATGCACATTGTTTTTCTGGACAATGGCCGGAAAAAAATTGCCGCAGACCCTGTTTTTGCCCAGGTGCTCCAATGCGTTCGCTGCGGGGCCTTAAAGCAAGGCCGGGATATTCAGGTGATTCACCTGTCCGAACTTTTTTTACCGGCACCCCGACAAGGGGGGTAATAAATAGGGACGGTCTTCCATGCCCATGGGATCAAAATAACTTTGAAATCCCAGATTACTGAACGAAAAAAGGCTGGCGTTGATGATGCCATGGTCGGCGGTGTTGCTTTGAACAGTGGATTGGTAAATTCTGGCGGATAATATATTTTTTACTTTTGTTGACAAGAAGCAAGTTCTTATCCTAAAAGCAGAGGCTATCATGTATTATGTTTTGTAATAGAAGGGTATAAATTTTTTAGGGGGAACAAGTGAAAGAAGCAGATACATACCGTTTGGAACTGAGTCCGGATTTTAGCCGGGATCTACCGATCCTCAAACTTCGCGGCAGTGAGCATGAAATTGCGTCATTTGTGATGCTGGGGGATGTGGAACTTAACAAAAAGTGTGCCGTCTTACTGGTGGATAGGATGAAGGAACAAAACCTTCTGGAAAAATTTGACTACCTGGTAACCCTGGAGGCCAAAGGTATCACATTGGCCCACGAGGTTGCAGATATCTTAAATTTTCCGCGTTTCGTTGTGATCCGGAAAACACCTAAAAAGTATATGCAGCGCCCGTTGATGGTGCCGTCGGAGTCCATTACCAGCGGGCAAAATCAGACCATTGTTCTGGACGGGTTGGATATTGACCGACTCAAGGGGAAAAAGGTCTGCCTTGTGGAAGATGTGATTGCCACAGGGGGATCTGTGGAAGCTGCCTGCAATTTGCTCAGTGCCATTGGCGCTGAAGTCACGGTTATTGCCGCAGTTCTTCTGAAAGGAAAATTTGAGGATCCCCGGCTGCTTTATCTGGCTGCACCGGAAATGTAAGCGGTACCCAAAAAAAGTGAAGGGAGTCATGGCATATTGCCATGACTCCCTTTTGTTATTCCATGGGAGGCGCTATTTGTTCATTCCTCGTTCATAGGCTGCCAAGACTTCTTTTCCGCTATCACCCACCATTTTAATATAAATATCTTTTACCGGTTTCATTATGGATTTAAACTCGGCAATGGCCTCGGCGGAAAGCGCTGTAACTTTTGTACCCTTGTGAGCCCTTATCTTATTTTCGTTTTCTTTGTCAATTTTAAGTTCGGCTTTTAGCTGATAGGGCAGGATCTCGTTGGCTGTTTTTATGATAATTTTTTTATAGTCCGCAGGTAAACCGGAAAGCATGGCTTTGTTCATGAAAAAGATCGTGGCCAGATATGCATGATTACTCTGGACAATATACTTTTGAACTTCATAAAATTTCATTTCTCCGATGGCCCAGAAGGGATTCTCTTCACCGTCCACTGTACCCAGCTGCAATGCAGTATAAACTTCATGATAATTAATGGGGACAGGGGTTGCACCCAGCAGCTTATAGCTTTCAACGATCAGCGGTGATGCCATGGTACGAATTTTTTGTCCCGCAAAGTCTGCGGGCACGTTGATGGGTTTGTTTGAAGTAAATTGTTTGGGGGCATGGGGAAGAACGGCCAAAAGGTCAATATCTTTTTTTAAAAACTTCTTGTTCAGTATATCGATGGCCGGGCCGTTAACGATTTCGGCCATTTCATGGATATCCCCGGGGAATAAAAACGGAATCGTAAAAATCTGTACTTCGGGAACAATTGTTGCGACGTGCCCTGCCGGAAGCATGGCCATTGAGATGGCACCACTTTGAACCATCTGGGCCTGATCCGCAGCCGCCCCTAATTCCGAATTCGGGTGAATCACGACCTCTATAGCACCATTGGTTCTTTCTGAAACAAGCTCGGCAAATTTCAGTGCTGCCAGATGGGTGGACACATTGGTGGGTTCTGTATGTCCCAGGGTAAATTTATATTTGGCTTTGGCAAAGGTTGTACCGCAGACACCAAAGGTGAGACTGAGGCAGACGGCAAAGATCAGGGTCAAATTAATTTTTTTCATCGTTAATACGTCCTTCTTTTTATTAATCGGTTAATATAAAATATATATTTCATAGGTAATTGGTAACGGACACAAGAGTCTCGCGGTTAAATCCAGATAGCATTGAACCACAATGGTTTCAAAGTAATAATTTTGGTAAAAATGTAACAACCCCAGGAAACAGGGTCAGCACAAGCAAAACAATTATTCCACAGAAGACAAATGGTGCCACCCCTTTTACCACAATATTAAACGGCAGCCTGAAAATAGCGCAGGCAGTAAACAGATCAACTCCAAAGGGGGGGGTCGCAGAACCGATGGCAGCATTCAGGGTAATTAAAACCCCCAAGTGAACAGGGTCTATCCCCATGGCCTTTGTGACGGGTAAAAATAACGGCGTAATCACAACCACAGCAGAAATTGGGTTAAAAAACATCAACGCAATGAAAAAGGTGATATTGATCAGGAATAACAACGCCAGGGGAGATGAATTCAGCCCAATGATAAAAGTTGATACAGTAAGCGGAATCCTTGATATGGTTAGCAGCCATACCATGGCTTCTGCACCGCCGATGAGCACAAACACCAATGCAGTGGTCGTCCCGGATTTTAAGGCGATCTCCCCCATATCTTTTATTTTTATGGAACGGAAAACAAATGTTTCTATGATGAAACTATATCCGACAGCAACGGCCGCAGCTTCAGTCGGACTGAATGTCCCCGAATAAATCCCCCCGATAATAATAAAGGTAAAACCAAGCGGGCCAATGGCATCAAAGGTTGCCTGCTTTACGATCCCGAATGTGGGTTTTTGTGTCTTTGGAATATTGTTTTTTTTAGCCCAGTACCATGAATATACCATGAATGACAGCCCCAGGACTAAACCGGGAATAATCCCTGCGATAAACAGGCTTGAAATTGAAGTCCCTGTCACCACGCCATAAACGATTAACATGATACTCGGCGGGATCAATTGGGAAACGTCACTTGAATTTACAATCAAGGCCGTGGAAAAAGAACGAGAATACCCCCGTTTTATAAGGGTGGGATACATATTTGACCCAATGGCAGCCACTGTGGCCTGGGTTGATCCGGAAACCGCGCCGAAAATAAGGGATGCCAATATGGTTGTATGGGCGAGTCCGCCGGTAAAGTGGCCCACAAGAACCTCGGCAAACCGGGTGAGCCGTTTGGCCATTTCTCCTTTGAGCATGATATCCGCAGCCAGTATAAAAAGTGGCACTGCCGTAAGGGGGAATGGACTGATTCCTCCGATCATTCGCTGTACCAGCGTAAAGATAGGAATATGACTTTGAAAAATGGCCAGAGCCGTGACAGACGGGAACATCATGACGATGAACATAGGAAGGCCCAGGACCAGCAGAACAGTCAGGGATGCGATTAAATACCATGCCATAAGAAACTCCTTTTCAGTCTATTCCGGTTTTTCCAGCCCGTAATATATTTCGTTACGGGTCATGTTTTTTAAAAACCCGCCGACATAATAGATGCCGGTCAAAAAGAACCCCACCGGCGTTGCAACATACATATACCAGATGGGAATTCTAAGGGCAGGGGTAACTTGCCCTCGACTGAAAACACTATGGGTGAGTTGAAAAGAATATATGGCCAATAAAAGACAAAAACATCCGCTGAACAAACATATTCCGGTAATCAGTTTTTTTCTTTTTCCCAATGGAATTGTATCAAGCACGGCGGACATCAATATGTGATTTCCTTTTCTGGCGCATAAGGCCATACCGCAGAAAGTAAGCCAGACAACTGTGAATTGAGCAATCTCTTCACCTCCGACCATAACAATGTTAAGGTGCCTGCAAAGCACTGAGGTTAATAGAATCACAGCCATTATGATCATACAGGATGAGACGATTGTCTTTTCAATGTGAGAAAGCCAAGCATCAATCAAGGTAAAAAATTTCATATTTCCTTTATTGCTTTCGGTTAGACAAAAAAAAGATAAGTATCCTTTTCTTTTCCTATATTGCAAGTTTTTTATATAATTTTTAAAAAATATAGTTCTTTTTGCACTGTTTTACGCGGCAGTGCAATGGACACCTCCCAAAGAAAACAAAGGCGGTTTATCCTACAAGGATAAACCGCCTTTGTTTTCTCTAACGTTCCATGCCGATGCCATTGTATCCGGCAATTTATTCCGGTTATTGACAACAAATGTAATTTGTCAATTTTTTTTAATCCCTTTTAAATGTTTTAAGCTTCCCCCTATTTCTTGTGTTCAGGATAGTAGGCGGCCAAATCATCAATGCTCTCTATCAGACTTTTTGCGACTTTTATATCGGCATTTTGTTTGGCTTTCATTGCGGCAAGAATGACAAAATGGTGCTTTTTTAATCGTTCTACATACCCTTGTTGATCCGGTTTGACCCGCTGGGTTAAAAAATAATCGCTGATACTGGTAATGATCTTCTGGGCATGGACTTCCTTGTTCATCACCCATCGAACCAATTGGTTCTGAGACTGGGCATCCGTCTTGCCCGCAAGTTCCATAATCAAGCGGATTGATTTTTCAACGGTGGCGGCATCTTCCCGCATGGATTGAACCCTGGCTGCGTCATCATAGATCCCGCAGGGGATCTGGCAATGGGCCTGCAAGAGTTGTGGTAAACCTAAGATAAACGTTGCCACTACAAAGCAAATAACACTTTTTTTTAAATCTTTCATCATGTCGTCCTCCTTAAGGGTCGCAAATTTTATAACTTGAACGAAATAGCTTGTCTTTGGGTCCATCTACTAGGTTACATCAAAGGCCAGATAGGCCTGCTATTAAACCTTTAATGCGCCTTGTAGACGAACCAAAATTCTGCGCTATTTCTGTCCAACTTATTTCATCTGCGGTCCTAAGATTCATGGTTTGATCAGGTCTAAAATTTTTTTTGAACTATATTCCCCGATATCTGCCAGACCATCTATTGGCATAAACAGATGCGCATTATTTGAATAGAGGCAGGTGACAGAAGCGGAAAAATCTTCATCTGCTTCATAAAAAATATAGCAAAGCGCTATTTTGGGCAGCGGATAAACAACAAAAGAAAAATCTCCCCCTGTCCCCGGAGGAGAGGCCTCCCCATTAAATGCCTCCATGATCGCCGGAACTGCTGTTTTTATTTTAGCGACATGGGGGACAAGCAATTGCTCAGTATGTGTTGCAAAAGCGCCCGCATAGGGCATGCTGTCGGGAAATTCCTTGAATGCCTTTAAGGGTGTTGGAATACAGATATCAGGGCAGGCATTCAGGGCATAAAGAGAGATTAAAATACCCAACACAAAAGAGTGATCTTCATCGCCAAGTCTGATCCCGGTGGGCTCAATGATGCACCTTTCACCAAAGGCATTAAAAACAAATCGGCCTTCATTCTGCTCTCCTGGAAGATTTTTTGCAAGGTCTTTCGAAAAATCCGCGTATAGAGCATTAAGATTGTCCCGAACAATTTTTGCATAGTTGTCTGTCATTTTTTTGCCTCGCCAATTCTCTTTGGTCTTCCAATCGGGGGTTAGGCAGTTGCTTTTATGGTATTTCAATTATGGTTTTGAAAATTACAATGGCATCTCCCATAATTTTTACTTGTGCAGGCTTTTGATCTATTACTTTAACCGTTACTTCAACAATGCCTTCCCGTCCTATCTTTTCTCCCTGTTTTCCCTTAAAACGAAACAGATCTGTTTTTGTGTCCACAATTTTATTGTGAATCAGATAAGCCCCAAGGGGGCCATTTGCATTCCCCGTTACCGGATCTTCGCTAATACCGATGGCCGGGGCAAACATTCTGCCATGGGTTAAGATGTCTTGCTCATTTGAGTCAAGGGTGAACACATAATATCCATTGCAATGAATGATATTGCTTAAGGCCTTTAACCTCGTTAAATTTGGATTTAAGTGGTTGAGAGTCACCCGTTTTTTAATACCTATCATCACCTTGGGATGCCCGGTGGACGCAATCTGTATCGGGCACCTTGGGTCCATGTCTTCATGGTTTAATCCCAAACCGTCCAATAAAGTATTCTGATTTTCTTCAGACAGGGGCGCCTCGATGTTGATGTCCCCCTGGGCCATCACTATTTTATAACGGTTGCCTGTCTTTCTAATCTCGAAGGGAAGAATCCCGATTTTTGTTTTAAAATAAAGAAGACAAGGGGCTATCTCTTCTTCCATGGCTTTGGCATACATTGCGGCGATTGTCGCATGTCCGCATGTCGGAACCTCAATGGTCGGTGTAAAATACCGGATTACCCCATCGCAGTCATCGTCATCAGGGGGGAGCAGGAAAGCGGTTTCTGAATTATTAAGTTCCCTTGCGATAAGTTGCATTTGCGCTTCAGAAAGACCCTCTGCATTTAAGACAACGCCTGCTGGATTGCCCTTGAATTTTGAATTCGTAAAGGCATCAATCTGATAAATAGTATATTTTTTTTTATCCATGTGCAGCTTGTCGTTTGCATTTTTCATTTCTATTCCTTATAAAATATTGTCATGGGTGCAAATGTTGGCAGGGGGGCCAATTTCTTTGGATGATTTGTAAGATCTTTTTGGGGGTATGAAAGAGAAAAAAGACATGGCTTCGCTTTGTCGGTTACACGATGGTTTCCGATGAAGAAATCTTATATTGAGGCTGTAAAAAAAGCAATCATGGAAACCCATATTTTTTATAAAAGTTTAGTAAAAAGCCCCTGGGAAACAAAAAATTTCCAGGGGCTTTTTGTTAGATTTACACGTTAAACTTTCATGGGATGGGGAAACTTAGACATTGGTCACCCCGACCTCTTCAAAGGTTTTGATATCTGCCAGTATCCGGGTGGAAAGATCCAGCAATTCCATGCATACAGCGGCACCGGTGCCTTCCCCCAGCCTGAATTGCAGGTCAATGAGGGGGGTAAGACCCAGGCGGTCGTGCATGTATTTCTGGCCTATCTCCACGGATTTATGGCTGGCAAAAAGATATTGCCTGGCACAGGGTGCCAGTTCACAGGCAATGAGTGCCCCGGCCGTTGAAATCAGGCCGTCACAGATAACAGGGATTCCATGGGCCGCAGCCCCCAGAACCAATCCGGCAAGTCCTCCGATTTCAAGACCTCCCACCTTGGAGAGAATATCGATGGGATCTGACGGGTTTGGTTTGTGAAGGTCCAGGCCTCGCTGGATGACAGCGATCTTGTTTTTAAGGGCGGCATCATCAATGCCGGTTCCTTTGCCGGTGAGTTTTCCCACGGGAATTCCTGAAAAGGCGGCAATAATGGCCGAAGAGGGGGTGGTATTGCCGATGCCCATGTCTCCGGTGCCCAGGAGATCCACCGGGGCTTCTGTCATGAGTTCCCCGACGATTTCAATGCCCGCTTCAATGGAGAGAATGGCTTCATCCCGTGTCATGGCCGGTTCCTTGGTGAAATTTGCCGTGCCGTGGCGCACCTTTTTATGGAAGATGGGAAGATCCGGATCAAAGTCATAGTTCACACCGATATCCGCCGCTTTTACAACGGCGCCGGCATGGTCACCGATGACATTGACCGATGCACCGCCTGCTGCAAAATTTAAAACCATCTGGGGGGTGACTTCCGCTGGAAACAGGCTGATCCCTTCCTGGGTAACCCCATGGTCCCCGGCACAGGTGACGATGCGTTTGTTGATTAAGTGTACGTCAATGGTTCCCTTGATGGCGGCCAGGCGGGCCGAGATATCTTCCATTATTCCGAGGCTGCCCGGGGGCTTTGCCTGGTTGAGCAGCCGGTCTTTGGCCGCAGTAAAGGCTTCCTGGTTTAAGGATTTTGGTATGGATCCAATGGTATGTTCAAGTAGTGACATGGCGTTACCTCTTGTCTGTTATATCTTGTTCAAATATTTCCATGCCTTTTTTCATGGCACAAAAATCCCCGCACATGGTGCAGGTTTCCTTTTGTCTTGGCGCCCGTTCTTCTCGGATTTGCCGTGCCACTTCGGGAAAGAGCAGGTAACGTTCAAGGTCATCCCACCGCATGTCCCGCCTGGCCATGGCCGCCTGCTTTTCGTTCTCCCGTCTGTCCGGATATTTGGAAATATCACCTATGCGGGCGGCAAGTCTCGTGGCCCGGACTCCTTCCCTGACATCATTGACATCGGGCAGGGCCAGGTGTTCGGCCGGGGTGATATAGCAGACAAGGTCTGCGCCGAACCGGGCGGAACTGGCAGCGCCGATGGCGGCTGTGATATGGTCATAGCCGGCTCCTGTGTCGCAGGGGATGGGGCCCAGCACATAATAGGGGGCATTGCCGGACATGCGTTTTTCCAGCATGATATTGCCCTCAATTTCGTCCAGGGGAACATGGCCCGGGCCCTCCACCATCATCTGGCATCCGCTGGCCCTTCCGATTTCCGCCAGCTCGCAGTTAATGATCATTTCCGCCATCTGGGCCCGGTCATGGCTGTCATGGATGGCCCCGGCCCGGATGCCGTTGCCCAAAGAGAGGACGGCGTCATATTTTTTCATTAGGTCGCAAACCCTATCAAACTGTTCGTACAAAGGGTTTTCTCGTTTATTGATGTCCATCCAGGCCACCATATAGGTACCGCCCTTGGAAGCCAGGCCGCCGTAGCGAAATCCTTGTTTTCTCAAGCGCTCAATGGTGTACAGGTTGATGCCGCAATGGATGGCCATGAAGCTCAACCCGTCCGCAAGTTGTCGTTCAATGAGCTCAAACAAATATTCCGGGTCCAGCTTGGCCGGGTTTTTATATTTTCGGATGGTCTCTTTGAAGGCCTGGTACAAAGGCACGTTGCCCACGGGAAGGGTGGTGTTGGCAAGCACGGTTCGTCGAACCAGGTCCAGGTCTCCGTCTGCGGACAATTCCATGAGGGTGTCTGCCCCTTCCTCTTCCGCTGCCTGGGCCTTTTGAACTTCCAGGTCAATATCGCAGATGTCCGATGAGGTACCTATGGAGGCATTGACCTTGGTCCGCAGTCCTGTGCCGATGCCCACAATCTTCTGATGTTTCCGGTTGGGATTGCAGGGGATGACGATCTCCCCTTTTGCCACATGGTCTCGGATGAATGTTTCGGAAAGATTTTCTGCTTTGGCCACTATTTTCATTTCTTGGGTGATAATGCCCTGGCGGGCGTATTCCAGCTGTGTCGTCATAGTTTCCTCGCTATGCTCCTGCAAAACCGTAAAAGGATTTTGCAAGAAATGTCTCTTACAAACCCTTTACCATCGAGTTTTACCATATCACGAGTGTCTGGTTCGTCTTCTGACTTTCGGCATTAAATTTATTTTTTTTTGCCTTCCCGTGTGAACAGTGGCCATGACAAAAAATAAATATTTCCGATTACAGCGGCGGGACCGTCACGGAGTTTCACCGTGTTCCGTGGACCAGACACTACCCATAAATTATAGAAACAATAAATACATGGGTTTGGCCTGGCATGTCAATATTTTCTTTACAAACTTAAGGTTCCTGATTAATAGTTATAGCGAGAATAATCAGAAGAATTTGAGGGAGACCATGGCAGCCGATAAATTGATTAAAAGCAGGTTCCGGTATTACCATATTTCCAATGATGTTCTTTTGGGTAATATGATTGCTGTTTTTCTTGGCGACTGGCTGACCCGCATTATGTTTTTACATAGGGCCGGAGACGTTTCCCAAGCCTTTCTGAGTCTGGCCCATTCTTTGAACATTTTTTATAGTATCGTTTGTGTTGTGGCGATGTCTCTGATCATTATCTGGTATGAAAGGCCTATTCGTCACTGTCTGAAATATTTTTATCAGGGCCGGGATCCAGATCCGATTTTGCTTGAGAATGCCCGGCGCCGGTTGCTCAATGAACCCTATATGATCGTGATCCTGGATATGGTTATCTGGAGCATCGGATCCCTGCTTTTTTGGTTCGCAGGATCCCTTCCCGGAGGGATTGCTATTGCCAGCGGTATGATCACCATGACCCTGGCCTTTTTTTGGGTGGAGCATGTGTCCCAGCACAATCTAGTGCCCTTGTTTTTTCCGGAAGGGGGTCTGTCACGGGTGAAGGGGGTTAAAATTATCAGTGTGAAGATCCGGTTTGCCGCCCTGATATTTGCCGTGTCCGTCGTGCCCCTGGCGGTTATACATTTGACCATGCACCACTTTAAACAGATGCAGATGATGGATGAAATGACGCTGCTCATGCTGATCAGCCGCATGGAAGAGACCGTTACCCGGGAGAGCTTTTTGTTCATGGGGGTGGCTATTTTCCTGTCCTGGCTGGTGGCCTATAATACGAGGCGGCCCATTGTGGAGATTATCCGGGTCATGGGCCACGTGAAACAAGGTGATTTTTCACAAAAAGCAAGGGTGTCGACCAATGATGAGATCGGATTTGCAGGAGAGACGCTCAATGCCATGATCCAGGGCTTGAAGGAGCGGGAACTGATCAAAGACACTTTTGGCAAATATGTGGATTCAAGTATCCGGGATGAAATTCTCATGGGCCGGGTCCCCCTGGACGGTGAACTCAAGGAGGCCACTATTTTGTTTGCGGATTTGAGAAATTTTACCCCCCTGGTGGCAGTGACACCTCCCAAAGAATTGATCTATGTGCTCAATGCTTATCTCAATGAAATGGCCGAGGTCATTAAGGAAAATAAGGGGCTGATTCTTCAGTTTATCGGGGATGAAGTGGAGGCAGTGTTTGGCGCCCCGGTATACCAGTCCGGCCATGAACTTTCGGCCGTTAAAGCAGCTCTTGCCATGCGGCATCGCCTGGGACACCTCAATAAGCGCCTGACACAGGAGGGAATTTCTCCCATTGCCCACGGGGTGGGAATTCATACCGGGTCTGTCCTGGCGGCCAACATCGGCAGTGCAGACCGGTCTGCCTATTCTTTGATCGGAGACACGGTGAACCTGGCCTCCAGAATCCAGGACCTGACCAAGGAGTTTAAGACCGATATCCTTGTCAGTGAAGCGGTTCAATCCATTTTATCGGATTTTTATGATTTTCAACCCATGCCGGAGATCATGGTCAAGGGTAAGCCGGATCCCATCCGGGTTTTTTCCCTGAACCATGAAACCTGAACCAGGGAAGGGGATGATTTTTTTTGTGGTTATGAAACTTCATCTTGCCGGGGGCTTATGAAATTTAAAATGGAACGAATCTTTTCAGAAATGCCCATGAATGCCGTTACAACCTTTGGATCAAACTGACTGCCTGAGCAGTTGACGATTTCTGCAATTGCAAAATCAAAATCCCTGGCGGGTCGGTAGGGGCGGTTTTGTAAAATGGCAGACAGGCTGTCTGCCAGGGCGATGATCCTTGCGCCCCGGGGGATGGCATCGCCTTTCAAACCGCTGGGGTATCCCTTGCCGTCATACCGTTCATGGTGATGACGGACCATCTCCACAATTCCGTTTTCCAGAAGGGATGTCACCGGACGAAGGATATTTGCTCCCGTATCCGGGTGTTTTTTGATAAATTGCCATTCTTCCTCGGTCAAGGACCCTGATTTTTTTAATATGGAATCCGGGACCCCAATTTTTCCAATATCATGGAGATGACCGGCAATATGGATGATATCTGCCTCTCCCGGGCCAAGGCCCATGGATAAGGCAATGGAATGAGATATTTCGGCCACCTCTTCCGAGTGAAGGCTTGTGAAGGGATCCTTTGCATCAATTGCGGTTCCCAGGGATTCTGAAAACTGGTGCAATATGGTTGTTGCCGTGATTGCTGATGGATTCCGATAAAGGCATTTTGCACAGGTAGTATTTTGATTGGTCACGGATTTTCCTTTTAAAACGATTCATTTTGTTAGTGCTGTGGGCTTATACTGAAGAAAGATTTGGCTGTCAATAAAAATTAGATACGGCTAACTTATTTGTACGTGTGGCAAAAAAGGAAAATGGAGGGGGGAATAATTTATTTTAATATCAGCTCAGATACCTATTATAAGGCATCTGAGCTGTTTCTGTTTTATAGAGAACCCCAATTACCGGTGGAATAAGAGCGGATCTGATATTTCAGATTGACTGCCGGGGGAAATTTGTTTATCATTCGGCTTTAGTTCACTGGGGGTGCTTAGATTAGCTGAGAGAAGTTAGCAAACTTCAACCCTTAGAACCTGATGCGGTTAGTACCGGCGTAGGGAAAGTGGTGTTCGTTTGCAAGTCTTTTTTTCCTTTTTTTCGCTGTTACAATTTATACCCGTTCAGGACAAAACAATAATCGTTTTGCGTTTTGGAGGTGTTATGAAAATTAATGAGATTAAAAACATTTTAGGAGAAAATAGATGAGTGATGCCTATACAACACAGATGGATGCTGCCAAAAAAGGAATCATTACCCCCCAGATGGAGCAGGTGCTTGAGGCTGAATCCATCTCCCGGCAGGATCTTTTGGACAGGGTTGCCAGGGGAATAATCGCCATTCCGGCCAATAAAAACCATTTTGGTCTTAAGGCCTGCGGTGTGGGTACCGGCCTTAAAACCAAGGTCAATGTGAATCTGGGGGTGTCAAAGGATGTCTGTTCCTTTGACGGGGAAATGAACAAGGCCATGCTGGCTCTGGAATACAAGGCCGATGCCATCATGGACCTGAGTGTGTCAGGGGATACCCAAGGGTTTCGAAAACGCCTGGTTCGGGAGGTGCCGGTGATGATCGGCACCGTCCCCATCTATGATACCCTTACACGGACGGGCAAACCCACGGAAGAGATCACCCTGGATGACTGGTTTAAAACCGTTGAAATCCATGCCGAGAACGGGATTGATTTTCTTACTATCCATGCCGGTCTGACCTTAAAATGTGTGGAGAGCATACGGACCAATTCCAGGGTCTGCGGTATTGTCAGCAGAGGTGGTGCCATTCTCTTTGAATGGATGGAAAAAACCGGGAATGAAAATCCTTTTTACGAGCATTTTGACCGGCTTCTTGCCATCTGTGAGCAGCATGATGTCTGCATCAGCCTTGGAGATGGCCTTCGTCCGGGTGCTATCAAGGATTCAACCGATGCTCCCCAGATCCAGGAATTGATCACCCTGGGGGAACTGACAAAACGTGCCTGGGCGAAGAATGTCCAGGTGATGATCGAAGGGCCGGGTCATGTCCCTCTCCACGAGGTGGAGATGAACATGAAACTACAGAAGAAGCTTTGCCACAATGCGCCTTTTTATGTGCTGGGCCCATTGGTCACCGATATTGCACCGGGATATGACCATATTACCTCTGCCATTGGCGGAGCCCTGGCCGCCATGCACGGAGCGGATTTTCTCTGCTATGTCACGCCGGCCGAACATTTGCGGCTCCCCAGTCTTGAGGACGTCAAAGACGGGATCATGGCCTCAAGAATAGCCGCCCATGCAGGGGATCTTGCCAAGAGCATTCCCGGCGTGGACGGCCAGGACCTAACAATGAGCCGGGCAAGGGCAGCTCTGGATTGGGAAGGCCAGTTCGCCGCCGCCATTGATCCGGGTAAAGCTCGTGACTACAGGGAATCTTCCCAGTCATCCGAAGAAGGTGTTTGTACCATGTGCGGTGATTTTTGTGCCCTGAAACGGGTGCGCGATCTTTTGTAGGGTCTCTGGGAAAGATCAATTCCCTGCCAAAAACAATTTTGGCAGGGAATTGCGGGAAGGGTTATCCTGCTTCATATGTGCAGGATGTAAAATCAATTTCTTCTCCGCATTTGCTGCATTTGTGGATTTTTTCAAATTCATCGGAGAAGATTTCTTTTGATTCACCACATTTGGGGCATTTGCAGGTGAAGGACTGTAGATTTTTAAAATTTTCAAAACCAGGACAATGTTTTGGTGTACTCATGGTAATCTCCTTATTGTTGTCTGTTAATATGCATAAACACAAAACCCCATGGATCGATTTTTAACAACGGGTATCAATTGAGCATCTGGTTATAAATAGAGGGGATTCTTTTGATCTTTCCCATATTCATGTCTACCAAATTCCCGGGGATTGTCAATACCCGGTTTTTTTTATCCCCGGGATGGATAGAAAAAACCGGTGAAAACGGATGTAATATGGCAGCCTGAAAATTAACTAAAGTCTTGACTTTCAAGCGTGTTTTAAATTAAAATTTTTATAAATTCGCACGCTTTAAAGACCCTGCGATATTCGGTTTTCCCCATTGAAAATAAAGGATCCATTCTATTTGATTCAGAAAATCCATCCCAAGATATGATTTTGTGCGATAACTTAAAGCAAAGGAGAATCCCATGATTGGAATTATCGGCAGCGGGAATGTGGGTGCCAACACAGCCTTTTTCCTGGCTGAAAAAGGTGTGGACGATGTCATCCTTTATGATGTTATGGAGGGGATGGCACAGGGAAAAGCCCTTGACATGATGGAAGCCGCCCCCATCCGGGGGTATCGCACAAGAATTATTGGTTCAAAAAGTCTCGAAGAAATCCTTGATTGCGACATCATCATCATCACGGCAGGTGCTGTTCGAAAACCCGGGATGAAGCGGGATGAACTCTTTTTGGAAAACAAAAAAATTATTGATGCCTATGCATTAAAAATAAAGAGTCCCAACACCAAGGTTATTATCGTGTCCGAACCCGTTGACCTGTTAACCAGCGTTTTTGTAAAAGCCTCTATTCTTCCTTCAAATCAGATTATTGGCCTTGGGGGGGTGTTGGATGCCACACGGCTTCGCTTTCTCATTGCCAGTGAACTTAACGTCTCCATGGAAAATGTATCGGCACAGGTGGTTGGGCGGCATACGGATGATATGATTATTTTAAGGTCTTATTGCAGTGTTTCCGGCATTTCCCTGGAAAGTTTTTTTTCGTTGGATCAGGTGGAAAAACTGTTTGAGAAAACCAGACAGGCAGGCAGCCTGATTGTTGACCTGGCCGGTCGGGCCAGTTCCTATTACGGGCCCTCGGCCGTGGTGGCGGAATTGGCAGAGGCCATCTGTCTGGATACCGGCCGACTGTTTTCAGTGTCCCATGTCCTGCCCGGCATATTCGGGATAAAAGATGTGGCGTTGTCCCTTCCCTGCGTGGTGAACAAAACCGGGATTTCAAAGGTGATTCAACCAAAGTTAAGTGACCAAGAGATAGGGTTGTTAAGAAAATCTGCAGACCTGATCGCCCGGACCATAAAGGAGGCAGACCATGCATAAGGTATCTATTATCGGTGCTGGAAATGTGGGCGCCACAGCGGTCTATTATATTGCTGAGAAAAATTTGGCCGATATTGTCATGGTGGATGTGGTGGCGGGTCTTCCCCAGGCAAAGGCCCTGGATTATCTCCATGCCGCCCCCATGAGAAAATACAGTGTTCATATATCTGGAACCAATGATTATAAGGATATCATTGATTCCGATGTGGTGGTGATAACCGCCGGTATCCCCCGGAAACCGGGGATGGATCGTATGGATCTGATGAAAATTAATGTGGGCATTGCCCAAAAAGCCTCCCGGGGTATTGCCCAATACGCTCCCAACGCCATTGTTATTGTGGTGTCCAATCCTCTGGACATTATTGCCATGGTGACCCTGAAAGAGTCTGGATTTGCCTTGAAAAAGGTGATGGGTATGGCAGGGGTTCTGGATGCCACACGGTTCAGATATTTTATTGCCGATGAACTCAAGGTCTGGCCCGGGGATGTGATGGCCATGGTATTGGGCGGTCATGGCGACAGCATGGTGCCCCTGGCCCGTTTTACCCGGGTGGGCGGCATTCCTGTGGATGAACTTTTAGATTCGTCGACCATCAACCGATTGATTGACCGAACCCGGAGTGGGGGAGGCGAAATTGTCTCCCTCCTGAAACAGGGGTCGGCCTTCTATGCACCCGGGGCTTCGGTTGCTAAAATGGTCGAGGCCATTGTTAAGGACGAAAAACGGGTGGTCCCGGTTTCGGCCTATTTGAGGGGGGAATACGGTTATGAAGGCATTTTTCTGGGCGTCCCCGTACTTTTGGGGAAAAACGGGATTGAAAAAATTATCCAACTGGATCTGACTCCAGATGAAAAACAGGCTCTGGACCAGTCCGCCCTGGGGGTAAAAAAGGGGGTTGAAGAGTTGAACACTTTTTACCCGAGAAGATAATTCCCTCCCCCTTTTTTTGACCAATATTATTTTTGGATGTCACTCCATTATTGTCGTGGAGGTAATTATCCCATATCCACCAGGGTTCTGCCCCGCAGCTGTCCTTTTAGTATTTGTTCAATACGGGTCCCAATTTTTTCAAGATCTACCCGGGTTACCATGCTTTCTAACCTGGCGGGTTTCCAATCTGTTGAAAGGTGTTCCCAGAGGGTTTGGCGCAAGGGCATGGGACAATGTTGGGAGTCAATACCGATTAAGGAGACCCCCCTTAAAATAAAGGGGAAGACATTGATGGGCAGGTTTGGAGATGCGACATTGCCGCAGCAGGTAACAATCCCTGAGGCGTCAGTGGATTTGATGGACGTGGCCAAAATATCCCCGCCCACGGTATCAATAACCCCTGCCCAACGGGGTTTGAGGATGGGGGCGCTGGTTTTCTCAAGAAAGCTGTCCCTGGCAATGACGTGTTTTACCCCCAGCCCTTCCAGAAATCCGGTGTTGGGTTTACCTGATATCGCATCAACAGTATATCCCAGTTTAACAAGTATTGCGCAGGCAAGGGATCCTACTCCGCCGGTGGCACCGGTCACAAGAATGGGACCCTGGGCAGGTGTTACCCCGCAAATCAGTCGTTCAACTGACATGGCAGCCGTAAATCCTGCTGTGCCGAGGATCATGCTTTGTTCCAAACTCAGGCCTTTGGGCAGGGGAACTACCCAGTCGGCAGGAACACGGATATACTGGCCAAAGCCGCCGGAGGTATTCATGCCTAGATCATAGGAGGTCACAATGACGAAATCTCCTTTTTTAAAGGCCTGTACCTGGCTTTCTTCCACAATGCCCGCCGCATCAATCCCCGGGGTGTGGGGATAGTTCCGAGTTACCCCCTTATTGCCCGAGGCAGACAGCGCATCTTTATAGTTCAGGGAAGAATACTTCACCCGGATAAGAACCTCCCCCTGGGGCAAATCGTCAGTGTTCGCCTCCTTCACGGCGTGGGAAAAGTTTTTGTCTGAAGTTTCTTCTACGATAAAGGCCCTGTATTTTATATTTTCCATACCATCCTCCATATGATTTTTTAAAATATAATGTCCAATTCATAGTATGGCTGGGAAGATAAGTCAAATCTTTGGATTTGGGGTCGTTGAAATTTGTTGCCCGGGCGGGTGCAGTATTTTTCAGAAATTGTTTTTCTCCTTTTGCTGGTAAAAAGGCAAAAAAAAGTGTATGGGTTTCGGGGGTATTAAAAAATCAAAGACTGATTTTCACCGGGCAAAAATTGCTTTTTTGAGGGTATTATAGCTGGCCCTGGCGTTAGGTTAGTCTTATAAAATAGGTTTGGGACTAAAACCATGGAATCACTCACCCGGAACATACTCGATTGTTTAAACCAGGGAATCCCTTTTGCCCTGGCCACCATTATTTCCCATAAGGGCTCCACCCCCAGAACCTCGGGCAGCAAAATGGTGGTCCTCGCCGACGGGCAATTTGGCACCATTGGCGGCGGCCTGGTGGAAGCCCAGGTCATTGAGGTGTGCCTTGGCATGATGACCGATTTCCAGTGTCAGATTAAAGAATTCATTTTGAACCAGGAACTAAAGGAGGGGCTGGACATGGTCTGCGGCGGGGATCTCACCGTCTGGATTGAAACATTTCCCACTCCTTCACCGGACCTTATCCAGGTGTTTACTGCCATGGCAGCCCAGGAAAAGGCCGGGAAAAAAACCGTTCTGGTTTCCCGGATACAGGGGTTTTCCGGCGATAGCTTTACCACGGATAAATGCCTGGTCTTGTCCGATGGGACCATCATTGGCCCCCATCTGGTTCCAAAAATCCTTTTTGATAACATCAACGACAACCAGTTTTCCGGTCCAGCACCGGTGCTGCAAAATCACAACCTGGAAGAGTTCATTATTGAACCCAGCCAGACCAATGATACCCTTTATATCTTTGGTGCAGGCCATGTCGGGCTTCAGCTGGCAAAAATGGCCCATTTATTGGATTTTCGCACCATTGTGGCGGATGACAGGGCTGAATTTGCCAATACACAAAGGTTTGAACATGCCCATGCCGTTCATGTGGCAGACCAGTTTGCCACGGTTTTTGATGAGTTAGCCCGCAAGGAACTGGCCATCGACAAGAATGCCTATGTTGTCATTCTTACCCGGGGACATCTCCACGACCAGAGTGTATTGGAGCAGGCCCTTGGGACCAAAGCCGCCTACATCGGGATGATCGGCAGCCGTCGGAAACGGGATCAGATTTACGCCAACCTTACCCAAAAAGGCGTTTCCCAAAGATCGCTGGAGCAGGTCTATTCCCCCATTGGGCTTAGCATCAATTCAGAAACCCCGGCGGAAATTGCCGTAAGCATCATCGGTCAAATTATCCAGGTTCGGGCCCAGAATAAATGACTGACAAAATGACCTCGGAACAAATGAACGGCAAACCGGCCATGGCCCTGTCCGTTGTAATTCCTTCAGCAGGGTTTTCCTCTCGCATGCATCAATTCAAGCCCCTGCTCAAATTTGGGGAGGTGCCCATGCTGGAGGTGGTGATACGCCTGTTTTTGAAATGCGGTATCCAGGATATCCTGGTGGTCACGGGCCACAACCATTCTCTTGTGGAACCGATCATCCAAAAGACAGGGGCCAGGGCTGTCTTTAATCAGGGGTTTGAGACGGGCATGCTGGGCTCCATCCAACGAGGAGCGGCACAGGTGAGTCGGTCAAGCCAGGGTTTTTTCCTGCTGCCGGTGGATATTCCGGCCATCCGGCCCAGTACCATCCTGGCGTTGGCAAAGGCCTTTGAAAGGGACCGTGAAAACCTCATTATTCCTGAATTTAATCAAACACCCGGCCATCCCCCCCTGATTCCGGCTCGGCTGATCCCAGAGATCATTGGGATGGATTGCGCTTCAAACCTGGGAGAACTGTTGCTTGCTCAAAAGCAGTGGATCCACCACTCTGTACATGACCGGGGTATCCTTTTGGATGCGGATACCAAGGAGGCCTATGAAATTCTTGCCAAAAAATACCGGGACCTGGATATACCGGACAAAGAAGAATGTTGGTCCATCATCTGTTCTGTTCTTGCCGGAGAAACCGCCATCCATTCCCACCTGGCAATTGTAGCAAGGGTTGCGCTCACGCTTTGTGAGGCCATTGAAAGGAACCAAAATTCAAACAACAGGAAATATCAGGGGGTCTGTCTGAACAAGAATCTGGTACAGGCGGCAGCCCTGCTCCATGACATCAAACGAAAAGAGAAAAACCATGCCCTTGTCGGAAGTTATTTTCTTAAAGCCCTGGGTTTTTTCCGGGTCGCCGAGATTGTGGCGCAGCACATGACCCTTGTACCGGGTGAGCAAATAACCGAAAAGGAAATTGTCTATTTTGCAGACAAAATATGTGCTGGTAACCGGGTGGTACTCGATTATGCCAAGCGATTTGCAGACAAGATCAAACAGATCCCCGAAGCAAAAAGCCAGATTTCGCAACGCTATGAAGCGACGCAACAGATTCAGCGTCTGATCGAATCTGCTGCCGGCCAACCCCTCCAAAAAATTTTGCAATAAAGATTCCCGCTGTTTTTATGGAAATGTTTTTTGGTGGGGAAGGAAAAGCCAGATCCGCAAGATATTTTTTTACAAGATGGTTTTATCTATGATATTAGAGGCGGATGAAGCCACAAAAATTTTACACATCCAAAGTTGCCCTTGTATCCTTTTCTCATTTTGTTCATGATGTGTATACAAGTTTTTTGTCACCCCTGCTGCCCCTGATTATTGAGAAGTTGTCGTTGACCCTTAGCCAGGCAGGACTATTGTCCACTGTTATGCAGATACCGGCATTGCTAGACCCTTTCATTGATTTGGTTGCAGACAATAAGGGGCTTGCCCGTTGGCTGGTAATTCTGGCCCCCACCCTTACCGCCATTCCCATGTGCCTCATCGGCATCACCCCTTCCTATGGGCTTTTTATGATGGTCTCCTTTGCCGTGGTCATTGTCGGGGCCATAGGCGATGTGGCAGGGCTCGAGAATATGTTCTCCATCTCTGCCCTGGTGTGATTTATGGCCATTCCTTTTTATTGAAACTTAAAAAATAACTAAAAAAATGGAGGTTGATATGTTGAAAACCAATGAAGATAAAGTAGTTGAAATGTTTTTGGAATGCAAACCGGGCCAGCCCCGGGTGGGGGTCGGCTGGAAAGTGGATCACCAGGGAACTGCCTTTCTTTTGCCCAGCATCGGCGGGATTACCTTGAACGTACAGGCGGGAGAGTCGGCATTTGGTCTTGCCGGCGATCACATCGAACCAGGTGTTTCCTGTACGGCCAACGCTGACAAACCCAACGATTTCCCCAATAATTTTCTTCAGATTCTTTCCTGTGTGGGAAATGAGGCAAGGCTTGTTTCCGGAGAGGCCAAGGGGGAAACCGGCATCGTCCTGGGTCACCACGGTGGATCCGAACATATTATTGTGGAGTTTGCACGATCCGTCAAAGAGCGAATGACCTATGACGACAAGATTTTAATCCGGGCAAAGGGCCAGGGGCTTACGCTCACTGATTATCCTTCGATTAAACTCTTTAACCTGGACCCGGATCTGCTGCAAAAGATGGGCATTATCCCCGGGGAGGGCGGAACCTTGAAGGTGCCGGTGACCACAATGGTGCCGGCAGCGTGCATGGGATCCGGTGTGGGGCGCCCCCACGTGGGAGCAGGGGATTATGATGTGATGACCTCGGATCCTGCCACGGTTAAACATTATAAGTTGGACCAGATGCGGTTCGGTGATTTTGTGGCATTGATGGACCATGACAACTCTTATGGCAGGGCCTTTGTCCAGGGAGCTGTGAGCATCGGTATCCTGGTTCACTCCGATTGCCGTCTGGCGGGACATGGTCCCGGGATATCCACCCTGATGACCTGCCCGACTTCTTTGATTGAACCGGTGCTGGATTCAAATGCCAATATAGCCAATTTGTTAAAAATCGGAACCCACCGGGATTGATTTGTTTTAAATAGGACTGGCGGTCCCCAAAGAAAAGGGTGGTTTTTTTTGGGGCTTCCCCGGGATTTAAGGGGAAAATATTTTTAGATCCCGGGGAAGAGAAATCAGACCAGATTAGATCAGATCAGGCCGGATCAGGCCATGGCAGAAGTGTACGGCATCAATATAATCGCGTACTTCTTCCCAAATACTTTCACTATCTTTGTATATATCAGCAAAATAATGCTTGTTAATTAATTTCTTTCGTTTGCTATGAAGTGATTCTGGCTTAATACTTGAAAAGGGTTGTAGAATATAGCGAATGGCTGCTTACCAATGTCTTGAAAGATGTTCCCCACCGGCAATGGGTTTTCAGTATTCCCAAACGATTACGGATCTATTTTCTCTATGACCGCAAATTACTGGCAAAGCTCAGCATTTGTGGATGGAAGGTACTCAGTGCCTATCTAACATCAGCTGTTCCATATGATGGTGCTGTTCCCGGAGCCAGCATTTCTGTGCAGACTTACGGTGATTTTCAAAATTTCAATCCACATCTCCACGCCATAGTTTCTGACGGCTGTTTTATAGATGACGACAGTTTCCGAATAGCACCAGCATTCATGCTTGAAGACCTGGAAGAGGCCTTTCAGTATGAAGTATTAAAAATGCTCAAAAAAGAGGGGAAAATAAATGATGCTGTTATCGAA
>JADGFI010000001.1:0-211890 GCA_016743945.1 Desulfobacteraceae bacterium
ATCTCGAACACGGAAGTTAAGCTCTTTAGCGTCGATGGTACTGCATGGGAGACTGTGTGGGAGAGTAGAACGCCGCCGGATTATTCTTCAAAAAGCCCTGATCATATTTCTATGATCAGGGCTTTTTGCGTTTGGTGTGCTAAAATTTGGGGACGCTTATAATTGTATTACCAGGATTCTTCATAAACCCAAAATAAAATTTTCAACCCCAATATATTGTGTAGGGTTTGATTTAAAAAAAGTGAGCTTTTTTAATAATAGTCTGGACTATTGAATCCGGGGTCGCGGGAATTTCATTGTAGCCGAAGTGCTCCGTTTAAAATCTTAAAGATACCGATATAAATCAAAACAGTCTTCCACTAAAAGTTGAACTATTGATCATGATATAATCATTGCCTTTTCATTTTGGTATATTGTTTTTCCAATCCTGATTGTTTATTTGGGATGATATTGACAAATCTCTTTTAGAAAAGTAACTGTTTTACAGTTCTTTTGATATGGGGAATGAATTTGTTGATATAATCAAAAAAAGAGAGCATTCGGCCAATGGCTGGAAAAAGGAAAGTTGTGACATTTACCGTTGAACGAGTTATAAAGGATGACACGTTACCAGGCGGGCCAAGGGAAAGAACGATTTTTTATAAAGCCCCTTTCGATCGTTGTGACCGGGAAAAAGATTATGGTGAAGCCTGGAAGATTTTTGATAAAAGGAATAACAATGTCACAAAAAGTTGATTTATTAAAAGTATTTATATCATGTCCTGGTGATGTTGATGAAGAAAGACAGATAATAAGAGAAGTCTGTAAAAGTATTTCCAATGTAACATGTAAGGTTAAAAATATTGAAGTAAAACCCATTGATTATAAAGAAAATATTATACCGCAAATAACCGGGAAAGAAGCACAGGAAATTATTAACGACCAACTAGAAAAAGAAGCCTATGATATTTATATTGGGATAATGTGGCATCGTTTTGGAGACCCATTGTCAATAGGAGAAACTCCCACAGAAAATGAATTCAATATCGCATTGGATCTATATAATAATTCCGGATCTCCATTGATCCAATTTTATTTTAAAGGGTCTGAATATGAACCAACAAATGACTATGAAAAAGACCAGGTAAAAAAGGTTGCTTCATTTAAATCAAAAATTCAAGATTTGGGTCTCTATAAAGGATTTCAAGAAAGTTTAAAATTTCAAGAGTCTGTTAATGAATTTATTTTAAGTTGTGTTGAAAAATTTCAAATTGATCAAAGCCTGCATTGCCCCATTCCAAAAAATCAATATGAGGCGATTGGATCATATTTGACCCGTTCTATTGTGAAGAATCAAAGCGATGATACGGAGTCTTTTCTTTATGAAGAAACAACCTATGATCTGGTTGAAATTTTAAAAGAGAAAAATAAAGTTATCTTGATCGGGGATGCCGGAATCGGGAAAACATCTGAATTAAAAAGAATCGCAAATTACTTTTCCGATAAAAAAACAATTTATTACCCTTTTTGTATTTCGCTGAATACATATATAGAGCAGGATATCGAAGATTTATTCAATCCTTCTTGGAAAGAGATACCATCAAGTGCTCTTTTGTTTATTTTGGACGGGTTTGATGAAATTGAAAGCAAATATAAAAGAAATTTTGTTAAACAGATCGAATTGTTTTCCGGGAAATATCCAGAAGTCACGATACTCCTGTCTTGCCGGACAAATTTTTATAAAGCAGAAACAGCTGAAAATTCAGGAATATTTGCCGGATTTAAATCTTATTTTTTGAAGAAACTGGATAAAGGGCAGATCAATGAATATTCAAATAACGAGTTGGGGTCAAAAGCAAAGCGGTTTTTACGCAGTATAGAGAAAAAAAAGATCGATGATCTTGTTGCCATTCCATTTTATTTAATAGAGCTGGTAAATCTTTTTAAAGATACAGACAGTTTGCCTGTTGATCGAGCGACAATTGTTGAGAAGTTGATACAATCCAGGATGAATTTCGATATAAAACATTTTAAAAATTATTTAGAATTAAAAAAACAAAAAATTATTGCTTTTGAAAACCTTAAAGTGATTGCGCTCATAATGGAAACACTTGGGCGAAATTATATTGATGACCAGGAATATAAACTTATAATAGTTGAGGAAGGTTCCCGGGAACTTCTTTCCCATTGTACTGCCTGGAAAAAATGTTTCAATGGGCAAAGTTCCATTACATGGCAATTTGAGCATAATAATATTCAGGAATTTCTTGCTGCTGATCAATTAAAGGCCTTTACATTCTCTTCGATAAAAAGCTTCATCGCATTTGCACCAGACTTTGTTAAAATTATACCGTCATGGGTGAATACAATTTCATTCCTTTTATCTATTATCCAAAGCAATGAGCTCATAGACTGGATTCTGGAAATTGAACCTGAAATAGTAATCAAATTCGAACCGGACAGGGTGGAAGAAAACCGGCGTGTTCAAATTATAAAGGATATTTTTAATAGTTATCGAAGCAAAAAAATCGGGATAGACAATGACAGATTTCGCCATGGAGAGCTTGGCAACTTTTGTAATAGCGTTCAATTGATAGATTTTTTAATAGAAGCTGGTAGTAAAGAAAAAGACCCAATGGTTATCAGCAATGCAATCAGCATTATTTGGGAAATGGAAATACCATTTTTAAGAAAGAAAGAGATAGAAACTCTTTTGGTATATATAATTTTAGATCAAGATTCCCCTGGCTTTTTAAAAAATAGAACATTAACTGTCCTTGCTGATTCAAAATTAGTTTCAGAGTCTGTTGCAAATAAAATTGTGTCTGCACTTAAAAACGAGACAAAAGATTGGATTCGATCGGGTCTTTATAAGTTCTTAATTAAAAGTTCTTTTGTTGATAGACATATTGATGTTTTCTTAGATGGTATTCAATATATTGGTTCAAGAACTTCACGCCTTTTAAATGAGCAAATGAACCTGAGAGCAGGCTTGCAAAAGGCCTATAAACCAAAAGCATTAAGATCAATAATTAGCCATATTACCCAAAGTGATGCCGAAAGCATCCGATTCCTATTTGGACAGGATCTTCACATTACAAGGATTGTAGAACATTCAATTTCGGCACATCATAATGAAGCTAGTCTTTATACAGATATGTTGGAACTGTTTGTTTTTGTGAAAAAACAATTTTTGGATGGTACGAAGGTTGTTGGTAACTTTTTTTTAAAAACAAATACACAAGCAAATGCCTTTAAAGAATTGTTTAACAAAGGAATAAGGAAGAATGGAGATCTTTTAGCAATATTGGCTGATAAAGAAAATCTTGAGTATGTTACACAAAAATATAGAGAGAAAAAGCTTGACCAGACTGAGGTTCAAGAGTTTTTGTACTGCCTTAACTTTAATAATTATGAATTTTATGAACAATATTTTGCTTCATTAAATACAGAATTTGAAAACCGCTTTGAAAAGAGGCAACAAATTGATTATGAAAAAATTAGAAAAAAGCAGAATATTAAGGATATTGCTTTACTCTTCAACAAAGATGAATTTCTTAAAGAAATCAAACTCATTTTCAAAGACTCAAGCCTTGAAACTCTAAACCATAAATATTTCTTTGATTTGCAAACAGATTTTGGCACAGAAAAAAAATATGCAAATGTAGTCACAAAAAAATTATCCAAATTGTTTTTAAAAAAAGAAGCTTCTCTGGAAGAAGCCTTGCTAAAGATGAATTCCTTGGATTGGGAATCGTTTTGGACAACTGAAATATATGAAAAACTAACTAACAATCCAAATGAATCGATTCTGTCTGATACGCAAAAAGATGAAATTATCGCATGGGTGTATAAGCAAATATCATCTGTGAACTTCAAAAATGCGATAACAAAAACAGGATCTTCCAGTATATCAATAAACTATAAAGAAACTATAATATGGTTCTTTTTCAAAAAATTTAAACTTGAATTTTCTGAGGATATCCTGCTGGATATGCTGTCATTTGATTTTGAAGGGGATATCATCCCTTATCTTGAAAAGATACTTGATATTGATCAAATAACATCTCAAATTTTGGAAAACATCTATAATGGAGACCTTTGTGAAGCGGTTTTAGAAAATCATTTAAAGTTTTGTCAAAGGCATAAAACAAAAGACATAATTGAATTTGCTTTGGATGAAGTAGTTTATTCTAAAAGTTATCTAAGGTCTCTGGCCCTTGAACTCATCTGTGAATTATCACTCAATTTGAACAGATTGATGGAAAAACTTCCGTCCATTCCCGATGATTTTAAATGGAATATTATTGATAAACTTGTTGAATCAAAAAATTCAAAGATTGAGGCATACCTTAGCCAAATCTTTGAAACCGGAAAAAAGAATGAAAAGTATCGAGTTTCTATTTATTTAATTAAATTTCAGAGTATTAAAGCGATTGCTTTTTATATAGGTGAGCTAAAAAAACTCAAAATTTTTACAAGAACTTTCTATGACAATTCTCCACTTGGGTTAGTTTCTGACATAAAAGCAATTCCACTAATATTGGATTTGTTTAAGTATAATCTTACCAATACTATTGAGACCGAAGATAAACATGGTTTTGACACAATTGAGAGGTTAGTAAATAGAGCCCTGACCACAATTGCCTTGAACGAAGATCAAAATTTTATAATTGTAAAAGAAACGGTTGAATCCTTTATTAAAGATCATATAGATGAGCATGAAAGTGTAAAATGGTTATACAGTCTGATAGAAAAAATTGAAATGCAATACTACATCAACAAGAGCAAAGATATTCGAATTGAGGACGCTATAATCAAGGTACGAAAACTAAAATCAGAGTGGTTATCCAATAAGGAGAACACCCTGTAGACTTTCCCTGTGAATCCAGGTGTTTTTCAAAAACAATCCAAGTACAATATGTGGTATCTGTCCTATTTTCAAAAGTGAAAGCTTTGTTAATAAAAGCCCTCCCTCGAATATAGAAAGATTTTCTTATTATCTTCAGGCGTTAAATCTATTCGATTGGACCCCATAATAATATAAGTGTTTTTACCAAATCAGATGGATCATAGACATTGCCAACAATAGGATAAACGCATGTTTTTGATACTTTTGGATCCATGGGATACGAACCAGGCGGGTTCCAACCTGACCACCCATGATAACGCCACTGCAGGTAGCAAATAACAAGGATGTCCCCTCAGGCCAGTCCGCAGATCCGGTCCATACGCTTATAAAAACTAAAAACAAAAAAAACAGGAGGGTTGCAAACATGATAAACAAGCCAGTTGCCACTGCCCGGGAAGTGGCCATGTTGAGTTTTTGCTCCATATGGGGGATGAGCCAGTCCGTATTGCCAATGCTCAGCAGGCCTGTAAAAAATGAAGATAGGACCACCACAGGGTAACTTTTCCGGAGGGGCCATTCGTCAAGCGTTAAACTGTCAATATCAGGCGCTGGGTCATTTAGGGACTGAATCGTCCTCATCAGCAGATACCCGGCAATTATTAAAAAAATATAGATTAAGATGCGTTCATATTCCAGTGGAATATAAAAACCCGCCAAGAATCCCAGAGTCACTCCCACAAAAGCCCTAGGAATAAATCGGGCGGCTATTTTTAAATCCACCATACCGTTCAAAAGGTAGGTTAATGATCCGGTACCCTTGCCTGCAATCTGTGTAAATATGGAAATGGAAATGGCACCAGAGGGACTGATATTTAAAAAAGTCAAAACCGGAATCCAGAGAACACCTGCGCCTAACCCTGAAAACATTACCATGGTACCCACGATAATGGCCAGTATATGGATAAAAATAAATTTAGAAAAGGTCAATGGAATTTCCATGCCGGGAAAAGAAAAAAGAAAAAAAACATATACTGCATCGGTCACTATCCAAAAGGCCAAATGCAGTGGGAGTTTGAGCATGCGGGACCAGATTTCCATCATAGAGTATGCCCTGTACCTTTGGGTCCCTTTAATCCCAAGCGCTTTTGATACTGGTTGAAAATGAACACAAGGGTAGCAAGGAACGCAGACAGCCGGATCAGATGCCAGACCCACCAAAGACCATTCCAAGGGCTTGAAAAAGGAAAAATCATGGCGGCAATACCGAACAAAGTGGCCAGACAGGCAAACAATAAATCGCGGATATGTTTTTTTTGTCTGTACATCCAATAAAATTTAAAAACAGACACCAAGAAGAGAAGGCTAGCCGTTATATTGATTAGAACCGCAGCCAGAGTGAATTTACCATCAAACAGGGGCATAATCTTTGGCACATCATCTGGAAATAACAAAGCTCTCAACCCCACTGAAACAGACAGGACAATGAATCCAAAGAAAAGAAATCGAAGTTCGTATAAATTCCTCATTCGCCGCCCTTGGCTAAACCAGACCGTAGCAAAGAAAAAACCGCCGGATAAGCTGGCAAAGCTGTGAAGAAAAATGAATGCATCGCCAGACCTACTTATTGCATGGGCGATGTCCAGCGTTCCCATACTGACAAAACCAGTTGCCAGCATAATAAGATGCGCATCCAGTTTTTCCTGGGATTCAGTGAACAGTATCATGGAAATCAGGCAGGCCGTTATTCCGCCAAGGGTCTCTATGGTTGAATGTAGCTGGATATGCTGCCAATGCATAGCATAAAGAGTGCTAAAAAAACCCAAAATAACAGCTAGCAGAGCAAAAATAGCAATCAACAATATTTTTGCAGGCGTGATTGAAAACACTGGATTATAGCCTCCTGATAATAAAAAATATAATTTGTTTACTTCTTTACCCATGTTATCATTTTTTTATTCAAACCTTCGTCAGGGCAAAACAAATATTTTTTCCAGACAGTTTTTTGATGATATCTCCTCTTTCTTCAAGATATCTCAAATGGGACAAGGCTTCTCCGGTTGCAAACCACTGCTGGGCGATTGGGAAATCTTCCCAGCAGGAGGCCTTGATATCCCACTTCATTCTGGCCGCTATTTCATAAGCTGACTGAGGGGCGTTATTAAGGATGCCACATATTTCATCCAGGCGGTTTTCATGGTGTCGTGTTAATTCATCCACACGTGATTTAAGGTCTGTAAACCTGCGTCGGTGGCCAGGTAAAACAGAGACTACATCTAATTTTCCTACTTTTTCAAGGCTTTCCAAATAATTTTTCAGTAGGTTTTCACTCTCATTCCAGCATTGAATATTGGGTGAAATATCGATGAGTACGTGATCTCCTGAAATCAGAATTTTTTTGGCAGTTTCATACAGGCAGATATGCCCCAATGTATGTCCCGGTGTTTCGATACAGGTAAATGTGTAATCACCATAGGTTAATGTGTGTCCCTCTGACAAGATATTTGCCTCAGGTGCCCACTTAACCCCGAATTTGCTTCCCGGATGTGCTTCCAATGCCTCTTTCAGCCTTTCTTTCGGGAATCCCTGCTGGTCAGCTTTTTTGAGCATTGGGCCGAATCCCTGCCAGTTTTCAAGAAGTTCTGTTTCAGGGCGATTAAAATAAATACGGGTCGTCGGTGTTTTTAATTTTGGTACCAGGCTAAAATGGTCTGCATGAAAATGGGTGACAAAAATATCGGTTCGGGCAAGGTTTATTCCCAGAAAATCCAACCCGGTTGTCATGGTGTCAAAACATAATTTGTGATTGAAACCTGTATCAACGATCAGGCTTCGGTCAGGCGCCCGCACAACATAGGAATTCAAATATTTCAACGGGCTGTCAGGTAGCGGCACTTTAATGCAAAACAAATCTGAACATATTTCTTCTACTATATCGCTGTTTTTCATATAAAAAAATTAAAACCCCTTGTCAATTGGCCGTCTTTAGCGCCATTAAAGCCCTTTACATAAAATTATTTTTGTAAGGCTGCAATCATTTCTTTCTTTTTTTAGTTTTTCAGTTGATTGTTGAGTTGATTGCAAAAACGGATAAGCCGCATATCTTGTCCAAAACCTGCGATAAAAGAAAGTCCGACAGGCACTCCACTAACTTTTGCTACAGGAATTGTAATTTGCGGGGCACAAGATAAGCTTGAAATCGCATTCACTCCCATTGCTCTTGGGATATAATCCCCGGCTAAAAAATCAGGCGTAATATCATCCAATCGTGGGGCTAAATCTACAGTTGTGGGGAAACACAGTATTCTGCCTTCACACAGAAAGTTGTTCATTTTGTTTTGAAACGATTTTTTTGAATACAGGCTGCTTTGAATGTCTTTTCGATTAGCAGATTCAGCATAATTGTGAAGATTATATTCTACACCAGGACTCAGTTTTGGCGTCTCATTTTTTATCCAAGCGCCAAATGTATTCCATATTTCGGTTGACAGCAAGAATCCTAATTGTTCAAAAAGCCAGTTACAATTAACATGGGGGTCAGTCATCTCTGCAAGTTTTAATGTCTGTACTTTATGAAACCTGGATATTTTATTCAGACTTGGTGTTATTTTATCAAGAATTTGCCTGTCCGACATTTGAAATATATCCTCAACAAAGCAGACTGACGAATCGGTATTGCTTTCACTATCGTTTTCTGCAAGCAAAACGCCCATCACCTTTTTTAAAATTTTTCCTGTTTGTGCAATGATCCCGACCGTATCAAAAGAAGGTGCCAGGGCTAGTACCCCGGAAACAGAAATAGCCCCATGTGAAGGTCGATATCCCCAAACCCCACAATTACCGGCTGGAATTCTAATTGAACCCCCCGTATCTGTACCAATTGCAAAATCTACTAATTCACCGGCAACTGCAGACGCAGAGCCACTTGAAGAACCTCCCGGCACTCTATCGGGCGCCTTTGGGTTCAGAGGGGTTCCGTAAAATGAATTGACGCCAATCAGGCTATAGGCCAATTCATCTGATTTTGTTTTTCCGTGACAAGTTCCGCCGGCATTCAGCAATTGCTCTAAGCAAATAGCATTTACAACGGGTTTAGGGTGAGTGTTAATCCAACCCGGGCTCCCATAACCCGTAATTTCATTTGCTACATCAATATTATCTTTTATTGCAAATGAGAGTTCGTTTAATTGGCCGTGACAAGAAGGCGTGATTTTATTTTTTTTAATAAATGGATCGGAAATATTAGCCGTATCAAATGGAGTCATTTTTCATCTTTTTTTATCATGATTTTAAACATCTGCTATCTCTTCACTAATTTAACGTATAGGATTATTCGGTTTAATGCCCAACGTCAAGAAAGAAAAGGGGTTCGCTTAAACTTTACCTAAAACGGGTATGGACATCCAGGATTATCTCAGGTAATAGTGACTTAGGAGCAGTCGAATACTTTTTTAAGGCAGAATCATGAGCATACGAATCGCATCAGTGGCAGATGCCCCACAGGTGGCCAACATCATCTCCAGGGCAAATCAGGCCATTGCCCAAAAGTTTGGTCTGACCCAAGAAAACACGCCAACGCATCCCTCTTTTTGCACAAAAGACTGGATTGCAGAGGATCTTAAGAAAAATGTGCACTATTTTATCTATGAAACAGCCGGAAAAGCCGTTGGCTGTGTGGCCTGTGAAAGTGCGGAAAAGGAGTTTGCCTTTCTCAACCGACTGGCAGTGTTGCCGGAATTCCAGGGCCGGGGTATTGGTAAAAAACTGGTAGCCCGCCTTTTCGACCATGCCCGGACCCTTCACAAGAAAATTATCAGTATCGGCATCATTGCCGCAAATGACCGCTTAAAAAACTGGTATGAAACCCTGGGGTTTATCCCCTTTGAAACAAAAATATTTAACCATCTGCCCTTTGATGTCCTGTTCATGCGGTGCCCACTCGAAGATTTCAAGATCGGGCAGGCCCGGGCGATAAATAGAAAGGAATTTTCCATGGCCCCCCCCAAAAAAGTGCTGGTATCCCGGCAATTTCCAGAGATTGGAATTTCGTTATTGGAACAGGCAGGGTTTGAATTGACCCTATGGTCAAAAGACAGGCCCATGTATCCATCAGAACTCATTGATCTCTCATTAAACCACCAGGCCTTGTTGTGCACCGTGAGTGAGATGATCACCAAAGAATATCTTGAACGATGCTGTCACCTTGAGATTATTTCCCAGTTTGCCGTGGGGTATGACAATATTGATGTGGCAGAAGCCACCCGCCTTAAGATTCCCATTGGGTTTACCCCGGATGTTATGAGCGAGGCAACCGCAGATATTGCCTTTGGCCTCATGATTGCCACGGCAAGGAAAATGTTTTTTCTCCACAAAACCATTTTAAAGGGAGAATGGGGATATTTTAAACCCCGGGGAAATCTTGGCATGGAACTTAAGGGAAAAACCCTGGGAATTTTCGGCCTGGGACGGATTGGTATGAAAATGGCGAGGCTTTGCAAAGATGCCTATGGCATGGAGGTTATTTACCATAACCGGCACCCAAATCCTGTGGCAAAAAAATCCCTGAACGCCGACCGGGTAACATTTGAAGAACTTTTGACCAGAAGCGATGTTTTGTCGGTCCATTCTGTATTAAGCCATGAAACCTGCGGGCTTTTTAATCAGGAGGCCTTTAAGCGGATGAAGCCCACTGCCATTTTTATCAATACCGCCCGGGGAGGCATTCACAACGAACCCGACTTGATTGAGGCCCTTTCTTCACAACAAATATGGGGCGCCGGCCTGGATGTGACAGATCCTGAACCCATGGCAAAGGACAACCCTCTTTTGTCCATGGAAACCGTTTGTGTGCTTCCCCATGTGGGATCCGGAACCATGGAGGCTAGAAATGGTATGTCCAGACTGGCAGCAGAAAATATCATTGAATTTTATAAAACCGGGACCCTGGTCCATGCGGTGAACCCCACCGTTCTGGAAAAAAAAGGATAAAAAATACAGGAGTGGACGGCCCAAATACAAAATTAAAATTGGAAGGATCCTTCTATGGAATCATCTGTTAAGTTACTTGAGCAACTCTTCTATAAAAAAATAAAACTGTCCAAAAAGAATACGCTTTCTTTGTTTGATGCCGCGAGGATACCAAAGGATACCTGCTGGCGTACTAT
The DNA here is from genome assembly GCA_016743945.1 of Desulfobacteraceae bacterium. Classification (GTDB taxonomy): domain Bacteria; phylum Desulfobacterota; class Desulfobacteria; order Desulfobacterales; family Desulfobacteraceae; genus NBML01. The sequence goes on from JADGFI010000001.1 coordinate 10,993, forward strand.
TTACAAGATGATTTTTGATATAGAAATTAAAGTAGATTCGAATCTGGATCGGGAACTAACGAAGCCTCAACTTGAGCCTATCATGGAAAAAGCATTAAAATATGTAAGAGAAGGAATGTACACAGAAAAATCCCTTCTGTCCTTGATTAAAGACTATAACGCTATTTCCTTTTCAGTTTGTGACAGCCAATTAACAGATGTCTTAAAAGAGTTGAATCTTCTAACAAATGAATTTAAATCAAAAAATATTGAGAGGCATGAACGAGTAAAAGAGCTTGAATCGGAAACGGTTAAGGCCGTTGAATCGGACCTCTCTGTTGATGAAAAGATTAAATTGATAAAATTCAAATTCAAAGAAACCCTTACCCACTTCCAGAAAGATTTGGAAAGGCTGGATCGAATCAATCGCACAGATCACCTCACAGGTCTTTATAACAGGCGGTTTTTTGATGAACAATTAAAATTTGAAATATCCCAAGCATTGAAAGAAAAAACCTGGGTTAACCTATTGGTAATTGATGTAGATGATTTTAAACAGTTCAATGATAGATACGGACACTTGATTGGTGACCAGGCATTGAAAACAGTCACAAAACTCATACAAGATATCTGCCACGAAGAATCGAATAAATCGGGAATTGTTTTTTTTCCTGCTCGATATGGCGGAGAAGAGTTTGCGATCATCCTGCCTGCTATTGGCAAAAAGGAAGCATGGGAGATTGCAGAATTAATTAAGGCAAAAATCAGCAATTACAATTTTGTCATCCGAAACAAGGAAGGAAAAATAAAATATAAAAACCTGATGTTGACGGTCAGTATCGGGGTTGGCGTACTCAATCACTTGGAGAGTTTAAACACCGGCATAAAAACCATTGTTCGAGAGGCAGATGACGCCATGTATGAAGCTAAAAAATCCGGAAAAAATTGTATCCGACCCGCCTTGGAATGAGATTAGATTCACAAGAATCTAATTTGAGCCTTTTGAATTTATACTACTGACACAAGAAAAGGACCCGACACCATGCATACATCAAAAATAATTCATACAGTCAGCTGCCATGCTGAAGGGGAAGTCGGAGATGTCATTGTGGGGGAGTGGCCACACCTCCTGGGGATACCCTCTGGGAGCAGTCCCGGTGGATTGCAAAGGATAAAACCCTTAGAAATTTCATGCTCAACGAACCCCGGGGAGGGGTTTTTCGTCATGTGAACCTTCTGGTACCACAGAAAAACCCCCGGGCCCAGATGGGATGGATCATCATGGAACCTGCGGACACTCCGCCCATGTCCGGTTCCAATAGTATCTGTGTGGCAACGGTGCTCCTTGAAACCGGGATTAAGATCACCAATGCCGCCACTGAACAGCTGGGGTTTGTCCATCCGGAAAACCCATGGAACCATATCTCCTTTTGCCAGATCACCGCCCCATTGACCGAGGAAAATGGGGTGAAGGTGGGAAAAAATACCGTGACCATTCCCTGCTGGACCTGACGGATCCCTGGCCCCAGGGCTACAAGGTTGCCGATACCTGGCCGAACATCACCTAGGATTAATTGAGATCCCCTTCCTCTTTTTTGGGCAGGGGAATTTTGACCATGGGAACCCCTTCTTTGGTGAGCACTTTTTCTTCTTCCGTGGTGGTGGTGCCCCTGATATTTCTGTGTTCAATGGCACCATAATGCATTTTCAGGGCTTCCTTTGTAAAAGAGGTTCCCACATTTTCATAATTCTTTTCGACAAATTGTGCTATTTTTTCTGTAAATTCGGCCAGTACTTCCTGGTTTGCCCGCAGGGCCTGCCGGGCTTGATTGGAGGGTGCAGATGAGGTTTTAATCGAAATCAGGGAGAGTTTTTGCACAACCGAAGTGGTTTCACAGACGGGGCATTGTAAAACACCTTGCTCCTGCTGATTTTCAAGATCTTTTTTATCCTCAAACCATCCTTCAAACGTGTGTCCGTTCATACATTCAAGATCAAAGACTATCATGTTAAATTATCCTGCTGACCCCTGTGGCAATATTATAACAATAATCGCCCATTTTTTCATAGTTGGATACCATGGCAATAAACAGCACCCCTGCATCCACGGAGCAGGCATTTTCCCGTAACCGTTCAATGTGCTTATACCTCATATTCTCCCGCATCTGGTCAATTAAATCTTCCTGAACCAGGGCTTTTTGATAAAATCCTTCTGTCTTTTCGCTCATTTCATTAATTACCAGCCCAAAAAAAATATCCACTTCATGGGAGATGTCAACCAAATCCTGGGTGGCCTCATCACTGAATTCAATTTTTTTGTCATAGATCCGTTCCAGCATGTTAGACACATTTTCCATGGAATCTCCCAACCGTTCTATGTTGTTGACGATTCTCATCATTTCGGAAATTTCCTTTGCCTCGGCCGTATTAATCTCCCCCTGGGAGATGGTGGTCAAATATTTGATAATGACCTTCTGGCAAGAATCCAGGTGGTCCTCCACGGCATCTCTTTCCCCTAAAATATCATCATCCCGCTGTTTAAGGCAGGTGGAGGTTTTTTTCAGGTTCATGTGGGCAAACTTAGACATTTGGATGATGTGTCCCTTGACCTTGGCAAGGGCACCAATGGGCGAATCAATAAAGGTTTCATCAAAGGTGGGCAGGGGGTATCGCTCCTTTGACTTTTTTATTTTCGGAGAAATGAAAAGGGTCAGCTGTATCAGCTTTGGCAGAAAAATCAGAAAAACCAGGGCATTAATAACATTAAAGAGGGTATGGCCGTTGGCAATATACCGTGCGGAGTTGATATATTCATTGTTCACCAGCTGATCCACAGGCCCGGCACCCATTTTCAGGGTCATTGTCTGGACAAGGGATACAAAAAAGGGAAAAATGGCCAGAATAATGCCCACGCCGCCTACATTAAAGATGGTGTGGGCATTGGCAGTTCGGTGGGCATCGGCATTTTTAGATCCAAGGGTTGCCAGTTGTGCCGTAATGGTGGTGCCGATATTTTCCCCCAGCACCAGGGCCAGGGCTGTGGGAAAGGTTAAGAGCCCTGCTGTGGCAAGGGTCATGGTCAGACCCACCGTGGCAGACGAAGATTGAACCGCCACGGTCAAAATAGCGCCCATGGCTACACACAATAGAATCCCCCCAAGGTTGTCCGTGGTGAAGGTTGTAAAAAAAGCAATAAACTGGGGGTCGGATTTTATGGGGGCAAGCCCTTGTTTCATGACAGTCATACCGTAGAAGAGCAGACCAAATCCCAGGATAATATCACCGATGTGCCGGTAATTGCGTTGTTTGGAGAAATATTTAAAGCCAACCCCCAGGGCGATGGCCGGTAATGCCGCCTTTGTCAATTTAAAGGCAATCATCTGACCTGTGATGGTGGTACCTACATTGGCACCGATAACCACGCCGATTGCCTGTTCAAATCCCATGATCCCGGCGCTTACAAATCCGATGAGCATAACGGTTGTGGCAGAAGAACTTTGAACCATGGCGGTTACCCCGGCACCGGTGAGGCTGCCCAGGACCCGGTTTGAGGAGATTGCTTCAAGAATACCTCTTATCTTTTGACCGGCAGTTGCCTGGAGTCCCTCGGTCATCATCTTCATACCCAGGATAAACATTCCCAACCCGCCCAAAGTCTGGATCAAAATATTGAATAAATCCACGTGGTCCCTCTTTAGATTCTGCCTGTTTTTATTCGTCCAAGATAATGCCTAATAAAATCCTAACAAAGCTGAAAGGGGTATATCCTAATTTTTCATGTTTTTCAATTGGGAAATGCGATTGAGATCTTTATCCGACCGGACACAGGGAAATAGGGTATTATTGGTAAACACCGGGTGTCGGGTGATGTCAAACCGGGCATTTTTAACGGCATCCTCCCACATGGGGGTATGGGGGATGGGGGTGTAATAGGCCAGCACCGGCAGAATCCCTGTCTTTTTTACAAGGGCCATGGAGGCTGCTACTTCTTCGAGATCCTGGCCGGGTAAGCCGCAGAGAAGATAAGCCCCCAGTTGTTTGGGGTCAAACCCGGCGGATTTCAGGTTTTCGACAGCCCGGAAAAATTCATCTTCCCTGACCTTGATGTCATGGTGTCGGTCCTGGGAAAAATCGGTGGTTTCCAGCCCCATGCGAATGGTCTTAAAGCCGGCTTTGAACATGAGATTTGCTGCCTTTGGGGTGATTTCCCGGATATGGACGGCATTGGGGGTGTGGAAATTTAGCTCCATTTTTGAATCAATGAGTTGCTCAAACAGTGGAAAGGCATGGGAGTTTCCCTTCACCAGCAGGGCATCATCATAAAAGGCAAAATTTTTAACCCCATATTCCCTGTGCCAGTGTTGGATTTCTTTGAATACATTATCCGGTGACCTTCGTCGAAGAGTCGGTTCCAAAAAAGAAGCGGCACAATATTCACAGGCGAAGGGGCATCCCCTTGATGTCATGATGGGGGCATAGGCCAGGTGGTGCTGTAAATCCAAGGCCGGAAAGGGAAAGGTGTCCAGGTCATCGGGGTCTGGAATGAACCTGAGGTTAAACCCGGTAAATTCCTTGATAAGCGATTTGAGGCAGGATTCTCCCGGGCCTGCAATCACCCGGTCTGCCAGGGAATGGGCGCTGGCATGGTCCTGGCAAAGACCTGCATAGATTCCCCCCAGGATCACCGGTACTTTTGGGAATACCTGTTTGACACTCTCTATGGTTTCCCTGACCCCGGTGGCCCAATAGGTCATCATCGAGGTCACAAAAATAAGATCAGGCCGGGGCATGTCGTTAAGATCCTGGTAAAACCATTCAGGCTCAATACCATAACGGGAAAAGGGCTGGCCCACCTCGGGTAACAGGGCCTGAAGCTCTTCGGGGAAAGGGATGGGGGTTTTCCGGAAAGGGCCCCTGCCGTCCCATTGAATCTTGGCCGGTGGGTCTTGTCTAGGGTGAAACCGATCCAGGCAGTCAAGATAGCTTATCTTAAGACCGTTCTCGCGCAAGATAGCGGCAAGGGACAAAAGTCCCAGGGGTTTTGCCCAGAAGTCAAAGGCGGCAAAATCATGGATCCAGGGGTTTACACAAAGGATATGGGGCGGATCAGTCTTCAAAGTATTTCATGGATGTTTTTTTTAGTTCCTGGCGGGAGAACAGCAGGGTATAGTCTTTTTCCCCCACGGCCTGGGATATCTTTTTAACAATGGTATAACATCCCTCTTCATCGGCCGAATGGACCATGGTGTATAAATTATATTCCCATCCAGGGGCTGGATTTCTTCTATAGCAATGGGTGATTTCCCCAAAGGTGGCCATGATATTGCCCACTCGTTCCACCCGGTTTTCCGCCACTTTCCAGGCCACCATGGCATTGGCCTTAAATCCTGATTTCTGGTGTTTGATGGTGGCACCAAACCTGCGGATCATTCCCTGGCCATCGAGATCATTGAGAACTTTTAAAAATTGTTCTTCCGTGATACCGATTTTTTCGGCCATTGCAAGAAAGGGCCGTTTTACCACCGGAATATCGGTTTGAAGCAGGGCGATTATCTTTTTTTCAAGATCTGTCAGCATATTCATATTTTTTTAAACTATCGTTACCATTTATCTATTTGACCCGTAGCATTTATTTTCTTATTTTGACCAATGTGACCTATTTTTTAATAAATTGTCAATATCTTGTTTTATCTGCTCCTTTTTTTTAAAAAAAAACAAAGGCGTAATAGAGTGATCCGGTTGCCTTGATTTATGGTATGGGAAACGGTATTTTTGTTGACTTTCCCCGGGGTTTTTATTTAGTTATGGTCTATAAATCTTGTGGTTCATCTTAAAAGACCTGGGAAAATGTTCATAAAAAAATTATAAAAAGCAAAAAAGCATGGAAGGAAACAAAAAATGATACCCACAAATGAAAAACCCGTATCCACTTTCAGGATATCACAATTCATACGACAGGAGACCCTGGGGGGAATCCTTCTGATTCTTGCTACCTTGGTTGCTGTTTTCTGGGCAAATTCCTCTTTTTATGAGGGGTACCACTATCTGACCCATGAGATTCGCGTGGGTACAAGTTTTGGTGATTTTAACTTTTCCCTCCACCACTGGGTCAATGACGGCCTCATGGCGCTGTTCTTTTTTACCATCGGTCTTGAGATTAAACGGGAAATCATGGGCGGAGAACTCTCGTCTGTGAAAAAAGCAGCCCTGCCGGTTATGGCAGCCCTGGGCGGTATGGTGGTTCCGGCAGCGGTCTTTTTAATGTTGAATGGAAACAACCCACATTCACAGGGATGGGGAATCCCCATGGCAACGGACATTGCCTTTGCCCTGGGCATTGTTGCCCTTCTGGGCAGCCGGGTGAACATCAACCTGAAAATTTTTTTAACCGCTCTTGCCATTGCAGATGATCTGGGGGCAATTCTGGTGATTGCTGTTTTTTATACAGACACCATTCACTATTATCAGCTGGGCATTGCCATGGTTGCGATTATCATTTTGATATTCGGGAACACAATGGGAATCCGGTCGTCTCTTTTTTACGGGATTATTGGGAGTGCCGTTTGGCTTGCCTTTTTCTTTTCAGGTGTTCATGCGACCATTGCAGGGGTTCTCATCGCCTTTACCATCCCCGCCAACGCCAAAATCAATGAAATCGATTATATCGAATCTCTTTGTACATTGTTGACAAAATTTGAGGGTGAAAAACCAAATGATTCAAAATTATTGACACGTGAACAGGCCCATTTGATTGAAAAAATTGAAGCCCTTGGAAATGATGCCCAGACACCCCTCCAGCGGCTGGAGCATCTTCTTCACCCCATATCGGCTTACATGATAATTCCTGTGTTTGCCCTGTTCAATGCCGGGGTTCGCATTGAAGGCAATATCATGGACATGGTATTGCATCCGGTCTCCCTTGGCATCATTGCCGGGCTTGTGCTCGGCAAACTTATCGGAATTTCAGTTTTCAGCCATCTGGCGATCACACTGAAACTGGCAGTTCTTCCCCAAGGGGTTTGTTTTCGTGATATCTATGGGGCTGCCTTGCTGGCGGGAATTGGGTTTACCATGTCCATTTTTATTGCCGACCTTGCCTTTTCAGATCCCCAGGTGATTCAAATTGCAAAAGTAGGGATCTTTACGGCATCCATACTTTCAGCGATTCTTGGTGTTTTTGTTCTTTTAAGCGGGGAAAAACAGGGGAAATCACCAGGAGAATGAAACAAGCCAGGAATTAGACAGCCGGTCGTTTCAAAGGCCGGCTGTCTTAAGAAAAATTTTTAGCTGTCGGCATGGCATTCGTTACAGGCAAGGGGGCCATATGCCGGCAGGATACTCTCATCGGTGACACCGGAGCGTTCAAGACCCTCTCTTTGGTCACGAAGGTCTCTGTGACATTCAATACAGGCTTTATGGTAAGCTGCCAGAAAGTATAGACTGTTTCTTTCATCATTAATATTTCTGGTTTTTTCATCGGCCTCCAATTGATCATGGCAACCGGATACGGTACAATTTTGAACGGGACTTTCACCATCCCACTCATGGTGGCAGGTTTGACAGGAATAGTCAAAATGCCCGCCATGGGGAAACTCAACCGGGGGCCGTTTTGCGTAACTGCCTTCCGGGGCCGTCAGGGTCAATGTGCCAAGGGGGATCTCAAGGGAATCCGTTGCGTTTTCCACGGCCCCGGGACTTGCCGGGTGACATTCTTCACAGGCGATGGGAGCTGTGAACCGGGACATGGCTTTTTTTGTGGACATTCCCTGGCTTTTGATCTTTTCCAATTCACTGCGATGACAATCCCGGCAGACCTTGTGATAGGCGCCGGTAAGCGATTTTATCCGTTTGGCATCCAGGGGGGTACTGCCCGGGGGTGAGGCCCATAATTTTTCATGGCAGCCGGCAGATGCACAGCCTTCCACAGGACTTGCCTGGTCCCATTCGTGGTGGCAGCTTTTGCAGGAGAATTGAAAATGGGTTGAATGGGGGAACACAACCGGCGACCTCTTTGTTTGTGAATGTGCCGGCGCTGTGAGGGTCATGGTTCCTGTCGGCAATTGAAGTTTGTCCCCATCTTCCTGGGCAAAAATGAGAGAGTTGCCTGTCAGCAGAATGATTGCAAGGACATATGTAAAAATCACGTATCGCGTCATCGTATTTCTCCTCTGTAACGGATTGAACATCTGTTTGTGCTCCACACTTATGGAAAATTATACTTTACAGTGATCTATAATAGGTGTTTTCGACAAAATCAATAAAGAATGTTTTGAAATTAAAAATATTTTATTGCATCCATTATTTTTCAGCACATGAAGTGGTGGCTGGGGGTGATAAAAGCAGAGATGGTTATCCTTGATCTGTCTGGCCCCTGTCTGTATAATAAAAGAATCAGGTGTTCACTTTTCTAAAAGGAGGAAAACCATGCCCCTTAAGCACATTGTGGATGTAAAAGAGAAATTTGAGATCCAGACCTATGCCGAGCCCAAAAATTTGGACAGGCATACCCATATCCCTTTTTCCGGCTCTCCGAGAAAACACCCCATTGAAAAGGAGAAGATTCTTTTAATTGCAGATCCCTTTACAACCAGTACTTTCTACTATGAATTTAAAATTGCAGATATTGGATTTGCCGAGGAATTGTCAAACATGACCAATATCGATGGAGATGCCGTCCCCATGGCCAGGATCTGGGTAAAAAAGCAATCTGTGGCGGTTCGGTGTACCCCATTTATAGTGGATACCGTTGTTTTCCAGCCCTAGAACTTTGGTGTACGTGTCTTCTCTCCCTTCGCGTCCTTTCCCTTGTCCGTCCGGATAAAGGGAAAAGGGCGCCTTTTTTTTTCATGGTAAGAGATTTTAACCATGATGTGATGTCCTGGCAGCCAGGTTGTCTCTTTCTAAATCCTGCGATACAAAAGTTATTATAGGTATATATAAGTGATAATAATCATATATTTACTTATAATGTTTTATTCTCTTGACTAAAAAGGGGCTTAAATATAAAAAATAACCATTGACGTTCCGGCAGGAAATCCGTTCTTTGGCGATTCTCAGCAATATATTGACAATCAACATTTTTTCAAAAGGGGATCAAGATGATCAATAAAATTTTAAAGATAAATGGCATACAAAGAACACTGGTGACGAATGAAGAAGATTTTCTCTCATCGGTGCTTCGTAATTCTCTGTTTTTAACCGGCGTTAAGATCGGCTGTGGGGAAGGCCAGTGCGGGGCCTGTAATGTGATTTTAAATTCCAAGCTGGTCCGGGCCTGCATTACCAAGATGAAGCGGGTGCCGGAGAATTCTGAAATCACCACCATTGAAGGCATTGGAACGCCGGATAATCTGCATCCCATCCAGGCTGCCTGGATTGTCCATGGGGGTGCCCAATGCGGTTTTTGTACCCCGGGGTTTATCGTTTCTTCCAAGGCGTTGCTGGATTCAAATCCAAATCCTAGTCGCGCTGATATTCGCGATTGGTTTCAAAAATACAAGAATGCCTGCCGGTGCACAGGCTACAAGCAGATCGTCGATTCGGTCATGGCGGCGGCCCGTGTGATCAACGGCGAGATGAGTCTTGCGGAATTGTATTTTAAATTACCCGAAGATGGTAGAATCTGGGGATCCAATTATCCCAGACCCACAGCCGTTGCCAAGGTGACCGGCACCTGTGACTTTGGTGCGGACTTAGGGATCAAGATGCCGGAAGAAACCTTGAAACTGGCACTGGTACAGGCCAAGATCTCCCATGCCAATATCAAAAACATTGATGTGTCGGCGGCAGAAAAAATGCCCGGTGTTTTCAAGGTGGTCACCCACAAGGATATTAAGGGTAAAAACAGGATAACCGGGCTCATCACTTTCCCTACCAACAAAGGGGATGGCTGGGATCGGCCCATTTTATGTGACAAAAAAGTATTCCAGTTCGGCGATGCCATTGCCATTGTCTGTGCAGACACAGAGAAAAATGCCAGGTCCGCCGCTGAAAAAGTTCATGTGGATCTGGAACCCCTGCCCGAATACATGAGCGCACCGGCTGCCATGGCAGAAGATGCCATGGAAATCCATCCGGGCACCCCCAACATTTATTATACCCAGAAAATTCAGAAAGGAGAGGATACCGCTCCTTGTTTTGATGTGGCCCATGTGGTGATGGAAGATGATTTTTATGTGGGCCGTCAGCCCCATATGCCCATTGAGCCGGATGTGGGCTTTGCATATACCGGAGAAGACGGCAAGCTCACCATCCATTCCAAATCCATTGCCATTTTTTTGCATCACGCCATGATCGCACCAGGGATTGGCATTGATCCGGAACGTCTGACCCTGATCCAGAACCCTGCCGGTAGCACCTTTGGATATAAGTTTTCCCCCACCATGGAAGCCTTGTTAGGGGTTGCAGCCCTGGCCACGGGCAAGCCCGTGTTTTTAAATTATGACTGGTACCAGCAGCAAACCTATACGGGCAAGCGCTCTCCCTTCTTTATTAATTTGAGGTTGGCTGCCGATAAACAGGGCAAACTGCTGGGCATGGAAACGGATTGGAGTGTCGATCACGGACCCTATTCTGAATTCGGCGATCTGGTTACCCTTAGGGGGGCCCAGTTTATTGGTGCCGGGTATGATATTCCCAGTATCCGGGGGGAAGGGCGGACGGTTTGTACCAACCATGCCTGGGGATCTGCCTTCCGGGGATTTGGATCTCCCCAGAGCGAGTTTGCCTCGGAAGTGCTCATGGATATGCTGGCGGAAAAATTAAACATGGACCCCTTTGACCTGAGATTTAAAAATGTGTATCGACAGGGAGCGACCACCCCCACGGGTCAAGTGCCCGACAGTTACAGCCTGGTGGAGATGCTTGAAAAAATAAAACCCAAATATGAGGCGGCCAGGCAAAAGGCTAAAAAGAGCACCACGGACGCTGAAAAATACGGGGTGGGTCTTTCCATCGGCGTTTATGGCTGCGGCCTTGACGGGCCGGATGGTTCAGAGGCAAAGGTGTGTTTGAACCCGGACAATAGTGTCACCCTTTTTAATTCCTGGGAGGACCATGGTCAGGGCGCGGATAGCGGTTCCCTGGGAACGGCCCATGAGGCATTGCTTCCCCTTGGCATCACCCCGGAAAACATCCATTTGGTGATGAATGATACCTCAAAGGTTCCCAACAGCGGACCTGCCGGTGGCAGCCGTTCCCAGGTGGTAACCGGCCAGGCCATCAAGGCGGCCTGCGAGATGCTGCTGGGAGCCATGCGGAAAAGTGACGGCAGTTTTCGGAATCATGACGAGATGAAACAAGAAAATATTCCCCTTGAATATACGGGTGCCTGGACAGCACCGGCCACCGAGTGCGATGAAAACGGTCAGGGAAGTCCTTTTGCAGCTTATATGTACGGTGTCTTTCTGGCTGAAGTGGCCGTGGAAGTTGCCACGGGTAAAACCCGGATTCACAAAATGACGGCAGTGGCAGACATCGGCAGGATCAACAACCAGCTGACCGTGGATGGCCAGATGTACGGTGGTCTTGCCCAGGCCATGGGGCTTGCACTTTCCGAGGATTATGAGGACATTAAAAAGCATTCCACCATGATGGGGGCAGGATTTCCCTATATCAAAACCATACCTGATGATATGGAGCTGATCTATGTTCAGTCCCCAAGGGAGCACGGTCCTTTTGGTGCTTCCGGTGTGGGGGAACTGCCGTTAACATCCCCCCATGCGGCCATTATTAATGGGATTTACAATGCCTGTGGCGTCCGGATCAAACGGTTGCCCGCCACTCCGGACAAGGTGCTGGCAGGCCTTTTAGCCTTGTAAGAGACCCCATGGAACAAGATGACTTAAGCGCCTTTGAAAAAAAATGTATCCAGGAGGAACTGGCATTCTGTGCAGCTGCCTGTCCTTTTCATGTGGATATCAAAGCCTTTCTGGGCCACATGGCAAAACGAGAAGTGGACAAGGCCTTCAAGATCATCGAACGAAGCCTTCCTTTGCCGGAAATTTTGGCCAGGATCTGCGACCACCCCTGTGAAAACCAGTGTATCCGAAAGGCTCTGGATGCCCCCATCGCCATTGGTTTACTTGAACGTGCCTGTGTCACAAGTCCGCACAAAGAGAAAAAAAGATTTTTATTGCCGGCCAGGGGAAAGACAGTGGCGATATGGGGAAGCGGCCTGAGCAGCCTCATCGTTGCCTGGGATCTTTGCTTGAAAGGATATGGGGTAACTGTTTTTGACCCGGTCTCTGTTTTTGGCGGCAATCTGCGAAATCTTGACGAGACGGTTTTACCGGCCTCCATTCTGATTCAGGAAATCAAGCGATTGGAAATCTTTGGGGTGAAATTTAAGGGGGGGGTGTTTTTGGACGCACCTCTTTTACACGAGGTGACCCAGTCCTTTGATGCCCTGTACCTGGGATGTGACCCTCCGGGGGACCCCTATCCGGGGATTGTTTATGACGACACCGGCAGACCCGAGGTGGATCCTTTCTTACTTCAGACATCGGATTCCAGGATTTTTGCCGGTGGATTTTTAGACTCCGGTGGGGCGACCAACCCGGATGCCTGCCCCATCGCCCATGCGGCCCAGGGCAGAAAGGCCGCCACCACCATTGACCGGGTTTTGGCCCAGGTGTCTGTTACCGCTGGCAGGGAAAAGGAAGGCGCCTGTACCACCCGGTTGACAACGGATATAAGTCGGGTGGAATTTAACCCCCCCATTGATTTTAGGTGTGATCCAAATGATCCCGGGGCTGGGTATGACCTTGAAAAAGCGGGTCAGGAAGCCCTGCGATGTATCCAGTGCGATTGTTCCCGCTGTGTCCGGGTTTGCCCCTATATTGAGTCTTTCAAGGGATTTCCCGGCCGATATGCCAGGGAAATTTATAATAATGCTGCCATTGTCATGGGAGACAAAAAGGCCAATCTGCTGATCAATTCCTGCAGCCTTTGTTCCCTGTGCGAAACGGTATGTCCCCATGATTTTTCCATGGCAGACCTCTGCCTTTCGGCCAGGCAGGAAATGGTGGCGGCAGGAAAAATGCCGGTTTCCGCCCATGAATTTGCCTTGCAGGAGATGGCCCATGCCGCAGGCGAGGCCTGCTTTTTTGCCCGCCATGCTCCGGGAGCAGATGCCTCTGCCCATATTTTTTTCCCGGGGTGTCAATTGCTGGGGTCCTCTCCTGACCAGGTGGTAAGTATTTATGATTTTTTAAGGAAACATCTGCCCGGCCCCACCGGATTTGTGTCAGGCTGCTGTGGTGCCCCCGGGGTGTGGGCTGGCCAGACAGCCCTGGCCGCAGAAGCCCTGGTGCCCTTTAAAAATTTTTGGGAAGCCTCGGGCAGGCCCCCTGTTATCACGGCCTGTACCTCCTGTACAAAGATGCTTGCCCAGGGGCTTGAAGGGGTGAGCATCACCTCTTTGTTCCAGTTGATGGTTACAGAGCCTCTTTTGGGCCCGGTGAAGGATGTGCGGCCAGCCGATTTTTTGTCCGACTCCATCAGCATCATTGATCCTTGCACCGCCAGAAAGGATGGGGTGGTTCAGGCCGCCGTGCGAACCCTTGTAACATCCGCCGGTATTAAGGTCTGCGAGCTTCCGGCCGCAGGAAAACTTACCGAATGCTGCGGGTTTGGCGGGCTTGCCTTTAATGCAAACCCAGATCTGTCAAAAAAAATAATTGGGCAGCGGGCGGCCCAGAGTGACCGGGATTTTTTGGCTTATTGTGCCATGTGCCGGGACCGGCTGGCATCCACCGGAAAAAAGGTGGCCCATGTTCTGGATCTTTTCTGGCCGTCAACGGATCATCCGGAAGACCGAGATGATCCGGGATTTTCCCTGCGCCATGATAATCTTGCCCGGGCCCGGCAAAAGATGCTGGTCACTGTCTGGAAGGAGACCGGCAGCCAACAACAAGGGTCAAAACAAGGGTTAAAAAAAAGACACCTTCTCATCAACCCGGAAGTGGCAAGGGTATTGGAAGATAGGTTTATTTTGGTTTCTGACATCCAAAAGGTGATGGGGCAATTTGAGTCGGGTGCCGATCATTTTGTTCGCCCTGAAAGCAAGAGCCTGATCTGTTTTTACCGGCCAATGCGGGTTTGTTTCTGGGTGGAATTTAGAAAAGAACCCAATGGGAAAGCGAATGGGAGATACGAAATTTTGAACGCCTGGAGCCATCGGATGGCGGTGGTTGCCAACCATGAGTTTGAACCGGGCATGACCCATGGTATACCGGTTCATGGCACACCGATTCATGGCGCTGAGAGCCAAGTGTTGTGCAATACCTGTAATAAAATTTTAACGCCATATAAAAACCATGTGGAATATCTGGGCAGCCGGTTTGACGTGGCAATGCCGCAATGCCGTGGCTGCGGAATTGTCTACGTCTCCCAGGACCTGGCCCGGGGAAAGATGGGGGAGGTTGAAAAAATCCTTGAAGACAAATAAGCTTGTACCCAATGTGGGAGACCCGTTTGAAATGGGCCAGGTTCCTTTTTTGTTCAGACAAAAGGCATTGACCGCTGTGAGCGGTTCCACCCTGCGGCCCGGGGGGCTAACGCTCACTGAAAGCGCCGTGGATGTTTGCGGTTTTGATCATACCCACTTTGTGCTGGATGCCGGATGTGGTTGTGGAACCACCACCCGGCATCTTTGGGAAAAGTACCAAATCAGGTCCATGGGAACGGATATATCCCCTGATATATCCACTGATATGAAGTGGGCTGGAAAAAAAGCAGATCCCTTTTCCCGGGGCACAGGGCCTGGGCTTGCACGGTCCAGGCTGCCGGCCCTTCCCTTTAAATCCCGGGTGTTCAACGGTATTTTTTGCGAATGTGTGCTTTCTTTGATACCGGACAAGCAGACCTGCCTGGCTGAGTTTTTCCGCCTGCTCAAAACAAACGGGAAACTGGTCATAACCGACCTTTATATTCCCCAGTTGTTTGAGAATAGAATCGCTCCCATGAGAAATATTCAGCCCACTTCATGCATAGACGGGGCCCTGACCCTTATGGATTTGATACGGTTGATTGAAGGTGCAGGTTTTAAGGTTGATATCATCGAAGATCATACCCGGCTGTTGAAACAGATGGCCGGGCAAATGGTGTTTGAACACGGCAGTTTGAATAATTTCTGGGACAAGGTGACGGGCAGCATCTGTGACAATTCTTTGTCCAGGGCTTGCAAAAACGGCACGCTTCGCCCGGGGTATTGCATGATAATCGCAGGTAAATATGAATGATATTCAGATATTAAAATTAAAAGCCCGGGGGGATTGCTGCAGCCAGATCATGGTGTGCATGGTGTTGGATTTGATGGACAAAGAAAACCAGGAACTATTAGATTTTGCAAGGGGATTGTGCATGGGCGGTGGAATGGAACAAGGCCCCTGCGGTATTCTCACGGCAGGAATGTGTATTCTTGCCCTGTATGCGAAAAAAGACAAGGACCGGCTGGCCCTCATGCAGGAATCCTTTCTGTCTTTTTTCCAGACAGCCGCCCCCACAGGAATTAACTGCAGACAAATTACGGGGGACAGCTTTCCTGAATTAAATCCTGGCACCTGCGGTCCTTTGTTGGCTGCTGCGTATTCACAGATTCTCTCGATTCTTGTGGAAAACGATTTTGACCCGGCCGATGATTCAGATGGGTAAGCCCCGGTTGTCCATGACCCAGAGCCTGTGTCCCGAGTGCTTGAAACGGATACCCGCCGCAAGGGTGTTGGAAAATGACACCCTGTATATGGAAAAAACCTGTCCTGTTCACGGGAAATTTAAAACTAAAATCTGGCAGGGGGAGAAAAGTTTTCGCCAATGGGTAAAGCCCAAGATTCCCATTGCCAACCGTTTCCACATGGTCCCGGAAAATAAGAGATGCCCCTTTGACTGCGGGCTTTGCCCCCAGCACCTCCAGCACACCTGCACGGCGGTTCTGGAGGTGACCTCAAATTGTAATTTTACGTGCCAATTTTGCTTTGCTGATTCGGATGCAGCCAAAAGAAAACCTGACCCCGGTCTGGATCAGATCGTTGATCAGCTGGAAAAGGTTTATGAAATAAGCCCGGAATGCAATCTGCAGCTTTCCGGCGGAGAACCTACCGTAAGAGCGGATCTGCCCCAGATCATTGACCAGGCCAGAGGTGTCGGGTTCAATTTTGTTCAACTGAACACCAATGGGTTTTTACTGGCAAAGGACAAAAAATTGGCAAGGCGCTTGGCAGCTAAGGGGTTGTCTTCGGTGTTTTTACAATTTGACGGCACCGCAGATAGGATTCACACCCAATTGCGGGGCAGATCCCTTTGCGGGATCAAGGAACAGGCCATTGAGAATTGCCGTGAAAATAATATCGGGGTGGTGCTGGTGCCCACCCTTGTACCGGGCATCAATATCCAGGAGATCGGCCCTATTTTACGGTTTGCCCTGGACCATGCCCCCGGGGTCCGGGGAGTTCATTTCCAGCCGGTCAGCTATTTTGGCCGTCACAGGGGGGCGCCAAAAGATGAAGACCGGATCACCATTCCGGAAATCCTGATGGAAATCCAAGACCAGACCCAAGATCTTTTCAGGCAAAGGGATTTTCGGCCCTCGGCCTGTGAACATTCCCTGTGTTCTTTTAACGGGAAATTTTTAATTCAAGAAGACGGTCAGCCAACCCCTCTCACCCCCTTTGCCACAGACTGCTGTGCACCGGTGCGGGCCGAGGAAGGGTCCCGGCAGGCCAAGGCGTCTGTTGCACGGCATTGGCAGGCGCCGAAAAAGATGGAACCGCCAGGGAACTGCCAAATAGAAGATGGGCTGGACCGGTTTATCCGGCAATCGGTCTCTCATATGTTTTCTGTTTCCGGCATGGCCTTCCAGGATGTATGGAATCTGGATCTGGACCGTTTAAAGGGGTGCTGCATTCACTCTGTGTCAGACGATGGCCGTCTCATTCCCTTTTGCGTCTATAACCTGACCAGTTGCCAGGGAAAAGGGTTGTACCGAAAACAATGATCTCGCCATTTTTTTTGGATTGGCAATGTGAACGCCTGGGATCTTCCCCCCAAAAAGCACTTGAAAAACTGGCCGCATTTCAATTGACGGCCCTGAACAAAACCCTGGCCCATGCAAAACTCAACAGCCGGTTTTATAAAAATCATTTGAAGGGGGTTAAGGATATCCCTAACTTTGATGCCTTTGAACAGATTCCCTTTACCCTTGACCAGGATATCCGGGGAAAAAGTTCCTGGTTTTTAGCGGTTTCCCAGGACGAAATCAGCCGAATTGTCACCCTTGAAACCTCGGGTACCACCGCCCCTCCCAAACGTCTTTTTTTCACGGATTCGGATCTTGAGGTAACCATTGATTTTTTCTCCAGGGTTTTGTCACACCTGACCTGTCCCGGAGAAAGGGGGCTGATTCTTTTACCTGGAAACACCCCTGCCAGCGCTGGAGACTTGTTAAAAACTGCCCTCGCAAGGATCAAGGTTGTGGGAATTGTTCCAGGAATTATTCATGATTTTGATGAAACCCTTGACCTTCTTTTCACCCACACCCCAACGCTTGTCATCGGGCTGCCGGTTCAGGTATTGGGACTGGGGGAGCTGATTCACCAGGGCCATCATCCCTTAAATTTTGTCCGTCATATCATACTGACATCGGATTCTGTCGTTCCGGCCGTCAAGCAGCGGGTCGAAAAAAGTTTTGACTGTCCCGTATTTGATCACTACGGTATGACTGAAACAGGATTTGGGGGAGGGATTGACTGCTTTGCCCATGGGGGATACCATTTGCGGGAGACCGACCTGTATTTTGAAATCATTGACCCGGATACGGGCAGGACCTTGCCCGATGGCAGGTGGGGGGAGATTGTCGTGACCACCCTGAACCGCCGGGGCATGCCCCTGATTCGTTACAGAACCGGGGATATTTCCCGGTTTATCAATGAGCCCTGTCCCTGTGGAAGTCCGTTTCGCCGAATGGATTATATCCATTGCCGGCTTTCCCACATCTTTGTTTTGCCCAATGGCAAACACCTGTGTCTGTCGGACCTGGATGAGCTTTTGTTTAAGATCCCCGGGGTGATGGATTTTGATGTGTCCCTGGGACCGGGGCTGGGTGCCGCCTTTAAGCTGGAGATTTTGATCAAAACCCATGACAAAGAGATAATCCGGCCAGGGGAGATCGAAGCGGTTCTGTCCAGAACTCCTTTTTTACGGCCATCCCTTGATTCAGGCGCCCTTGAGATCGGATCGATTCAAACCGCTGTTTTTGAATTTAAGGACACCTATCAGGGCAAGCGGCGGATAATGGGGTTGTGCTGAAATGTCTTAACAATAGAGGTGTTTTAATGAATCAAAAGCCTTTGTAAATATCTTTTTTATGGTCACTATTCACAACCAGAATGACCCATTTATCATCATGAATTTCATATATTATTCGATAATCACCAGTACGAGCTTTATGGAAAGTTGTCGATCCAGCACCGGAACCGTGTCGATTCTACTTGCTTCTATAATATCCGCCATTTCCAAAACAGGGGTTTCCATCTCCACGGTAGATAAACTCTTGATTGTCCGTAAAAACAGAGGCCCTTTTTTTGCACCACAATTTTGACCGGTGAATGGTGCCATCAGGTTTGTCAGAGATATTGGAAGTCTGATATGGAAAATTTGTGATGGGGATACAAGGAAGACTGGAGATGCGCAATCCAGATGCTGAAAAGAAATAAGATTCTGAGCTTTACACGCTATTACGCTTATGCTGTTACACAGGTGTAACAGGTTACAGCAACAACAAAATCATGGACTTGTATAAACCATACCCTTGGGCGTAAGCGCTTGATTTTTGTGTATAAAAACAATTTTTAATAGAGAACATTTCTGGCACGGATATTGAAATAATAGTGATCCGGTTGAGGAGGGTGGATCGGATGGGATCGCATGGACTCTAAATCCGTGTAGCCGGGTGCGACTCCCGGGCTCTCCGCCATTTTTAATCCCTGGTATAGGGGAATCGTTTCCCAACCCCATGGAAAAATAAAAATGAATACAAGATGAACAGGAGAACAGAAGATGGCAGATTTTAATGCAATGCAGGAGGCCCTGGTTCAGTGCGACCAGGACAAATTAGAGGGATTGGTCAACGGGGCAATCGCAGATGGAACACCCGCCATTGATATTCTTAACCAGGGTCTGATTGCTGGTATGGACATTGTGGGTGAAAAAATGGAAAACGGGGATATGTTCATCCCGGAAGTGCTCATGGCCGCCCAGGCCATGGGAGGATGTGTTGCCGTCCTAAAACCCCTGCTGGGGGAGGACGAGAGTGCCGAGGGTGCCAGTGTTATCATCGGCACCGTTAAGGGGGACCTCCATGACATCGGAAAAAATCTGGTGTCCATGATGATGGAAAGTGCCGGCCTGGTCGTTTACAACCTGGGAGTTGATATTTCCCCGGAAGAATTTGTACGCCAAATCAAAGAAAAAAATGCCAGTATCGTCTGTTTGTCAGCCCTTTTGACCACCACCATGCCCATGATGAAGCAGACGGTGGATGCCATTGTGGAGGCCGGTTTAAAAGATCAGGTAAAAATCATGATCGGAGGAGCCCCTGTTACCCAGGCCTTTGCCGATGAAATCGGAGCCGACGGTTTTGCAGCAGACGCCGGTTCTGCTTCCAAGCTAGCCAAGGCCATGGTCGCTTAATTCTTAGGAGATGCCCATGTTTGAAGTAATTGGAGAACGAATTAATACCTCCCGGAAAAATGTTCAGGAGGCGGTTGTCAAAAGGGATGCCCAGTATATTGTTGATGATGTCCAACAGCAGCAGGCAGCGGGAGCCTCCTTCATTGATGTCAATGCCGGGGCCAGAATCGGTCATGAAACAGAGGATATGAAATGGCTGATAGAGACTATACAGCCCATTGCAACGATTCCTTTGTCCCTTGACTCCCCGGATCCTGCCGTTCTTGAAATGGCTTTTCAAATGGTGGAAAAAACCCCCATGATCAATTCCATCAGCCTGGAAAAAGAGCGGTTTGAGGCGATGATTCCCTTCCTCAAGGGAAAGGCGTGTAAAATTATTGCCCTGTGTATGGATGACCAGGGAATGCCAGGTTCTTCGGATGATATTGTCCAAAGGGCAGAGACCCTTGTGAAAGAGTTGAACGCCATTGGCATTGAAAATTCATCCATTTATATTGATCCCCTTGTCCAGCCCATCAGCGTAGAAAGCACCAAAGGGATCATGGTATTGGATGCGGTCCGGGGAATAAAGGCAAAATATCCCGATGTTCATATCACAGGAGGATTGTCCAATATTTCCTATGGCCTGCCCCAGAGAAAAATTATCAACCGGACCTTTATCGCATTGATGATGGATGCCGGCATGGACTCGGCCATCATTGACCCCCTGGATGAAAAAATCATGGCCACCGTCAAGACAGCCGACATGCTTTTGGGCCGGGATGCTTTTTGCGGGAACTTCCTCAAGGGGGTTCGTGCCGGAGCGATCCTAGGCTGATTAACCATTTAAAAAAGGAAGTGTTTCATGGCAGATACGACGCTGACCCGGATTCTGGATCATCTGGAGACAGGTCATAGGATAGAAAAAAAAGAAATCACCTATCTCCTGGGACTTTCAGACCCAAAAAATATCGACCGCTTATTCATGGCAGCTCAAGGGATGAGAGCTCGGCACTTTGGCAACAGGATTTTTTTGTACGGATTTCTATATTTTTCCACCCATTGCAGAAATAATTGTCGATTCTGCCAATACCGCCGGGCCAACACCGCCCTTGACCGGTATCGAAAGAATGAATCCCAGATTCTGGCGGCCGCCAGGGAAATGGCAGGGGCAGGTGTTCATCTCATTGATTTGACCATGGGAGAAGATCCTGAATTGTATTCTTCTGGTGAATTGGGATTCAAACCTTTGGTCCGCCTGGTCAGGGCTGTTCAAAAAGAGACAGGCCTTCCCTTGATGATCTCGCCGGGGGTGCTGCCGGATAAGGTTCTTTTCGCCCTGGCAGAGGCAAAGGTTTCCTGGTATGCCTGTTACCAGGAAACCCACAGCAAAACCTTATATGGGAAGCTGCGTCAGGGCCAGGATTTTGAAAAACGGCTGGCCAAAAAGAAATTGGCCAAAAAATTGGGTATGCTCACAGAAGAGGGTCTGCTTACCGGAGTGGGGGAAACCCTTGACGATCTGGCCGATTCTATAATGTGGATGAAGGATAATGGGGTGGACCAGGCAAGGGTTATGACCTTTGTTCCCCAGGAAGGCACCCCAATGGCCGGCATGAAAGCCCAGGGCAATTTAAGGGAGCGTATGGTCATTGCCGTTATGCGTCTGGTTCTTCAGGACGTTCTTATTCCGGCATCCCTTGATGTTGACGGGCTTGAAGGATTGGCACCGAGGCTTGTTGCCGGTGCAAATGTGGTGACTTCCATTGTGCCCCCCCAAAATGGATTGGCAGGGGTGGCACATAATTCCCTGGATATTGAAGAGTCCCGGCGGTCCTTAGGGCAGATTATACCGATTTTGGAAACCTGCGGTCTTGCGTCGGCATCCCCGGAGGACTATCGGGCCTGGACCCGTATGCGCAGAGGGGTATCACAGGAAAAACAGACCGGTTGATTCAGGAATGATTTGGGAAGGTAGCGGGTGCTGAAATCCTTTAAAATCAAGGATTTTTTTGTTGTTGAACCCGGCCTTAGATGATAAAAAAGAAGGGGTTTTGCGGAGGGTGGATCGGACGGGATCACATGGACTCTAAATCCGTGCAGCCGGGTGCGACTCCCGGGCTCTCCGCCATTTTACAACATTTTATTAAAGATTAAATGTCCATGACACAAGAAAATGAAAAACCAGTAAAACCTGCCAAAAAAAGATTTTACCGAAAACGGGTGCGCATTTTTAACCTCATCGACCGGATAAAGCTGTGGCCATCCCGGACCGGACAGCTCCACGGGGTTCGTTCAATAGAGATCCAGGGCAATACCGCACGGCTCACCACCCATTGCAACAAGGAATTTCAAATATCAAATTCCATAAACAGCCGGGCGGGAAGATGGTTAAGAAATAAATGGTTTGTCCAGGTGTGCCCAAAGTGCGGTATCCCCGGCTGGAAACTTGAAAAATATTCTTCAACCCTGTTTAAGCGGCACCAGGGCTCCATGCTGATTAAAAAGGAGGAATACCATGGGGTTCCGACAGCATCGAAGGATTGATATTTTTAACCGGATTTTGCAAGCCATGGAGACGGTCCCATGTTGATTGCTGTCATCGGCGGTAAACTCCAGGGGGTTGAAGCGGTCTACCTGGCGCAAAAGGCCGGGTGGAAAACCCTTCTTATTGACAAGAACCCCGAAGCTCCTGCCGTGGGATTGTCCGATCAATTTTATGAACATGAATTCAGCCCGGAACACCCAATTCCCTTACATTGCCCGAAGGTGGATATTATCCTTCCGGCAATGGAGGATTTAGCAGTGCTTAACGCGGTAAAAGACTGGGCTGAAACCAAAGGCATACCCCTGGCATTTGATCTGAATGCCTACAATATTTCTTCTTCCAAACTAAAATCCAATGTCCTTTTCCGGCAGATGAATCTGCCGGTCCCAGAGGACTGGCCCCATTGCCCTTATCCTGTGGTGGTCAAACCGGATGGGGCAAGCGGCAGTCAGGGGGTGGCGATTTTTCAGGATGCAAGGGCCTTGTTTGAAAAATTTCCTGGCCTGGAAGATTTGTCCATCCAAAAAAATCAGGCAATTGCCTCCGGGGATTTGGTTGTTCAGGAATATATAAAGGGTCCTTCCTATTCCATTGAGGTTATGGGCAGACCCGGGAAATACCAGACCTTCCAGGTTACAGATCTTGCCATGGACGATCAATATGACTGCAAACGGGTTACGGCTCCCACACAATTGTCCCTTCCCCACATCAAGAGCTTTGAACACATGGCCCTGGGCATAGCCCGGCAAATTCAATTGACCGGCATTATGGATCTTGAGGTGATCCTCACAGATAATACCCTTAAATTGCTTGAAATTGATGCCCGGCTTCCCAGCCAGACACCCATGACGGTTTATGGGTCAACCGGTATCAACATGGTCCAGATGCTGGTCAACCTGTGTTTAGAGAAACGGTTTCGCCGGGCTGAAGCGGTTTCAAAGCGGTGGGTTGTGATTGAGCATATCCGGGTTTTGGGCCGCAAGATTCAGGTTTGCGGTGAGCATATCATGGCAAAGGATGGTCCCCTGGAACACCACCAGCCTTTTTTCGGAGCAAATGAAGCCATCACCAGTTTTTTTCCTGGAAAAAACAAATGGGTGGCCACCTTGATATTTTACGATAAAACTCCGGAAAAGGTGAGAACCAGGAGAGAAGAATGCTATGAAATGATCCGCAAACATTCAGCTCCCGGTGATAACCTGCCGAAAGGGGGGGGCAATTGACTCGCTTAACCACTAGGGACATCTGTGATATCGGGTCCCGCCTGGAAATCTATAACCAGGCACTTAGGGCCAAAACGGGCCGGGGACTTCTGGGAATTGCCTGTCATGCCTATGCCAGGGACGAAAAAAAGATCCAGGCGTTGATCTCCGATTTTACCATCCATGTGGTGCCCATCACCTCTGGACTGGGTATCATCTCGGATTTTAGCCAGACCGTTGCGGCCATACTTCGGTTTCTGGGATTTGACGCCCTGGTATCGGAAAAATCAGATACCTCCGGGGTGGCCCAGGTATTTGAGCGCAAGGCGTGTTCCCTTATGATGGCCGATGACCACAGGTTTGTGGGCATTAATGTGAAAACAGGTCAAGTGGCGGACAATTCCCGGGCAACCGGAAGGGTTTTTGCGGCTGCCCTGGATCTTATGGCCCGGGGGATAAAGGGCCAAACCGTTCTGGTTCAAGGATGCGGTCCCGTTGGGGAATCCGCTGCAAAAACATTGTTATCCCTGGGGGCAGGGGTGGCCCTCTACGATATCCATGTCCCAACCGCCAGGTTGCTTAGGGAAAAACTTTTAAAGGGTTCCGGGAAAAACAAGGGCCAGAGCATTCTTGTTGAAGACAAGAAGAATGTTTCATCCCATCGCTTTATTCTGGACGCAACCCCCTGCGGGCAGAGTATTCCGGACAATGTGATTGGGGAAGACCTCATGGTCGCTGCACCGGGGGTTCCCCTGGGGATATCGAAAATAGGCTGCCTAGGCCTTAAAAATCGCCTGGTGCATGACAAACTGGAACTGGGAGTGGCGGCCATGGCCGTATCACTTCTTCCCTGGAAAAGGGACAGGAGGTTACATTGAATGGATTAACATGGACAGATACCCAGGTCAGAAGACTCCGGGAACTGGATATTGACCTGGAAAACACGGTAAAGAATTTTTCCACACCCCAGGAACGGAACAGCGTTTTCCAGGAGTTGGAAAAAAAGCAGGTTCGTATTGAGCGGGAACGGTTGTCAGCTTTTCTCACTTCCGGTAAAAAAACAAGGCGTTCCCAATTAATGGATGATCTGTCTTTGATGCTGAACCGCCAGGGATTTGCAAGGGTTACCACCCCTTTGGTCATATCCAGAGCCGCCCTGGCCAAGATGACCATCGGTGAGGATCATCCCCTTTTTCGCCAGGTTTATTGGATCAATGAAAAACAATGCCTGCGGCCCATGCTGGCTCCCAACCTCTATAGCCTGATGAAGGATTTTGGCCGGCTGAATCTGGGTACCATCCGTTTTTTTGAAATGGGATCCTGTTTTCGCAGGGAATCCGATGGTGCCAAACACACCAGTGAATTTACCATGCTGAACCTGGTGGAAATGGGGTTGCCCCGGGAAAATCGCCAAGAGCGATTGGAAGAACTGGCGGTTCTGGTCGCCAAAACAGCCGGACTTACGGATTTCGGCTTTGAGAGGGAAGACTCCAAGGTCTACGGAACCACCCTGGATGTGGTGGCCGGGCCGGAAAAAATCGAGGTGGCTTCGGGTGCCATGGGACCCCACCCCCTGGATGAACCCTGGGGAATTAATGATACCTGGGTGGGCATGGGGTTTGGCCTTGAGCGATTATTGATGACCTCCCAGGGGGATACCTCCATCGGGAAATGGGCAACAAGTCTGGCCTATGTGGATGGCATTCGATTGAAAATTTAATGTTTGGGGATGCCGGCTGGTTTTGTCCTCCCTCTTCCGGGTCCCATATCCTAGGGTAACCAATCCTTTTTTTTAAAGTCCTTTTATTTGTCAAAAAACTTCATACAGGGGTTCCCCTGTTCAAAATTTAAACCTTACACAATTGTTTTTACACAGGTGTAACCCATTGCATCCAAAGGTTTATTTTTCTTTGTT
Source organism: Desulfobacteraceae bacterium (assembly GCA_016743945.1). Lineage (GTDB taxonomy): Bacteria > Desulfobacterota > Desulfobacteria > Desulfobacterales > Desulfobacteraceae > NBML01. Next base: position 36,302 of record JADGFI010000001.1, read on the forward strand.
ATCCGGACAGGCGAATTTGTTAAATGATTGATTATAAAGATTTTTTTGCAAATTATCCCCGAATAAACTCTTGGCACGAATATTGATCTGGTAGAAGGAATATCGTTATCGGTATTAGCGGGGCAACCCTGTTTACCCCAACTTTTGAACTTAACCAAATTCAAATGAAGGAGAAAGAATGGAACCACCCATGGCAAATGTAGACAAGCAAACCACAGGAAGCAAATCAGGTCCCAAGGGATTTATCGGAAAAATGTTTGGGGAATATGATGCTCAACTATTTTGGCCGGTTCTAGGGTCCTTTATTGCGATCCTCATCTGTGCCCTGATCTTTCCCGATAATACGGCAAAAACATTGGTCACCATCCGGAACTTTTTGATTTTCAATTTTAGCTGGGCATTCCTTCTGGGGGTTGGTGTGACCCTCTTTTTTTGCATCTACCTTGCTCTCAGCCCCTTTGGCGATTTAAAACTGGGCCTGGAAGACGACAAACCGGAGTTTTCCTACAGCGCATGGATTTCCATGCTGTTCAGCTGCGGACTGGGGATCGGGTTTGTCTTTTACTCGGTTACAGAGCCCCTCACCCATCTGCATCAGTCCTCCCATGTGATTGACATGGGCATGGCAGGTAAGGCCGGTGGGGTGCCCAAAGCCATTGAAATGACCCTGCTGGATTGGGGAGTCCATGGCTGGGCTCTTTTTGCTCTTGCAGCCTGGGCCATTGCCTTTCCGGCTTACCGTTTGGGTAAACCTTTGACCGTGGCAACCGGACTCTATGGAATCCTTGGCGATAGATGCAATACCAGCATCTGGGGCAGGGTTGCCGACGGCCTGGGTACCCTGGGCACCATCGGCGGAAATGCTGCCATGATCGGCCTTGGGGTGGCATCCATCAGTTATGGTATTGATACCCTCTTCGGTATTAAGTTGAGCACCGGCGGCCAGGCCGGGGTTATGATGTTTCTCATCATCGCCTATGTTATCAGTGCGGCCACCGGTGTTGAGCGCGGTATTAAGATTTTAAGTCAGGTTAATATGGCCCTTGCCGGTGTTGTGCTGCTGATCATTCTTTTTTTTGGTCATGCCCCCTCCCAATATCTGTTCAACATGATGACACAATTGTTCGGAGATTATTTTGGCGGTATCTGGAAATATTCATTCTGGGCCGACGCCGGGAATTTTGCTCAAAGGGACTGGCTGGGCTGGTGGACCGTTTTTTACTGGCTGTGGTGGATTTCCTATATCCCCTTTTGCGGTGGTTTCATCGCCCGAATCTCCAAGGGCCGTAATCTCCGGGAATTCATGTTCGGTGTTATTTTTGTTCCCTTTTTACTGGCCATTCTCTGGTTCGGTATCTGGGGCGGTTCTGCGGCCTATGCAGATCTTAACGGTATCGTACCCTTGTGGGACAGTGTCCAGGCCAATCCCGAAGCCGGGGTTTACAATCTTTTGGGCAGTATGCCCGGGGGCTGGTGGATCAGCCTGATCGTGCTGTTCAACATCATTATCTTTGCGGTAACCACATCTGATTCAGCCTCCTTTTTTGTGGCCATGCAGATGTCCAATGGAAATCCCAATCCCAAGATCTCCATGCGGTTGCTCTGGGGGATTGTCATTGGATTAACCGGTATCATCTTCCAGCTCACCGGTGGATTTAATGCCATAAAGAGTCTTGCCATTGTTGTGGGTGCGCCCTTTTTCTTTGTGGGCATTGCCTTTATCTTCTCCGTGTATAGCATGCTCAAGCTAGCCAAGGCCGGAAAGATGTAAACAAAACAGAAGTTTTTTTGGGCCATGGCAGTCCTTGCCATGGCCTTTTACTTCTAAAACCTATCTTTCCCGCTGGCGTTCCCCTCTGGATTTTTCACCTTTCTTAAGCATCACCAATAGCGTCCCAGATCTGATAGATTATATTAAACAATAAAAAAATATTGAAATCCATGGGACAGGTCATCGAACCGAATTTTTTAGGGAAGATGAGTTTAAAGTCAGAGCCCTTTTGGCCCTGTGACTGGCTGGATGAATCGGAAGGTGTCCCGGGGGAGTGTCTAAATAAACCCCCGGGACTTGTCGCTATTTGTCTTTAACGCTTTTTTCTTTGTCTTCTTGAATCTGAGCTTCCGTCTCTTCCACGATGGATCGCATCTTGGATCTAACATCGTCGGAAAGGGGTGTCGGCTTGTGGTTCTTCAAAATATCACGGGCCTTGTCCATGGCTTTTTCGTGCATGGTAAGTCCCCCTGCCTTTTCCCATTTATCCCGAACCCTGCGGTCTATGAGTGAAGGCTGTGACATTTCTTTCATGTGGTTGAATGTGTGTTTTTCAGTGATAAATTGATTGAAGGGCCCTACCTTTCCAATAATATCCACTGCAAGGGTTTCCTCGTTAACGGGAATCCCATTCACAACATGCTTAATCATTTGGGCAAATTCATTGTCCATGACCAATTGGCCATAGTCAAATGTTACACCTGATTCCAACATTCCCAGACCATAAATCAGATTGGCACCTGCCAATGCTGTAGTGAGGCCTGTTAGTGTTTTCTCATGTGCAGCTTGCCCGTCGGCTATCTTTGAATCAGCCTAGCCACCGGCGACCCAACTTGGCAGCAGGTAATAGGTTGAAAGGGCGGCCACACCTGCATTGATGATGGCACACTCCGGGGATCCCACCGAGGCGGTTGCCATGCGAAGATCCAAAGGACAGGTGGAACTGCCATACATCATGGGCGTTCCTTTTTTAACACTCTGGCCCAATACAATGCCCGATAAAACTTCGGCATTGTGGATCACCAGGGTTCCCGCCGGTGTCACCGGGGCAGATCCCCCGGATAGAGCCTGGGTGAGAACATTGACCAGAACGCCGGACCTGGCCCCTTCAATGATAACTTCCGTACAGTCCCTGACAAGTTTCAAAGGGCTTATGGGACAGGTGTTAAACGAGATGATGGGTCTCTCCCTGAACTTGTCCGGTCCGCCCTGGATCGCGGTTGCCAATTTAATGGCAGCCCGCATCAGTTGCCCGTTCCCTGCACCGTGGAAACAATGTTTGGTGGTGTTGGCAAGAAATGCCTCGGCGTTGTGGAGGGGCTGGGCATCCTGATTTACATCATGGGCCCCCACTGCACGCTCGTACACGTCGATATTGTCCAAATAATCGACGAGAATGGCGCTTTCCTCCACATCTCTTTTAACGGTTTCCCTTAACTGGCCGGTGTAGATATCCACAATGGATATCCCTTCACCAAAGTTGGTAAAGCCGACCCGGTTGTTCCCCAAGATGTAATCGTGTTTTTCTTCTCTCCCGGCAAGATTCACACTGCCCGGAGCTGAACGAATGGCATCTTCAACCATGTAAGGAGGGAATTTCACCACATGTGTTACCGGATCAACGGCAGCGCCGCTGTCTGCAAGAATCTGTCTGGCCTCTTCATCCTCAAAATAAACCCCGGTGTTCTGGAGTACATCAAGGGTGGCCAGGTGAAGTTCATACAATTCATCCTGGGTAAACATGTTGAGGCTTAATCCCCCGCTCTGCAGATAACCTGCATGCAAGTTGCGTTTCACAACGAAACCTCCTTGTTTTTGTTATTGTTTACTTGGAACCTTTTTGTTCCGGAACTTTATTGCAAAGGCAAAAAAGACCGGTACAAACAGGTTCTTCTGCTCCTACCTGTTTTGTGCTTTATATGACTGGTTGAAATCCCTTGGAGATTGCCGCCCAAAATTAACACAAAATCAACCGGCAATATCCATGGGTCTTTATTTTTCAATTTCATTTTTCAACCGAGGTTATATACTCCTTAAGTTCCCTGGCCGTGTCATCTTCAATGATGCTTTGGGGGCAATTTGCCAGGATCTCTTTGTATTTAATATTGGCTTTCTGGACCACATCCATGGCGCCTTGTTTTTCCCAATCATTATGGCTTTCCATGCTGGAAAGGGCAGGGGTCCAAAACCCCCTGCAATGGGCCATGGTGGAAGGATCCATAAGATAGGCCCCGCCATGGCCTAATTTTTGGATAAGATCCTTTGAAAAATCTATATCAAAATTATCAATGCCCTTCATCACGCATCCTGCCCGGGACATGATTTCATCATCAATGATAAATTTTTCATAGGAAACCGTCATGATGGAATCTAAAATTCCATAGCACTCGTTGACCATGTTCACCCCGGCCATGGCCAGCATCAGATAATTTTGCATGGTTTCGTATCCTGCCTGGCAATCGGGAAGTTTTGAATCGGTCAACCCCGCCATGCACCGGGAGGGAATATTGTACATTTCCCGGGCCAGCTGAATCCCCACCATGTTGATAAGAGTGGAAACAGGAGAGCCGGTGACATAACTTGCCGTTCGCATATTGGGAATGGCCGATGCAGGGGAATAGATCACAGGGGTACCTTCATTAACAAGCTGGGCCAGAACAAGCCCGGCCAGAATTTCTGCATTTTGCAGCACCACCGTGCCCATGGGATTAACAGGACTTGTGACCCCTGCCATGGCACAGGTGAGTATCATCACTGGCTGTCGAAGTTTGGCATAGGCCAGAAGGGTTTCACAGGGGGCCTCATCAAAGCGCAATGGACTCAAGGGATTTAACGAGACCGCTATCCTGTGTTTTTCAAATCCCCTGGCACCTGCCTGCTCCCCCCCCAGGGAGATATTCACCATGTCAAACATCTGGTATATTTCTTTTTGGGTGCCCACATATCCAAACAGCGGTTTGTCCGAATGGGTGAGCAATTGACGAAAAATTTCAAGGTATCGCAAGGGATGGGTTACATCCGAGGGCTCCACTGGAATTTGCCCCACAATGCTGCAAACATCACTTTGGTGGGCCAGTTTGTATAAATTTATCAGATCCGCCTTGGTACCCAGGCGCCTTCCTTTGTCCATGTCCTGGATATAGATGGGACCGTTGTTCAGGCTGACATGGATTCCTTGCTGTTGGGCTCCCACAACAATGGATCGTTCAGTGTTCCTGGCCTCCCAGGTAAAACTTGAGGGCGTGGTATCAATGGCCCGGGTTACCATTTTTTCCGGCATGAAAACCGTCTGACCCTCCACCCTGGCGCCATGTTGTTTAAATATATCCAGGCACTCGTCTGATTGGAATACAATGCCGGTGTTGGCAAGTATGTCTAGTGTGGCCCCATGAATTTTAGCAAGGGTCTCCCCGTTCACCAACTTGAAATTTGATGCAATATCCATTTTTTATTTCCCCAGATTTAATTCATTATTGGTATTCCTATAATGATATTCAATTTCAAAAATCATGCCATTTCGAAATATTGGGAAAATAGGTATGGAACTTGTTTAAATTGAGATAGTTATAAAAAAGTATTCCGGGGAAAAGCAGATGAAAAATAGTGGAATCTGGCAATTGCTTCAGATGTGTAACAATTCAATAGTGTAACGATTTACAGGTGCACCCCTTGGCATCCCCCCAAAAAAAAGACAGGGGGCGAATCAACATTTTTCCAGTTGATAATGTTCAAGCTTTCTGTAGAGGGTTGGTCGGCTTACCCCCATGAGACGGGCGGCTTTTGCCTTGTTCCAGTCTGTTTTTTCAAGGATGGAGATCAATTCCTGCTTTTCTTCGGATTCGGTTTTGGCATTGAAAGCTGAATCCGAATTGGACTGAAAATTAAATCGCTTGATTTCAGAGGGCATGTGTTCTGCTTCGATGACCTCTCCGGTACATAGAACAAAGCCGTGTTCCATTGCATGTTCAAGCTCCCGGACATTACCGGGCCAGGGATAGGTGGAAAAAACCTGTATCACCTCCGGGGCCAGGGAGTGGATGGGTTTCTTGTATTTTTTCTTAAAGTGATTGAGAAAATGGTCCACCAGGAGCGGGATATCTCCATACCTTTCCCTTAGGGGAGGCATTTTGATTTCCACCACATTGAGCCTGTAGTATAAATCCTCCCGAAAACGTCCCTCTTTCACCTCCTCTTTTAGCTGGCGGTTAGTGGCGGCAATGATCCGGGTATCCACCTTGACAGGTCTGCTTTCACCCACCCGTTCAAATTCTCTGTCCTGGATGACCCCCAGAAGTTTGAGTTGAAGAACGGCGGTAATTTCTCCAATTTCATCCAGAAAGATACTGCCCTTATCGCACATCTCAAATCTGCCCACCTTGTTATGGATAGCACCTGTAAATGCCCCTTTGATGTGCCCGAACAGCTCGCTTTCCAAAAGCTGTTCAGCCAGTGCCGAGCAGCGAACAGTGACCAGATTATGGGCGGATCTGTCACTGAGATCGTGGATTTCCCTGGCAACAAGGCTTTTGCCCGTACCGCTTTCCCCGGTTATCAGAACCGTGGCATCGGTGGCTGCCAGAGCCCGTATCAGTTCAAACACCTTGTCCATTCGATAGGAGTTACCAATGATTCGTTTAAATTCAGAGGTTTCCTTGAGACGGTTTTCTAAAAAATGAATCCGGGTGAGATCCTTGGCCACAAGGGCGGCACCCAAAGATTTTTTATGCTTGCTCAAAAGGGGAGAGCAGCTTATGGAAATAACAGATTGATTGCCCAGGGAATCAACAAAGGTTTTCTTTTTATTTTTAACGCTTTCTTGATAATTCAAGACCCTTTCTATGGTAGAAAGACAGGCGCAAAGAAAGGGGTTTTTGTCCTCCCGGATCAAGGTGCCCTTAAGGGAATCCCCTGGCAGGACAAGGCTGTCCATGCCCTTACCCGGCAGGTCATGGTCAAAATTGTTTGAACGGTAAATCCGGAAGGCTGCATCATTGCAGGAAATAATCCGTCGGGAGTTGTCAATGGTAATAATGGCATCATCAACACTTGTAAAAACAGCTTCCAGGTGATTTCTGAAATGATCCTTTTCCGCCCGGATACGTTCCTTTTCATCCATGAGTTGTTTATTTTTCAACGCGTTCCGGGCTACCCTGAGCAGGCTATCCTTGACAATGGGTTTCACCATATAATCATAGGCACCCTTCCGAACAGCTTCGGCTGCCGTATCAATACTGGGTTGGCCCGTGATCATGATCACCGGAGAGAACAGGGCCAGTTCATTCACTTTTTCGAGAACTTTCAGGCCGTTTTGGTCTCCCAGTATAATATCGGAAAAAATGATGTCCGGAAATTGGGAGGTGATCAATTCCAAACCGGTTTCAAGATCAGGGGCACAATAAACTTCATAGCCGTCATTGACCAGAAAGGTCTCAAATGAATAGCGGATACTCTCTTCATCATCAATCACAACTATTTTAGATTTCATTTTTCCTAACCTTTTTGTTTTGTGTCATTAATAGAACAAGATCACCAGGTCGGAAGATCAATCATCACCCGGGTCCATTTGCCCTGGATGCTGAGGATGGTCAATTCTCCTTCATGTTCCTCTATGATACCATAGCTGATGCTCAATCCCAAACCGGTTCCCTGGTCCTGGGGTTTGGTGGAAAAAAAAGGATTGCAGATCTTGTTCAGGATGCCCTTGGGTATACCGATGCCGTTATCCAAAAAGCAGATTCTGACCATGGGAATACCATTTATATCAATGGGAGAACAGGTAATGGTGATTTTCTTTTCCGGATCAGATTCCAAAAATTTCTGATTCAATGCATACCGGGCATTTCCAATAATATTTAAAAATATTTGTTGAACCTGGTGGATGACCGCCCGGCATGCCGGCAGGTCATCCGGGATCTTGATTTCCACACAAATATGTTCTTTCTTAAGCCTGGCCCGGTTCAGATCCAGTACATCCTCCATTACCTCCCGGATAAAAAGGGGTTGTTTTTTTTCTTTGCCTGCCCTGGCAAAGGAGAGCAGTTTGCTGACAATATTGGCAATCCGTTCCCCCTCCTTGATAATTCTGGAGGGAAGCTGGTCATGGGACTGGCCCGGAATCCGGTTGTCTTCAATTATCTGGGCATAATTGATAATGCCGTTGATGGGATTATTGATTTCATGGGCAACACCGGCGGCCAGTTCACCAAGGGCTGCAAGCTGGGCATTGCGCAACACCTCCGAGCGCAAACGTTTTTTTTCTGTGAGGTTCCTGCATACCACCACCACCCGCTTGGGTTTTCCAGTTTTGTTTTTTTGTACCACATTGCAGGTACACCAATAATCCTGGATCTTATTTTGGGCCAAAATCTGTAATTCGGCATCCTTTTCAATCCCATCGACAAAACATCCTTTGACAATGCAGTCTTCGGGCACCTGGGGCTGTCCATATAGAATTTTATGATACAGGCTGCCCTGGGCACTGTCACCAAAAAGTTCCCGTCCCTTGTCATTGATCCATAAAATTTCTGCTGTATCATCCACCATGAGCATGGCATCGTTAACCGCATTGATGATGCGGCTGATTTTTTCTTTGCTCTGTTTTAATGCCCTTTGGGCCTGGTCAAGTTCTCTGATGCGATTGTTGATGTTGTGAAAGGAAGCCTTGGTTGCCCTTGCCATGGAATTAAACTGTTTAGAGAGCACTTCAATCTCATCTCCTGTGGATTTGACTGGAATTTCAATAAAATGCCCGGTTGCGATTTGTTCGGCCCCTTTTGTCAGTTCCCGAATGGGTGCCAGCAGTCGCTGCATGAAATAGAAGACCAGAAGGGCTGAGATTATGCCCCCCCCCCAGAGAATGGTCAAAAACAATCGGGTATAAAATTGAATTAAATCCTTGATCGCATTCCAATTACCCTGGGTGACAATCCCCCAGCCGGTTCCCGGGACCGGTGCAAACCCGGAGACAACGATTTCATCGGTAATCTTTTTGGTCACGGTGGCACCGGTTAATCCGGTCATTACTTTTTCAACCGCCTCCCTGTCTTCCATTTTTGATCCGATCAGTGAACTATGACGATGATAAAGTGTCTTCCCTTTGCCATCCACAAGGTAGGCATAGCTGTTTTCACCTGATTTGTATTCCAGCACCTTTGTATAGGTGGTACCCAGGGTGGAGTACTTCACCGAGCAGATGCCCGCCACAACCCCGACAAATCCAGAATCCGATCCAATGATGGGGACACCGATGAGAATTAGATTCCGCTGGGTTGATCCCATGCGGATGATGTCTGAAAAAAAAGGACGCAGGGTCTTTTTAATGGTTTGGAAACCAATTTTATCCGGGAAAAAATCGGCATGGAAAAACGTCGTATCCGGGTAGGACCACAAGGGATTCCCAAATTTATCAAAGGTGTATATACCGCCGTCAAAAAAGTGAAGCCAGTTTTTTGTCTGGGCAATGGTGGTTTCCATGTGAGTGAAATTTATTTGTTTCAGGGGGGCACTCTCGGCAAGGGTCTGAAGGAAAAAGGAATATTTTTGAAGATTTTCCGCCAACCGTTTGGCCGCTATCTCCGCAAGAACGGCATCCCGCTTTTTCACCACTTCCAATGCTGTATTTTTGATGGTGACCAAAGAGAGGAGGGTAATCACCCCCATGACTAAAAAAATAGGAATTAATGCCCAGAAAATGATTTTGATGCGGATGCTTTTGAACAAAAAAGCCATGGTTTATTTCCTGCCACCTGGAGTCTGAACTGCAGAACCTGGAACATCAGAGAAATGAGCTGTTTTCAACGCTTGATCAATTTTCTTTTGTGCCACGGGGGTAACCCATCCATGCCATTTTTCCGGGTATTGTTTCAGGAAAAACAGGGCCTTGGAATGGAAGAAGTTGTTCTGGGAATAATTTTTATCTTTTTGGAAAAAAATATCATTGAACAGATAAATGTCAAATTTCATTTTTTTCAGCATATCCACCACATCCGGTGCTTTCTTTTTCAACTTGCCATTGGCAATTTTATGAACCGCACTGCTTTTGAATGCGCAGGCTTCCCGGACCGGCGGCAGGCCAGGATTTGTTGCAGATTCAATTATTCTGGACCAGACAGCGTCTGAATGGGGGGGCTCCTTGAGAATGAACCAATCATTGCCTGTCATAATTGAGTTTGGTTCCCAATAATAGCCGAATACCGGTGTTTTTCTATCACGGGCACCCTCATAAATGGCTTCAAGGGCATCAGGGGAAGTGGGGGATACGGCATTGAAAAATCGGTCCAGGCCGTAGGCCTCAAGTTTTATCCTATTGATATTCCGGCAGGTCCAGCCAAAGATGCAATTGAAAAAAAGACCCTTGGAAGGATCTTCCGGGTCGGCAAAATCCCGCCAGTGCTTTTGCATGTCAGTCACTGTTTTGATATTGTTTTTTTTTGCATACCACTTGGGGATGATCCAGTACTGGCTGCCGCCTGTGTAGATAACACCGAGGTCTTCTATTTCTCCCCGGACCAATGCCTTGTCATACCAGGCAAGATTGTTTTCCTTCCACATTTCAAGGGTCACATCAATGTCGCCGGTGATCAGGTGATCGTGAACTTCTTTGATGGTGCTTTCCACCTTTTCCACCTGGTATCCATACCCCTGTTCAATGATGATTTCCGCAATGGCATTGGTGAATTTTTGCATATCGATCTGGTCATCCTGGAAACGGATGATGATATCTGATTTCGAGGATAAATTGAAATAAACCAGGAAAAAGATGAGCAGAAAGAAAGCAGGGATTATTATTTTGGCAACCGTGACCTTTGATTTCATTCTCGGACTTCCTATAATTATACGTGGTAATACTTGATACCATCAGTGTAAATCAGATAAAAAAGTCACCCAAAACAATATTAAGTATTCATACCCAACAAGACCTATAATAATATCATTGGTCTCAGCAGATTTCCATTAAAATTTAAATGAAAATGCCCCTGGCAATAGTTGTTCCTTGCTGTCAGGGGCATTATCTAAATTGATTAATCTGCTTTTTTTATCTCGGCCGTGATGGCCGGAACAACGGAAAACAGATCATCCACAATACAATAGTCTGCTACTTTGAATATCAATGCATCCGGGTCCTTGTTGATGCCTACAATGACATCGGAGGTGCTCATGCCGGCCACATGCTGCATGGCCCCTGAAATACCGCAGGCAATATAGAGTTTGGGGGAGACCACCTTGCCGGTCTGTCCCACCTGGTCAGACTGGGGACGCCACCCAAGATCCACGGCGTTCCTTGAGGCTCCCACGGCGCCGCCCAGAACGGCTGCCAATTTTTCCAGGAGACCAAAATCATCTCCTTCCATGCCCCGGCCACCGGAAACAATAAAATCAGCTTCTGTCAGTTCGGGTTTGGTGGAAAATTCTATCTTTTCTTCCAGCAATGTTACATTGACCTCGCCAAGATTAACGGTCATGCTTTCAATTTTGCCAATGGCTGCGCTTTCTTTGACCTCAAAAACATTGGGCCGGATGGAGGCCAGTTGTATATCTCCTTCAATGTCCACCTTGGCAATTACCTTTCCGCCAAAAAGTGCCCGGGTGCCCACCAGTCTCCCCGCTTCAATTTCAAGATCAGAGCATTCCACAGCAAGCCCTGCACCAATGCGTGCGGCGATCAGTGCAGAGATTTCCTTGCCCTGGCGGGTGGCACCAAATATCACTATTTTTGGATCCACCAAATTGATGGCATCAGCTATGATATTTTCATATTCACAGGGTCTGAATCTTTTAATTGCTGGATCATCCGCCAAAAGAATGGTGTCCGGACCGTAGGCAAGAAGTTCCTTGGCCCTGTCCTGGACATTGGATCCCAGGACCAACCCCGTCATCGGTTCTTTCAAAACATCTGCCAATTGTTTTGCCTGGCTGAGAGCCTCAAAGGAAATTTTACGGAAATTGTCATTCCATATTTCTGTTATTACCAGTATACCTTGTGCCATTATCTTAATTCTCCTATTCCTTAAATTACACAGGCCTCTTCTTTGAGAAGTTTGACAAGCGCCATTGCTTTTTCATCCACGTTGTTTCCGCTGATGGTCTTTCCGGCGCCCCGTTCCGGTGGATAGGCGAGGGAGCGGATTTTAACTTTAGCCCCATTGATTCCCAGATCAGCTGTTTCAAAACCCAACGCTTCTATGTCCCGTTCATCCACCTTTCTTTTTTTGGCCTTCATAATGGCCCGGAAGGCCGGGTACCTGGGCTCGTTAAGCCCCTTGTTGGCCGTAATGATGGCGGGCAGGTTTGCTTTTACAACAGCGGTTCCGCCGTCAATGGACTGTTCACAGACAATGGCATCGGATTCAATCTTCTGGCTGATAACCAGGGAAATCATGGGGATGCCCAGCATTTTGGAAACAAAGGCGGGTACCTGGTAGTTGTCATCGTCCACGGCCCTGTTTCCTGCGATAATTAAATCGTGGGGGGTGTCCTCAAGGAGTTTGGCCAATATTTTTGAGGTGGTATAGGCATCCACTGCGGCAAATTGGTCTTCATCCACTTCGTCATTGTCAATTTCATCATTGATGTGGATGGCCTCATCCACTCCCATGGCATAGGCCACCCGGATGGCCTCGGATATTCTGTCAGGGCCTACGGAAACAACGGTTACCGTGACATCATCACGGCTCTCCTTGATCAGAAGGGCCTCTTCCAGGGCATATTCGTCATAGGGGTTGATGGCCCATTTGAGATCTTCGGTATCCAGACGATCCTTTGATTCGGCTATCTCAACAGGGGCTTCGGTATCCGGCACCTGTTTCATTAAAACAACTATATTCATGATTACTTTCCTTTTATCTCTTGCTTAAAACCGATTAGATTTTTGTCCGCAGGTTTTTGGGATCATAGGGAGAGCTCAAATGGAGCTTGGCAGGAAGGGGTTTGCCCTCTACCATAATTTCATAGGTGCCATTCTTTATCCATTCATTGGTGATCGGACCTTCAGGATTGGTGATGTACCCCATGCCAAGGGCGCTCTTGATTTCAAACCCATAGGCCCCGGAGGTGTTTATCCCGTTGTATTCTCCATTTCGGTAGATGGGCTCACTTCCGTATAGCATGACCTCTGGATCTTCCAGGGTGAACATGACAATCTTACGGTTGATTCCTTCTTGTTTTTGTTTCACCAGGGCCTCCCTGCCGATGAATTCCCCCTTGTCAAGCTTTACACCAAACCCCAGGCCTGCCTGGTAGGGGGTGTCGTCGGGGGTGATGTCGGATTCCCAGTGACGGTAGCCTGTCTCAAGGCGCAGGGAGTTGACCGCCTGCATACCGATAAGTTTCAGGTCAAATTTTTTGCCGGCTTCCATGATGGCATCAAAGATGGCAAGGGTAAAATGGGAGGGGATATACAACTCCCAGCCAAGTTCTCCCACATAGGACATTCTCACGGCGGTGGCCCTGGCGTAGCCCAGATCAATTTCCTGGGCCGTGCTGAAGGGGAAAGCCTCGTTGGACATGTCTGCCGAGGTCAATGTCTGGAGAAGATCACGGGATTTTGGTCCCATGACGGCCAGCATGGCATATCCATGGGTGACATCCGTAATGGTGCAGATGGCATCCTTGGGAATACGGCGTTTGATATAATCCAGATCTCGGATGGTGGTGCCGGCGGCCGTTACAATGAAAAAGGTTTCTTCGGCTGTTTTGGTGACGGTTACATCGGTCTCAAATCCCCCCCGTTCGTTGACCATGGGGGTATAGGATACGGAACCGATTTTGCCGCCGATATCGTTGGTGCAAAGATTCTGGAGAACGGCTTCGGCGTCCCTGCCCTGGACCAGAAGGTTGCCCATGGAAGACAACTCGTACATGCCCACTTTGTGACGGACGGCCAGGTGCTCTTCTTTTTGATAGGGAAGCCAGTTGGGGCTTCTCCAATCATATTTATGAACCGCTTCAATCCCTTTGGGGGCGAACCAGTCTGCCCGTTCCCATCCTGCAATCATGGAAAAGCAGGCGCCGTTATCCTTTAGGCGGTCATGGACCGGAGAACAGATAACTGGCCGGGCAGTGGCTCTCTGGCGGTTGGGAAAATGTTGTTCATAGAGAATTCCAACGGACTCGGTGGCCCGGTCATGGAGATATTTGCTGTTCTGCTGCCAGGGAAACCAGCGGCGAACATCCACGGGCCATAGTTGCTCATGGGGATATCCCTGGGATATAATTTGTGCCAGGGCCCGGCCTACCCCTGCTGATCCAGCAATACCAACGGAGTTCATGCCGCAGCCAACAAAAAAGTTTTTAACCCCGGGTGCCTCGCCCAGCATAAACGCATTGTCCGGGGTAAAGCTTTCCACAGAGATCTGAAGGTGGCGAATCTGGGCATCTTCAAGGGCGGGAAAGCGATCAAAACCGCATTCCATGAACACCTCAAGCTGGTCCCAGTCTTCGGCCAGTTCGGTATATTTCCAGTTTTCCGGAATGCCCTTCATGCCCCAGGGCGTTGCCGTAACTTCAAAACCGCCCAGCAGGATTCCACCGGATTCTTCTTTAAAATAGGTAACCCCGTCAAAATCCCGGACCGTGGGGAAATGTTTTTTTAAGCCCTTGATGGGAACGGTGATGGCATGCAAATGCTCTGCCCCATGGAGGGGAATGCTCACATTCACAAGTTTACCAATATCCCTGCCCCACATGCCGCCGCAATTGATTAAATACTGACAGGAGATATCACCGGCCTCGGTTTTAACCCCGGTAATTTCCCCGTTTTTGACTTCAATATCCAACACCTTGCAGTTTTCGATGATGGTTGCCCCGCCCATTTTTGCGCCCTTGGCCAGGGCCTGGGTGGCGCCAATGGGGTCCACCTGGCCGTCATTGGGCAGGTAAAAGGCGGAAATCAATCCCTGGCTGCTCATGCCAGGCACCATTTCCTCAGCCTCTTTCAGGCTGATCTCGTGCATATCAATGCCAAAGGCCTTGGCCATGGCGGCACCCCGCAACCATTCCAGCCTCCTGTCCTCGGTCTGGCAGACACCAATGGCACCGGTTCTTACAAACCCGGTATTAATCCCTGTTTCTTCTCCCAGGGTGGAATAAAGCTCTGTGGCATATTTGGCCAGGTTGGTCATCTCCTGGTTCTGGCGAAGCTGGGCCAAAAGACCAGCGGCCGCAAAGGTCGTACCCGACCCCAGTTCTTTTCGTTCAAGCAGCAATACGTCCGTGAATCCTGCTTTGGTGAGATGGTAGGCAGTGCTGCATCCGACAATGCCGCCGCCGATGATAACGATCTGGGCCTGTTTGGGTAGTGTGGTTGTCATTGAAATCTCCTGTGTTAAAAATCTAAAATAGTTATTTTCACAATTGAAACCTAGGGTTTAAAATTTTTTTATTTCAATTAGGTGCTTAGCAACAGCCGTGCCAAAGGCATATTTATGGATTGAATAATATTTTTTAGGGGATGTGTTGGGCTTGTTTCTCTTTTAAAACAGATGTTTATCCGTTGCTTCCATGGTCGCAACCTCGTCGTTTGGCTTGGGACGTTCGGGGTCATTCCGGGCTGAATCAGTGAATGAATCAGTGAATGAATCAGTGAATGAATCAGTGAATCAGCGGACCTTTTATCAAAACCTGATTTGAATCGTTTGACAAGCATCCGGGGGCCGGGATATAAAATGATAAATTATTTTTATCATGGATAAGGATACCCAACATGATGCAAAAGAAAACCGGGCTTTCCAGCACCCTGAAACCCAAAGATTTTGAACTTATTTTTGACGCCATCATGGAGCATTCAAAGGACGGCCTTTTTGTGGTGGATAAAAATGGGGTGGTGGTGATGGTGAATCGGGCCACCGAAGAGATGTTTAGTTTTAAATCTGTTGAGGTGCTTGGCAAAAATGTCCGGGATCTGGTGGAAGCCGGATTTTACGAACCCTCTGTTTCCCTTCAGGTTCTGCGCCAGAAAAAAATTATCTCCTTGATCCAGACCACCCGACACCAGAAAAAAATTCTTTCCACTGGTGTGCCCATTTCTGATGCAGAAGGGCAGATCAAATTTGTAATGGTCAATGATCGGGACATTTCCCACATTAACATGCTGGCGGCAAGTCTTTACCCCGAGAAATTGTCCAAAGACAGTCTACGGTTGGATTTTTCAGATACAGATCTTGCCTCGGCGGAACTGGAAAAAATGGTGGTGAAAAGCCCGGCAATGGTCAAGGTGATCCAGATGGTGATCCAGGCCTCCAAATTTGATGTGCCCATGATTCTCACCGGAGAATCCGGTGTGGGGAAATCCATGATCGCCCGGTTGATCCATCAATTATCCCGGCGGCGGAACTACCCGTTTACTGACCTGAACTGTGCGGCCATCACCCCCTCTTTGATTGAGTCCGAATTGTTCGGTCATGAGAGCGGTGCCTTTACCGGGGCTTCTGCCAAGGGGAAAAAAGGCCTTTTTGAAACAGCAGACCAGGGGACACTTTTTCTGGACGAGATCGGTGAAATTCCCTTGCCCATTCAGGTAAAACTATTAAAATTTCTTGAAACCATGGAATTTATCCGGGTGGGGGGGACCAGCCCCATAAAAATTAACACAAAAATTATTGCTGCAACCAACCAGGACCTTGAAAAGATGGTGGCAGAGGGCAGATTCAGGCAGGACTTATATTTCAGGCTTAACGTGGTACCCATTCAAATTCCTTCCCTTGTGGAAAGATCGGAAGATATCCTTCCCCTGGCACTTTCTTTTCTGGATCGTTTTAACCAGGAGTTAAACACCCAAAAAATTCTTTCCCAGCCGGTTTGCCAGGTCCTATCCCAATACGATTTTCCCGGAAATGTCAGGGAACTGGAAAACCTGATCAGACGTCTGGTCACCATGACAGAAATCGATTGTATTGGCCTGGAGCACCTGCCTCCCCTGCTTTCAAAAACCAATATGGTAAATTTGAAATCGATTCCTGAAACACGAAGTTACCAAGGGAAAACCGGTGCCTTTAAACAGCAACAACTCAAACAGGCGGTTGAAAAGTACGGCAGCCAGCGAAAAGCCGCCAAAATTCTTGGGATCAGCCAATCCACCCTGTCCCGGAAACTGAAAAAACAAGATCCCCCCTATTTTTCCGGCTGAATTTTTCGTGATTTCCACACGGCAGGGGTCCATGGCCGGAATCATTCCCAGGGGCATCATATCCTGTTTATCAAAAAAGTTTCCAAATGCGCCTGCGGTGATAATTTTTTCCGGCAGGTCAATGCCTGCTTAAAAGCAGCGGTTAGCTGCGCTTAATCAATGAGAGCACCCAGACAAAGAAAACAGGAGCAAAGATCACCCCGAGCAAAGTGGCGCTGAGCATGCCGCCGATGACCCCGGTGCCGATGGCCCGCTGGCTGGCGGCTCCGGCACCTGTGGCGACGGCCAGGGGCACCACTCCCAGAATAAAGGCCATGGAGGTCATGATGATGGGGCGGAATCTTGTTCTGGCACTTATAACGGCGGCCTCGGCCAGACTGTGGCCCTGTTCGGTCAGCTCTTTTGCAAATTCGGCAATGAGGATGGCGTTTTTAGCGCCCAGGCCGATGATGGTAATGAGCCCCACCTTGAAGTAGACATCGTTGGCCATGTCCATGCCCATGGTGGCCAGCACGGTGCCCAAGGCTCCCAGGGGGACGATGAGCATTACGGAAAAGGGGATGGACCATGATTCATACAGGGCCACCAGAAGGAGGAAGACCACCAGGAGGGCCAGACCGAAAAGTTTGGGGGCCTGGGCACCGGCGAATTTTTCCTGGAAGGAGAGGCCGGTCCATTCATACCCCATGCCCGGTGGGAGATCGGCCAGAATTTTTTCCATCTCAGCCATGGCCTCTCCGGTGCTGAAACCCGGGGCGGCGTCCCCTGCAATCCTAAAACTGGGGAATCCGTTGTACCGGACCACCTGTACCGGGCCTGTCTCCCAGTCCATGGTTGTAAAGGCCTTGAGGGGGACCTGCTCGCCGCTGTTATTGGGCACATAGAGCCGGTCCAGACTTTTCGGGGTGATCCGGCTGTTGCTGTCGGCCTGAACCACCACCCGCTGTACCCTGCCTTTATTGATAAAATCATTGATCATGGCGGATCCAAAGGCGGTGGAGACCACTGTATTGACCGAGGCAAACCCCACCCCGAGGGCCTGGGCCTTCTGCCGGTCAATTGTCAATCTTAGCTGGGGAGCGTCGGGCAGGCCTTCTACCATGGCATAGGCAATGACAGGCGATGGGTTGGCCCGGCCCAGGACCTGGTATAATGCAGCCGATAATTTTTCCCGGCCCAGGCCTGCCCGGTCCTGGAGGCGGAGGGAAAAGCCTCCCGCATTGCCCAGACCGTCCACCGGAGGCGGGTTCACGGCAAAAGCCGTTCCGTCTTTGTTGCCGGACAGAAACTGGTTGGCGGCCATGACCTCGTCCATTGCGGACTGGTCCTTTCCCCGAAGAGACCAGTCTTTAAGGGAGGGAAATGCAATGGCAGCATTTTGGCCCATGCCGGAAAAACTGAATCCCACCACAGTGGTCACCGATGCCATTGTCGGCCGGGACATGAGGTAATTTTCCATGTTTTTGGTCACGGCCAGGGTCCGCCCATAGGTGGCATTGGGAGGCAGCTGGATATTGACCAGCAGGATGCCCTGGTCTTCGGTGGGAACAAAGGCCTGGGGAAGACGGACATAGGTGTACCCCAGAAGCCCTGCCAGGGCGACATAGACCAGCATGACCCGGCCTCCCCGGACCACCAGGCCCGAGGTTATTCCCGAATACCCCTTTGTGACCCGGCCGAACATCCGGTTAAACAGGCCGAAAAATCCTTTTTTGGCCTGGTCATGTCCCATGGGTACAGGCTTGAGCATGGTGGCGCACAGGGCCGGGGTCATGGTCAGGGCCAGAAATCCGGAAATAAGGATGGACACGGCCATAACCATGGAAAACTGCCGGTAGATAACCCCGACAGAACCGTTCATAAAGGCCAGGGGGAAAAACACCGCAGACAGCACCAGGGTAATGCCCACGATGGCCCCGGTGATCTGTTTCATGCTTTTTTGGGTCGCCTCCCGGGGACCCAGGCCCTCCTCGGCCATGGTCCGCTCAACGTTTTCCACCACCACAATGGCATCGTCCACCAGGATGCCGATGGCCAGGACCATGGCAAACATGGTCATCATGTTCACGGAAAATCCCAGGACAGACATCACGGCAAAGGTCCCCAGAAGGCAGATCGGCACCACAATGGTTGGAATCAGGGTATACCTCAGGTTTTGGAGAAAAATCAGGATCACAATAAAGACCAGGACCACGGCTTCCAGAAGGGTGTGGAGAACCTTTTCAATGGCCACACTGACAAATTTGGAAGTATCATAGGGAGTGGAGATGCTCATGTCCACAGGAAAGGTGGCGGACAATTCTTCCAGGCGCTGTTTGACGGCAGTGACTGTACTCAGGGCATTGGCGCCCGGGGCCAGCTGAACTGCGGCACTCGCCACGGACTCCCCGTTAAGCCGGGAGTCAAAATTATAGGACTGGGATCCGATTTCCAGGCGTGCCACGTCGGATAGCCGGACAATGGATCCGTCTTCATCGGCCCGGAGCACGATCCGTCCGAATTCCCCAGGTGTGGCAAGGGTGCCTTTGACCACAAGGGTGGCCATTATTTCCTGGGAATCCGGGCCCGGCCGGTCTCCGAAACTTCCGGCAGGCACCTGAACATTTTGTTGGGCAATCGCCTGGTTCACGTCGGCCATGGAGAGATCATATTTGAGCAGATTTTCCGGGGCAACCCAGACCCGCATGGCACTTTCCGAGGCAAAAAACTGTACTTTTCCGACTCCCGGGACCCTGCGGATTTCGTTATTGATGTTTCGGGCCATGAAATCGGCCAGGGCCTGGGGGTCTTTGTCGGAGCCTTTGTCTTTGTAGGACATGGAATAGATAAGAAGAAAGCCTGCATTGGCCTGTTCCACCTGGAGGCCCTGCTGTTTCACCGCATCAGGCAGCCGGGCTTCGGCTTTTTTGATTCGGTTCTGGACATCCACCTGTGCCAGGGCCGGGTCGATCCCGGGCTGGAAGGTCACCGTTATTTCGGCAATGCCGTTGGAGCTGGAGGTGGATTCATAGTAGAGCAGACCCTTGGCCCCGTTGAGTTCCTCTTCAATGAGGCTGGTCACAGAGTCGTTGAGCACCGATGCCGAAGCCCCGGGATAGACGGCCTGAATGGAAATCTGGGGCGGGGCCACTTGGGGATACTTTTCCACAGGCAGGGATGGAATAGCCAGAATTCCGGCCAGGGAGATGAAGATGGCCACCACCCAGGCAAAATTAGGTCGGTTAATAAAAAATTCAGACATGGGGGCTCCTTTTAATTTTTCGCAATTGTCCGGTCGGACAAGTCTGCCTGGACCAGTTGCATTCCGGGCCGGACTTTGTCCGCACCCGTTGTCACAATTTTCTCACCAGGTTTCAGGCCCTGGGTGATCTGCCAGGTATTATCACGCATGTCTCCGGTTGTCACCGGGCGGGATTCTGCCTGTCCCTGACTGTCCACCACCATGACCCGGGCCTTACCGTCAGCCCCCCTGAGAACGGCCCTCTGGGGAATGAAAATGGCCTGGGGATTTTCAGTCAAAGGCGTCTGAATGCGGACAAACATGCCCGGCAAAAGCAACCCGTCGGTATTGGGAAATTGTGCCCGCAGGGAGACCTGGCCAGTACTTGCATCCACTGTTGCATCGGTAAACAACAATTCTCCTTGGCGGGTGTCGTTGATCTCTTCCAGGGTCAGGAAAACCATTGCCCGTCTGTCCGAAGAAACGTTTTCAACCATGGCCGCCTTTAGTTTGAGAAAATCAGACACAGGCTGGTTAAAATCGGCATAGATGGGATCCAGTTGCTGGATTTGGGCCATGAGGGTGGCCTCTCCCTGCCCCACCAGGGTTCCCTGGGTTACCAAGGCCCGGCCGATGCGGCCGGAGATGGGGGCGGTTACCGTTGCATATCCCAGATTGAGCCGGGCGATTTTGATTTGGGCCCAAGCTGCCTGAACTGCAGCTTGGGTTTTTTTCAAGTTGGCCTGGGCCGAGTCGTATTGCTGTGTGGAAACAGCCCCGGTCTTTATGAGTACGGCGTACCGTTTGAACATGTTCTTTGCATCAAATAGGTCGGCCTCGGTCCTGGCCAGTTCAGCGTCAGTCCCAGCCAGGGTCGCCTGGAAAGGCGCGGGGTCGATCCGAAATAAGACCTGGCCCTTTTTTACATCGCTGCCCTCTTTAAATTCGCGGCCCAGGACAATGCCAGCCACCCGGGCGCAGACCCGTGCCGAGCGCACAGGAGAAATTCTGCCCGGCAGATTGACCGTGGGGGTATAGGGAACCGAGGTGACCGTCAGAATATCCACCGGAGGCGGGGGAAATCCAGCCTGGGATTCCCCTGGTGAATCTTTTTTTTCCAGGCACCCGGATGCCAATACCGATATGCATATCATGCAGATGAGCGCTGTATTTTTAATGATATTTCCCACGTTTGACTCCTTTGATTGAAATAAACTTTTATTATAGTCCACCGTCGGTTAAGGTCGGTTTAACAAAAGGTTGAATCCTATTATTCTTTTTCAGGGGCACTATATATACCTCCTTGTCTTTTATGAAAAAAGGCCACGGACAGTCCCATGGCAATGGCTCCGGTACTTTGGCATTTTTAAATGCCGAAAAATAAGGTATATAGTAAGTATAGAGTCAAGCAGAAAATGGAGGAAAAATGAAAATAAGTTTTATGGCCGGGGAAATGGCCCAATTACACCATATCTCCAAACAGACCCTGCTCTACTACGATAAAATAGGCCTGATCTGTCCCCGGGAAGTTGATCCCGGCACCGGCTACCGCTACTATGACCTGAACCAGTGTGAAGACCTGGATGTGATTTTGTTCCTCAAGGGCCTGGGCATGAAGCTCAAAGAAATCAAGACATACCGGAGCCAGGCCTCCAGCCGGGCCCGGGTACAGCTCCTGGAGTCCCAGAGCCGGACCATACGCCAAAAGCTGGACCAGATCCACAGGATTCAAAGACGGATTGACTCCACGGTCACGGCCTTCAAGGCCAATCTTGCAATCACGCCATTTGAAAAGGGGATCAAGTGGTTTGAGAACAGGCCATTGCTAAGTGAACCTGTGCCCGCCCCCCACGACCTTTATGCCATGGAGCTTTGTTTTAAAAAGATATTCAGGTCTGCCAGAGAAAATTATCATGCCGATATATATGATTTTTTGGTGTATGTGGAGGAGGATAAAAACAGCGAGGGGATCTTTAAAAAGATAGCCCTGCCTGTAAACGACGGAGCCAATGACCTTTTACCTTCCGGATACTTTGCCTATCTTTTTCATAAAGGCCCCTATGAGGCCCTGACAGCTTCCAGGAAAGATCTGAAAAATTTTATTGAGGCATCGGGACATTCCATTACCGGCTCTTCTGTGGAGCGGGTCTTGCTGTCCCGTCTGGCCGTATCCCATGAAAAGGATTACCTGGTGGAGATCCAGATGCCTGTGGAAAAAAATCCAGGCGTGTAGCTGCTGGTAAAACTGTCCCTTTTTGTGCTTTTCCTAGAAAAGGCTGTGGATAAAATCACCCGTGGCCGTGGGGCCTTTTTCCTCCACCACCCGGATGGTCTGGGAGCCGATGACGGCAATGTCGGCCTTGCCTCTTAAGAAATCGATGTCAGCCTTGTCTTTTACACCGAATCCCACGGCCAGGGGGAGGCTTGTTGCCTTTCTGCACCTTTTAAGATAATCGGCGATGTCCGTTGAAAAAGAGGTGGTTTTTCCCGTCACCCCTTTTCTGGCCAGGCAATAGACAAACCCTTTGGAAAAACCGGAAATATAGGCCATGCGCTCGTCGGAAGTTTCCGGGGAAAAAATATAGACGGGGGCCAGATTATTTTTGGCCATGGCAGCGATATACGCTTTCCCTTCTTCCGGCGGCAGGTCCGGTACAATGGCCCCTTTTAAATTGATCTTTGCCATCTGGTCTGAAAAGGATTCCATGTCGTATTTATACAAAATATTGGCATAGCTCATGAATAAAAAGGGGATGGAAAAGTCCTGGGCCACCCGCTTTGCAAAGTCAAAACAGCGCTGCACAGTGGACCCGCCTTCAAGGGCTCGCTGATTGGCACGAAGGATCACCGGCCCATCGGCCATGGGTTCTGAAAAAGGGATCTGGAGCTCCATGAGGTCCACGCCTGCCGCCACCATCTGTCGGACAATTTCGTAGGAGGCGTCAAAGTCGGGGTAGCCCATGACAATATGGGTCATCAACAAAATTTCTTTGGTTTGCAGCTGTTGGTTGATATGGGATTCAAGCATGGTATTGTTCTGCCTTTTTGATTATGAATTCTTTCCATTTGGGATCACCAATTGCATCGGCCACGGTGAAAATATCCTTGTCCCCCCGGCCGGACTGGTTGATGATAATACTGTCGTCTTTTGCCAATTGAGGGGCTTCTTTAAAGGCATGGGCAAAGGCATGGGCGGATTCAAGAGCCGGAATGATCCCTTCTTTTTTCATGGTCAGTTTCAGGGCGGCAATGACCTCGTCGTCGGTGGCAGACTCAAACCGGGCAAGGCCTTTGTCATGCATTTCGGCCAGGATGGGAGAAACCCCCACGTAATCCAGGCCTGCGGAAATGGAGTGGGTTTCTCGCATTTGACCGTCATCATTCTGGAGAAAATAGGTTTTATACCCCTGGGCAATGCCGGGACTGGCATCATCGCTTTTGAGGCGGGATGCATGAAGTCCTGTGGAAAGTCCCTTGCCCCCGGCTTCCACCCCCACAAGTTCCACGGGATCATTTAAAAATCCGGAAAAAAGTCCCATGGCGTTGGATCCGCCGCCCACACAGGCATAGACCCGCTTGGGCAGCCTATTTTCAATTTCTAAAATCTGACGTCTGGCTTCCAGGCCGATGATGGACTGGAAATAGGTGACCAGCGCCGGGAAGGGATGGGGGCCGCAGGCGGTTCCCAACACATAGTGGGTGGTGTCCATGTGGGTGACCCAGTCCCTGAAGGCTTCGTTAATGGCATCCTTGAGTATTCGGGTGCCGTCTGTTACCGGCACCACGGTGGCGCCCAATTGTTCCATCCAGAAAACATTGGGCCTCTGCCGGATCACATCCACCTCCCCCATGTAGATGGTGCAGTCAAATCCGAATTTGGCCGCCATGGTGGCACAGGCCACGCCGTGTTGGCCGGCTCCGGTTTCTGCGATGACACGGCTTTTTCCCATTCGCTGAACCAAAAGTCCCTGGCCCATGACGTTGTTGGCCTTGTGGGCCCCGGTATGGTTCAGGTCTTCGCGTTTGATGTAGATTTTTGCTCCGCCGAAATGGTCGGTGAGGTTTTGGGCGAAGGTCAGGGGGGTGGGCCGGCAGGAATAGGAGGACATCAGATTGACATAGGTGTTCCAGAAGTCTGGGTCCTGTTTAATGGCTTGGAACTGATTTTCCAGTTCATCAAAGGTGGCCACCAGGATCTCGGGCAAAAAGGCCCCGCCAAAGTTGCCGTAATATCCGCGGTTTTTCATGGGTTCATACTCCTTGTGGGATGCAAAAAGGGTACTGGTTCTCCCCCCCCTTCGGACCGGATGGTCTGGGAAAAAGCAAACACATCGGTTCGGCAAAAAAGAATGGAAAAAATTCCATTGGGGGCCTGGGGGAAATTTAAGGTTCTTCTGACCGTCAAAATAGGGTTTGATGGCGAAACCGCCAGCCACTTTGCCCGTTCAGCATTCAGGGATTCAACCTTGAACTGCTGGGTTCCGGTTTCCGGGGTAAGGAAATAGTGATCGGATACCACCTGGGCCAGGGATTTGTTGTCCAGATCCAATCGATCAATCCCCATAAAAAGTTCCGGGTCCAGGTAGATATCTTCCAGCAGCACCGGGTTCCCCTGGGTCAGGGTCAGGCGGGACAGGAAAAAGGCGGTTTGGTTGTTAAAGGGATTTTCCGGGTTCCGGGCTATTTTTTTTTGGGCCACGGGGGTAATAATTTTTGTTTCAATGGGAACCCCCTTGGTTAAAAAGGCCTGGGAAGTTCCTGCCAGGGAAAACAGGTCAACCTGGGGGCTTAGTTTGACAAAGGTGCCGGACCCTCTTTTGCGCTGGATCAGCCCTTTTTTTACCAGGGTGTCCATGGCCTGGCGGACCGTGGGGCGACCAATGCCGAACAGCTTGGCCAGCTTTGTTTCAGAAGGGATTATCTGGCCGGGGGGGTATTGTCCGGATCTGATCCGGGCCAACAGAATGTCTGCCAGCTGGTGGTACAGGGGAATGGGGGAACCGGGATTGAGCATAATTACTTTTCCTGTGTCTGTCTTATTTTGTCGATTAGCCATCCTTTATTAATCAAGGTCATCTGGATGAAAAGATACCTTTAATCTGTCAAGTTGTCAAGACATTACGACAAATTTGTTTGGCAGATCCCGATGCCAAAAGACCATGTTTTGCATTTTTCACATAAACCATTCTGAATAATTTAGCTCTATGATCCGCGAATACCACCAAAACTTGCTTGACAAAAAAAGGAAATTGGTATCTTTTGCTTAAGTTCTGAAAATCGCAAAAAAGGATTTAACAGGAAGATGAGAAATATTACAATTATTATAGTAATCGCATTGGGGACATTCCTTGTCAACCTGGATGCCAGCATCGTTAATATCGCGCTTCCCACACTCTGCTCGGATTTAGGTGCAACCACCCAGGCGGTTGCCTGGGTGGTGCTTATCTATCTGTGTGCACTGGGAAGCCTGCTCCTTTTTTCCGGGAGCCTGGGGGATGCATTGGGTTCAAAACGGGTTTTTATCACCGGTTTCTTGGTGTTTACCCTGGGGTCTGTTGTCTGTGCCTTTGCCCATCAGATTTTAACAATGTATCTTGGCCGGCTGGTCCAGGGAATCGGTGCTGCATGCATTATGGCCAATTTTGGCGCGGTTCTCCTCCAGAATCTGCCCCCGGGGGTAAGGGGCAGGGCATTTGGCCTGAATACAGTTCTTGGGGGAATCGGATATGCCATGGGCGCACCCCTGGGCGGGTGGCTGATTCATTCTTTTGGCTGGCGATGGATATTTTTAATCAATATCCCGGTGGGGGTTGCAGCTGTTATTGCCGCTGCGCTATTTCTGAAAAAAGATTCGGTTGGCAAGCCGGCACCCTATGATATTCCCGGCCTTTTTTTGAGTATTCTTTCGGTGACACTCTTTTTATTGATTTTGAACCAGGGGTCATGGGACACTCTCTTTTCAGCACCATCAGTCATCGCGGTTATTTTGTTCCTGGCCAGCACTCTGGCATTGGTTCGCCAGGAATTGAAAGTGAAACATCCCCTGCTTGAAATACCCCTGTTTTTAAAAAAGAGTATACTGGCATGCATTGCCGCCAATGTGGGGTTTGTGATTGTCCTTTCGGGGTTGAATTTTTTGTTTCCGTTTTATTTTATGGAAGTGCTGCAAATGGGGGTGGGCAGGACAGGGTTTTTTCTCATGTTTTTCCCGGTGGTTTCCATTGCGGTTTCTCCCTTTGCTGGATACCTGGCAGACAGGTTCGGTCCCAATCCGGTGGCGATCAAGGCTTCTGCGCTTTCCGTCATCGCCACCGGCAGTTTCTATTTTTTTTCCCCCGAGATTTCCAATGCAATGATCATTACCCTTTTCATTGGCTTCGGCATTGGCCTTGCCATGTTTTTTACTGCAAATATAACGCTTTTCATGGGCCA
Source organism: Desulfobacteraceae bacterium (assembly GCA_016743945.1). Classification (GTDB taxonomy): domain Bacteria; phylum Desulfobacterota; class Desulfobacteria; order Desulfobacterales; family Desulfobacteraceae; genus NBML01. The sequence continues at coordinate 62,846 of JADGFI010000001.1, forward strand.
TGCCCCGGTTGATAAGGCCGGGATGTTCACAGCAGTGGCATCTTCTGGCACCACCATCGGATCTGCACTGGGGGTGAGCGTTTACGAAAATTTTCTGGAAACCGCCAGGGGAACTGAGCTTTTAAGCCGTGCGTTGCAGATTGAATCTGGTTTCCAGAATGCGGTTTTACTATCGACGGTGGTCGCACTGGCCGCATTTGGGGCTTCCATGATGGCAAAAGCCGGGCAGCCTCCATTACACAGGGAAGGATAAAATTATGAATAAAAAAAAAGAAAATAAAATGTATGACCTGTCACACCCCCAGAAACGAATTTGGTATGCTGAAAAACAATATCCCGGGCTAGGTGCCGCCAACCTGGCTTTCCTTGTCAAGTTTGAATTCAAGGCGGACAATCGTATCCTGGAATCGGCCATAAATGCTGTAATCCGTGCCCATGAAGGGATAAGAATGCGAATAGCGGAACTTACCGAACAGGAGATGGTAAGGCCCTGTCAGTATCTTGAACCCGCTTGGGACAAACAACTGGATCTATTTGATTTTCATATTCCCGACGGCACCACCCGGTTAAAAAACTGGGCAACAGACCAGGCTTCCCAGCCCTTTGAATTTTTAAATTCCGACCTGTTTTATTTTGCCCTGGTGCGCCATGACGACGGAAAAAGTGGTTATTTTATGAAGCTGCACCACATCATATCAGACGGCGGCACCATACTGTTATTTATCAGGGATATTAAAAATACCTATTTTAAAATCTTGGCAGGAACCCCTGTTGATTTTTCAAAAACCCCTTCCTATCTTGACTATCTGGCCTACGAACAAAAATACCTGAATTCAGACAGATACACTGAAGATAAATTATACTGGGAAGCGCAAATGCTGCCCCTGCCCGAGGAAATTAATCTTTCCGGATCCCGGTCCCCTGATTCCATTGACGCAGGGAAAAAAAATATGGCCTTTGACAGTGATTTAAGGGCCGGGATGCACAAGTGGGCAAAGGAAAATAAGGTGTCTGTCTTTAAAATGGTTTATACGGCAGTTTCCATCTATATCAGCCGTATTACAGGCCTTGAAGACTTTATCCTGCCCACCTTCAATCACAACCGGTCCACAAAAGAGCAGCATGAAATGGCAGGGATGTTTATCAGCACCATCCCGGTGAGAATTCAGATGAAGGGGGATGATCGGTTTGAATCACTTGTCCACAGCATCGGGGACCAGATAAATTATCTGATTAAAAAGCGGCAGCAGTATCCCTTTGATCAATTGCTCATTAACCTGAGGGAAAAATCAGGGATTGATCCGGCGTTTTTCATGAATGTGTCGGTGATAGGGCACCAGGATTTGATCATGGAAGAAATGAGTGCCAAGCATATTCAACCGCCCTATGAAGCCGGCGGGCTTTCCATCCATGTGAACGGTGAAAACAAGGATATCCTGGGCATCCTGGAACTGGAATTTGATTATAAAAAAGCAGTGTATTCGGAAGCCTCCATTGAGACCATTTTTAAGGGAATCTCTCATATTGTTTCTGCCGGGATAAAACAGCCCCGGCAGAAAATGAAGGACCTGCCCATTATTGACCCGTCCCAAATCAACCAGGTGATTCACACATTTAACGCCACAGATGCAGAGTATAACCTTAACACCACCCTTGTCCGGATGTTTGACGAGCAGGCAGGCCGCCACCCTGGGGCAACCGCCCTTGTCCTTGGCAATAAAAAACTGACCTATGGTGAACTGGCCCGGCAGGTGGATTCACTGGCCCTTGGGCTGACCCAGGTTGGTGTCGGGCCGGAAACCATTGTGGGCCTGATTGCCGGCCGGCGCATGGAAACCATAGTTGCCATCCTTGCCATCCTAAAGGCAGGGGGCGCCTACCTGCCCATTGATCCTGGTTATCCCCAAGAGCATATCCAGTATATTCTTAAAGATTCGGGTGCCCCCCTTGTTTTGGCCTACCGGGATGAGGCTCCCCGGTCGTACACAGGCACTTGTTTTGATCTTTCCGACCCCGCTTTTTTCACCGCAAAGGCTGGAAAATTGCCCATGGGACCAAGCGGCAAAAATGCTGCCTATGTCATTTACACCTCCGGATCCACGGGCAAACCCAAGGGGGTGGTTATCGAGCACCGGAGCGTGGTGAATCTGGTCAACTGGCACAGCAGGGCCTATGGCATAAGCGCCGGGGTGAAAACCGCAGCGTATGCTTCTTTCAGCTTTGATTCCTCAGTATCCCAGATATTTTCTCCCCTGCTGAACGGGGCTGAACTTCATCTTATCACCAATGATATCCGGCTGGACCCCATAAAAATAAATGACTATCTTGAAGCAAACCAGATCGCCTATATCGACCTGCCCACCCCCATGTGCGAACAATTTCTTGACATGTGCGATAACCGTTCCCTTTGCGTGATGACAACCGGGGGTGAAAAGTTAAAAAAATATACCCTGCCCCGTTTTCGGCTGGTGGATGAATACGGCCCCACGGAAAACACGGTCATCTCCACCCATATCCATCTGGACAAACATTGGCTTAAATCTCCCATTGGAAAACCGGTTCCCAATACCCGGGCATATATACTGGACCGGTACAAAAATCCCCAGCCCCTGGGGGTGGCCGGAGAACTTTATCTTGCTGGAGCAGGTCTTGCCAGGGGATACCTGAACCGGCCCGGGCTTACCCGGGAAAAATTTGTGGCGGATCCTTTTTTCCCCGGGCAGAAAATGTACCGGACAGGTGATCGGGCAAAATGGCTTCCCGATGGCAATATCGATTTTCTGGGACGACTGGATTTTCAGGTAAAGATAAGGGGGTACAGGATAGAGCTTGAGGAGATAGAGGCAAGGATTGCAACGCTTCCCCATGTAAAAAATGCGGTGGTTGATGTCAGGGAGGATAATACCGGGTCTCCTTTTTTATGTGCCTGGATTGAATCTTCCAAAGAGAGCTCTCTTTCGGGTATACAGGCCAGTTTGAAAGAAAAACTGCCCGATTATATGGTGCCTACCTTTCTGACCGCCCTTGACAATATGCCTAAAAACACCTCGGGAAAAGTGGATCGGCGGGCACTGCCCGAACCCGATTTTGAGTCCCAAAGACAGGCCGGGTATGCGCCTCCTGAAAGTGAGACAGAAAAAAAACTGGCGGTTATCTGGGAAACCATACTGGGTATAAAAAATATCAGCGCCAATGACAATTTTATACATCTTGGCGGCCATTCACTCAAAGCCTTGACCATGCAGTACCGCATACAAAAAGTTTTTAAGATCAGTCTTCCCGTCACACAAATTTTTAAACTAAAAACTCTCAGGAGTACTGCCGCCTTTATTGAACGGCAAAAAGACAGCAAAGAGGCCGGCATAAAATCAGTGCCTGTCCGTGCTTTTTATCCGGTCACCTCAGCCCAGAAAAGGCTCTTCCTGATTCACCAGATGGGAAACATGGACACGGCATACAATATTTCCCTGGTCATGAAAATACAAGGCCCCCTGGACCAGGCAAGGCTGGGAACCGCCATTGATGAACTGGTTTTGCGCCATGAGATTCTGCGGACCTCTTTTAAACTGGAAAAGGGATTGCCGGTGCTGAAAGTTCACCGGAAGGTTACTGATAAAAGGCTGTTCGCCGAAATTACCCCCAATGGCGTCCAGGCCCGGGTAAGGGAATTTGTAAAACCCTTTGACCTGGAAAATGCACCTTTGTTCAGAACCGCCTTGTTCAAGGAATCTGCTGACACCCATGTGTTTGTTTTTGACGTTCACCACATCATCATGGATGGACTTTCAGTTTCCATCCTTATGAAGGAATTATGGGATTTTTACTACGGCCATGAACTGCCCGACCTAGGTTTTTGCTATAAAGATTTTGCCGTCTGGCAGCAGGAAACCCTTGTAGGGGGCAGGTTGCCGGCACAAAAGGCCTACTGGCTGGATGTTTTTAAGGGGTTTACCCAGACCATGGAACTTGAAACCGATCATCAGCGCAAGGCATCCATGGATTACACGGGAGATTGTCTGCTTTTTGACATATCCGAAAAAGTTAAACACAGATTGTCCCAGGTATCCGAGGCATCCGGGGTGACTTTGTTTACAACGCTTCTGGCGGCCTACGGGATCTTTTTAATGCGCCATACCGCCTGCGCCGATCTTGTTGTGGGAATCCCGTCATCCGGCCGCACCATCCCTGAGGTGGAACATATGATGGGCATGTTTGTGGGTACCTTGCCCTTAAGACTGTTTCCCGATAAAAAAACCCCTTTGAAAGCCTATCTTTCAAAGGTAAAACAGACACTCATGGGCGCCCTGGATCACCAGGATTATCCCCTGGAAGACCTTGTTGAACAGCTTGCCGTAAAAAGGGAGCCTGGAAGAACCCCCCTGTTGGATGTTCTTTTTACCTTCAGGGAGAAGCCTTTGGCGATGAAATCCGGAGATCTTCTGATTTCTCCTGTGGAGTATAATCCAGAGGTTTCCAAGTTTGACCAGACCTTTGAAGCCGTGGTGCATGGGCAAGGCATTCAGCTGAAAATAGAATACAAAAAAGCTTTGTTTGACAGGGAAACAGCCCTTGCCTGGGGAGACCAGTATATTCAACTTTTAGAGCAGATCTGTGAACGGCCGGATCGGATGCTGGGTGAATATGATATCATCCTGCCCCGGGAGCGGGAGTTGCTGCTTAAAACCTTCAATGATACCAAAACTCCATACCCGGATCAGACGGTGACCGCTCTTTTTTGCCGCCAGGCCCAAACAACACCGGATGCAGTTGCCATTAAACAAGAGGCCAGGACCATTTCATTTGGTGAGCTTGACCGCCGGACCAACCGGCTTGCCAATACATTGAAATCCCGGGGGGTGGGTCCCGGGCAGGTGGCAGGGATCGTGGGCACGGCCTCCATTGAATTTATCGTGGGCATTCTGGGGGTTCTGAAAGCCGGGGCCGCATATGTACCTGTTGATATCGGCTATCCGGCGGAGAGGATAAATTTTATGATGAAAGAGGCGGGTGTTCGTTTTGTTTTGACAACCCCCGGCAATGAACAGGCACAAAAACTTACCCCCTCTTTAACCTGTCTGAAACTTGAGGATGAACAAAATTATTCGGCCAATGATTGCATGCCGGAACCGGGAAATGGTCCGGCAGATCCCATTTATATCATTTATACATCGGGTTCCACGGGTAAACCAAAAGGCGTAATAGTACCCCACAAAGGGGTTGTTAACTATCTGTCCTGGGTAAAACGCGGCTTTTTGCAGGACCAGGTTTTTGACATCCCGCTTTATTCATCCCTTTCATTTGACCTTGTTGTGACCTCGGTATTTCTTCCGCTTATAACCGGCGGTCGTATGGTGATTTATCCGGGTGAGGATAAAAGCGTATTGGTGGAGAAAATTATCCGGGAAAATGAAGTGGATTTCATGAAAATGACCCCGAGCCACCTGGCGCTTCTTGAGATGGTCGATTGCCAGAGCACCCGTGTGAAAATGCTGATTGTGGGCGGGGAGAACCTGAGTGCGGATCTTTGCCGCCGGGTTCTTTCAAAATTTCCCCAGGGACTTGTCATCGTGAATGAATACGGACCCACAGAAGCATCCGTAGCCTGTTCATGGCATGGATTTGATCCGGCAAAAGATAAGGGGGGCTCAGTTCCCATCGGGATCCCTGCCGATAATGCCCGCCTGTACATACTGGATGAAGACCTGTGCCTTGTTCCCCGGGGGGCTGTGGGTGAATTGTATATCGCGGGCCACGGCCTGGCCGATTGTTATATCAACCGGCAGGACCTTACCGATCTGGCCTTTGTACCCGATCCCTTTATATCCGGGGAAAGAATGTATAAAACCGGGGACCTGGTTCGCATGTCTGTGAAGGGCCCGATTGTTTACCTGGGCAGAAAAGACCACCAGGTAAAAATCAGGGGGTACAGGATTGAAACTTCCGAGATAGAGAATGTACTCACCAGATATCCTTGTGTGAAGGATACGTATGTGCTGGCCGTAGCCGGTGAGATTTCAGAAGATTCGTTTCTATGTGGCTACTATACCGGGACCCAGGAGATTGCAAAGGCCGTGTTGAAAGATTTTTTGTTAAAAGAGTTGCCCGGGTATATGGTGCCTTCCCATTTAATTTATATGGATCATCTACCGGTAACAGCCAACGGTAAAATTGATCGTCATGCACTTCCTAGGCCCGGTCATGACACGGGTGAGAAAAGACAGGTTGTTAAGCCTCAAACCGATGTGGAAAAGAAGGTTTTGGATGGATTTTGCAGTATTCTCAAAAAAAAGAATATCAGTATGACCGATAATTTTTTTGACCTGGGCGGCAATTCCCTGAAGGCGGTGACCCTTACCTATGAGTTAAAAAAACATGTGGAAATCGGGGTGAATGATATTTTTAAATACCAGACCCCGGAAAGACTGGCCCGCAATGTCAGACCCCTTGAAAACAATATGATGAAAAAATTGCTGGAGGTTAAACAAAGATGCGGGGCCTCCCCGGTTTCAGAGATCAATGACGCTTTTGCACACATGGAATTATCCTATAAGGAGTTGTGCACCCCATATGAAAATTTGGATTTGTCGGATCAGCAGCAATATGAAACCGTGCTTTTAACCGGTGTTACCGGATTTCTAGGTATTTTCCTTTTAAATGGATTATTGACAATGGAAACGGCCCGGATTCATCTGATCATCAGAGCCCAAAACCTGGATGAGGCCCAAAAAAGGCTTGACGCAAAATGGGCGTATTATTTTAAAGGCAATATGCCAAAGGCATACAAAGACAGAATTCAACTCCATGCCGGGGATCTTTCCAAAGAAAGGCTGGGGCTAAATAAAACCGATTGGGAAAAACTTGCACAGCAGACGGACTGCATTATTAACGCCGCTGCCCTTGTAAAGCATTACGGACATTATGAAGAATTTGTAACGGCAAATATAGTGTCTGTAAGCAATTTGATCGAATTTGCCCTCCATGGCAAGAATAAAGTTCTACACCAGATTTCAACCACTTCGGTGGGCCAGGGCAATATAGAAGAAAAAAAGGCTTTTTTGTTCACAGAGTTTGATACCGACGCCGGTCAGAAAACAGACAATTTTTATCTGACCACAAAACTTGAGGCGGAAAAGCAGATTATTTCGGCAAGGCAGCAAGGCCTGACAGCCAATATTTACAGGGTGTCCAATATTGTTTTTGATTCCATGAACGGACGCTTCCAGGAAAATATCGAGGACAATGGTTTTTTCAGGCAGGTGAAATCCTATGTTGCCCTGGGAGCTGTGCCCGAAGGTTTGGACCGGTGTGATTTCTCTTTTGTCGACCAGGTGGCCGGGGCAATTCTCACCTTGTTTAACCGGCCGGCACTGTTTAATGAAATTTTTCATATACAGCATGATACAAAACACAGTATTGCCGACCTGCTGGAGCATCCTGAGCTGAACCTGGCCATGCAGCGGATGCGTGTGCCACAGTTTGTTGATTTTCTCATGGAAAGAGTGAAATATGATGAGTACCGGGCAGACATTGAGTCCCTTCTGCTTCACCTGGGCTGGTTGGAAAAAGAGACCGCACAGACAAGTACAATGATCAGTTCAAAAAAAACCTTGCTGCTGCTTGGCAGGCTTTGTTTTGAATGGCTTCCCCTAAAGCCTGGGACCGCCCGTAAATTTATTCTGGAAACCTTAAAAAAACGCATGGAATATCTAAAGAGTATTCGGGCGTTTGCCGGCCTGCCCGCCCTTGCCATTGAAGGGCTGGCGCTTAAATCAAGGCAGGATGTTTTTGCTGAAAATGGCCTTATTCAGATGGAAGGGGATGCAGCGACAAATATTTTTCTAGTTGTAAAGGGGTTTGTTGAGATAAGCAAACGCTCCCACTCCGGATGGGCAGGCACCATAAGAATCGCCCATGCCGGAGATTTTGTGGCCATACAGAACCTTTCCAAGGACAAACATTCCAGTATAACCCTAGAAGCCATTATGGGGGAAGCCCAGGTTGTTATTATCAACCGGGAAGCACTCTTTGAGCAAGTTATCCAGACCCCTGAACTGGCGGTAAAAATCATGCAGATCATGGCCGGTCAGCACAGAAATTTGGAGCATATGCTCGTGTATTCAGGCTAATCCACCAGCACCTGTTCAAGCCGGGCCACCAGAAAATCCATCTCCTCCTCGTTGATGACCAGGGGAGGGGAAATCCGGATGGTATGGCCGTGGCTGTCATTGACAATCAGGCCCAGTTTGAGCAGTTTATGGCAAAATTCCATGGCATTGCCTTTCTTTACCTCAATTCCAATGAAAAGCCCTTTGCCCCGGACCTCTCGGACATGGGGGGACCGGTCGGCAATCTCCTGTATTCGTGCTTTCAGGATTTTGCCTTTTCGGGCAGACTGCTCGGCCAGGTGTTCTTCTTCAAAAACCTTAAGAGATGCGGTTCCTGCCACACAGGCCAGGGGATACCCGCCGAATGTGGACCCATCGGAGCCCTTGGAAAAAATCATGTCCATGATTTTGGCATTGGTGATAAACACGGACAAAGGAACAAGTCCTCCGGAAAGGGCTTTGCCCAAAATTACGCCGTCGGGAACAATGTCTTCATGTTCAAAACAAAATTTTTTCCCGGTTCTGCCCATGCCCACCTGGATTTCATCACAGATTAACAAAAGATCATTGGCATCTGACAGCTCTCGTAACCCTTTGAGAAAGCCCTTGGGCGGAATCTTCATGCCGCCTTCCCCCTGGAAAGGTTCCACCAGGATACCACAGGTGTTGGGGGTAATGGCTTTTTTCACCGCGTCTATATCACCAAATTTCACAGAGACAAATCCCGGGGTCAGGGGGCCAAAGCCCTCATTGTATTTTTTGCTCGAAGAAAAGGAAACCGTGGAAATGGTCCGGCCGTGGAAATTATTGTCAAACACAATGATTTCCTGTTGTCCGTCGGGGATACCCTTTGCTTTGAATCCATAATAGCGCATGGCTTTGATGGCGGTTTCAACGGACTCAACACCGCCGTTTTTGGGCAACACCTTGTTGCCGTGGTTGCCGAACCGAGGCCCCATCTGGGGGGCAAACTTGGCGGCTTCGGACAAAAAGATTCCCAAGGGATCGGTAAAAACCACATTGGAGAGGACCGAGGCATAGTTGCCGATGAGCGCGTCCATGACCGCATTGGTGATGGTGGGATGGTGGTGGCCCGGGTTGGCCGCGGAATAGGCTGCCAAACAGTCCAGATAGCGTTTGCCTTTGTCATCGGTGAGCCAGCAGCCCTTGGCATGGCGGACCACCAGGTTGATCCTCTCGTAATGATGGGCACCGAAATCCTCTTCCAGGTTGAAAATGGTGTGGTCTGTTTCGTTGGAGAATCCATCAAAATAGTGTATTTTACGCATGGCTGTCATGGGGCACCTCCTTCTAATTATCGGCTTTTATAATATCGTAAATTTGTTTTTCCTTGTCTGTGAGATCCTGATTTTGATCCAGGGTCTTTTCCAGGAAGCAATGGTAAAAGTCATGGCGGAGACTGTCCCTATTGGCAATGATAAACCATTGGTTCCGGGTCCAGTTAATGGGGGCCTGGTTTTCATTTCCGGCCTCAAATATCCCCACCAGAGCTTCTCTTTTGTCGGTAATAATATCAAAGGATCTGCCGCCAATGGTTTTTATCAGGTTTTCGTGGTCGGGATGGGTCACCTGGACGTCAAAGCGTTTTGGGATGTTGCCCATGGCAATGTAACGGATCGCAACCCCTTTTTTTTCAGCAGCGATTAACGCGTCGGATAGATGCCTGTCTGCCTCGGGAAAAAGCCTGACATAGATTTCTTCCTGGGCTGTTTCTATCATTTCTCTGGCCTTTTCCATGACCGTGTCATAGCCGGTCAAGGTCCAGACATATTCAAAGTCCTGCCTTTGGGAAGCCTTGGCAATTTCTCTTTCAAAGGCCGTAATATTTTTATCAAACCCTCTTTTTAAGCGTCGGATCAGTTCATCCGATGGCAGGGGGGCGTACTGGCCCTCTTTGATTTCAATCACATACCCCTTGGAGATCAAGCTTCGCAGGACATCATAAATTCGTGACCTTGCAATCCCTGATATTTTGCTCAACTGGGATCCATTGATGGGATGATTGCCCACCAATGCCATATAGCAGGCGGCTTCATATTGGGAAAATCCCAGATCCTTTAACCGTGAGTTGCTTTCCATACGTTTCTCCATTAAGTTGCTACCTTGATAGCAACTTAACTATGTAAGGTCTGATTGTCAACATGAATCTTTTCTTAAAAAAAAATGAAGCATCAAAGAATTGACAATTGGGCCTTCCTGTGAGCATATAAATAGATTAATATTATCAACATCTAATTAAATTATATGAGGAGTAAAAAAAATGGCTGGCGTTAATAAAGCGATTATTCTAGGTCGTCTCGGACAAAATCCGGAAATATCATACACCCAGTCCGGACTTGCCGTCTGTAAATTTTCCCTTGCAACTTCAAGAAAACAAAAAAACGGGCAGGAAGTGACACAGTGGCATCGTTGCACCGCCTTTGATAAGGCAGGTGAATTAATTTCCAAGTATGTCAGCAAGGGAGACATGCTCTATATAGAAGGGGAAATTACCTACGGCCAATATGAAAAAGACGGTATTACAAGGTACACAACCGATATCATCGTGAGGGAATTTAATTTTATCAGTTCCGGTGGCGCCAGGCAGGGCCAAAACACCCAGCAGGGCGGCGGATACCAGGGGAACCAGAGCGGGTATCAACCCAACAATGCCCCTTCCCAGGGAAACCAGGGACCCAACAGCAATAATTTTCAGGGCCAGACAAACCCCGGGATGACCGGTGGCCAGGATTCCATTCCAGACGATGATATCCCATTTTAACCGATACATATATTAGTTTTGTAAACTTTGAAGGCGTAACCTGTTGGTATACGCCTTTATTGTTTCAAACCAAAATACCCAATGATTGTTTGTAGTTAATTAACATTACAAAGTATTGGAAATATTATTTTTCCCATAATTTATCATAAAGATACAATTATTTGGCAATCATGAAGATAGAATCCTAATTTAAGGAAACTTTTGCCGCCACTGCCGGGGGCTTTTATAGGCAGCTCCCTGGATCCACATTCCTTTCCGGGACTGCTTTGCCCTTTTTTCTGCTTGAAAGTAGGGGGCTGCATCAAATTTTTTGGACCGTTTTCCCCGGTAAACTTCAGCGAATCCAGACCGGACCATTTCAAGGTTTATATTGGTTTCATTGACAAAAATTTCTGCCAATACCCGATTATACCCGCCCATACCATATTGTTTTAAAGAAATTGTTTTTTTTTGGAGGAGGAGGATCAGTTTTTGTTTTGCCTGGAGGCTGTATGGCTGGCGCTTTTGTCCTTTTCTGCCAAGTTCCGGGGTATCTATGCCCACCAGTCGTATGGTAAATTTTAGGCCAAAGCCTTTCACCTGTATGGTATCGCCATCAAATATTTTCACGATGGTAAATTGATGTCCCCTGGGAAGGATAAACTTTTCTTCGAAGAGTTGTTCTACCCGTCCATTTTCCGGAGGCGAAATGTTGCTGAAGTGTTGGATGCCCTCGGAATCGGTCCATGAATACATGGAACCGGATAAAATAATACCGGCAAGGACGGTAAACAAAATAAAATAGATTGTTTTCAGAAGAGGAGACATGGACGCCACCCTTTTTATGGAAGCCGGTTTTTTTGGGAACCTTGAAAAAGTATAACCAAAACAGCTTATGCGGGCAAGTTTATTCTCTTGTTTTTTTTCATGAGTCTTTTTTCATGATCAGGCCTGACCAGTTTTTGTCATCCATCTGCCAGACCAATGTGAATCCTATCTTAGTGTAATGGGATATCAATTCTTCTTTTTCCCATTGCCGGATCCCCGATAAGATGATGATTCCTTTTGGGCAAAGACTGGTTTGGATGAGACTGGACAGCTGTTTGAGGGTAGGAAATCTTAAGTTTGCACAGATGACTGAAAATCGGGATTCGCATACCGGCATATAGTCTTCAAAGACTGAGATTCGATGGGCAAGATGATTGAGGGTCACATTTTTTCGGGCTTCACTCGCGGCATTGGGATCAATCTCCCAGGCCTCGCAGCTCTCTATCCCGGCACGGCAGAGGGCTAGAGCCAAGACCCCTGATCCCGTGCCGATATCAGCTCCCATTGAAGCGTTTGGAAACTCGATTATAGGCGTTCTTAAAAAGGCAGTGTCAATGGCTTCCAGGCACAGCCGGGTGGTGGGGTGGTGGCCGGAACCAAAAGAGATCCCAGGCTCAATGAGAATATCAAGTTCATCGGGGCTTGCCTGGCTTTCTCTGTTGGAAGGTCTGAGAAAGAAATGATCGGTAACCCGGACTGGTTTTAAAAAATTTTGGGCCACATAGGTGGCACCGTATAGGTCCTGGTAGGCGAGTTCCTGGTCATCCACAAGCGCTTTGAGAATTTTTTTTGCCTGGATAAAAGAAATGGACAGCCCGGCAGCAATCTGCTGAATATAGGTCCGGGCTGTCAGTCTCGTTTCAGATTCGTAGAGAATGTCCAGTACAACCTTCCGATTAAAGGGAATCATGCCCCTCTTTTTTCAGCAGGTCATCGTACCAGCAGGCAAACTCGGACATACCCCTGATTTTTTCATCTGAATTGATAATCCCCAGGCACATTTCAAAGGCGCCCTGGGCAAAGGTGTTATTGTATTCCTCATGGTCCACCTGGGACAAAAATTCACGGATCAATTCCTGGGAAGTTCGTTTGGTTTTGTCTTTTCGAATGTCAATTGGGTCTTTGGGTTCGGCAAAGGGATTCCATTGTTCATACCCTTTTTTGAGAATCTGGCGCTGTCCTCTTTTGCCCATGGCATCGAAGATGGCTTTTTTTTTCTCTTCAATTTCTTCCGGGGTAAATTTATCCATTCTTTTTGACTCCAAGGTATCCTTCATTAAAATCAGTGACCAGGGCCATTGACACCGGGACCAGCATTTCATGCATTTTGATGTTTTCAGAGTTGATATCACGGATGAGCTCTGCAGACAAAAGCTGGAGTTGGGAATAAATTTTATCCATATTCAAGGTGGGGTAGGGTTCACCCTGGACAAAATTGGTTCGGCCGCAAATATGGCTGACACCGGCCGTGGAGGTAGGAATTCCGTATACCCTGCAGGTGATTGGCCGGTGTTCGTAGAGAACACACAAATTGTTTTCTCCCAAAAGGGGGCAGCGAACCCTTTCCTGGGACATTTGACCCACAATTTCCAATTGGTCGGCGCCATTTTTTACTTGCTTATAAGCATCCCGTTTCAATTTTACCAGGGCCCGATCTGTTTTGTCTGCAATTTCAATGATATCATTTTTGGCTTTTCCTGAGAATGCTTTCAAAAATTTGTTTTTTAAATACAGGGCCTCAATAAGGGTTAAATCGAAAATTGCATAACAGCAATCACTGCATTTCTCCCGGCAGAACACTTCCTTGGGATATTCTTTTTTGACCCGGTCAAACACGGCATCCACAATGTGGACCAGGGCTTCGTATTTCACAAAATGTGTTTTTAAATCTAATGACATGGGGGGTCCTTTATTTTCCAATGCAAAAATTATTAAAGATAGTATCCAATATATCTATAGAGGCAGTTTCCCCGGTAATTGTTCCAAGAGAATCAATACTATTTTTCATGTCAATTGCAAGGGTTTCTTCTTCCTGTCCTTGGGCAAGGCCGGTTTTCACGGATTCAAGAAAGGAAAGGGTTAGTTCCAAGGCTTTTTTGTGCCTTAGGTTGGGTATCACTGCAGATCTTTCCAAGGAAAGATCACGAATACAGGTCTCCACGATCTTTTCTTTTAATTGCTTAATTCCCTGGTTCAACAGGGCAGATATTTTAACGACGGGTATCTTTGCATGGGCCGGTGTTAATTGCGGCAGATCCTTGTTGCCATGTTCCTGGAGCAAATCGATTTTATTGATCACCATGATGATTTTTTTTTCCAGGTTTTCTTCAGGGGGAATCATTTTTTGGAATTCTTTTTCTGAAAAAACAGATCCCGGCTCTATCATAAAGAGAATCAGATCTGCAGTGGCGATATGATCTTTTGCTTTTTCAATTCCAATGATTTCAACCAGGTCGTCTGTTTCATGAATGCCAGCCGTATCAATGATGACAAACGGTATGCCGTTAATGTTCAAGCCTTCTTCTATTGGGTCCCGCGTGGTCCCCGGAACAGGTGTTATAATGGATTTATCTTGTTCCAACAGTCTGTTCATTAAGCTTGATTTTCCCACATTGGGTTTACCGCAGATGGCCACCCGGATGCCATCCTTAAGAAAGCAGGCATCGTCATGCTGCTGGATAAATTTTTTGGATTTTTCCATAACCTGATCCAGTTGGTCTCTTTCGTCAGGGGAGATCTCAAAGGTTTCCACTTCATCGGGGAAATCAATGGACGCTTCTAATCGCGACAACAAATTGATCAGGGGGGCTCGCAACTGCTGAATCCTGCGGTTGAGTTCTCCACGATTCTGGGAGGATGCAAATTTTAAGGAATTGGCTGAACGGGCATTGATGATATCGGCAACGGCTTCTGCCTGGGTCAGGTCGATGCGCTGGTTCAAAAAGGCCCGTTTTGTAAATTCACCGGGTTCTGACAGCCTTGCTCCTTGGGATATGACAAGCTCTAGAATGATTTTGAGCACAATGGTTCCGGAATGGGCCTGAATTTCAACCACATCTTCAGCTGTGTAGGAACGGGGCGCCTGCATGGGAATCACCAATACTTCGTCTATTACTTGTGGTGTGGCAGGATCTGAGTTGTCCAGGATAAACCCGTGACGTACCCTGTGGGAAACCAGCACTGGCGTGATTTTTTTTGGCCCCTGCGTTGTTGAAAAAAGTAGGGTAACAATCTCAAAAGCCCGGGGACCGGAAATCCGTATGACACCAATACCGCCACTTCCATATGGGGTTGCTATTGCGGCAATTGTATCATTCATTATGTTTGGTTTTTAAGCCGTCGTTTCCCCCGAAAGGAGTTTTTCTTTTTGGGGAAAATTACCAGCCGCCGGTAATAGCCATCCCCCATGCTCTGGGTTCTGACCTGGGCATCATCCTTAAGGGCAAGGTGTACAATTCTGCGATCCTGGGCACTCATTTGGTTAATGGTGGTCGGTCGTCCGGTTTTTTTTGCTTTTTCCGCCATTTTATAGGCCAGATGTTTGAGGTTGGTTTTCCGGGTTTCCATATACCCTTCTATATCCACCTTTACCCGGACCCGGGCTTCACTTTTTCGGTTGATAATTTTATCTGTCAAAAACTGCATGGCATCCAGGGTCTGGCCCTTGCGGCCTATGAGAATACCGGCATTGCCCCCTGTGATCTTCAGGGTAAGGCGATCCTCTTCGGTTTCTGCTTCCACTGTGGCATCGTCGGTGATCAGATTGGCCATTTTCTGCAATGCTTCCTTGCCAAGATCTATGGATTCCTGGGTCACATCCACTGGAGGCGGAATCTCCTTTGGCAGCGGAATATCTTTGGGTTCTACTTCTAATTCCCACTTCCCATTGTTGTCTTCCGCTGCTTCCCGGGTCTGATCTAACTCGGGGTCCGGACTTGTTTGGGGGGCAGTGCCCACTTCTAATACTGGTTCTGGTGCCGGTTTTGGTTTTGCTTTTGGCTTTGGAGCTGGCTTAGGAGCTGGTTTAGGAGCTGGTTTAGGTGCTGGTTTAGGTGCTGGTTTAGGTGCTGGTTTAGGTGCTGGTTTAGGTGCCGGTGGATCTGTTTCCAGTCGGGTTTC
Organism: Desulfobacteraceae bacterium; assembly: GCA_016743945.1. Lineage (GTDB taxonomy): Bacteria > Desulfobacterota > Desulfobacteria > Desulfobacterales > Desulfobacteraceae > NBML01. The sequence goes on from JADGFI010000001.1 coordinate 78,659, forward strand.
TTCTCCAAAGGCTTCATCCACAATGGATCGGATTCCTTCTCGCTCTTCAGCAGAGGCAGCATCTGTATCCGGAAGAGTTGCCTTTATTTTGGCATCCTTTCTGCCGACTATGCCAAATATACCAGAGGCGCCTGCTGAAAGGACTTGATAGTTCAGTTTTCCCTTGGCCACACCTAGGGCTGAACAAGCATTTTTCACAGCCGTGTCTACATCTTTTCCAGTAAATTCCTGGGTTTCTTTCATATAACCTCCTAAGTGTTAGGAAAATTTCTTTTGAGTATATTTCTGCTGGCCCATGGAAATAATATTGTTAACAAACATGTACAAGACAAGGCCTGCCGGAAAATTTATAAACAGCACGGTCATGAATATGGGCATGAGCATCATCATTTTTGCCTGCATGGGATCTCCTGCCGTTGGTGTCATTTTTTGCTGGAGCAGGAAGGAGGCACCCATGAGAAGGGTGAGCACCGGAATTCCGGCGGGTGCGTCCATAAAGGGAATGGTAAAATCAAAACTAAAAAGCCGGTCCGGTGCAGACAGGTCAGCGATCCACCCGAAAAAAGGTGCGTGACGCAGTTCAATGGCCTGGTACAGCATGCGGTAAAGGGCAAAAAATATGGGCATTTGAACCAGCAGCGGCAGACAGCCGGAAGCCGGATTGACCTTATAGGTTTTATACAAACCCATCACTTCCTGGTTCATCCGCTGTTTGTCGTCTTTATATTTTTCCCTCAGCTCCATCATCAACGGCTGAACTTTTTTCATCTCGTTCATGGATTTATAGCTTTTTGTGCCAAGGGGCCAGAACACAAGTTTGATGAGAATGGTCAGCAAAATGATGGCAATACCATAGTTGGGAATGAAATTGTGAATGGTATTCATGGTGATCAAAAGGGGTTTGGCAATGATATCAAACCAGCCAAAATTGATGGCTTTTTTCAGGTTGTTATCGTAGCCGCTTAAGAGCTTATAGCTTTTGGGACCCATATAATAGGTAAATTCGTACTGCCCTTGTTTCCCGGGATCCAACCGATCCATCTTCTGGACAAATCGGTTGGTGGCAATATCATTGGCATAGGAGAGGCTTAGTTTGGCTTTGACAGGTTCCCTGGGCATCACAGCGGTCATGAAGTACTGACCCGTGTAACCGGCCCAGTCAATGGTGCCGTTAAAGGTGTCCTGGTCTTCGATATCATCCGGGGCAATATCTTCATATTTGTCGTTGATATAGGCCACAGGGCCTTGAAAGGCAAAGCGGGATTGTTTTTTCACCTCGTCATTATAAAATCCTGGCATGGAGATAACAATGGCATCATTCACCGGCATATCAGACCCATTTTGAATGAGAATATTGCAATCAATGAGAAAGGAATTTGCCCGAAAGGTGAATATTTTTTTTACGGAAATTCCCTGGGGATTCATCCATGAAAATACAATGGTTTTTTCCCCCTGGGACAGGTGGACAGCTGCGGTATCTGTCCCCGCGGTATAAACCGCATTGTCAAGTCCCTGGACGGTTCCCCCTTCTAGGTTAAAGGACAGGGTTCCGTTGACAAGCTGTTTTGGGACCAATTGCTTTAATGGAGAGTTTTCCTGGATCGTTTCTCTATAGTTTGTTAGGGCAAAACTATGAACGGCTGCCAGATGTTCGGATATGGCAATCTCATACAGGGGGGTCGACACAGATATGGTCCGATAGTCTTTCACTGCAGGCTCGGGCTGCCTGCTTTGAACGGCCTGGCTCTGGCTCCCGTTCTCATTTGTATAATTTGAAACTCTGGGAGTGTTTGCCTGATTGTTTGACTGTACGGCTTCCCGGTTCTGGACTTCCTGGGACGGATTAGTATTTTCAGGGGGTGCTGTAAAAAAATATTGATAGCCCACCAGGACCACCACGGAAAGCACCACTGCTAATAGTAATCTTTTTTGCTCATCCATTTTCTCTCCTAAACTTGAAAATTTTAAAAGGATTTTCATAATAAAGAAGAGGAAAACAGTTATGCGTTAGGGATAAATTATGGGACCGGGTCATATCCTCCGGCATGGAATGGATGACAACGCAATATTCTCTTGACAGCAAGGGCAGTTCCCCTGATGCTGCCATGTTTTGCAACCGCTTCAAACGCATATGCCGAACAGGTCGGATAATATCTGCAATTCCGGCCGGTTAGCGGTGATATAAAAATTTGATAAAATTTAATAAATATTAATAATAGCTGTTTTATCATGACACTGCCGCTGTTATTTTTGTAAAAAGTTTATCAAGCTTCTCAATAATTTGTCTGTTAGATAGCGTGGTCAGACCTTTCCGTCCAATGATGTTTATGTCCCTGGTTCCCGGAATAGAATCTTTCCTATGTCTAAAATATTCCCTTATAATTCTTTTTATCCGGTTACGCGCTACTGCATTCCCCACTTTTTTAGATACGGTAATTCCAATTCGATTGCATTTGCCTGTCCCGTCAAGGACGGCTGCTATAAAAAAGCCCGTGTGTATCTTTTGCCCTTGTTTCGAAAGCGTTAAAAACTGGCTCCTTTTTCGGAGCCGCACCTCTTTGGGTAAAGAAAAGTTATTCAATAAATCCCTTTATTAAACCGTTAGTTTTTTTCTTCCTTTTGCTCTTCTTGCATTGATGATCCGTCTGCCGCCCGGGGTGGCCATTCTTTTAAGAAAACCGTGTTTTCTTGTTCTTTTTCTATTGCTGGGCTGAAATGTTCGTTTCATAAAATCACAATCCTTAACTAAATTAGTTTACTAAATATTAAGCTAACTACCATAAACACAAGACCTTAACTTTTTTTGTGGAAAATGTCAAGAATGAAGATTCAAATTTGATTTGAGCGTTTTATTTTACCAGGGATTCAAAAATATGGTATTCTTCGATGTGGTAATGGGGTTCTGGATAGATGGCAATGGGTTTTGAAAATTGTTTTTCCAAAGAGGCAATCAAATGTTTTTCCCTGCCGTGGAGAAGTTGGGCAATTTCAGGATGGACCTTTACAGTAAACCGGTTGCCCATGATATCCCCGGCTTCCGAGACAAGATCCCGGTATATTTTGTGGCAGATGGATTTGCCCGATAACAGGTGACCGTTGCCGTTGCAATAAAAGCAGGGTTCGCACAGGGTTCGGTTTAAATTTTTTCGGGTCCGTTTCCGGGTCATCTGAACCAGGCCCAGTTCCGTTAAGGGGAGAATATTGGTTTGGCTTTTGTCCTTTTTCATGGCGGCGTTCATCCGGGACATCACCTTTTCCTTGTGGGATTCTTTTTTCATGTCAATAAAATCAATGATGATGATGCCGCCGATATTGCGCAGTCGTATCTGGTAGGCAATCTCCTTGACGGCTTCCAGATTGGTTTTCAAAATGGTTTCATCAAAGTTATGATTGCCCACATACCGGCCTGTGTTGACATCAATGGCAATCAGGGCTTCGGTCTGTTCAATAATGATATAGCCGCCGGATTTGAGCCAGACTTTTTTCTTGAGCGCCCTGGCCACATCGGCTTCAATATTATAGGCATCAAAAATGGATTCCCGGCCCTGGTAAAGTTCCACGCTTAATTTTACGTCGGGCATGAGTCTTTGCAAAAAATTCTGGACGTTCTCGTATTCCTCTTTGGAGTCAATCACCAATTTGTCTGCTTCATTGGCCAGAAGGTCTCTCACTGCCCGGAAGGTGACGGTCAGGTCCTTGTATACAAGGGCCGTGGCTGAAACTTTACGGCTCTTGTCCATGATATCCGCCCAGGTATTGTTGAGAAAATCCATCTCTTTTTTAATGGTTTCCTGGTCAATACCCTGGGCCTGGGTCCTGAAAATATAGCCGAACTTATTTTCCCGAATGGACAACAGCAATTCCTTGAGCCGGGTTCTTTCCTCTTCGTCTTCGATGCGTTTGGAGATACCGATGTGGTCCACCGTGGGCATGAGAACCAAATACCTTCCGGCAAGGGAAATATGGGTGGTGACCCTGGGGCCCTTGGTGCCGATGGAGGATTTGGCCACCTGGACCAGGATTTCCTGGCCTTCTGTCAGCAGATCTTCAATGCTGCATTCAGGCGTCGGGGATTCTTTCCATGAACCATGGGTCTTGTCCATTTCTGTGGCGTGAATGTCTCCCTCGGCGTCAACCTCTGTGTCCTGTTCAAATTTTTGGTACATTTTATGGCTTGCCGTGTCCAGAACGTCATCCACATAGATGAAGGCGGCCATGTCAAATCCGATGTCCACAAAGGCCGCCTGCATACCCGGAAGAACCCGCTGCACCCTTCCTTTATAAATGTTTCCGGCAATGCTGGTTTCATCTTCCCTTTCAATGAAAACTTCGACAATGGTACCGTTTTCAAGGAGGGCGACCCGTGTTTCATGGGGCGCTGAATTTACAACAAGCTCTTTTAACATGGGGTCATCCTTGGGTTATCTTTTTAATTCTTGCCGTTTGTATGGCGGTCTCATCTATTTTGAAATATTTTGCCAGCACCTCTGTGGGCCGAATGGTTCTGGTATTGTATTGTTTTAATACCATTTCAATGGTTCTAGGATCAACAAGGGTGATGGTCTGAACCGATTGCCTCAAATCCGTTCTTCTGATTTTACCCTTTTTGCTGAGATCTTCAACCATAAATTCAGATAAATTTAAAAATAGATCCATGTCTGCCTGGTCCAGGCAGGGGGCAGAAAATCGGATCTGATAAGCAGATTCTGTCGTGTCCTTTTGTCGCAGCTTGGAGTGGTGCCGGCAGTCAATGATGTGAAGCCCTGTGGGAAGCGCCTTGTTTAATGTCTCTTTAATTTCCTCGGGGCGGGTGCCCCGTTCAAGATAGATAAACAGGGTCTCTTCTTCGCTTTCCATTCCCAGGGGCAGGGCATTTTCAAAGGACATTTTCATGGACGGGTTAAACCCTTTGGAGTATTTAACGACCAGGCCAGCCCGCTTTACGGCCCGCTCAAAGATGGTGGCAAGTTCCAGGTGTCCGAAAAATCTTGCCCTGTCCAATTTTGAAAAGATAACATCAAATTTGAAAAAAGCATCATCGGGCAGCAAGGTTGGCGAAGAACCCATTGGACCGGGTGATCTCAGTGGGGTGGTGTCCACATCATGAAGAACCGGCTGGATCCGTTTAAAATCGCAGACCCCGCATCCCGCGCAGTCGTGGTCCCGGCAATCTTGTGTCGATGCTTTCTCTATTGACCGTTGAAATTCCTTTTTAAGGAAGGTGTCGGTTACGCCGGAATCAATGTGATCCCAGGGCAGTGGCTCTTCCTCACTTCTCGTCCGGGAGGTGTAAAACAAAGGATCAATGCCGGTTTCGTCAAAGGCTTTTTGCCAGAGGTCAAATCGAAATTTATCGGTCCATCCGTCCAAACGGCACCCATTTTCAAAGGCTGCCGTAAGCAAGGGACCCAGGCGTCTGTCCCCCCGGGCAAATACACCTTCTACCAGACTTACCTTTGGATCCTGCCATTTGAGCTTAATTCGTTTGTGCCGCAGATTGTCTTTTAAATATTGGAGTTTTTCATTTGTTTGTTCGAGGGGCATCTGGGAATGGCGCTGGAAAGGGGTGTGGGCCTTGGGGATAAAACTTGCCACCGAGACGGTGATCCCTTTTTTCCCCTTGGCATAGCCAGAGGCCAATTGGGTTGACAAGCGGCAGATGCCCTCGATATCTTCCATTTCTTCAAAGGGAAGGCCCATCATAAAATAGAGCTTGATATTTTTCCACCCCAGTTCCAGGGCATTTTTAACCGTGGTAGAGATACTCGCTTCGGAGAGGTTTTTGTTGATAATGTCCCGAAGTCTTTGTGTGCCGGCTTCAGGCGCGATGGTGAAGCCTGTTTTGCGAACCGTTTTTATCAGCTCCATGAGTTCCGGGGTGAGTTTTTCCGCTCGGATGGAGGGCAGGGAAATGGAATTGCACTGGCCTTGGTTCATGGTCAGCAATTGCTGCATCAACTGGGCAAGGTTCGAATAATCCCCTGTGCTCAATGAAAGCAGGGACATTTCCGAATACCCTGTGGATTTTAAAGAGAATTTGGCTATTTTCAACAAATCTTCAACAGACCGTTCCCTTACCGGCCGATAGATCATGCCGGCCTGACAGAATCGGCACCCCCGGGAACATCCCCGGGCAATTTCCAGGCGCAGTCTGTCGTGTACGGGTTTGGCATAGGGGACAATTGGGTCCATGGGAAAGGTATCAAGGGTCAAAGCGGGTAAAAAGGCCCGCTTTACGCTGGTATAATCTTCATACAAGGGTGTCAGGGTCTGGATCCCCTTTTCATCCCAGTGGGGGGTAAAAAAAGAGGGGATATAGACCCCTTCTATTTTTGACAATCGTCTTAATAGCGTTTTTTTAATCCCGTCACCGTTCTTTTTGAACTCAATGACTTCATTGGCAATATGAACGATTGCCTCTTCCCCGTCCCCAATGACAAAGGCATCAAAAAAATCCGCCAGGGGTTCAGGGTTAAAGGCACAGGGACCGCCTCCGATGATAAGGGGGAAGGTGTCATCTCTTTGATTCGCATAAAAAGGGATCCTGGAAAGGGAAAGCAGGGTCAGAATATTGGTAAAGTTCAGCTCGTATAAAAGACTGATTCCAATGATATCAAAGGCTGCAAGTTCTCGTTGGGACTCCATGGACAAACAGGGAATGCCCTTTGCCTCCATGAGCTGTTCCATGTCCTGGGCCGGAGTGAAAAAACGCTCTGCTGCGATGTTTTCCTGGCGGTTCAGGATGGAGTATAGAATCTGGATGCCAAAGTGGGAGGTGCCTATTTCATATAGATCCGGAAAAACCAGGCCAAAGGTCAGATCCACCTGATCCAGATTCTTTTTTACGGCATTGATTTCGTTGCCCGCGTACCGGGTTGGGGTCTGGACCTGTGCAAGGATATCTTGATAATTTTGTTTATGCATGATACTAAATTTATAAAAATTATAACCTTTAAATTATTGAGTATAATCAAATTCTCTAATATATTATTTTTTGTGGGAAAAGGCAATGAAAAGAACAAAAATCAACCTCCTGACACGCCTTGATACAACACCGGGCCACGTCCTGGTCAAAGGGTGGGTGAGAACCAAACGCGATTCAAAAGAATTCTCCTTCATGGAGGTGAATGACGGGTCCTGTCTTAAAAATATCCAGGTAATCGCCAACAAGGATTTGGATAATTATGGTGAAGTCCAGTCTATCACCACGGGCACTTCCCTCATGGTGACAGGCGAGCTTGTGGCATCCCCGGGCAAGGGTCAGCGCTGGGAAATCCAGGCAAGTGTTGTTGATGTTGTCAGTCTGGCGCCGGAATCCTTTCCCCTTCAAAAAAAACGCCATTCAGATGAATATTTACGGACCATTGCCCATTTGCGGCCCCGGACCAATAAATACGGGGCCATTTTTCGGATCCGTTCGGAAATGGCCTATGCCATCCATAAATTTTATAGGGACAAGGGATTTAAATATTTGACAGCCCCCTTGATAACCGGATCTGACTGTGAAGGAGCCGGTGAAATGTTTCGGGTCACAAGTCTGTCTCCTCAAGCGGTTCAAAAACAGGGAAAAATGGATTTTACAAAGGATTTTTTTGGCCAGGAAGCCAATCTTACGGTATCCGGCCAATTGTCCGCAGAAATGTTTGCCCTTTCCCTGGGGGATGTATACACCTTCGGGCCCACCTTCCGGGCGGAAAATTCCAACACCAGCCGTCATGTGGCGGAATTTTGGATGCTGGAACCGGAGATGGCTTTTTGCGATCTTGAAGGAAACATGGACCATGGGGAGGAACTGGTCAAGTATCTGGTCGGCCATGCCATGGAACATTGTGAAGAAGATTTGTCGCTTTTTTTTCAGTTTGTGGACAAATCATTGCCTGCATTGATGGATACCCTGCTCAAACAAGAATTTGCCAGGCTCTCCTATACAGATGCCATTGATGTGTTGAAAAAAACAAATAAAGCCTTTGAGTTTCCGGTGGAATACGGTATCGATCTTCAGTCGGAACATGAACGCTTTCTGGCGGAAGAATATTTTAAAAAACCGGTTTTTTTGACCGATTATCCCAGGGGAATCAAACCCTTTTACATGCGCATGAATGAAGATGAAAAAACCGTTGCCGCGGTGGATTTGCTGGTCCCCAGGATCGGGGAACTCATCGGCGGCAGCCAGCGCGAAGAGCGTCTGGATCATTTGGAAAAAAGGATGGAAGAGATGCATCTGCCCAAGGAACCCTATTGGTGGTATCTTGATTCAAGGAAGTTTGGATCTGTTCCCCATTCGGGATTTGGCCTGGGATTTGAACGGTTTTTAATGATGCTCACCGGCGTCACCAATATCCGTGATGTGGTCCCTTTTCCCAGGACTCCCGGTAACATTGATTTTTAAGGTTGGCCCAATGGAGATGAAAATGGGGAGATGAAATGGAGGAAATAGAAAAACCGGTGTATTATTTCCACGCTGACCTGGTCCGGGAAATATCCGAAGCCATGGTGGCGGGTCACGCCTCGGTTGAACTTTCCCTGGATCTGAACCTGTCCAGGAATCGGTTTGCCATACGGGGAAACTGCCTGGTGCTGAACAAGACCTGGGCGATTGATATCAAAGATTTAGCGCCCGTTGCATCCAGTCGACAAAAAGTTTTTGCCCTAAGCCGTGACGGTCTCGTTCCCATTGAAGTCCGGGCCGACGGCTATTACAAACTGGTTCCCACAAATACAGTCCCCACCCTTGAAATAAACGGGATCAAAATGCATCGATCCAAGGATATTGATCCCTTTGTGGATGCCAGGGAAAAAACAAAGCTGGTGGTAAAACCCCAAGACCATGTTCTGGATACCTGCAGCGGATTGGGGTATTCTGCTGTGTTTGCCTTGAAAGCCGGAGCCAAAAGCGTGGTATCAACGGAAAAGAGTGGGCCGGTGATCCAGATCCGGTGCCAGAATCCCTGGTTGATGGCCGCTGGCAATGCGCCAATGGACTCAACCAGGGTGGGCCTGTCCCAAATTGACTCAAACCGGGTAAGCCTGGCCCCGGTTGGTCTGTCTCCGGCTGACTCGGTCCGAATTGATTGGGTGCATGCAGATATTACCCGCTATATCCCCACGCTTGCCGACCTGTCCTTTGATTCGGTTATCCATGATCCTCCGCGGTTCACCTCGGCCACAGGAGAATTGTACGGGAAGCTATTTTATAACCAGCTGTTCCGGGTGATGAAGCCTGTTTCCCGGCTTTTTCATTACACGGGCAGCCCAAAGAAAATCAATCACCAGGACCGGTTCATTAAAAATGCCATAAAACGGCTGGAACAGGTCGGGTTTTCAAAGGTGGTATTCAACGAGCGACTCCAGGGGATCCATGCCCTGAAAAACACTTTAAGAAATCAGGGTTCTTGCGAACCGGTTTGGAAGACAACTTTTAAATAAGTCCTTTAAATAAGGTAGGAAAGAGATGATTACTTTACTTGATTATGGCGCCGGTAACGTTCGAAGTGTCATAAATGCGGTTGAACGACTGGGCGGCTCCCTGAAATTGGTCACAAAACCTGATGATATTTTAAGTGCGGACAAACTCATTTTTCCGGGGGTGGGAAACTATGAGAGCATGATCCAGATCCTTAACCAGAAAAATTATATCGAGCCCCTGAGACAATATCTATCCGCTGACCGGCCGTTTTTTGGCATCTGTCTTGGGATGCAGGCCCTGTTCCAGGGTAGTGAAGAAGCGGTTTCCAACAATGAAAGCCTGGGGTTTTTCAAGGGGAGGGTGGAACGGTTTAAAACCGATCTGGCCGTTCCCCACATGGGGTGGAATGGGATCAATATCAAACAAAAATCCCCATTGCTGGACAAGGTTGATCCCGGGGCCCGTTTTTATTTTGTCCATTCCTATCATCTGGTTCCTGAAGACCCGTCGGTGATCCTTACCACCACCACCTATGATTATGAGTTTGTAAGCTCTGTGCAAAAAGGCAATGTCATGGGGACCCAGTTTCATCCGGAAAAAAGTGGAAAAGTGGGCATGCAGCTGTTGGAAAATTTTATCAGTTCAGATGATCTGCATGCCAGGGGCCCCGCAAATATTGAAGGGAAGGGTCTGGCCAAAAGGGTGATTGCCTGCCTGGATGTCCGGTCCAATGATGATGGGGATTTGGTGGTGACCAAGGGGGATCAATATGATGTCAGGGACAAGGGAAATGTGAGAAATCTTGGCCAGCCCGTGGATCTTGCCAAACGGTATTATGAGGAAGGTGCGGATGAAATTACCTTTTTGAACATCACCGGGTTCCGGGATTTCCCCCTAAAGGATATGCCCATGCTCAAGGTGCTTGAAGAAACGTCTAAAAATGTTTTTGTTCCCTTGACCATTGGCGGCGGTATCCGGGATTATACAGACAGCAACGGGCAGGTCTATTCAGCTCTGGATGTGGCATCCCAATATTTTAGATCCGGGGCCGATAAAATATCTGTCGGCAGTGATGCCGTTGAGGTTGCCCTGGCCTATCTTGCAACCGGAGAAAAAACAGGGACCAGTGCCATTGAACAAATTTCCAGGGTATACGGTAACCAGGCCGTGGTGATTTCCATTGATCCCAAACGGGCATGGGTAGATTCTCCGGATGAGGCAAAGGGTCACCACCTGATACAGCCCCCGGAACCCGGGCCCGAAAACCAGGCCTATTGCTGGTACCAGTGTACGGTTCAGGGAGGACGTGAAACCCGGGATCTGGATGCCGTGGCCCTGGCCGTGGCCTGCGAGGCCCTGGGGGCCGGAGAAATTTTGCTCAATTGCATTGACAAAGACGGCACAAACTCGGGGTTTGATCTGGACCTGATTAACGCAGTTCGTGCCGCGGTGTCCATCCCGGTAATTGCTTCTTCCGGTGCCGGTTGTGAAGCTCATTTTGCACAGGTCTTTGAACAAACAGGTGCAGAAGCTGCCCTTGCCGCCGGTATTTTTCATCGCAAAGAGGTGCCCATTCAAGCGGTGAAAAACCATCTCGCCCAAAGGGGGATTGCGGTTCGCCACTGATGCCGCTTTTCTTGGGGTGCCCGAAGAGATAGCACAGGGGGGCGGCGGCTATAATGTAATTTTTTTATAGCTTGACAATTTTTTATTTCCAATGGATATAGTTGGTATTACTTACTAACATATTTTAGAGGGAGTAAATATGGGGAATATCGGATTTGGGAAAAAGTTGTATATATCTTCTCTGGGGATTATCCTGCTCACCATCCTGATCATCGCAATTGTAAATTTTTACCAGACAAAAAAAAGTTTTTTGTCCAAGGGAAAGGCCGGTATCCAAAATGTGTCGGATGTTCTGTTAAAGACCATTGAGATGCAGTACAATTTTCAAAAGAATAAACTGGATTCTGACCTTGGCATGCTCATGACCGAGAGTGAAAGCGCCGGCAATATAATGGTGGTCAAGGCCAGAACCGCTGAGATGGATGTGTTTGACATCAATTCCAGTGAAAAAAGTTACTTAACCATTCCCAAAATAATTTTTGGTCTTGAGTTTGTCACCGGCGAATATGGTATTGTGGATAAGGTGGGCAAATTCAGCACCTCCCAGATAGCAATTTATCAAGCGTTTGAAGAAAAATTGATCAAGGTTTCCACCAGTTTGAAGAACCAGGACCAGACACGGCCGGTGGGGGAGTATTTTACCGCCTCAACCGATGAATATAAATCCATGATGGCCGGTACCCCCTATGTGTTTTTGCGCGGGACCGGCAGGGATAAAACCCTGCAGATATTGAGTCCGTTCATTGATCAGATTGAAAATGTCCTTGTCGGTGCCTACAGTATTCGCAGCTCAATACTGACAAAAGATCTGGAAGGGCTGGTGAAAAAAATCAATGTCAGCGGCCGCGGGTATTCCTTTGTGAACGATGCATCCGGCCAAATCCTGATTCATCCAGAAGACGCCTATTCCAAGTTGAATATCAGTGCGTTTAAAGGCGGAGAGGAGATCATGACCGTCAAAAACGGGTTTATCTCCTATGAACACGGCGATCTATTATACTATGGATATGTGAATTATTTTAAGCCCTGGGATCTGTATTTTACCGTTGCTGTGTCCGAGGCTGAACTCATGGCCGGTATCAATCAACAGATTCTGATCAGTGTCGGTGTAAGCGGAATTATCGCCCTGATCCTCGGTGCCCTGATCATCGGGCTGATGAACCGGCAGCTGATGAACAATATGAACGGAATGGCAACCCTGGCCAAGGAAGTGGCAAAGGGCAATTTCAAACATACCTTTACCTATACGGCCAAAGACGCCATTCATGATACGGTTGATTCCATGAATGAAATGACCGGGGAGCTGGCCCAGATGATCCGGAACTTGAATTCAGGAGTCGATACCCTGAGCACGGCCTCGGGAGAATTGAACCAGATTTCGGATCAGATGAGCAAAGGGGCCGAGACAAGCGTTAACAAGGTCAACACAGTGGCATCGGCAGCTGAAGAAATGAGTGTCAACATGGATTCCGTGGCAGCAGCCATGGAACAGGCCAGTACCAATGTGGAAACCGTTGCCAGCGGCACCAGCCAGATGAAAGACAGCATTGAACGAGTGGCCAAAAATTCCAATCATACCCGGGAGATTACCAATAAGGCAGTTGAGAAGGCCCGGCAGACCTCTGAACGGGTAAAGGAGCTGGGAAAAGCCGCCGAAGAGATCAACAAGGTGACCGAGACCATCAATAATATTTCTTCCCAGACCAATCTTTTGGCATTGAATGCCACCATTGAGGCGGCCCGGGCCGGTGAGGCAGGCAAGGGGTTTGCCGTTGTTGCAACGGAGATTAAGGCCCTTGCCGGGCAGACTGCAGGGGCTACCCAGGATATTGCGAAAAATATCAAGGAGATCCAGGATCAGATCAATGGGGCGGTGACAGAGATTCAAGATATTTCCACCATCATCCATGAGATTAATAACTTTGTGAATGAGGCCGCCTCTGCCATTGAAGTTCAGTCCACCACCACCAATGAGATTGCAGAGAACATCGGACAGGTATCCCAGGGAATTCAGGAGGTCAATGGGAATGTGTCACAGAGTTCCGCTGTCTCCAGCCAGGTGGCAACTGAAATCGCTGATGTTTTGAGCGCCTCTCAGCAGATCAGTGAATTTTCATCGGATGTGAAGGAAAAGGCAGCAACCCTGAATGCGGTCATGATTCAACTAAAGACCATGACAAAGAAATTTCAAATATAATGGGAAAATACCTTCCGGGCCTGCCAGATTATAGGCACCCGGAAGGCGGGAATAAATCATTCGGATTTCTCGTTATAAATTAGGCGAACCATATTGTTTTCCTAGGAATTTCCCATTTGCAATGTATCCCAATCTTAAATATTTGTTTGATAGGTGAAAACCCTTGAATAAAAATCAATTATCAATACCGTAATAGGTGTACCATACTTGCTAATTTTGAATAACTCCTTATCATAATTAGATCAGGCATAATTTCTGGTTCCATTTTCAAGCCATATAAAACCCTTCACAGATGAAAAAGGGAGATTCCATAATATGACAACAACAATCCAAGTAAACGACACCATCCTTAAAGAACTGGAAGAGACTGCCAGGGCCATGGTTGCCCCGGGCAAAGGTATTCTGGCTGCAGATGAAAGCAATCCAACAATAAAGAAACGATTTGATACGATCAATGTTGAATCCACAGAAGAGAACCGGCGATTCTACCGGGAAATGCTATTCACCACCCATGGACTGGAAGACCATATCAGCGGGGTAATCCTGTTTGATGAAACCCTGAGGCAATCTGCTGTAAACGGCACACCTTTTTCAAAAATTTTATCAGACAAAGGTATTATCCCGGGCATAAAAGTGGACAAAGGGCTGACCACGATTCCCAATACGTTGGGTGAAAAAGTAACACAAGGCCTGGACGGCCTGTCAGAACGTCTTGAAGAATACAGGGAGCTTGGTGCCAGATTTGCCAAGTGGCGGGCAGTCATCCAGATTGGAAATCATCAGCCATCCCAACTGAGCCTTGCGTTGAATGCACATTCCCTGGCAAGGTATGCAGCCATTTGTCAAAGCAAAGGGCTTGTTCCTATCATTGAACCTGAAATTCTCATTAACGGCAATCATACCCTTGACCGTTGTGAACGTGTTGCCCAATGGACACTTGACAGGGTTTTTGAAGAACTGACCCTCCAGCGGGTCTTCCTGGAAGGCATGATTTTAAAACCCAGCATGGTGACACCCGGGGATATTTGTCCAGAACAAGTCGCTCCAAAGATTGTGGCCCAATCCTCCATCAAGATATTCAAACGCAGCGTTCCTGCCGCAGTACCGGGAATTGCATTCCTGTCCGGCGGGCAGAGTTCAACGCTTGCCACCATCCATTTAAATGCCATGAACAAAAATAAACATCTTCCATGGGAATTAAGTTTTTCATACGGCAGGGCGCTGCAGGAAGACTGCCTTGCTGCATGGAAAGGGGAAAAAGCAAATAAAGGTCTGGCACAAAAGGTTCTTTTCCATCGGGCCAAATGCAATGGTGCTGCCCGCTTTGGAAAATATTTTTCTGAAATAGAAAACCAATAACCTTAGGAATGGCAATGGTGGATAAAATTATGCACCCATTAGGTTTTATAGCTTACCTCCTAACATTGTTCCTGCTTACCAACAGCACCTATGCCCAGCCTGTTGATAAGATTATTAAGGGTAATGCAGGTTCAGCTCTTTTGGCCGAAAGCTTTGGTTCATTCAATGAACCATGGGCCATGACCTTTCTACCGGGTGGAGACCTCCTGGTAACTGAAAAAAACGGAAATTTATTCATGGTTCGCCTGGATGACCATTCCAAGGTGTCTGTCAAAGGGGTACCCAATGTCGCCTACGGCGGTCAGGGTGGTTTGGGTGATATCATTCTCCATCCCCAATACAAGGATACCCATTGGATATACCTGTCCTACGCTGAACAGGATGGGTCAGGAAAAAGGGGGGCCGTTGTTGCCCGGGCTGGATTCCGCCCTTGGTCTGCCAAACCAACGCTGGAAAACCTTGAGGTCATCTGGCGGCAAAAACCAAAGGTCTCAGGCATGGGGCATTACTCTTATCGGCTGGCATTCAGCCCGGATGGAAAATTATTCATCACTTCCGGTGAACGGCAAAAGCAGACGCCAGCCCAAAGCTGGACCCAAAATCTGGGCAAAGTCATCCGGATAAACGAGGACGGAGCAATCCCCCCTGACAATCCGTTTCAGGATAAGGGAGAACTTGCAAAAACCTTCTGGTCTCTGGGGCATCGCAATCTACTTGGTATTGCTTTTGACAGACAAGGATATTTGTGGACACACGAAATGGGCCCCAGGCATGGTGATGAATTCAACCTGACCATTGGTGGCGATAATTATGGTTGGCCAATTGTATCCTGGGGCGACCAATACTCCGGCATTCCCATTCCCGACCATGACACACGCCCGGAATTCAATGCACCAGAGGTATACTGGGTGCCCACCGTTGCACCCTCAGGGCTGATTATATACAATGGTTCCATGTTTCCAAAGTGGCAGAATAATGCCTTTATCGGAGGGCTCAGATCAAAATCTTTGGTACGGATCAAGATTATAGGGAGACAGGCCCATGAGGTCGAGCGGTTTGATATGGGTAAGCGGATACGAGAGGTTGAGCAAGGACCCAAAGGTGGCATATGGGTTCTGGAAGATAAAAAGAACGGGCGCTTGGTTCGGCTCACTCCTTACGAGTAAGCAACGGGGCGGGAGATATAATAATCAAACCTTGACATAAAACTGGTTCACCTCTTAAAGTGTTATTATGCAACAACGCGTCAGTTCTTATTTCTAAACCATGAACCAAGAGCTCCCACTGTTTCCTTACTCTTGCAATATTCAGTGCCTTGATTGAACAAGGTTAAACCCTTTAGTAAAGAAAAGGAGAAATTGTCATGGAACATTTTTACCTGTTAAACGAATTCACCACATTGAAGTTACCGTGGATAATGCATTACTGTTTTATTTTTTTATAGAAAAGCACTGGGATTCAGTCAGATAGGATATTTTGGGCCTGTAGGATATCCGGACCGGGCCTCATATACGGTTCAGCAGGTTAGATATATCAGCTTACCGGGATTGTGAAAGTAATGAACCGTATCTCAACGACAAAATACCCAAAGGGAAAAGAATCTTGAAAGGAGATATTATATGAAATTTAGAGGCATCAACCACCTTGCAATGGTGACAGGGGATATGGATAAGACCATCCGTTTCTGGCGTGATCTTATCGGTATGCGGTTAATAAACGGCTTTGGACAAAAGGGTTTTCGACATTATTTTTTTGAAATTGATGACAAGAACACCCTGGCTTTTTTTGAGTGGGACGGGGCTGCGTGTGTGGAAAGAAAGGACCATGGGGTACCGTTTAAAGGACCGATTGTTTTTGACCATATCGCCTTTGGCGTGGATTCAAGTGAAGAGGCATGGCAGCTGAAGGATAAACTTGAAGCCGCCGGGTTTGGGTGTTCAGATGTGATTGACCATGTGTTCATTCATTCCATTTATTCTTTTGACCCCAATGGCATTCCCATTGAATTTTGTTACGAGATTGCAGGTCATGATATTCGTAAAAAACCTGTTTTGAATGATGATTCCCCGCCTTTCGCAGCCACGGAAGGGTCGGAGCCCCAGCCAGGAAAATGGCCAGAGGTCACCCGTCCAACACCAAAGGAGGAGAGGTTTATCGCAAAGTGAAAGGAGGTATTTATGCCGGATTCAGCCAAAGAGGAAATTTTGTTTTTGCTTGCCAGAGAGAGGGAGTTTAAAGACCCTCCGGGAATTATGGACGTGGGTGACATCGTTTCCATTATTCCTTTAGCCCCAAGCGATACCATGGAGGTCCTAAGGGAACTATTTATGAAGAGTACTGTAAAAAAAATATAACCCAGCTTCGCAACGGGCTGATGCTGGGAGTTGCGCTTACCAGTTCCCTCCTTGCGGCCGGACCTTTGCAGCACTTTTTTTTAATAGCAACAAGAACAATGAGGAGAGTTAAATTATGCAAGTCAATGAAGCGATACGCGCACGGCGCGCAATCAAGTGGTATGACCCTGAACATCAAATGCCCGAGGAAACCTTTCTTAAGCTGATTGAGCATGCCATTCTTGCACCAACAGCTTTTAATATTCAAAATTGGCGCTTCGTGCGTGTCACTGAACAGGAGCAGCGCAAGGCGATCCGTGCT
Organism: Desulfobacteraceae bacterium; assembly: GCA_016743945.1. Classification (GTDB taxonomy): domain Bacteria; phylum Desulfobacterota; class Desulfobacteria; order Desulfobacterales; family Desulfobacteraceae; genus NBML01. The sequence continues at coordinate 95,902 of JADGFI010000001.1, forward strand.
GTAGCCTGGGATCAGGCACAGGTAACCGACGCATCCGAGTTGCTGGTGTTGTGCTTCGACAACAAGTCCTGGCAACGTGACCCGAAACGATACTGGCGAAACGCACCACAGGAAGTGCAGGATTTCCTGGTACCGGCGATTGATGTCTATTACCGTGACAAACCACAGGTTGAGCGTGACGAGGGCATGCGCTCTTGTGGGATAGTCGGGCAGACAATCATGTTAATGGCCCTGGAACTGGGCTATCAAAGTTGCCCGATGGATGGCTTCGATTACGACGCGGTCGCTAAAATCATCAACCTGCCCGAAGATCATAGCATTGCTTTCATGATTGCAATTGGCAAGGGCACCAAGGACTCATGGCCAAAACCCGGTCAGCTGTCGCTGGATGAAGTTATGGTAAGCAATCGTTTCGATTAAAAAGTATATCATCGGGGCCGGTATGCAGGTAAACTTCAAGAGAAAGCAAAGAACATGATTGACGGCTATTCGAGGGCTGTTCGCCGGCGTGATTATTAAGATTATTGTCCCGATAAATTAAAACTGGATTGATATTGTAACGCCGCCGTAAGTCAAGACGATTCCTGATATTTTTACTCCCTCTGAGATGGAAAAGCTCATAAAGATCGGCTGTTACCACTACCGGATCTTGCGTTGAAGGGATTGCGTGAACTCTGGAGAGAACACCGTCATCCCCAACTATGGTTTCCCCGTGCCACAGGATCTTTAAAAACAGCTCAAAAAGTTACAACTCATATGGATAACTATGGTGATACTGCATTGCCGGGATATTTAAAAGTAATGGATGCTATCAGCGATTGTCGTACTCCCGCCGTCGATGAACTTTATGTGGGTTGTTCCGAATGTAATCATGAATTTTTCTCCTAGGTTGTCTTTAGTACAAGTCCAGCCATCATGGTAGCCACCACAAGCACCTTGGGCGGAAACAGTTCGTTTTCAGCCTCGTCCGTTGAGAAATCACCGACAATGGTGCAGTTCCCGATCGTTCTTTGACCCAGGGAGTCGAGGCAGGTTCCGGCAATGCCCGAAGCAGAAACAACCTGCTTTCCTGTCCGGGCAAAGGCCTCGACCAGCATCTTTTTGCTCTCCTTTCGATCAAACCCCTCAACGATGATGGTGCAGTCGGAAAACAGTGCGCAGACGTTGTTTCTGTCGATTTTTTGGTTCACGGTTTCGATTTTTGAATGGGGTCTTATCTGCTGGAGATTTTTCTTAAGCATCTCGGTCTTGAGCCCGCCTGCCTGGTCGGCAAAGTAAAATTGCCGGTTGAGGTTGGACCGCTCCACCCTGTCGAAATCGACAAGCTTGAGCCGTTTTTCCCCGGATCTTACCAGAAGCTCCGCCACCCTTGAGCCTATGCCGCCTAATCGTACAAGATAATCATTATAATGTTTTTCAAACACCAGAGATTGAGGTTCCATGGAATCTCCCATTAACATATGAATTAACCCCGGGGGGTCTCGGTTTATCTTTTCGCAGTGTACATTATTAATTTGGCTGGATCAAGCCCAGCCTCATGGGAAGATGCCGCAGCAAACGCCATTATAATGGCATCACAGTCATTAAGGAATTTCCGAATCACACAGGTCAAAAAGCGTGATATTATAATTAAAAACGGCGAGCCAACTCAATTTATAACCAATATGCGCATCTCATTCAAGTATCAAGATTTAACATAATCGACACAAAAATATTTTTTATGGCCTGGTATTTTGCCCTTATCCGGTCTCACCCCAAGTTTGCTGGCAAAGAAAGATGGACTCTTTTTGGCCGGTATATTATGATTACCATAATGGAGAATTTGACAAAGACGAGAACTCAATTGAGCCGATGGAAACTTAGGAAAACTAAATTTTCCTGCCAGTTCCAGGGCCGCCGGTGGCTGGTATTTTTTTTTGCCGGAACCCTGTTCATGCTATCGCAATTTTACCGGTCATCCGTGGCAGTGATTGCCCCGAATCTAATCCAGGATTTGAATCTGGATGCCTGGGAACTGAGCACGGTATCAGCCTCTTTTTTCTATGCCTTTGCCCTGATGCAGATACCGCCGGGTAGCCGGGGGCTGTTGCCAGCCCCAAGCCCCCTAAGAACCGGACGTGAGACTTTCACCTCATCCGGCTCAAGCATTGATAAGGCGTGTGGCCACACCCGACAGTTGTTTTCGTTTCCAACGAGCTTTGAGATAGTCCTCCCATACAGGATCATATGGATTGACCTTTGCTCTAATCTTTACATGCCTGATGAGCCGGGTAGGGCCTAATAAAATCAGGGGTTCAGCATTACCTTTTTCCACGAATCGCCAGTCTCGACCTTTGATCCTTCGGTAATATTTGCCTTTAACCCATCCTTTGTACTTATTTGGATGCCTTCTCCTGGCCCATTTCCATGTCATTTGCCAAAATGCATGGTCAAGATCCCCGAATATTTTCCGACTGACCACATGTTTATGATAATTTGCCCAACCGCGTATGATGGTATTCAGTTTGGCAATTACAACGTCGGTTCGCCTGGTTTTATTGGCATTCAGATAGTCTCTGACTTTTGCTTTAATACTTTTGATGCTGGATTTTGAAGGTTTTATCAGAAGTTTTCCTTTGTATTTCCTGACATTAAAGCCAAGAAAGTCAAAGCCATCATCGATATGTGTGATCATGGTTTTTTCTTCTGACAGTTCCAGGCCCCTGATTTTAAGGAACCCTTCAATCAAAGGTTTGACACATGTTTCAAGCAATTCCGGGGAACGGCCTGTTATAATGAAATCATCCGCGTACCTGACAAAATGAATCTTGTCAGTTTTTCTGAAGTTATCTGCAAGGAGGTTCTGAATACCGTCAAGTGCCATATTGGCAAGCGTCGGTGAAATTATCCCACCCTGGGGAGTTCCTTCATTGGTTGGATTAAATGTACGCTTCTCAAGGTAACCACACTTGAGCCATTGTGTTAACTTTCGTTTATTCATGGGGATGTTCTCATCCAGCCATCTATGGCCAATATGATCAAAACAACCTTTGATGTCTGCTTCCAAAATCCAGTCAGCACTACCTTTCCGTCTCAACGCATTATAAATAGCTCCCATTGCATCCTGAGCCGATCGCACTTTTCTGAATCCATAGGAATGATGATCAGCGGTGGATTCAGATACCGGATCAAGCCCTAGTAAATCAAGAGCCTGTTCTACCCGATCATGCATGGCCGGTATGCCTAATGGTCGTTTCTTACCATTCTTCTTTGGGATGTAAATACGTTTTAGCGGTTTTGCCTTATATTCGGGAAGATTAAGATTCTTGAGCGTTTCCCATCGCTTACGGGGGGTATCAATTAATATATTATCCACACCCGGGGTTCGTTTTCCACTATTGGATATCACCCGCTTTATGGCGATAAGTTTTGCTGCAAGCGAGTTGGACAACAGCCGTTGAAGGCTGCGTGCCGTTTGTTTTAATCCATTCTTAACTGCCTTCACGATACGCGCTTGTATACGGGATACTATCTGTATGTGTTTGCCCCAATCAAGGAGATCCCACACATTCTTCAAGCCCATACGGCCGTCAACATCATAAAATGATATCATCTATCCACACCAATACAGTTATTCCATTCAAATCGTTTCACGTGATCCAACACCATGCCGGAAGTCTGCACACTTTCGTGGTCGGGCAAATTTTGAACCCGTATCTGATCCATTACAGATCAGCCTTCGCTTTCTCCAGCTTTCCTCTACCCGCATCCCCATAGGCCAGCTTTGCAGCCAGCTTTCCTTCCGAAAAAGGAGAGATATGGGCTTATCAAGTTCCACTTTCAACACACAATGGGTTAGCGTCTGTCTGTCCGCCGGAGGGATCATCGATTACGTGAAGTGACAAACGAACACTCCAACCATACCTCTTACCGTTTTGGTCCAGGCCTGTCAGCATCTTTGGCCTGACGAAAATAACGACGTTTATTAACAGCTCACATATGTTACGCATACCACCGTTCCTAGCTCCCATCCAGGTTGATGCTCCCAGAGTTGAGGTCCTCTCACGGTTCTCTCTTCAGGCCCATGGCCAAGGGCTTCATTGTCATCCGGGCTCCACACAAAACCATTACTGGTAATGCATGCCGGAGTAGAAAACTGCCGGTAATACAGCAGGTTGGATCAAGCCCAACATTATTAAAAGCGACTTCTTGTCGCAACGTAGGGATTTTTCTTGACAGTATCGGGCCGAGAATCACCATGTCCCTTCTCTCTCTTATTTCCGTCATTGGAGCCCTGATTTTTTCCATGGGGATTCCTATTATTCCCTGGCCCTTGGCAGAATGCTGCTGGGCATCGGTATGGCCTGCAATTTCATGGGCGGGTTAAAGCTGATCACCCTCTGGTTTGATCCCAAACTCTTTGCAACCCTTTCCGCCCTGATTGTTTCCCTTGGCACCGCCGGCAACATCGCAGCTACCACCCCCCTGGTTTTCATGGTTCAGGCAATGGGATGGCGTTACAGTTTTATGACCATGGGCGGGATTAGCTTTTTGGTCATCCTTCTATTCTTTTTTCTGGTGAGCGACCAACCGCCCTTTGTCCAAACGATGAAGACCCGCCAAAGCCCTCCCCGACCCGGTATAAAAGAAACTTTCAAAGTTGCCAGGACACTGTTTACCCGGAAAGATTTCTGGATCATTTCGTTTTCAACCTTCTGCCGCTACGGTATTTTTGCCGCTGTTCAGGCATTATGGGCAGGCCCTTATCTGATTCAAGTGGCCGGTTTATCAAGTGTCACAACCGGAAATATTATTTTATTCATGAGCATCGGGTTAATCATCGGGTGTCCTGCGAGCGGTCATCTGTCCGACAGGGTTTTCAATTCCCGAAAACGAATCGTCATACCCGGCATCTGCGGCATGACGGGTATTTTATGGCTTCTGGCCTTTCTCCCGGAGGGAACCGCAGCCATTCCTTTGGCCCTTGTTTTTTTCGCTTTTGGCCTGTTCAGCGGCTCAGGCCAACTCATGTACGCCCATATTAAAGAACTGGTTCCCCATGAACATGCCGGCATGGCCATGACGGCCATCAATTTTTTTACCATGGCCGGCGTTGCCGTCTTTTTACAGGGGATGGGATCTTTGATGAAGTTTCTCTATCCGGGTGCCTCCCTGGGCGTATCTGCCTTTAAAAGCGCCTTTATCTTCTGCGCGATTTGCCTGACCATCATCGGTGCCCTCTACACGTTTACAACAGAAACAAATCAAAATTTTCCCGATTGACCTTCCTTTTCTATTTGGTATTTTAAACGATGATTTATCTTTTCGAATATAAATATTTAATGCCAAGAAATAGAATCGTGAGCTCGCATAAATGCTCCCACACACTCCCGATATCTATTTCTTTCATGGTACCAATGTACTAAGTTGATTTTAAAATTTCTTTACTCCAATTTCGAATGCTGTTATGAATTTACCCTGAAAAAGTTTCGAAATTAATGTGGACCGGATATCATTCAAAATTATATGAAATGCCTACCCGGTGATCAACTTGTTAGCGTAAAAAAATATAAGTGTCGAGAGCACTTGATGTGATTAGAGCTTAATTTATTACAAATGGTGTCTCATTTCTATTGACACATTCCGCAGTGAGGATTACAATTATTGCAGATCAAGTAACCAAATTGATTTTTCTGTGTATGATTGGCAACTTAAAATCTGGTTGTCAGAGACATTATAAAGGCATCTCTGGAACCTATCAATCCGTTGTATTCAGCCGAAACAGACCATCGTTTATTTATATCCCAATTTCCGCCTAAGACAATATTCCATGGGTCGGCATTTTCCTGGTCTATTGTGTAGTCGATGTCGAAGTTGTAGCCGGGCACTGAGTAGGTTCCGCTGATTGTCAGATCTGTTATAAGGTAATTCCCTCCTGTGAAAAGGGACAGGTTACCCCATTTTTCAAGGTTCAATGTCCTTCCAACACGGGGAGTGATCGTATAAGCAATTCCTTCTGTATCTGTTGAATCCATGTCTGCAAATGAAAAATTGAGTGGAATCGTAACAAACCAATTATTCCATCCTCCAGCCAATACGGTTCCTACCCCGAAATTGGTTCCGGAAAAATCGGTATCAATCGGTAAAGTAAAGGTTTTATCTTTTAAAAGTGGGCAAAGCGGGTTTGGTGGAAATCCTGAACAACTGATATCCATATGAGAAAGCATCCCGTTGCCGTCAAGAAGAACATCCATGGTGGCACTGCCATCTATTCTGCCTAAGGTTGCGTATACATTCATAAAGGGAAAAATCCAGGAATCAACCTTGAGTTGTAAGGTTGAATTTTTTGAACTGGCGTTGTTAAATCCGACAAATTCGAAAGGTTCTTTTGCTCCGCCGTTAAACCCCACCTCAAGGGCATCCAGAAACATATCCTGGGAAACATAGGCAAATGTCAATCCGATACCATAGGGCAAAGGCAGATCATACCCTTTGTCAATCACTTTCTGTGCGAGAAACGGCATTTTGTGGGTCCATACTTTCGGCGCATCCTCGCCTTGGCTGTCGATGCGTTTAAAGTTGGTGTTGGGAAGGCTGATGTTGGATACCCCGGTATCGGTTAAATCCTCATTTACTGACAGCCTCACCACCCTTGCGCCTGCGGTGGCAGCAACGCCCGACTCTCCCAAAATATAAACCGGAACGTTTTTCTGAAATTCTGAGATAGTGGTGGCTAATGTTTCCCCGACAGCTGTCTCTGCCGTAATTCCCGTTCTTGTGGTACCTTTTTTGAAAGCATTAAGTGCGTCTTGGTCGGGAAGCAGGATGAGCACCCGGTACGCTCCGGCAGACAGCCCCAACCCGATATCCATTCTTAAAATGTCCATGTAAGTGCGGGTGTTTTGTATTTTATCGTATAATATACCGGAACCGACTCCGCCTCCGATAACAGGTGCTTTGACACTTTTAACACGGCCTGTAAAATAACCGGCAGATTTAGCTATTTCCTCTTGAATTGCAGGTTTTTCCTTAACAATTTGGGAGATGGTGTCAACTGCCTGGTCATTTATTCTTAGACGTATAGGTTCCCTCTCAAGAACAGGAATGGTTCTGCAACCCATAAAAGTCATCAGGATAAGCAGGATAATAATTGGTTCAATCACGCTTTTGAATCGATTTTGCAGCACCGGCCTCCTCTGCGGATTTTACCCGGGAGAATTAAAAGCAAATTTTATAAATTTGCTTTTTTATAAATTATTGAATATGCTTTTGTAAACAAAATCTTTTCTACTTCCAAACGAGCGATGGGAATAACAAATGGCCGGCATGAATCGACTTGCGAATATTCAGTTTTCTGATGTGGAAATATTCTTGGTTGCTGCAAGTCAATGGAATATTGATTTTTGTCCGCTTGAACTGGATTATTTCAGATATCTTAAAGACTTTTATAGAATTAAGTGATTACAGGAGTTTATTTTTGAATAGAAGCGCAACGGTTTTCCTTCGGGAAGAAAAAAGAGATAAAACAGTTCGTATCACAGGTCTTGATAAACCCCAAATAAGCTCAGCAATTGAGGAAAAATGGCAAAGAATTATAAATCTAATCGCCAGAATTTTAAATGTCCCGTCAGGGCTTATTATGGAGATTACAGAAGACTCCATGAGCGTATTTCTAAAAAGCAATAACGGCCAAAACCCTTATAAAAATGGTGGGTGCGATAATCTGGGAAAAGGACTCTATTGCGAAACAGTTATTGGCGCAAACTCCGAGTTTTTAGTTGAGAATGCCCGACCTTGTTCATCATGGAAAGGTAATCCAGATGTTAAATTAAATATGATCTCCTACTACGGCCTTCCCATTCGGTGGCCGGATGGAGAATTCTTCGGTACGATTTGTGTGTTGGATGATAAACGAAACTCATATGATGAGACCTTTAAGGAACTTATTATAGAGTTTAGATCTTCGATTGAAAAAGACCTGGAAATAGAAATTCAGGCGCAGGGGCGGGGCGAGCAATTACTGGCGATTAACAAAAGCCAGGAACAATTGAAAATGATTGGTGACAATCTTCCAGAGGGGATGGTTTACAGGCTTATTCACGGACCTGATGGCACCCGCAGGCTTTCCTATGCAAGTGAAGGCTGCAGTCGTCTGTTTCAGGTCAAACGGGAAGATATTTGTCAGGATGCAAATGTTCTTTACAACATGATAGCGCCTGAGTTTCTTGCGCCCCTTGCCTTAGCGGAAAAAAAGTCAATTGAAAACTCTGAGACCTTTGAATTTGAAATGCCAATGACGCTTCCAGATGGAGAAACCCGCTGGATTCGCTGGCATTCCAAAGCAAGTAAAGAGGGGGATACCTTTGTTTGGGACGGTGTCTGCCTGGATGTTACCCGCCGTGTAATGGCTGAAAAATCAATTAGCAAGGCCAGAGAAAAACTGGAAACTCAAGTTCATGAGAGAACCAGAGATCTGTATGAATCAAATCAGAGTCTAAAAAATGAAATTCAAGAGCGCAAAAAAATAGAAACGAACCTTGCTAAAAGCGAAGGCAAGTACCGAGGGCTTATTGACAATTCCCTGGTCGGGGTCCTGACCACCACCAGTGATGGATACATGACCTTTATTAATGATGCCCTGGCTAAGATATTTGACTTTGAGACCTCCCAGATGATTCTGGGCCAACGGTTCAAAAGGCATTGGCGGTATATAAAGGACCGTGACCGGATGCTGGACACGCTCAGGAAAAACGGGAGCGTGATTAATTTCGAAGCAGAGGCAGTTACCCATAAGGGACGGCATATTCAGATACTTTTTTCAGCAAAATCAATTAACAATGAAATTTTGGGTATGGTGATGGATATCACAGAACTCAAACAGGCAAAAATTAAATTACAAAGTGCCTATTCGGAAATAAAATAATTGAAAGATCAGTTGGAAGCTGATCAAGTTTATCTTCGTGAAGAAATCAAGCTTAAACATAATCATGAAAAAATTATCGGTAATTGTGAAAAACTGAAATATGTCCTTTTCAGGGTGGAGCAAAGCGCTCCTTTAGATACCACCGTACTCGTATTAGGGGAGACTGGAACCGGAAAGGAGCTCATCGCAAGGGCCATCCATAATGCCAGTTCAAGAAAAGACCGCCCCATGATTAAGGTGGATTGTGCGTCATTGCCTTCAAACTTGGTAGAATCTGAATTATTCGGTCACGAAAAAGGGGCTTTTACCGGTGCTGATTCAAAACGAATTGGCCGATTTGAACTGGCAAGCGGGGCTACAATTTTTTTAGATGAGATAGGAGAGTTGCCTCTTGAACTGCAATCTAAGCTGTTAAGAGTACTTCAGGAAGGGGAATATGAGCGGTTGGGGAGTTCTAAAACACGTCGTACCGATGTCCGGGTAATTGCAGCAACCAACCGCGATCTTGAAGAAGATGTCAAAAATAAGAAGTTCCGTATGGATCTTCTATACCGATTGAGTGTTTACACAATAACAATCCCGCCACTCAGGGACAGGGCGGAAGATATCGGTATGCTTGTTAACCATATGATTGAAAAATATCAAAAAAAACAGGGTAAAGAAATCAAATCCATACCCGCCGGTGCGCTAATTAAATTGCAAGATTATAACTGGCCTGGAAATGTCAGGGAACTGGAGAATGTCATCCAGCGTGCGGTCATAAATACCGAGGGAGAAGTACTCCAGATTTCAGATGAATTGACGTCTGGTAAGTCTGAGGAGGCGAGACGCTCACTTTTTTCAGATAATGCTATCAAACCGTTGCAAGATATGGAGCGGGAACATATTCTACGGGCGCTGAAAAAAACCAACTGGCAAGTCCATGGAGACTCTGGTGCTGCTATACTTTTGGATATTAATCCAAGTACACTTCGGGGTCGTATGCGCAAATTGAACATCCATCGCCCTGTCTGAAAAACGTGATGTTTGTCAAATATGATTGCTGAATATAATGGTCTTGTCATATTTGACAAGATAATATCCTCCTTCTTTTGGTAGGAACAGGCTTTTATATAATGGTTTTCATATTGAAAATTAGCTTGTTATGCATTCTTTTTTTTATTTTCTTCTCTTGGCTCATGTTCTGCAAGTGTGATTTATCGTTAGGTTGGCAGTGGTAGGTAATCATGCTCATTAAATTGGTTTGAGCCGTTGGTTCTTTTAATGAGCGATTCGAATTTAATTTCAATTTATTTGCAAGTATGGTATCAATGGTTATTGTTTCTATTACGGCATATATTAGACCATCGAATCGAAGAGAACTCTTATCCACATGCCGTAGTATTGATGAAAAGACCTGCCAGGAAAAAAACTGTACCAAGGCACATGTGATGCAGCATGTCGATGATGAAAGTCATCTTTGCGTGGAGCAACGATGGGCGGATCGTATTGATATGGAAGACTATTTTCGATCTGACATTTTCGGTGCCCTGATCGGCGCCATGCAGGTGTTAGCCAAATCCTGGGAAATCCAGATTAATGAAAGTGATCGTACTGAAGGGATGGATACTCTGGAAGCCATACGGTCAAAAAAAATGCTTAAATGAATCAAACTCAAGGACATGGACCTGACTACTTCGGCATTAAGTTGAGCCTGTTTGGATAGGGTGGTTTAAAACATTGGCAAACTTGTTGCATTAAAAGAAAACAACACAGTATTTAAGATGAAAGAGATACAATTCTGTCTCTTTCATCAAAATTTGAGACAGATACAATTCCAAATTTGTCTCTAACATAGAACATATTATCAAAGGAGATTACGATGAGAAAGTATGGTTTATCATTTAACCTTATCATTGCCTGTACAGCGCTCTTGCTTGTCGGTAATTTAGGTGCAAAGGAAATTATCTATGATGCTGAGTATGTTAAATCATACAATCAGCATAAGACCCAATGGGATAAAGAGGATAAATCTTTGCAAAAACGCCTGGCTGACCTTCAGGCAAAGACAGGTAAAAAACCCAATATCATATATTTTATGTGGGATGATGCGGCATATGGTCGTGTGGGCCATCCCATGCTGAGCAAGCTGACCGGGATTGACACCCCCAATATAGATAGAATGGCAAAAGAAGGTATGACCTTGACCCGGATGTATACAGAGCCTTCCTGTACGCCTACCCGTGTTGCTACCATGACAGGACGGCATCCGATTCGCACGGGTCTGACCCAGGTTGTTTTCCCGGTGCACGCCATTGGTATGCCCAACAAAGAGGTCACGATTGCCGAACTTCTCAAAAAAGAAGGATATAAAACTGCCTTCTATGGAAAATATCATGTCGGTGATATAGATGGCTCATATCCCCACCAGAACGGTTACGATGAGACCTTATTTACTATTTATAACCAGTTTGGTTCACAGTTTTTCAATAAGGACGGTGAAGACACTGGAGCAACCATCGGTTTTACCAAACCACAGCAGGATCAGCTGTATACCATTGACGAAGAATTCCGTAACCCGGGCACGATCCCATGGGCTGCTGAAGCCAAAGCAGGAGAAAACGCCAAGCAGTTCAATAAGGATTACTCCTATGAAGAACAATTGCGGTTTGTGGAGGAAGTTCATAAACGCTCCATGGAATTTATCAAGACCAGTGCTAATGGCGATTCACCTTTCCTCTTAAATTACTGGTGGCATGGACCAAATGTAGCGGGCACGCACCGCTTAGGCCGTGACAGTGATTCGTCAGGCGGTGGTGATGGCGATGGAATGGAATATATGGATAAGCGTCTTGGAGAAATGTTTCAGCTGCTTAAAGATGAAGGCATTGATGACAACACCGTAGTTATTGTCATGGCCGATAATGGCCCCATGCTTGAGTTTTTTCCTCACATGTCAACATTTGGAATCTACACCGGCGGAAAAGGCGCTTTTACAGAAGGCGGTGTTCGCGTGCCTGCTTTTGTTAGATGGCCAGGCACTATTGAAGCCGGTTCTGTTGCCGGGGACATTATTCATGTAACAGACCTTTACACGACCTTTGCAAACCTTGGCGGTGCCAAAAAACATATTCCCACAGACAGGGTTATTGATGGTATTGACCAGACAGCAATGTTTCTTAACGGTGATACCAAAGGTCGTCGTGACTATGTACATATTTATACAGGTCCATTACTTGCGGCCACGGTTAAACAGCAGTTCAAACGCCACTGGGTAGGTGATCGTCCGGGGCTGGCGGGTAAAGGTTTTTTTGACCTGTATCGCGATCCTAAAGAAATTCAGCCCATGATGGCTCAGTTTTTATGGGCGTGGGAACCGTTTGATTCTATGAAAGCCAGACACCAGAATCTGATGGAGGAATATCCCAATACGCCAATAACACGCGGCAAACCTTTTGAAGGTATCGATCTTTTACCCCAAGAGCGGGAAGTCGTAACGCCCTACGCATCCAAATAAACAAGTAACCTCGTTAACCGCACAGGAAATTACCATCTTCTGACGGATTTGGTGATTTCCTGTGCCGATTCTTTTTTTTATTTAGGAAATTTTAAATGATTTGCAAAAGTATATTGCGCTGGTTGACCTATGTAGTTCTTGGTCTGAGTCTTTGTACTGTAACTGTCTTTGCAGATGACCAGGATCTGGCCAGGGAATCACAGAATCCAGTGGCGGCAATGATCAGCGTCCCCATAAAAAACAAATTCAACTTTGGCGCCGGATCTGAAGATGCCTTTGTTTACGACATGGAATTTCAGCCGGTTTACCCCATGAGCCTGGGAGATCTTAATCTCATTAACCGCTTCATCATTCCGGTATCCTACCAGGAGGGCCTTTCTCCTGGAATGGATGATGAGTTCGGGCTTCGGAACATCACGTACCAGGCCTTTTTCTCTCCTGCAAAACCTGGGAAGGTCATCTGGGGCCTGGGCCCTACCATGGTTCTGCCGACCAACTCCGATGATAGCCTGGGCAATGACAAATGGGCAGCAGGGCCTGCTGCCCTGGCACTGACCATGAAGGGGCCCTGGGTCAGCGGCCTGCTTGCCCAGCATTTTTGGGATTTTGCAGGAAAAGATCATGCCGCCAATGTCAATGTATCCACCCTTCAGTACTTTGTTAATTACAATACACCCAATTACTATCTGAACACATCTCCCACCATGAACTATAATTGGGATGCTGCGGACAGCGATGCCTGGACCATTCCTGTGGGTGGCGGTATCGGCAAGATTGTTCGTTTCGGAGGAAAGCCGGTTGACCTTCGCCTTTCGGCTTATTGGCATGCCAAGCGGCCTGAAAACGTTTCTGAATGGTTTACCGAACTGCAGTTTAAATTCATGTTTCCCAAAAAATAAACAGATATGCGAAAGACATGATAAAATCACAGCATTGAGAAGAATAGGATAAGAATAAATTATGCAGGGACTTGATATTCTCACTCTGATCATCATGGTTATCCTCATTGTGATGATCGGATTTATTGTTGTTAAATTAGGAGCGCTGCCCGGCAGTATTGCACTGCAGCGAAACCATCCCCAGGCCGAGGCCATCCGGGTGTGTGGTTGGATCGGGGTTCTGACGCTTGGTCTAGCTTGGCCCATCGCCTTAATATGGGCCTTTACCCGCCCTCAGTCTTTGTCCGAAAAAATTTTAGATGCCGACCCCAATGAGTTGGCTTGCCTGAAACAACAGATCTGTGAGCTTGAAAAGAGAGTCGATACACTTATGGAAGTAAAAGGAGGTATGGACCTATGATTGCCTTTCTCATACTCTGTTATTGCGGGATTCTCTGGCTGGTTTTCTTTAAGCTCAGATTACTGCCGTGGAATACTGTCAGTCAGGCGGTTTCAGCGGTTATCGGCATTTTAGCGATAATGGAACTGCTGATTTTAATCAATATTTACCAGCCCTATTCAACCAATGCCACCCTGGTGAAAAAAGCGATTCCCATCGTGGCCAGGGTCCCGGGACGGGTTCTGGATGTCCCGGTAAAACCCAATACCCCCTTAAAAAAAGGGGATATCCTCTTTAAAATAGACCCAAGGCCCTATCAATATCAGGTGGACCAGCTAAAAGCCCGGCTGAGCCTGGCCCAAACCCGTCTGGGGCAGTCCCAAGACCTGCTGAAAGATCAGGCCGGCAGCCTTTATGATGTCGAACAGTTCAAAACAGACGTGGACCAGTTAAAGGCCCAGCTGGAAAAAGCCGAGCTGGATCTTGCTGAAACCACCCTTTATGCACCGGCTGACGGTTATGTCACCCAGCTTTTTTTAAAACCAGGGGCCGTGACCCTGGCCAATGCCTTATCATCGGTGATGAATTTTGTATACGGCGAAGAGGACATTGTGACTGTGCCGTTCAGGCAGAATTCTCTGAGGCATGCCAGGCAGGGTGATGCAGTGGAAATCGCCTTTGATACCTATCCCGGCAGAATTTTTAATGGATTTTTGGTAGATATTGCCGCTGCCACAGGAGAAGCCGTACTGACGCCCAGCGGAAACCTGAGGGGGGCAACCCAGGTACCGCCCAACGGCCCGCTGTGGGCCCGGATTCACGTTGAAGACGATGTGGCAGGGTACCTGCTTCCTGCCGGGACAAACGGTGCTGTGGCCATCTATACGGATAAGGGCAAAGCCTTGAGCATCATTAGAAAAGTCATTATCCGATTTTATACCTGGCTCAATTTTTTCTAACCCGATTTAGAGTACAGCATATGAAATTATATTTTGTAAAAACCATGATCATAGTGTCTGCGGCACTTTGGCTTTGCGGATGTTCAGGAACACCGTCTCCAACAACAGGCGAAGTGGTCGGACAGGGGCTTCCAAAGCAGACCCAAATTCCCGAGGACTGGACATCAAAAGGCAATGAAGAATCGCCTGACCAGTTGCGCAATGCGCTGGCCGGGCCTGTGGAGGACGGGTGGATCAAAAACTTCAAGGACCCTCAATTGACGAGTCTTGTTCGAGAAGCCGTGAGTCATAATCCGGGGCTGCGCATTGCCGCAGCCAATGTAGACCGGGCTGCTGCTGTGGCTGTGATATCCGGTGCAGCATTAAAACCAAGTGTTGGTGCCGGCGTTGTAGGAGAAAAGACTTATGGTGGCAGCCTACTTGATACCGATGCCTGGGGTGTGGGCATGGCCTGGGAAATTGATCTATGGGGCAAGCTTCGCGCAAGGGCCACCGCAGGCGAGGCCGCATATGAAGCCAGCGTTGCTGATTACAACGGAGCCCGCCAATCCCTGGCAGCCCTGACCGCCAAAGCCTGGTTCCTCCTGACCGAAGCGTATCAGCAGCGATCCCTTATTGAAGAGAGCGTCAGCATCTATGAAAAAATGTTAGGCCTTGCAGAATCAAGGTACAAGATTGGTAAGGTTTCCAAACAGGATATTCACCTGGCCAGGGCTGATCTTTCCTCGGCCAATGAACGTCTGAGACAGATGCAGACTGCTTTTGAGCAGGCTGCCCGCAGCCTTGAAATTCTGCTGGGAAGATATCCTAAAGCTGAAATCAATGCCGGAAAAAAGTTTGTCACAATGCCGCCGGCCATACCTGTTGGATTGCCGTCGGATATCCTGCAGCGGCGATATGATCTTATATCTGCTGAAAAAAAGGTGGCAGCGGCCTTCCAGCAGACCATTGAAGCCGAGGCGGCAAGGCTGCCAAGCCTGAGTCTGACCGCAACCGGGGGCAGGGTCAGCAATGACCTCAATAATCTATTGGGCAGTGATCCGGGGTTTTTCAATGTGGGCGCTAATTTTTTAGCCCCGATTTTCACAGGAGGAGCGCTTGAGGCTCAGGTGGAGATTACAGAAGCCGATCAGGAAGCGGCTCTTGCAGCCTATGGACAGACGGCACTGACAGCATTCAGTGAGGTGGAACGATCCCTCAGTAATGAACAATTGATTTTGGAACGGGAGGTATTCCTGGCAGATGTGGTTACGGACAATGACCAGGCGCTTAAGCTTGCCCAAAAGCAGTACCAGGTGGGGCGGACAGATATGCTGAATGTTCTGATAAACCAGGCCCGTTTGATTGGGGCCAAAGCCTCCCTGATCAGCCTTCAAAATGACCGGCTCACCAACCGGGTGAACCTGCACCTGGCATTGGGGGGCAGTTTTGAAGAAGCCTCAGCTGAATAACCAGGAGAAAATATGATCGTTAATAAAAACAGATGGAGAGTGCTACTGATAATCGTTTTTGCAGGTTTCTTAATGATACCGTACCCAGTATCTGCCCAAGAGAATGATAAAAACAGGTCATCTTCAAAGGAAGAGACCGATCTTTCTGAAATCAGTCGCCAGTTGGACAACCCCCTGACAGGGCTCTGGTCCCTTACATTTGAAAATAAAACCTACATCAAAAAAGGGGATCTGATTGAAGGAGAAGAGCTCGGCAATGTGCTGAATTTCCAGCCGGGCATGCCCATCCCCCTTGGAGAGGCCCAGGAATGGGTATTTATTGCCCGCCCTGTCTTCCCCCTTGTCACAAATCCGGTTCTGGACGCAAGCCAACCTGACGGCGTTGATGGCCATGAAACAGGTCTTGGGGATATTCAATTGCTCTCCATGGTTGGCCCGAACAAAAAAGACGGCCTTGTCTGGGGGCTTGGTGCAACCTTTAAATTCCCCACAGCCACAGAAGACGCATTGGGCCAGGATAAATACCAGGCCGGTCCGTCAGCCATGCTTTTCAGCATTTTAAAACCCTGGGTGGTCGGTGCACTGGTGCAGAATTGGTGGTCTTTTGCAGGGGATGATAATGCAAAAGATACTGGAAAAACAGACGTTCAATATGTCATACGCTATTCCCTGCCAGATGCCTGGTCTATTGGGATGGGCCCGACCATATCCATTGACTGGGAGGCAAATAGTGATGACCGGTATACTGTACCTGTTGGTCTGGGCGTAACCAAAACCGTGCATATTGGCAAATTTCCTGTAAAATTCAGGTTAGAGACCCATTATTCCCGTGATCAGGCCGGACAGCTATGGGGATGAATGGACCTTTATTTTCAGAATTGCGCCGGTGATACCCAGTCCTTTTTAAATAATAATTATTATTAAGGAGAGATAAATAATGACATTTACCCGCCGCAATTTTATTAAGACCAGTGCGCTTGCTGTTGGTGCAGCAACTGCCCTGCCATTGAGTTCGTTTGCATCCTCTCAATCCAAAGACGGTCTGTCCCTCACCGCTGCGGGATACCGACTGGACCGAACAAGAGCTTTGTTTGACGGAAAAGTGGGGATTGACGGCTGTGCCGCAGAATTCAAGGAAATAGGGATCGGAGATCTGAATACCCATGTTTTCAGCGGGCCCCGTACTCTGGACGTCACAGAAATCGGGCTCCATCCTTTTATGCTGGCCTGGGCCAATGAAGACTTCAGGGCCTACTATCTTCTGCCGATTTTTCCGTTACGTGTATTCCGGCACAAAAGTGTATTCATTAGAACTGACCGGGGGATAAAAACACCCCAAGATCTGAAGGGAAAAAAAATTGCCACTGCAGGATATTCATCCACCTCCCTGACCTGGATCCGGGGGATTTTCGAAGAAGAATACGGCATCAGGGCTGACGAGATGCAATGGGTCGTCTCTCAAAAAGATTCCTCTGCCAAAGATGCGGGCAAGGTCTCCAAGCAGGAGAATATTTTCCCCAAGGGGGTGCCAATAAGTTACGGCCCAGAAGGAAAAGATGAGTCAGATTTATTGGCAGAAGGCGTTGTGGATGCCTGCTTCCATGCGGCTGAGCCTAAGGCTTATACTGAGGGGCATCCCAAAATCGAAAGGCTTTTCCCGGATTATAGGTCTGTGGAAAGGGCTTTTTATGCCAAAACAGGTATTTTTCCCATCATGCACGCAGTTGCCATTAAACGGGATTTTGCCAAGGCGAATCCCTGGGTGGTCAAGGCGGTTTTCAATGCCTATTCTCAATCCAAAAAAGAGTCGTACCAGTACCTGGCCAAAGCGCTATGGTTTGACAATATGCTGCCCTGGGCTGCCCAGGAGTTTGAAGAGACAAAGGCGTTGATGGGCCAAAATTTTTATTCCTATGGGATTGAACCCAACCGGGAAATACTGGAAAAATTGTTTCAATACTCATACCGGCAAAAATTATGCAAACGTGAATTGAAGATTCAAGAGGTTTTCGAACCCTCAAGCCTTGAGCTGACAGAGTCTTCTGATTAACGGGCAAAAGAGATACTTTTAGAATAAAAAACAAACCATAACTAAAAAAGAGGAACCAATGAAAAAACGATTTATCCATTTAATTCTGGCAGTAGCCCTCTGCCTGTTTATGGTGACAAAAGGGTTTGCAGATGAGACGAACAAAAACAAGGATTGGTCATTTGAGCTGGCCCCTCTTTACCTGTGGGCGGTAAATATTTCCGGTGATGTCACGGTAAAGGGGCAGACCCAGCCTGCGGATCTTGAATTTGGGGACATCTGGGACAACCTGGAAGGGATGTTCACCCTTCATTTCGAAGGCCTGCATAAAAGCGGTTGGGGATTTATTACAAACCTGGATTATCTGAACGTGGAATCCTCCGGTGGCTCCCCCCTTGGCCCTGTAGAGGTGGGTATGGATGAAAGAATCCTGGAGCTGGATGTATTTTACAGGTGGACCAACGGCAACCATGCCTATGATCTCCTTATCGGGTTACGTCATTCCGATGTGGATATCGGGACAAATTTCTTAAATCTGCCTTTAAAAACAGACAGTGGTGATGATTGGGTGGACGGCATTTTCGGTGCCAGGTATATTTATGAGATTGCTCCCAAATGGCAGCTTAAGCTCAAGGGGGATCTGGGCGTTGGTGGATCTGACTTTACCTGTCAGGGGATTGGGCTGGTTACGTATCAGGCCTGGGAACATTTTGCTTTTACCGGAGGATATCGGGCTTTATATAGGGACTATGGTTCAGGATCGGGCTTTAACCGTTTTGAGTATGACGTGACAATGCACGGCCCTGTAATCGCTCTTAACATCAGCTGGTAGACTTAATTTTTTTTATTTTTTTTATAAGGATGAATACACAATGAAGAATATAATTTTTATTGGGGTTGGACTCTTGTTTTTTACCGGCCTTGCTTTTGCAAATGAACTGGTTGTTTTTCCGGCAAAAGGACAATCCGAAGAGCAGATGGAAAAAGACAAATATGAATGTTATCAATGGGCCAAAAAACAAAGTGGGTTTGATCCCATGGCGCCGCCAACCACCCAAACCGCCCCTCCTTCACAGCAGGCACAACAGGGTGGCGCTGTCAGAGGGGCGGCAAGGGGGGCTGCTCTCGGTCTTACAGTGGGGGCAATTACCAACAACAGCAAAAGCAGAAGCACTGCAGCTGGTGCTGCTGCAGGCGGTCTTGCCGGGGGGATGAAAAACCGTGATCAGGCCAGGCAGCAGCAACAAGCCGAACAGGAATGGACCCAAAAGGAGACGATGAATTATGCCCAGCAGCGGGACAGCTATAATCGGGCATATTCGGCCTGTCTTGAAGGAAAAAACTATACCGTAAAATAAAAAATAGAGAGAACCATGGTAAAAAAGATATTTTTAATTGTTATGTTGATGACTGCATTTGCTACAATTACCGGATTTCTCGGTGCAAAAGGTGACAGCCCCGAGGAAAAGAAAAAGAATATCCAGAAGATGAAAGCCCAGACTCTAAAAAATCTGTACAAACTTGCGCCTAATGCAAAAAAAGAGATTGCAGCTTCAAAAGGGTTTGCAGTTTTCAGCAACACGGGTGTAAATGTGTTAGTGGTTTCCACTGGCAACGGATTTGGGGTGGCAGGCAGAGGCCCAGGCTGATGCAGCTGCCAAGGCTGATGATAAGGGAGGCTCTGCCGCCGCAGCAATTGAAGTCGCACCGGGCGTGAAGCTCTATCAATTAACAAAGAACGGGCTTGCCCTTCAGGCAACCATTCAGGGCACCAAATACTGGAAGGACGATGAGCTCAACAAGAAGTAATGAGGCATGGAAGTCTGGTGATAATACGAAAAAAAGAAAAGCAACCTTTGTAACAAAAGGCCATACGGTAAAAATAATAAATTGAACGAATCCTCAAAAGCCTTAAGACCACGTTCCGCAAGCCGGAACATTACAGATTTTATAAAGCACCTTCATCCAAGAAAAATCCAGTTAGAGGTTTTGTCATTCAACAAAACCTTTGGCCTTGGCGGGATGTCCCTGGTTCTGGTGGGATTGCTGATGCTCTCCGGGGCACTTATGCTTCTTGCTTACAAGCCGGTTCCACAAGAGGCTTACCAGTCTGTATTGTCATTGCGGCGGGATTATCTTTTCGGAAGCCTGATCAGAAATATTCATTTTTTTTCAGCCAATCTGGTTGTTGTCCTTATGGTCTATCATATGCTTCGGGTTGTGTTTACCCTGGGATATATTCAGGAACGTCGCAGCAACTGGTTCATCGGGATCTGTCTGCTGGGGCTGATCCTCTTTTCGTGTTTCACCGGTTATCTTCTGCCCTGGGACCAGACCGCATACTGGGCCGTGACCATCTGTATACATATGCTGGATTATGTCCCCTTTGGAACCTCTGTAACAAGTCTGATAACAGACGGTGACGGGGTGACAGCCCCAAACCCTGCAGGTCTTTTTTACCTGCCACACCACCCTGATTCCTGCCACTCTTTTGGGAGTGCTTTGCATACATTTTTGGAAGATCAGAAAGGTTGGTGGTGTGATTTTCAATCGTCCCCGATCTTTTAAGAGTCAAGGCAAAAGGCAGATGGTGCCTGCCTGGCCCAATCTGTTTCTGCGTGAAGCTGTGGTGGGGCTTTGTCTTGTAGCTTTCATCATGAGCCTCTCTTTGCTGTTTGATGCACCTTTGGAAAAAATGGCCAACTCGGGCCTGAGTCCGAACCCGGCAAAAGCCCCGTGGTACTTTGCCGGGTTTCAGGAACTGCTGCTCCATTTTCACCCTATTTTTGCCGTGTGCATTATTCCAGCCCTTGTTTTTTGCCTTTTATCAGCACTTCCACTGTTTTTTAAACCGGATGAAAGGTCCGGGACATGGTTTATCTCTGCTAAAGGTGCCAGGGCTGCGATAATTTCTGCCATATCTGCGTTCCTGCTGATACCTGGTTTTGTGATGGCAGACGCCTATGTTCTTCAGCTCCATACCGGCAAAATTCTTCTGGGGTCCTGGATACTTTTTACCGTCACAGCAGGAGGCAGTATGATATTTTACTCCCTGCTGAGAAAAAAATGGCAGTTTTCAGTGAATGAGGCCAATCAGACGCTGATTGCTTTTTTTATTTTTGCCTATGTGATGCTCACTATTACCTGTGTCTGGTTCCGTGGACCTGGCATGGCCCTGGAGATTTTTTCATGACATCAAGCAAATCGGACCAAACCGACCAGAATTCAAGACGGCGTTTTCTGGGAATCCTATGGACCGTCATGGGGGGGGGCCGCCCTTTTGGAAGTTGCATTTCTCTGCCTTTCCTTTCTGAGTCCCTCACATCGGAAAAATGATAAAAAATCCTTGTCTTCCATTGTAGAAGCAGGCAAAGCAGAATCATTTGAACCCGGGAGCGTGATCCCTTTTGTGCGAGGGCAGTTTTACCTGGTCTGTCTTAAAGACGGGGGTTTTCTTGCCCTCTCAAGTCAATGTACGCACCTGGGATGCAGCGTGCCCTGGGATAATGAACAAGGGTTGTTTGTCTGTCCCTGCCATGCGTCAAAATTCAATATCACAGGGGAGGTTGTGACGGCATCTGCACCAAGGGCAATGGATATTTTTGATCTGCAGATTAAAAACAATACCGTTCTGGTGGATATCAGCCGAAAAATAAAACGGGCACATTTTTCGAAATCCCATGTGGTTTATCCGGATGTGGTTAAAAAAATAGGACAGAAAAAAAATGGCTGATGACTTTGTCAAAAATCCGGCTGCTGAAAATCGATGGCTTATATGCGGGGTTGCAGCCCTGGCCATTATTCTCCTTGTGGTGCCGCTGTCCTATTTTAAATTTCAAAAAAATGCTAACAGCCAAGCGGTTGTCGCCAAAGCCCAAAAATTTGTTGGGCGGGAAAAATGCAAGAACTGCCACCGGGCAGAGTATGAGAAATGGACAGGCTCTCACCACGATAAGGCAATGGAGGTGGCCTCTAAAGAATCCGTCCTGGGAGACTTTAGGGATGTAAGCCTCACCCATAAAGGGATCACCAGCCGTTTTTTTAAGAAAGATGACCGGTTCTTCATCAATACTCTGGGACCAGGCTGTGACATGGCCGATTTTGAGATTACCCACACCTTTGGTTTCTATCCCCTTCAGCAATACCTGGTCCCGTTTGACGGCGGACGACTTCAGTGTCTGACCATTGCCTGGGATGATATCAAAAAAAAATGGTATACACTTCCCAACCATACAGATGACCCTGACGACTGGCTTCACTGGACCCAACAGGGGCAAAACTGGAACGGGATGTGTGCGGAATGCCACTCCACAAACCTTAAAAAAGGGTTTGATATGGAGACCAATACCTTTAACACCACCTGGTCTGAAATCGATGTCAGCTGTGAGGCCTGCCACGGTCCGGGATCGGATCATGTCGCATGGGCTGAGCAGCCGATCATGGCAAGAAAAGAAAAGGACAATTACGGGCTTGTGAAGGATACGGCCCGAATGACCTCCGCCGCAATGGTGGAGTCTTGTGCCAGATGCCATGCCAGGCGAAGCAGCATTGATGATTTTTCACATTTCCATGAGCATATGATGGACTCCATGATCCCCAGCCTTTTGACTCCGGCGCTTTACCATGCAGACGGTCAGATCCTGGATGAAGTCTATGTATACGGCTCATTTACCCAGAGTAAAATGTTTTTAAGGGATGTGAAATGCAACGACTGCCATGACGTCCACAGCCAGAAGCTCAAGCAGGAAGGAAATGCCCTATGTCTGAACTGTCATCGAAAAGAGATATACGACACAAAAGATCATCATTTTCATAAACCAGTGCATGAGGGAAAAGAAAGCCCCGGTGACGATTGCATCAAGTGTCATATGCCTGAAACTCCCTATATGGGAATTGATTTCAGGGAGGACCACAGCATCCGGATTCCAAGACCTGATCTTTCTGAATCCTACGGCATTCCCAATGCCTGCAATGCAGCAGGCTGCCACAGCGATAAGTCCCTGCAGTGGACCAATGAAAAGATGACAGAATGGTATGGCAAAAGGAATCGCAAACACTACGCCTCCGCTATCTTTAAAGGTCGCCAAGGCATTCCATCATCGCTGGATGAAATCATCGATCTTGCAAATGATCAATTGTCTCCAGCCATCGTTAGGGCAACAGCACTTGGCCTATTGACCGCCTACCCGGTTCCCCAAAGCTTTGAAGTCCTGAAGCAGGCCTTGCTTGATTCTGATCCACTTATTCGGCAGACAGCAATTTCAACCATTAACCAGCTTCAGTTTGATAAGGATGGCAGGCTAATTTTCCCTCTTTTATATGACCCGGTTAAAGCTGTCAGAATCCAGGCTGCCCTTGCGGTTGTCAGCCTTAAAAATCTTGACCTTTCTTCAGACCAGAAAAAAATTTTGGATAAAGGGGTTGAGGAATACTTCGATGCAATGGCTCATGCAGGAGACTTTCCATTCGGTCGCTTTAACCTGGCCTTATTGTATTCTGCTCTGGGGGAAACAAAAAAAACCATTGAAAACTATCAGGCAGCCTTAGATATCGACAGCAGATTCATACCAGCCCATAACAATCTTGCCATGCTCTACAACCAGATGGGACAAAATGGTAAGGCTGAACACCATCTGCGCCAGATCCTATCGGACTATCCTGATCAATATGAAACGGCTTATTCGTTGGGGTTGCTTTTGGCAGAAGAAAAAAAATACCAGGAAGCTGTCTCATATTTGCAAAAAGCTGCTTCAGGGCTTCCTGACAGAGCCCGTGTTCATTACAATTTGGGCGTACTGCTCCAGTTTCTCAAGCAGTACTCTGAAGCTGAGATGGCCTTTATAAAAACCACTGAACTTAAACCTGATAATTTTGAATTTATTTTTGCCTTGGCCGATCATTACATAAAGGTCCGCCAGTTTGAAAAGGCTATAGAGATTGCGATTCGGATACAAAGATTGTATCCGGACCAAAAAGTTGGCTTTGAGATGGAGCAGTATGCCCGACAGCGTTTAAATAGAGAAGATTGATTAAAATTATGATTGGTGCACAAATAAAGCGGTTCATGTTCTTACCTCGATTGACGGACTGGATGCCAGTTTTTCTAATTATTTTTCTAATATTTATATCTCAGACACCCTCTGTACAAGCTTTTGAATCTGGCGAGAAAGGGCAGCAAGAAACTAAAAACTCTCCCTGGATAGTTACACCGGTTATCAGCAGTGATCCAAAAGTATCCACTTCTGGCGGTGTAATGGCGGCTTATATGCATAAATTTGATGATGCCTCCCCAATGTCGTTGGGCGGTGTGAGAGGGACATATAGTACCACTGACTCATATTTCTATGGGGGATTCTGGCGCCTTTTTTTTAGTGAGGATAATCATCGTTTAAGTGGTGCGTTGGCAAAAGGGAAAATAAAGAATGACTATAGCGACTTCCTTGGCAGCGGTCTTCCAGCGCAAACGACAGACAGCCTAAAGCTTTTTGCAATGCGTTACCAAAAACGGGTTAAGGGGCAGTGGTTTCTCGGCCCGCAGATTATTTCTACCAATTATACAATTTCCGGAGATGACTGGCTTTCCGGTGAAATTATCGACAAGGTTGGTTTAACAGGATTTGATTCAAATGGAGTCGGATTGGTCGCTCAATATGACTCCAGGGACAACCAGAATTCTCCTGCCAGGGGGCAAGTATTTGAAGTGCATAACATTGCCTACAGACAGAGTTTTGGAGGCGATGCTTCATTTGATACGTACAGTGCAGCCTATAAGTTCTACCATCCCCATGGGCAAGGCCATGTATTGGCTGCACATTTAAAGGGCAGGTGGACCCATAACGCACCCACAAGTGGATATTCGAGTGTTGATTTGAGAGGCTATGTCCGTGGACAGTATCTGGCTCCGCATATGACCATGACAGAGGTTGAGGAACGCTTCTCGCTATACAAAAAATGGGGCCTTGTTGCCTTTGCAGGCGTAGCCGTTCTCTACGGTAAAGACGATGGGCATGATAATAGCGGGAAACTATACCCTGCTGCAGGCGCAGGGATTTCCTATCAGTTGAATGATGAAAAAATGGTTGTTCGGGCAGAAGTTGCAATAGGCAAAGAGGGGAACCAGGGTTTTTACATGAAATTTGGGAATCCATTTTAGGCTTTTGAAAAACTGTTACAACATATGAAAACAAATGGTATGAGATTTAAGCGTTCGATAAAACAGAAGGGATTTAATGTAAAAACGAATTTCAGCGATATCAATCAGGGATAATGTGAGGAATTTAAAACCCCACAATGTGTCTATCATTATGGGGTTTTCCTGAAAAATAAAAGCGTGAACTGGTATTTTAAATACTCAGTCCAGGCAAAATTCGGGAACCACTATATCTGGTATCTTATGTTTTTCCAGAACAAAACGACCCATTCAAATATATGAGCCACAGGCATCATTTATAGCCATTCTTCCAGAATGTTTTTTATAATATATAAAAATTATGGGAGTTCAGGCCAGACTACTACAGTCTTGCCTTTTGAAATTTCAATAAGGACAGATAGGAAGTTCCTTTTATACAAGAAAAGTATGAAAAATTATTAAAGAGTTGAAATAGACACTCAGCCGGGCACTGGCACAACATGTTGTGCCAGTGCCCGGCTGAGTCAAAAGATTTCTGAAATAAAATAAAGCAATTAAAGTGGTGAGAAGGAAATAATCTGGATTTTGATTGAAAAGATTGAAAATTATAAAAATTTTGCTGATTTTGGGCATAGTTCACCAATAATTCCACAAGCCAATTTTAAAATATATCCTATAGGTAAGGCTTCAAGTCCAATAGTCAAAGGCTGGAATCTGGGTGTCTGAATCATCATAAATCAATTCAGGAATATAAACCGGGGTAGGTGGTGTCGGATCATGGTTGTGTATATCCCAAAGCCCCAGATGTCGCAAAATCATTTCTATAATTTCGATTTTTTCGATAAAGCTGATGATTTTCATTGGCCCCTGACATTTTGGACATATTAAGGGATCGACTTCATACACTTTTTGAATTAAACGAGCCCAATTCAGCCGGAATTCTTTAGAAGACATCTCATTAGGTATTATAGCCGGGATATTATCATCAGTATCAGCCTTTTTTCTTAACCCCCTGGATTTGTTTGAATAGAAACCGTAGTATCGGACGGTTTGTTCATACCTTCCGGGAATGTGAGTAACCAGCTGAGCAAGCCAGTCAAGAGCATTAAAAACTTTTCGGGATTTTCTGTCTTTGGAGGTATAAAAGGGCTGGTGGAAGATCTGCTCAGCCAGGCAGGATTCTTGCCCGGCTGGGTCCAGATCGTCTATGGCCAGGGACGTAAGATCGGTAATGCCCTGGTGGACGGACGGCCGGATAAATTTTTTTTGATCGGCAGCCAGCCCGTGGGAAAAACCATCATGGAGCGGGCAGCCCAATATTTGATTCCCGTGGAGCTGGAATTGGGGGGAAAAGACCCCATGGTGGTCTTTGAGGATGTCAATATAGACAGAGCCGTGGTAGGTGCTATCTGGGGAGTTTTTACAACCACAGGGCAGTCCTGTACCTCTGTGGAACGGCTTTTTGTCCAGGCGAGTATATATGAACGCTTCAAGGAAACCCTTGTTAAAGAGACCCTGAAACTGGTCCAGGCAACCGATGGTGACGGCAGTGCCGATATCGGCCCCATGACCACGAAAGGTCAGGTGGAAACCATTGCCGCCCAGGTGGCCGATGCCAAGGAAAAGGGTGCCATTTTTCTCACAGGAGATGACTGGGACGGCCAGTCTCATTTTGTACCCCCCATGATTGTTGAAGGGGTGACAGGGGAGATGAAAATTGATCAAGAGGAAAATTTTGGTCCTTTGCTTCCCATTTATCTTTTTTCAAGTGAAGCAGACGCCCTATAGCTGGCCAATGATCCGGACTACGGGCTCTCGACCAGCGTCTGGTCCCAGGACCCAAAACGAGCAGATCGGATGGCAAGACGTATTTATACCGGCAATGTTTCCATCAACAATGTTATGCTCACCGAAGGCAACCATGCCCTGCCCTTCGGCGGGGTGCAAAAAAGCGGGTTTGGCCGGTAAAAAGGCGAGTTTGGTTTTTATGCCTTTGCCAATATCAAGGCCGTTTTCATTGATCAGAACAGCAAAAAGATGGAGGCCAACTGGTTTCCCTACACCGCTAAAAAATACAAGATTTTTTCAGATTTGACCCGTGCCCTGTATTCACCGGGCAGGATATCAGGCCTTATCAAGGGGGCTTTTTACGGGCTTAAGCTTGAGACATATGTTAAAAACTTGGCCAAGAAAGGCCGAAAATAGGAATTACAGGTGATATTTTCAACCACAACCCGGCTGATCAATGGGGGAGATGGTACTCCGAGAGGACCAGCCCTCCCCATCAACCAGCCTAACGGAAAGGTGCGCTATTTTGCAGATTTCATATAATTCTTTGATCGCAGTTTTATGTTTTCTTTTAGATTATTAAACCAGAGTGAATAATCATAAATATGATATATACCTTTTGGAAAACCCCCGGTATCCAATTTTTCTGGAAGGACTGTCGTCAGTGAGCCCGTGGCTATATCAATCGTTGCACCTGAGTAATGCGGAACAACCTTATCAACACTGGCATCTGCCTTAAAAAAAACAGCGCCAAGATTTAATGAGGCGGTTGCCGGGGTACCATCTGTTTTCCAGTTAAGGGGGTTAATGCAAAAAGCGCCTGGTAGAATGACCGGAGACCCCTTCGCCCCCGGTGCCTGGCTGTTATAAGAAATTATAACCCCAGTATCTGATTCACCTGTGGCAGGTTTCATCCAGGGGTATTGCTTGAAATCTTCTTTTGTGACCGAGTAGCCAATGAGATAAGCCGCAATCAGCTGTTTTTGTAGTTTTACATTCTCAAAATGTTCCCGCATCAGTGTGATCAGACCCATTGAGCCTTGGCTGTGTCCGGCAAGAATGAAAGGGCGGCCATTATTCAGGTGCGTAAGATAGTATTCAAATGCCCGAGACACGTCTTTGTAACCCAGGAGAAAATTTTTATTTTTATAAGTGTCTTTATTTGGATCCAGAACAGCCATGGAGACCTGGCGATAGAAAGGGGCAAAAATGTTGCCGACCTCAGTATAAACTCCGGTCTGTTTTTTAAAACTCCGCGTGGCTTTGTCCCGTAACTCCTGATTGTAGATATCCATATTAGAGGGACTTTTGTCCCCATAAATGGTTGGATATACATAAAATACATCTATTTTTTTTTGTGGAGATAATTCTTTAAACAGCCAGGAAGAGGATTCATCATACCGGGGGGCTTCAAGGCCGTCTTGCAGTTTCAAAGAGCTAAAATTGGTGCAGCTTGATAAAAAAAAGGCAGGAAGCAGTACCAGTAAGAAAAGAATGTATTTGTTTTTGTTTTTTTTCATGCGTTTTCCTTCAGTCCAGATTATTTATTTGGATTTAGCAGTGTCTTTTCTGTTGACTCTTTTTTAATGAATACTGAATCAAACATGAGCAAGGCCACTGTACGTGCATCAATTTGCCAAGCAACCTTTCTAATAGATAGGACCTTTCTTTTTGTCAAGAAAAGAATGCTAAGAATCGGAAGACAAATAAATTGAACAAAATTACTTGTCTTCTGGCCCATCTGATGCGTTGCATCAAAGGCCGAATACGCCTTAACAAAAACATGCTGACGTTGCGAAACGTTAAGTCACTTTTAATATTGTTGGGCATAGACCCAACTTGCTGTATTAACAGCAGTTTTTTTTTTCGGCATTCATTATCAGCAATGATTTTGTGCGGAGCCTCAATGATAATGAAGCCCTTGGTTTTTGCCAGGAGAGGGATTTGTGAGAGGAACTCAATGGAAGCATCAATCTGGATGGGAGTTAAGAATGGGGGGCAGAGAAAGCGAAGGCTGGCCTGTAATGGGGCAAATACCCTAGTCCGGCCATACCGGTTATTTTAGATATCCGCCCCAATGCTTTGATCGCTGGTGCTAACGCTTGATTTTTATTTTTTTTTCTTCCTGCTTGGGAGAACAGATTTTGATCAGGCCGGGCATGACCGTATTGCGGCCATTGAGCTTTGCCTTGTACAACATGGTATCTGCATCCTGGATGATCTTGTTCATATCTGCATTGGGGGTAAGTTGGGATATGCCGAAGCTTGCGGTTATATGGATAATGTTTTTGTTATGGGGAATACGGAGAGCGGCTATTTTGGCCCTGAGGCGGTCTGCCAATTCCATGGCCTTGTTTTTATCTGTTTCCGGAAGGATGGCGATGAACTCTTCTCCGCCATACCGGGCCAGCACATCTCCCTCTCTCATATTGTCTTTGACCAGAAGGGCTATTTTCTTGAGTACCAGGTCTCCGCCCAGGTGACCATGGGTGTCGTTTATTCGTTTGAAATAATCCAGGTCAAACATAAAAAGGGATAACGGGTGACCATGGCGGCTGGCCGTGGCAATATGCCGGTTGATCTGGTTTTCAAATTCCCTGCGGTTGTAACATCCGGTTAAAGGATCAACCACCGCAGCATCCCTGAGGTTCTCCATTTGTATCTGTTTTGACAGGGCCGTGGCACATCCCTGGAGAATCAGGGTGACCACTTCATCATGAAAGGGCGTAATGCTTTTCTGGGGCAGCATATACAATCGCGAATAACAGTGTTCTTCATTCAGCTCATAGGAAACCAGGTTTCGCATGGTAAATTTTTCCTCACGGTCATCTGGTTCAAAGGTCTGGTTCAGATAATTGAGGTTTTCTCGCTTGATATTGAAATCTTCTAGAATAATATCTTCAAGGGATTTTTTGTACATTCTGGGATCAAGCCACACGTCCACACCCGATTCTTTTTTAACAACAAAGGCAAACAAACGGTAATCCAGGATATCCTTGAGACAGACCGCCACTTCATTGATGATTTCCTTTGAAGAGGTTTTCTTATTAAGGGCGACAATATGGCGGCTCAGTTTATTATGTGTTGCCGCCTTCTTAGCAGCGGAGCTGAAAAGTACTGAAAAAAAACCGGAAATATTGGCGTTTATGCTTTGTATCGTCTGTTTCATACCCATTCCTTAATAAAAGTCAGTGTTGCTTTGATAGGATTTAAAGCAATAGCTGTGCCAAAATAAGGCGTGCGGATATATTCCGTATTATTTCAAATACTTAAAAAAATAATTGGAGTGTAGGTTTTTGCCCGATCTGGAAAAAAATGTAGGGGTTTGCCTAGGCTCGTCAATGTTTTGACAGGCACCTAGGCAATATTGGTCAATTCAAAGACTCCCCCCCCTTTTTTTAATTGAGTCCTTTATTTGAACCCTTTACAGGTTTCCTTTTAATCCGATTTTTTCTGCAACCGGTTGCATGCCCAAAATTACCTGGGCGATCAGTTCGGCCAGATCCATATTCAAAAGTTGGGTCCCTTTTTTAATGACCTCTCTGTCCACCCCGGCGGCAAAACTTTTATCCTTAAATTTCTTTTTAACGGATTTAACCGTGATATCCAGAATGCTTTTTGAGGGTCTTACCAACGCTGCGCTGGCAACAAGACCCGTGAGTTCGTCAATGGCATACAATGTTTTTTCCAAGGGGCTCTCGGGCTTAACATCGGTGCAGATACCCCATCCATGGCTGATGACTGCCCGAATATATTCCTGGGGCCAATTGCTGGCTTCAAACAATTCAATACATTTGACGCAGTGTTGGTCCGGGTACATTTCATAGTCCAGATCATGGACCAGTCCGATGACTCGCCATTTTTGTGCATCTTCTCCAAAGAGTGTGGCAAAATGTCCCATCACGGATTCAACGGCCAGGGCATGCCGGATCAATCCCTCTTTTCGGGTGTATTTTTTTAATAATTCCATGGCATCTTCACGGGTGGGAATATAGGGAGGCATGGTAAATCCTTTACATTAATTGTATTTTTAGTTTAATATTACAGACTATTTTCTTATCTTTTAATAAATGGGAAGTCAACAATGATACCCGATCAGGTGAGTGCCGAATCCTATTACAATGACAGCGAAACCTTGCTGCTGTATTGGCAGAAAAAGATCTTCACCTGGTTTTTTTCCCTGTTGCTGGTGGCTGGGCTTCTGCCTTTTTTCCTCAGTTGCCGATATGCCCTGCAAAATGACCAAGGGCTTAGAATTGTTTTTTATTCAAGTTTGTATATCTGGGCTTTTGGGATATTGTTTCTAAAAGAAATTCCCTTTGAGAAAAGAGGGTGGGCAGGCCTTTTCTGGTTTTATACCATGGGCCTGTTTTCCCTTGGTGCTGACGGTTTTGTGGGCAGCAGCCGGATTTATTTTTTTTGTTTTTTGTCCCTTGGTGCTATTCTCTTTGGGGTGCGCGGTGGGGTGATCACTCTTTTGACGACCATGGTAACGCTTTTCTTGGCAGGGGTCTTGAATTTTCAGTGGACCCCATTATTGGGTTTTATTAAAGGTATCTCTTCTCCAATGGCCTACATGGTTTATGTTGGCACTTTTCTTCTTCTCGGTGCTGCTATCATACTTTCCCTGGCCATATTAATAAATGCCCTTGAGGTGTCCGGGCGACAATTCCGGTTGCTGATTCAACATACCCTTGATGTGCTGTGGACCCTGGATACACGATTGCAGATTACCTACATAAATGATGCCATCTTTTCCATTGCCGGGTTCCCCCCAAAAGAGCTGATAGGCAAGCCGTTTACAAGGCTTTTACCCCGGGATAAGGTTCTGGAATTTGAAGGGCTGATGAGAAAGGAGACGCCCTTTTCTTTGGAGACGGATTTTCATCATTTAAATGGAGAGGTGCTGACCGTTGAAATCAGCGGGGCCAGGATAAAGGGGTGTTTGGGCAGCAAAAATTGTTACCAGGGGGTTTTGCGGGATATAACCCGGCAAAAGCGCCAGGAACGAGAACAGGCATTGCTTGAAAAAAAACTGGTCCAGTCGGAGAAATTAAAAAATCTGGGGATTCTGGCCGGCGGTGTGGCCCATGACCTGAACAATATTTTATCGGGGATTGCCACCTATCCCGAGGTTCTTTTGATGGATGCAGGCCTTTCTCCCCGAATGCGCCAGGGACTTGGCATCATCAAGGATTCCGGACAGAAAGCTTCCTTGGTGGTCAGTGATCTTTTGACCATCTCCAGGGGAACCAACAGGGAAATGGAAGTTCTTAATATCAATTCGGTTATTGAACGGTATCTGGGGGCAGCAGATTTTGACAAGATAAAAGCCACCTATCAACAGGTTCAAATTGAGGTGGTCCTGGAGCCAGAATTGCTCAACATCAAAGGGTCTTATATCCATATTGAAAAAGCGATTATGAATTTGGTGCTCAATGGGGCTGAAGAAACTGCCCAAAAAAAGGCGGGACAAGTGATCCTTTCTACGGCCAATCACTATGTGGATGATGCCATGGCAGGAGAGGCGGACCTGCCTTCCGGAGAATATGTGATGCTGAGTGTGGCAGATAACGGATCCGGTATCCCGGAGGAACATCAAAAAAAGATATTTGATCCCTTCTTTACCCAGAAGGAAATGGGAAGAAGCGGAACCGGGTTGGGGCTAGCCGTTGTCTGGAATACAGTCCAGGATCATCAGGGAACAGTCCGCGTTCGCTCAATCGGAAAAGGAACCCGGTTTGAGTTGTTTTTTCCGGCCATCCGGGAGGCGCTTCCCCTGCAGGAAACCAATTTCCTGGCAGAGATCAAGGGCCAGGGGCAGCGTATTCTTATTGTAGATGATTTGGCCAATCAACGGAAAATTGCCGGTACTATTTTGAAAAATCTGGGATATCAGGTTTTTGCCGTGGCAGACGGCATGGAGGCCGTGGCATTTGTCCGAGAGAATCCTGTGGATCTGATCGTTCTTGATATGGTTATGGAACCCTCGATCAGCGGGTTTGAGACCTATCAACGGATTAAAAAAATTTACCCGGACCAAAAAGCCATAATTGCCAGTGGACATTCAGAATCAGAAGAGGTATTAATGGCCCAGAATCTGGGAGCAGGCGCCTTTGTGAAAAAACCCTATACCATACTGGACATGGGAATTGCTGTGAAAGAGGAACTTGAAAAATAGTGGAAATTTTAAAGACAAAACGATTGATGCAACAATGGTCCCGGGCCAGGAAAAAAAAGGGGAAAACAATTTGTTTTGTTCCTACCATGGGATATCTTCACCAAGGCCATATTTCGCTTTTGGAAAAGGGAAAGCCCCTGTGTGATGAACTGGTGTTAAGTATTTTTGTAAACCCCAGTCAGTTCGGCCCCAATGAGGACCTGGACGCGTATCCCATGGACATTGACAATGATCTTCGCCTGGCCGCAGTCGCCGGAGTGACTGCTGTTTTTCTTCCCCAAAAAGAAGACATCTACCCCCCCCATTTTCAGACAAGAATTTGTCTTGATTCCCTGCCTCATCATCTGTGCGGGATGTCCCGACCCGTCCATTTTGGCGGGGTGGCAACCGTGGTCACCAAGCTGTTTCACATTGTCATGCCCGATGTGGCGATTTTTGGGAAAAAAGATTTTCAGCAGCTCCAGATTATCCGTCAGATGACCTGGGACCTGGATTTTAACATTGAAATTATGGGCGGAGAGATTGTCCGGGAAAAGGACGGACTTGCCATGAGTTCCAGAAATGCCTATCTGACAGCGGATCAGAGAAAATCAGCCCTGAGCCTTTCTCGATCTCTTCACATGGCTGGCCAGGTCATTGCCAAAGGGGAAAAAAATCCCCTAGTCATTGAAAAGGAAATAAGCTGTTTTATTCAAAGCTTTCCTCAAACACGTATTGAGTATATCTCTTTTTGTGATCCTGCAACCCTTGAAACGGTCGGGGTGATCGATAAACAAATTCTTTTGGCCCTTGCCGTCCAGGTGGGAAAAACCCGCCTGATTGACAATGTTCTTATTGATCCGCCACAATAATAACCCGGCATTCCTTTAAAAAAAGGTGTCGTTCTGCGGTCCGTTCAATCTGTTTTGTGTCGGCCATGCTGATGACAATGGAGGCATTTTCATTGCTGGATTTTCTAAGTCCTTTAAATACCAGGGGGTGGCTGCCGATTCGTTTTTTCTGGATGGCCTCATCCATACTGCACATA
Source organism: Desulfobacteraceae bacterium (assembly GCA_016743945.1). Lineage (GTDB taxonomy): Bacteria > Desulfobacterota > Desulfobacteria > Desulfobacterales > Desulfobacteraceae > NBML01. The sequence goes on from JADGFI010000001.1 coordinate 130,142, forward strand.
TAGGTGCAGACCCCGTGCTGGACAGCAAATTCCCGGCTGATAAAAAGGGATGAGTAGATTTCATTGCCCTGCTCACTGACAATGGTGGGGTAAAGGGTTGGTTCAAACTCAAGACCCCTTGCATCAATGATCAGACCGGTGTAAGGGATGTTGCCCATTTTATTCTTGGCGGTATTCACCGGCTTTTCTTCCTTTATTTTGGATATCTGTCGAATGTCATCGGGCAGAACCAATTGAAGAAATCCCCCCCCGATATTGGTTTTTATTTCGATTTCCACATCCAGTGCAGAGGTATAATATTGTTTGGTGATGACGGCATCCCTGGCGGTTTTTTCAATGCCTGCCAGAATAATATCGTTTTGGGAAGCATACTGGTCCACGGTCATCGCATTCGTAATTTTAATTTGCTTGAGGATATCAATGATATTTCTGCTGGCATCTGCTCGGGCTGAACCTGGAACCGATTCACTGGCACCCTCCTTGTTCCCTTTTGGGCTGGCCTTGCCAATGGCCGTCACCTTGCCTGTGCTCCAGTTGATTTGTCCATTGTCAAAAAGGGTAATACAATCATCTATTGTGGAAGGGGCTTCCTGGGCAGCGCCAGTGGGGATCCATACCAGACAAATGAAAAGAAGACGCCAAAAGACCTGGTGGGTTTTAATCTTTAACGTGTTGGGGGAATAAATAAGCACCTGCCTTTTCTAGGGGGTTAAATAATTTTTTTCAATAAAAGAGGCAATCTCTTGTACGTCATTCAACCCGAATACCGGTACCTGGGGCCGGTATTCAGAATCTGTGACAAAAGCAATCAAATGGGGATCTTCCAGGCACAGGGGGTCTTTATGGTCGCTGTCGGTTCTGAAGATTTCAATTTTTTTTAAGGGCTGTTTTTTAAACCCTTCGGCCAATATCAGGTCCATATCCCCCAGAAAGGTTTGCATTTTATCGATATCCGACCGGGAATCTTCCTTGACCAGAGCGATTTTTGTATCTGTTACCACAAGGGTTGCCCTGGCACCTGCTCGTTTATGACGCCAGCTGTCCTTTCCTGGTTTATCAAAGTCAAATCCGTCATGGGTGTGTTTGACAGCTCCTATTTTATATCCCCGGCTGTTTAATTCAAAAATTAACCGTTCAAGGAGGGTGGTCTTACCGGAATTGGATTTTCCTGCAATAGAGATAATCTGTGTTTTCATGGTGTTTCTTTGCGGCTCTTTTCATCAGGTTTAAGTATTTTCCTAAAATAGTGTTCCAGGGTAAGAAAGTCAAGCCGGGGATGGCTCGGCAATTCTCGGTAACCGATACTTAATGAACCGTACCCGGGAAAATTTAAATTTGTGGTTAAAAAAGCTTTAACTGAGGATTTGAGATGAACATTATTGAGCAGAGCCCCTACCGGCCTGGGAAGATTGCAGATTTTCATGTTATCTTTCCTTGGGAAATTAATGGTTTATTTAAGTTTAATTTTTTTGTGTAAAGTTACACCCAAAGAACGATAAGCGTATAAATCATGTGATAGTGAAACATTTGGTACAACAATTGCTGAATTAGTGTTTAAACAAAAATCATACAACCCATAAAAAAGGAGCAGAAAAATTATGATATCTTCGTTTTTTAGGACTCGTGGAATATGCTTTGTATTGTGCACCCCAATAACCTGCATGGCCGGAGCACAGGTATTTGCTACTGGCCACAACGAAAGATGAAACTCTTATAATGGCAATAGGCCGGAGTTTCATATAAAATAAATTCAAAATTATTCAATTTACGCTTCACAGATGGATTTTTTATTATGCTTATCAAAAAATTAAATTTTAAAACCCTCCAGGGAAGACTCATCGTATTGTTATTGTTCCCAGTGTTTTTGATTATATTTTCCGGAGGAGTGTTAAGTTTTTTATATACTCGAAATGCTATTCTCGATCAGTGGAATGAATCGGCTGTGCTAAAGCTTCAACGGGCAGCCCACTATATTGAAATGCGCCTTTTAAAACCCATTGCGTTAATGGAAATGCTGTTTCAACTTTCTAAAAAAAAGGAGACACCGATATCCCCGGATACCATTGTTGACCATATAAAAACTCTGGAAGGCGTTATTAATGTTGAGTTTAAGAATTTATCAGAAAAGGATCACCTCATTTTGGTTCCTGAAAATTCAATGATGGCTAAACATGGGATGATGCATTTCCAGCACAGCCGAATCTCCAAAATTTCTGATCCGGAATATGATAGCGATGTGGGGCATGAAACTGTGACGCTGATTTTGACCTTAATGGATGTAAACGGAAATGATAAGGGTCAAATTGAGGTTAAAATGAGCTTTAATTACTTGCTCAGGGACATCATAAAGCTTGGATGGTGGCAAAGTGATATGGCCTGTATTGTTGATCAGGATGGCAAATATATGGCTCATACCAATATGACAATGCAAGGTCGGCAGACTCTGGGTGGGGAAAAGGACCCATTGGAAACGGCAATTTTGAATAAAATGGAGGCCGATTCCTTTGGCACAGTTCAATCAGAAGGACATCCTCCTAATATGGTGGCAGGATTTTATAAGCTTGAACAAATACCCTGGACGATTATATTATTTGCAAAGGGAGAAAGCATTCTAAAGCCAATCATCCAATACAGAAATGTTTTTGCTTTAGGCAGTGCCGGTCTGATTTTTATCATCCTAATACTCATTAGAACACATGTTGGTAAAATCGTCAGCCAGATAAAAATCTTGTCAAGAAATGCTAAAAAGGTCGCAAGAGGAGAATATGGTTCTCCCATCAAAGCGAGCAGCAAGGATGAAATCGGGCAATTGGTGGGTAACTATAATGACATGGTAAAGGGTTTGATAGAACGCGATTTTATACGCGATTCCTTTGGCCGATATGTTGACCCAGGGTTTGCAAAATATTTGTTAAAACATCCAGATGCTGGAAAACTAGGGGGCAAAAGAAGAGAAGTGGTCATGATGATGTCTGATATCAGGGGGTTTACAGCACTTTCAGAAACCTTTAGTCCTGAAATTATCATTCGGGTTCTGAATCAGTATTTTTCCCACATGATAAAAATCATTCAGGAGCACAATGGCATTATTGTTGATTTTTTTGGAGATGCGATACTGGTATTTTTTGAGCCGTTGACTGGATCTACCGCTGACACATCGCTTTGCTGCATTCAGTGTGCCTCTCGTATGCAGTATGAAATGGCCGCTTTTAATAAAAAAATGCAACGAGAAAAATTGCCCGGACTGGGTATGGGCATTGGAATAAATGCCGGCCAGGTAATTGTCGGGAATATCGGATCTGATACCCGGGCAAAATATGGGGTTGTAGGATCAGCTGTAAACATTACAAGCCGTATTCAGGCCAAGGCAGAGAAGCAGGAAATCATTATCTCGGAATCGGTATATCACTACACAAAGGATCAAATTCAGATTAAAAAAACATTTTTTGCTGAAGTGAAGGGGGTGGATAAGCCAATGACATTGCGGATAATAGAAAATATTATTGGTTAACGCCTTTATTCCCAATACTCATTTTATACAATTGCGTTTACCATGGCGGAGCAGAGAATCCAAACCGGTTAATTTTTAATCACTTTTCTCTAGACACTGTCTAAAAATTAGACAATGATAAATACCAAACCGGGTTGCTAAAGGCATCAACGTTTCCAAAATAATGACAAAAAATGTAAATGTAATGGGTTTTACCCAGAAATTATTTTTTTTTCAAATCTAAAAGAGTTGGCATACCTTGTGCAAATATTGTTTTCATCTTAGACGAAAAAAACAATCAGAAAATGGCAAATAACTTTTTTTCAGGAGTGGTGCAGAAAACCTGGAGCGACTCCATCTTAAAGATTGTAAGGGTGTGTAAAAAAAAGTATACTTTGTACGTTATCTTAAACCTAACACGGATTACTCGCCCTTTTTTTTTCAAATTTTAGAACAATTCTTTTAAGTTGACTTCTGTTCAATCGATTCAATGCAGCCAGACTGAAAAATGAGTCCGGTGCTGGTTTATAGCTTTAATATCTTTAACTCAAAAGGCATTGCAATGAAACTATTTATTATCCTAGCAGTCTTTTTATGTTTTGGCGGCTTGACCTTTTCGCCGGACACTTCTTTTGCATCAGAAAAGGAGGGTCTTCTTCAAATAGAGGACAGGTTGTCTGAGAACCTTGATCTGTCAGATTTACTTTACTATGCATATTTGTCAAATCCCTCTATTACAGCTTCTCGGGAATCCTGGCAGATCTTTATCGAGAACTACAGAATTGGAAAAAGCTATCCAGATCCCCAGCTCATGACCACTTATTTTCCCACCCCCATCGAAACAAGATTAGGGCCCCAGGACTGGAACCTGACGCTGTCCCAGATAATTCCCTTCCCCGGGGCCTTGTCACAAAAAGGAAAAGTACTGGAGGCCGATGTCAAGATTGCAAGGCTTATGGTGGACAAAACAGTTAAAAATATCGTTACCGCTGTTTCTTCTTCTTATTATGAATTGATTTACATTCAAAAAGCCATTGATGTTGCAACAGCAAACCTGGCTTTGAACCAGAAATTATTGAATATCAGTCACAACGCCTATGCCCAGGACAAAGCTCTTTTCTACGATGTGTCCAAGGCCCGGGCACAGACTGCACAGATTCAATACGACATCCTGCTGTTGCAGGAACTGGAACAAACAGAAAAAACAAAGATGAATACCTTGTTAAACAGGCCCCCCAATGGGGCCCTTGGCAGAGCAATGAATCTTGTCCCAAAACAGGTGGTCTATTCATTGGACGAAATTTATGGCCTCTCCATGATGTACCAGGAAGATAATCTTATTGCCCAAGAAGCCATTTTAAAGTCAGAAGAAGCCATTCAGCTTAGCAAATATGAAAATCTACCCTCATTCAAGTTTGGTCTTTTTTATGCGGGAATAGGTCAGCCGGATGTGGCATCTCCTCCAAAGAATGCCGGGGATGATGCTGTCGGGGTACAGCTGGGGTTAAATCTTCCGTTGTGGTTTGGTAAAAATAAAAGCCGAACGGCAAAGGCAAAGGCTTCCAAAGCAAAAGCCATGGCTGATAAAACTGTGATTGCTAACAGAACCAAAGCCAGGATCAGCCGCCTCTGGTTTAGGCTTCAAAATTCAAATCGTTTGATTCGCCTTTATGAAAACGATCTGCTGCCCCAGGCCCTTGCATCGGTTAAAACATCTGAGACCTGGTTCCAGGAAGGACAGGGAAAATTAACTGATTTCCTGGAGATCCAGGCAACCGCCTATAACTTTCAATTATCCCTTGAACGGGCAAAAACTGATTATGGCAAGACCCTTGTACAGCTTGAACAGCTGGCCGGAGTGATTCTTGATAGAAAAAAATTTGGATCTGAAGGAGAGAATTAATGAAAATAATAAGCGGTATATTTATTCTAAATTTTCTTTTCGTATCACTCTTATATGCAGATTATGACAGCATGAAAAAAGAGTTGGAAGAATACACTCCGCAAAAGAGTTTTGCCATCCTAACCGGGCATGGTGTTCAAGAAGCCGAGACGTTTCCCGGTGATACAACCGGCGTTGCTCCCGGTGTTGCAAAAATGAAAACCTTGAAAAAGGGGTATGAACGAGAAATTTCCAACCTGAACAGCCGGTTTGTCGAGATGGGGGTGGATGAAAAAATTCTCAAACACCTTTCCAATATATCTTCTGATCAAGATGCGCTCATTAAACATATGGGGCAAAAAATCCGCTTGAATGAGATTCGAGTCATTGCGGTCCTGCGCAATCCGGCTATCCAGGCCGCCAAAAAAAAAGTAAGGGCTGAAATCTTGTCCTTTGACCAGGTCATGAACCTGGACAACATGCTTGCGCAATATGCCTCTTTTACAAAGGCAATCGATAATAAGGTGGGTCCCCTTAAGGGTAAGGACTCCATTCGAATGATTTATCCTTTTCCAGGAGTGTCCTCCCTTAAAGGCCGTATTGTTCAAAGCCAGGTGGCCCTGGTGATGGAAAAGATGCACATTGTTAACAAACAGGTTATCAGAGATCTCGAAGAAGCCTATTGGGACTTTATTTTTGTCGTAAAATCAACAAAGATCACCACCGAGACAATTGATGCTTTTGAACGTCTTGGGGGGGGTGCCACATCCCTGTATAAAAGCGGTAAAACCAGCTTCCAGGATGTGATCAAGATCAATATTAAGTTAGAAGAACTCAAAGAAGATCTCGTGTCCTTGAAAGCCAAAAAAAAGAATATAGAAATCCGGATCCTTGAACTTTTAAACCTGCCGGCTGACATCCGTTTAGGCAAGGCGATTGTTGCCCCGCAGCCTCCCAACCCGCCCCGGGCTGAAGCGCTTTTCCCCATTGCCAGGGAGCACCGCCAGGAACTCAAAGCCATCCGGTTTCAGATCAGCAAACTTGAATCCATGGTGGAAATGTCGGAATCCATGATAGAAGCGCAGCTTACCCTGGGATTTTCAACCGCTGAAAATGATATTGTCAACACAACGGGTACCGACGCCCCCAAAGAGACCTTTGCCACCAAGACCATGGCGGCCATGAAAAATAACAGTCCTGTCAAACCCGTATACGGTTTGGATGAACCTTGGCTGGCCCAAACAAGGCAGAATCTGTCAAGCCTTCGACAAACGCTGCTAACCCAGGAAAATGCCACGACTAGGATGGTGAGAAATGCCTGGTTTAAAACAGACAAAAACCGAAGGGAGCTTAACTTATATCAAAACAGAATTTTGCCTTTGGCAAAATCTAGTTTGGATGTGTCCACCAGGGAGTACGAAGCCGGGTCCATTCCATTTCCCCAAGCCATTGATTCCTATACCTATTGGCTGAAAGTTAAATTGACCATCGCAAAAAAACAGGCGGACCTTGGCATCTCCTTTGCTGAACTGGAAAATATTGTGGGCAAAAAATTATAAAAACACAGGGGAAAACTTCATGAAAATAAAAAGTATTGGATTGACCATCGTCCTCACTGCATTGATCACGGGTATAGCGGTTTTTTATCTTATGACTTCCTTGGGGTTCAACACTGATACCCCGACAACAGGGCAAGCAACCAAGGAAGGCACTAAAGAACAAAAAATTATCTATTGGAAGGCCCCCATGGATCCCACTGAGATCTATGAAGAACCCGGCAAAAGTAAGATGGGTATGGATCTTGTCCCTGTATACGAAGATGAGATGGCAAAAGATGACGATGACAAGGAACGAGAAATAGTTTATTGGAAGGCCCCCATGGATCCCACCGAGATCTATGAAGAACCCGGCAAAAGTAAAATGGGCATGGGCCTTGTCCCGGTGTATGAGGACGAACTGGTGGGCGGAGTGGACATTAAAATCAACCCTGTGGTGGAACAGAACATGGGGTTGAAAGTTGAGTCCGTTGAAAAAGGCCCCTTGAACCATACCGTCAGAACCTATGGACATGTTACCTTTGATGAGACCCTGACAGGTATTATCAGTCAGAAATCTTCTGGCTGGATAGAAACGCTTTATGCAGACTATACTGGTTTTATGGTCAAAAAGGGGGACCCCCTGTATGAAATTTATTCCCCCTCTCTTCTGGCCTCCCAGGAAGAATACCTCTCCGCCTATAAAAATCACCAGAGAAGTAAAAGTAGTTTAAACAAAGAACTGCTGGAATCAGCCAGGAAAAGGCTCGAGTATTATGATATTGCAGACCAGGAAATCACGCGCATTGAACGTTTGGGTCAGGTTCAAAAAACCTTGACCGTCAGATCCCCTTATCAGGGGGTGATCACCCATAAAAATGTCATTGAAGGAAGCTATGTAAAAACCGGTGCAAGCCTCTTTACCATTGCTGATCTATCCACTGTATGGGTAGAAGCCCATATTTTTGAATATGAACAAAATCTGGTTTATGAAGGACAGGAAGTTGAAATGACCTTGTCCTATAATCCGGAAAAGGTCCACACCGGTAAAATCTCTTATATTTTTCCCTATCTGCAACCGAAAACGAGGGATGTGATCATCCGGATTTCTTTTGAAAACACTAGTGATGAATTAAAGCCTGACATGTTTGCCCGGATTAAGATTAATACCAACACTGGTAAAACAGGAGTGTTTATTTCTTCCCAGGCCGTCATTCATTCCGGAGAAAAAAAAATCGTCTTTGTGGCAAAGGGTAAAGGCAAATTTACCCCCAGACAGATCACCACAGGAATCTTTCTGGAACAGGGAAGGGTTCAAGTGTTAAGCGGCCTTGCCCAAGGAGAAAATATTGTAGTCTCCGGACAGTTTTTACTGGATTCCGAATCCAAGCTTAAAGAGGCAATTCAAAAAATGATCGAATCCAAATCCGGTCCTGCAACGGCGGGACAGACAGCCATAAAAGAGGGGTCAGATGACTTTTTTGATGAAATGGATGAGATGGATGAAAAGCCAAAAGACGACTTCTTCAAGGACATGGAATAGATAAGGAATCCTTTCGATGATAGATAAAATAATTGAATGGTCCGTAAACAACAAATTCATGGTGGTTCTGGCAACTTTTTTTGTCATTGTCGGCGGCATCCTGGCCATGATCAATACGCCTCTGGATGCAATCCCCGATCTTTCCGACGTCCAGGTCATCATCTATACAAAATATCCGGGCCAGGCCCCCCAAGTGGTGGAAGACCAGGTCACCTATCCATTGACAACCGCCATGCTCAGTGTGCCTTTTGCCAAAGTGGTCAGGGGATATTCCTTTTTTGGGGTTTCCTTTGTCTACCTCATTTTTGAAGACGGTACCGACATCTACTGGGCAAGATCCAGGGTCATGGAATATTTAAATTTTGTATCCGGTCGTTTGCCTGCCGGGGTCACCCCCAGCCTCGGACCTGATGCCACTGGTGTGGGATGGGTCTATGAATATATTTTAAAAGATACACTAGGTAAAACAGATCTGGCCGAACTGCGCTCCCTCCAGGACTGGTTTGTCCGCTACGAACTGACAGCCGTTCCAGGGGTGTCAGAAGTGGCCAGTATCGGCGGCTTTGTCAAACAATACCAGGTGGAGGTGGATCCCAACAAACTACTCGCGTATAATATTTCAATACAGAAAATTAAAAAAGCCATCCAGCGCTCCAATGCCGATGTGGGGGGAAAACTCATCGAGATGGGAGAAACCGAATTCATGGTCCGGGGCCTTGGATATATAAAATCGGTTGAAGACATTGAACTGATTGCGGTCTCCGTTGATAATAAAGGCACCCCTATCTTATTAAAGGATATTGCCAATATCGGAATAGGACCTGAGCTTCGTCGGGGGATTTTAGAGTGGAATGGTGAAGGTGAAACCGTTGGTGGTATCGTTATCATGCGGTTTGGTGAAAATGCTCTGGAGGTCATCAAACGGGTCAAAGAAAAACTTGCGGACCTTGAAAAAGGATTGCCCGAAGGCGTCGAGATTGTCTCTGGATATGACAGATCCGCCTTAATTGAACGGGCGGTAGAAACCCTTAAAGTCAAGCTCACCGAAGAAATGATTGTGGTGGCCCTAATTTGTATCATATTCCTGCTCCATTTCAGATCTGCCTTTGTAGCCATTTTCACCCTTCCAGTTGGTATATTGATGTCATTTATGATCATGTATCCCTTTGGTATCAACGCCAATATCATGAGTCTGGGTGGTATTGCCATCGCCATTGGTGTTATGGTGGATGCCTCCATCGTCATGGTTGAAAATGCCCATAAACACCTTGAACGGGACCGTGGTAAAAAAAGTCATACCCAGATCATCATTGATGCTTCCAAGGAAGTGGGACCGGCCTTGTTTTTCAGCCTTTTGATCATTACGGTCTCTTTTTTGCCCGTGTTCAGTCTCATGGAGCAGTCCGGCCGGATGTTTCGGCCTCTGGCCTATACCAAGACTTCTGCCATGGCAGCATCGTCTATTCTGGCTATTACCATCATTCCGGTGCTCATGACCTTTTTTGTCAGGGAAAACCCCATAGACCCTAAATTGCCGGGAAGACAAAAGACTAAAATCTGGATTTTTGCCTTGGCGGGTCCCCCTTTGGCTGTCATTATTGCCGGGTTTGCCGGTATTAAATTGCCGGAACTAAGCCTTGTCTTTGCCCTCGGTTTTTCCATATTTCTTGGGATCTGTCTTTCTCCTCAAAAAATCATACCCGAGGGAAAAAATCCCTTGAACCGGTTCTTGATCCGAATATACCTGCCAACCATTAAGCGGGTGCTAAAATGGCGGAAAATTACAATATTGATATCCCTGGCCGCCATTGCCGTTACCTGGTACCCCATGAATCGAGTGGGCAGCGAATTTATGCCGCCCTTAAACGAAGGGGATCTCTTGTACATGCCCACAACCCTGCCGGGTATTTCCATTACCAAGGCCAAAGAGCTTTTGCAGCAAACCGATAAGATCATCCAGCGGTTTCCTGAAGTCAAAAGCACCCTGGGTAAAATAGGCCGGGCAGAGACGTCCACGGATCCAGCTCCCCTGTCCATGATTGAAACGGTGATCATGCTCAGACCTGAAATTGAGTATGAGATGGTGAATACGCCACGTTTTTTTTCCCAATGGTCGACCTGGTTAAAAAAACCTTTGACCTGGGTCTGGCCGGAACAAGTTAAAGGGAAAATTCTCCATGAATGGCGCAAGAAGCCTATTGACTGGTTTTACTCATCCTGGCCCGGGATTTTAAAGGCTCCCTTCACATGGATATTACCCCAAGAACGGTATATTACCATCCAGGAGCTGGCAGAGGATCTGGAACAGGCCGTTAAATTTCCCGGGCTTACCAATGCCTGGACCATGCCGATTAAGACCCGGATTGATATGCTCTCCACAGGTATCAAAACACCTGTGGGCATCAAAATTATGGGGCCGGATTTAGAAGTTCTGGCAGGCCTTGGCGAACAGATCGAGGCTCTTCTCAGAAACAAGAAAGGCACCCTGTCCGTTTTTTCTGAGCGAGTAACAGGCGGAAATTACCTTGATTTTACAATCAATAGACGAGAGATTGCCCGGTACGGTCTCCAGGTTCAGGATGTTCAGGATATCATCACGACAGCCATAGGCGGGATGAATGTGACATACACCATTGAGGGCCTGGAACGGTATCCGGTCAATCTGCGGTATAATCGAAAATTTCGGGATAATATTGATGAGTTACGCCGGGTACTTGTCCCTACGCCTTCAGGAGCTCAAGTCCCTCTGACGCAACTGGCGGGCATTTCCATTAAAAAAGGACCTGCCGGCATCAAAAGCGAGAACTCAAAACGAAGTGCCTGGGTCTTTGTGGATATCAAAGGAATGGATATTGGAACCTACGTAAAACAAGCAAGGGAACTTGTGAACAAAAGTATTGAACTACCTTCCGGATATTCTCTGGTCTGGTCCGGTCAATATGAATATATGGAAAAGGCCAGGAGAACATTGAATGTTATTGTTCCGGCAACTCTGTTGGTGATTTTTATCCTACTTTTTATCCACTTTAACAATATCATTGAAGTATTCATTGTCATGGCCAGTCTTCCCTTCGCTCTTCTGGGCGGTTTCTGGCTCATTTATATTTTGGGATACAATATGTCCGTTGCCGTGGGCGTTGGCTTTATTGCCCTGGCAGGACTTGCCACGGAAACCGGTATTGTAATGCTGGTTTACCTGGATGAAGTGTTTAAGCGCAAGAAAAATGAAAACCAAATGAACACGGCTGCAGATCTGCATTCTGCCATTGTTGAAGGGGCTGTGGACAGGGTCCGTCCCAAAATCATGACCGTTGCAACCACTCTTATCGGCTTGTTACCGGTCATGTATGGAAGTGGCGCCGGGTCTCAGATAATGAAACGGATTGCAGCCCCCATGGTAGGAGGCCTTGTCTCTTCCACTATCATGACATTAATCATCATCCCGGTGATCTACGATCTGTGGAAAACCCGGGAAATTAACAACAAAAACAAACCCTAAAAAAAAGGATTTTACCCATGAACTTTAATTTGAAACCCATTATTGCCTTTATTTTTGCAGCACTGCTTTTGACCGGTGCTGCCGTTGCCAGTGATGATATGAAAGACCACGACATGTCTTCATCAGACAAAATCGGAACCCTCGTCCATGAATCCATAGTGGACGGTTATATGCTTTCCTATTACCTTATGGATCTTCGTGACGGGAAAGACGCTGACAAAAAAGATATGGATAAGCCCCATCACATCATGCTTTATATCATGGATAAAAATCATAAACCTGTTCTTGAGGGAAAGGTAGGATTCATGATCAAAAAAGGTGATACGGTACCCCCCCAGAAAGCCATGGCCATGTATATGAGCAAAGGATTCGGTATTACGGCTGATATGAAGCAAAAAGGAGTCTACTCCATCACCGCCAAGGCACTGTTGGGAGATACCAAACTCGTGGACAGCTTTACCCATGAGATGAAGTAGTTTACACCATCTGTAAATAATGGGTGGGGGAGAAGAGTAATTTCCCCCATCCATTATTTACAAAATGGGAATTTTCCCCAATTTTCCCATGGAAAGGAGGATAAGAATGAACGAGTCTGTGAAACCAGTGTTTTTGTCATTGATCCTTTTTTTTCTTTTGTCTGGATCCACTCTATTGGCCCATGGTGATAAACACCAAGAGCAAAAAAAGAAAAAAATGCAGAAGCAACATTGGGCAGCCCCGTCAGAGGAAAAAAACCGGATTAACCCAGTTTTATTTTCAGAAAAATCCGTTTTTGCCGGGCAAACTCTTTATCTCCAAAACTGTACAGACTGCCATGGTGTCAACGCAGACGGGAATGGGCCTGATGCAGATGATATGGAGCCCAGGCCAAGCAATCTTGCGGCAATGGCCGGACACCATTCCGATGGAGATATGGCCTGGAAAATTAAAAAAGGGAACGGGTCCATGCCAGCCTGGGAAGAACTCTTTTCAGAAGAACAAATATGGGATCTTGTTAATTATATTCAGAACCTGAAATCCATTGATCAGAAGACTCCTTTGAAACAAGAATAAGTTTTGAGATCACCACGCCATTTGTAGGAGAAGGAATTATTTTTCCCCCTTGGGTAGAATGCGATCAAGGGACAGGTGATGTCGTTTCATTTTATTGTTCAGAGTTGTCCTCGTGATATTCAAAATCTTGGACGCCTCACTCTTATTGCCTTTTGTTTGCTTTAAGGTCTCAACAAGGGCCAGGCTTTCAACTTCATCAAGAGACTTCCCGCCCAGGGATAACTGAGTTTTAAACGAGGCTTCCGGACGGTACTTTTTCATCACATTTATCGGCAGGTCCTTTTCAGATACATATTGCCCCATGGATAAAATGACGGCTCTTTCAATGGCATTTTCAAGTTCCCGTACATTGCCGGGCCATTGATGTTTTGTCAGGGCATCCATTGCCATGGGGGTGAATCCCTTCAGGGCTTTCCTGTTCTTTCTGGTATATTTTTTTAAAATTTTTTGAGATAGAAGGGGGACATCGCCTGTTCGGTCTCTCAGCGGCGGGATCTCTATGTTTACGACATTGAGGCGGTAAAACAAATCTTCTCTGAATCTCTTTTTTTTGACTTCTTTTCCTATATTACGGTTTGTTGCGGCAATGATACGTACATTGACTTTTATGGCTTTGTCGCTGCCGACACTTTGAATCTCTTGTTCCTGAATGGCTCTGAGCAACTTTACCTGCATGGAAAGGGGCATTTCTCCGATTTCATCTAAAAAAATAGACCCCTTATCTGCCTGTCTGAACAGGCCGTCACGTCGCTTGTCCGCACCGGTGAAAGCGCCTTTTTCATGGCCAAACAATTCTGATTCCAGAAGGGTTTCGGTCAAGGCGGCACAATTTACAACCACCAGCATGTGGTCTCGTCGGTAACTGGTTTTGTGGATCGCCTTTGCAAAAAGTTCTTTGCCTGTTCCGCTTTCACCGGTAATAAGAATATTGGCATCAGATTTGGCGGTAATTTTAGCAGTTTCCATGACCCTTTCCATGGCCCGGCTTGATCCAATGATGTCTGAAAAACTGCTTTCGGATAAAAGTTTTTCTTTAAGAACCTTATTTTCCATTGATAGCTTCAAATGGCTCATGGCCCTGTCGATTATAATTTTAACTTCTTCGAAATTTAGCGGCTTGGTTAAATAATCATAGGCCCCAAGCTTCATGGCTTCTACTGCTTTGTCCACTGATGAATAGGCCGTCATAATAATGACAGGGATGGATGGGTTAAATTTTTTGATCTGCTGTAATGCCTCTATACCATCAATACAAGACATCCTGACGTCCATAAGAATCAGATCATAGGGGTTTTTCTTGGCTGACGCTATGGCCTGTCCTCCATCGGTTGCCTTTTCGACCTTGTGGCCCAGGCTGCCCAGCACGGTATTGAGCATGGTAAGATGCCCTAAATCATCATCTACGATTAAGATGCGTCCTTTCATATCGGGTTTTCCTTTTTCCCTGTAATGGGTAAGACAATTGAAATTGTTGTGCCCGAGTTTTCTGTGCTTTCTGCCTGTAGAAAACCGTTATGGTTTTCTACAATTTTATGGGCAATGGCCAGCCCCAGACCTGTACCTTTATTTTTCGTGGTAAAATAGGGATCAAATATATGGTTTAAATTTTCCAAGGGAATACCCGCTCCCGTATCAGATACATGAATAATAATGCTTGATCCTTTTTTTTTTACCTGCACGATAAGACTGCCTCCTTTGGCCATGGCCTGGATGGCATTGAGATATAAATTTAAGAGAACCTGAGTCAACCGGTCCGGGTCCGCTTTAAGGTCTGGCAGGTCTGGCGTTATAACTTTTTTAATCTGAATACCAGCGGTTTCGGCTTCGTGGGTGACAATTCGTATGGAATGATCAATCAACTTTCTTACCTTGATTTTTTTAAATTTGAGATCAGAGGGCCTTGCGAATTCAAGAAGTTCGGAAATCACACGATTTATCCGGTCCACCTCTTCTGCCATGAGATTTGCAGCTTGTTTATTTTCACTGCTGTCCTCGAACAGGCTGCCAAAATAGGTGGCATACCCTTTTATAGAACTTAACGGATTTCTAATTTCATGGGCAATACCAGCGGCCAGGTTTCCAATAGTGGCCAGTTTTTCAATGCGCTGTGTTTTTATTTCCAGTTCCCTGATCTCTGTTAAATCTTTAAGAACAATCATAAAACCAATGTATTTTCCATCTTCGCCGTGGATGTCTGTTGCACTGACAGCCACCGGAACCTGTTTGTTTTTTTCTATTAAAAGACAGATCTCTTTTTCTGCTACCGGCTGGCCTGATTTGATCATATCATGCAAACTCCATATATTATCCGGAAGAAGCTTTTTGGCATTCACGCCTTTTACCGATTTTTCATTGGTTTTTAAAAGGTTCCATGCAACCGCATTGCTGTATATGACCCGATACCGGGTATCCATAACAAGAATCCCCACAGGTAGATGGGTTACTACTTCCGATGCAAATTTTTGGGTGTCCTGAAGAAGTTTGCGAGAACGGGTATAGTTTTGTGCCCAGAAGAGTGAGATAACCCCTGCAAGACCGAGAGAAAAAATAATTGCTGCCATCACAATATTGTGTTTCAAATCTTCTCTCATGGCGATTTCAAAGGGGGCTATATTCATTCCAATAAAAATATAGGGGCGGTTGGCAGGATCCAGAATTTTTCGGGTTGTGATACTGTTTTTCCAGTCTTGATGATCATGCCCCGGATGGTCAAAAATAGGCAAAAAGGTTTTGTATACTTCAAAATATTTTATTCCCTTTTCCTGCCCCACTATTCTCCATTGGGGCAGGTTGGATGGGGAAAGGATTTCTAAAATATCGAAATCTACAAATTTTTTCCCAATCAGGGATCTTTTATCATGGGCCAGAATCATCCCGGAATAGTCCACAATACTGATATAGGAAATATCAGACTGCCCGGCAGTCTCCTCCAGAAGTATCTGCAAATGAATTTCATCTGCAAACACCCCCATTTTTCCCATCATACCGGTGCGTGTTCCGGCTTCAAAGGAACGAATTAGAGCAGCTCCCTTTTCTTTTAAAAGCTGTCCCATCTGCTCTTTATCCCGATTGTAATTAACAACACCCAAGAATCCCACAACCGTAATAAGAACCAAGCTTGCCCCGATGGTCATCCAGGGGGATATATGAATTTTGTGTTTCATGGGCATACCTGATTAAAAATTAGA
The DNA here is from genome assembly GCA_016743945.1 of Desulfobacteraceae bacterium. Lineage (GTDB taxonomy): Bacteria > Desulfobacterota > Desulfobacteria > Desulfobacterales > Desulfobacteraceae > NBML01. The sequence goes on from JADGFI010000001.1 coordinate 146,332, forward strand.
TATTTTTGGAATGAATGTATAATTATTAACCATATTATACAATATTAACAAGTGGTTTCAAAGAGAAAGAAATATCATTAATCGATTTTTTTAGCGACTTGAGCTTCGGATTTAATTTTGTACCAGTATTCACTAATCAGTTTGTCTTTGGGATCGATTCCAATAACAGCATAGGGCAGTTGGATCGGCCCGTATAATAGTATATTTATGATATACGCACTCCATTAAATTGCTGCTATGCAAATAGGAATTTGCAAACCGTATACCAGCAGTGCAAAATTGGATATTTAACTTTTTAAAAAAAATGGAATAGTGAATGAATGGATTTTTTCTGATAGCGACTATTGATGGTCTCTGGCAGCCCCACAAAAGAGTGCGGACGAAAGCGTGAGGGGCCGAGACTCGTTGGATGAGGGGAAAAGGGAAAATTCGTGAACGAATTACCACTTGAATTGATTAATTTTTGACATAAGTCTTCTCATGGAAAAATTGCTGTGGTTCAGGGCAATGGTAAATAAATCGCGATTGGAAAACAAGTTGTTTTAGTGCTTGACAAAAATTATGTGAATCAATACTTATTTTATTAAAATCTAAAATTGTAATTATTTGATACGCATATGGAAAGGAATTGCTGATGGAAGAATTAGAAGGACTTTTGGAGCTCAATAAATCCGAAGGCATTTATATTGACATCGGCACTCAAGTTTATCTTGAGATAGAAGGGGTTAATTTTTCTGTCACAAGTATCTTTATCGGCATGCTGAAAGATGAATTTATGATCGTTACCCTTCCCAAACGCTATAAAAGTATAAAAGATAAATTGTTACCTTCCGATACATTGGTTGTCAAGTATCTATACGAAGGCTCTATCTATGCCTTCCAAACCAGGGTGATAGAAACGATTACAAATCCGATCAAAGCACTTGCCCTCGGATATCCTAAAGTGGTTCAGCAAAGAGAACTCAGAATTGCTAAGAGAAATAGTGTTGTGGTTCCCGGCAGAATCGAAGCAAAAAAGAAAAATTTTTCCATGGTCGTGTTTGATATCAGCAAAAAAGGGTGTAGATTTAAGTACCGTGAAGAAACCGCTAGTATGTCTTCACTGAGAGAGGGAGACCTTTTAAGAATTTACTGCCAGTTTCCCGGCATTGCGGATGAAATCGGCGCCATGGCATCTGTCAAAAATATTAAAAGAGCACAGGGGCAGTTTACCATCGGCGCAGAATTTCAAGATATGACCAAAGCTTTTTTAATGCCCTTGATGCAGTTTTTATTTTCCATCGAAGATTTTTCTTAAAAAAATATCAGGTCCCAAAGGAAACTTCCGGCATCCCCATGGCGGTATCGCCACTGGCGGCAATGGCATCGAATTTGCTCATGGTGACGGGCAATTCTGAATTGATAAAAAATTGGGCGGTACAAAACACGCCTTCGTAGAAGGCGACCTGTTTGTTGGTCCCAGCTTTTTTTTTTCCGGTCCTGGGCTTTCCTATTGAGGCCGTGCAATTGTGCCACGAATGAATCAAGATACGCTGAATCAAGAAATTAATAATAGCAAGCATCATGCCATGACCTGGTTGAGGGGGGATGACCGTCCGGTGGCAGATCTGCCAGGCTCCCTAGGAAGTGCCGCATCTTGTCTTTTATCAATATATTGATACCTGGGAATTATTATGTGTAGGGAATAATATTCGTAACCTATTGAAATATAAGTTAAATATCCTGGATGCTGAAGCTGGTATACTTGTTGCTATATTTTATAGGATCACAAAGGAGATCCTCTCTTCTTTTGTCATAGAGGGAAAGGGTGTCGTTCAATATTAATCAGCAGGTGAACCCCATTTGAGGACGTGTATGGAAAAGACAATAAATGAAGTGTTCAAGAACCGGGCTGAAAAATACACAACCAGGATTGCCGTTGAAAAAAAAAACAAGGGGGTCTGGGAGTCGGCCAGCTGGCAGGAATACTATGCGTCGGCAAGGAATATCGGTCTTGGCCTCCACATCCTTGGCATAAAAAAGGGGGATCGGGTTTCCATTCTGTCGGAAAACCGTCTGGAATGGTTGTACGCGGACATGGGGACCCTGGGTTTGGGCGGGGTGGTGGTGCCCATCTATACCACACTCCTCACAGAAGAAGTGGGGTATGTGCTGAAGAATTCCGGGGCAAAGGCCATTTTTGTTGAGAACAGATCCCAATTGGACAAGGTGTTGGCCTGCCAAAAGGAGCTGCCAAAGCTTGAAAAAATTATTATGATGGACCCTGGGGATTTAGGGGCGGATACTAATAAAATTATGGGGTTCAAGGCAATTTACGAGCTGGGCCGGCAAAAACAAAAAGAATCCCCCCCTCTTTTTAAGGGGCTTTCCATGGCGGTTGAGCCAGAAGATATTGCCACCATTGTCTACACCTCCGGAACCACCGGCGTTCCCAAGGGTGCCATGCTTCGTCATAAAAATATCATGGCGGTGCTGCACAGTCTGGACAGTATCCGCCCCAAATACTGTTTTGATACGGACCAGGTTGTGCCTTTTTTGCCCCTTTCCCATGTGTACGGCCGCCTCACCGACCATTTTTTTGGTATCTATACCGGGGTAACCGCCTCCTATGCCGAGGGAATTGAACAGTTTGCAAGGGATATTAAAGACAGGCGCCCCCATGTGATCCAGGCCGTGCCCCGGGTATGTGAAAAAATCTACCAGAAAATCCTGGAACAGGTGGATGAGCAGCCTTTGTGGAAGCAGAAGATTTTTCGATGGGGGCATGAAATCGGCATTGAGATCAGCGGGCTTCGGGAGCGGCATCAACCCGTTTCTCCTTTTTTGAATCTAAAATATAAACTGGCCTATTCCCTGGTTTTTAAAAAGCTGGCCCAGGCCCTGGGGGGAAGAGTTCGCTGGATGACGGCATCCGGAGCCCCCACATCCCGGGATATCATGCTTTTTTTCAATGCCGCCGGCATCACCGTTGTGGAGGGATATGGCATGACAGAATGCTGCGCCCCGGCCACCATGAGCCATTTGGATGATTATCGCATCGGCACGGTGGGGTATCCCCTTCCCGGGGTTGAGATCAAGCTGGCAGATGACGGTGAGATTCTCATCAAGGGAGAGAGTGTCTTTGCCGGGTATTGGGGGATGGAGGAGGCCACAAAAGAGGCCTTTACCCGGGATGGTTATTTCATGAGCGGTGATATCGGGGAATTTGAAGACGGATTTTTAAAAATTACCGACCGGAAAAAAGATTTGATTATTACTTCCGGGGGGAAGAATATTGCCCCCCAGAAAATCGAGGGTCTGTTTAAATTCGATCCCCTTTTTGAGCATGTGATCGTTATCGGGGAGGGGCGCAAGTTCCTGGCAGCCCTTTTTAATATAAATCCAATCCAGGCTTCTCTTCTTGCCCGGAAAAACAAACTTTCCTTTGACCGGCCCGAAGACCTGCTGGACACTCCTGAATTTCTAAAAATAATTGATGCCCATGTGGGGGAGAGAAACAGCCAGCTTGCCCGGTATGAAACCATCAAAAGATACCAGGTTCTTAAAAAGCCCTTTTCCCCGGAAAGCGGGGAACTCACCGCATCTTTGAAGCTGAAACGAAATGTGGTGCTAAAACGGCACCAGGCATTAATCGACGCCATGTATGCGGATGTAAACTAAAGAAGGAACCGCCATGGCCCGGCTCAAGTTTCATATAGACGCTATCCAAATAAAAAAGGGAGAGCCATGCAAATTTTGCCACTGGAGGGGATGAAAAACTTGTTGGGAAAAGAAATCGGTTGTTCAAACTGGTTCCCCATTGACCAGGAGAGAATAGACAAATTTGCCCATTGCACCCTGGAGAACCACTGGGTTCATGTTGATGCTGAGACTGCCAAACAAGGTTTTTTCGGTAAGACTATTGCCCAGGGGAATCTGGTTGTTTCCCTGCTTACTCATTTCCATGAGCGTTTTATGGTGATTCCTGAAGGGGCGGTCATGGCCATCTATTACGGAATGAACAAAATCAGGCATCTGTCCCCGGTTAAGGTGGACTCTAAGATTCGGGACCGCATCGTCCTGGGGGATGTGGAAGAGAAAAACAACGGAAGGATTCTAACCACGGTCCACCACATCGTTGAAATTAAAGGAAATAAAAAACCCGCCTGTTATGCCGAGAGTCTGACCCTGTTTCTGAACAAATAACCAATGTCAACCCATAAAAAAGGCCACGGTTTATGCCCGACTGGAGATACGTTCCAGGAGGATGCCCAGTTTTTTAATGCGAAAGCGCAGGGTGCTGGGATGAAGTTTGAGTTTTTCCGCGGCACCGCCTTTTCCGTTGATTTTCCCCTGGGTCTGTTCGAGAATTCGAAGAATATGAGATCGTTCCATATCCTCCAGAGAGAGTTCCAAGGGGTCTATCGCCTGGGTCCGGGATTGGAACTGCACCTTGGGAATCTGAAGATGGGGGCCGTGGCTGAGGATCACCCCCCGTTCGACAAGATTTTCCAATTCCCGGATGTTGCCCGGCCATGGATAGGTCAAAAGCCTGTCAATTTGTGCTTTGGAAATTTTGTGGGTCGGTTTGTTCAACTTTTCGGCGCTTTTGTTGAGAAAATACCGGGCCAGAAGGGGGATATCCTCTGGCCGGTTTCTTAAGGGGGGAATGTGGATAGGAAAAATATTCAGTCGATAGAAAAGATCCTCCCTGAACCGGCTGTTTTTTACCTCCTGCTTAAGATCTTTGTTGGTGGCGGTGATGAGTCTGAAATTTGACTGGATGGTTGTCTGGCTGCCCACCCGTTCGAACTCATGGTTTTGCAGTACCCTGAGCAAGCGCACCTGGATATAGGGAGGGAGATCTCCGATCTCGTCCAGGAAGAGACTGCCGGTGTCGGCCAGTTCAAACCGGCCCATCCGCTGCCGGGTGGCACCGGTAAAGGCCCCTTTTTCATGGCCAAATAATTCACTGGCAATGAGGCTTTCGGGCAGGGCGGCACAATTGACCCGGATAAAGGGACCCTCGGAGCGCAGGCTGTTCTGGTGAAGGGCTCTTGCCACCAATTCCTTGCCCACTCCGGTTTCTCCGGTGATGAGAACGGTGGTGTCTGTTTTTGAAACAGATTCCACCAGGGAAAAGACCTGTTGAATGGCCGGGCTTTTTCCAACGATTTCGCCCTGGGCCAGATTTTTAAAAGAGTGTTTCTCATCGTATTTTTTTTCTTCTCTTTCCTTTTGATAAAGGGTCGCCAGGGTCTGGTAAACCCGGGCATTATCAATGGCAATGGCGGCCTGGGCGGCAAAGTAGTTTAAAATTTCCAGGTCTGATTCCTTGAACACACTCTGGAACAGCCGATTGTCGTGGTAGAGTACTCCGATCAACCGGTTTTTGAGCCGCATGGGAACACAGATCAGGGACCGTATCCTTTTGGTGACCCCATTCTTTGTATCCACAACCGGCTCGAAGATGCCGCCTTTTTTCGATCGCGCAATGCTTTTCACAATTTCCATGGAGGCTGCAAACTCCTTTGATGAAATCTGTTCCTGGGTCAGGTTTTTTGCCGCTTCCAAATGCAGGTCTCCGGGGTTTTTCCCGGCCAGAAATATGGCTCCCCGTTCCGCTGCGGTGATGCGGTTGACCGTTGAAATGATTTTTTCCAAAAAATCCTGGGTGCTTCTCATGTTGATGATTTGCTGGCCCAGAATTAAAATCTCTTTGAGAAGCCCCCCCTGATCCGGGGAATCCTTGATCAGAAAAGAAAAATCATTTGGGATCAGATGTTCGTCAATGGCGGTAAGGATCTTGACCAGGGGCGTCGCTGTTTCCCGGGCCTGATTTTCCTGGCCGTTTCGCTGCATAAGGCGGGCCATGGACAATCCCACATGGGCCAGATAAGTTTGATGGCCGGCACAGGAAATTTTCTCCATGGCGCGTTTGTATACGTCAATCACATCCCTGGGCCGGGCATTCCGGGCTTCCATGGCAAGCCCCGTGTAATAGCCTGCCACCCCCTGCATGAAAATATTGTGGCTTTTTTTTGTCTGACTGAGTTCCTGTTCAAGACAGAAGTTTTTAATCTTTGGATATTTTTTTTGTTCCATGGACCAGGCGATTTCCAATAAAAAGGAATCCTGGACCACCTGGAACCGGGTTTCTTTACTCAAAGCAAGGTATTGCCTGAGATATGTTACAGACCTTTTATTGTCTTTGAGTCTGAAGTTGGCATGGGCAAGGGATAGGAGCACATAGATCCGTGATCGGCCGTTTTGGCTGACCATGGCTTCTTCCAGTGCTGTGTCGTAATAATGGATGGCCTCTTCAAAGCGGTTGAGGGTCCCTAGGAGGGATCCCATGGCAAGGGAGGCATAGGTGGCAATGGAAATATCGCCGGTTCGGGTGCAATGCTGGTGCACGACATCCACCATCCCCATTCCCTGGGTGATATCTCCGACAAGGCCCGATGCGTGACCTGCAATGAGTTTGGCCATGCAGTCCAGCCGGCTTTCAGGCGGGGTCTCAATGGTTGGAACATAGGCATCATAGTTGGAAAAGGCTTCAAGAAAAGATCCCTGCCAATAGAGAAGAAACATGTCAAATAATTTCATGGATCGAATCAGGGAAGGATTATCGGTTCCCCTGATCATGGTCCTGGCCAATTCAACCTGCTTCAAGGCCGCTTTATACTGCCCGAAAAACAATTCCTGGTGGGCCAAATGCAGGTGTAACAGGGGAAGAGCGGTCCTGTCTTTTAAGGTCGCGGCTTTGGCAATGGTTTTTTTTAATAGAGAGTGGGCCTGGTGGTAGCTCTGGCTTGTGGTCCAGATTTTGGCATATTGGAGGACGGTGTCCATGAAAAGCGTATCGGCCGTCTCTCCCCCGAGGTGTTCCAGGTCTTCCAGTGCCTTGTTATAATATGTTTTGGCGGCATCCGTGCACCAGGCTTTTCTTTGTTTGTTGCCCTCTTTGAGCAGCAGGCGGCAGCCGGGAACAGAGTTTCGTATTTTAAGCAAGTGTTTTGTTAATTGACTGTTTTTTCCCGGTATGTCGGGTAATTCCGATGACAGAATTTTCAGGGCCCGGGTATGGAGGTCATTGGCTTTTTTCGATGGCAGCAGGGATCTAAGATCCGAGAGCTTGTCCACATCCATGAAGTGGAATATGCCGGTGTCAAGGGTTTCCAGCCATTGGTTTTCACACCCATATTCCAGGGCAGACAAAACCACCAAGGCTTTTTCCCCGGTTAGATCGATAACCCAGTCAATGGAAAAGTCGTCTTCAAAGATAGAGGCATAGCTCAAGATGTCCATTCTGCTGTCTTTTGCCATTGGTTTCCTTTGTATTAAGGTCCGGAAAAAGCGCTGTGCCGTTCAAGGGGAATCGGGTATTTCAAGAATTTTTCCCATTGAAAGTGCGGTGTTAAAAAATCCTTTGATTTCATCGGCATCAAAGCGGGTAAGATTTTTTGATATGATATCAAAGGAATTATTTTCAACGGCCTGGACCATATGTTCCCCCTCGGGTTCCAGGGAAACAAGCACGATGCGTTTGTCTTTGGAATCTTTTTTTCTTGAAATCACATTTTTGGCAATCAACCGGTCCACCATTCGTGTGGCAGTGCTGATGGGCATCTGCATTTCCCTGGAAATGGCTCCCATTGTTGACGGGGAGTTCCTGCGTAAAAACTGGAGCAGGAAAATGGTGTCAAAATTCAAACCAAATTGACGAACCTTGGTCTGTTCAAATTTATAAATGGCACGGAAACAACGAATAATAGCGGCATCAAACTCCTGCCGGGATATTTTCATGGGGGCAATGGAGGTCATGAATTAGAATTAGAGCATTTGCTTGCGCATTGCAAGTATTTTATTTGCGCATTGCAAGTAAAGGCGTTCATCTGGTAACCAGGTTTGGTTTGGGTGACTTCCCCTTTCTGCTTGCAATCAATTAAAAAGGATAGTATCTAATTTTTTATTAATAATAAAAAGCGGATTAGGTCAAAAAATTAGGATAATATTGATGGAAATTAAAAATAACCTTGCTTTAATAGGAATGCCTGCCGTGGGCAAGAGTACGGTGGGGGTGCTGCTGGCAAAAAAACTGGGATTTGCGTTTTTAGATACCGATATTCTGATCCAGACAAAAGAGAAGATGACCCTTGCCCAGATTATTTCGGAGAAAGGACTGGAACGGTTTCTCGAAATTGAGGAATCCCATCTATTAAGCCTTGACTGTTCACAGCACCTCATTGCCACCGGTGGCAGCGTGATCTACAAGAAAAAAGCCATGGCACACCTTGCACAAACAGCGACCATCATCTATCTTTATGTGGACCTGGATATTCTGGCAAACCGGCTGTCCGATGTGATTGAACGGGGGGTTGCCATAGACCCTGGAAAGGGGATTGATGACCTTTACAAAGAGAGAACTCCCTTGTATGATAAATTTTGGGATATAAAGATTGATTGCGGGGTTAAGACCCCGGCACAGGTTGTAACCGCCATTGAACAATATCTGATATAAAATTTGGCATAAATACCAGGAGGAGAGTTATGGGCGAGATGCTGACCACAAAACAGGTGGCGCTATTTTTAAGTGTAAATGAAAAAATGGTCTATACGCTTATTGCTGAAAAAGGCCTTCCTGCTTCCAAGGTAACGGGTAAATGGTTGTTTCCCATCGATCTGGTCCGGCAATGGGTTGAGACCGGGACGGAAAATTATCCGGAGATGGCAAAGCTGCCTCCCTACCATGGCTTGGTTCTCATTGCCGGATCCAACGATCTTTTGTTGGATAAAATTATTTCTACCTTTAATCTCAAGCATGAGGATCATATGGCCATGTTTGGTCTTGCCGGCTCCATGGGAGGGCTTAAGGCGTTGCGTCAGAACCTTTGTCATATTGCCGCAAGCCATTTGGTGGCGGATAACAAGGAGTATAATTTTCCTTTTATTCAAGATGAAATGACCCCAATGCCTGCGGTGGTGAATTTTTGTTTGCGGGAGCAGGGGCTTTTGGTTCAAAAGGGGAATCCTGAGCATATTCAATCTGTCAACGATTTGAAACAGCCCCATATAAAAATGGTGAATCGCATGTTGGGAACCGGTACCCGTCAACTTTTTGATAAGGAGTTGAAAAAAGCCGGTATCAAAGGGGAAATTCTGGACGGGTATGACAACTGCCTGTCACGGCACATGGATATAGGGCTTGCGATTTTAACAGGAAAGGCCCAGGCAGGGCCCGGTATTAAGCCGGTTGCCACACTTCTGGGCCTTGATTTTATACCCCTGTGCTGGGAACGCTTTGATCTGCTGATTGGTAAAGACCGGTTTTTTGACCAGGGAATTCAGCTTTTTCTTTCCCTGTTAAAGGGCAAGGTCATTCAGGCGACTGCCAAAGAATACGGTGGATATGACCTTTCTATTACCGGGAAAATGGTTTATCCTGAGCCGGCCATCAACCAAGAGAATTTGATATCCAAGGATGCTCTGGGATAGGAAGACTCCTGTTTTATGTCCAAGATATTCGACTGTTTTAGTATGTCCCAAAGATTGGATTCGTCCAAAAATCATAACCGTTAAGCGCTTGCTTTATTTTTCACTATCCAAAAACTTCTTTTTTTAGTAAGAACGGTGTTTACACACTATTAATAAACACAGGAGACACCCACGAAGGTATTCATTAAAAATAAAAATAAAAAGCCTGTCCGGTCTGTCTGTTCAACCATAAACAAGATGGAATAATTTATGGTAAAATAAGCCGGCTAAAGGGTTCTCGGGAATAAAAACAGCAGGATTTATGTATCACAGGAGGATTTATGCAGTTTAAGGATTATCCCAATTTTCATCAATTGCTCTGCGAGACCGTTGACACTTACGCAAACGAACCTGCTTACCGGTGGTTTGATAAAAACGCCAATGCCACGTCTGTTACATGGCAGCAATTTTATGACCAGGTCAAATCAGTGTCAAAAAGCCTTATTGCCCTGGGCGTTGAACGAGACGATAAGATCAATATTTTGAGCTATACTTGTTATAGATGGGTTTTGACCGATATTGCCAGCATGAGCGTGGGGGTTGGAACCGTTGGTATTTATCAATCCAACCTGGCCCCTGATTGTGAATATATCATCAACCATTCCGATGCTGTTCTTGTCTTTGCCGAAAATCTGTCCCAATTGGATAAACTGCTCAAGATTAAAAACGATATCCCCCATATTCGTAAGGTTATCTTGTTTAATGGTGAAGTTGAGAAAGACGACTGGGTCATCACCTATGACCAATTTTTGGCCCTTGGACGAGAGATTGACGATAAGGCCTTTGAAGAAAGGATTGATCAGGTCACGGCCAAGGATACAGCCGGGATCGTATACACTTCCGGTACCACGGGGGTACCCAAAGGCGTGGTCCTCACCCATGACAACATAACCTCTACCTGCCAATCCGTTTATCACTGTGCAGATTTCAAAGACGGTGAAGATATGTTTGTCTTTCTTCCCCTGGCCCATATTTTTGCCAGGACCAGCTGTTATACGGCCATAAAAACCGGCCACCGGACTACCTTTGCCCGGAGTATCGATACCCTGCTGGATGATTTCGCATTGGCCGCCCCCCACTGGTTTGTCAGCGTGCCCCGGGTATTTGAAAAAATACATACCAAAATTATTAGCGGTGCAGAAGCAAAGGGAGGGGCAGCAGAAAAGATATTCAACTGGGCCTGTCAGATCGGCGCCCAGGTCAGCAATAAAAAATTGGCAGGCCAACCCATCCCCATTGGCCTGGGGCTAAAGTATAAATTGGCGACCAAACTGGTTTTTTCTAAAATACAAAAAGCCTTGGGCGGTAATGTCAAATGGTGCATCAGCGGGGCTGCTCCCCTGAATCCTGAGATAGCGAAATTCTTCCATGCAGCCGGGCTTTTGATCCTGGAAGGACTCGGTATGACAGAGAATACATCCTTTTCCAATGTCAACCGACCGGACAATTACGGTTTCGGCGTGGTGGGGGCTCCGGGTGTCGGCCTGTTCCATAAAATAGCTGATGATGGAGAGGTTCTTTTGTCAGGGAGAAACGTCATGAAAGAATATTATAAGATGCCCGAAGAAACCGCAGGCACTTTTACCGATGATGGTTGGCTTAAAACAGGGGACATTGGAGAAATCGATGCGAACAATGTCCTGAAAATCACGGATCGAAAAAAGGATCTCATCATTACTGCCGGCGGTAAAAACATCGCCCCCTCCCGCATTGAAGGGATAATGACAACCTCAAAATATATTAACCAGGTCTGTGTGGTGGGTGACAAAAGGAAATACCTTTCCGCTGTGGTGGCCCTGGATGAGGAAAATATCAAAGCCTATGCAGACACCCATCGGATTGCCCATGAAACTATTTCAGATTTGGTGGGACACCCGGATATTAAGGCCTTGATCGATTCTGAAATAAAAAGTAAAAATCAGAGCCTGCCCTCCTTTGAGACCCTCAAACGCGTGACCATTGTGCCTGAGTTTACCATTGAGAATGCCATGATGACCCCGACCTTCAAACTTAAAAAGAATATCATCTTTAAAAATTATGAGGATGATATCGAAACCATGTACGGGTAATGACAGGCTTTTCGTTCATGCTTAACAACCCAACAGCGGTGCCAGGCAATGCCAGGCACCGCCATACCAAATCTTTCCATGGCCAGATCCCTCAAACCTTGAACTTGCCCATCATCTCGGAAAGTTTACTGGCAAGGCCGGACAGATCATTGGCCTTTGTCTTCACCTGGGAACTTGAGTCTGTCATCTGAACTGCAGACTGGGTTACCACAGAAATTTCTTCGGAAACCCCCTGGGACGCAACGGATCCCTGGGCAATATTTTCATTGACCTCGCCAATCCCCAGGGACGCCTGGGATACATTATCGGCAATTTCCTTTGTGGTGGCAGATTGTTCTTCAACGGCGGTGGCAATGGTGGACACAATTTCATTGATCTGTGTCACCACCCGGGTAATATTGGAAATTTCCTTGATGGTCCCGTCTGTGGAGGTTTGAATACCCGCTACCCGCTCTTTGATGGCATTGGAGGCTTCGGCGGTTTGGCTGGCCAGATCCTTAATCTCATTGGCCACGACCGCAAATCCCTTACCGGCTTCCCCGGCCCGGGCGGCTTCAATGGTGGCATTTAAGGCCAGCAAATTGACCTGGGAAGAAATGTCGGTAATGGTTTCCACCACCGTAAAAATTTCCTTGGCAGATACACCGAGTTCATCCACCTGGCCGGTGGCATGTTCGGTCTGGCCAACGGCATCCATTGTAATATTCCTGGCTTTTTCGGCATTCTGGGCAATCTCATTGATGGTGGAGGTCATTTCCTCTGTCGCCGAAGAAACCATGTTGATGTTGGTGGAAGCCTCCTCCATGGCCGCTGCCATGGAGGTCATATTGGCGGTCATCTCTTCGGATGCGGCAGCCACCGACTCTGCCCGTCCAGATGTATCTTGAGCCGCCAGATTCATCTGGTCCGAGATACCGGACAGAGAGGTGGATGACTCGGTAAGGGCCTGGCTATCTGACTTGATATTGCTGATCATGGACTGGATGTTTTCTATGAATTTATTAAAATACTCGGCCAGTTCCTGGGTTTCGTCACCGGAACTATCATCAATTCGTTTGGTCAGGTCCCCTTTGCCCTGGGCAATTTCCTTGAGCATCTCAATAATATTGTGGATGGGACCCACCACTCCCTTGGCAACAACAAAATAGGACACCAACAAAGAGAGAAGAATAATGACCACCACAACAGAAATCATTTTAATGCTGGCCTTGGAAACATTCGTTTTAACCATGCGGCCCTGCTCTGCCACCACCGCATCAATGTCATTGGTATAGATTCCGGTGCCGATGATCCAGTCCCAATCCGCCAATTTCCGGTTGAAGGCGGTTTTGGGCAAAGGGTCATCAGATCCGGGTTTGGGGAAGTAATAGGTGGAAAACCCTCCCTGCTCATTCGCATCTGCAGCTTTGATAATGTCTCGAACAAGAAAATTGCCTTTCGTGTCTTTGAGATCGTAAAAGTTTTTCCCCTCTCGTTCGGGTTTCGGGGGCAGCAATACACAGGTTCCCTTGGAATCATAAATAAAAAAGTATCCACTATTGTCTTTGCCGTAACGGATGGAACCAATACTCTGGAGAGCACGTTGTTTTGACTGCTCTTTTGTGGATTCCAGGTAAACCCCGCCACCGATAATCCATCCCCAGGGTTTGAACAGCTTGACATAGGAAATTTTATCCATTGGATCCTCAAACCCGGGTTTGGGCCATTTGTAATCCACAAAGCCTGCTCCGTCCCGTTTGGCCACCTCATCCATTTTCTTGAAAAAAAGACTGCCGTCGGGATCTTTCAGCCCCATCAGATTTTTCCCGTTCAAAGAGGGATTGATAGGGTGGTGTACCATATCGCCCTTTGTGTCTTGAATCCAGAAATATCCTTTCCCATCCTTTCCCCAGCGCATTTTATCAATGATTTTGATGGCCGCCTGTTTCCTATCTTCCACACTTAACCCGTCATCGCCACTGGTGGATTCAAAAACAGAAATCGCCTGATCCACCACGGCTTTTACGTTATCTCCGTATTCTTTCCGAATGGTGTTTTTATCCCGGGAGGCGTCCAGGCGCTCTTTTGCAATGGTAAAAGCAGAATTTACCAAATCCTTGATCTGTGCTTTTTTTTCGCCCATCATACCATTGCTGTAGCTCTGGATGGCAAACTCTCCTCCTTTTTTCAAAGAAGAGACAGACAATAACACGGATGCACCCCCCACCAGAATCAGTGCCGCGATGATCAAAAGATTTACTTTTGTGCCGATGTTAAGTTTCATACACGATCCTCCTTTTTGGGAAAAGAGAGCTTTGCTGTTATAAAAAACGATTTTATAAAATAGATGTTATCTTAAGGTGTGGCGATATCTTATCACATTGACATTATGAAATACAATGTTTTCAAAAACATAGCGGCGGATCCACCCCTCCTTAGGTAAGAAGATTTCCCGGATCCAGGCGGATACCCATCTGGGCGATTGTCCATGGAATCTTCTGGCTTTATTTACCCTGCCTTGATTATAGGCGTGGTTGCATTGGCGAATTAATGCCTTATCATTTAAATGATTTTAAGTTATAATATTGAAAATAGTGAATTCATCAATTGAATGGGCACGAATGAATAGACACGAAGGAATAAGGAATAAGCAGGGAGGAAATAATGAAAATAGCATTTCCAATAACAACGGATAACGGGCTAAACAGCTTGATAAGCGAGCGCTTCGGTGTTGCCGAAAAATTTATGATCCTGGACCTTGAGACCCGAGAGGGTGAGGTTGTGGTCAATCAAAAACGTATTGAAGGGAACACCTCTTGCAAAACCGGGGTCTTTGACAAGGAGACAATTGTAGACGCTGTGGTCACCCGCTGTATCGGAGATGGCTCCCTGCGGGGGCTGACCACCGCCAATATCAAAGTATATGCGGCCCAGTCAGAGTCCATCGCCGAAAACCTGGACCTCATGAAAAATGGTGAGCTAAAACTGTTTCATATATTTGACCTCTGCCAGGGAAAAAAGAACAAAAAAGAAGGCGGCTGCGGGCACCACGACGGATGAAGACGCTATTGAGCTGGATTGGCAGAATCTTGTATTCTTTTATCGGCTGGACCTATGACCCTCTTCCGGACTACTGGGACAAAAAAAGCGTGGTCATCGGATTTCCCCATACCAAAAATATGGATACCTTTCGGGCCCTGACCTATATAAAAATTGCAAAGGTCAATGCCCGCCTTCTGGTCAAGGCTTCCTGGTTCTTTTTTCCCATGTCCCTTTTGCTCAAAAGCCTTGGGGGACTTCCGGTAAAACGCAACAAGGCCACCGGGTTTGTGGAAAGTGTGGTCGATGAATTCAACAACCGGGAGGAACTGGTGGTGGCATTGGTTCCAGAAGGCACTAGAAAGCAGGTCGCCACCATTAAAACCGGATTCTGGCACATTGCAAAGGGGGCCAACGTGCCCATCATCTGCTGGTATCTGGACAACCGGGAAAAGCGCACCCGGTGGATCGGAAAAATATATCCGGGTGAGTCCCTTGAGACGGATCTGCTTAAAATAAAAGAAATTTATGAAGGTGCCGGTTTTTCTATTCCCTTAAATAATTTAAAAAATTCAACTGATCCGAATTAACTTTTTCATTAAGTTATTTTATAATTTTATGCATAAAAATTATGTGATTCTTTTAATTTCTTAATTTTTTATGGGCATATTCGGATTTTTACAAAATTATTTTTCCTTTCCAAACCACGTAAGTCCCTGAAAAACAATAAAAATAATTGACATAAACCCTGGGAATCTTTAAACTAAAAATTTTGAAAAATTGACAATGCTCTCTTTTCCGCATTGCCAAAAAGACAAAAGGCAGACGGATAAATGTTTAAAAGACAAGGAGTAAATATATAATGTGTCGCCTGTTCGCACTTACCAGCAAGGACCCGGTATCTCCGATGCTGGCCATCAAGGCCCTTGATGTAATGAAAGAAGGACATGATGGATCCGGCATGGGCCTGCTGCTCCAGGACCTTGGGGGGCCCTTTGAAGAGATGAAGGATGCCCCTATTTTATCGGGAATTTTCAGTGAAGAAGGCATCCGGCGCCTGGATCTTTTCATGATGGACAAGGGATTTATGACCAAGTATAAAATTTCTTTAAAAATCCCCAAAAAGCCGGTGGAAGGGATTCCCAGAAGAGATGTCTATCTGATTCGGGCCTATGAGCTGCCCGAAGATTGGGAGGCTCTTGATTCCGACGAGATTGCTGGCCGCCTCACGGACATACGACTCAAGATCCGGGACATGGGAGAAGAAAAAAATGACATGATCGTCTTTTCCTTCTGGCCCGATACTATCATGATTAAAGAGATCGGAGATCCCCTGCAGCTAGGGGAATACCTGGGGCTTGACAGAAAAGAGCTCCATGCCCGGGTGATCATGGCCCAGGGCCGTCAGAATACCAACTATGCCATCAATCTTTATGCCTGCCATCCCTTTTTCATTGAAGGGTATGGCACCATGACCAATGGAGAAAACACAGCTTTTATCCCCATCAGAGATTTTCTTTCCTCCAGGGATATTCCGGCCTATAGCGGTTACCAGTCCGATTCCGAGGTCTTTGCCCATATTCTTCACTATTCCATGGTGGAATTAGACTTGGGCATAGATGCCTACAAGCATGTGATCACTCCCTTGCAGGAAGAAGATCTCCAGCGACACCCGGATGCCCAATTTTTGACCCATTTGAAGAGAACATGCAGGCCGTTGATCATTGACGGACCCAACTGCGTCATTGGCACCCTGCCCGATCACTGCCTGTTCATGGCCCAGGACAGAAAAAAACTCAGGCCCGGAGTTGTGGGGGGAAGGCCGGGCATCTATGGATTTTCATCTGAAATCTGCGGCCTGGATGCCGTTCTTCCGGACCGGGACAAATCCCAGGATATTCAACCCATGCATCTTGATACTGTAATTGTAAGCCCTGACCGCCAGGAGGTAAAGATATGTCGTCAAACAGAAGCCTTGAACCTTCCGCTTTAAGCCTCAACGATCTGCCCTGGCAGATTCGTTACAGCAATGACCGGTGTACGCTCTGCGGACAATGCACGGCGGTTTGTCCGGTAAAGGCCATTGAACTGAAGGTATTTAGAAAAAGAATCATAAAAACATCCATCCAAAAGGATGCCGTTCATTCCAATGAATATGATACCTTTTACGGAATTCAGCAGAAAACGGCTGTGGAAAATGCCTGTATCGGGTGTGCCATGTGCACCATGGCCTGCCCCAATGATGCCATTGCCCCGGTTAAAAATCCGGGGTTGGACCGGTTAAAATTTCATATCAACCAGAAGGGCGTTCCCCGCCGTCGCGGCGGAAGAAGAAACGCCTCGGGTTCTGTGCTGGACCGGATCAAGTTCACCCGGATTTCCATGCTCACGGATCCGGCTCTGGACGCCGGCCGCCACGAATTTGAAATGAGAACTCTTTTGGGCCGGGTGCTTTCTCCCAGGGAAAACATGAAGCGCCTCAAGGAGCATGGCTGGATTCCGCCGGTAAGGGAAATTTATCCTCTGATCATCGGCGGCATGTCCTTTGGTGCCCTTTCTCCCACCATGTGGGAAGGACTGCAAATGGGAGTGGCCTACCTCAACGAAGAGATGGGCATGCCCGTGCGCATGTGCACAGGAGAAGGCGGATGTCCCCCAAGGCTTTTGCGCTCTCGGTTTTTAAAATATGTCATCCTCCAGGTTGCTTCTGGGTATTTTGGATGGGACGAGATCATCCATGCCATTCCCCATATGAAAGAAGACCCCTGCGCCATTGAGATCAAATACGGCCAGGGCGCCAAACCCGGGGACGGGGGATTATTGATGTGGCACAAGGTCAATAAACTTATTGCCGCCATACGCGGCGTTCCCCAGGGGGTTTCTCTGCCCAGTCCCCCCACCCATCAGACCCAGTATTCCATTGAAGAGTCAGTGGCCAAAATGATATTGTCCATGTCCATGGCCTGGGGATTTCGGGTACCGGTATATCCCAAGATATCAGCATCTTCCACGTCGCTTGCTGTGCTCAACAACCTGACCCGGAACGATTATGCATCGGGGCTTGCCATTGACGGGGAAGACGGGGGAACCGGGGCTGCCTATTCCGTCTCCATGGACCACATGGGCCACCCCATTGCCTCTTGTATCAGGGATAACTACCTGAACCTGACCAAGATTGGCAAGCAGAACGAAATCCCCATTTTTGCCGGGGGCGGAATTGGTAAAAACGGCAATATTGCCGCCAATGCCGCCGCCCTTATCATGCTGGGCGCTTCCGGGGTGCAAATCGGAAAATATCTCATGCAGGCCGCTGCCGGATGTGTGGGCACAGAAGAAGACAGGTGCAATGTTTGTAATCTGGGCATCTGCCCCAAGGGAATCACCTCCCAGGACCCCAGACTTTACCGGCGACTGGACCCGGAAGACGTGGCCCAGCGGATTGTGGATCTTTTTGTATCCTTTGATACGGAACTTAAAAAGATTGTAGCCCCCCTGGGAAGATCAACCTCGCTTCCCATCGGCATGTCCGATGCTTTAGGGATTGATGACCATGCAATCGCAAAACGACTGAGTATCAAGTATGTGGTGTAAAGGAAGCTTTTATGAAAACAAGTGACACTATCTATATATCAGGCAAGAGAGAAGACAAACGGATCCCCTCCCGGGTGCTGGAAGAAATCATTCACCAGCATATAAAAGGAGGCAGCCGTAACCTGGAAATTGAGGCCTTTGGCCAACACGGAATCGGCGGCAGGCTCTGGGACACAACCGAAGAAATTCATATCCGTATTCTTGGTCATTCGGGCCAGCGAGCCGGTTCCATGGGAAACGCCAATACAAAAATTGAAATCATGGGCCCGGCTTCGGACGACATTGGCTGGCTCAATGCAGGGGCCCAAATCATTGTCCGTGGCAATGCCTCCAACGGTGCCATGAACGGAGCGGCCCAGGGGAAAGTCTATATCGGCGGGAATCTGGGAGCTCGGGCCATGACCATGACCAAGTGCAACCCGAGGTTTGAACCGCCGGAGCTCTGGGTTTTAGGGAGGGTGGGCGATTATTTTGGAGAATTCATGGCCGGTGGTATTGCCGTCGTCTGCGGAATTGGTTCCGGGAAAGAAGACAAAGTTCTCGGCTATCGGCCTTTGGTGGGCATGGTGGGCGGCACGGTATATGTCCGGGGCAATGTGGCGGGATTTTCCGAAAAAGATGCAAAACCTATCCCCATGTCCGACAGGGCCTGGGATTGGCTGGCCACAAATCTTGCAATTTTTGTGAATAAAATCAACAAACCCGAATTACTGCCAACCCTGTCTGACCGTTCTGCCTGGCAGGTATTAACCACCAAAACGCCCCAGGAAAAAGCAAGCGGGTCCGAAAGGCCGTCCATGTCCTGGTTTCGAACCCAGGTCTGGGACAAGGAACTGGGCCGGGGGGGACTCATCGGAGATCTCCAGGAGACAGAAAAGGGGACCATTCCCCTCATTGCCAAGGCCCAGATGAGACGCTATGTACCGGTGTGGGAGCAGGGGAAATATAGTTCTCCCTGCCAGGCATCCTGTCCCACGGGTATTCCGGTTCAGGACCGCTGGGCCATGGTCCGGGCGGACAATATCGACGAAGCCATCAGTATGGGGCTTGCCTACACACCTTTTCCGGCCACGGTGTGCGGATATTTGTGCCCCAGTCCCTGCATGGCTTCTTGTACCCGGAATCAAGCCACCATGCCCCCCATTGATGTAAGGCTTTTGGGGCGTGCCGGCAAGGATGTTCACCCGCCCAAACCCGCTAAAAAGAGCAACAAAAAGATTGCCGTTATTGGGGCCGGCCCCGGGGGGATTTCCGCCGCCTGGCACCTGACTTTAAAAGGTCATACCGTCACTCTCTTTGAAACCGGAAAAACCATTGGCGGCAAGATCGCCTCGGCCATCCCCGATTCCAGAATCCCCGGGGAGACCCTGGACACGGAGCTCAATCGCGTAAAAGCTTTGATCCCGGACATCCGCCTGGAGCAGGAGATTGACCAGAAAGCGTTTACAAAAATCAAATATGACTATGATTTCACCATTGTTGCAGCTGGTGCTAAAAAAGCCAGAATCCTTCCCATACCGGGCATTGAACGAACGGTTGCTGCCAATGATTTTCTGGAATCCGCAAAACTCAAGGGAAAAAAGATCGGCAAAAAAATGGTGATCATCGGGGCAGGAAATGTGGGATGTGATGTGGCAACCGAAGCATATCGCCTGGGGGCCAGGGAAATCACCCTCATCGATGTTCAAAAGCCTGCCGCATTTGGCAAGGAAAAAGAGGATGCCCAAGGTTGCGGTGCTATTTTCAAGTGGCCGTTGTTTACCAAGGAGATTACCCCCAAGGGTGTTTTACTCCAGGACGGAGAACTTCTGGCAGCCGATACCGTGGTCATCTCCATCGGGGACATCCCGGATCTTGATTTTATCGGGGATGAACTTGCCATTGAAAAAGGGTTTGTAACCGTTGATACATTCGGCCGCACCTCTGATCCCCGTGTTTTTGCCCTGGGGGATGTGGTGGGACCGGGACTGATCACCGATGCCATCGGCGGGGGAAAACAAGCCGCCCAAAGCATTGACCAGATCATTGCCGGTAAACGCCCCGACCAGGGAGAACTGCTTCCCATGATTGACAAAGATCGGATAAGCCTTGAATATTATGATCCTCGACATAAGGCAGATGAGCTGAGCAGTTGCGGGGCGGACTGTGCCTCCTGCGGAAACTGCAGAGATTGCGGTATCTGTGTGGCCATCTGCCCGGAAGCTGCCATTGAACGTAAAACCCTGGGCGAATCAGGGTTTGAATATGTTGTGGATGCGGATAAATGCATTGGATGCGGTTTTTGCAAAGGCGCATGCCCCTGCGGTATCTGGGATCTGGTTCCCAATACACCGCTCTAGGAGGCCTGGCACCAAGGGAAACCAACCCCTAGGAAATATTTCTTTTTATAGTGATTGTTAACCATCATTTCTGATTAGGTAAGTATTATGGAAGGAAAGAGCGACCAGACATATGACGGATATATAAAAGCGCTGACCGACATCAGCCGGGCCATCACATCTGATCTTTATATTGAGGATCTGTTAAAGCTCATTGTGATGGTCACGGCCAAGGTTACCGGGGTTGAAATTTGTTCTCTGTGGATTGTCAATGAAGCCGAATCCCCTCCGAAAATCCGTCTCAAGGCCACCCAGTCCATTTCTCCTACCTATATCAAGGACAGATCCCTGGACCTGGACGAAGGGGTGGTGGGGTATGTGGTCACCCATAAAAAGCCTTTGATCCTCAAGGATGTTCTCAACAGCAAGCGATTTAAGGAAAAGGAGATGGCCAAAAAGCTCGGTCTTGTCTCCATGGTGGGCATCCCGCTTAAAACCAAGGAAGACCTCGTCATCGGGGTGTTAAACTGTTTCACTGCAGCCCCCCATGATTTTTCAGAAACAGAAGTCAATCTGCTCCGTGCCGTGGCCAATCAGTCAGCTGTTGCCATCGTTAATACGGAGCTCATGGTGAAAACCCGTGTTATTCAGGAAGAACTGGAGGCCCGGAAAAAGGTAGAGCAGGCCAAGGAAATTCTCATGATCAACCGACAAATGACCGGAGAAGCGGCCCATCGCTGGATGCAAAAACGGAGCATGGATTCCAGAAAAACCCTTCGGGAAGTTGCCGAAGCCATCCTTCTTTCCTACGAAATTTTTAATCAATAATAAAGACCTTCGACCCCTGGGGTCGGATTAACAAACAAACCCTTCCTTGACCTTGGACAGGCCCGGAATAATGGTCTGGGTCCGGATGATCCCTTCAATTTTGCGGATTTTTTGGTCTACAAATTCAGCAATAACTTCCGCATCAGAGGCCAAAAAATCCCGCTCCAATACGATCTTGGCCAATATATCAATGCTCCCATGGACCGAATGAACCTCTTGCATTTCATCCAGGGCAAACAATTTATCAATGACCACAAGTCCCGTTGAGGTATCGATGTCGATGAGAACAAAGGCGGTAATAGTGCGCTTCATCTCAGGATAATCCGGGGTGCTTTTCTCCAGCATGCTTTTCCGAAAACTCTCCATACTCTTGGGAATGAGCCGGTCAATGCCGATACCGTACTTGCGAGGGGACGCTCTGTGCCAATGATGATAGGCAATATAGGTATACAGATCCGCCACTGTCCGGCCCGGAAAATATTTGGCCAGGCCACCATTTCCGATGATGGCCACCATGGGAGTATAAATAGTATTGTACCAGTCTTTTGACGCTTTTAAAAAATCACACTCTTTTCTGGACTGACCGGCCAGATAAAGCCGATGTTTTTTGATCTGCTTTTCCAGAAAATTATACTTGCCCACCTCGGTCAGGTCAATTTTTCCGGTCAGGCCTGTTCGTTCATAGAATTTTTTACGTTCAATATACAGCAGGTTATCCAGGGTTTTTTTGCCGGATAAAAGTTCTATCACCTTGGCCTTGATATCTGTCCATCCCAGCTCTTTTGCCGCTGCCACCCGGTGGTTTCCGTCCAAAACATAAAAATCATCCCGAATCTGGTACAATTGTACCGGCGGAAGCGAAGCCCCCTCTCGCATAAGTCGTTTGATATCCATGAACCGCTTGCCCGAAACATGTTTCTTGGGTCTGAATCGGGAATCAAAATCAGAATACTTGCCCACACTGCCGATGATGTTTTCAAGGGCAATGGTTTGAACCCCGTGGTCAATGAACTCCACATCCTCTTCCTTTGCATGCTGTTCGTTAAAAGAACTGACATGGTTGTTATCTTCCTTTGACGTATCAGAGCCAAAAAGTGTTTTTAGAAAATTTTTCATCATTAAACCTTTAATATTGTGTATCCACAGGTATTGATTACCTGGGTGGTATGAACTTTTGTTATCCTGTCTCCGGGTGTTTCGAACTCCTGGTGGATATGGCCATGGACAAAATAATCTGGCTTTTGTTTTTTTATCAGAGAATTGAAACTTTCAAAGCCCATGTGACATCTGTCCTCCCGGTCATGGACATGCCGGGGGGAAGCGTGGGTGATCACCATATGGATCGGGCCTTTCCGCCAGATGGAAAACCACATCCAGAATATCATTTTTTTCATCGTGGCATCTGTGTATTGGTTGGGTCCGCCATTATACCAAATGGACCCTTCAAGCCCCAAAATATTTAGGGACCCAAAGGAAACCACCCGCTCATGAATGTTTTGACATCCCATGGGATTTTTCCAGGTATACCGGATATCGTGGTTTCCCTTGACGTAATACAGGGGTACATCCAAACGATCTCTTAAAAAAGAAAGGTATTCAGGATTAAGATCGCCACAGGAAATAATTAGATCCACAGGTTCTAGGGTTTTGTCCTTCACCTTCCGGGTTAATTCCTTGTCAATGAAATCGGACACCGTCAAAATTTTCAATTGATGTTGTTGAGGGATTTCTTTCTTTGTATTCATACCCAGGTCACTATATATGGTTTGCCCCAAGATGGTTTTTTCCCAAATTTTTATCTAACCTAAAAAAATATTCTAAAGGAGATGATATGCCATTTGCTCCCCTATCGTCAACCTGCCTTTTTACTGACATGCAGATGGGCATCTGAAAAAAGAATTGACGATATGTTTAGAAATTGTATATATATCAAATGATAAACCCCCCAAGGGTTTACTGAAGATGAAACTTTAGGATCACCTCTAACATTTATTTTTTGATCCGAATTCTCTATTCTGCTAAAATTGAAGCTCTGTGAACGCCCAGGTATTTGCCTGAAACTGAAATTATCCCTGCTGTATTGCGATCCAAAATTTAAATTTTAAGGTGTTTCGTAAAGAACAGATGACAAGGGGATACCATGAAATGGAGCGACTGGTTTGAAAAATGGGGGATGACCTCCTTGGTGATCACTCCGCCTTTTGCTAAAATGGAATTCCAGCCAAAGGACCCGGACAGAACAGCAGCCTGGGAAATGTATATTGAACTGCTGACCCGGGTCACCACACAGCCACTGAACCAGAGTCGGGGGGATGAAACCACAGCCCTGACAAGTGTGTATTCGTTGTTTGGGACAACCCGGGAAATTATTCGCCGCAACGGCAGAGGGTGCCAGGAATTTACAAAAATAGCCATTGTGGTGCTGAATCAGCTTGTCCGGCCTTTCACCGCCCATTGGCATAAAAAATCCCTGGAAGGGGCTTTTGAAGATTCAGAGCAGTGTCAAGTGTTCAGAAAAGACCTGGACCGGCTACAGGCCAAACTCAGAATTTACACCCGGATGCTGGCCCAAATGGCTGGAGTTGAGGATCTGACGGAACTTGAAGAACCCTAATCTTCTCTTTTGGAAGAAAAAAATAGGGAATCTTTTTTACATTAAATATCCAATATCCGGTGATTTTAG
The DNA here is from genome assembly GCA_016743945.1 of Desulfobacteraceae bacterium. Lineage (GTDB taxonomy): Bacteria > Desulfobacterota > Desulfobacteria > Desulfobacterales > Desulfobacteraceae > NBML01. The sequence continues at coordinate 170,355 of JADGFI010000001.1, forward strand.
AAAGGCGGCGGGATGACTGATAAATATACGCTCTTAAAAGAGAAAAAACAGGGCAGGTTTGATACCTTTTTGTGTCACAATTCAAAAAACAAAGCCGAGGTCATGGAGCTTTTCAATGACCTGCTGGATGTTGGCATACTGGCATGGATTGATGAAAAAGAGCTGGAATCAGGTGCGAGAATCATCCCGAAAATAGAAACTGCTATTGAACAGATACCAACCTCGGTTGTTGTTTTGGGGGATCATGGCCAGGGCACATTTCAGAAAATAGAATATGAAACCTTTATCCACAACATGATCTATGAGAATAAAAAAGTCATACCGGTTATTTTAAAAAAATGCCAAACAGATCCTGACGTCCTCGGTTTTTTGAAACCACTGGCCAGGCTTGATTTTAGAAATACCAAGCAAGATAATATCGGCAAACTTTATAAGGGAATTACCGGGAAAGATCTTCTCCGGGCGAAAGTGTTTATTGCTGAAGTGAACAGCCCACTTGAGGAAGACAGAACACGTCTCAAAGATTTTTTGGAGCAGTTTAGGATAAAAATTCTGCCTGAAAAATCCAATTTCAAAGACCACAAAAAAATTGAAAAATCCATTGAAGACTGTCTGGAGCAAGCCGATCTATTTGTACAAATCCTGGACCAATATGAATGGAGGATTCCGGGAGGAATCTATGACGGTTGTCTTGTCGAGGCGCAATTTAATTGTGCGAAAAGAAAACTGCCCAAAGACAGGATATTTCAGTGGACCTCCACTGATAGTTATGATCAGATTGCAACGTCTGATAACGAAAGACTCATTACCGGCAGATTTGAAGAGTTAAAATGCAAAATACGGGATGAAGCCCAAAAGCTATTGGATGAGGCTTCTGAAAAACTGGAATCTTTCCACTTTAGTCATTTCAAAAAAAGGCCAAAACTATTCGTCCGTCGAATAGAAGACGATTCTGGCCTGGCAAAAGAAATTTTTACAAAACTGATGAAAAAATACAATAAAGAGCCTAAAATAAAAATTAACTACCTTTCAAAGTTTAATAATACTGAACAAAGAGAAAAATTTTTACGATCAATGATGGAAAAATGCTCTGTTCTTATCCTCATTTACGCAAACAGTGATGCCGCATGGGTTAACGATAAGTTGGATGAATCAGACGAACTCAAAGATATCCTCAACAGGGATACCTTACCAATTTTGATTCTCAAGCACCCTGCCGAAAAAGAAGATGACTGGCTGCAAGCCGATGATTACACCAAATTCATACCCTATGGCAAAGATACTGCTGACCATGACATTGATACTCTGATGGACGAAATTGATACTATTTTGGAGTCAACCCATGGATAATAAAATTTATTTTCCTTATCCTGGTTTACGCCCTTTCAAAAAAAAGGAATCCAAAATTTTTTTTGGACGAAGAGACCAATGTATTCAACTGCTGAAAAACCTGGAATCCCTTTATTTTATAGCCGTTACGGGCCAGTCTGGAAGCGGCAAGTCTTCCCTTTTAAAAGCAGGTGTTATTCCTTTGCTTAAAAGGGGAACCATGCCCCGGGAAGGGAAAAAGTGGTACACAGTTGACATGACACCTGGAGAAGACCCCTTTGGAAATCTTGCCGCAGCACTGTATCGTACCTTTGTCAAAAAATCTAAGATAATCAAGCTTTCATCCAACGCCATACAATCTATACTAGAGACCGGGCCCCGTGGAATAGTTGAATTGATAGGAAGACAACCTTGTATCAGGGTTAAAAATACTGAAGAACAAGGGGATAGAAAGAACCTTTTACTTTTGATTGATCAATTTGAAGAACTCTTTACCCTATGTCAAAAACAAGGATTTGATATTGCCGATCGATTTGTCTCTCTTTTGCTTGAGACTGCTGCCCAGCAAAAATTTTCTATTTTTGTAGTTCTCACCATGAGATCGGATTTTCTGGGCCACTGTTCTTTTTTTGAGGGGCTTCCCGAAAGAGTCAGCAGGGGGCAATTCCTTGTGCCCAAATTAAACAGGGAGCAGATACGGCTTGCTATCATTGGCCCCCGGAGACAATTTGACTTTAATATACAACCTGACCTGATGACTAAAATGCTCAACGATTTCGCAAGTATCGACGCCAGTTTTGAAAGGAAACAGGATCAATTGCCCTTGATGCAGCATGTCCTTATGAGAATGTATCACTTTATTGCTACAAAACAGGAGCACCAAAGAGAACTGACCCTTGACCTGTATAATTCAGATGAAATCCAGGGTATTTCAAAAGCCCTCAACCTCCATGCAAACGATGTATATGAAACCCTAGAAACGGATGAAAAGAAAAAAATAGCGGAAATTATTTTCCGCAGACTTACCCTTAAAACCCCTGAGAATGACTATGTTCGCGATCGAGCAACCATTGAGAACTTAACGCAATTATGTATTGAAAGCAGGTCCAACAATATCTTGCAAAACACCAAAACAGACCAGATAGAGATGCTGGTCAAGGAAGTGGCAGATGAATTCAGAAAGCCGGAAAACTGCTTTATCTATCCATCCCCAGACAAGCAGAGGATTCTTGATTCAGACAGCACCTTAAATATTACCCATGAAAGTCTGATTCGCTGCTGGAATAAATGTCGTCAGTGGGCAGACAAAGAAGCAAAGGAAGCCGAACTTTTTCAGGAAATCCATAAGCGTGCACAAGGGTCACAAAAAGGAGACCCCTATGCCGCCGGCAATCTTTTGAAGCGATATCTAATCTGGTGCAATGAACCGTATCATTCAAAAGTATGGGCCGAACGGTATTATACCAAACCAGCAGCCAAACACCAGGACATGGGTCAACAAAAATATATTGAATTTCCAAAAATACTCATCAACTTAATAACTAAAAGTGTTAATTGGCGGGGTAATAATAAAAAGAATGCAACCCAATTCGAGGGGGCAACAAATTTTATTAAAAAAAGCCAGCGCATTAGATTTTTCAAAAGGTTTTTTTTCATATCTGTGATTATCATTTCGGTTTATTTTGGCGGTCAATGGACAATGAACTCAGGATCCGCCTCAATAAGGAATTACTACATAAAACAGGGGGATATTTTATTTGATAAGCAAAATTATATTAAAGCCATAGAAAACTATAAGGTAACACTGATGTACTCTGAAAATCAGAATGCAAAACTGGAGGTACTGAAATTAATCGGAACGGCTTTTACAAAAAACGGACAACATAAAGATGCCATCTTATATTACCGAGAAAAGTTAGGCGATCTTGATACGAAAAAAAATGAAATTAATAAATTGATACTGAACGTATATAAAGATTGTATCACCCACAAAATGGAGTCAGCTCAAACAAGTACCGACGCATTGAAAAAGATTATAGATGAACTGGAAACCACCTTTAGTGATTACGCCAGAGCTTTTGTCCAAAAAGAAGGAGAAGATCCAAACGAAGAGATCAAATTACGATGCTCTATTCACACACATTTAGCAAGGGCTTACCAGAGGATAAATGATTTTGAAAAGGCCCATGCGAACTATGAGAAGGCTGCGATGGCCCAGGAATCTCTTCTGGAAGAGAGGGTTCAGCTTTATAACGAATGGGCCATGCTGCTTGTGGCGAAAAATGATTTCCAGAAAGCAGTAGATCGATTCATGCAGGCCAGGTCTCTTCAACCGGAGAATGACCAGAATTTAATTCCGGCGGCCAATGCACTCTATGAATCAAAAAGATATGATGATGCCATACAACTCTACAACAGGGCAAAAGAACTGAACAAACAAAACCCGGGAGTCTATAGCGGCCTGGCGTTCTGCTATAAGAAGAAAAAAGACATTAAAGCGGCAGATCAGCATATCGATAAATTCAGGGCCTATGCGGAACAGTCTGGGGGAAAAAATGCAAAAGAGAGGATACAAAAGAAAATGAAAGAATATGATGCATTGAAATTAGATTGACAAAACCTTCGACAATTCAGATTGAAAAATGAGCAAGAAAACAAATGAATACAACCCAATATTTTATTTGGTGATTAAAATGAAAAAAAAGAAACAACGTATTAAAAACAGGGTACTTCGGGAAATTCTGAAAGAGATAGAGCAATCCCGAAAATGTAATTTCCCCCACTGGCGCAACTGGGGAAATTGGGGAAACTGGATCAATTGGAATAACTGGATGAACTGGGGCAACTGGTAATTCCATGACAATTACTTTGCCAAGTATCTAAACCCAATGCATTTGCCTGATATCATACCCCAGATCCAGGTCACCCTGGAGTGTAATTTCAATTGCGATTATTGTTTTCAGCATCATCAAAATGGCTTCATCCGGTTATCTGCGGTTGAGGCCATTCTGGAAAAAACCGTTGCCCACAACACACAGGGCAGGTCGCTCCGGGGCAATCTCCCCATTCTTGTCATCTGGCACGGGGGAGAACCCCTAATGGCAGGGCTTGACTTCTATGAACAGGTTGTCAAAATAGAATCCCGATTCAGGGGCATCCGCTTTCAGAACCGGGTACAGACCAATGGGGCCCTGATGACAAAAGCCTATGCCCAATTTTTTGTGGACCATAATTTTCATATCGGATTTAGCCTGGACGGTCCAGGGGATATCCACAATCGCCATCGGCGGTTTAAAGGGGCAGGCACCGGAACCTTTGATGCGGTAATGAAAGGCATTGACTGCTTCACACAGATTGCCGATCCGGACAGGCTCCCGGTTATTGCCGTTATTACCCGGGACAGTATTGGCAGGGAAAAGGAACTTTTTGAGTTTTTTAAAGGGATCAGAGCCCAGGTCCAGTTGGATATATATGACTTAAGATGCAGGGATATGCAATTGCCACATAAAAAGGATGGAGAATTGATGAAGCTGGCCCCCAGCCCCGATGAAATCGGCGAATTTATGATCCGTCTATTTGATCTCTGGTTTCATGACAGCACAGGCCGGGTTGATTTTAACGAACTTCGGACTGAAGTTCGCATGATACTTCAGCCCGAACTGGACCTTGGAGACCCCTTCCATAAAAAACGCTGTGATCCGGGCAGACTCATATTTGATCCCCATGGCAGGGTGTTCAGCTGTGATCAATATGTGAACGATGCCTTAACCTGTCTGGGCCACATCCAAAAAGACAGTATTAAACATATCCTGGACCGGAAAATCCAGCTCTGGGAAGAGATAAAACTTCACCTGCGATGTTCCGGATATACCATGGCCTGCGGTTCTTGTGAGTGGGGCCGCCAACACATGGGCGGTTGCCTTACCTGCATGAAATACAATGCCCTGGTGCTGGCGGCAAGAACCAAAGGCCTGTCCCATTGGACAGATGCTGCTCTGCCCCCTCCTCTGGATAATATATCCGGTGAAACCTATTACTGCCAAGGCCTTAGAACATTCCGCGACCATGTCAGAAAGGTTATAGAACAGGAACTTGTAAATGAATAATCCGGCCCGAAAAATATCGGATCCAGAAAACCACCCGGATATATTCACCCTGATGCTGGAACCGGTAAAGGCCTGCAATATTAAATGCCTCTATTGCTATTCAGACCTGGCACACCAAACCATCATGTCCCATGAAATCCTGGCAGCAGCCATTCAGCAGGCCCTTTCCCATGTCAAGGAGAACCGTTTCAAGGCCCTGCATATTATCTGGCATGGGGGGGAGCCCCTGCTGGCCGGGCTTGATTTCTTCCGAACCGCAGCTTCCATTCTTGACAGATATGAATCGGCAATCCCCATTACCCAGTTTATCCAGACAAATGGGCTTTTGCTGGATGAAGATTTCTGTCTGTTTTTCGGGGATCGGGACATTCAGCTGGGCATTAGTCTGGATGGCCCGGAAGAACTCCACAATGCCATGCGGAAAACACGGCACGGACAGGGCACCCATGATAAGGTGATGGATAAAATACTGCTTGTGGAAAATACGGGCTTGCCCTTTGGCCTGTGTATGGTTGTCACTCCTCTTTGCCAGGGCCGGGAAAAAGAGATTTATGGGTTCTTTAAAGGCCTGGGCAAACCCTTCAGGGCAAACCCTATGATCCCCCCCTTCCACCCGGCTTATAACGAAATAGGCAGGCTGAGACCCGGTGAATACGGTCGATTCATGTGCAAACTCTTTGATGAGTGGATACAAACAGAAACCAACCGGATCCAGGTTTCTCCCTTGGACAGCTACCTTCTCAGTCTCACCAGGGGCAAATCCCCGGAGTGCCAGCAACAGCTTTCTTGTGTCGGCACCCATATTAGCGTTCGGCCCGACGGATCCCTTGTTTTGTGCAGCCGGTTCCAGGACCATCGTCTTGGCCGGATACAAAAAAACTCTTTTAAACAAATCCATGATGCCGGCCCAGGCTCTTCCCTTGCCCAAAGGGCGAACAACCTGACGTGCTGCCGAGCTTGCATCAGCCGGGAAATTTGTCATGGCGGATGTCCCCATAATGCCGCAGTTTTCTCAGGAGACCCAATGAAACAGGATCCCTTGTGCCAGGACTACCAAATGATCTACACCCATCTGCGCCGGGAACTTAACCGGGTAGCCCATGATATTTTATAGTTCTGACATAAAATATCTTATGGGGCTGACCTGCCAATACAAAAGGCAAATTCTCATCCTTCTGGTCATACAGATGGGATGTGCGGCCCTTTATTCTGTTCAACCCTTTTTTTTTCAGCGCATTGTCAGCCTTGTCATAACCGAATTTTCAGCTACCCTTTTTTTAAAAGGACTGGGCCCAATTGCTGCACTGGCCCTTACCTATGTCGCTCTTACCTTGCTCCAGGGGATTGGAGGCGCTGTTGCCTGCAAGTTTGCCTCGGATCTGCTCGACCAGCTCCAGACTGCTTTTTTTGAACAGCTTAACCGGTTGCCCCTGCAAGAGGTTCAACATCAGTCTGCCGGCGAATTCATGACCAAATTCAACACCGATATAAGCCAGACCCAGGCCCTGATTTCCCACCTGCTGCCCCGGGTCCTCAGGGAGACCGTGACAATCTTGGCGGTGATATCCATTCTCTTCTACGCCTGCCCCGCCACCCTGACCTTTTTGGCTGTTTTCATTGTCTTAATGACCGCCATTTTTATTGTTAAACTCAACCGGGTTCTGGAAAAATACGCCCGGGATCAGAGGTCAAAATGGGCGGATATCAACCGGGTTCTGGACGAAACCGTACAGGGAATCGATACCCTTAAACTGTTTGCAGCAGAAAATGAGAGAAATCGATATTTTAGTAAAAAAACAGCCTCCTTACGCAGGCTCTCTGTAAAGTCCGGCACAATTGTCAGTATCTTCTCCCCCGTGATTGACCTGATCTCAAAATTTGGCGGTCTTTTACTCGTTCTAGCAGCCTATCTTATGATCGTAAACAACCAAATTATCATTGATGACTTCCTCTTGTTTTTTTTCTATGTGGGCCTGTTGGAAGCATCTGTATCTGCACTGATCAACGCTCTTTCCAATATCCAGCCCCAGAGGGTCAGTGTTGACAATCTGTGTAATTTTTTCAACCGAATGCCTGAAGAGGTCAAAGATCCGGACAAGTCCAAGTCAATTGACGCCGCCCTCCCCATCAACATTACAGGTCTTGGGTTTGCCTATCCCCGGAGCCGGATGCTTTACTGCCATGCGGATCTTTTTATCCCAGCCAAGGCGATTACTGTCATCCACGGCCCCAGTGGCAGTGGCAAATCCACCCTGATCAATCTCCTTCTGCGATTTTATACGCCCGGGTCAGGCGAAATCCGGCTGGGCAAAGAGAATATCTGCAATTTTTCCCCTAGGGAATTGCGGAAAAAGATCAGTGTCGTCACCCAATTTCATTATATCTTCCATGAAACCCTCAAACAAAACCTTACCATTGCCGCCCCCTGGTCAAGTGATCAGCAGGTAGAAAGTATCCTTGAAAAAGCCCGGCTTGGGGAATTGGTTCGCCGTCTGCCTGGCGGTATCCATGAAATACTGGATCCCCGGGGAAAAAATATCAGCGGCGGCGAAAGGCAGCGAATTTGTATGGCCAGACTTTTGTTAAAAAATACCCCCATCCTTATCCTGGATGAACCCTGGTCCAGCTTGGATGAGTCCTCAAAGGTACTCTTAATTGATATTATCAATCAACTCAAAGCCACTGCCACCATCCTTATTTTGACCCATGAACTGCCGGTTGCCCTGGATGCGGACCAAGTGTATCAGTTGAAACCAAACAAAGGAAGGTTTGAAGTTGTAAATCACGATTGATACCTAGCCCATAAAGTATTAACAAATAAACAAATTGCTTGGTATAGCATGGCTTTTAAAAATCTGGTGGGTGACCATGGAATGGTTAAGGCCCGTTTGAATCTTTTCCAGAGACAGGTGCTGGTGAACCGGATCATTCCATAAAAAAATTGGTTTGATTTGGAATTCTGTACAAATAGTGCTTGCCATTTAAAATAATTATGCTAAGTATTAAACTCAATTATAGAAGGGTTTATCATTGTTTCGCATGGCTTTCTACGGGTCCTTTGGATTCATTCTAAGGAGAGCTGTAAACGGTCAAACATTAACTTTTTAGGAGAAGTCCGATGAAAAAAGTACTTATTTCTTTATTTGCTATGGCATTTCTTTTTGTATCAGCACCTGTGTTTGCAGATGATATTAAGCTTGCCAAAACATCCACCATTGAAGCCATCGTAAAATCCGGCAAACTTCGCGTTGGAATGGAATCAGGCTACCTTCCCTTTGAGATGACCAATACCAAGGGAAAATACATCGGGTTTGACGTGGATATGGGAAAAGCCCTTGCAAAAGCCATGAAAGTAAAATACGAACCTGTCAATACTGCCTGGGACGGTATTATTCCGGGTCTTATCACCGACAAGTATGATATCATCATCTCGGGTATGACCTGTACCCAGGAAAGAAACCTGGCCATCAATTTTACCGATCCCTACATTGTTATCGGACAGGCAATCCTTCTTAACAAAAAACATGAAGGCAAAGTATTATCCTACAAAGACCTTAATGACCCCAAGTTCACTATTACTTCCAAACTGGGAACCACCGGAGAACAAGCGGTTAAGAGAATGATCCCCAAGGCCACCTATAAATCATTTGAAGTTGAAACAGAAGCCTGCATGGAAGTTATCCAGGGCAATGCAGATGCAACGGTTTACGACCTTCCCTTGATTGAGATCGTGCAGGCCCAGCATGGTGCCGGTAAAACAATTGCCCTGAACGAGCCCTTTACCTTTGAACCCCTTGCAATGGCGGTTAGAAAAGGCGACCCAGATTTTCTTAATTTTCTGAATAATTTTTTACGCCAGTACAAAAACGATGGAAGATATGACAAAGCCTATGAAAAATGGATCAAATCCGATAAATGGCAGAAAGACCTTCAAAAATAGATTGGTTGTGTAGATTTAATGGGGCCGACAGTGGGTGTCTTCTGTCGGCCCGTTTTTTAAGGCAAACCTAGGAATGGAACAAAAAATGTCCAATATAAAGCGGCTCAGCAACCCCACGGCCTATGCATTTTCTGTTGTCGGTTTCATCGCATTGATGATTTTGGTATTCGGATCCGTATATTATGCAACCGTGGCAGTGGAATACCAATGGCGCTGGTTCAAAATCCCCAAATATTTCATGTACCAGGAGGCTATCACCCTTTATGTGGAAGCGGATGGAGAAATAGACACCATAGCACCCAACAAGGACAAGTTTGATATTGTCATCACAGATGAGGACGGGAAAAAAACATTTACCGTTCCCGCTGAATCCTTTGACTGGGATGAAGGGGACTCTCTTTCTCCGGGTGATATCCTTGCCCAATACAAGGGGGAGTGGAAGCCGGGGCTTATGGCCAAGGGCCTGTGGATAACCTTGAAGATCAGTTTTATCTCCACAATTTTTGGCATCCTTCTGGGAATCATCGGGGGGGTTGCCAGGGTGTCGGATACCCCGATTCTGAAATGGTCGGCCATCACCTATGTTGAAATTATCCGGGGATCACCTTTACTGGTTCAGATCATGATTTTTTATTTTGTTCTGGGAACCACCATGAATAAAATATTGATGATGAACGGAATACCAAAGCTCCCGCCTGAGTGGTATGGTATCATGGCCTTGTCCATCTTCACCGGTGCTTATGTGGTTGAAATTGTCAGGGCGGGTATTGAAGCCATTCATCCCGGACAGGTGGAAGCAGCCAGGTCCGCCGGCATGGGCTATTTTCAATGTATGTTTTATATTATTCTTCCCCAGGCATTAAAGACGATTTTACCCCCCCTGGCCGGCCAATTTATTAATTTGATCAAAGATTCATCCCTGTTGGGTATGATTTCCATTCGGGAATTGACAAAAGCAACCCGTGAAGGTATTACCACAAGCCTTCAGACCTTTGAACTGTGGATTTTATGTGCAGTTCTCTACCTGCTCATGACCTTTACGCTTTCCATGTTTGTTCAGTATCTGGAAAGGAGGACAGCCCAAAAATGATTGAAATCAACAATATTTATAAGACCTTTTATGTCCCCCACGAGGTAAAGGCCCTGGTGAACGTTACAAACAAGATAGAAGCAGGAGAAGTCGTTGTGGTCATCGGGCCCTCGGGTTCCGGAAAAAGTACTTTTTTAAGATGCCTGAACCGTTTGGAAACAGCAGACCACGGCCAGATTTTGGTGGATGGGGTTGATATCTTTGATCCTAAAACCGATATCAATAAAGTCAGAGCGGAAATGGGTATGGTCTTCCAGTCCTTTAATCTCTTTCCCCACCAGACGATTTTGGGCAATGTCTGTCTGGCCCAGCAGCTGGTCCGAAAACGGAGTAAAAAAGAACGGGAAGAAAAGGCCATGATGCTCCTTGAAAAGGTGGGAATTGCCGAAAAAGCCCATGCCCATCCCTCCAATCTTTCCGGAGGGCAGCAACAGCGGGTAGCCATTGCAAGGGCCCTTGCCATGGATCCCAAAATCATGCTTTTTGATGAGCCCACATCAGCGCTTGATCCGGAGATGATCGGCGAAGTTCTGGATGTCATGAAAACCCTGGCAAAGGAAGGCATGACCATGGTCTGTGTGACCCATGAAATGGGATTTGCCCGGGAGGTGGGTGATCGGGTAATCTTCATGGACGAGGGTCAGGTCGTTGAAGAGGGCACACCGGAACATTTTTTTACCGCCCCCAGCCACGACCGGACCAAGTTGTTTTTAAAACAGATTCTCTAAAGCGATTTAATTGAAGCGTGATGCAGCCTCGGTCGGGAAGTCTTTTCTGACCGAGGCCTTTTTTTTTCTGCTCTATGTCATCCTCCCATCAGATCAACCGTCTTGTATAATAAAACCTTTCCCAATTTGTGCCTGGAGTTGTCTGCTAAAATTTAAAGGGTGGATCAAAAGCCCCTCTCAGACCATTGACACAGGGAGCTGATTTGCTTATATTTTTTATAAGGAACCTTAATTAAAATTTATCCGCCCTGCACCGGTTTTTATAAAAGGAGTACACAACAAATGACAACAGCCTATACCATCCATCCCATTGTCATGGGAACCAAGGTGTTTGACAAAAGTTACATGACCTATCAATATGGCCAGGGAGAGACTTACACCATTCCCATTTTTACCTGGCTGATACAGGGGGGAGACCAGACTCTCCTGGTGGATACCGGCGAAATGAATCCCATACAGTCCCAGGACCGGGAAGAGGCTATTGGAGGGAAAATTTATACATTTGAACAAGGCCTGGCAGAGTATGGACTGACACCGGCAGACATTGATATTGTCGTCCATACACATCTGCATATGGACCATTGTGAAAATGATTATAAATGTGAAAATGCCCTTTTTTATATCCATGAGCAGGAACTTGCATCTGTTCACACTCCCCATCCCCTGGATTACCGGTATCTATCGGACTATATCGACGATATTGAAGAAAACGGTCAGATCAGGATTATCACAAAAGATACGGAGATAATTGACGGTATCCGGGTGATGCATACCCCGGTTCACACAAAAGGCGGCCTCACCGTTTTTATCAACACCCAAAAAGGTCTTGCCGCTATCACGGGATTTTGTATCATCGACGAAAATTACAATCCTCCTCCTGAAATTCGGGGGATGGAAATGGACCTGATTCCGCCGGGCACCCATGTAGATGCTTATTCTGCCTACGATATAATGGAAAGGGTCCAACGAGAGGCTGATATTCTCATCCCCCTCCACGAACCCCGATTTGCTGCCATAAAAGTTATTGGATAATTTTTATTTTCCAAACCTTTTCTGTCCCTTTTATCATAAGGGCCAGAAGGGGTTTCTCCCTTCCAGATACCCTTTTTTTTGCCTATTTTTTAAAAAAAAATATTTTTTTATTTGTGCCACAATGTGGCATATGCTATACTGATTTCAAATTTATCGCCTTGGTGGATGGAATTGGCAAGCAAAGAAGCTAACTACTTAAACTTTTTGGAATAAATTTGTCTAAGACAGGATCACGAAAACAGGATCAATTGTTTTAACCTGCCATTCCAAACCAAGGTTTTAAGACAGCAACGGAATTTTCTATTTTAAGAGTCTAGGAATTTGCATTTAGCCGTTAGCTAATGCCTAAATGCTAAAAGCCCGCGCGCTAGCGCGCTAATTCAAACTTTGCCCATAATTTGGCGCAACAGATGCTTTCAATCAATTTTAAAGGAGATACTTATGGCCAGTGATAAACCCATTAAAAAACAGGTTCCTTCATCGGAAAGAACCATCTGCGAGGCAACCGCCCAGATGCTGGACAAAGCGCGGCGAGACGGGGTAATAATTGCCCTTGACCGGGGGGTTGACATGAAACCCTGTCCCATCGGAGTGGAGTCTGCCTGCTGCAAACATTGCTACATGGGACCCTGCCGTCTGAATCCGAGAGACCCTTATAAAAAAGTCGGGGTCTGCGGCGCCACCATTGATACCATACAGGCCCGTAATTTTGCCCGGAATGTAGCCACGGGCACAGCTTCCCATAGCGACCACGGCATGCACATCCTTAAATTATTTAAGGACATCATCGACGGTAATGTCAAAGACTTTACCATTGAGGACACCATCAAGCTTGAGCGGGTTGCAAAATCCGTGGGGATAGATGTTGAGGGTAAAGAAGTATATGCAGTGGCGAAGGAGCTCTATGTTGAACTGGAAAAAACCTTTTCCAATGTGGAGGGAGAAATGCCCTTTACCCGACGAGTCCCCAAGGCAACCCTGGAACAATGGCGAAAGGGTGGCATCGTTCCCAGGGGTGCCATGCGGGAGGTCATGGAGCTGATGAGCCGGACTCATATCGGATGTGACCAGGACTATAACAATCTCACCCGCCAGATCAGCCGGACCGCTCTTGCCGATGGATGGGGTGGTTCCATGGTGGCAACGGAATTATCCGACATCATGTTCGGCACCCCTTCTCCCACCGTGGCAGAGGTCAACATGGGGGTTCTCAAGGAAGACCATGTAAATATCATTGTCCACGGTCACGAACCAGCCATGTTTGAAGGGATACTGGCAGCGGTGTCAGACCCCTTTTATATTGAAGAGGCCAAGACCAGGGGAGCTGCGGGAATAAATCTGGTGGGCATGTGCTGTTCAGGGGCGGAGATGATGTCCCGCCACGGGATTCCCCATGCCGGTAATTTTAGTTCCACGGAAGCGGTCATTGTAACCGGGGCCGTGGATGCCATGGTCGTGGATATCCAATGCATCAAACAGGGGCTGGCTGCGGTGGCAAAATGTTACGATACCCATTTGATCACCACCAATCCCAGATGCCATATTGAAGGGGCCACCCATATTGAATTTGAAGAGCGGGATCCAAGGGTCTGTTCCGACCAGATCCTGACCAAAGCCATTACAAGGTTTGCTTCCAGAAGCATGCCAATTGAAATCCCAAAACAGGTTCAAAAAGGGGTTCACGGATTCAGCCATGAATACATTGAGTACATGCTGGGCGGTACTTTCAGGGGGTCCTATTCTCCTTTGAACGACAACATTATCAACGGCCGAATCCGGGGTGTTGCCGGCGTTGTGGGCTGTACCAATCCCAAGGTCAAACAGGACTCCTTCCACGTGGCCCTGGTCCGGGAGCTGATTCGAAATGATGTGCTGGTTCTCCAGACCGGGTGCTCCCAGATAGCGCTTGCCAAAGCAGGGTTTTTAACCCCGGAAGCGGCGCCCCTGGCAGGCCCGGGTCTTGCCGAGGTTTGCGAAACAGTGGGCATGCCGCCGGTCCTGGGATTGGGTTCCTGCGTCGACAACACCCGGATTCTCATTGCGGCCTCGGCCATGGTGGAAGCCGGCGGCCTTGGCAACAGCATTGCCGACCTTCCCGTTGCCGGCTGTGCCCCGGAATGGATGAGTGAAAAGGCGCTCGCCATTGGTCAGTACTTTGTGTCCTCGGGCGTATACACGGTTTTTGGCATCGGGTTCCCCTCCATCAAGGGAACAAAGTTCCATGACCTTTTGTTTAAAGGACTCGAGGAACAGGGGTATGGAAAATGGGGAACCGCGGCCGATCCCATTGAAATCGCCCGTATGATGATTGCCCATATTGACAAAAAACGAAAAGAACTGGGCATTGACAAAACAAGGGAAAGAACCCTTGTGGACATGTCCGACAGGCGGGATATTGCCTGATCTCTTCCCACCCCAGCCCGGTAAATGCCGGGCTGGGTTTCTTATTTCCCAAACTTAAATTCGTCGGTTAAAAAAGAATCCCATGCCAAAGGGAGATGAAAGGATCTCTCCCCTAGTAATGCCTGCAAAATTCGTTGCACCAATTATCCCGGTCCCGGTGAAACAAAAAAATTGACAACAAACAGGAGAATAATATATTCATGAGCAGATAAATAATAAAACAATGGAGAGACAATGGGTCGAAAAAGCATATCACATATTCGTAAACCTGAAATTCTGAGGCATACTTACAAGGTGGTGGAAGAAGAAGGGTTCATGGGCATGACTATTGGCAAAGTTGCAACCCGTATGGGGGTCAATTCAGGGCTTTTGATTCACTATTTTAAAAGTAAGGAAGGGTTGATAATGGAAATGGTGGATTATCTTTATGACTCTTCCATGACCGTCTACCTAGAAGAACTTAAAAAATATACGACCCCCAAAGAAAGGCTTGAAGGCTTGCTGGATATGGTATTTGATACCAGTGGCACCATGCCCCAGCGGGATGCGGTTTTCTGGTCCTGTTACGCCATGGGGTTTAGAAACGACCAGATCAAAGGAAAAATAAAAAGCTTGATGAAAAGATTCATTGATTTTGGCATAGCGGAAATGGAGACCTGGGAAGAAAACGGGCTGGTCAAAATAGCACACAAAGAAAGGGCCGCTGAAACCATTTTGGCTCTTTCCGAAGGCTTTGGTATCCTAAGGAATTCAGTCGATGATATGGCCACCTTAAAAGAAATTTCCCTTTTTATGAAAAAAACTGCTTTTACGGCATTGGAACTTCAAAACATCCCTCACTAAACTATCAGCTCCTCCAGTGCTTGGTCCCTACTTTTTATAAGAGAAGCGCCACGGACAGGGAAACAAAAGAAAAGAGCGTGGAGAGCATAATGGCGGCTGATGCAAGCTGGGTGTCGGAATTTAATTGGGCGGACAGCACATAGATGGCTGTGGAGGTCGGGAGACAAAAAAAGATCATTCCCGTCTTAAAGGGAATGCCGGTTACAAAAAAAACCTTTAGCAGTATAAAGCCTAGCCCAGGCAGCACCAGCAGTTTAAAACAAGCGGCAACCAGAGAGGCCCTTGTATGGCAGGCAAGTCCCTTAAAACTCAAGGTGCCCCCAATGGAAATCAATGCCAGGGGCAGGGTGATTGATGTCATCAGACCAAAGGTATTGTTCATCACTTTGGGGAAGACAAAACCAGATTGTGAAACCACGAGACCTGCCACGCATCCCAGGATCAATGGGTTGGAAATAAGGGCCCTGGCAAAAAAAACAATTTTTTCCTTCATGTTAAGGTTCTGGTCTGAATGCCAAATCAAAACACAAACCGCCAAAACATTAATCAAGGGGATGACAAAGCCCACCAAAATTCCAAAATGCCTGACCCCTTCCGCCCCTAAGGTGTTCATGACAATGGCCATCCCGATATAGGTATTAAACCGATAACAGGCCTGGGAAAAAGAACCGGCCTGGAACCTGGGCATTTGGCTTTGATGAATAAAAAACAGACTTAGACCAAATACCAAAACAACCGCTAAAATGCCTGCCAGACAGAGCCCAAGACTGAACTGCGTGTTGCCGGTTGAATTTCCTATTTTCCAGAACAGCATGGCAGGAAAAAATATATAATAGACCAGTTTATCTGCTGTTTTTAAAAAGGGCTCAGTTGTGATTTTGGTAAATCTCAACACACTGCCCAGTAAAAGAAGGACAAACAAGGGGAGTATGGTATCCAGGATAATCATGGTCTGTTTTTTCTAAGTTAATCCTAAGGGTTAATCTTGATGAGCCCTGTCTACCATTCGCCCAGGGATCTAAAGAGTTCGACTATACACAGGGATGTTCGTTTATTTCAATACCCAAAAGTATTTTTATGGAAAAGAATATTTTACTTGACCCTGATTTGATACCTGATATATCAGGTAAAAATGATAGGGCTTCGTTTCTTGACGGGGTACCTCTCTTCGCATATATTAAAAAGGGTATTAACAGAACATGGAAATTAAAGGGCCTTATAAAAAATGAAGACACAGCTATTTGTCTTATCATTGAGAGAGCAGGTGTATGAATACCTGAGAAATGAAATGATGACCGGCAGCATGACGTCTGGCTCCACCATTAATCTCAATAAGATTGCAGAACAGCTGGGTATCAGCAAGACTCCCCTAAGGGATGCATTGATTCACCTTGAGATAGAAGGATTTGTCACCATACTTCCCAGAAGGGGCGTGATGGTCAATGCCCTTACGTTAAATGATGTAAAAAATGCCTATGAGGCAATTGGCATCATTGAGGCCTCTATTCTTCTGGATTGTTTTGATCGAATAACCCCCTCCCATATATCCCGGTTGGAGGATTTTAATGACCGGATGATCAAAGATGTTCAAAGTAATGATTTTTCACGGTTGTTTCAGACAAACTTGGCATTTCATAATGTTTTTAACACGCTTTCGGGCAATCCGCTTCTCAATAAATTCATGCTTCCCATTAAACATAGGTTGTACGATTTTCAGGGCCAGAGTTATATCCGTGACTGGGAACTGAAAAATTGTGAAGAGCATTCACTCGTTATTGATTTTTTAAAGCAGGAAAATTCCCAGCAAGCCGCTATGATTTTAAAGGATTTTCACTGGTCTTATTCTGTCCATGAAGCCTTTATCAAACAATTTTATGCCATGACAGAACAAAATTAAGCATTTTATCTCACCCCATTTATTTGTTATCTTAAAAAGGAAATTTCATGAATGTATTGATAATCAACACAGGTAGTTCTTCATTAAAATATCAGCTCTTTAACATGGACAATCAAAGTGTCCTGGCCGGTGGCGTTGTGGAAAGGATTGGTGAAACACAAGGAATCCTGACCCATAAAGACTTTTCCATGGGCAAAGAACAGAAAACAAAAAAGACACAGCCCATCCCAAACCACAAGGAAGCCATGCTTCTTGTGGCGGACCTCATCACCCAAGAAATTGATGCTGTCGGTCATCGCGTGGTCCAAGGAGGAGAGGCCTTCAAGGCGGCCACCCGGATCAATGAAGCGGTTAAAAATGCCATCCAGGCAAACAATCCCCTGGCTCCCCTTCACAATCCCCCCAACCTCATCGGGATTCAACTGGCTGAAGATCTGTTTCCCGGCAAACCCCAGGTGGCAGTATTCGACACCAATTTTCACCAGACCATTCCCCCAAAAGCCTTTCTTTACGCGCTTCCCTATGAATACTATACAGATTATAAAATCCGCAAATACGGCTTCCACGGAACCTCCCACAAATATGTTGCCAACAAAACTGCTCAGCTTATGGGTAAAAATCCCGGGGAGGTGAACCTGATCACGTTGCACCTGGGCAATGGCTGTTCCATTTGTGCCATTAAACAAGGGGAATGCCAAGATACCTCCATGGGTATGACCCCTCTTGCCGGGGTGATGATGGGGACCAGGTCCGGTGACCTGGACCCGGCTATTTTCGGATATCTAATGGACAACACCGGTATGACCCAGATGGAAATAGACGAAGTTTTGAACAAAAAAAGCGGGCTTGCGGGCATTTGCGGTCTCAATGATTTACGGGACATCCATGCAAGGGCTTCCCAGGGTGACAAGTTGGCTATCCTGGCTGTTGAAATGTTTGCCTACCAGATCAAAAAATATATTGGGGCCTATGCAGCCGTGCTCGGCCATGTGGATGGATTGGTCTTTACCGCCGGAGTCGGGGAAAATGACGAAATTGTCCGGGCAAAAGCCCTGGCAGGCCTGTCGGTTTTTGGCATTGAAATTGACCCGGATAAAAATAACAAAAGATCCCCGGACCCCCGCACAATCCACGGGTCCAACAGCCGGATTCAGGTATGGGTGGTGCCCACCAATGAGGAACTCCAGATTGCAACGGAAACCTGCCAGGTATTGGGTAGCAACCCTACTAGCTAAACCTTATAAAAGGCAGGTTCAATCCTATAAAGAATAAGGAGTTCATATGGCGCTGCCCTGGAAAGTTGTTGATCAATTCATTGCCGAAGATGAAGGAACCCTGGAACTTCGCCAGCGGGGAAAACGAGATTTTATCATCACCTTTGGCACCCAGATCCTCATGAACTCCATGGCCCAACGCTCGGAGATCGCATTGGGAAATTTTGGGGCCAGGCCATTGAAAAACCATTCGGCCCCCCGGGTTCTGCTGGGCGGTTTGGGAATGGGCATCACTCTCAGGGCGGTATTGGATTCCCTGGCCACAACAGCAGAGGTTGTGGTTTGGGAACTCAACCCGAAAATCTGTCAATGGTGTCAGGGACCGCTTTTCGACCTAACCAACGGGGCGATTTTAGATCCCCGGGTCTGTGTAACGGTTGGAGACGTTGTCCAGGGTATTGACAATGCTTCCAAAGGCACCGAAGACAAAAAATTTGACGCCATCATTCTGGACCTTTACCGGGGCCCCCATTCCCGTACGGACAAAAGAGAGGATCCCCTGTATGGCCGCCGGGCCCTTACCCGGGTCCACAAGGCCCTGAACCCCGGGGGAACCTTTGCCGTCTGGGGGGAAGACCATGACCAGGGATTTATGAAACGCCTTGCCCAGGCCGGATTTTTTGTGACCTTTAAACGGCCCGGCAAAGGCGGTTATTCCCATGCTGTTTTTTTGGCCACAAAGAAACAGCATGGGAATAACCTGTTAAAATAGAAATTGGCCAAATCGTGTCTAAAGGAACCCCTTATACCCTATTAAGCATGTATTCCACAACACAGCAAAGATCGGACCGTTTAAAACTCTGAATTTTTTGACGGGCAACCCCGGAAGCATCTTCTTGTGACAGAGGATCATCCGAAACAAGGGCTATTACCTGTTGAATGGAAGAAAAAAGTGGCCGCCGCCCGACTGTTTTGCGCCAGACTTCAATCTTGTCATGGGGACCTGCGATCCAGCCCTCTATGAGAACAATATCCACCTGTCCATAAAAGGTCTCCAGCAGTTTTTGGGGGGTGTACTCTGGAGTTCTCGGCAGGTAGACGGCACTCATGGTTTCTGTCACCATGGATACGGGTACGGCCCCGGCCTGCCGATGGCAGAATGAATCCTTGCCCGGTTTGTCCAGTTCATGGACATGGGAGGAATGCTTCATTGAACCGACCCGAATACCTTTTTCAACCAATAGCCTCACCAGGTCTGCAATCAGGGTTGTCTTACCGCAATCGGCATGGCCGATGATATGAAAAGGGGTCATGGTCTCTCCTTAAATAATGAATTGTTTTTTTATCTTACCATGGATTGTTTTTTCCCTGCAATCTTTTGATTGTCATCCCCAAAGTACCGCCTGGCGACCAACTTATTTCATCTGCAATTTTCTGTGTTGTGCTGAACAAACAAATCTTTCTTTTTTTGTCAATGCCCGCCCCTTTTTTGTCAGTGTGACCCCTTGACGTACACGGGCCCATGAGTGAAATTCAATCACTTTGATGAAATAAAACCAATCAACCTGTTTGAAATATAACAAACACCCGTTCTTTTTCCTTATTTTTTGGGGGGGGCTTTGATAAAAACACTTGATCGCTACAAGTTTAACCGTTCTGGCACGGAAAATGGATACATAATTGAAAAAGGGGAAATTTGGAATCAAATGATTATAACGAAAAAAAGAACAAAAACTCCGGTGTATCCGGGTGTAATTTCTCCAGTTTGCCCACAGTATCCCTCGATTTATTCACAATCCTCTGCTATACTTTTTTTTATTAAATATAATGGTGGTTCAAAAAAAGGATGGGAAGGTGAAAAATAAATCCGGTTTTACCCTTTTGGAGTTAATGATTGTCATCGCTATTGTGGGCATACTTTCCGCAATCGCTATTCCCAATATGGTCACATGGAGAAATAATGCCCAGTTTACCGGCGCGGTCGACACCCTTGCGGGTGATTTAGCAGCGGTAAAGCAGTCCGCCATCCAGAACAATGCAACCGTAGTCATCACTTTCACAGCCAACGGGTACACTGCTGTAGATAACGCTGGGGGTACTCTGAGGAATCGAGTCCTTGAGGGTGGGGTGGCCATCAATCTTGCTGCCTCAACATTATTTCCGGGTAATTTTTTTCAGTTCGATGGGACGGGAAGATGTCCCACAGTAATTGTGAGGACGGCTGTGATAACCCGGGGCGGCGACCAAAGCTCCGTTTCTGTTAACCGGCTTGGCCGCATTAGCATTCCTTAAGCCAGGTTTTAGGAGAGCACATAGATGAAAAAGCCAAAATTCACTCTTCAAAGATGCAAAGATATGAAGGGATTCAGCTTAATAGAGGTCATCATGGCAATGGGCATCATGTCTGTCGGCCTTCTGGCGGTTGCCGCAATGCAGATTTCCACTGTCAGGAACAATAAAAGCGGCAACACATTTACCCAGGCCACAACCCTGGCCCGGTCTCAGATGGAGGTTATTAAAAACGGCGACATTACCAGCAACACTGACATCCTGAACGGCGTATTGAACACATCCACCCCTGACCCTCTCAATCCAATGGATGAAAACGAAGCAGCCGGCGGTATCTACACCCGGTCCTGGACAATAGAACCCTACTATAATGACACCGATGGTATCATTGGTATCAATCCAGCTACAGATACAGTCAGTAATTTTGCCAGAACGGTCACCGTCAACGTCTCCTTTCCCTTTGTGGGCAGAGGGATAAGAACGGTTAGCTTAACTGCGGTAATAACAGGGGGGGGGTTATGATGCCACACCACACCCGGCAAAGGGTTAAACCCAACCGTTTATCCAACACCGGGTTTACCCTGATCGAGCTGCTGATTGCCATCGCAATAAGTTCCATTATTATGACGGCGGTTGTCTCGGTGTACACCGCCCTTACAAGGTCCTACACCACGGAAACCGTACGGGCCAGTGCACAGCAGGACCTTCGCTCGGCCATCACATTGATGGCCCAGGATATTCGCCTTGCAGGCCTCGACCCATTGAATGCCATCGGAAACAGTTTTCCAGTGACCACTGCAAATGCCTTCGGGTTCATTGCCGACCTGGACTATGATGGTGCCGTAACTGTTGGTAATAATGAACAAATCGACTATTTTCTCAGGGGGACCCAGCTCATACAGATGCTGGACAATAACCCGGCTACAGACGCAGTGCTCATGGACAACGTGACGGCCCTGAATTTTACCTATGATGACCCGGCTGACCCCACCACAATCGTGATCAACATGACGATTGTGGCGCCGGCAGGCCGCGCCGGTACTGTCACTCGGACATTGACCGAACGGGTGAGACTTAGAAACCAATGATTGCTATGCCAAGAGAGGAAACCATGGATATTTTCCTGATCAAAAAAACGGTGAACAACGAAAACGGTATGGTGATGATTTTCAGTCTGATGGTGCTGATGATATTGACCATTTCCGGTGTTGCAGCCATCAACATATCAAACAATGAAACCTCCATTGTCAGAAATGAACAGCTTTCCTCCACAGAGTTCTACCAAACGGAAAGCGGGATTAACGACGCCCGGCTTAACTTTGTCAACTGGCTGACCAATACTTTTTTGACCGTTTCGGAAACAACAGCAAGCGCTGAATTTGATTCACTTTCAACCGGTCCAAATGGTCCCGTGGCAACCATCCGGGTCCGGTGCATTGAACCTACAATGACCCCCGTCTTTGATGCGAATCCAAATACCCCCGTCATCGATGCCGGCAGTGTGGCGGATCAAATGCCGGCCATGCCCCACATTGGTAATGCGCCATTGGGCTCGGGAAACAGCGTTAAATTTCTTGAAATCCGCCGCTACAGCATCACCTCAACATCCACTGCCGGCAACACCATTATCCAGGCCGGAGTTTGGAAAGTGTTTAACAAATATTAAACCCCTAATTATTCATATAAGGGAAGGATACACGATGAAAAAATATTTTTTCATACTCACCTTGATAATAATGGTGATGGCGCCGACAATCTTGCTCCATGCAGACGATACCGCTATCTACGGAAGCGGAAGCATTTCCGTGGAGCCCAACATTCTTATCATTTTTGACACATCGGGCAGCATGTCCATCGAAGATGTGCCGTCGGCATATTATGATTCGGCCACCACCTATTCGGGGTCTTACCCGTCGGACGCAGTATACCACCAGACATGGGTAAGGGTATACGGAAGATGGAGATACAGATGGGTTCTTTATGCCGACGATGTGAATGACTTTACCTGTATCGCTGTTAAGGACGCACTAAAAACCGCGGGGCAGACCCAGGGGGCGGTATATGAAACCAACAGCGGCGATTATGCCTGCGGCGGATCGAACAGACCCCTTCAGATGGGAAATTACCGGAATTATGAAGCCAGCGTCGGCGGTAGTATGAATTCCAGAATCGATGTGGCCAAGACGGTCATCAAAAGCTTGTTAGAAGATACCCAGGATGTAAAATTCGGATTGATGCGGTTTAACAGCAACCAAGGCGGGCGGGTTATTAAGGCAGTTCAATCGGTCACCGGGGATGAAGCCTATAGAAGTGAACTGGTGGCCAGAGTGGGCGGCTTGACGGCCAGCGGTTCGACGCCCCTGGCCGAGACCCTGGCCGAGGCAGGGCTTTATTTTGCCGGTAAGCAGAGCTGGTTTAACGGAACAACTTCATACAGCGACGATGTGCTGACCGCTTCCAATACCTATGCCACCCCCATGGATTACCGGTGTCAGAAAAACTATATCATCCTGATGACCGATGGGGAGCCCACCAGTGACAACGACTGGAAATTGAAAAGTGGGACCTATATCAACGGCGATACCATTGGTGATTATGACAATGACGGGAATTCAGGGGATTCCACCTCGGACTCCAGCTCGGACTATCTGGACGATGTGGCCCAATACCTTTATACCAATGACTGCAACCCGGAACTTGGGACCGGAGACCTCACCTTTGAAACCCAGAATATTATCACCTACACCATAGGGTTTCAGACCGACCAGCAGCTCCTTGAGGACACGGCCCAGAACGGCGGCGGAACCTACTACAATGTCAGCAGCATCTCCGGGTTATCCAATGCCTTTAAAACCATCCTCAGCCAGATCAAGGAGGTCAATGCCTCCTATGTTGCCCCTGTGATTCCCGTCAGTGATATGAACCAGGCATATTCCGGAGATTTCTTGTATCTGGGGTTTTTCATGCCGGCCGATGGGGGCAGATGGTTAGGGAACGTCAAAAAATACGGGATCAACGCAGATGGAGATATTCTTGACGCCAACGGGATTGAAGCCACCAATACAAACGGCACCATCAAAGACAACGCCCTATCCTATTGGTCCAACGGGGCCGATGGGCCGGATGTCACCAAAGGGGGCCTCGGGGAGCTGCTCCTGGACAATACAAATCGAAAGCTTTATACCTATCTTGGATCAAATACGGCTCTTACCGATACGACAAATCTCTTTTCCACATCCAATTCAGATTTAACCTATACAGAGCTGGATGTCGCGAACAATACTGAAAAAGACAATGTCATCACCGATATCATCGGTCTGACAAGCGATTGGAAAATGGGAGATATCATCCACTCCCAACCCTTGGTGGTCGGTTATGATACAACCGGTGATGATTTACCGGACGAGTCCTATATCTTTGTGGGAACCAACGGGGGACTCATGCACGCCTTCAAGGACAGTGACGGCAGCGAGGTGTGGGGCTTTATTCCCCGGGAACACCTCAGCCGCCTCAAATTACTCTCGGACAACACCCAGAGCCATGACTACTATATGGATGCCCCACCCGTTTTCTACGATGACGGCACCAACAAAACCCTGTTTTTTGGTGAACGCCGGGGCGGCCACAATTACCAAGCACTTGACATAACCAACCCTGCCGCCCCCGTTTACAAATACACCATCAGTCAGGATATCCTGGCATCAGTCGATTCCGACATCGACGGCAATGTGGACGGTGCAGGGGTAAATCTTGGACAATCCTGGACCTCTCCCACGGTACATAAGATCAAAACAGGAATAAACTCCTATGAAGAGGTCTTCCTCATGGCCGGGGGATACGATGAAAACCAGGATTTGGACATACCCGTGGACCATGATACCAAAGGCAAAGCTGTCTTTGCCATAGATGTTACAGACGGTTCTTTAAGCGCCCTGAATTTTAATTCTGTAAATTCATCCATGACCCATTGCATCACCGACGTCATGGGATATGACTTCAATGAAGACGGCTATACGGACCGGGTGTATGCAGGAGACCTGTACGGAAACATCTGGGCATTTGAAGATGAAGACGCTGACGCGAACGATTCTATCATCGGCGGTGACGGCACCTGGAGCGGCCGGAAATTATTTTCTAACGGCGGTCTTATCAGTACACAGCGCAAAATTTTCTACTCTCCCGATGTTGTGCTTGAAGTGGGGGAGGACATGATATTTTTCGGCACCGGTGACCGGGCTGACCCTGAAGAAACCAGTGTAGTTAACAGAATATACGCCATTCGAAATAACTGGGAAGATTCAACCTCAACCTCATTTACACCATTGACGGAAGCCGATTTGGTGGATGTCACCGATAACCTTATTCAAGTTGGAACAGATGTGCAAAAACAAGCTGTTAAAACAGCTTTGGATACCAAGAGGGGATGGTTTTTCGAACTGGAAAATCCCGGGGAAAAAATCATATCTTCTGTTCTCGTTATCAACGAGGGTCTGTATTTTACAACATATGAACCGGAATCCGCCGATGCCATTGATCCGGCTGATCCCTGCGGCGAGGCTGGCGGTCTCGGCATAGCCAGGTTGTATACGGTAAATTATAAAACCGGCGGCGCAATGCAAGACTATGATGATTCAATTGAAAAAGATGCAGAGGGAAATATTGTGACCCATGGCAAAAAGGACCGCAGCATGATTATCGGAACTTCCATTCCATCTGGAGTTGTCGCCGCCGTGACTCCCACTGGTGTAAACCTTTTTGTGGGGATTGGAGGCGGTATTATAAAAGTACCCCCGATTAAGAATCTGAACATGAACCGTTTCTATTGGCGTCAAAGATAAAAGGAAAACCATGAAAAACATTATAAAAACAACTATTTTCACAATGGCAATGGCAGGTATCATAATGGGTACTGTATATTTGAGTATCCCGGTTTATGCACAGACAGAGGATGCAGAGCAATTTTCAGGTCTTGTCATCGACCTCCAGGGGTCCATCCCCTTTAAATTGGTTGCAACCATTATGGAAATCCATCAAGGTGACAATCCCAATGTTGTTGTGGCCGAGAAAACCATTTTGATCACTGAGTATAAATATTCAAATACAATACAGCGCACCCAATTGCTGAACAACAGCGGTAATACCATTGAGATTTCAGATCTTGAAATAGGACAACGGGTGATTGTTGAAGGTCTGGAATTATCCGATAAAACCCTTGTTGGCGAGCAGATCCAGGTAAAACCGAAAAAATAAAATCTGACCCCCCAAATGGATTTTGAGGTTTTATTTTATTGGAGAATACGATATCCTGATTCCCATTAAATATCTGGTTTGCGCCTAACCCGGAGCCGGATTTTCTGGCATGCCTGTGCTGGTACTTACTATACAGAGGAAAAGAGACTCTCCCTGTAAAAGCCGCTCATCCCATCTGGCGGCAATGGGTTTCCCGGGTAAATAAAAGGAGCAAAACCGACAAAAGAACCCACCCCATCATGGGAATGAACCCAAGCTCATAGGCATCCAGGGAATAGACCCTTACCCCCTCAAGCGTCTGGCCGGCCCAATGCCTGTCCAGGATCAGACCCACCATGGGTTGGAGCAACATGGGACCCATCATCACCCCCATATTGGTCAAGCCGGACACGGTTCCGGACAAGGAAGGGGGAACCGATTCCCTGGCAAAGGCAAAACTTATGATCATACAGCCCGAAAAAAAACCCGTCATAAAGAGAATCAGGACAAGGGGCAGAAAGGCGAGGCTTTCCCGAAACAGGATCAATGACCATCCCAGGGATACCCCCATACTGCCGATAATATAAATGGGTTTTCGTTTTCCCTGATAATCGGACAGCCATCCAAAAAAAGGAGATCCCAGAGCCCAGCCAACCAGTAAAACAGAGGTAAGGGCAGCGGCCCTGGCCGGACTCAGTTGATGATGGGATATTAAATAGGGCACCCCCCACAGTCCAGAAAAGGTAAGAACACACCCCACGATTCCGCCGGGGATAATAAATAGCAGCCAGGTATTCCGGTACTCAAGCACCGTTAAAAGTCCTTGGCAGATACTGCGAAAGGACAAGGGTACAGGGGTGGGTATCTTTTTTGTGAAGCCCGGATATCCTTTTTCCTGGGGCCAATCTCTGACAACAAACCAAATCAGTCCCCCAAGCCCTAGGGTCAGCACTCCGGTGACACCAATGACCCTTCGCCAATGGAAGGTGTCCATGAGAAACCTTAAAGGCGGGCCGGCGGTAACTGCACCAATGAGGCCGATGGACAGAGCATTGCCCGCGACAAAGGCATAGAAGCGTTCCGGAAACCAGGAAGAAGAAAGTTTGAGAACCCCCACAAAAGCCACGGCCACGGACCCACCAATGAGCAGTCGGCCAAGCCCGGCCCAAAAATAAACAGGAGACAGGGCAAAAAGAAGGGTTCCCAGGCCTGCCACAAGACATCCGGCAGTGAGAAGTTTTCTGGGTCCCAGGGTGTCGGCCAGAATTCCCGTGGGAATCTGCATGGCCACATAGGCATAAAAATACAGGCCGGATAAATGTCCCAGGCCCGAAGCCGAGATATGAAAATCTTGCATCAGTTCCCGGGTCATAACCCCCGGGGCCACCCGCTGGAAAAATCCAACCAGATAAAAAAGGGCGCCCAGGCCCCAGATAAACCAGGCCAATCCCATGGGCGGCCCAGTCAATTGATTTGTTTTCATTGCGATGCATCCTTTGTTCGAGAATCTTTATCCCAAGCATCTATCTCATAGGATAGGTATTGAATCAAGCAATAATACCAATCTCCCTGCCAGGAGAATACAAAGCCCATGCCTCCCAGATTTTTCTTGACATACCCGGGATGAAGTGTGTATTCGTTAAGAACGCTTCACGGTGTTATCGAACGATTTACTATTATTTCAATGGTTTTTTTAAAGGGCAGTAAAAAAATAAACAGGGGCCCCATGTGGAAAAACTCCGGACACCACTCGCCCGATAGGGCACACATTCTGATTGTTGACGATGAGACTGCCATTTTAAGCCTGTTTCAAAGGGCAATGAAGGTTGCTGGCCACGATTGTACCGTAGCCCATGACGGGAGATCAGCCCTTGCCCTGCTTTCCAAGATACCTGTTGATGTCGTCATTACGGACATCAATATGCCGGAAATGAACGGGATTGAACTTGCCACGCAGATCCTGACCCATTTTTCAGCAGATGTTATTGTCATGACGGGCCAGGCAAGGGGATATCAATACGATGAAATCATCAATATCGGGGCCAGCGATTTCGTTGAAAAGCCGTTTTCAATCCAGGAAATCATATTGAGAATCCGGCGGGTATTGCGGGAGCGCCGTCTTAGGGAAGACGCCAAAAATTCCCATGAAGAACTCAAGGAGGCCTATGTGGACTCCATACACCGCCTGGTAATGGCCTCGGAATTTAAAGATGAAGACACAGGAGACCATATCATCCGGATCGGGGACTATTCTTCCCTGATCAGCAGAAAACTCAATCAATCTGATCAATTTATCGAAACCATCGGCTTTGCTGCCCCCATGCACGATGTCGGTAAAATAGGAATTCCGGACAAAATTCTGCTGAAACCTGGGAAACTCACCACAGATGAGTTTAATGCCGTGAAACGTCACACCCTTATCGGCGCAAAACTTTTGTCCCGATCAAAATCCAGGATACTTCAAATGGCCGAGGAAATTGCCCTGTGCCACCATGAAAAATTTAACGGGAAAGGATATCCAAAGGGACTCGCAGGAGAAAAAATTCCTCTTCCCGGAAGAATTGTGGCCATTGCAGATACCTTTGACGCATTGACCTCCAAACGGCCCTATAAAGACCCCTATCCTTCTGAAATGGTCTATGACATTATCAAAAAGGGAAAAGGGGCTCACTTTGACCCGGATATCACCGATATTTTTCTGGAAAATTTTGATAGCTTTGTAAAAATCAGGAATGAATCAGGAATTCAAGACCAGATAAATCCTGAGAATTTCAAGCTCAGCGAAAGAGATCAACTTTGTATCCAGACATGAAAAAAAAAGCTCCTGCCTTTTCATTATAACAGACCGCTGGCATATGTGTCCCAGACACTGTGTCCTATCTTTTCGTTTGACAATTAAAAAGAAAACCTTAATATTTGGTCATAATTTTTTTAACCTGAAGGAGATATATATGGCAGACTTAACCGCTGTAATGGAAACGAGCAAGGGAACGATTCGCATCAAATTATTTTCAGATCTTACCCCTTTTACCTGTGGCAATTTTGTAAACCTTGCCAAAAGAGAATATTATAATGGCCTTAAATTCCACCGCGTCATCCCGGATTTTATGGTCCAGGGCGGGTGTCCTTACGGAACGGGTATGGGGGGCCCCGGGTATGAATTTGCAGATGAATTCAAAAAAGACCTGAAGCATGAACGAGCTGGTATCCTTTCCATGGCCAATGCAGGACCCGGCACAAACGGCAGCCAGTTTTTCATTACCCATGGCCCCACTCCCCACCTTGACGGGATGCACACTGTTTTTGGTGCAGTTGAAACAGACGAGGACCAGAAAATTGTGGACAGCATTGCCCAGGGAGACACCATTGAAACGGTTACCATCCAAGGAAATGTTGGTGCCCTTTTAAAGAAGGTAAAACCCAAGGTGGATGAATGGAATAAAGTATTGAACAAATCTTTTCCAAAGCTTCCCAAAGCTTAGCTTATTTGGCCTTTTAGACAACGCGGTAGATGGGCCAAAGGGCAAGCAATTTCGTTCAGCTTATAAAAGCGGTCCTTAGATCACCCCATTGAAAAAAACAAGAAAAGGCCCCGATTGAATCCCAATCGGGGCCTTTTCTTGTTTTTCCTGAAATCTTTTTGTTAGGACAAATTAAGATACAAGGGAATCACATGGAGAGCGGAACTGTTTTCCTCTGTCTCTCCCAAACGCCAGCTCGATATCTTAAGGCCGGATGCTTCAATTTTGCTGACCATCCCTTTGATATCAATTAGGGGGTGGCGTTGGAAAACGGCGGGAAGCCCATAGGTCAGATTGCATACCAGGCATTTTCCCGGCCGCTGGACAAGATTAAAGGCAAGCACAATTCTGTCCGAAGCAAGGCAGATACACTCCAACCGGATATCATAGGCACCTTCTGAGGCATCCCCGTATAAAGCCTCAAAAAACTGATCGCTTTTTTCCGGGGGTAAAAGGCTGTCCAAAAAATCCTGGGTGACTATTTTTTCTAAATCGGTCTGATTCATTCTGATCACCAATCCTTTCTCCGCTTAAGTATCAAATTACGAAATCCTTTTTTATTAGACCTGTCATATAAAATCAAGGGTTAAAAAAGATGGCCCGGTTGGATCACGCATCATTTGTCCATTCAAACATCCACAATGATAAGGGTTATACCCGGAATGGTCTATCCATTTTTTTTGTTTTATGATAAAAATTTTCCATGAACCCGAAATTATCCGTCATCATTCCGGTGTACAGGGAATCTGCTTTTATATCGGCAACCCTTCACAGTATTTTGGATATAGATATTTCTATTCCCTTTGAAATTATTGTATCCGACGGTGAATCGCCACCCACAACCCTTGCCCACCTTCGGTTGGACAAAACTCTTGTTCCAAAATACCCGATCAAATTGATATCCTCTTCCAAGGGCAGGGGGCCTCAGTTGAATGCAGGGGCCAAAGCGGCTGTTGGAGAATGGTTCTTTTTCCTCCATGCCGATACAAGGATGGATCAAAAGGGGATGGACCTGATGATAAACGCGCGGCAAACCCAAGTTCATCCTTTCTTTTGCGGTGCCTTTGACCTTCACATCGATTCTGGAAAAAAAATTTTCCGGATGATTGAAAAAATTGCCTCGGCCCGTTCACGGTTCACAAAAATTGCCTATGGAGACCAGGGGATTTTTATGTCCCAAAAATTGTTTGAAAAAATCAATGGATTTCCAGATGTCCCCATCATGGAAGATGTGGGGATCATGGCCAAAATAAAAAAGCAGGCAGTTAACCCTGTTTTTATAGCCCATCCCATTTCCACATCTGCAAGACGGTGGAAAGACCAGGGGGTTTTATTCACCAGTGTCAGGAACTGGATTCTCATCTGCCTATATCTTCTTGGTATCCCTCCCAGGGTACTGGCTAAATATTATTAGATTTTTCCTGGGAGAATAATTTTTTTAGAATAGAACCAGACAGGAGATTATTTTTTTGGAAAGCCTGAAGATCTTCCAGAGAATCAATATCCTGAAGGGCCGGTAAAAGGCCTGGGGACAGGTTGGCGGCTTTACATTTTTCAAGGGTGGTTGAGAACACGGTCTCGGTTCCCCAGTCAACCTGAAAAAAGAGATCCGGGCAAAATCCCTTTCGGTGAAATCCGATGAGCCAATATCCCCCGTCAAGACTGGGGCCGATGACCACCCGCTTTTGATCAAGCAGATCCATGGCTGCCAAAAGATGTCGGGCATTGATATCCGGAATATCAGTGCCCACCAGAACGGCTTTTTGGGCTCCCTGGTCAAAGGCGGCAGACAGGGCATTGCCCATGCGCAGGCCCAAATCATTTCCCCGCTGGGGCATATACGCATGATTCGGTCCCAGCCAATCTTTCACCAGGGCCTGTCGGTCAGCCGGGAAAAAACAGATCCTGTGATCCATGCCCGAGCGTTTAACGGCCAGCAGTGTCCTTTGAACAAATGCCTTGTAAAGGGCAAGGGCTCGTTCATTTCCAACCTCCCGGGCAAGACGGGTCTTTACCCGACCTTTTTCCGGTGCCCTTAAAAAAACAATTAATACACTTTTATTTTTCAGATTCATTTTTTTCAGACGCAATGGGATAGTCCATTCCTTTCCTAAGCATAAATACCGCCGGGAAACCGATACCTACTTTTATAGCCCAGACCTTTGGTCCCCAAGGCCCTGATATGGTTTCTGGTGCACTTGACAAGGCGCAGTATATCACAATCATTCTTTCCTTAAAATTGTTTAATCTTTATTGGATTTATTGGGGAAATAAGGAACCTGCAAATTGATAATACAAATCTTTGGGTTGATATTAAATAAAGATTTGCTAAAATGATTTATCTTTAAAGAAACAAGAATCAACGAGAGAATCGTCTGATTCAATTTAAGCTTTAAATGCTCATTTATCATATGGAATTTAATGGATGGAAAAAATCAAGATTTCCAAAGGATTTATCCCCAAACTTGCCGGGATGCCGGATACAAGTCTCATAAAAGCACCTGCGCCCAAGACCGTCGGGTTGTCTGCCATGGATATTGCCTATATCCGCCCCAAACTGCTGGTCAAGGAAAATGAGCGGGTATTGACGGGCACCCCCTTATTTTGTGATAAACGGGATACCTCCATTCAGTATGTATCCCCGGGCACAGGGAGGGTTAAAAAAATTTGGTTTGGAGCCCGCAGACGCTTGCAGGAAGTGGTAATTGCCCTGGATGCAGCTGAGGCCTTTATCCAGTTTGATCCTGTCCCAAAATCCGATCCTAACGCTATTTCCAAACAAGACCTGATCCTGCGCCTCAAGCAAGGGGGACTGTGGCAGTCTCTGCGACAATTCCCGGCAAAGGACACGGCGGACAGCAACCATACCCCGGCCATGATAATTGTTTCCCTCAACGGGAATGATCTTTTTTCTCCACATCCGGGAATTTTGATGAACAGGGAAAAAGAGGCCTTTGAATACGGCCTGGATCTGTTAAAACGATTCTCCCCTCGGATTGTTGTTACCGCCCGGTACAGCAGCCTTGACCGGCTTGGGCCCGTTGTGGCCCATATCACCCACCAGGTCCCGGACACCTATCCGGCCTGGGATCCCGGGGTGGTGCTCTTTCATTTAAAAAAATCAGTTGAAGAGAATACGGCCTGGTCTATTTCAGCAGATCATCTGGTCATGATGGGAAAATTTTTGCTCACCGGTCAATACCCCATTGAAAAAGTGGTCACCATCACAAAAAAAGGGGATAAAAAACCCCATTTTCTGACCCGTCAGGGTGCCCCCATAAAAACCCTGGCCGGCAGTTTTCACGAAAATAGTCTGATTACCACGGGCCAGTTCAACGGCAGGCTTGCGGATATTACCAGCCATCTGGGTTTTTTTGAAAACACCCTGAATATCATTGATACCCCGGGGGAAGAAGAAGTGTTTGGATTCATTCGGCCGGGGAGTGACAAAACAAGCGTTTCCAAGACCTTTTTATCCTGTCTTTCCAACAGCCCCAAACAAGTGGACGGCACCCTCCATGGGGAAGAAAGGGCCTGTATCAATTGCAGTTATTGTGAGAACATCTGTCCCAATGATTTGATGCCCAATTTCATCATGAAGGCCCTGCACAGCGATGAGATAGAAACCGCCCTGGAATACGGTCTGCTGGACTGCTGCCGCTGCGGGCTCTGCTCCTATACCTGTCCCTCCAAAATAGAGTTGGCAACAATTTTATCCCATGGAATGGATTCCTATTATAAGGACAAAGCATGAACCCCTTAAAAAAACTATTTGATGATAGCGAACCCCATTTTACAGGCTCTGGAAAATACAAAAAGCTTGAACCCCTCTTTGATGCCACCAAAACTGTTTTCTTTCATCCTTCCCCGAAAACAGTTGTAATGCCCTTTATCCGGGACCATCTGGATCTCAAACGGTATATGAGTTTTGTCCTCATTGCGCTGATGCCGGTTTTGCTGTTCGGCATGTACAATACCGGTTTTCAATCCGGCATTGCCGAAGGAAAAACCTTTGGCCTGGGCCGCTCCTTTCTTACGGGGGCCTGGTATGTGCTGCCCATCCTCCTTGTCTCCTATGGGGTGGGGCTTTTCTGGGAAATCCTCTTTGCCGTTGTCCGAAAGCACAAAATTTCAGAAGGATTTCTGGTAACCGGCATGCTTTTCCCCCTGACCCTGCCGGCCACCATACCCTTGTGGCAGGTGGCCCTGGGGATTTCTTTTGGAGTGGTCATTGGCAAGGAAGTTTTTGGGGGGACCGGCAGAAACATTTTAAACCCGGCCCTGACAGCCAGGGCCTTTGTGTTTTTCTCCTATCCCGTGACCCTGTCCGGAAACGTCTGGGTGGCTGCCAAGGATACCGTGGATGGGTTTTCCGGTGCCACGGCGCTTTCCATCACGGCGATTGAAGGACAGTCCATTACAACGGCCCTCTCTTCTTCCGGATTTTCCTTGTCTGATCTTTTTATAGGGGTTGTACCGGGGAGTATCGGTGAAACATCGGCCCTGTGCTGTCTTCTGGGGGCCCTTTTCCTCATTGTTACCCGCATAGCGAATTTTCGCATTGTTCTGGGGGGTATTGCAGGTCTTGTGGTAACAGCCATCCTTTTTTATCTCATCCCCGGTGGACAGGAATCCTGGGCCAATGCAGGCCCCCTCTATCATCTATGTGCCGGAGGTTTTTTGTTTGGAATCTCTTTCATGGCCACGGACCCGGTTTCTGCTCCCGGCACCCAAACAGGAAGATGGGCTTTTGGATTTTTAATCGGATTTCTCACCGTGACCATCCGGGTGGTCAATCCTGCCTTTGTGGAAGGCACCATGCTGGCCATCCTGTTCATGAATGTGTTTGCCCCTCTGTTGGACCATTTGGTTCTCAAATACAAAACATCAAAGAGGATACCCAATGTCTGAAACCGTATTTCAAACCAAGCCGGATAAAAACGCCAGGATAAATGTGATCAAATTTGCATTACTGGTTTCCTTTGTCTGCAGCCTGTTAATAACAGCAGCAGCCGGCGGCCTGAAGGGATTCCAGCAGGAAAACATTGAGCTGGACAAACGGCTCAACCTCCTCAAGGCAGCCAACCTTGTTGACCCCGGCAAAAAAGTGTCCAAACAAGAGATAACGCGTCTCTATGACACCCATATCCAGGCGGCGATCGTGGACAGCCAGGGAAAAATTATTGAAACGGACACCTCGGATTCACTGCATCTGTATTTTTATAAAACCGACGATGTTATTCAGGGGTATATCCTGCCCATCAATAGCCGGGGACTCTGGGGAAAAATCAGCGGGTATCTGGCCTTTGAAAATGACGGTCAGACCGTGTCTGGTTTTTCCGTGTTCAGCCATTCCGAGACACCGGGGCTTGGCGGAGAGATTGAGAGTGCCTGGTTTCAGAAAAACTTCAAGGGAAAAAAGATCCTCAATTCCCAGAATAAATTTGTCTCGGTGGGCATTGCCAAAGGGAAAGTAGCCAATTTGCCTGAAAAGGACCAGGAAAATTTTGTGGATGGTATCAGCGGGGCCACCCTTACCGGTAAATACCTTTCAGAAGGCATTAAATCTACCCTGGCCCAATATGAAACCGTTTCCATCACCTTTCGCCAGAAAAATCTGACGGCCAGGGAAAAAGAGTAAGGATGCACCCCATTATAAAGGAAAAGGATTCCCATGTTGAAAGATCTGTTAAAAGATAAATCCCATTATATGGAAATACTGGTGCGGGGGATCTGGAAAGAAAATCCCGTGGCCTACCAGGTATTGGGTATCTGTTCCGCCCTTGCCGTTACGGTTCAAATGTCCACAGCCCTTGTCATGGCCGTGGCCCTCACTGTTGTCACGGCATTTTCCAGTATGATTATTTCGACCCTTCGCAAAAAAATTCCCTCCAATATCCGGATCATCGTGGAATTGGCCATTATTTCCTCTCTGGTCATCGTCACCGACGAGGTGCTCAAGGCCTTTTTCTATGATACTTCCAAACAATTGTCCATATTTGTGGGATTGATCATTACCAATTGTATTGTGCTGGGCCGTGCCGAAGCCTATGCCCTGGCCAATGACCCCATTGATTCCTTTGTGGACGGAATTGCCAACGGTATCGGCTACGGAATGATCCTGGTTTTTGTGGCCTTTGTGCGGGAATTGCTGGGATCGGGAAAATTTTTCGGTCTACCCGTCATTCCTCAATTTTTCTTTGATTTAGGCTACCAGAACATGGGACTCATGGTGCTGGCCCCGGGTGCATTCTTTATTATCGGGCTGTTGGTCTGGCTCAAGAACAGTTTGCCCGGCGTCTCCCATGAAAAAAAATAAAAATAAGGGTAATAGACCGAGGCTCTGGACAAAAAGGCAGAAAAATAAGGAGTAAGAATGGGTGATTTATTGAGTCTGTTTATCAATTCTGTATTTATCGGGAATATCCTCCTGGCATATTTTTTGGGGATGTGTTCTTTTATTGCGGTATCCAAAAATATTGACACCGCAACCGGTCTTGGCTTTGCGGTTATCTTTGTCCTCACCGTCACAAGCCCTGTGAACTGGCTTATTTACCATGGTCTTTTGGCACCCGGGGCGCTTTCTTGGGCTGGATTTCCAGATCTGGATTTGAGCTTTTTAAAATTTATTACCTTCATCGCCGTCATCGCCGCCATTGTCCAGGCAGTTGAAATGATCATTGATCGATATTCGCCGTTGCTCTATGCCTCTTTGGGCGTGTTTTTACCCCTCATTGCCGTGAACTGCGCCATCCTGGGCACCTCGCTTTTCATGGTGGAACGACACTATACCCTGGTGGAATCCATTGTTTTTGGTGCAGGATCAGGAACGGGCTGGATGCTGGCCATTGTATCCATGGCAGCCATTCGGAAAAAAGCCCAATATGCCGATGTTCCCAAGGGACTTGACGGATTCGGCATTACCATGATCATTGCAGGCCTCATGGCCATGACATTTATGATGTTTTCGGGAATTACCCTTTAAAGGAGACGACAATTGATTTACCTTATCAGTATATTGGTCTTTTCAGGCGTCATCTTTGCCTTGGTCACGGTACTGCTTTTTGTGGAAGCCAAGGTCACAAGCCAAGGGGAACATGATATCATCATCAACAATGACAAGGAAACCCCCCTGAAAGTAACCGGTAACCCCTCTCTTTTATCTGCCCTGGGAAGTCAGGAGATTTTTTTGCCCTCGGCCTGTGGCGGGTCCGGGTCCTGCGGCATGTGCAAATGCGAGGTGACGGGAGGCGGGGGGAGTATTCTGCCCACGGAACTTGCCCACTTGAGCCGCAGGGACAAGCTTTCCAATAAACGCTTGTCCTGCCAGCTCAAGGTCAAGGAAAATCTTGAAATAAAAATTCCGGAATCCATTTTCGGCATTAAAAAAATCAATGCAACCGTGGTTTCCAATGACAACGTGGCCACCTTTATCAAGGAATTGGTTCTCAAACCCGAAACTCCAATGGATTTCAAGGCAGGGGCCTATATCCAGATTGATGTGCCGGAATATGATTTAACCTTCAAGGACTTTCATATTCAAAGCAAGTATGTCAGTGAATGGAAAAAATATAATTTTCTGGCCCTGAAAGCCCGGGGGAAAAAAGCCGGTTTCAGGGCCTATTCCCTGGCCAATCCCCCCCATGATAACGGCATCATGATGATGAATGTCAGGATTGCCACCCCGCCGCCGGGCACAGAAGGCATCCCCCCGGGTTTCGGATCTTCCTTTGTCTTCGGTCTTAAACCCGGGGACAAGGTCCAGATCAGCGGCCCCTATGGGGATTTCATGGCCAAAGACACCGAAAGGGAAATGTGCTTTATCGGGGGCGGTGCCGGCATGGCTCCCCTGCGAAGTCATATCCTCTGTCAGTTGGACGGGCTGCAGTCCAAACGAAAAATTTCTTTCTGGTATGGAGCCCGGTCCAAACGAGAGATGTTCTATGATGAAACCTTCATGGACCTGGACGCGCGGTATGACAATTTTAGTTATCATATTGCCCTGTCAAGTCCTGACGCGGAAGACAATTGGACAGGACTTACCGGGTTTATCCACACCCATTTGTGTGATTCCTATTTGTGCGCCCACGAAGATCCCACAGAAATTGAATACTATTTGTGCGGTCCGCCACCCATGGTGGATGCCGTTATCAATGCTCTGTACGATCTCGGGGTGGAAGACGACATGATTTTTTATGATAAATTTTAACGAGAGCCATATCCATGACAATACATTTTCTAGGTAAAAAATTAAAGAACCCCCTGGTGCTGGCCTCGGGGGTTCTGGGGAACAATAACGAAATTTTGAAACGGGTCCACGAAAACGGGTGCGGCCTTGTCACCATGAAGTCCATCGGGCCTGATCCCCGGGACGGCCATAAAAACCCCACGGTAATTGATCTGGGCCACGGTATGATCAATGCCGTGGGCCTGCCCACCCCGGGGTATGCTCACATGGAAGAAGAGTGGCAGGCCCTTGAACAAAGAAGTTTCCCCCTGAATGCCAGTATTTATGGCGGATCCGTAAAAGAGTACCAGACCGTGGCAAAGTTTGTCGCATCCAAACACCCGGATTTCATTGAAATTAATATTTCCTGTCCCAATTCAGATCAGCACGGCATGATATTCGGGATAAACGAGCAATCGGCCTTTGATGTGGTAAAAGCTGTGAAACAGGTGGTTGATGTTCCCCTGATTGCCAAGCTGACCCCCCAGGCCCCGGACATCGCAAAAATTGCAAAGGCCTGTGAAGCGGCCGGGGCTGATGCCATCTGCGCCATTAATACGGCGGGTCCCGGCATGGTCATTGACATTGAAGCCCGGATGCCGGTTCTGGCATTTAAAAAGGGCGGACTGTCCGGCCCCATGATACGCCCCATTGCTGTTCGATGTGTCTATGATATCTACGAGGCGGTTTCCATCCCCATCATCGGCCTTGGGGGGGTTACCACGGGAGAAGACGCCGTGGAAATGATCATGGCAGGGGCAACTCTTGTGGGCATTGGATCCGGTGTCCGGTATCGGGGCATGGATATTTTTAATCAGGTCAACCAGAAACTTGCCGCCTGGCTCACCGCCCATGGCACTACACTGGAAGAGATCCGGGGCGCTGCCCATGGAAACGCTGCCCAAAATAAAGGAGGTGATCGATGACTCTCATTACCGATCAGGCCCCGGTCATGCTCCGGGTGGCTAAACGAGAGATCAACAGCCCGGCCTTTGCCACCCTGTATTTTGATTGTTCCTTAACCTTTATCCCCGGCCAATTTGTCATGGTCTGGATACCGGGAATAGACGAAAAACCCTATACCATTTCCCATCACACCCCAACAAGGTTTGCCATCACCATCGAAGCCAAGGGTATTTTTTCCAAACAGGCTGTGGCACTGAACCTAGGAGACCTTGTAGGGTTTCGGGGACCCTTTGGTAACGGATTTTCTGTCCGCTCCCACCGGAATATTGCCATTGTGGCCGGTGGTTGCGGCATGGCGCCTCTGGCCCCCCTAATTGAAACACTTGAAGAAACCCTTGAAGAAAAGGCCCAAGCCGACAAAAATACCCCGGACCTTCTCTTTATCCACGGTGCCCGATCCAAAGAATTTCTCTTGTATCCCAACCGGTTTAATACCCAGCGGCATGTCTGCACAGATGACGGCAGCAGCGGTCACAAGGGATTTGTTACCGACCTTTTGGAACAAGAAATTAACACCCGTCAAAGGAGTGGCCGTCTTCCCTTGGAAATGGTCTATGCCTGCGGTCCTGAAATTATGATGCAGCGTATTTTTGCCATTTGTGAATCCGTTGGCATTCCCTGCCAGGTTTCCCTGGAGCGCTATATGCGATGCGGATTTGGTGTTTGCGGGGCCTGTGTCTGTGGCGACCGGGTGGTGTGCAAGGATGGACCGGTGTTTGACTCACCAGCGCTTCGCACCATGGATGATTTTAACAAAACAGCCCTGTTAAAATCAGGAAAACCTGTCCCCATGAACCAGTATTTTTCCTGGCGCTGCCAATCATGATACCAAGTTAATACAGATAATTGTTAAAAACAGATCCCATAAATTTTACCCCATATTAAATGAAAAGAAACAAGGATAATCCCATGACATACCAGGAAGAGTTCATTGAATTTTTAGTCCGATGCAATGCCTTGAAATTTGGTGAATTTGAATTAAAAAGCGGGAGGATCGCTCCCTACTTCATCAATACCGGAATGTTTGACACCGGCAGTAAAATCAAAACCCTTGGCACCTATTATGCCCGGGCCATCCAACAACACTTTGGTGACACTTTTGACGGGATATACGGACCTGCTTACAAGGGAATCCCTTTGTGCATCACTGCGGCAGCCGCCCTGTCGGATATGGGTCTTGACAAAGGATACGTCTTTAACCGGAAAGAGGCCAAAACCTATGCAGACAAAAGTGCGGTGGTGGGCATGCCTTTAACTGCCGCCACACGGCTTGTCCTGGTGGATGATGTCATCACTTCGGGCAAGGCCATCCGGGAATCCCTGGAAGTTCTCAAGGCCTGTGACAACCCAACGGTTACCGGAATTGTCATCAGTGTCAATCGCCAGGAAAAGGGGAAAACCGACGAAAACGCCCTAAAGGAAGTGGAAAAGATTCTGGGCATCCCCATTTTTTCCATTGTTACCATTTCCGATATCACGGCATTTCTTCATAACCGGGTCATTGACGGCCGGGTGATTTTAGCGGATGCCATGCTGGAAAAAATCAATGCTTATCGGAAAGAATACGGGTCTGATTAGCCAACGTCTGCTCACTAAATTTTTCCGGCGTCACAGATCAACTGTCAAAAGATTTTGAATCTATAAAAAAGGAGGAAATCCATGAAACAGAATCCGAATTTTGTGTCGCCTTGTGGGCTGTACTGCGGGGTTTGTGCCATTCACATAGCCGATCGTGATAACAATGAAAAATTTAAAGAAAGCCTGGTGGGGCTTTACAAGGGAGGGGTTTCCGGTAAGGGCACCCTTCCCAACAGTGAAGATCTGTCAACCAAGGATATCCACTGCCAGGGATGCTTATCCCAGGACCTGTTCATGCATTGCACCCAGTGTGAAATCCGGGATTGTACCGCCAAAAAAGGAATCACCGGGTGCCATGAATGTGACGAGTTTCCCTGTCAGACAATCAACAATTTTCCCATGGCCGTTGGGAAAAAAGTGATGTTGCGGTCCATCCCCCATCGACGAGCCGTTGGTACACAACAATGGGTCGCCGATGAACAAGCCCGTTATCTTTGTCCTGAATGCAACAACAAAGTATTTCGGGGGGTTGTCACCTGTAATCGATGTAAAGCAAAATTGGACCTGGACTAGCGTAATTTCACCTCAGCAATTCTCGGCGAGTGCATATGAACCTGCCTGAAAAGGCCTTTGCAAATCATGATGATATGCACCGATGAGCAGACATGACATCACAGACGAGAAATGGGAATCAGGCTCCATTCTCGGCTGAAGAGATTACACTATAATCTTAAAAGTCGACGGGGGCCTTTTGGTGGGCGCTTTCTGGGAAGGGTCTTTACCATTCCCACCTTCCCGGACTTTCAGACCAAGTTTGAAATCTGTATGGAATTCATGCCCACAGCTCGGGCAACGCATGAGCATCCCCCCAATATCTGCAGGGATACGAAGCGGCTGATGACATCCTTTGCAATTTTTGATGACGTAATTTTCCATAGGTATTGTATCGGCAGGGGCGTTGTAACTATTAAACAAAGAGTTGCCACGATATAAAAATTTGCATTAGTTTACCCCAAAAACCTTCTTGCGATCAGCAATGAATTTATTAAATCAGTGAGGTCTGATATTTTGAATTTTTATTCTGATCTAAAAGATTATCAAATTAATCCGACTCCAGTTTTTAAGAAAAAGCTCAATCAAAGAT
>JADGFI010000001.1:211900-648168 GCA_016743945.1 Desulfobacteraceae bacterium
AGTTATGCCTCATTGAATTTAGCATTAAAGCGGATCTTCAATAACAAATCAGAACTTCTCATGGTTCTTAAAAAACCCGATATTCCTTTGCACAATAATTTGAGCGAAAACGATATTCGTGAATATGTAAAGAAACAAAAAATAAGTGGATCAACCCGAAGTGCTTCTGGGCAATCATGCCGAGACACATTTATAAGCATTAAGAAAACTTGCAGGAAATTGGGTGTTTCATTCTGGAATTACCCTATGGATCGAATTGAGAATAAAAAGGACATTCTCTTGCTTTCTGATATTATGATGGCAAGTAATACAAATTATTCCGGTCTCAGCATAATTTTTCTCCCGCACTTATTGAGAAGTTACAAAAATAGGAGCTAAACATTTATTATATTTATGAATAAAAATCAGTTTCTAATCATGGATCAAAGCATCCCCCACTGTTACCTTGGTATGGTTGGACGCCGAAGGAACAGGGTAACCGGTACGGTTGCCTCAGGTCAAATCAAAGCGCCTGGTGCTTTGCATTGTTTTGATTTCGCGAAATTTCAGCGTCAGATCGGGGCGGCAGCAGCAGAACAAACGGTGTCCCCATGAGACCCGATATGGCACAGACCGTCAGAGCGGCCTGCATCCCGATCTGATCCGACAGCCATCCCACAAAAACCGTTACCCCTGCAGTAATGGCGAAACTGATGCCCATATAGAGGCCATTGGCGGTGCCGCGCTGTCCGGCACAATGGTCCTGGACAATGGCCAGTTCAATGGGGGCGATTGAAAAAAGCGTCAGGCCCAGCAGCACCAGAAAAGGGAGTGCCAGCCAGTCAGGGGCATACAGAAATGCAAGCATTAAAAGCGCCGACAAAGGGATGGCCATTGCCAGCATCTTGCGGCGCCCCAGTCGATCGCTCAAGGTCCCCCCCGTCATGGTCCCGATGACACCGGCGCCTTCCAGCACCGCCAACGTCGCGCCACCAAACCACAGACTCTTACCGGATGTCACCATCAAGGTCGGCAGAAAAGCCGCAAGGGGGGCGCCCATGAGAAGGACGGCAACCATGATTCCCGAGAGGGGAAACATCACCCGTCCCAGACTTTGTGTCGATTTTGAAGGTTGATGTTCAGGCTCTGTCGCTGTACCCGAAGCGGGGCCTTTGAGCTGCACATGGAGAAACAGAGAGGCCAATATTCCCAGCAACATTACCGGAAAGCAGCCTTCAAATCCCCAGAAGGATACAGCCCAAACACCCAGAATAGGGCCGACAAAACGGGCCACCTCTCCGCCGGTCATCCAGAAACTCATGCCCCGCCCTAACCTGAGGCCGGCGGCCTGGGCCACCATCACAGGGCTCACGACGTGAAACATTGATGCGCTGATGCCGGCAAACAAGAGCAAGACGCAAACGGCACCATACGAAGGAGCCACACCGATCAGGCTCATGGCACAGGCGGTAATGGCAGGGCCCCAGATTGCCGGATAATAAAAATTACTTCGATCAAAGAAAAAACCCAGCAGGGGATTCATCAGACTCGGCGCCCGGAAGACCACTGTAAATGCCCCGGCAAGCGCCATGCTCAGGGAAAATTTATCGATGAGCAGCGGCAAAAATATCGCCAGAAAACTGGAAAAAATGTCGTGGGAAAAATGCCCTCCAGAAAGAATAAGAATTTTTCGAAATTGAAACCCGTCAGTTTCCTGATTCAAAATTGGCCCCCGACAACAGCAGTTAAAAATAATACTCAAATCGTGGTTATAAAAACCCGTACGCGAAGGATAAGTAAATGCTTTTTTGCCTTTTGTCAAGAAATTGCTAAAACCTTCAGCAATTATCGGTCACCAGTTATTA
Source organism: Desulfobacteraceae bacterium (assembly GCA_016743945.1). Taxonomy (GTDB): domain Bacteria; phylum Desulfobacterota; class Desulfobacteria; order Desulfobacterales; family Desulfobacteraceae; genus NBML01. Next base: position 213,745 of record JADGFI010000001.1, read on the forward strand.
CAGACCGGAATTATTTAGAAATGCTGGGACAAATATTACCAGGACCCGTTCCGGTCAGGTCACCTTGCACGCTCTGAACCTGGATTTGTTTTACAACTTCTAAATTCGCTTCACTAAACAGCAAAAACTGCGGGCAAGTATGTCCTCAAACAATTTGCTGTTTCACGTTCCGCTTCATTAAGAATTTGTAAAAACAGATCCAAAATCCGCCGCTTTGCAAGGCAACCTGACCTCCACTGGCTATTGCAGCATATCTGAACTACAAATTTAATCTTTTTTTTATTACGGGCAGGTGTTTGGGTATCAGGGAGGTGCCAAATCAGGTGGACCTATAATTTTTTTTTAACATGATCTCCCAGTTTTTAAAAATCATGAATCGAAAGGTACATCGGATTTGATTCCAGAACTCCAACTTATTTCATCTGCGGTCCTTAAAGATTTTTGTGGAAAAGAACGGGTCGGCATGGCCATGGGTATGAACAAGTTTTACCGGGGTTATTTTGTTTTCTGTGATGAATCCTAATACGGACTTTGTATCATCTCCGGGATCAATGATGATGGATTCTCCGGTCTGCTGGCAGACCAAAAAATAGGTGTCCAGGTTATAGGGACCGGATATCCGCCGAAGAAGGGCAATTTTATCGGGCATAGCGATTAAAAATATTCAGGTTTTGGACCAAGGTATCGCCGGTGAGAAGATCTTCCAGAGCCCTTGTATAATCGGCTTTTGTCACCCCGGGAATCAACCCGTGTTTTGCCACGGTTCCCACAAGGGCCATGTTCTGCATTCTTGGATCTGCAATTCCACGGGTTTGAACCGACAGGCATCGGGCATCCAATTTTGTACAGGCCCTTGCGATATCCTCTGGGGTTACCGCCGGGCATTGACCCAGGCGAACCGGAAGGGGCTGCCAGGCGAGATCCATATAGACAAGGGTCCCCCCGTTTTTCAGGGCAGTTCCCAATCCGCGAAGGGCTTCATGGATTTCCATCCCCAAAACCAGATCACACTGGTGTGACAGGGTTAAAGGAGAAAATACTTTACTGCCGCAGCGGATCCGGGATACCACCACGCCCCCCCGTTGCGCCAACCCATGGGTATCCACTGCCATGACCTCCAAACCCGCATGGTCCGCACTTCTGAGCAGCGTTTGACTGAGCAGGCCGATTCCCTGGCCGCCGACACCGGTTATATAGATATTATATTCCTTCATTTTTCCTCCTTTGCAAACCCAATGGCTTGCTCCGGGCAGGAGGGTCTACAGGAACCGTCCCCTAGGCAAAGGCTGGTGTTAACACCCACACTGTCATCCGGATTCCGGACAAAACTGGGACAGCCAAATTCTTCGATACAGATATGGGCCTGTGTGCAGGTTTCAGGGTCAATTGAAATGTGTTTTTGGACATATCCTGGTTTTTTTTGCTGGCTTCGGGTGAACTTGAGCATGCAGGGGTGCCGGGCAATGACCACACTGATCCCACGGGTTTTAAGGGCCTCTCGTACAAGACCTGTCAGTTTTTCCTGGCTGTAGGTATCACAGGCGAGAACCTGTTCAATGCCAAGGCCCTTTAACAGAGTTTCCATTTTAATGACCCCACCGGCATGGTTCTGGTGGCCGGTCATGGCCGTGGTACCGTTTTCCATGATGATCAGGGTAATATTGTGATGATTGAAAATAGTATTGATCAATCCGGGCAGGCCAGCATGAAAAAAAGTAGAATCCCCCAGAAAAGCCACCACCTTTTTTCCTTTATTGTTCAAGGAAAGCCCTGAGGCAATTCCCGGAGAAGCCCCCATGCACATGAGCACCTCCCCCATTTCATAGGGCGGCATATACCCCAGGGTATGGCAGCCGATATCGGCCACGGTTATATCATTTTCACCCAGGGCTTTTTTAATGGCAAAAAAAGCACTTCTATGACCACAGCCGGGACACATCTGGGCGGGTCGTTCCGGAACGGTACTCCCGACGCTCTTCTCTTTCTTTGCAGCCGGTATCATATCCGGCCAGGTTTCCATGATCTTTTCCAAGGTTTTATCCGGGGTGAATTCACCGATAAAATCCTTGTCAGATGTTTTTCCGATGATGGGTGTGGTAAGGCCACCATCATATGCCATGGCCTTGATCTGATTTTCAAGAATATCATCGAGCTCCTCTAAAATCAACACCTGGTCATTGGACCTTAAAAAAGAGAGGACCACTTCTCGTTCAAGGGGGTTGGTTACCCCCAGCTTCAGGAGATTGGGCCGGTAGCGGGATCGTTCCAGTACATCCAGAACCGAAAGCCAGGTCAGGCCGGATGTGATGATACCCTTTTTCTGGCTGTCAGGACTCTTGATCACCTGGTTTAATTCTCTTTTTCGAATGTCAGACAAGATCGGGCCTGTTTTTTTCAAACCCAGGCGTTTCATGTCCAGGGCCAATACGGTCAAGGGAATATAGGGGCCGTTGTCTCGGTTAAATACGGTTTTATATCCCTTCTCTTGTTTATAGCCGGCAAATTTAATCTTTTGTCGGGCATGGCAAACATGGGTGGTCAGCCGCACCACAACAATGGTATGAAAGGCCACAGCCAGCTGGGCCGCATGTTTATAATATTCATAGGCCTCTCGGGGGGAGGCAGGTTCAAGTACGGTCACTTTGGCCATACGATAAATATTTCGATTGTCCTGTTCGTTCTGGGAGGAATTGGCACCGGGATCATCCCCAACCACCACCACCATGCCGCCAATGATATTGAATAAACCCAACTGTACAAAGGCATCAAGTGCCACATTTAGTCCCACGCTTTTATAGAAAACACAGGACAGGTTTCCATTGATGGCCGCACCAAATGCCACTTCAGTGGCTACTTTTTCATTCACTGAAAATTCAAAATAAAAGGGCTGGCGATCCTGGGGGATATCTTGAATGGCAGATGCGATTTCAGGGGTGGGTGATCCGGGATAGGATGTCACCACACGTGTTTTGGACTCCACCATTGCCCTGACAAGAGCCTGGTTTCCCATTAGGATTTCTTCGAAGGAATCTTCCTGGACAAGTAACGCTCCCAATTTTTTCATTTGCTTGCCCTCCCGGCTATTTAGGTGTCATGAAGAAGGGGGACTAATCCTCCCCTATCATGATTCGGATGATTTCTTTATCTGTTTCACGCATCCCCTCACGGCCGAGTCTGCCGATGCTGGCGATGGTGTTTTCAACCCCTTTTTTTACAATCCCGTCACCGTCATAAAATTGTTGCCCTTTTTGGTACATATAAAACCCCAGTATCCCTCCCTCAACAGCCGTCGCAATTTTTGCCGCACAGGAGGGTTTGGCACCGTCACAGATGATTCCGGAAACCGTTGCAAGGGCATTTACGATGGTGTGGGTGACTTCCTTGAACCGGCCGCCATGGAGCCAGGTGATACCTGCTCCTGCACCAACCCCGGCGCTGACAGCTCCGCAATAGGCAGACAGTCGTCCAATTCCTGTTTTCTGATGGATGGTCACAAGGTTGGATACCACCAGGGCTCTGTATAAGGTTTCTTTGGACACCCCCAATTCCTTTGCGTATTCGATCACGGGAAGGGAAGCTGTCAATCCCTGGTTCCCGCTGCCTGAAACGATGACAACAGGAAGGCTGCACCCGCCCATCCTGGCATCTGATCCTGCTGCGGCCATGGCTTTTGCCCGGACTTTTATGTCATCTCCCCAGATGTCAAGGAGAACAGAACCGATGTTTGCCCCCCAATCGCCGTCAAGCCCTTCGGCAGCAATTCGGGTATTATATTCAATTTGTTGCTCGAGCAGATCTTTTACGTCGGAAATTACCACGGATTCGGCAAACTCAAGAATATCTTTTACATTCATCATTGACCGATCGGTAAGGTTTGTGGGTTTAATCTCTTCACATTCCTGATTTTGATAAAGGATTTTTTTATTTTTTGTGATCAAGACGATATTGGTGTGAAAGTGGGAAATTTGGACAGAGGCCATTGATTCTCCACTAAAAACAGACACAACCAGGTCAAAGGTCAAATCGCTGTTTGATTTGCAGACGATCACCTCATTGTTTTCAAGAAAGGTGTGAATCTCTTTTCGTCCCTGATCACCAACACAGGAGATCACCTCAAGTACTTTATCGGCATCCCCGGCCACGATCCCTGCAACCGCAGATGCCTTTATTCCTCTGAGGTTGCCGGTGTTGGGAACAACCACGCTTTTTACATTTTTGATAATATTGTCACTGGCCTGGATCACCACCTTGTCCGGCAGTTTGCCCAAGATTTGTTTTGCCTTGGCTGCCGCATAGGCAATGGCAATGGGTTCTGTGCAGCCCATTGCCGGAACAAGCTCTTCGCCCATGATGTCAAGGTAGGCCATATATCGTTTGTCTCGTGTGTCCATGATATATTCTCCACAAAGCTATAAGGCTAAAAGTATAGCTTGTTTCTTGATAAAAGAAAAGATCAGATGGAATCTATAATTCTCGGCGAGTGCATCCTTTCCCCTCGCATCCTTTCTTTTTTTTTGATATGAGAAAAGGAAGTTATCTGTCTGTCTGTATTTTTTTGCCGGAATAAATGGTTCCGGCTACCCATGGAAGGAGCCCCCATGCACTATTGTTATTACGAATCCCCCGTTGGTCAATTGCTGTTAACCGGTCGTGACCGGCTTGAAACGTTGAATTTTCCCCTGGGCAAAACCCGAAGGGAACCGGAAGCCGATTGGACGGAGGGGACGGCTTTTTTTTTAAAAGTCCTGAACCAGCTGGATGGCTATTTTGACGGATCCTTGAGACAATTTCATCTGGACCTTGATTTAAAGACACAGGGAACCCCTTTTCAAAAAAAGGTCTGGCAGGAATTGCAAAATATTCCCTACGGCCAGACCATCTCCTATGGCGAACTGGCTGCAAGAATCGGTAACCCAAGCGCCTTTCGGGCAGTGGGCATGGCCAACGGGAAAAATCCCATTTCCATTATTGTTCCCTGTCACCGGGTCATCGGCAAAAATGGGAGTCTCACCGGGTTTGGCGGTGGAATTGATGTGAAAAAACAATTGCTTTGTCTGGAGCAAAAAAATGGTTAAAGGGTTGCAAGAAAAAGGGCAGTCTGTAAAATCCCGGCTGGTGGTGGTTATGGTTGTTGTGTTCTGGCTGGTTTTGTCCGGGGTGTCCTTTGGACAAGACAATGGGTTTTATTTTGTTCAGATCACCGACACCCACCTGGGCATCCCCGGGAACAGGGTTCGGACAGAACAAGTGGTGGCGGCGGTCAACCGTCTTCCCATGAAGATTTTGTGCGTGGTGCACACCGGGGATATCATTGACCGGAAAAAACGGTTGGATACTGGGGTTCTTGCCGATGCCGCCTCGATTTTCAAGGGCCTTAAACCTGTGGTTCATTTTCTTCCGGGTAACAATGATATTAACCTGGGGGTATCCACCCAAACGAGCCGCGCCGATTATGAACGCTATTTTGGCAGCCTGATATCCCGGGCCGAATACCATGGGGTCGTTTTTTTATTCGCCTATACCGATCCCTTGCGCAAATCTGTTGCCATGGAGGGGTATGATCCCCTTGGGGCTATCAAAAATCAGCTGGATGCCGCCGGTGGGAAGCCGGTCATCCTTTTCCACCATGGACCCAGCGTGAACGATTTTTATAACAACCGTTTCCATGGTGCCTGGGCCAAAAAAACAAAAGAAAACTGGGTGACATTGATCAACCAGTACAATGTCAAGGCCGTCATTACCGGCCATTTCCATAGGGATGAATTCCATTGGCTGGGGGACGTGCCCTTGTATGTATCTCCGCCGGTGGCACAAAAATGGGGCCGTCAGGCCTGCTTTCGGATATATGAGTACCAGGACGGCAGAATAGGATATACTACCCAGTATCTGGAGTGAGGTGATGCCCAGGAAAATTACTCTGGACCCAGGCAGCGGCAAAATCTTTGTCACCCTGATCCACCGGGCAGGTTACTCAAAATTCATAAAAGGAGAGAACCATGTTTGTATTGGGCATACAGGGAAGTCCGCGAAAAAATGGGAATTGCGATCATTTGTTAACCTTGTTTTTAAAGGCATGCGAATCCCATGGGGCCATAACCCGGGTTATTCATCCGGAAAAATTGGATGTCGGGCCTTGCCGCGAGCTGCTTGTCTGTGAGAAAAAAGGGGTCTGCCCCATCCGGGATGAAATGGAGAAAAAAGGGTATTCTCTGGTTAAAAAGGCGGATGTGGTGGTGCTGGCGTCCCCGGTTTTTTTCTATAATGTGACGGCCCAGGCAAAGGTGTTCATTGACCGGTGTCAGATGTTCTGGGGTCGGAAATACAAACTCAGGCTGAAGGATCCCGATGGGTATTCCCGCCAGGGATTTTTGCTGTCCGTTGGGGCATCGGGCGGGAAACGACTCTTTGAAGGGGTGGAGCTGACAGCCAAATACTTTTTTGATGCCATCTCTGCCGATTATGCGGGTTCCTTGACCTATCGAAATGTAGAAGATGCCGGCGATATCCTTCCCCGGCCCGAGCTGGCAGAGCAGATCCAGGATGCGGCAAAACACCTGCTGACGCCGATGCTCATGAAAAAGAGCATCTTGTTTGTTTCAAACAAGGATGCCTGCCTAAGTCAGATGGCAGCCGCCTTTTTAAAAGACGCTGTAAAGGGTAGAATGCTTGTATTGACGGCAGGAATGGATGCGGCAAAAGCTGTGGACCCGGACATGGCAAGGGTCATGGCAGAGAAAAATCTGGATCTCAAATACCGGGTCCCCCAATCCCTGGACGGGGTGTTGGCAGGTATGGACAAGGACCCCCATCGCGTTATATTTATAGGGCTCAAAGACACAACACCTGACCTTTCCTGTGCAAACGTTGAAACCTGGGATATTGTAACCCCTCAGATCCCTTCCCTGGAGGCATTTCGAACTCTCAGGGATGAGATTGAGCTACGGGTGAAAACAGAATTTTCCCGCCTGTAGTTATTCCTTCAGGGTGATGGGGGCGTCCTTGGTTCCGGCATAAAAAACAATGATATCAGCAGGTTCTGATCCTTGATTTTTTCCATAATGCCAGGTGTTGACCACTTCAACGATGGGATCCCCGGCTTTTAACTGCAATGATTTACCTGTTTTTGTCACCACGGTGAGCTCACCGCTGATCAATACGCCGGCATTGATAACCGGGTGGGTATGCAGGGGTAACGTGGTTCCGGAGGGGATGCGGATTCTTAAGATCGTTACCTGGGGTTGGCCCGGCGGGTAGGCGCTCAACGGCGTGCCATCCCAGCTATGGGTGGATTTCGCCAGGATTTTTGCCGTAACTTTTGCCGGGGCTGTTGAATTCGTTTTTGCACCACTGGCCAGGACCCTTGTGCCAGAGATTGTCAGCATCAGACAAAGCATAAGGGCGAACAGGTTTATTTTTATGGCATTTTTTTTCAATATTTTTATTTTCATGGGAGGGTTCCTTATATTTTTAAAGAGGGGACCAGGGTGGTCAGCACTTTTTTAGAAAAACAGTCAAGGGTGTCAAAGAGGATGCCAAAACGAGTCTGGTTTCCTTCCTGGCGGTAGTTTTTGATCTCCCCTTTGATGGAGAGACTTTCAAACTCACCATAGGGCAATTCCAGGTGAACAAGATTTATCCTGGAGCCATCCTGGAGGGGGCTATTGTCAACCGTGCAAAGACATCCCTTTTCGTTGATATTGAAAATTGTTCCGTTTAAGCAGGTCTCGTCCATGTGTATCTGGATGGGGAGAAAACATTCCACTCTTTTTTGGGCCCGGATATTACAGCTTTCCACCTCTTTGGGGTATTCCAGGAAAAGAAGATGATCTGGATCCTGGAGGGTTCGTATGATATGGGAGTTAAAACAAAAAACATCGTCGGACAGAAGAAATTTAACCCTTAGCTGCTCCCCGTCCATCAGGCGGTTTTCCCTCCAGTTTTGGTCGGCCATTTGTACAATGAGGTATTTTCCCACCTGCATGCCGATGAGTTCACTTGCGACGCCCCTGTCCGGATCTTCGGGTTCAAGGAGCAAGGAGGTCCCCAGTTCTATAAACAGTCGTTGACTTCTGTTAAAATGCCCTGTTTTTTTTATCATATGTTTACCTGCCGCCCCTTCGGAACAATACGATTTTTATGGTCTCAAATATGATTAAAAGATCCAGAAATAAAGACAGATTATTAATATAATAGAGATCATACCTGAGTTTTTCAACGGAATCTCCCAAGGAGGCGCCATAGGGATACATCACCTGTGCCCAGCCCGTAATGCCGGGTTTTATGGCGTGTCTTTCAGAATAATATTGGGTGACTTTTTTGATCTGTTCCACAAACTCCGGACGTTCGGGCCGGGGGCCGATAAAACTCATATCCCCCTTGAGTACGTTGATTAACTGGGGAAGTTCATCAATCCGTGTTTTCCGCATAAACGCACCAAAGGCGGTTACCCTGGGATCATTTTCCTGGGCCCAGGAAGCCCCGGTGTTTTTTTCCGAATCCTTGGCCATGGACCTGAATTTGTAAATGGTAAAGGGGGTGTTGTTCCGTCCCACCCGTTGCTGGGAATAGAAAATCCCCCCTTGGGAATCCAGTTTGATTAAAATGGCGATGATAGGGAAAAAGGGCAGGCAAATACCCAGGAGGAGAGACGAAAAGATCAGGTCCAGCATTTTTTTCAGGGACCGGATAAAGGGCGTGATGAGGAAACCATTGCTTTGAAGCAGCCAGGACGGGTTTATGTGCTCCACAGGAATTTTCCCGGTCATCAGTTCAAAAAAAGAAGGGTAGTCAATAATTCTGACCCCCATGAGTTTGCAGGTAACCAATTTTTCCACGACCAGGTTACCCCTTCTTTCCGTCAGGGCAATCACAATGGCCCGGGCATTGTGATTTCGGGCAATTTCCACGATGTCGTCAATGACACCGATGATCTTTGTCCTGTCAACACAGATCGGGTCCGTGGGGGTCTGTATATATCCTAACAGGGCATATTTGCCGGGGGATTGTTCAATGAGGTGTTCCACCTTCTGTGCGATGGTGCCGGTGCCGATAACAAGAATTTTTTCAGTAAAAAAGTGGGCATCATTGGATTTATGAAGCAGAATTTGCCACCCGTTTTGGAGGACAAAAAATAGAACCATGCTGATCAAAAGTTCTTGAAAACCAGCATTCCGGCTATTGGGAAGAAAAAAAAGCAGGATGAATGACAATACCAGTGCCAGTGATGAGCGGACCAGGCGTTCTTTAAAGGTCCATTTTTCAGGCTGATACACTTCACATAGAAATGAGAAGAGCAAAACCACGGGGATAAAGAAAAAGGCCCACAGGGGCAATGTTTGGGATCCTAAAAAAAGCAGGGGTACCAGTGCTGTTATGCCGACCAGAACATCCCCGGCCTGTAAAATTATTTTATTTCGAACAAGACTTCCCTTTGCCAATAGTCCCACGTATCTGTCCCAGTCTGTAGATGAGTCTGCTAATATGTCAAGTATGGTAAATACGATACTCTACATATAGAGAACCGGTTTACATGTCAAGGCAAGGGGCACATTGAAAAATTTTCTCCCCGCGCCCTGGATCATGAGGTCGGGTCGGGACATCGGATCATGAACTGCAGGACAGCATGGAGCAGCCCGGTTTGTGCCGGGCCCATTCCGGTCTTTTTGCGGAAAAGACTTTCCTGTCCGGCTGCTCATCATAGGGGGTACGCATCACATCCAGTAATTCCCAAATCCCTGAAAAATCGTTCTTTTCCGCTTTTTCGATGGCGGTTTGGGCCAGGTAGTTTCTTAAAATATAGTTGGGATTTACCCGGTTCATTTGTTTTTTTTTCTCTTCATGGGAAACTTGGTCCTGGCCCAGTCTTTTGCCGTAGGTCTTCATCCACGCATTGAGTCGGTTCACATAGGCGGGCGTGATCTGGTGCGGGTCATAAAAGGCCTTTTTTATAAAGGCCGGAAGTTGGTTTTCCGATGGTTTCTTCGAAATTTCCAAAAGGGAAAGCCCTCTGAAAAAAAGGGTGTAATCGGTTTCAGCCGATTCAAGGATCCCCAGCAGTTCTGTGGTGAGCGCTCTGTCTGTGGCAGGTTCAAATTGTTTAAATCCCAGTTTTTTTGCCATCATGTCATCCTGGCCCTTGTGGAAGAATGTCATAGTATTATCCAAGGCTTCCTGGAGGGGCTCTGGGTGACCCACCACAGGAAGAATGGCATTGGCCAGCTGGCCCAGGTTCCACAGGGCAATTTGGGGCTGGTTCTTAAAAGCATAGCGGCGGCCGGCGGCATCTGTTGTATTGGGGGTCCAGTCGGGGGTATAGTCTTCCAGCCAGCCATAGGGACCATAATCAATGGTCAGACCCAGGATGGACATATTATCCGTATTCATCACCCCATGGACAAACCCCACCCGCATCCAGTGGATAACCATGGTCATGGTCTTTTCGCATACCTCCCTGAACCAGAGCGCATAGGAGTCCTGCGACAAAGGTACCAGGTGGGGAAAATCCGTTTCAATGGTGTAATCCATGAGGCTCTTTAAAAGATCATTTTCCCGGCGGGCTGCCAGGATTTGAAAATTACCGAACCGGGTAAAAGAGGGGGAGATTCGGCAGACCACAGCCCCCGGTTCCAGTCGGAGGTGGCCGTCATATAACATATCCCGCTCAACTTTCTCCCCTGTCAGGGTAAGGCTCAGAGCCCGGGTGGTGGGGACGCCAAGGTGGAACATGGCCTCACTGCATAAAAATTCCCGGATAGACGAACGGAGAACCGCCAGGCCGTCGGCAGTTCTGGAATAGGGGGTGGGCCCGGCTCCTTTTAGCTGGAGCATCCATCGAGTGTTTCGCTGGTTGAGAATTTCTCCCAGGTTGATGGCCCGTCCATCTCCCAGTTGTCCTGCCCAGCTGCCGAACTGATGGCCCCCGTAACACATGGCAAAGGGATCCATGCCCTTTAAAAGCATGTTCCCGGTAAAAATTTGGGTAAACAGGTCTGATTGACAGGTGTTCTCTTCTAAATCCAACAGGCGGGCAGCTTCCCGGGAAAAGGCAACCAGTTTGGGTGCTTTCCCAGGGGTTGGGTTCACCCGGGAATAGCAGGCCCGGGTTACCTGGTGACGGGTGTTGGCGGTTTCCGGATCACAGGGCAGTTTTTGGGTAAATCCGTTGTCAAAGGTCAGGTTTTCCAGTGTCGTTCTAGTGGGTGTCATGGTCTCCCCTTGTCATTTTGTACGGCATCTTTTAGGTACGCATAACAATGTAATCATTAATCTACATAACAAAAGGCGGGATACAAAAAAACAGGCCACAAAAGCGCTTCGCCCGAGTCCGGGGGAAAACCGGCCGGTTAGAAAAGCACTGAAAGTGTTTCTTCCGGAATGGATTGCGCTTCAACCGCCTGGAGCATTTCAGTGAGTTTATTGACATGGGCGGTTTCTTCCTGGATGATTTTTTCCAGACCGACCAAGGTTTTTTTGTCCTGGATAAAGGTTTCTAAAAATTCGTAAAAAAGGATGGTATCTGTTTCAAATTCGATAAAGGTTTCCAACATCTGGCTGGTATGGGTGATTTTTGAAAAATCAACCTCATCCAGGGAAAGGCCTTTTCCTCCCATCATTTCCTGGAGAACATCGGGCAGCATCTGGCCAAAATCGTTTGGGTCCTGATCCCCGGTCTCTTTTTGTCCTAAAAACCAGCGTTGGTGACCGGCTTCCTCCCGGGCCATCCACTGGAGCAAGGCCTTTAATTCTTTATTTTGTATTTCGTTTTGTGCCCGCTCATAAACGGTTTCTCCGTTTTTTTCCATTTTTGCAGCAATGTCCAGAAGGTCGTTTCCGGTAAACATGGCAGGTATCCTTAAGGTTGACATTTATTTTATGATTCCATATTATACCAAGTTAGTGCCCTAAAGTCTTTATTATAATTCTTATAAAAAGAGAGGTGCCCCCATGACAGAGCTTCATACTTGCAAAAATTGTGGCAAAGTGGCAAAGGACCAGGGACATTTATGTGACCCTGTTCAACTTTTAGAGGCCTTTGTATGCGAAGACTGCGGAGAGTCTTCTCTGGATGCCAAACATATCTGTAAACCCAAACTTGGAAAACTTAAATATACCTGTGGCGGATGCGGCCGGGTGGCGGTGTCGTCGGACAAGTTGTGTGATCCCAAAGAAATTTAAAATTTATAGTATCCTAATTTTTCAAAAGTGTTGATTTCCATGTATAAAATAACTATACAGACAATAACGATAATGCACAGCCAGTTGATTTTATAAACCAGCTATAATAGTGTCGGGGAATGGTGTCAAAAAACGTTTTTGAAAAAATAAAGCAGTCCAATCATCTTCCCCAGCTTCCCCAGGTGATGCTGAAGCTTGTTAAGGCCTGTGGCAATGACAAGGCAAACAGCGAAGAGTTGGCCCATATCATTTCTGCAGATCCTTCGCTGACATCAAAATTGCTCCAGATTATTGGCTCTTCCTATGTTAATTTGCCCAAAGAAGTCTGCAATATCAAAACAGCAGTGGTCTATCTGGGGCTGGAAACCATCCGGAATATTGCCATCAGTTCCTCTGCCATGCATTTTTTTTGCTTGTCTAAAAAACTGCCTGAATTTGATATCGCACGGTTCTGGTACCATTCCTATAAATGCGGGGTAATTGCCAGGAAAATCGCCCGGGAAAATAAGGTTTCCGATCCCGAGGAATTTTTCCTGGGAGGGCTTCTCCATGACATCGGCCGGCTTGTTTTAATGCAGACCTTTCCAACGGATTATCAGACCCTGTTACAGACAGCTTTTTCTGAAAAGGAGTTGCTCAATGGAGAGCTGGATTTTTTTGGCGCGGATGCCCCCCAGATATCTTCCTTGCTTTTCAGTCACTGGAACTTAAGTCCCCTGGCCTCGGATGCGGTTTTGTTTATCAATGAGCCCGTTGACAAAATTAAAGAAGAAGTCTCTTATATCAAAACCGTTTATATGGCCAACCTTCTTTCAGGTCCGGATCCCATGGAAGAGATCCCACGGCTTTTATCCCTTACCGATATCCCTGAAGACCGGGTGGGGCAGATTGCAGTAGAGGCCGAGGATGAAGTTCTTCGAATGGCCAAAAATCTGGGGATCAGGCTTAAGCCCGGTCAGAACAGGGAGGTTGAACAGGGAATAGCCCTGGAAATAAAGGACCTGTCCCTTTTTTACGGTACCCTCCAGAATTTGTTGAACGCAAAAGATATTCCTGCTGTCCTGGATATTGTCCAAAAGGGGTTGAAAATTGTGTTCAATGTGCCCCGGGTTTTTTTCTTCCTTTTGGATGGGGAAAAAACGATGCTGACCGGAAACTGCAGCCCTGGGGATAAAAATTATAAGATCGTCAGCCGTATTGCACTTCCCCTGTCCAACCAGGCAAGCATGCTGGTTAGATCCTTGAAAACAGGCACCCTCCAGACCCAGTTCCAGTCGGCAAGGGATGCACAATCAGCGATTTCAGATATCCGGATTATCCGTCTGCTGGAAACAAAGGGGGGGTATTGTATTCCCATTGCTTGTGGGGGAAGGGGAATGGGGGTTATGGTCCTGGGGGTTGACCAGGATCTTGCCAGGAACCTGGACCACAACAGGGGGCTTTTAAAACTTTTTTCCAAGCAGGCAGGAATGTGTCTTCAGAATATTGGGTTTAACCAGGAATATGCCCGGGATATAAATGAAAAAAAAATGGAAGCCTATGCCACCCTGACCGATAAAGTAATCCATGAAATCAATAATCCCATTGCTATCATTAAAAGTTATCTGGAAACCCTGAGCCTGAAATTGCCGGACAAACATCCGGTCCAGAATGAATTATCCGTTGTGGGAGAAGAGATCAGCCGGGTCTCTGCTTTACTGGAGGGGTTGTCGAGTTTTTCAAAACCAAAGATTGGCGGATTTGAGCCCATTGATATCAACCAGCTTTGTACGGGGATTATTGATATCTTAAAAAAATCGATTCTTCTCCCCCGGCAGATTCAGGCCAGTTTTCGTATGGATTCTGCCATTCCCAACATTAAAACCGATGGAAACGGGTTGAAACAGGTGATTATCAATTTGGTAAAAAATGCAGCAGAAGCCATGGAAAACGGAGGGAAGATTGAACTTACAACACGGTTTTTGCCAGGGTCTGCCAAGATCTTCATTGATGAGAGAAAACAACTTTCCGGCAGCATCGAAATTCGTATCCAGGACAATGGACCCGGTATTGCCCCCCAGATAATGGAAAAATTGTTTGAGCCCTATAATAGCTCCAAAAAGGGGAAAAATGCCGGCCTGGGGCTGGCAATCGTCCATTCCATTGTCAAGGAACTCAACGGCAGGGTTACCTGTGACAGCAATCAAAGCAGGGGGACCTGTTTCTCGGTTTACCTGCCCGTAATATCCCCCAACAGAGCATCGGTGGAATTATAATGAAACCCAACACTTCCAAGAGCCACCGTCAAAAAACAGGAGAGCTGCTGGTGGATGAAGGGCTGGTAACCCCAGCTGATATCAAACAAGTCCTTGCTATCCAGGAAAAAGGCCGGTCATTCCTAAAGGGAAATAAGAGGCGGTTGTTTGGCATGATCCTTTGTGATTTGAATTTGATAACGCCCACAGACAATTATTGTGTTTTGGAAAAACATGGTAAGCTCATCACGATTCAGAATTTTCTGATCCAAAAAAAGCTCGTATCTCCCTCTTTGGTTGAAAAAACCCTGGCCCGGTCCATTGAACTGAAGATTCCGTTCATGAGCCTTCTATTGGAGGATGGGATTATTCCCAAAAGATTGTTGCAGGAGATTGTTTTTGACCTGTTCCATATTCCGTTTCGATCCATCTCTGATATCGTTTTTAACCAGCAGACCAGAACAGAACTTTCTTTTGTCATAAAGAAAATCCAGGCCCGGGAGCACAAGGTGATTCCCTTGATTCTTAAGGGGGATACGCTTTTGTGCGGCATTACAGATCCACAAAATCTTACCTTTATCCGGGAGCTGAACAACCAGTTTCCCCAGTATCGGTTTAAAACGGTGTTTATCTCTTTTTCCGGGTTTACCTGGTTTTATAAGATGCTCTATGAAGAGGCTTGGGTCCTGGAAAAATCAAAGGGCAAACCGGTTGACCTGTCCCTGTTGTTAAAATTTTTCATCACCATCGCCGATCCTGTAAAAGAAACCGAGGCTGTTTTGGCACTGTACAAACGGTATGAACAGGTGAGGGGCCTTGTCGGGTTTGCGGCACAAGGGGAAAGGAAACAGATGTTTCAGGCCTTTGTGGCGGAATACCATGGAAAGATACGGCAACAATATCACTGCCGAGCGATTGAGTTTTCATTGAAAAAAGAAAAAAATCAGGTGCGGATTATGGCATTTCCCAAGGATCAGGTAGAATAATTATGGCAAAAATCATCACCATTGCAAGCGGTAAAGGCGGGGTGGGTAAAACCAGTATCAGCCTGAATTTGTCCCTGGCCCTGGCAGCATCGGGTCATCGGGTCTGTCTCTTTGATGCCGACCTGGGACTTGCCAATGTCAACATTCTTACCGGCCTGTTTCCTGAGCACGGACTTGAGGATGTTATCTGCGGGGAGTATTCCCTTGGGGACATCATGATCAAAGATTTCCAGGGAATTGATATCATTCCCGGCAGTTCCGGGGTTGAAAAAATAGCGGATATGACGTCCAAAGAGGCCCAAAGACTCATCTTGTCCTTTTTGGAATTATCAGTCTATGACTATTTTATTTTAGATACCTCGGCCGGCATCTCCTCCCAGGTCTTGTCCTTTTGCCGGGCATCCCATGAGATGATCCTGGTGGCCACCCCGGAACCCACTTCCCTTACAGATGCCTATTCCCTGTTAAAGGTTTTGTCTAAACACCCCGGGCTTCCCCGGATAAAGGTGGTGATCAACCATGTGAAAACAGCTAGTGCCGCTAAAAAGGCCTATGCCAGACTCAAGGAAACCGTTCACAAGTTTCTTCCCATACAGATTTCTCCCCTGGGAATTGTGGCCCAGGATCATAATGTTCCCATTTCCGTGGTCTCCCAAATTCCTTTTTTCATGCTTTTCCCCGATACCGATGCCTCAAGGTGTATTCGATCGATTGCCCTGAAATTGGTGAAAGATCCCCTGGGCAAGTCAATGCCCATGGAATTGTTCTGGGATAGGTGTCTGGGGTTTCTTTCTCCTCAAAATCAGGTAGGTTCCGGAAGGGATAAAAAAGGGGCTACCGGTCAGACATCCGACAAAGATCAGGCCATGGTTTGGGCCAGGGATAACCAGGCGAATCTCCAGGAGCGAATGTCATCTCTTGAAGATAAAATTTCCCTGCTCCTGGAGGGGATGGGTGAAATTAAAGCGCTTCTTCGGGGCAACGGTTTTGAAACGAACCAAAAGGATCAAAATACTGGAAGGGCAACCTTATCATGGAAGTCAGAACCACCTGCGCCTGTGCCGATTCCCCTTGATTTTGAATCCTGGGTAAACGAGCAGTCGGTTTAGGTTTTATCCGCAAGTGGCCTTGTCAAAAAATTAAAAACAGCATTCCCTATCTTGGGTTACAACGTCTGTCAACACCAGTTCTTCGATCTTCGGAGCGTCTTTCCGGAGAATGTTCGGTATATGAGAACGTCCGTCTATCGCTCCCGAAACGCCTGCCATTATTGTCCATTATTTGTCATTCCCTTTATTATGCCTGGTTTGCCCCTTCCATTGTGATACAGCAAAAAACATACCAGCTTTTCGGCTTCTCAAGAAGGTTGTTGGGTGGTATTTTTAATAAATTATAGTAAACTTTTTATAGGAAATAATTGTAACATTACTAGAAAAAATACACAAAAAAAAGAAATGAATTACACAATAGACGTAAATCATACGGAAATATCTTTCATGAAAAAATTCGCCGCGAATTGTTAAGGAAATAAGGTAACCTCACTTACTCTTTGCGAGGGGGTTCAACTTCAAATTCTTTCATTTTATAAAGTAGTGTCTTGTAACTAATTTTAAGAATTTTTGCAGCATGGGATCTGTTCCAACCTACTTTTCCCATGATAAAGGCAATAATCTCTTTTTCCACTCTGTCAGAAGCCATTTTTTTAATTTTTTTTAATGAAATATCTTCAAATAATTTTTCAGAACTGGTTGAAATATCGATAAATTGAGAAATGATATCGGGGCGGTCCCTTGTAAATTCGTTATTTGCAAGGTGTCGTGTCCCCTGTTCATGGGGAGTAGGTGGTGTTTGAAGATGCTCGCCGGGCAGGTCTTCAAATACTTTATTCCATGAGTTAAAGACCAGTTGTTTCTTGATGCAATTTTGAAGCTGCCGTACGTTTCCCGGCCATGGATAGTTGCAAAATCTTGTAAGTGTTTCCGAATCAGGTAAACGCCACTGGTATTGAGGATATTCTGATTTGTAGCGGTCGCAATAATATTCAATAAGAAAAGGAATATCTTCTTTCCTCTCTCTTAGAGGGGGGATATGAATATTAATAATATTCAATCGATAAAAAAGGTCCTCTCTAAAGGTTTTGTTGGCGATGCTTTCTTCAAGATTGTGATTGGTTGCTGCAATTACCCATACATCGGTCTTGAACTCCTCATCGGATCCCAGGGGAGAAAACTCACCGCTTTGCAGCACATGAAGTATCTTTGATTGCAATGCCATTGGCATGTCACCAATTTCATCAAGGAAGAGAACACCTTTATTCGCCGTCTGGAATTTACCGGATCTTTTTTTGTCAGCCCCGGTGAAAGCACCCTTTTCATATCCATAGAGTTCACTTTCAAGCAAGGTTTCAGGCAATGCAGCACAATTGAGTTTTACAAATTTTTTTGTACACCGATTAGATTCGGCATGGAGATTTTGAACAACAACCTCTTTTCCAACACCTGTTTCACCCGTTATCAATACATTCAAACAGGTATCAGCGACGTTCTTGATGAGTTCTGTTATCTTTCGTGTTGCACTGCTGGCACCGACCAAGGGAGTTATCATAAATTGTTTGCTTTTTATTATCCTAAGGTTAACCCAAAAAAAATAGAACCGGCGTTTTTATGTTTCGTCTATTGAGAGGAAGAAGTCTATTCTGTAAACTCGGAAGTTTTTTATTATACTAAATATTTATAATGAATGTAAATAGATATCAAAATTAAATTGGGAAGAAAACATCAGAATTTATCCATCCTAAACATTTAGTATTTTCATGCAGGCATCCAGTTCTGGCTGGTTTCCGGTATGTTTTCCCCTGTCATCGGAAAGTTTGATGGTGTGCTGCCAGGGTTTTCCCGGACTGATTTGGCATCGGGACAGCTTGATAACCATGTTCAGAGGTGTCACCCCTATATCATTTGTCAGGTGGGTGCCGATCCCATAGGCATCTTTTATTTTGCCCCTGCATTCATTGTGAATAGCCATGGCACCATTTATATCAAGGCCGTCGGAAAAGACGATGGTTTTGGTGGCGGGATCAATATGGAGGGTTTCATAATGAAGGATCAGTTTTTTGAGGAAGGCAATGGGGTCACCTGAATCCTGGCGCACCCCGTCAAAGAAATGGGCAAGGCGGACGTCAAAGGAAGACAAAAATACCTCGGTGGTATAGGTATCGGCCAGGGCAATGCCCAGATCTCCTTTAAAAACTTGTATCCAGGCATCCATGGCCGTGGCGTTGGCCTTTTTATATCCTGCCATAGCCCCGTGGAACATGATCCATTCATGGGCCAGGGTGCCAATGGGGGGGAGATCGAATTTTTGGGCAAGATGAACATTGCTGGTGCCAATGAGGGTATGGTTTTTTTGACTGAGGATGTCTGCGATCACCATTTCGTGGGTGGTGGAAGAAAATCTCCGTCTGGTTCCAAAGTCTGCAAAATAAATCTGGTTTGCGGCCATAACAGCTGCCTTGTCCCGGTTTATTTGTTTCGTTTTTTCCCGGAAAGGAGGGGCCGGGGCGGTCATGGAAAAAAAGGTCTCGCTGATGATAGCCATTAAAGGAACCTCCCAGAGAATGGCTGTGTGCCAGGGACCTTTAACCTTTAAAAAGAAGATCTCCTTCTTTTGTCCAAGGGTTACCTCATCCGGATTGTAGGTATAGCTTTCCAGGTAATCCAGATAGGCTGGTGTGAGAAAGGAACAGGTGTTTTTAAGATAGGCTTTTTGGTCCTGTGACAAGGAAAGCCTTGCCATTTTTTCAACCTCTTGTCTGATCCTTTGGGAAAATCCATGGGGAAAAGGGGTGGCTCCCCTGTTGGTAAATTCATACTCTGCCTGGGCCCGGGGATAGAGAATCTGGACGGCCTGCTGCATGGTAAATTTATACAGGTCATTATCGAGAATGCTTTGGATCATAAATTAAAAAAATATTTCCAAGGATACCACCCAGGCTGCTGATATCAAAGGATGGCAGTCCGGATTTGTATCCTTGGAATAATTTTTATTTGAAAGATCTTTCAAACAGATCTTCCATGGCTTTTTTGGCATCATCGGTCAGGTTCCTTGTACCGGTACCGGCAAAGGTTTTGTGGGAAATCACCGGGGTAACCTGCTGCCAGGAATTGTTGATCCAGGAAAACCATTCCTTGCGATCCTGCTCATAGACAAAGATGGGACGGTTAAATAGTTTTCCCAGCTCTACTCCCCATCCGGTTCCCCCTTTGACGGTTTTGTCCGGGAGGATCCAGCCAATGACAAAAATCTGATACCCGTTGTTGATCATGTGAAAAATGGATTGGATCACCTTCCGGATTTTATTGACCCGGGAAAAGGATCTGCCCATGCGGGCAGAAACGATGTCCATACTGATATCTCCTTTTTTCAGTTCTTCATCGTTGAGCATTTTGACCCCGACTTTTCGGTCAAGATTGTGGCCTTCAAAGGAATAATTAATTTCCTTCATGCCATATCTTTCCGCCAGCTTGCCAAATTCTGCTTCCGCTCCTCTGTGGCCGCCGCTATAGAGAATCGTTTGGGATGCATCACTCATAGTTTGTTCACTCCTTGGTAAAGATTTCATTTTTATACGAAAGTTAATGTTGTGCATTAATGCAAAATGAATTGGTTTATCATATAAAAAATGGAGCGTTTAATCAATAAAGAACTGATGTCAACTGATGGTGTAAGTGTTCCTGCCGGAATTTTTGGCAAGGTACAAGGCTCTGTCAGCAGATTCAATGAGTTGGGTGGGGCTAAGGTCTGTATTGGGAACCATGGTGCTCAGGCCGAAACTGACCGTGACATGGTCTGCCGTGGGAGAGGCTTTGTGGTTTATTTCCAGGCCTTTTATGCTTTCCAGCATTCGTTGGATAATTAAAACTGCGCCGGTTTCATCTGTTTCCGGCAGGATGGCGGCAAATTCTTCCCCCCCGTATCGGGCGATGGTATCCACATCCCTGAGAATGCTTTTCCCAAGGCCTTTGGCCACTCGTTTGAGGCAGTCATCCCCAATTACATGGCCGTAGGCATCGTTAAAGGCCTTAAAATGATCAATGTCCGCAAGGATCAGGGACAGAGGTTTTTGGCGCCGGGTTCCCCGCTGCCATTCCCGGGTCATGGTTTCATCAAAAAATCGTCTGTTGGGGATGTCGGTGAGGCCATCCAAAGAAGATAGCTGGCGTAATTTTTCATTGGATTCTTCAAGTTTTGATTGCAGGGTTTCCAACTCCATTACCTTGGCATCCAGTTCCCGGGTTTTTTCTTCCAGCAACCGACGCTGGTGGTAGAGTTCAAGAAATATTTTTACCTTACTTTTTAGAACTCCGGTTTCCAGGGGTTTGAACAGATAATCCACAGCACCGGATCCATATCCCCGAAAAACCTGGGAGCGTTCTTTTGTGGCGGCGGTGACAAAGATAATGGGAATGTTTTTTGTTCGTTTGTTTCCCCTGAGCAGGGCTGCGGTTTCATATCCATCCATGACAGGCATCTGAACATCCAGAAGAATCAGAGCAAACTCA
This sequence comes from Desulfobacteraceae bacterium, assembly GCA_016743945.1. GTDB lineage: Bacteria > Desulfobacterota > Desulfobacteria > Desulfobacterales > Desulfobacteraceae > NBML01. Next base: position 234,700 of record JADGFI010000001.1, read on the forward strand.
TGGTCAAGGGTTTTTTCAAGGGCTTCATGCCCTGAATTTGCCCGAACAATAATCAATTCCGGCGATTCCAGCACCTGTTCAAGGACAAGAAGGTTTTCCGGTCGATCATCAACAATCAGTATGGGTATGGCTCTCATTTAAGTTTCCTTCACCGTTAGCCCATTGATATACGGTGCAATCTCTTGCAAATCAAGTATTTTATCCACCCCGGCGTTGTTTATGGCAGATAAGGGCATGATATCCACCTCGGCTGTTTCCGGGGATTGGGCAATCACAACCCCGTTGAGCTGTCTGATTCGCCGGATACCACAGGTCCCGTCGGAATTAGCCCCTGTGAGAATTATACCCACGAGTCCGCCCGTATAGGCTTCTGCTGCTGTTTCAAATAATACGTCAATGGCGGGCCGTGAAAATTGCACCTGTTCCATTGTGGAAAGTGCAATGGTTTTATCCTGTTCGACCATCAGGTGATAGTTGGCCGGGGCAAAATAGATGGTATTGTTTTCAAGGGCTTCCTTGTCTTCTGCTTCTTTCACGGCAAGGGGACAAATTTTATTATAATGGGTAGCCAGAAAATCATCGGAGCCTGGGCTTAAATGCTGAACAATGAGGATCGGCAGGTTCAGATGGTCTGAAAGATTTGGCAGTATGGCGCTAAGAGCAGCAAGCCCCCCCGCAGATACCCCAATTACAATGGCTGTGGTGTTTTTTCTTTTCATGGCAGCCGTTTTTTCCTGTAAATTTTTTCCCGGAGGGCAACGGGCTCAAATTTATTTTCCATGTCCGTGAAACGCAGGCTTTCCTTGGATCCCAGGCAGAGATAGCCGCCGGGGCAGAGGCTGTCATAAAATAGTTTTAACACCCGGTTTTGCAATTGCCGGTTAAAATAAATCAGTACATTTCTGCACAAGATCAGGTTCATTTCCCCAAACACCCCGTCGGTGACAAGGTTGTGGGATGAAAATAATACCCGTTCCTTTAGAGATTGTCTGAGGATGACATGGTCATAATCGGCTGTATAATAATCGGAGAAATTATTTTTCCCCCCGGCCAGCTGGTAATTGCTGGTATAGGTCTTCATCACCCCAAGGGGATAAATACCATTTTTGGCCGTTTCAAGGATGAGTTCGTTAAAATCCGTTGCATAGATTTGGGACCGGTGCTTCATGTCTTCTTCTTCTAAAAGAATGGACATGGAATAGACTTCCTGACCGGCGGAGCAGCCAGCATGCCACACCTTGATAAAGGAATAGGTTTTTAAAAGGGGAATCAGATCCTGCCGGATTTTTTTATAAACCCCGGGATCCCTGAACATTTCCGTGATATTAATGGACAAATCCAGGAGCACACTATTAAAAAAATCCTCATCATAAATGATCCTATGCATCATTTCGGCAAAATTTTTTAGATTGCTCAGGTTCAGCCGGTGCTTTAGCCGCCGTTTGGTGTGGGCATTGGCATAGTCCTTGAAGTTATATCCATATTTTTGATGGATGGCTTCCAGGAGCATTTGGATTTCCAGGCTTTCATTCTGGAGATTGTTTTTGACATCATTTTTTTTGAGATCTGGGATCATGAATACAGCCAGACCCTCAGCATGGAGATCAGCCTGTCGGGATCCACGGGTTTTGCAAGGTAATCGTTGGCCCCGGCTTCAATGCATTTATTCCGGTCCCCTTTCATGGCCTTGGCCGTGAGGGCGATGATGGGCAGCTTTTTTTGGGTTTTACGTATCTCCTGAATCGCCTCATATCCGTCCATCTTGGGCATCATGATATCCATGAGCACAATATCAATCTCCTTGTGTTCATTGGCCTTTTTAACCCCTTCCATGCCGTCCCTTGCAATGAGGACGGTCATTTGTTTTTCTTCCAGCACAGAGGAGAGGGCAAACACATTTCTCATGTCGTCATCCACCAGGAGGACGGTTTTTTCGCTCAACACGGTCTCCTTGTCATGGACCATTTTGAGAATTTTTTGTTTCTCCCTGGGCAGGTCGGCTTCCACCCTGTGGAGAAAAAGGGCGGATTCCTCCAGCAGGCGTTCTGGTGATTTGACCCCTTTGATGATAATACTTTCTGTATATTTTCTCAGTTTTTTGTCTTCTTCCAGGGTCAGATCCCGGCCTGTATAGACAATTACCGGGATTTTGGAACAGGTTTCGTGGTCACGGATTTTTTCCAGCAACTCAAATCCGGACATGTCTTCCAGGCCAAGATCCAGAATCATACAGTCATAGTTTTGGCGGGTAAGGGCTTCATAGGCAAGAACGCCCGTTGCGACCATGGTGGTTTCAACATCGTTGTTGCCAATCAATTCTTTGATACTCTGGCATTGAATGGAATCATCCTCCACCACCAGCAGTTTTCTCACCGGGCGGGTGATGATATTCTCAATTTTGCAAAAGGTTTCTTCCACTTTTTCAATGGTCACGGGCTTGGTCAAGAACCCAATCGCCCCCATGCGCATGGCATCCAAAGAGCTGTCTGCCGCCGACATGAAATGGACTGGAATATGGCGTAGGTCTGAGTTGTTTTTAAGCCGTTCCAAAACGGTCCACCCGTCAATACCAGGCAGGCCGATGTCCAGCATGATGGCGCTGGGTTTGTGGTAATCTGCAAAATGGAGCCCGGTTTCACCGTCATGGGCAATGATGCACTTAAAGCCCCGTTCCCGGGCAAAATCCCGCATGATTTTAGCAGAAATTGGATCATCTTCAATGATCAACAGACTTTTGTCTCCCGGGGCCAGGATTTTTCTGTCATCCCGAACAGAGTTTTTTGGGGTCGCTGGGTCCGGCACCGGCAACCGGGGTTGGGGTGTTTGTCGTTCACCAGGAGAACCGATCCTGTTCTCATGGGTTCTGGCCAGGCTTTTTTTATCGCCTGGTTTTGATTTCTGGGGCCCGGCGTCTTTGGAATGGTGCTCTGGGATCACAATGGTAAAGGTGCTGCCTTGGTTTTCTTCGCTGGAAAGATGGATAAATCCCCCCAGCAATTTGGCCAATTCCCTTGAAATGGAAAGACCTAGGCCCGTACCGCCATATTTTCTGGAGGTACTGCCGTCTGCCTGTTGAAAGGCTTCAAAAACAGCGGCCTGCTGTTTTTTGGGAATACCGATGCCATCATCCTTAACAGCAAAGGCAATCGTTGTTTCATGGGGGATGGCTTTGCCCGACAATAATTTTTTTGGAGGCCTTGCGATGGTAAGGCTGACCTGGCCTTTTTGGGTGAATTTGAAGGCATTGGTCAGAAGATTGCGTAATATTTGCTGCAATCGTAATGGATCCGTGTAAATGGTGTCCACCATGTCGGGTTGGGTATTGATAATAAAACCAATCTCTTTTTCCCGGGCAAGATCCCCAAACATTCGGTTTAAGTCATCCACGATCTGGGATATTGCCACATTTTCAGGCACCAGTTCTATTTTTCCCGCCTCCACCTTTGACAGGTCCAGGATCTCGTTGATCAGAGTGAGAAGGTCTTCCCCGCTGGAATGGATCGCTTTAGACGATTCTATCTGCTTTTCCGTGAGGTTCTGTTTTTTGTTGCCGGCCAGAAGTTGGGACAGGATCAGGATGGAGTTCAAGGGGGTTCGAAGTTCATGGGACATATTGGCTAAAAATTCAGATTTATATTTGCTGGTGATTTCAAGCTCCTGGGCCTTGGCTTGTATATGTTCCTGGGCATCTACAAGAGCGACATTCTTTTTTTCTATGGCTTCCTTTTGTTCTTCCAGGCTCAGGGTCTGTTCTTCCAGTTCTTCATTGGTAACCCGCAGTTCTTCCTGTTGTGCCTGGAGTTCTGCTTCAGATTCTTTGAGGGCACGGGCCTGTTCCTCCAACTCTTCATTGGTGACCCGCAGTTCCTCCTGTTGAGACTTAAGTTCTGCTTCAGACGCTTTCAGGGCAAGGGTCTGTTCTTTAAGGGTTTGGTTTTTGCCCAGCAGCTCCTGCTGGTTTTGCTGGGCATCTTCCAGAAGTTGTTTAATGATTCTGCGGGATTTGGCGGTGTTCATTAAAATGGCGGTGTTTTTAATGTTTTGTTCAATGAATTGTTTTTGAAGATCCGTGAACCGGGTAAGGGATCCCAAAAGAAGAATGCTTACCACTTCATCTTCAAAGATCAGGGGAACAATAATATAAGAGGAGGCAGTTTTTTGGCCGACCCCGTAATGAATTAAGGGAGCATCCTCCAAAACATCGTTAAAGATAATGATTTTTTGTTCCAAAGCAGCCTGGCCTACCATTCCTTCTCCAACCTTAATGGTGTTGAAATTGCCTTTTCGATCTGTAAAGGCATGGCTGGCATAGAGTTTTAATAACCCGTTGTGATTTCGATACAATGCGCCCAGCTGGGCATCCAAATGCCGGGTGATAAAGGAAACAAATTGTCGGCCCAATTTTTTTTCATTCATTTCCCCGCGCAGGGCATCATCCAGTCCCTCTTTCCCTTTTTTAAGCCAGTCCTGGTCATGGAGGGTTCTAGACATGAGGTTCAATGCCCATGCCAGTTTTCCCAGTTCATCTCTCTGGTTCAACGTAAGGGTTTTGTTAAACTCTCCTGCGGCAATGGCCTGGGCAAATTTTACATCCTCGATAATCGGCCGGGTTATATTTCGGGATAGAAAAAAAATGCCAATACCGATGAGGGTAATCAATATGACAGAAATACCCAGGGTTTTGACGAGGATTCGCCGGACAGGGGCTTCCACTTCATACTGGTCAATTTTGGAAATTAGAAACCAGTTCATTCCGAATATATCCAGTTTGTTATAGGCCGCTAGCACGGTTTTTCCCACACTATCCGTATAAATATCATGGCCCCCTTCATACCCTTTTCTTGTTGCGTCTTCCCAATAGGCAAGGTTGTTGTCCAGGGTAACCCCGATGACATAGCGGCCGTCTCCCATGGTCTGAAGGCTGCTTCTGAGTTCAAATTTGTTTTGAGAGGCCTTCCAGTTGAGGATGTAGGATTCCCCTGTCCGGCCCATGCCTTTTCGGGATTCCATGATGTTGCTGATCATGGACGGGGTGGCCTGGAGGATTATGACGGCTAAAAGTCGACCCCTGGTATCGAATATCGGTTGCCCGGCAAAGGCGGTTTCCATTCCCCCGGCCGGTTCACAGGGCTCAAAATCAATGAGAACCCCTTTTTTTGTTTCCACAATTGTTTTCCATGCCCGGGCAAGGCCGGTTTTTGAATAGGAGGATTGGGCAAGGCGCTGCCCCAGGCTCTGGAAATCTTTTTCATTGGAAAACAGGATTCGGCCCTGGTCTGCATCAATAATCTTTAGATCCTGGATTCCGGCGGAGACGATAAATAGTTTCAGGGAGTCTGCATAGGTTTTTACCAGGGTATTGTATTCTGTTATTTGAGGGGCCTGAATTTTATGGAATTCAATGAGTTTTTGACTGAATTTGAGAATTTGGTTGTTCCCTGCCAACTGTTTTAAATTCAGGGCCCGTTGTTTGAAAACAGATTCCAGTTGGCCGGTTCGGATGGTCTGAATCGCTGCCAGGTGATTGAAAGATTTTTCCATCAATGCAGAGGAGGCAAGCTTGCTGCCGTAATATCCAGCGATTAAAAGGGGCAAAATTCCACTTATAAGAAATAAGATAATCAGTTTGGGCCGTATGTTCAGGTCAGCTAGTTTAGACACCATTTACTCATCCTCATCATTTGCGTAGAAGGGAAGGGCATGCTATCATCGGGTACCCGGTCCCAGATATAAACTTTACTCATTTGCTGAAAAAATCTTGCGGGTTACGATAGCATATAATTTAAAAGAAAGACACGCTAATTCACCGTCTAATTTTCCATAAAGTCCGTTGAAAAAAAAGAAAAAAATGATACACTGCATTGAAATTGTAAAAACTTTTAAAGTTGTGCGAACAAAGAAAGGATGGTTGTGAAATCAAAAGCCCTTGAAGTCAATCTTTCCGGTACCAGAGCCGATGTCACCATTGATGAAAAATATCAATTGTTATTGGACATTTTTGACGGGTATGTGGGGATTTTAAACCGGTTGGAAATTTTTTTAAAAGAACTGTCCCATCCTTACCGGAACTGGGGGTTTATTGTCAGTGAGGCCCGGCATTTTACCCTTCATTATTTTTATCTTTACAAACCCCACCCCGAGGGCAGAAAGGCCCTGGAGCTTTTTTCCGATATTTTTATCTCAGCTTTTGAGTCCCGGCCGGAGCAGGGTGTCAGGGCCGCTGCCGTGGATAACCTGATGCTGGTGCTCCACCACATTGCCAAGGAATCCGGTCGAGAGGTGGCAAGGTTTTTTCCGGTGATGGAAAAAGAAATGAACCGGATTCATTCCTATGAAGGCTCGTCGTTTCATCTCTTTGTCTGCTCCTATTATCAGCCGGACAGGCTGGCCCAAATGCTTCTGGAAAATTTAGGAAAGAATAAGGCGGTACCCATTGAACCAGGGCTGTTTTTATCATTGAACCGTTTGCTGGTCAAGTTTTATGACGCCTCCTTCACCTATTGGCTGGAACAAGACGACCCGGTTGAGTGGATGCGGGAAAACATTGATGAATGGCGGCTCAATGATGGCTTTATCCAGAGTCTAGACGCGATTTCCCATTCCCGGCTGACCCGCTGGCAAGAGAACCTTCGGTTGTTTGTCCTCACCCATGACATGGAATCTTGTGACACCACAGCCAAGCTTGTCCAGTTGACCGGGTACCGCGATTTTGTCAAGCGTTTCAAAGAGGTTCCCCGTCAGATTTTAGACCATTCCCAGGGCAAAACCTATGGCAAGTATTTCAAGCTCACCTTTCTTTTCTATATTATCCATTCACCCGGGCTTGCCGGAATTCACAGAGAGGCCCTGGGAGACATCCACAGAACCCTGATCCATTTGATCGGGGACCGGGGGTTTAAAAAAGATATCCGAATTGTGGACCAGACCTTTTCCCTGCTCAAGGAGCATAGGGGCCGGTACCCGGGAACGGTGCTGGAGTGTATCCACAAGATCGGCGATGCCGTATACAAGACCGATGAAATTGAATTGATCAATCATTTCATAGACAGGGCTGTAGACCACGGGTTCCAGTTTCCCATGATACGGGGCACAGGCGAAGACTGGCAGATTCAGGGAAACAATGCCCATGTGAAAAACATCCGGGTTTTTCTAAGTCTTGTGGGTCAAGAGCCCAAAAAATCCAAACGCCTGCTGTCTGCTTTGATCGTTTCCCTGTCCATTGGCGGGGTTTTTATCCGGGACACCGATCTTTTCCCCAGGGATATCACTCAATTCTTAAATTCAGACGTGGGACCGGTGTTTAACCTGGTCAAGCAATTGGCAAGGCTTTTGCCGACTTTTTTTAATGAAATCGGTGCCGAAGGAAGCTTAAGGGATATCTCCACTCAGCTGGATGAGGCCTGTAATAGACGGGACCGCCTTGTTCATTTTTTGAGAAAACAGTGCCATGTGGAAAGTTCCAGCCGGATTGTGGAATTTATCGAGCAGGTCATCCTCTTCTGGAAAACCCGGGATAAAAAGCCCCTTGAGCCCTTTGTTCCCCCGTCTATTTATGGGGAAATCAGCCCGACCGGGCGCTTTGTTGATGGGCCGGGCAAAATTTTATTGTTCCTTGAATCTAAGGCCTTGGTCCAGCCGGAGGATTATCTTGTGTGTAAGCAGGAAGTCTTGGACCGGCTGGTGGATAAGGTTGAGGGGGTTAAAAAACTGGACCGGTCCCGGGTGAAGCTTATGTTTCGATTTTACCGGCTGCTCAATGAAAAATACGGAATCAGCAACCTGAATCTAAAAGACTATCTGGCGGGTTTCAGGACAGAGGACCTGCCCGATCCCCAGCGGCTTATTTTGGCCCTTGAAGAACAAGACCTGGCAACCAGGATTGAGCTTTTATTGAAATATATGCTCCAGCTCAAGGAGATCATCCTTTCGGACAAGACCTATGCCGTCAATGAGGCCATTTATCACAAACGGCATTTTGCCGTGGATATTCCCTCCATGTACGGCAGTTATAATGAGGCAAAATTTGATGCCCTGGGGCTTACCCTTCGAATTGAGAGCATTGTAAATGTTTTGTTTGAAGACCTGATTAATGGGATTGACCTGCGCTTGATAACCAAACCTACCTTTGTCAAAATTTTCAGTATTCTGATGTTGTTTCGCAAGGCCTTGAGTCTGGACGGCATTGTGTCCAACAAACTGGATACCCAGCTGGAGTTCTTAAAGTATAGTGTGAATATCACCACCTGTTCATTTACCCAGTATCTGGATATCTTCAAGGGATTCATACGGGCGGTGGCCGATGCCGTCTCTGATCATTTCAACACCATCCATTCTCGAAACCTTGTCCACGTGGAATCGAGGATCGGAAAAGATCAGATTCTTACCAAATATCTGCCCGGGGCCTATGCCGATAATGGCGCGAATCTGGGCGCCAAGATGGCTGAAAAGTTGGATCAGCGGGTGGCGGATATCTTTTTCAGGGATCGGATTGCCACCTCCCTGGGGCTGCAGCAATTGGATGTTTTTTTAAACCGGATCCTGCACACCCTGTTCCGGCAATCTGAAAAGCTTTCCCAGGATGAGCTTTCCGCTTTGCTCAATTATGATCCCAAATGTTCTGTTACCAATATTGACGATGAGGGTCCCATCTCCAATAATATTATTTACCTGGGCAACAAGGGGTGGAACTTGATCAAACTTAAACATCTGGGTATTGAAATTCCCAATGGGTTTATCATTACCACCGAGGTGTTCAAGTGCCTGGATTTGATCAATGGTTACACGCCGGCAGCGGTGAATTTTAAACAACATGTGACCGCCATGCTCGCCCGTTTGGAGGAAAAAAGCCATGCCTCCTTCGGGGATCCGGCAAATCCGTTGCTCCTGTCGGTTCGGAGTGGATCTTCCATTTCCCAGCCCGGGATGCTGGATTCCTTTTTAAATGTGGGAATTAATGAAGAGATCGCTGCCAGCATTGCTCAAAAAACAGGCAATCCCTGGTTTGCATGGGATTCCTACCGCAGATTTCTCCAGGCCTACGGCATGACCTTTGATATCCAGCGGGATGCCTTTGACCAGGTGATCAATAATTTCAAGGAACGCCACAAGATTTCCTTTAAGCGGTATTTTACAGGCGCTCAGATGCGGGAGGTGGCCCTGGCCTACAAGCAATTGCTCATGAATTCCGGGGTGGAGCTCATTGAATCTCCCATGGAACAACTTTTTTTGGGCATCCACAAGGTGTTTTCTTCCTGGAATTCCAAACGGGCAAAGGACTATCGCCAGATCATGGGCATCTCCGATGACTGGGGCACGGCTGTAACGGTCCAGGCCATGGTTTTTGGTAATCGATCCAGGCAGTCCGGATCCGGCGTGGTTTTCAGTCACAGCCCCAAATTGCCCGGGGATACCATCCGGCTTTGGGGGGATTTTACCATTGGTAACCAGGGAGAAGATGTGGTATCCGGCCTGGTCAAAACTCTGCCCATATCGGAAATCCAGAAGGATCTGGAGGAAAGGGAGTCAAAAACAAGCCTGGAAACCAAATTCCCCCAAATTTACAAGCAGCTTGTTTCCATTGTCCAGCAGTTGATCTATGACGGCGGTTGGAATCCCCAGGAAATTGAGTTTACCTTTGAGGGGCCTGAAAAAAAGGACTTGTTCATCCTCCAGGCCAGGGATCTCTCGTTGCGAGACCGGAAAAAAATGACCGGGTTTGAGGCCGATGACATGGAACTTGCTGCCGTCTACCTGGGCCAGGGAATTGGTGTGAGCGGGGGTGCCATGAGCGGCAGGATTGTGTTTACCCTGGAAGAAATAGACGGATTTCGCCGCCAGGACCCGGATGCAAATGTCATTCTTGTCCGCAACGACACCGTGCCCGATGATATCCTGGAGATTGATGCGGCAGACGGGATTTTAACGGCCAAGGGGGGGCTGACCTCCCATGCCGCCGTGGTGGCCTACAATCTGAGAAAAACCTGTGTGGTGGGGTGTGAAAACCTGGTGTGCAATGAACAGGAGAAAAAATGTAAACTGGATGGGGTGGAAATGAAAGTGGGGGATTATATCAGTATTAACGGATACAAGGGATCTGTATATCAAGGTGAAATAAAAGTCAGTTTAATTTAAAAAGGGGTACAACATATGAATACAAATGACCCAATAGTCCTGGGCATTAACGGACTTGGAAGAATCGGAAAATTGACCCTGTGGCACCATGCCGGCAGAAAATTTTTTAACAAAATTGTGATCAACCTGGGCAGGGAGGTGGGCACCTCACTGGATGATATCCTCCACTATATTGAGCGGGACTCCACCTATGGCCGTCTGGAAGCATATTTGCACGGATATCAGGGGAAACCGGTCATCACCGATGTGAATGTGGCGGCATCTTCCTTTAAGGTGAACGAAATTGAGGTTAAAATTTTGAACACCCACAGAAACCCCAGGAATATTGAATGGGCAGACCACGGGGTGACGATTGTTGTGGATACCACGGGCCAGTTTCTGGATCCAAATCTTGGCGCCGATGATCCCAAGGGATCTATTCGGGGGCACCTTGAGGCCGGCGTTCAAAAGGTTGTGGCCTCGGCACCTTTTAAGCTCAAACAAGGGGCTGCCATGCCCGATGATGCCGTGACAACGGTAATGGGGGTTAATGACAAGGACTATGATCCGATCCGCCACATCCTTATTTCCAATGCTTCGTGTACCACCACCTGTCTTTCTCATATGGTCAAACCCTTGTTGGATGCCTTTGGCATCGAACGGGTATTGTCCGCCTCCATGGCCACCATCCATGCGGCCACAGGATCCCAGCAGGTGCTGGACCGTCTGCCCAAGCGAGGCGCCGTGGACTTGAGAAAGAACCGGTCCATTCTGAACAATATTATCCTGACCACCACCGGGGCTGCCAAGGCATTGCAATTGGTGATTCCGGAAATGGCCACCATTGGGTTTATTGCTGAATCCGTGCGTATTCCCATCTCCACGGGGTCTTTGATCATCCTGGTGATGAATTTTCAGGATGAGCTCAATAAAAAGCCCATCCGCCGGGATATGATCAATGATATCTATAAAGTTGCGGCAGAGCAGAATTCAAACGGCTATCTGGTGTTTACAAATAAGCAGAATGTTTCGTCGGATATTATCGGCACACCCAAGGCCGGGGCTGTCATTGAAGGTCATGAAACCCATACAAGGACCGGGACCATCAATATAAATCTGGAACATATGCAGGGCATTGACAAGGATATCCTTGACAGCATCAAGGACCAGGTGGGCAGTATCCAGGTCACCCAGTCTGTGATATACGGGTGGTACGACAATGAAATGGCAAGCTATGTCAACATGATGGGCGACCGCACGGTCTCTATTGCAGAAACCCTGGAATAGGAACAGTGGACAGCCCCATTCTTAAACAGTTTTCTTTTTTCTTTTTTAGTGTTGCCGGCATGCTTTTTCCTTTTACGGGGCTTGGAGCAGATCCCTTGGATCTGCCTTTTTCCCCGGGAGAGGAACTTTCCTATAATATCCGGTGGCAGCGGATTAAGGCGGGGACCTGCAGCATCAAGGTTCTGTCCACAACCCATGTGGGCACTGTCCCGGTTTTTTGTTTCCAACTGACCGTCAAGAGCAACAGCCTTGTGGACAAACTCCATAAAATTCGGGATGTCCTGGAGGGGTTTGTCTTTAAGGATTTTTCAGGTTCCCTGCTGTACAAGCACACCGCCACCGGGAAAGAAAAAAAAGAGATCCGGGTTGAATTTTTCCGGGACAAAAAGGAGGCGGTCTATTCAAATTTTGGTGACAGGCGCGACCCCATTGAAATTTTTGAAAACACCTTTGACCCGGTATCCAGTTTTTTTCGGATGCGAACCCTTGATTTTGATGCGGGCAATTCCCTGACCTTTCCGGTAAGCGATGGAAAAAAAACCTTTCTTCAGAGGGGGGAGGTGGTCAAAAAAGAAGAGATCTCAACCCCTTTGGGCACCTTTGATACCTTTCTTATTGTCCCCTCGGCTGCCAACCTTTCCGGGGTGTTTGAAAAGAGCAAAAATCCTAGGATCCGAATTTGGATTTCGGCAGATGAACGAAGAATTCCCCTCCGAATTCAGGTAAAGGTGGTGGTGGGAAGTATTATTTTTGACTTGGCCTCATTCAAACCAGGCGCCTAGGCCAAAACAGTTTTTAAATAATTTTGAATTCAGCCGCTTTCCAGCCGCTGATTCCCTTGTCCAGAACACTGACCCCGGTGTATCCATCTTCAAAATATCGAACGGCAAGACCTGCCGCTGATCGGTCATCGGGTCACCCTCAGTAAAAAATGATCTGTGTCTCTTTTGAAAGGTCGGGTTTCATCTTTAAAAATTCGCTCATGGGAATGGCGCCTTCAAGATGGGCCTGGCTATTGAATTTATCGTCATCATATATGCAGACCAAAAGGGAGAGTCCTGCATCTGTTTTTGATTTGGCATCTGCTGCTGATATCCGCGTAATCATGTGCTTTCCTCCGTTAGTTTAGGGGTGTGCTAGGGATATTTCATAATATATGCATGGATTTAATCCTGGCAAATAGTTTTCGGGAGAACCCATATAAATCCTTTTTTAACCCTCCAATGCTTTTCTGATAATTTTTGCCAGATCCCCTCTGGAAAACGGTTTTTGAACAAAATGGACTCCCTTTGCCAGGACACCGTGGTGGACAATGACATTGGCCGTATAGCCGGACATAAAAACAATTTTAATGGCCGGGTAATTTGCAAGCAGACGATCTGCCAGTTCCCGCCCGTTCATTTCCGGCATGACCACGTCGGTGATGAGCAGATGGATTTCTTTTGGATATTCCCTGGCAATCCCCATTGCTTCCCACGGCGTCCTGGCGGTTAAAACTTTGTAGCCAAAGCGATCCAGAATTTTTTGGGTCAGCTCCAATACCGGGATATGGTCTTCCACCAGGAGAATCGTTTCCCCCAAGCTCCTTTCCAGGGTTTTTGTCTTTTCTTCTTGGGTTTCAAGGGCTTTGCACCCATGCCGGGGCAGATAAATCTTGATGCTTGTCCCCTTGTCCGGCTCACTGTAAACGTTAATGAATCCATTGTTCTGCTTGACGATGCCGTATACCGTGGACAGCCCCAGGCCTGTCCCCTTATCCACATCCTTTGTGGTAAAAAAGGGTTCAAAAATATTATTCAGCAAAGCCTTGTCAATACCGCATCCGTTGTCCCCAACGGCCAGCATCACAAACTCACCCGGGATAAAGCCCTGGTGGTCGGCACAATAGGCGGCATCAAACACAATTGTGTCAGTTTCAATGGTGATCTTGCCAACCCCTTCAATGGCATCCCTGGCGTTGATGCACAGATTGGCCAGAATTTGATCCAGCTGGGAAGGATCCATCTTGATGGACCAGATAGTTTTGCCCGGCAGCCAGGCAAGGTCAATGTCCTCTCCGATGAGGTGGCGAAGCATTTTCAGCAGGCTGCCCACGGACTCATTTAAATCAAGGGTCCTGGGAGAAATGGTCTGCTTCCGGGCAAAGGCCAGCAGTTGCCGGGTAATATCGGCGGCACGATTCGCCGCCGTAAGAACTTCATTGAGATTTTCATGCAAGGAACCTGCCGGATCTACCGTCTCCATTGCCAGTTCTGTAAAGCCCATAATCACGCTCAGGGCATTATTATAGTCATGGGCCACCCCACCGGCCAGCCGGCCCACGGCTTCCATTTTCTGGGATTGACGGAGCTGGGACTCCAGTTTTTGTCTTTCCTTCTCCCCTTCAATTTTTTCCGTGATATCCCGTATATTGCCCAAATAAATCGCTCTATTGTTCAATCGAAAATAATTGGCTTTGACTTCAACGGGAAACACCCGGCCTTCTTTATTCCGGTGATATCGGAGGGGAATAAAGAGAGCCAGGCTTTTCTGGAGAATTTTTTTTGTTTTTTCCACCTCGGCGGACAGGTCAATAATTTTCATCTGCAAAAGCTGTTCATATTGATATCCATAGAGTTTCACGGCGGCATCATTGGCGTCCACCAGGTCCATTGTTTCCACATCCACCATGAGCACTGCATCCGAGGCGGACTGGAAAAGAACACGGTATTTTTCCTCATTTTCCCGAAGCACCATACGGGCTTGTTCTCTTTCAATGACCGCAGCAAAGGCAAAGGTTAAGGCGTTTATAAGGGATAAATCCTTTGCGGTATATCCCCCGGTCTTATTTCCAAGCCCCATCACCAGCTTGGTTGTACCCCCAAACCCGATCCCAAGAAAGGAGGTTCGCAAAAAGGTTTCCCCGGAGACCCCAAAGGTGCCAGGGTGTTTTTTGGGATCGTTGCAGATGATCCCTTCCTTGTCTGTCAATGCCCTTTTCCATAGGTCCTGGATTTCCATGTTCCTGCCCTCGGGGGAGGACTCCTGAAGCTTGCCCGTCTCCCATCCCGGGTGACTTGATGCAATGATCCCAAGCCCATTGGGGTTAACCTCTGCAACGGAACCGTGTTGACTATGGGTTATTTCCCGGGCAATGGAGAGGCAGGATTTGGCAACATCCGCCACACCATCACAGGTCAAAGTGTCCAGAAAAACACGGCTAATGGCGTCAAGGATTGTATTTTGCCGGTTGATTTTTTCCAAAGCCTTTTTTAATTCAGTGATATCCCGTCCCACGGATTGAATTTCCGTCAGATGTCCGGCCCCATCAAAGAATCCTTTGTTGGCAAATTGCATCCAGTGGATCTTACCTTCCCCGGAATAGACCCTGTTTTCGATGACAACCAGGGCGTTTGCGGGGGAAAGGGACATCAATTTTTCTTCAATGCCGGCAAGATCATCATCCACTGGCAAGGGCTGCCATGTCTTGCCGATCAATTCGGTACTCGATTTATTGAAAAAATCGCAATAGACCTGATTTACAAAGGTGAACACGCCGTTGCCAGTGAAGCGACACACCAGGTCTGTCTGGCTTTCAATCAACGATCGATAGCCATTCTTGCTTTGAAGCAGTTGTGTTTGGGCTGACTTGGATTCTTTTAACACAAACACAGCAATGAGACTGGATGCCAGGGTGCCCAATACCAAGAACAGGATCAAGGTCAGATTTATTCTAAAATGCGCCTCATCTGTTTTTTGCAGAAAACCCCAGGCTTTGTCCCTTGCATAGTTGTTCAATTTAAGCATTTTTTCTTCCAGCAGGGCCACATGATCGGCGCCGGGACCGGTGGTCACCAGGGCAGCCGCTTCTTTTTCTCCGTTTCTGACCAGGCGGATGACCTCTTCCCGGATCGGTCGCCAGGCTTCAAATAATATCCGGGCCTCCTTTTCAAGCTGTTTTCCTGCTTCCCCCAAAATTTTATCCCCTAGGATATCAAGGTAGGTGAAAACTTGGTTTTCCTGTTCATTAACAACCAGAATAAAATTCTGGATATCCGAGTCTGAAGCAGAGAGCACCACATCCTTCATTGTGCGATGGATTTTTGTGATGGAAACCTTTGCATCGAGGGCTGCGTTGGATACGGCCAGGGGATGATTGTGAATGGTCCGGGTCAGCTGGGAAACAATTTTAAAATGGTAGAGGGTGAACACCCCAAATAGAAGGAAGATTAAAATCACCACGCCAAATCCCAGCATCATCTTTTGCAATATATTGACCGGTTGTTGCTTGTCCATTTTAAACTCCGTTCAAAAAAGTATTTGAGGGATCTGGCGTGGTGATTTCAAAAATATTTCAACGAAAATATCATTGGGGGTGGCCAGGAATAAAAAAAACCGTTGCCGCTTGACCGGTCACTAACCCTGTGGGCTTATCTTAAGAAATGGAATCAATTTTAACTCCCCTAAGGATACAATATCCCGGACCAGAACAC
The DNA here is from genome assembly GCA_016743945.1 of Desulfobacteraceae bacterium. GTDB lineage: Bacteria > Desulfobacterota > Desulfobacteria > Desulfobacterales > Desulfobacteraceae > NBML01. The sequence continues at coordinate 250,569 of JADGFI010000001.1, forward strand.
AAATTCAATTTTTTTTATGGAATTGTTAGATGATGGTATTTGATTTCAAAAATTGCCACCATTGTGTTTATTGCTGAATCCGTGCGCATTTTTTTTCGGATACGAACCCTTGATTTTGATGCGGGCAATTCCCTTACCTTTCCGGTGAAAGGCTGGCCCAGGTGCCAGTCTGAGGTGTGTATGATTTGCATTGTTTTAGTTGCCTGGCAGGTCCAGATCTTTCAGGTTGATTTCCAGTTTGTATTCCGAAGATTCAGGGTCTCTTTTTACAGCGAAACCCAATTTCTGACCCAGGGCCAGCATGGCCGTATTGGTGGCAATAACCGGGCCGTAAATTAGTTTGAGCCCGTATTTTTGTGCACTGACCAGGGCCCGTTTGAACAGCACCTGGCCAATCCCCTTCCCTTGCCAATCATCGGCCAGGACCAGTGCAAATTCTCCTTTTTCCCCGGCAGGATGAAAAATGATCCGGGCCACTCCCACTATTTTTTTTCTTTCACCGGAACCTGCAAAGGCAACCAAGGCGATTTCCCGGTCATAATCAATTTGGGTCAACCGAACGAGAAGGGTCTTTGATATACGCTTGATGGGGGAAAAAAAGCGCAGATAAACGGTTTCAGGAGACAAGTCTGAAAAAAGATCGATCATCTGCTCTGCATCCCCGGGCCGCACCGGTCGCATGAAAATTTTTTCACCGTCCCTGGTGATAAATTCAGATTCTTGCCACCAGGGATAGGGACTGATGATCAAATGACCCGCCGCTTGAATGGAGGTTGTTTTCACCTTGGCCCTGGCATGGGTCACTTTCACCTGCCCATTTTTGACCTGGATGGGGTTTACCGTGAGTCTCTTTATCTCGGGGAAATCCGTTACCAACCGGCTGATGCGGATGAGCATCTCTTCCACCAGGGGAATGTCCACGGGCGCTATTTGTTTATACCCGTGAAAAACCCTTGAAATCCGTGTGGATTCAATCACCTTTCCCGCCAGAATTCGGTTCAACGGCGGCAGGGCCATGGCGGTGTCCCGGGCGATCTCGGTCATGGTTCCCCCCATCCCAAACCGAAGCACCGGCCCGAACAGCGGGTTATTTGCCATGGAGATCTGAAGTTCATAGTCCGGGCGTGCAAATCCTTTGTCCTGGGCCACCGTGATTCCATAGGCTGCCAGCAACTCCCTGGCAAGACAGGTTTCAGAGGCGGTCTGGGGAGCCAGCCCCTTTTGTATTGCCATGGCAGCGGCCGGCCGGTTGATGTCCAGGCGTTTATTGGTCCTGCCGGGGATCTCCTGGAGCATCTGGATATTTTGGCCGTATTGGTAAAGATTTAAAAAGGCCTGGACAGCCCGCTCCGGGGTTTCATAGGTAATGATTCCCTCTTGGTTAAAAATTGCCCGGGACCTGTCAGAGTTCACCCCCCCCATCCATGCCGTAAATACAGGAAAGGGCGTGGCTTTCAGTACTTCCACCAGGGGGATTGCAAGGGCAGTGGAATCATAGGTGCCCACAGGGGAGCTTAACAGCAGCAGTCCGTCTATTTCAGCCGCCCTGATTAAGGTTTTGACCACCTGAATATATTTTTCAGGAGAGGTTTCCTGTAACACTTCTATGGGGTTGGTCCGCCGCCATCGATCTTCAAGCAGTCCATCCAGGGTCGTGATGGTGGAAGGGGTCAAATCCGCAGGTTTTATACCGCGGCCAGCCAGGGCATCAACTGCCATCACTCCGATCCCTCCTGCATTGGAGACAATGGCCAGCCGGGATCCCCTGGGCCGTTTCTGCTTGGCCAGAAATTTGGCACAATCAAACAGGGCGTCAAAGCCATGGACCCTTAAAATACCGGCCCGCTGGAATATGGCATCATAGGTTTCATCCTCATGGGGATCGAACCCAACCCCTGCCCGGCCAGCTTTCAATGCGATAATGGGTTTCACTCTGGATACCGCCCGGGCAGCGCTCATGAATTTTCGGGTATCTGACAGGGATTCCACATACATGACAATGGACTCCACCTCGCTGAGGGATCCCAGGTAATCGATCATGTCTGCAAAATCCACGTCCAGCCTGGATCCGAGATTAACAAAATGGCTGAAACCCACCTTTTCCCGGAGGGCAAGGTCCAGAACTGCCGTGCACACAGCCCCGCTCTGGGATATAAAGGCAATTTTCCCAGGCAGTGGAAGGGTGTGCATGAAACTGGCATTAAATCCTGCCCGGGTATTGATAATGCCCACGGAATCAGGCCCGATAACTCTGATTCCCGTATCTTTAACCGTCTTCCGAATGGAGGACCAGATTTTGCTCTCAGGATTTCCCGGCCTTACCAGCCCGGCAGAGATCACAACACATCCCCACATTTTTTTCCGGCTGCACCAGGCGACAATCCCGGGAACCTCTCGCATGGGGGCGGCAATCACGGCCATGTCTGCATGATTTTCAAGATCCTCAACACGGGCAACGGCATCAAATCCTGCCACCCGGCTGTATTTTGGGTTCACCGGGAAAATTGACCCCTTAAACCCACCGTATATGAGGTTGGACATGATACAGGCCCCGACACTGCCTTTTTTTTCGCTGGCACCGATCACGGCAATGGATCCGGGATTCATGATATGATGTAAATTCAGGGTTGTCATGGAACGAATCTAGTATGGACCAGGATTCTTGTCAACCCATTTGTCGGATTCGATCAGGGGGGCCCATGCTAATTACCCTGTCTGCCGGTGACAGGCTGTCTAATTTAAAAAAATCTGTATTGAATGCCGATACCGGCCTGGTACAATGTCTTGTCATAGGTGACTTCAGGCAATCCCTTTGCCTTGTTGGCCGGAGCCGTTTCGTCCTCATAAAAATACCCGGTCAGGCCAAAGGTGAGGGTCAGCCTTTTATCGAACTTGTATCTGGCTCCCAGGGCAACGGCATGGCAATCCAGAGGGGGATTCATCTGTTCAATGATGCCGAAATTTTCAGGTTTCATGTCCACATCAATAAACATGTATCCGGTGCTAACCGACCATTTCTCATTGATATCATACTGAACGGCCAGGGCCAAGTCATAGGAGTTGCCATCCACGGCGTAGTTCTGGGATCCCCAGTCTGCATCTTTTTCAAAATAAAGGGAGTAGGAAGGTTTGATTGTCAGATTCGGGAGGATTTTCCACTCAAGGCCAAGCGCCAGCACTGCCGGAAGGTCCCTGGCATAACTTTGACCGTCAACCCTGTCAAAAGCGGTGAGAAGTTTTGTACCTGCCATATTTGATTCACTCGTATCGGTTTTCCAGTCCAGGTTCACCTGGGTTTCATATCTGATGCCAATATTAACCGTGTCACTGGGATGAATGTTTATGCCCAAAATGCCGCCAAACCCATCCGCTTCCTGATTATATTTTCCTGCAATATACGTCCCGCTATAATCCCCGTGAATATCCACGCTTTTGTCTGCGATGATATATCTCACCCCGGCAGCAACAGAAAAAATATTGTTTATTCTATAGGCAGCGCCGGTGGTAAAGGTATAATCAAAGCTTTCGGCATAGGCAGATGTGTTTATGAGGGTGCCGCCTCCAGAAAGGCCTGCCCTAGTGAATGCGCCTGCCGACAAAGCATTTCCTATACCTTCGGTAATGATATTTCCATCTTCATAATCGGTTTCTCCACCGCCCCCGTTGATGGTGAAGGCGCCCCAGAAAGCCCAGTCGTTGGATTTATAAATGCCGAATGCCGTGGGTGCCACAAGATAGGGGGTGGACGTCTTGGTTTCACCGTTGTAATTGTGGTCATAATCGAAGGTAAAGGGCTGTAAATCCACTGCCAAATGAAACCCGTTTTCCAGCATCGTCAGACCAGCCGGATTATATGCCGCCACATCGGCACCGTCGGTTGCCGCATTACGGCTCAGGCTCCCGGCATAGGCCGCTGAAAAATTTTGTTTATTGTCAATCCCCCCGCCAAAAGACTGCGCCGCCATTCCCAGAACCAATATAATCAACAATACGGGTTTAAACCATTTTTTCATCAATCTTTCCTTTCCTTGATATTAGACTGCAAAAGATTTTTATTAAAATATTAGGCTATTTTTCTTTGAGCAGGCCGCATACTACATGATGTGGCCGGTTGAGTAAAGTGCATACCCAGTTAATTTTAAAGTACTTGAACAGTTTTGGGGGGAGTTTGAACAAAACGTTAGCCATAAAAAAAAGTTAATTTCAATAGTCAAAACCGGTATTAGATCAGTTCAGGGACATTATTATCATAAGAAGCCTGGGCAGGAGGACAATAGTTGCGGATACCCCAAAGCCCACAATGACCTAAAATTTTTTTGATAATACCAAGTTTTTCGATAAGATTCAGGGGAAAAATAGGCCATAAAATATTCTTTCCATGGAATTTCGGACGGAAAGTTAAACGTTTATTGACTTATTGAAAATCGTTACAACTTTTTAAGTATTGGCATGCGATATTAGCCGAGACTAATATGTCGCTTGAGTATTCGCCTTAACCCAATATGAAAAGAGGGCATTATGAGCACCTATCAATGTAAAAAAATGCGGTACCTCCGGCTCGGATGAAGTATCTTTGTGTAAACCCAAAGCTATTCTTGTATGAACAGATCCTGAACAAAAGGGGAATATCCGCTTTTATTACGGGATTGTTAGGTGATGATATCTGATTTTGGTTCCCCCAGGAAAAAGGTCTTGGTTTTGGCATACCCTGCGGTGAAATTGAGTTTTGCCTCCTCGATCAGAGCATAGAGGGTGGGCACCACCACCAGGGTCAGGACCGTGGCAATCATGAGACCGAAGATGACCACAATGGCCATGGAGCGCCAATACTGGCTGGATTCAGAGGCCATGGACAACGCCATGACATGGAAGTCATAGGAGATGCCCGTGACCATGGGCAACAGTCCCAATATGGTGGTGATAGCCGTGAGCATGACCGGACGAAGCCGGGTCGCACCGGCAGCGATGATCGATTCCTTTACCCCCAGACCTGTCTTTCGTAGCTTGTTGATATAGTCAATGAGCACGATGGCATTGTTGACCACCACCCCGGCAAGGGAGATGATCCCCACCCCGGTCATGATGACCCCAAAGGGGGAGTTGATTACGGTAAGTCCCCAGAATGCCCCGCCAAAGGAAAGGACAACCGAGGTCAAAATGATGGCCGGCTGGATCACTGAGTTGAACAAGGTGACCAGGATCAGAAAAATGAGAAACAGGGCGATGATAAAGGCCTTTGATAAAAATTTTTGGGCCTGCTGCTGTTCTTCATCCTCACCCGTGAATTTGTAAGTATAGCCAGCCGGCAGGTCCATTCCTTTAAAAAGCGCCTGGACCTGCATCCTTGCAACCGTTCCCGTGATTTTTGTTTCATTCACATTGGCCTGCAGGGTGACCACCCGTTCATGATTTTTTCGGACAATATCGCCGATGGTCCCCTTGTATTGGATGGAGGCCAGGGTGGTTAACGGCACAATCTCACCCGATGCGGTGGGGATCATGAGCTTGTGCAGCACATCGGTCACATGGCGGTCTGATTCGGCCAGTTTTACCACAATGTCATAATCTTCATCCCCTTCATAATAGGTGGAGACATCCAGGCCGTTGTAAGCAATTTTCAAGGCAAAGCCAATGGCAGAAGTGGTCAGACCGAACAGGGCCGTCTTCTGGCGGTCGATTTTTATCTGAACCGAGGGGAGGCCTCCCTGGTAATCGTCCCGAATATCTTTGATGTTGGGGACACTTTCCAACACCTTTTGCATCTGCTGAGAAATTTTGTTCAGGACATTAAAATTATTTCCTGAAATTTCAATGTTAATGGGAGGTCCTGTGGGCGGACCCTCCTTTAGTTCATCCACCGTGATTTTGACCCCGGCAATGGGAGCGACTCTCCTGCGGATCTCTTCCAAATCTTGTTTGGTGGGGGAGGTTCGATTCTCAAAGTCAATGAACTGAATCCCGATGTGGTTGGGCAGGTTGGCGTCAAAGACGGAGCTGCCAGCATTCTGTACCACCCGGGTAAAAATATGTTCAACATTGTTGATGTTGGAAGGCGCCAGAAAAGTGCTGCCGTCTGAGTTTTTATGTTCCTGGAGGGCAATGGCTTCCTGGTAGCTTTGGCTGTCACTTCCGGAAATGGCCATCTCCACCTTTTTTACCGTTCGGTCGATAAACTTTAAGTCTGCCCCTTCGGGAACGGCAATATTAACGTAGACGGACCCCGGATCAATGGAGGGGAAAAATTCCACGGGTTTTTCAATACCGATCCTAAGCATCCAGATCTGGAATAAAAAAATCAGGACAACAAAGGAGGCCAGGAGTACGGAAATCTTATGATTCAGGGCGTGGACAAGGATCCGTTCATAGAGGCTTAAAACCATCCCCTTTATCTCAATGGGTTTTTCCCCCTGGGCTTCCATCTCTTCGGCTGAAAGCCATGTTTCTTTACTGCCTCCCTTTCCCGGCGCGGTTTTCATGAAAAAGGCGCAGAGAGCCGGATTGATGACCAGGGCTACAAAAAGAGAAGATGCCAGGGTCACAATCAAGGTGATGGGCAGGTATTTCATGAATTCCCCCATGATTCCGGGCCAGAAGATCATGGGGAAAAAAGCGGCCACTGTGGTCAGGGTGGAGCCGATAACCGGCCAGGCCACTTCTCCTGTGGCGCGCATGGCGGCTTCCACCCTGGGGACTCCCTGCTGCATATATCTATAGATATTTTCTATGATGACGATGGCATTGTCCACCAGCATGCCCAGGGCCAGGGTCAGGGAAAAGAGAACCACCATGTTCAACGTAATGCCCAGGGCATGGAGTACGGCAAAGGAGAGAAACATGGAAAAAGGGATGGCAAGTCCGACCAAGAGTGCATTCCTGATCCCCAGGGCTATGAACAGGACAATGACCACCAGGATGAGGCCGGAAATGATATTATTTTCAAGATCCGCCACCATGTCTTTGATGTCCTCGGACTTGTTCATCAGTTTGGTGATGGTGGTGTTTCTAGGGAAGATATGGCTTGCCCGTTCAACAATGGTATCAATTTTTTCCGAGATAAAGATGATGTTTTCCCCCACCCGTTTTTTAACGGAAATATTGATGGAATCCACCCCGTTGAGCCTTGATCTTGAGGTCTCTTCCTTGATACCGTCCACCACTGTTGCCACATCTTTTAAATAAATGGGTTTGCCGCCATGGGTCGCCACCACAAGCGAAAGAATCTCTTCCGGGGTTTCAAACTCCCCGGGCACCTTTACCTGAAACCGTCCATGTCCCAGGGTAATGGCCCCTCCCGAAGTGTTTTGGTTTTCACTGACCACACTTTGTTGGAGAGCTGTGATGGGGATCTTGTAATAGGTCAGCTTGTCCGGATCTACTTCCACCCGAATTTCCCGCTCCTGGCCCCCGGTGATTTGTGCTTCAAGCACCCCGGGTACCGCTTCAATATCGTCTTTTAAATCGTCGGCAATTTTTTTTAGGGTTCTGGGGCCGCATTCTCCTGCCAGGGAATAGACCACGATGGGCATTTCTGAAATATTGACCTCAAAAACCGAAGGGTCGTTTTCAAGGTCAGTGGGCAGCTCGTTTTTGGCCTCGTCCACCTTGTCTTTAACTTTGCTCAGCACCTCATCAATATCCGTACCGGGTAAAAATTCAATGTTAATCTGGGACAACCCCTGGGAGCTGACCGAACTGACATTTTTGACCTTGTCCAACCCCTTGAGTTTTTTTTCAATTTTTATGGTAATGGCCGTTTCGATATCCGAGGCCGACACCCCCCGGTATTCTGTTCGGACAAAGACATAGGGGATGGTGATATCCGGATCACTCTCCCTGGGCAGCACACTATAGGCATAGAGCCCGATACCCATGATGATAAGGGCCAGGACCAGAACACTGACCCTGTTTTTAACAGCAGCATCCGAAACCATCATTGGGTCAGCTCCTCCATGTCCAAGATGGTTTTGGTGACATGGACGGTTTCACCATCCTCAATGATTTTGTGGCCTACCACCACCACCTTTTCCCCGGGGAACAACCCCTTTTGAATTTGGGTTTTCCAACCGTCTAAAAATCCTGTGGTTACCGGTCTGAAGTGAACCAGGTTCTCCTTTTCAACAAAAACACCGGTTTTTTTATTCAGGGTCACAAGCGAGTAAATGGGTACGGCCAGTCCCTTTGGATCATGATTTTTAACAATGCTTACCCGGGCAAACATGCCCGGCAGGATTTCATGACCCGGGTTGTCCACTTCAATTTCAAGGTTATAGAGCCGGGCCATGGAATCGGCGGTTTTAAAAAGGTAGTGATACTTTCCCCTATAGGTTTGGCCCCCCAGGGCGTCAATGGTCATCTCAAAGGTTGAAAGTTTGCGTACGGCCGCCACGTCGGATTCAGGGATGCCCACTTGGATTTTAAGCCGGTCGATCTGGAGAATGGTGGCAACCGGGTCTCCAACACCTAAAAAATCACCGCTTTCAATATATACCCGGTCCACGATTCCTTCCATGGGCGATCGGATGGTGCAGCGGCTCAGGTTCAGCTTTGCTGTATCCATGGCCGCTTTGCTCGTTTTAACATTTGCGCTGGCATCATCTAACTGGGATTGGGTGATAAATTGTTTTTTTGACAGGGCTGTGAACCGGTCCTTTGTGGTTAGGGCGGTTTCATAGGAGGCCTTGGCAGCGTCGTAATTATTTTGATAATCGCGCTTATCAATGACGGCCAGGATATCTTGCTTTTGTACCCGGGTTCCTTCACCGATTTTTTTAATGTCTATTTTTCCCTTGACCTCGGCGGCAACTTTTAAAGAGATCCAGGGGGTTGCCACACCCGGCAGGCTGATTTTCTCCATTACCATGTCAGGGATCATCTTCATGGTGATAACATTGGTTGGGGCTTTTGCCGTCTTCATCCGATGGGATTGCTTTTGGGCAAGATCGGCTTTTTGGGCGGATATTTTTTTGCTTAACGGAAAAATCACCAGGGCAATCACCAATGCGACTGTGATAATGGGGATGCTCTTCCAGACGAGGCGCAAAAATATCCGGATAAATTTTTTCTTCTGAATTGGTTTAGGTTCCATGCAATGTGTCCTTTTTTGATAAAAGCCAGGCTCATAACCCTATAAAAATAGTGTCAATTGGTCTGATTTCAAGGGGTTGTTTTGGGTTGCGGGTCAAAATTGGTTAAAAAACCAAAGATCAGGGAGATACCCACACAGAGGATACAGATGCCGAACATGAGTTGGTATGCTCCCTGTCCCAGGTGGGACAACCGGTCCAGCATGTGGCCGAAGAACAGGGGAAACCCCGATCCAAAGGAGATGGTCAGCAGGGGTGCCAGGGCAAAATAGGCCGTGGCATCCTGGCGGTTGGAGAATTTTTTGACGGCAGGGGAATAGATGATTCCCCGGGTGCCCCGGCAAAAACCCAGCAACAGGCTTGCCAAAAGAAATCCCATAAGTCCCGGGTAAAAAATCAATAAAAAGAGCATGATAATGTTAAGAATCTTGGTGGAAAGAAATTTGTGTTTCAGGCTTAGGATATCCAGGGTGCCCAGGATTATATTGGCCAGGATGGCCCCGGAATAGATAAAGCAGACAAAAAGTCCGGCGGCTGTATAATCCTTTATGCCAAAAAACTGGGTGGCGTAATTAGCGTAAAAGGCAATGACAGTGAGCACAACATAATGATCCAGGTCTCCGATCAGATATGTGACCAGGTTTTTATTGTCCGTCATTTCTCGAATGGTCGCCCAGGTATGTTTGAAAAAAGAATCCTTCCGAAAGGGTTGGGGGGATGAAGCGGTCAATTCGCATGTAAATAAAAAACAAAGGGAGCCAACAAGGAAGAGAACACCTGAGATAAGAAAGATCCAGGCGACGGATACCAGGGAAAAAGAAAAATGTTCCACCACCGTGATGATAAAGATACTGGCAATGATTTTGGCTGTATTTTGGGCTGTGAACATTATGGAAAGCCCTTGAACACTTTTTCGAGGTGAAAAAATTTTAACCAGAAAATTGAGCCAGATGGGAATGGTGAGGCCAATACACAGGGAAAAAATCACATAGGAGATAAAGAATGCCGGCAGGATCAGGGCCGGGTCTTTCACCCAAAAGAGAAAGAGCCCAAAGGTTAGGGTGGAAAGAGAAGAAACGACGTGGAGACCCAGAACGATGGGCCGCTTTTGCGCGTGGTTTCGGGAAAGGTAGCTGGAAAACAAAGGAAAGATGGAAATTCCCATCATCAAAATGGCCGGCACAAGTCCGATGAGAAAATCACTGGCCCCCTGATGTTTTAAAAATATCTGCAAAAAAGTGGATTCCATGATTACCGGGAATCCCAGGCCCCAGAAAAATTCAGCAAGGGCTACCCCTGTCGCATTTTGGGCAAAATATTTGTCTTTTTGAGCATCCATCCTACACCGATTGATAAAGAATTAAATGCCGATGCTATAATACTCCTTTGCTATTGTATAGGATCAAATTGCAAAAAGTTTCAATGCTCCCCGGTTGCTGACCTAAAAAAAGGATTAAATAAACCCGAATGATCTGATATAAGGGATACTAAAATCAAAAAAAGACTGCCAACCAATAGAAACAACAATAGAAAGGGAGAACCATTGAATGAAAAAGATCAGCCTTAAACCCATTTTTGCCCTGGCCATCTGCGGATTCCTGTTTCTATTTGGGTGCAGTACTGCCTACTATTCTGCCATGGAAAAAATAGGCAAGGAAAAACGGCACATCCTTGTGGACGATGTGGAAGATGTAAAGGAAAGCCAGACAAAGGCCCAGGAAGAATTCAAGGATGCCCTAACCCGGATCAAAGAACTTTATGCCGTTGATGGCGGCGACCTGGAAATCTTTTACGATAAACTCAAGGGCAGTTATGAAGACTGCGATGCCAGGGCTGACCAGATTGAAAAACGGATCAACACAGTGGAGCAGGTGGCATCGGATCTATTTGCCGAATGGGAAGGTGAAATCAAACAGATCAATGATGCCAGGCTTAAAACCTCCAGCCAACGCTCCCTGTCCGATGCCAAAATACGATATAAAAAACTGGAACTTGCCATGAACAAGTCCACCCAGGGAATGTATCCGGTCCTGGCAAAACTCAAGGATTATACCCTTTATCTGAAGCATAACCTCAATGCCAAGGCAGTGGGGTCTCTGGGCGGGGAGGTCGTGTCCATTGAACGAGAGGTGACAGCCCTCATTGATGACATGAACCTTTCCATCAGGGAAGCAGATAATTTTATAAAAAATTTTTAATTTTACCTGATGTCAAATACCTGATGTCAAATATAACGATAACGGAGACGAAACATGAAGGTGGATGGACAAGAGATGAGACCTATTTGGTTTGATACGGATTCAAAAACAGTTCAAATTATTGACCAGAGACGTCTTCCCCATGAATTTATCATCGAAGATTTAAACACGGTGGATGATGTCATCCGTGCCATCAAGGATATGTACGTTAGAGGGGCCCCCCTCATCGGTGCCACTGGGGCCCTTGGGGTCTATATCAGCCTGATCCAAAAAAATAATAAGGGATCAGACAATGCTTATGTTGAGGCAGAATGTACCCGGCTCAAGGATGCCAGGCCCACGGCCATGAACCTGTTCTGGGGAGTGGATCGGGTTCGGGATGTGGTCCTAGAGGAGACCTCCACCGAGGCCCGGGTAAAAGCTGCCCTGGCGACAGCCTTGGAAGTAGTGGAAGAAGAAGCGATTAATTGCCGGAAGATCGGCGAATATGGTCTTTCCATCATTGAAGAAATCAGCAGACAAAAAAACGGGGAGCCGGTCAACATCCTCACCCATTGCAATGCAGGGTGGCTTGCCTGTGTAGAGTATGGCACGGCAACCGCACCCATCTACACCGCCTTTGACAACGGGATAGACGTCCATGTCTGGGTGGACGAGACAAGACCCCTGAACCAGGGGGCCCGCCTGACGGCATGGGAACTTGGCAAACACGGGATCAACCATACTGTGATAACCGACAATGCCGGGGGCCATCTCATGCAGCACAAAATGGTGGATCTGGTCATTGTGGGAACCGATAGGACCACCCGGGCCGGGGATGTGGCCAATAAAATCGGAACCTATTTAAAGGCCCTGGCCGCCAGGGATAATGATATCCCCTTTTATGTGGCCCTGCCTTCCTCCACCTTTGACTGGACCATCACAGACGGGATAAAAGATATCCCCATTGAAGAGCGGGATCCCGATGAAATCCGATATGTACAAGGCCTTTTAAACGGCAAAATCCAATCTGTGCTGGTACCACCCGGGGCAAGTAAGGCAGCCAATCATGCCTTTGACGTAACCCCGTCCCGGCTGGTGACAGGCTTTATCACGGAGAGAGGACTCTGCAAGGCCACACAAGAAGATATCATGGCCCTGTTCCCGGACAAAAAGATCGGGTAAGGGATCGAATAAAAAAGTTCAACCCAATGGTTTTATATGAAATTTTCACCTAAGATCTTGTAATCATATAAGTTTTATTTTTCGTTGTGGCCGGGGCAAATACCATGCTCCGGCCATGCCGGTTATTGGAGAACACCTGGCAGCCGGAGATGACAAGATTTCTGCCAGGTATTTTTTTACTTTTTTACGGGTTAATGGGCGTTATGAGATAGACCACTCCGCTAATTGTACTCCGCCCTTATATCTTTTTTGCTGATTTTCCCCACAGAAGTTTTGGGGATCTCGGCATTGAGAATGATTTTTGAAGGAACACCGTATTTGGGGATCTGGCCCTTTTCCACAAAGGTCATGCAAAAATCCTGGATATTGGTTTCAGATATTTTGTCCTGATACCCGTCCTTGAGTACCACCATGGCCAGGGGGCGCTCCCCCCATTTTTCATCAACAATGCCCACCACGGCCACCTCGTTCACTGCCGGATGCTGACTGATGATATCTTCCAGCTCCAAGGAGGAAATCCATTCCCCGCCGGTTTTGATAACATCCTTGAGCCGATCCGTGATCTTTAAATAGCCTTCCCCATCAATGACACCGATGTCTCCTGTGTGGAGCCAGCCCTTTGCCCAGAGTTCTTCACTTTGTTCCGCAGATTTGACATACCCCTGGGTGAGCCAGGGCGCCCGGGCCACAATTTCCCCTGCGGTCTGGCCGTCATGGGCAAGGGGGTTGCCTTTTACATCTACGATTTCCAGCTGGACATTGGGCACGGGAAGGCCTGTCTTGCAGCGGATTTCCACCTGTTCCTCCTCCCCCCATTCCAGCATATGGGGCTTTATATTGGCCAGGGTGAGCAGGGGACAGGTTTCAGACATTCCGTATCCGGTGTAGAGGTTAATGCCGTACCCAAGGGCTTGTTTACAAAGACCTTTGGAAAGGGCAGAGCCGCCGATGATCACCTTCCATCCCCTAAGATCCAGATGTTTGATGGAAGGACTTGTGACCAGCATGTTCATGATGGTGGGTACACAATGTGAATAGGTTACCTTTTCTTCGACAATGAGCTTGAGCAGCATTTCAGGTTCATACCGGCCCGGGTAGACCTGCTTAGCTCCTAGAAGAGTCATGAGATAGGGCATGCCCCAGGCATGGACATGGAACATGGGGGTGATGGGCATGTAGACATCTGCCGAGGAAATACTGGCCTGGGAGGCATAGGCGCAAAGACCTGCCATGGCCCCATAGGTATGGAGCACGATTTGGCGGTGGCTGAAAAACACTCCCTTGGGCAGGCCGGTGGTGCCGGTGGTATAAAAGGTGGTGGCCATGGTATTTTCATCAAAATCAGGAAAGTCGTATTCCGGTTTGGTGTCGGAGAGCAGAGCTTCATATTCACCGCAAAAGGAAAGGTCGGAGGTTGGTATTTCACCGGCATCCGACAGCAGAATTACCTGTCGTACCGTTTCAAACCGGCTTTGCACCGATTTTAGCAGAGGCACAAATTCTTGGTTGACCAGAATCACGTCATCTTCGGCATGGTTGATGGTGTAGATCAGCTGGTCCGGTGTCAGGCGAATATTGATGGTGTGGAGCACCGCCCCCATCATGGGGACGGCAAAAAAGCATTCCAGATACCTGTGGGAATCCCAGTCCATGACCGCCACGGTATCCCCGGGTTTAACCCCTTGTTTTTCCAGCATGGCGGCCAGCTGTTTTACCCGCTGGCCAAAGGTTTTATAGTCATAGCGGAAGCTGTCTCTGTAGACAATTTCCTGGTTGGGGGAATAAATCAAAGGGGTGTCCAAAAGCTGCTTGATGAGCAAGGGGTAGTTGTAGGCACTTGGGGTCGGTGTGATGAGTTTATGTGTCATACTCTCTCCTTTGTTGCGTTTTTGATTTGCTCGGATAAAGATCTGTTTGTAGTCATAGGTCTTTTAAGGAAAGGAAAAAATCGGCGGAATGCCCATATTGGGGTATGGAAAAATCTTAATTTTTTGTAGGTGTGTTTCCTACAGGATCAGACCATGGTGCTGTACAGAGGCTGGAAATATAAATTTTTTATTGTTTCAGACAGATTTTTTGAATACACCGGTCTCCACCCAGATTACGGCATGCCGGACAAGCTCCGTGGCATTTTTCAGGCCTAATTTTTCCTTGATCCGTTCCCGGTAGGTGCCGATGGTTTTGATGCTGATGTTGAGCTGGTTGGCGATTTGTTTGGAAGACAGTCCCTGACCGAGGAGCTGGAAGATTTCAAGTTCCCGGTCCGTGATTCGTTTTAAGGGGGATTCATGGGCCAGACTCGGCTGTTTCTGGAAGGTATTAAGGATATGACTCATGATCCTCGGGCTGACGTGGATATGGCCTGCCATGATCCTGCGGATGGCCAGGACAACGGATTCCGAAGCTTCCTGCTTCATGATATAGCCTTTGGCCCCTGCCATGATACACCGTTCAGCATGGAGGGCTTCGTCGTGCATGGAGAGTACCAGGGACGCTATGGTTTTTTGGCGGGCATGGATTTCCTTGACCAGGTCCATGCCATTGCTCTTTTTCAAAGACAGATCCACAATGACCAGATCCGGTTTTTGGGCCTCAATCAGTTCCAGGGCAGTATCCACATCTTCAGCATCCCCGCACACGGACATGTCGGGTTCATGCTCAATCATCTCTTTCATCCCCATTCTGAAAATGGGATGATCTTCCACAATAAGAATTTTTAAACTGTCTTTTCCCATGTGTGTCTCTTTTTATAGGGTTCCCGTCTTAACCGTTGCGGTCCGTCAACCGTTTTTTCAATTCCGGCCTGATCAATTCCAGTTTTACCAGGGTGCCTCTTTTTGGGGGCTTTTCAAATTCAAGCAAGGCGCCTATCCGGCTGGCCCGGTAGGACATGATCCGAATACCCATTCCCGGTCCTGGTTTGGGGCTGCCAAGGCCGATGCCGTTGTCCTCGATGGTGAGTGTGACGGTTTTGGTTTGATTCGTCAAGCAGATATGAATAAGATCTGCCTTTGAATGCTTGACCGCATTGTGAACCGCTTCGTGGGCAATATAATAGGCATGGGTGGCCATACTGTTGTCTTCAAAGGCCTGGGTATCACAGGAGAGGGTACAGGCGATATGGAACACTTCCCGGACATAGGCGGCCAGTTCTTCCAGGGAAACATCAAAGCCCCGGTCCACAAGATTCACCGGTGCCAGGCCCCGGGAAAGACCCCGGGTTTTTTCAATGGCATCCAGAATCAGGGCCCTGATTTTGCCGGCACGGTCGGCTTCGCTGGGTACTTGGCTGGCGACTTTCAAGGCCAGGGGATTCGCGTTTTCTTTTTCTCCAAGCCGCTGTTGGAGCATCTTTGTCATCACTTCAATGCCGATGAGCTGGGGGCAGAGGTCGTCATGGAGATCCATGGCAATTCGCTGACGTTCCCGTTCACTGATGGTGAGAATTTCTCTTTCCAGACGTTTGGCATCGGTCATGTCTTCAATGGCGCCGAGCATGCAGGGTTCTCCCCAGAGACTCACCTGTTCCACGGAAATCATTCCGGTCCGTTTTTCCCCGGTTGCCGTAAGAAAACCAATCTCCCAATTTTTAAGGGGGGCTTTTTGGGCAAGGGAGGTCATCAGTTTTTCTCCGTCCTCGGGATGGCAAAAAAAACGGACACCGGTCAGTTCTTTGCCAATGAGTTCACCGAGGCGGTAACCGGTGACACCCAGGAAACTATCGTTTACATTGATAATTTTCTTGTCTTTTAATACCGCAATAAACATGCTGGAAGGACTGCTCCTGAAGGCCTTTGAGAACATTTCCTCTGACAGGCGAAGGGCTTGTTCACTTTTTTTGCGGTCACTGACGTAGCGATTTAGTCTGTCCATAAATTTATTGAAATAGTCCGCCAGCTGTCCTATTTCATCCGTGGATTCCACGGGCATGCGGATATTGAAATCTCCGGAAGAGCCCATGGCAAATCTTTTCATGAGGGTCTGCAAGGGCCCGATGACGGTAGCGTTAATCCACAGGGAGGTGGAAAATACCAAAATACAGGTCAAAAAAACAATACTGAAAATGATATTCCGGATCATCTTCAGGGGGACAAATATTTCATCCATATAGGTGGCAGAGCACACAATCCAGTCATATTCGGGGATATATCTGAAAATAACCATTTTTTCCCGGGCAAGGGTTTCTCCTGGATTTTTCCAGATATAGACGGTTTTTCCATTTTTCTTTTCACAAATATCCCGGACAAAATACCGGCCGTCCCTGTTCTGGGAATCATAATAATTGCCAACCATAAACGGATGGACAATGATGTTGCCCAAGGAGTCATGGATGTATGCATAGCCGGTTTTTCCAAAGGTCAGGCTTAAAATACTGTCTCTGAAATCCGAAATATTGATGAGCGCGTTGAATTCTTCCCTATAGGTTGAAACGGCAATGATCCAGTCCCAGGGTTCAAAATAGGACATGTACATGGCTTTGGGTTTTAAGGCATCGTCTTCCGGATTTTTCCAGTCATACTCCAGGTACCCGGTTTTCATTTTAATCATCGCATGAACAAAGGCACGGGTTGAAAAATTTTTCCCTGCCACTCCCGGTTTGGGATGTTCAATGGCAATGCTATCCGAGTTGGCACAAAAAATATACCCTGTTTTACCAATGGACTGGCTGAACAGAATTTTCCGGCACAGATCCTTGGCTTCTTTTTCAGTGGTCAGGCCCTGGAGAAAATCATTGTAAATCGCCTGGACAATCTCCCGGTTTTTTTCTGCAATGGCCCTAAGATGGTTTTTTATAGAGGTGGCGGCGGCAGTCCGGACCATGTTCTGAATGGCAGCCGTGGCATTGGTCAGCTCACTTTCAATATTGGCCTCAATGGTGGTGCGGACCTGCTGATAAATCACGGCCCCGCCCACAAGGGTGGCCAGAACAAAGATCAGGGTATAGCCGCCCAAAAGCTTGGACCGGATTTTTAAATTTCTGAAAAACTGTGAGGCTTGGATCATTCTGTCTTGGTCCGGGCCAGATCAAATGTATCTATCACATGAAAACTTGATAGATATCATGGGGCTTTTATTGGTTGCCACAGCTTTTTATAATGAGCTGTTCCAGTGCTTTTAATGATTTTGAAGATTTGCCGGTTACTTTCTCTTTTTTGATATTTCTCAAAAGTTGCCTCAGTCTCTGGTGATCCAGTTCAGGACAGACACTGATAAACGCCTCCAGACTGTCCGGGTCTTCCGTTAATAGCCTGTCCCGCCACATCCGCGTTTTTTTGACAATTTCCGATTCAACGGGAAGGTTGGCATCGATGTCTATCAATGCATGGCGGATTGGTTCCGGGTCCACATCCCGCATCAGGGTTCCGATGAATTGCCGATGTCTTCTGCCGGCAACGTTCGATGTAATGGATCGGGCGTCTATCAGGGCAGTGAGCAGCGCATCGGGAAGCCCCATGCGTTTGAGTTGGGGGGGGGACAGTTTGCAAAGTTTCTCTCCAAGTTTCTGGAGTTCATCCGCCTCTCTTTTTGCCTGTGTTTTACTCTTATATTGACTATCATCTTCCATGGTTACCGCCGGGAATAAACGCTTGGAAAATCAAGTTGCTTGAAATATCAAGCTGTCTGAAATATCAAGCTGTGAAATTGTGAATAATAGGACAAAACCTTTGTTCTTGTCAAGGAAGCAAAAATCCTATTCGCCACTCAAAGTTTGATTTGAATATCATATTATACCTCAACTTTTTTCACAGCCTGTATTAAATTTGGTATTCAGTCTTGCTTGTTTCAGCCTATTGCCTGATTTTTCCGCCATGGCGGCCGGAGACATATTGCCAAGCTGCATAAGGTTCTCTATAATGTATTCTATTTGAATTATTTGTTTGCCGGATAAATGCTAAAAACTCAAGTCAATTTAAAGCCCCGTAAAGGTAGATCATGTTCGCAAAAACAGCCGATGAACTCAGAGAAATGATACGTCAAAACCCGGAAACTTCCCCTTCCATTTTCCTCATGGACGACTCTTTTGCGGCCTGGTGCTATGACAACCGGGATTTTATATGGCTCAAATCCGCATTTAACAGGGACGCGGATCCAGACGACTGTAGAAAATGGGGGATCACCGCCCAGGAGTGGAAGACCAACGTAGCCATGGCAGGCTTGGCCCTGACCGTAAAATGACACCCCGGGCAGCCGCCATGCTCACGTTTATTATCTTGCTAAGATCATGCTCAGCTTTTATCAATCACTTGGCGGATACTCATTGCCAGGCGTTTTGTGCTGATTGGTTTTTTGAGATATCTTTTGATACCCATGGCAAGGAAATTTTCTTCTGATATGACAGAGCTGTAACCTGTACAGATGATGATGGGCATATCCGGCCTTGTTTTTAAGATTTCCTTTGACAGCTCTACACCGGTCAGGCCGGGCATGGTCTGGTCGGATATGACCAGATCGAACTGGTCCGGGGCAGAACGAATTTTTTCCAGGGCCCAAAAACTTTCGGTTGTTACCGTGACAGTGTACCCCAACCGCTCTAAAATTTTTTGGTTGACCGCCACAATTGAACTTTCGTCATCTATAATAAGGATACGCTCGGTTCCTGTGGGCAAGACTTGTTCATTATCAACCGAGGTTTCCTTTGCCGATGCTTCCTCTACCAGGGCAGGAATATAAATTTGGAACATGCTGCCTTTGCCGGGCTTGCTATCCACTCGGATAAAGCCATGGTAATCTTTTACAATTCCGTGGATGACAGAAAGGCCTAACCCTGTGCCTTTGCCAACTTCTTTTGTGGTAAAATACGGGTCAAAAATATTAGTAATGGTGTGTTGGTCCATGCCGTGGCCTGTATCCTTTATCTCCAGGACAACAAACAGCCCCGGGGATTCATCCAGTTCCGCTTCGATTTGTTTCTTATTTAAGGTTTTTCGGTAAAGGCGAATACTCAAGGTGCCTTTTTCTTTTTCCATGGAATGCAGGGCATTCGTGCATAGGTTGATGACAATTTGCTGGATATTGGTCGGGTCTGCCATGATATTCCCGCAGTTTGTATCGATGTCTTCCTGGATATGGATCGTGGATGGCAGAGAAGCCCTGAGCATTTTCAAGGCTTCCTTGACGATTAAATGTGGGAAAAGTGGTTCCAGGTAATGGGCCGACTTCCGGCTGAAAGTAAGGATATGTCGGACAAGGTCTGCAGCCCGCCGGCTTGATTTGAAAATTTGATCAATATCGGAGTGGGCCTTGCTGTCTTGTGGAAGGTGAACCTTTGCAAGTTCTGCATACCCCATGATAATCGAAAGAATATTGTTAAAATCATGGGCGATCCCTCCGGCAAGAGTGCCGATTGATTCCATTTTCAGTGCTTGAAATAGGTCTTCTTCCAGTTTCTTCTTGTCTGTAATGTCTCGTGCAACATGGGTGAGATGGGTGAGGGTGCCATTTTCATTCAGTACAGGCGCAGCAGATACCAAAAATGTTTTTCCAAGCTTTTCAATGAATATTTCCCGTACATGGGGCTCAAGAGTATTTGCCGTTTCGGCAAGGGGGCAAAGGTGGCAGGGTTCATCCAGATAACTGAAAAGTTTGTAACAATGCCTGCCGATGATGTCGTTGGATTCACGCCCAAGGGCATCACAGCCAGCCTGATTTATTTTTAAAATTTGAAAATTCGTATCTTGCAGAGAAACAATATCGGTGATGGAATTGAATGTGTTTTCCCATTCCTCCTTGCTTTTACGGGCCGTAAGTTCGGCCGTTTTTCGTTCATTGACCTCTTTTATCAGGGCCTTGTCCGTTGCCCTTCTTTGTTCCTGGCGTTTTAAAATCAATCCCAGAATCATGGTAAGAACCGGATAGATGAACAGTATCGGGGGGGCCACCGCTTTGATAATGGGAATTCGCATCTCCTGGGGCATCAGAAGCATACAGGCGAGCATGACCAGCTGAACCAGGAAGCCAAACGCATAAAGCTGCTTCCAGCCAAGGGAGTTCGCATATTTTCTTTGCCAGTATCGCCAGCCTAAACCCGTGCAGGCGGTGGAAACGATTACGATGGTGCCCACCGTTGCCCCGGATCCGCCCTGATAGAGCCTGAAGGAACCGGCGATGATCACGGCGATGACTGTCGGTGTAAACCCGAAAAATAGTCCGCATAGGCTGAGCAACACCCATCTGGTATCAAAAAACACCCCGGGCTGGATGACCCAGGGGTTGAGCATAACCGCCAGGGCTATCAGCCCGACGATTAGCCCGGTTATGCCTTCTCTCACATGTTTTTTAGAAATGGCGTGGACATTGAAGGTGTCGTATATGACACAAAGGATCAACATCAAAGCTGAATTATTTAACAGGCCGGAAAAACTATCCATTATTCTCCCCAGAAATTTGAGCAAGTATGTATCGAACAGATAAATTAGTCAAGTTTGAACAGAGAATGGCCAGCAATTCTCATTATGGATTCAGTTGATCTAATCGGTAAGTGTTCCTCATTTTTTTTGCCCAGAATCCATCCTTTTTAGCTTTTCAACCTTCTATGCCAAAAAAAGAAAGGTAAAAATAATGCTCAATCGTTGTTTGGTATGTTGAATATTTCATGTGACAACCAAATCAGAAATCTGTTGGATGAAGTTCCCAATAATCCTTACTCTGGCCGGGATATACTTCAGTTGTTCAGACACTTCCTCGCCGATCCGTGATTTAAGGCACCCACAAACGCATTGCCTTTCTTTTTCATTGAGTTCATGAACGACATCCACACGGAAAAGATGATCCGACAAGGGTTTTCTTCCCCGTTTCTTTTCGACAAAAGGCCATAATCGGGATGGGGGTTAAAACCTGTAAGCCATCTGTATGCCTATTTCCCTCGGGGAGGACAGCAGTGTATAATAGTTGAAATAACCATCAATATTATACGCCTCATCCGTGATATTGTTTCCGTAAACATAAATCTCATACTGATCTGTTTCATACCCGATCTTTGCATTTATAATGGTAGCGCTTTTACTTTCAAATTGATTGGCCTTGTCTGCATAGAATGAACCCTGGCCGTTTATATCAAATTTTCCAAATATTCCCCTGTTGTCTCTGTATTTGAACCCTAAAGAATAATTGTATCTTGGGGCGAATGGATTATCATTATTGGAATAATCGCCTAAATTATCGCTGAATTTATCAAACTGGGTTTTTGCATACCCCAGATTTGCAAACAGGGTTAAATATTTAAACGCCTGATATGCGGTTTCCAGTTCCAAGCCTTTGGATGTGGCTTTGGCAGCATTGGATATATAGGCTGAAAGCGGGGTCAGGTTTGTGGCCACCTGCATATCCTCTATATCCATATAAAAAATCGACATATTGAAAAGCAGTTTGTCGTCGAAAAGGCTGGTTTTAACCCCGATTTCATAATTCCACAGGGTTTCCTTGTCATAGCTTTTTAAATCGGCCGGTGCCAGCATAAAATAGCCGCCGCGCTTATATCCCTTGGAGACTGTGGCATAGGAAAAAAGGTGCTGGTTAACCGTGTATTTCAAACCGATTTTCGGAGAAATTTCACTATAGGATTTATCATTTGCATAATTTTTCAGACGGTCATTTGTTTCGATATTGTCCTGATCATAACGAATGCCAGAGGTTAAAACAAAATCATTGCCCAGAGGATAGTCGATGTTTGCAAATATGCCGATACTGTCGCTTTCCGTTGTACTATCAGTTGCCGGCATGCCGTTTCTGGTATGAAAAGGGTCTTCGTTATTTTTGTCCAGATAGAGTCCGCCCAGCCATTGAATCCGGCCGGTCCGCCCGTTCAGCCTGAATTCCTGGGAATAGTCCTTATACCGTGAATCAACTTTTACATGGGAGATATCCGCCGGGGAATAGTCATAATCAATGGCCCTTTTATCGTCATATCGCTTGTATGTCGTCACCGAGGAGAAGGCCATATTATCCATAAGATATTCAAGTTTTAACGCATGGGACCGGGATTTTGATTTTGTATACCCTTCCAGGTTGCTGTATGTTTTTTTCGGATCAGGCGCGGCCAAAGGCATGATCGTGGTTGCGCCGTCGTCTTTTTCCAGCCAGGTGGATATCAGGGACACGGCCAGCCTGTCCATGGGCGTATATTTAAGATAGAGTTTAATGGTGTCGTCTTTTCGACCGTCATCCATTTTATTCAGGTATTCGTTCCTTATAAATCCGTCTTTTTCATAGTGTTTTGCGCAAATCCCCCCATAGAATTTGTTTTTCACAAGCGGACCGCTGACATTGAAGGTATATTCCCTTTTATTGTCCTGGCCCAACTCAATTTTTATTTTCCCCCTTGTCTGGTCACCTGGGGATTTGGTGATGATATTTATCACCCCGCTATAGGCATTTTTCCCATACAATGTGCCCTGGGGCCCTCTTAAAACTTCGACCCTTTCTATGTCTTCCAATACAACATCGTTACCCATGCTGCTTAAATAGGGAATGCCGTCCACATAGGTGGCCACGGTTGAGCTTGCCGTGTGGACATCGGCCGTCAAACCCCGCATCCCCGGTGTATACATGCCTGCTCCCCCCACGCTGAACTGCTGCAAATTTGGGACGTATAAACCAATATCGGAGATCGTCCGAATATTATTGTCCTCAATGGCGAACTCGTCCAGCAGGCTCATGGAAATGGGTACCTCCTGTACATTTTCTTCTACTTTTTGAGCCGTGACTATAATTTGATCCTGTGGTTGCTGAGTGTCTTTTCCCCAGGTATTTTTGAGCGGTAACAACAGCCCCACAACACTTAAAAAGCAAACCGCAGAAAATATTTTTTTTTTCATAATTCAAGTCCTCTACATGATCGCAGGTGAGATAAAACAGATATGGTACATGGGCAAAAAATACTGTTTTTTCATTTTTTTCCTGTGCATCATTATCCTTTTTATATAACTGCATTAATTTTAAAATGGCCGGGGCCGACAAACCGACCCGGCTGTAATTTACCAAGGCCATATATATTTTATTTGCGGGGAAAATGTTGGTAATCGGTTCTTTAGTTTTAGCCCGATCGTCTTTTTCAGACGCGGCAGCCAAAAAATATTCAAACTGGCCCGGGCGATGGCTTTAGAACCGGGTGGGACAACCGGCCCAGGCCCAGGAAGAGCCCGGTCACAAAATTTTGTAAAATACAAATACAGTTTCTTGACATCCCCGCAGAGGTTTGATAAACAGCCATATAGTTAGCGAAGCCAAACAATAAAAGTCACGCCATGGGGCCGCCGGTTGCGGCCGAGGAGAATATGATCACATTGCGTTTAAGCCCACCTTCCCTGCCGCCAGAGTCAAAAGCCGTTCACATTCCGGCATCTGTCGGAAAAGGATGTATCCGGTCTGCGGCCCTGGCATCTGGAATCCAGCTTTTGGTAATGGATTACACCCTTGACCGGCCGACCCGGTTGGAATATGCTCCGCCCTATAAATCCACGGGATTTTCCTTCTGCCTTTCCGGGAACAGCCGGATTCATTCGAACGGCCATGGCAGGGACCTAATTGTCAGGCCCGGGCAAAGCGCCCTGAATTGCTGCCCGGACCTGGATGCACTCTGGGAGGACATGGCGCCCCAGCGGGTGATCCGTCTGGGTATCATGATGAACCAGGAACTGCTGGACAGCTTTGTCCCGGGCAGTCAGGACAGGCCCTGGGATTTGACCGGTATGGCCCCAAAGGGGCTTATACGCAGGGAGGGCCGTATCACTCCGGCCATGAAGGTCGTGATTCTCCAGATCCTCAACTGTCCCTTCCATGGTATAACCCGGCAGCTTTTCCTGGAAGCCAAGGCCCTTGAACTGGCCGCCTACCAGATGGCCCAATGTCTGGAGACCTGTCCTTTGCACCGGAAGATGGACAGACTCAGGCCCGGGGATAGGGAGCGGGCCATGCAGGCGGCGGATCTGTTGTCCAGTGACCTTGAAACAGCCCCCAACCTTTGTGACCTGGCCCGGTCCGTGGGTATGTGCAGAAGCAAATTATGCCATTGCTTCCGCCTGGCTTACGGGGTCTCCCCCTTTGAATTTTTGCGCCGAAACCGGCTTGAAACCGCCCGAAATCACCTGGCCCAGGGTCGGATGAACGTTACCGAAGCCGCCTATGCCGTGGGATATTCAAGTCCCAGTTATTTTACCAAGGCCTTTAAAAAACAATTCGGCCACCTTCCCGGCAGATTTCCTGAAAAAATACGATAGGACTAAAAAAACAGACAGGATTACCAGCACCCCGTTTTTGGATGGGATATATTCCTTCATGCCGTGACCGCCTTACGGGACCCGGTTGTTGTAACAAGTGCCACCCCATTTGCAGATAGCCCCGGGGAAATCGGCGTGAACCGGGCCTGCCCTTTTTAACGCAAACCGCCGCAAAGGAGAAATAATGACACCTTTACCCGAATATAACGCAAACCCGAGCCTTATTTACCAGATGGTCAACGGCCGGGTCCAGTCCCGGATTTTGCTGACCGCCATTGAATTGAATCTCTTTGACGGTCTGTCCGCCCCGGTATCTGCCGGTCTTGTTTCCCGGGATTTGGGCACCCACCCGGGAAACACAGGGCTGTTGTTGGACGGCCTTGCCGCGGCCGGTCTGGTTCAAAAGGAGAACGGACAATACCAGAATACCCCGGACACCCAGGCCCGCCTGACCCGGAAAAGCCCGGCCTATGTGGGAGAAATGCTTTTGATCCAGGACCGGGTCACGACGCCTGCCCTTGCCGACATGGGCCAATGGGTGCGAACGGGACCGCCCGAAACCGAGCCGGAAATGGGTGCCCAGGAACTTTGGACACGTTATGCCCGGTCCATGGCCAATTACCAGATGGGGGGCTGTGTCCAGAAAATGACCCGGGTTTTGTCGGCCCGTTCGGAATTTGCCGGTATGGAAAAGATGCTGGACCTGGGCGGCGGGCACGGCCTGTTCTGCATTGCCATGGTCAAGGCCCATCCGTCCATGACAGGGGTAGTCTTTGACCAGCCTTCGGTGGTCGAGGTGGCCCAGGAGCTCATCTGTGAATACGGGCTTGAAGACCGGATTACCACCATTGGCGGTGATTACACCCAGGATGATCCGGGCAGGGGCTACGATTTAGTCTGGGCATCCTCCACCTTAAATTTTGTCCGCCCCGACCTGGGCCCGCTATTTGAGACCGTTTACAAGGCCCTGAACCCGGGCGGGCTCTTTATCAGCCTGGCCGAAGGGGTCACCCACGAACGGACTCGTCCGGCCGGATTTGTCATGGAAAATCTGGCCTATGCCCTGCTGGGCCACGATCGAATGTTCGACCGGGGCGAGATTCCAGGTGCCATGAACGCCGCAGGGTTTTCCCGGGTACAGAGCATTGCCCTGGATACCCCCATGACCCCCATGGAACTGGATATCGGTAAAAAATCCTGTTCAGCCAAGGGATAGATCAGGATCAAAAAGCCATGCTCGACCTGATAATGATTGAATGCAGTCAGTTTATTTAAATTTTATTTTTTAGTAAAAAAAGGGGCCGGGAAAAGTATGGAATATTTTTCCCCGGCCCCTGATAAAATCCGTTACCTCAATGTCGAGGGATAGAAATTAAAGCATTTCAATGGCGCAGGCCATGGCAACGCCACCGCCGCCGCACAGTGTGGCAAGGCCAAGGCTGTCGCCCCGGTTTTTCATGGCATGGATCAGGGTGGTCATGATCCGGGCCCCGGTGGAACCCACGGGATGGCCAAGACCTATGCCGGACCCGTTAACATTGGTGATCTCCCGGTTCAGGCCCAATTCGCGTTCGCAGCCGATGTATTGGGCGGCAAAGGCTTCGTTGACTTCCATCAGGTCAAAATCGGCAATGGAAAGACCGGATCTTTTCATGAGGCTTTTCACCGCCGGCACAGGAGACAGCCCCATGATGGTGGGATGACAGGCGCCCATGCCGGTGGCTTTGATTTTAGCGATGGGGGTAAGACCCAGTTCTTTGGCTTTTTGTGCTGACATGATGATCATGCCCGTTGAGCCGTCATTTAAGCCCGAAGCGTTACCAGCGGTTACCTTGCCGGTTTTGGGGATAAAGGCGGCGGGCAGCGCCGTCAGTTTCTCCATGGTCATGCCCGGCCTAAAGTGTTCGTCCTTATCAAATATGAGGGGATCTCGTTTGCGTTGGGGTACTAAGATGGGGGTGATCTCTTCTGCAAAGGAGCCGTCCTTTGTGGCCCGTTCCGCATTATTATGGCTTCGCAGGGCCACTTCATCCATCTCTTCCCGACTGATCCCCAGGTGATGGGCCACAAATTCTGCGGTGTGCCCCATGATATAGGGCTTGCCCATGAAATAACTTACCGGGGCTTCCTGGGTGTTTAAGGGGGTTGTGGCATCAAGGGGCATGACATGGGAGCCGCAATGGAGGGCGTGGATCATGGCATCCACAAACTGGGTGTCCTGGAGACGGCATCCCCATCTGGCCTTGGGCACGGTATAGGGGACGCCTGACATGTGTTCGACACCCCCGGCCAGGATGATATCGGCCATACCGGCCTGGATCATGGCCATGCCGGAAAGCACGGCTTCCATGCCGGAGATGCATACCCGGTTCAAGGTGACGGCGGGCACGGTGTCGGGGATTCCGGCCATGAGGGCTGCCACCCTTGTGGTGTTAAGCGTATCATGGTGTTCAAGACAGGTGCCGTAGCGAACATCATCGATAAGGCCGGGATCAATGCCGGCCCTTTTTATGGCTTCCTTCATGGTAACGCTTGCGATGGTGGCACCGTTGAGCTCTTTCAGGGTCCCACCGTAGGTTCCGATGGCGGTTCTGCAGGCGGAAACAATTACAACATCTTTCATTTTTATATCCTTGAAAATTTTGGTTTAAAATTATCTGCTCTAATTCTTTGTTAGATAAAGAGGCTTATTTTGACCCAAAGGCCTCGTCGGAAATATCCAGGGCTGCGGTGTTCCCTGTCATGATCACCTCCATCTTACCCTGGGCCACGGGCAGAACGGAACTGATAAAAAACTGGGCACTTTTGAGCTGTCCCTCGTAAAAGGAGATATCTTTATTCTTGGGTTTGTCGGCGAGTTTCTGGGTGGCAATGGTGGCCCGCCACAACAGCATCCATCCCATGAGGGTGTCTCCTGTGACATCCAAAAAGGGATGGGCCTGGACAAAGGCGGCCCCTATTTTTTTAGCGCCCATGACAGTCCCTAGAGCCTTTGCCGTCTCCATGAGTTTGACCACGGTGGTATCCAGCATTTCAGCCAGGGGGGTTAACCCTTCTATTTCTTTGGCCGTGTCAATGGTTTTCTGAACTTCGGCCAGAAGGTCGGTGAAGGCGCGTCCCTTGTTGAGTCCCAGCTTCCTGCCCAAAAGGTCCATGGCCTGGATCCCGTTGGTGCCTTCGTAGATCTGGGTGATTTTGCAGTCCCGGAGCAGTTGCTCCTGGGGATATTCCTTGGTAAATCCATACCCGCCAAACACCTCGACCCCCTGGCTGCACATCTCAAAGGCCCGGTCCGTTATATAGCCCTTGGCCACGGGGATGAGCACATCAATGATGCCCTGGTACCGCTGCTTGTCCGCTTCATTGTCAGAAATATGGATCATGTCTTCCATGAACCCCACATAATACAGAAGACTTCTCATGCCTTCGGAATTAGATTTCATGGTGAGAAGGATGCGCCGGATATCCGGGTGCTGGATAATGGGAACACCGGGGGAGCCCTTGGGAGCGGTAAGTGCTGCTCCCTGGACTCTTTCCCTTGCATAGTTCAGGGCATTGAGATAGGAAGCCGAGGCGCAGGCAAATCCTTGCATGCCTACGTGGAGGCGGGCCTCGTTCATCATGACAAACATGGCGCTCATGCCTTTGTTTGCCTGGCCCAGAAGGGTTCCTTTACACTGGCCCTTTCCCCCCAGGGCCATGGAGCAGGTGGGGCTGCCGTGGATGCCCATTTTTTCTTCAATGCCGGTGCAGATGACATCATTGAACTCCCCCTGGCTGCCGTCGTCGTGGACCCAGAATTTGGGGACAAGGAAGAGGGAAATCCCGGCGGTTCCGGCAGGGGCGCCTTCAATTCTTGCCAATACCGGGTGGATGATATTTTTCACCAGATCGTTTTCACCCGAAGAGATAAAAATTTTGTTGCCGGTGATGGAATAGGTGCCGTCTGCGTTGGGAACGGCCTTGGTGGTAAGAGCCCCCACGTCGGACCCTGCCTCCGGCTCTGTCAGGAGCATGGACCCGCCCCAGACACCGGTGTACATTTTTTCAAGGAAAAGCTGCTTTTGTTTGTCCGTGCCAAAACTTTCCACAAGTTTTCCGGCCCCGTGGCTGAGGATATTGTGGAGCATAAAGGGGTAATTGGCCCCGTTAAAAAAATTATTGGCCGCCAGGGCCACGGTGGCGGGCATGCCCTGGCCGCCCCAGCGGGGGTCATCGCACATGGCAATCCATTCCCCTTCACAAAACAGCTTGTAGGCCCGGTGAAATACCTTGGGAACGGTTACCTTGCCATTATCAAAGGTACAGCCTTCTTCGTCTGCTTCCTTGAGATAGGGAAGCAACTCCTTGATGGCAAGGTTCCGGGCTTCGGAAACCACCATATCAATGGTTTTTTTATTAAATTCTTCAAATTTTTCAAACCGGCTGAGTTGCGCCACATTTAATTGTTCATGGAGAACAAAATCCACATCCCGTCTGTCTGCGACTAGCTGGGCCATATTTACCTCCAAAGGGTTAAGTATCGTATTGTTTATTTTGTGTGATCGTAGAAGCCTTTGCCGCTTTTACGGCCCAGATAGCCTGCACGCACCATCTTTCTGAGCAAGGGGGCGGGCCGGTACTTGTCTTCACCCAGTTCTCGGTGAAATCCTTCCAAAACCAGGAGCATGGTGTCCAGGCCCACCATGTCGGCCAGGGCCAATGGACCGATTGGGTGGTTGGCGCCCAGGGTCATTGCTTTGTCGATGTCTTCGGCACTTGCGATGCCTTCGGCCAGAACAAAGATGGCTTCATTGATCATGGGGCAGAGAATGCGATTCACGGCAAAGCCCGGGGCCTCTTTCACCTCAATGGCGGTTTTTTTGATGTTCTCTACAAAGTCCCTGGCAATATTCAGGGTGTCGTCGGAGGTGGTAAATCCCTTGATCAGTTCCACAAGTTGCATCACGGGCACGGGGTTGAAAAAATGCATGCCGATGACCTTGTCCGGGCGTTTGGTCACACTGGCCATTTCGGTGATGGAAAGGCCCGAGGTGTTGGAGGCAAAGAGGGTCTCTTTTTTACAGATATTGTCCAGTTCCTGGTAGACCTGTTTTTTGACCTCCATGATTTCGATGATGGCCTCAATGACCAGATCGGCATCCTGGGCAGCCATGACAAGATCGGTGGTGCCCGTGATCCTTTCCATGACCTTGTCCGCTGCCGTCTGGTCCAGTTTCCCCTTGGAAACGGCCCGGGCAAGGTTGCTGGAGATTCCGGTGAGCCCGTTTTCCACAAACCTGTCTTCCATATCCCGGATGGTGACCTCAAATCCAGCTTGAGCCGCTGTTTGGGCAATACCGGCACCCATGATGCCGGCTCCCAGTACACAAATTTTTTTAATTTCCATGATTTTTCTCCTGTTTTTTTCCAGTTGATAAAGGGTTTTTAATCTTCAGACATCGCATAAATCATGCCAGCACAGGTAACGCCCGTATACCGGATAATTGCCAGGGAACCCAGGAAAAAGCGGATAGCTTTCTGTTCCCTGGGAAAGATTTTTCTGTTCTATTTTCCGGTTTTAATATAATCTGTTCCATGGAACAGAAAATTTTGCCAGGACAGAAAATTTCAGGAGGCATATAATGGGTGCAGAAAAAGGCCTTGTGAAACAAAGAATTGACGAAAAAGATTTTTTCAGGGAAGCCACATTAAAGCTTTGCTCCAGCCTGGAGATTGAACGGGCCCTTTGCCAATGTTTGCTGTATATCCGAAGGTTTATCCCGGCCGGCCAGGTGGGGTTTCATGTCTATCACCGGGACGAGGGTATCGTTGAAACCGTGGCCCATGCGACACCTGCAGGCGGCCAGGCCACCTCCATGAGGATCCCCTTGTCCGCCAGGGGCAAAAGACAAATCGAAAAGCGGCGACTGGTCCGGGTCCGCCTCATAGAACGCCTGGGGGATGATCCCATCACAGGGCCTGTGGCGGATCGGTTGGAAGCCTGGGATCTGTCCGCCGTGGTCATTGACCTGGTGCTGGAAAAAACCATGCTGGGAATTTTCAGCGTGTTCAACAACGGCAGGGAACAGTTTTCCGCCGAGCATGTCCGCCTTTTAAGCCTGTTGGACAAGCCCTGCGCCATTGCCCTGACCAACAGCCTGCGATTCAGGGAATTGAAAAACCTCAAGGAGCTGTTGGCCGACGACAATCGGTATCTCCAGGAGGAGTTAAACAAGATGACCGGGGAACAGGTGATCGGTGCGGGCCAGGGACTCAAGGAGGTTATGGAAATGGTTCATAAGGTGGCCCCCCTTGAAAGCCCGGTTTTGCTGCTGGGGGAGACGGGTACGGGCAAGGAGGTGATGGCCAATGCCATCCACAATCTATCGCTTCGAAAAGACGGGCCCTTTATCCGGGTAAATTGCGGGGCCATCCCGGCTTCTCTTTTGGACAGTGAGCTTTTTGGCTATGAAAAAGGGGCTTTTACTGGTGCCATTTCAAGGAAGAGGGGGCGCATCGAGCGGGCCCAGGGCGGTACTCTTTTCCTGGACGAAATCGGTGAACTGTCTGCCCAGGCCCAGGTTCGGCTGTTGCGGGTGATTCAGGAAAAGGAGATTGACCGGGTGGGGGGGAGTGAAACCGTCCGGGTAAATATCCGGATTATTGCCGCCACCCACAGAAATTTAGAAACCATGATGGAAGAACAAAAATTTCGGGCAGATCTGTTTTTCCGGCTCCGGGTTTTTCCCATTCGCATTCCTTCCTTAAGGGAGCGTACCACAGATATACCGGCCCTGGTCCGGCATTTTATCCTGAAAAAAGCAAGGGAGATGAAACGTCCCCATATCCCAGCCCCCTGTCCTAGTGCCATGGCGCGACTTCTGGCATATCACTGGCCCGGTAATATCCGGGAACTTGAAAATGCAGTGGAGCGCTCCCTGATTCTGGACCGGTCCAATTTGTTGTTTTTCAAGGAGATTGGCAGTCAAAAATCCATTTCCCCGCCAATATCGCTATCTTTAAACCGGGATGCCCCAGATGAGTCAGGCCGGTTCCATGAACCCGGACAGCGGGAACCCCCCCTTGAATTGGACCAGGTTTTGATCACTCATATCTGCCATGTTCTTGACCTGTGCAACGGAAGGGTGGAAGGGGAAAGGGGGGCGGCAAAATTGTTGAACATCCATCCGTCCACCCTGCGCAAACGTATGAAAAAGTTAAATATTTCATTTGGCCGCAGGGGCATGTTCAGTGGAGGACTGGCTTAGGATCACCCCGATAAAGACAAGCCCCGAGGCCAGATATTGGACAAAGGTAAACCTCTCCCCCAGAATCACAACGCTCATGGTCAGCGTAAATACCGGTATGAGATTGATAAATGCTGTGGCCTGGCTGGCAGGAATCTGGCTGACCCCGTAATTATAGCACCCGTAAGCCCCCAGGGTGACGACACCGCCCAGGTAGAGAATTGCTAAAAAAGGGAGGGGCACAATTTCAACCGGTAATGTTGTGCTGGGAAAGAAAAGGATGGGAAAAAAGAAAATAGCACCGGCAAAGGCCTGTAAAAATGTGAGAAACACGGCAGAATAATGATCTGTAAGTTTTTTTAGACAAATGGCGTACCCCGATCCACAGACCATGGCCATAAACTCCAGAAAATTACCCCAGACGGGATTGGGGGCATGTTGGGAGGCTTCCGAGGAAATGCTCAGCCAGAGGGCCCCGGTGACGGCAATTAAAAACCCAAATACGGTTTTTAACGTCAGCTCCTCCTTTAGGATGCCCCAGGCGGCAATGGCCACCAGCAGGGGCATCATGGTGGTGATCATGCCTGCCTGGGATGCCGAGGTATTAACCAGGGCCTTTGCTTCAAATACAAAGTAGAGGCAGGGCTCGCAGATCACCATGATCACCATGTATTTCATATCTTTAGATCGAAAGGTAATGTTCCGGAAAACAAAGGGGAAACAAAGGGCGCACAGGCTTGCCACCAGCATTCTCCCAAAAATCACCACCATGGGATCATATGTTCTAAAGGCCAGCTTCAGGGCAACAAAGGTACTGGCCCATAATACCATGGCCAGGACCAGGCAACTATAAGGGACCATCCTGCCGGGGGATTGCTTCACGATCTTTTCCTTTTTTATCGGATTTATAAAAACGGTTCTAAATATCACTTTTTTACCCGGACCGAAACTCTAATCTTTTGAGCCCCCCCTTTGTCGTGGGTGGGTGAAAAACAAAAGGCATTTAAATAGGGTAAAATTAATTTTTTTATGGACAAGCCCGGGGAATCTTTTATAGAATCCTTCAGGAAAGACAAATCACCTAACGCCAAATCACCTAACGATGGAGGCGAGACATGAAATCAATCCAGGCGGATTTTCAGAAAGACCCCCAAGACATCAAGGTCAAGGCCGGGGCAAAACAAGAGGACTGGATACAGGTATGCCGCAGGTTCAATGATGATGTGGAACGGGTCTGTGATGCAAGTGGCCCTGGGGAGTATACCGGTCTTTATCAATGTTTTGATGAGTTGAACAAAGGGGTTTTCTATCTTGTGGAAGAAGACAGGGCCCTGTTCCGGATGAAGCGAAAGTATTTTCTGGAGAACATCGGCAGTAAAAAATAAAAAAAGGAGATTACGGAGGAAAAATGAAAAAATTAGGTTTGTTGGCTGGTATCGCTGTGATGGTGGCAGTGTCTGCAGTGAATGCATCTGCAGCAGACTGGAATTTCTACGGATCTGCACGGGTTGCGACCTTTTACACACACACGGACAATAAAGACGGGGTGGCGGATACCACAAATTATGACCAAAGTCTTCAGAGCAATGCCCGGATCGGGGCAAATGTAAAGGTGAGCGATACGCTTACGGGCCGGTTTGAATACGGTGCCAGCGGCACAAATGCTAATCTTCGTCATCTCTATGGAGAGTGGAATTTTGGACCCGGCAAATTGCTTGTGGGCCAGACCGATTCTCCGTTAAATATGAGCCTTAGCAACCAGGTCTATGGCAATGATACAAACCTGGACCCCTATGGTCATGTGGACGCCAAACGCCAGTCCATGATCCGGCTGAGTTTTAGTGGTTTTCAGATTGCCGCCATCCAGCCGAACACAGACACCTGGGACGGAGAAGTGGCAAACAGCACCACCGAAGTCATTATTCCAAAACTTGAGGCCAGTTATCGCCTGGTATTGGACAATGGATTCCTGGATTTTCAGGGGGGGTATCAGACCTATGAGATAACCGATACCGCCACACGCGTCTCCAAAGATGTGGTTAGCTATATTCTTGCGGTGGGAGGTCAGGTTAAATTTGATTCTTTTTATTTGGGTGCGGATCTCTGGTTTGGCCAAAACACAGGGCCCTACAATTATAATTGCGCAGTGGATGATGATCCCGCCTTTAACGGCACAACCCTGGTCGACAATGACTCCCTGGGATATGCCCTTGCGGGGGGGATGAAGCTCAATGAAACCTTCTCCTTTGAGCTGGGTTACGGGTATACCCGGGCAGAACTTGACCAGGCGGGTTCCAAAAAGGACGATTTGGATGCCTATTATATCCAGTCAACCATCACCCTTGCTCCCGGGGTCTTTTTTGTTCCCGAAGTCGGGGTGATTGACAACAAGAAAGATAAAGCTGGAATTGAAGAATCCGATATCCTCTATTATGGAATCAAATGGCAGATCAATTTTTAAGCTGATTGTTTGCAAAAAGGGCCTGGTGATATTTAATTTACCAGGCCCTTTTGTTTTTTTTAAAAAAGAAGAAGGCCAGTCTCAAAGATGAAATTCTTCCACCCATCCGGCAAATCGTTTCCCATGTTCTGGATTAATTTTTGTCAGTTCCTCTATAATGAGGAGAGGGGTCATTCTCCTGTCTTGGTTTTTCGGACTTTTAGAAAAATATTTATCGGCACAGCAGATGATTTTTTCTTCAAGGGTTACCGGCACCATATCTCTTTTGGGCAGGGGCAGGTTTCCTTGGATAATATTATCCAGGGTGATGCCGGCCCCGGTATGCCGTTCGGCCACAAGGCCAAAGGCGGGATCAAGCCCCTGGTCATCTAACAGCTGTCGGCCCAGATACCCGTGACAGATATAGGGAAGCGTTCCGGTGCAGCCGATGGATTCGGCTCGGGTCATGAAAATACCGATATCATGGAGCATGGCAGCGCTTTCAATGAATTCAAGGTCCGGTGCCAAGTGGGCCAGTTTCCGGGCGATCCCAAGACTTTTTCGGGCCACCTGGCAACTGTGATCCACCAGCAACGCATACAGGGCAGATTTCCGGGGATAATAAATTTCAATGAGGGCAAGGGGATCCATGGCAGTGTCAGGACAACAAAACCCCTTCGATAAAGGGGTC
The DNA here is from genome assembly GCA_016743945.1 of Desulfobacteraceae bacterium. Taxonomy (GTDB): domain Bacteria; phylum Desulfobacterota; class Desulfobacteria; order Desulfobacterales; family Desulfobacteraceae; genus NBML01. The sequence goes on from JADGFI010000001.1 coordinate 285,589, forward strand.
CAGGTCTCCGTCCAATACCCTGTCCACATCCCCTATTTCAAGGTCGATGCGGTGGTCCTTAACCATGCGGTAGGGGTGGAGCACATAGGAACGGATTTGACTTCCCCAGGCAATGTCATCCTTTCCGTCGTGGAGATTCTGCATTTTTTGATTCTGTTTGTCCTTTTCCAGTTGATAGAGACGTGATTTTAAAACTTTATACGCAATCTCCTTGTTCCGGTGCTGGGAGGATTCCTGCTGGCATTGGGCCACAACCCCCGTGGGCAGATGGGTGATACGGACGGCGGAACTGGTTTTGTTCACATGCTGGCCCCCGGCACCGCTGGCACGGTAGACATCAATTCTCAACTCGCTCTCATCAATGTCGATGACAATTTCATCCTTGATTTCAGGATAGACAAAAACAGAAGCAAAGGAGGTATGGCGTTTTCCGTTGGAATTGAAGGGAGAAATACGAACCAGCCGGTGGACCCCGGATTCAACCTTCATGAATCCATAGCAATTTTCACCGGCGACACGAAGGGTTGCGCCTTTGAGGCCGGCTTCGTCACCGGGTTGATAATCAATGATCTGTAATTTATACCCTTTTTTATCAATCCAACGTGTGTACATCCTGAACAATATTTCCGCCCAATCCTGGGAATCGGTACCGCCGGCACCGGCATTGATGGTGACCAGGGCATCCCTGGAATCGTCTTCATGGTTCAGGGTAATGGCCACGGAAAATTTCTTTATTTTTTTTTCAAGGGCTGCCACAAGGGCTGCCACCTCCTGCTCGCTTTCCTTGTCCGATTCTTCCTGGGCCATCTCCAGCAGCAGATCGGCCTCTTCAATATCGTCGGAAATAGACTGGCAACTTTCAAGGAGGTTGGACAGGATTGTCCTTTCTTTTAACAAATCCGTGGCCTTGTCTGCATCATCCCAAAAATCTGGCCTGGCAATAAAATGTTCCAGCTCCCGGAGGCGTTTTTCCTTTATGGGGAGGTCAAAGATACTCCTTGAGTTGGTCTGCTTTGGTGTAAATGGCGGATATGGTCTGTTTTAAATCGGCACTCATTTTTGGAATCTCCTAAAGATATTGTTTACCCCTTTTACCATGAAACCCAGGCAGATTGCAACCAGTGCCGCCATGCCCAGAACCTCCCCGTGACGGGTATAAAAAGAGATTTCTTCCAGGGTCGGCACGGGCCGGGTGATGGCAGCCCTTGTAAAAAGGCCGGTTTCTTCCAGAACCCTTCCCACAGGATCGATAAACCCGGAGATGCCCGTGTTGGCTGCCCGGACAACGCTCCTGCGGTTTTCAACCGCCCGGAGCACGGCAATGGAAAAATGTTGCCTGGCGGCCGAGGTATTCCCGAACCAGGCATCATTGGTAATGGTGGTCAACATATCTGCCCCGTTTTTGACAAAGGCCCGGGCAACCGAGGGAAAAAGGATTTCAAAACAGATGAGCACCCCGGTTCGGTGATCCTTGAATGCCAGGGGGGCAAATCTCTTGTCTCCCGAACTAAAATTTCCCGCCTGCTGGGTGATCTTTCCCAGGAAACTTAAATAATTTTCCAGGGGAACATATTCTCCAAAGGGAACCAGGTGGGTCTTGTCATAGGAGCCCGTCACAAGGGCGAGGGGATTGAGCATATAGGCCCGGTTATAAAATCGGATCTCGTCCCTGCCTCTCTCAAAGGCAGGGCTGCCCACGAGGAAATGGGTTTTGGCTTTTCTTACATAGGCATCCACTTGATTGGAATAAAGCGGATCCCTCCCATAATAAAAAGGAAGGGCTGTTTCCGGCCAGATGATAAGCTCGGGGGGGGGGATGGCCATCCCAAGGGACAGGCTGCCGTAGCGTTCAATGGTGCCTTTTTTAAAGGTCTTGTCCCATTTCAGGTCCTGCCTTATATTTCCCTGGATAACAGAAATATTTGGCTTTGGGGCGGTCTGGATCAGGCTGTCGATTGCCTGAATCCTCCCCCTGCCATAGGTCAAGGCAGCGCCCACAAGCACCAGAGTATAACAAAGAACAATTAAAATTGACCGACAAGAAATCTTTCGTGACGCCAGTGACGGGGCCAGCAAAAAGAGTTGTACAAGGGTAAGATTGCAGAGCACAATTAAAAAAGAAAGCCCCAAAACCCCTGTCAGATCCGCTATCTGGACCAGGGTTTGGTTTGAATACTGGCTGTAGCCAAGAATTCCCCAGGGGAATCCGGTAAAGGCATGGGCCCTGATATATTCCAGCCCTACCCATAGACAGGCGCCCATGACGGGCATGAGTCCTTCCGGGGGATCCAGTCGTTTTATCAACCAGGTAAAGCCGCCGACATAGAGACCAAGATAGAGGCACAGCAGGCACAAGGTTGAAACCCCGAGCAGGGGGTGAAGCCCTCCGTAAATCGTCACCGTGGGAACAATCCAATAGATCAGGGTCATATAATGAGCAAAGCCCGCCACAAATCCGGCATAAAAGGATTGTTTCGTCGTCATGGATTGGATTGAAATCATGAGGGGTAAAAGTGAGACAAAAGCGAGGTAATACAAGCTGACATCGGGAAAAGAGGCGGTCAGCAGAAGCCCGCTGACCAGGGCCGGAAAATAGGGTATTAAAAAAAACAGATTTTTTTTATGGCGCATTTTTTATCTTGGCCTTAGTATTATGAAAAAAATTCTGTTATACTTAGCAGTAAGTCAAACTTTCGTCAATTTATGAAAACAAATCAGGAATTTTCCCATGACGCAAGGATATCATAAAACCAGTGCTGAAAACAATCTTTCAGGGTCTGACCCATTATTAGAATCCGATAGTATCTTGTCAGGACAAACCGCCCCTGCCTCCTTTGACACAGCGAAATTGTCCTTTGAGCAGATGAAAGTTGTTCTGGAGTCTTCCCCTGTAGGTTTCGGAGTTATACAAGACAGGATTCTTGGCTGGGCCAATGAAAGTTTTTATGAAATGCTGGGGTATGAGGTCGGATCCCTTGGGGGGAAAAATGTCAGCGTTTTGTCCCCCACCCAAAGGGAATATGAACGAGTAGGAAATATTTTTGCCCTGGGCATGGAAAAATACGGTGTTGGCGTGGTTGAAACAAGGCTTGCCAGAAAAGACGGTACTGCCTTTGATTGCCGGGTTCGCGCTTCTCTTTTGTATCCTGGAAATCCGGAACGGGGAACGGTGATCGTTGTAACCGATATCTCAGAATTGAAATCCCTCCAAATTCAGCTTCAGCAGGCACAGAAAATGGAAGCCATCGGGGTGCTGGCCGGTGGGATTTCCCATGATTTTAATAATATTTTAATGGGAATACAGGGTCATCTCTCCCTGATGCAGATCGATCTTACCGCTGTGGAAAAAATGGCCTCCCATACCCGCCAAATTAAAAAACTGGTGGATACTGCCGCAGAGCTGACAGGCCGGCTGCTGGGATTTGCCAGGGGTGGAAAATATCAGATTGCCCTGTTGGACGTCAACCAGGTGGTGAAAATGGCTCTGGGCATATTCACCCCCTCCCTAAAAGATATCATTGTCCATGAATCCTTTGAAGAAAAACTCCATATGGTGGACGGGGATCATTCCCAGCTGGAACAAGTCTGCCTAAATCTGTTGATCAACGCCTCCCAGGCAATGATGGACAGGGGTGATATCTTTGTGGGTACTCAAAATTTCTTTATTACACAAGACCATGGGTATCCCTTTGAGGTTATGCCGGGCCGGTACATCAACATAACCATCAAAGATACCGGGATTGGTATGGATACAAAAATCCAGAAAAAAATATTTGATCCTTTTTTTTCCACCAAGGGAATCGATGACAAAAAAGGCCGCGGGCTTGGACTTTCAACTGTTTTCGGGATCGTAAAAAACCATGGCGGCTTCATCACCGTTAGGAGCGAAAAAGGAGAAGGGTCGACATTTAAGGTTTTTCTGCCTGCCTCCAACGAGGTGCACATCAAAAATCTCCCGGAAGAAACACCCTCTTTGGACCAAATGCATAAAGGATCTGAAACCGTATTGCTGGTGGATGATGAACAAGAAATTTTAAATGTGGGAAAAAATTTCCTTGAAAAACTGGGATACACCCCCCTTGTTGCACACAATGGACTGGAAGCTGTTGAACTGTTCCAACAGCATAAAAATAAAATTTCATTGGTGGTGCTGGACCTGATCATGCCGGTAATGGATGGTAAACAAGCATTTGCCCAAATAAAAGCGATCAAAAACGATACCCGCTTTATTATTACCACAGGGTACACCGTGGATGAGAAATTAGAAGATATTTTACACCAGGGGTACCATGGATTTATCCAGAAACCCTTTTCCCTGTATGAGTTTTCCAAGGTGATCAGAACCATTCTTGACAAGAAAAGTTCGTATCCTTTTACCTAATTCATAATGGACCCAACCTTTGCTAAATAATTCATATTGCTGGATTTTTATGATTGCGCTTTACAATCGGGCACTCAGATGGTATTTTTGCGGATCGTCAGATGATCGATATAACAGTGTCATCAGGAGTGTTTTTTATGGAACATATCGAAATCCGGTTTGGGAATAACATTGAAACCCATGCATCAGAGGACAAATCTTTTGCGCAGATGTTTCAATCGGTCAACCCCATGTTTTGTTTTTCAAAACGTGTCTGGAAGCCCCAGATGGATATATTTGAAACAAGAAATAAGATTATTATCCAGGCGGAGATTGCCGGGGTGAATCAGGAAGACATCATTATAGAAGTTAATAACAAGGCGGTTAAGATTTTCGGAAACAGGAAATGCAACCACCCGGATCCAACCGCTACGTTTCGCCTTGCGGAAATCCAGTTCGGCCTGTTTGAGCGGGTTCTTTATCTGCCCAGCGTTATTGATGTTGAAAAGGTATCTGCCTCATTTTCCAACGGATTCCTGGAATTAACCCTGGGAAAGCTTTTCAATAAGAATATAAAGCAAAAGAGCAATGTCTCCCTAGACTTTATTTAAGCCAATCCAAGAGGAATCAGAATGGATGAACTGAGACATCCCTCAGCCAACATAACAACCGACAGCATCCCCAAAAAAATCCCCGTCCTACCCATTGTTGACACCAATTTGTTTCCCAAGATGGTGCTGCCCCTGGTGTTGATTCAAAAGGAAGCCATTGAGCTGATTGATGAAGCCATGGCCGGGAACCGGATGTTGGGACTTTTATTATCAAAACGGCCTGACCTGGATTCAAAACACAGGACAGATGATCTCCACCGCATCGGCACCGTGGCCATGATTTTAAGAATGTCCAAGATGGAGGATGAAAAGGCCCAGCTGCTCATCCAGGGACTGAGCCGGTTCAAGGTGGTAAAATTTCTCCAGGGCAAGCAATATATGGAGGCGGAGATTGAGGTCATGGAAAACAGAAATACCGACCGGAACAAAGAAAACCGGGCGCTCATGGCCAATATCGTGGAACAATATGAAAAGATTATTGCTCTTTCGCCGGGTCTGCCCTCGGAGATGGGACACATGATCAAATCCCTTCAAGAACCCAATGTGCTGGCAGACATGGTGGCCTCCACCATCAATGCGCCGGTAATGGAAAAACAAAAGGTCATTGAGCTTTTAGATGTCAACCTTCGTCTGAAAAAAGTGACCCGCCTGGTCAATGACCAGCTGGATATCCTTGAGATGGGATCTAAGATCCAAAGTCAGGTCAAGGAAGACATGGACAAACGCCAGCGGGAATATTACCTTCGCCATCAGCTCAAAGCCATCCGAGAAGAATTGGGAGAAACCGAGGATGAGCGAATTGAGATCCGGGAATACCAGACCCTGATAAAAGAAAAGAACCTGCCCGGGGAATCGAGAAAAGAAGCGGAGCGCGAGTTGAATCGCCTGTCCCGCATGCACCCTTCCTCCTCTGAATATGTGGTGGCCACCACCTACCTGGATTGGCTCACCTCCCTTCCCTGGCATGAAAAATCCCGGGACCGGCTGGATATTTCCGAGGCGCGACGGGTCTTGAACCAGGACCATTATGGTCTTAAAAACCCGAAGAAGCGCATCCTTGAATATTTGGCTGTCCGGAAATTAAAAAAAGATTCCAAAGGGCCTATCCTCTGTTTTTCAGGTCCCCCGGGAACGGGGAAAACCTCCCTGGGACGTTCCATTGCCAAGGCTTTGGGCCGGGAATTTGTCCGTATCGCCCTGGGCGGCGTTCGGGATGAAGCGGAGATTCGAGGCCATAGGAGAACCTATGTGGGAGCGCTTCCCGGGCGGATTATCCAGCGATTGAGACAGGCGGGCAAGAATAACCCTGTCTTTATGCTCGATGAGATTGACAAGGTCAATTCCTCCTACCACGGAGATCCCTCCTCAGCCCTCCTGGAAGTTTTGGATCCGGAACAAAATTTTTCCTTTACCGATCATTATCTGGATGTGCCCTTTGACCTGTCGGATGTCATGTTTTTGACCACGGCCAATGTTCTCCATACCATTCCGGCACCCCTGCGGGACCGGATGGAGGTGCTGGAGCTCAACGGGTATACCGAAGATGAAAAACTCAAAATTGCCACCCGGTATTTGATCCCCAGGCAACGGGAGGCCAATGGGCTTTTAACCAGCCAGATACGGTTCACCCCCGGGGCTGTCAAAAAGATCATTGTCGGATATACCCGGGAGGCCGGGTTGCGGAATCTGGAACGCAAAATTGGGGCCATCTGCCGGGGGGTAGCCGCCAAGGTTGCCGAAAAAGAAGCAACCAGCCTTGTAATCCGACAGGACACGATTCGAGACTATTTGGGACCGGTTCAGAACATGCCGGACCTGGGCTTAAGGATTAAGCGTCCCGGGGTGGTTGTCGGACTTGCCTGGACCCCCTTTGGCGGTGAAATTCTCTTTGTTGAGGCGGTTTCCATGCGTGGAAACAAGGGCCTCACCCTCACCGGCCAGCTGGGGGATGTGATGAAAGAATCTGCCAGTACGGCCCTAAGTTTTATCCGGGCCAATTGTGAAAAACTCAAAGTGGATGAGACATTTTTTGAAAATCATGATATCCATATCCATGTGCCCGAAGGTTCCATTCCAAAGGATGGTCCCTCGGCCGGCGTGACCATGCTCACAGCTCTTGTCTCTTTGATTTGCGGCAAACGGGTGCGTCCGCTGCTTGCCATGACCGGTGAGATCACCCTGAGAGGTGAGGTGTTGCCCGTGGGCGGGGTAAAAGAAAAAGTGATTGCAGCTCACAGGGCCGGGATAAGAAACCTTATTTTACCTTTGTGGAATGAAAAAGACATGGAAGATGTGCCGGCCCATATAAAGGACAACATGGCCTTTTTCTTCACCGATAAAATGGAAGATGTATTAAGCAAAGCATTTGAAATATGATAAAAAAACAATTCCCCCATGTGCCCATTGAGTTTGGGTTATTCCTGCTCATTTTTTTCCTGGCCTTCACCTTTGGATGTTCCAAAAAATTAGATTCCCCCTATGATTATGGAAACAACCAGCCCACAAAATCCTCGGGACAAAAGCGCACAACGGGCAAGGCCCCGGCCACCCAAAGACCCTATACCATAAAAGGCAAGCAGTATACCCCCATGGCCAGTGCCCATGGATATGTGGAAAAAGGGATTGCTTCCTGGTACGGAAAAAAATTCCACGGCAGAAAAACTTCCAATGGCGAAACCTATAATATGTATGCCCTGACCGCCGCCCACAAGACCCTTCCCATGGGAACCTGGGTAAAGGTCTACAACCGTGACACCCGCCAGGAAATTATAGTGCGGGTCAATGACAGGGGGCCCTTTGTTACAGGCCGAATCATTGACATGTCCTATACCGGTGCCAAAAAACTGGGTATGACGGGGCCGGGTACGGCCCGGGTAACGGTCACAGCCCTTGGAAAGGCCGTCGCTTATTCCAAGAAAACCCACGAGCCCACCACATTTAAACCCCTTGATTATTGGCAGGGCAACTTCACCGTACAGGTGGGGGCGTTTAAGGTAAAAACCAATGCGCAAACCTATCAAAAAAAATTAGCCGCTACCTATTTGAATGCCCATATCATCCCCTATGAGGATTATCGGGGGCAGTTTTACCGGGTTAGAATCGGCAAGTTTGCCAAGCTGACAGAGGCGAACCAATTCAGCGAACGCCTCATGACCGAAGGGTTTGAACGAACCTTTGCCGTTGCAGAGTAAGGGACAAAAAATGGGAACGAGTGTTTTTTTGGACCGGGATGGGGTGATCAACCAGGATTCCCTTGCCTATATCAAAATTCCTGGCGAGTTTCACTTTATCCCCAAAAGCCCCGAGGCCATTGCCCTTCTCACCCGCCACGGGTTTGATGTCATCCTCATCACCAACCAGTCCGCCATTGGCAGGGGCATGGTAACCCCAAGGGTGCTGGATGCCATCTTTGATAAATTAAAAACCGGTGTGGCAGCAGCCGGCGGCCATATCAAGGATATCTTTTTTTGTCCCCATACCCCGGATGCGGGATGTGATTGCCGCAAACCCCTTCCCGGGCTGATTTTACAGGCCATGGCAGTCTACGGCATTGATCCCGGTCAATCGTTCATGGTGGGGGACTCGGCCAAGGATATTGAGTGCGGCCTTGCTGCGGGATGTGGCAAAAATCTTTTGGTGGCCACGGGCAACGGGAAAAAGGCCATAAAAACCCTGGCAGACAAAGGCATCGTTCCCAATTTTTATGGACAAGACCTGTTTGAAGTGGCCCAGTGGATCATTCAACACGTGAAACCTGCATGATTACCGTCAAAGGGGTTTTATCCCACCTCACCTTTCAAAATCCGGAAAATCATTATACCGTCTGTAAAATCCGGGTGAAAGGAATCCATGACCCCATTACCGTGGTCGGTCATCTGGCCGGGGTGGCCCAGGGCGAAAGCCTGAGTCTTACCGGCCGCTGGATATCCCATCCCAAATACGGGGATCAGTTCGAAGCTGCCACCTACCGGGTGACCCTGCCGGCAAGTATCGCCGGGATCAGACGCTATCTTGGGTCCGGCATGATTCAGGGTATCAGCAAAGGGCTTGCCAGTAGGATTGTGGACACCTTCAAGGAAGAGACCCTGGACATCATTGAAAATCAACCCGACAAACTTTTAACCATCCACGGCATTGGCAAGGCCAAACAGCGGTTGATTGAAAAGGCCTGGAACCGTCATCATTCTGTGCGGCGGGTCATGCAGTTTCTCCAGGACAACCAGGTGGCGGCCCTGCATGCCGGACCTATTTTAAAAACCTATGGGACCGATGCCCTGAATGTCCTCAAGAAAGATCCCTATCTCATTGCAAAGGATCTACCGGGGTTTGGCTTCCACACAGCTGACATAATTGCCCAGGGCAATGGCATTGAACGGGAGGACAAAAAAAGGCTGGCCGCATGCCTGATTTGCCAATTGCTTGTCGAGGAGCAGGAGGGTCATGTCTATGCCCGAAAGCCCCACCTTTTTGCCGCCTGCTCCCGCATGGGAGGGGTGGCAAGAGGGTTATTTGAAGACCCCCTTATGGAGCTTGTCAATTTAAAGGATGTGATGGTTGAAGAGCCCGGTGTCGAAACACCCGGTGTCGAAACACCCGGTGTCGAAACACCCGGTGCCGAAACAAAGGATGAAACCAGTAAAAACGTTGAGGAAGACCTAACCGCCACTGAAGAGGACACCACAAAGGTATACCTGGCAAGGCTTTTCCGGGCAGAAACCCGCATTGCCGCACGGATCAAAGCCCTTTTAACCTTGAAGGTGACCGATTACAACATCAGTGAAGCCCAGATCGTGGAAGAGGTATTGACGAGTCTTGCGGTCAAGTTGTCCCAGGAGCAGCTGGATGTGGTTACCCAGATATTGCAACAAAAGATTGCCGTCATCACCGGGGGACCGGGCACCGGGAAAACCACCCTGGTCCGGGCCCTTTGCACGGTATTTCGAAAACTGAACCTGACCGTGGTCCTGGCCGCCCCCACGGGCCGGGCTGCCCGGCGCCTGTCCCAGGTGACGGGCAAAAAAGCCTTTACCCTGCACAAGCTTCTGGGGTTTGACCATGAGAGCCAAAGTTTTGATAGAAATTTTACCAATCCCCTGGACCTGGATGTCTTTGTGGTGGATGAGGCATCCATGGTGGATACCCATCTCATGTACCACCTGGTGGAAGCCATGCCGGCCATGGCCTGCCTCATCCTTGTGGGAGATACCTTTCAATTGCCGTCGGTGGGGCCGGGAAATGTGCTGTCCGATATTATTGCCTCGGACCAGGTGCGGGTTTTTTCTTTGACCAAAATTTTTCGCCAGGCCAAGGAAAGCCCCATTGTCATGCATGCCCACAGTCTTCGCAATGGGAAGATGCCTGATTTTAAGGCAGCAACCCCGGACAAGCTGTCTGAATTTTATTTTATTGAAAACCAGACCCCCCAAAGGGTGGTGGAAACCATATTGGAACTGTGTTCAAAACGGATTCCCGCGGCCTTTCCCCACATCGATGAAATCCAGGTGCTCACCCCCATGCACAGGGGAGAGGCCGGTACCATCAACCTGAACCAGCAGCTCCAGGCTGTTCTCAATGATGCCAAGGAGGGCATTGAGAACCTTGGATTTGTCTTTAAACCCGGGGACAAGGTCATGCATTTGAAAAACAATTACGAAAAAGAGGTGTTTAACGGAGATATCGGTCTGGTCCACGAAATCAACCGTTCCGAGGGCCGTGTGCTGGTGGACTATGACGGCCGCATTGTCACCTATGACCTTCTGGAACTGGACGAGCTGACCCTGGCCTATACCATCTCGGTTCATAAATCTCAAGGGTCTGAATACTCTGCAGTGATCATTGCGCTTACAACGGCCCATTTTCCCATGCTCCAGCGAAATTTACTCTATACCGCCATGACCCGGGGCAAACACCTGGTCATCATAGTGGGGGCCAGCCGGGCCCTTGAAATTGCCTTTCAAAACAACAAAACCGCCCTGCGTCTGTCCGGCCTTAGACAAAAGTTAATGGCCTCCTAGGCAAGACCGAAAGATCTCCCCCCCTTAAATAACCTGTATTCTAAGGCGGTGAAAAATCGCTTCAAAGGACTCCCCCCCAGCTCGTATTTTTTGGGCCTGGCGTTCAACAAAATCGTAGGTAAGCCAATTGTCCATGTCAGAGAGCCGCTGATAATATCCCAGGCGTCGGCCCAGGGTAAAATTAATCTGATCTTTGGGGTCAAGGCCTAAAAATCGGTCCAGAATAGCCAGGAGTCTGGCCTTATCCTCGGGCAATTGCCCCCTGACCTCAAGGAGCAGGTCCACACTGTGATGGTTGGCATAATGGCTTTCAATCCCCGAAAGATTTTCAAGGAGCAGCCGCTGTTCCTGGATGATGTCAGCTTCCGAGGGCAGGGTGAAGCGACCCGCGGCCATTTGCCGGCCAAGATCGGAGTCGGACTTCACCCCAATGGTTAGCAATCTAATATCATCGGGGCTTATTTCATTGAGAACCCTTGCGGTTTCAATGGCATGGTCCTTTGTCAGCTCTTTTCCCCCCAGCCCCAGGATAATGAACGGGGTCATGTCCATGCCGGCTTCTTTTGCCATGTGGGCCGAGCGAATAATGGATTCCGGGGTAATTCCCTTTTTGACATTTTTCAACACCCGGGCAGAGCCGGACTCCATACCGCAATAAAGTTTGTTCAACCCCGCCGCCCGAATCGCCTTCATATCAGCCAAACTTTTTTTGGCCATGGTTTGGGCCCTGCCGTAGCTTGAGATTCGCGTCAGTGAAGGAAAGGCCTTTTTCAGGAATTCCAACACAGAAATCAGATCCTTTGTTCCCATGACAAAACTGTCTCCGTCCTGGAGGAAACAGGTTTCAAAGGGATGACCGTTAAAATAATCCCTGGCTGCCAGAATATCTTGTTTAATATCAGCAACCGACCTTAAGGAAAATTTTATCTTCTTGTACAGGGTGCAAAAGGAGCAACGGTTCCAGGGACAGCCCCGGGTGGTTCGGATCAGCAGGCTGTCTGCTTCATCCACCGGCCGTATGGGCCCCATTTCAAAGGGAGTATCCGTCATGGTCTCTCCATATTTTTTTATCTTTTTATATGAAACTTCGTCCAAGATATTGAAATGATAAGAGTTTCATTTTTCGTTGTGGCCAGGCGCAAATATTATGCTTCGGCCATGCCGGTTATTTTGATTTTTTAACAAATTTGGTTAAGATGACGATCTGCTGGCCCTTCACCCGGCCCTCAATCTGCTCATGGTTACCGGCCACCAGGGAAATTCCCCGGACAGCAGTCCCTCGTTTTGCCGTAAACGTGGTTCCTTTTACATCTAAATCCTTGATCACGGTGATGGTGTCTCCAACGGCAAGCTCAACCCCATTGCAATCCACATACTTGAGTGCCGGGTCAGCGGCTTTTCCTTCACCCGTGGCCTTGGCCCAGACCAGGGTTTCTTCATCCAGGTAGAGCATATCCAGCAGGTCCTGGGGCCACCCCTCGTCCTTGAGTCGGGTGAGCATCCGCCATGCCATCACCTGGACGCCAGGTACCTGGCTCCACATGCTGTCGTTGAGGCAGCGCCAGTGGGGAACTTCCATTTTTTTTGGGTTATTAATTTGTTCATGACAGGTTTCACAAACAAGAATGCAGTCCTCGGCACTTCCCGTTGATCTGGGCGGAACTTCATACACTCCCAGGCCCTCGGTTAGACCGCATAATTCACATTTAGATTCGCTTCGCTCGTATAATGCTGTTTCAATATCCATTGTTTCCCTCAAAATCGGACAGATCTAATTTTGATATTTTATTATTACGCCATGAATGGCTTTCAATCCCAATGACAAATAGGGCTCAAATATAATCCCTTTTCAAGGATTGTCCAATGGGCCTTGTATCTCATAATTTTTACAGGTATTATGTCATGTATCATCGGGATGGTATCAATTGTTTCTGCAATGGCCCCGATACCAAGAGCCATCAGCAACTTTGTCAATTTAGTTCCTTCTATTTCAGGTAATTTTTTTTACGTTCATCGGTAAATGCCCACCAAGGAAGCGGATCCCCCCATTCCATGAAACGAACAACCGAAATGAACACATCAATAACACAAGGATCATGCGTTGGCCGGATATGGCGCACAGCTCCTCGTACAGGCGAAACGGATCCTTCCCGATCAATTTTTTCGGATGGTCAATGCCAATCAGCAAAACATCATAGGCCATCATTCTTCCGATATTTGGAAGATCAACAAGCCGGGATATAGTTTTTCTGTCAGGATTCTTCATTTAAGACTTTCCTTGCGGCAAACGGTTGGATTGATTTTTTGAGAAAATGACCAGGCTATCAGGGATATCCCGTGTAAATTTTTTAATCCGGAATGGTCAGGATTATAACCAGTAGTAAATTAAAAATTTATCAAGATTTGATCTGGTATCATTGATAATCTTGATGGCTTATGACAGTTGCAGTAAGGATAATTAATGTTGATTGTCGGTTTTCCTTTTAATGCAATGATAGGAAAACAAAATCATTAATCTATAGCGGGGATAATGATGCTAATCATACAATCTTTGAGTTTTAAAATCATGCAAACCCTGGACATTACTTCTGTTATTGAACGCTGTTTTCAAGCACGGCCTTGTGACCGATGATACCATTATGTGCTCCTTTGCCATGCCGAAGGAACAAGCGTTTTCTGTATCGGGGCTGTAAATTACTCAAAGACCTTACTAAATCAATTTTAACGCCCAACACAATTTAAATTGTCCCATCCTTTTCCGCCAATCGCTGCCTTGTGTCTTTATCAATAATTGCTCTTAAGTTAGACGTTAGTTCGTCAAAATCTGTATATTTTTTTCCGTAATTTAAATTAAATCTATAATCAATATTTTCATGATTTTTTCCTTGAGTATGCTGAAGTAATGTCTCGATTTTATCAAAAGCTTTTGCTAACAAAGCCTCTGACGAAGATGCATTTTCATATTCATCCCATAGAGATAAAATTTCATTCTGTAGTTCAGAGAATAAAGGCTCAATAAGTTGCTTAAGATCTTTTCGTTCCTCTACCCCTTTATCAACTCCCTGAACTTGATTAACTGCTGATATGTCACCGTTGATTGCTTCGCCAAGGTCATGAATTATACAAATTTTCAATAATTTTAATATATTTATTTTTGGATAGTCTTTTTCAAAAATAAGAACCATTAAACACAAGCGCCATGTGTGTTCGGCAGCACTTTCGTGCCTGCCATCCGATGTAACTGCGCTGCGAATAGTATTTTTCAACTGTTCCGCATTTCTAAGAAATGTTAGAATGCCTTCTAATTCTGTAGAACTCATTATATCCCCATATGCCAATAGTTTGTTAATCCTCTGTTTTTTTATCCGAAGATTTATAATTTATGGTTGTTTCTATGTCGGTCTTTATCCCGTCGATTTTTTTTCTCCAAGTTTCTTTCAATGGCACAAGTAAGATCTACTCCAGTCTGATTGGCAATGCAACAAACCACAAATAATACGTCAGCCAATTCATCCGCCAGATCGAGGGAGTCCTCTCCTGGCTTAAAACTTTGATCTCCATAGGTTCGGGTCATGATCCGAGCCACTTCCCCCACCTCTTCCATAAGAATGCCAAGAGTGGTTAATTTGCTGAAATATCTCACCCCCAAGTTTTTTATCCACTCATCGACAAGAACTTGATAGCCGTTTATAGTTAATTCATCACCTCTGTATCTTTCCAACCACCGACCTCCTTTTATAGTTCCCGTAATCTTTTTGTGTGATATTATTCTTTTTGACAAGAATACCCAAAGAATGAATTTTAAAAAAGGACATTTGTCCCGGTAAGGTAAAAATGGAAACGATTAAACCCAAACTGGCACAGGAACTTTTAAGGATGGTTGAAAAAAAAATTCGGAATGATCCGAATCAGGTTCAAGAAAAAAACTTTTCGGCTGGAGAGCATTTAATCAAACAAGGTGATGATTCCCAAGAAATGTTTGTGCTTTTAAAAGGGGAAATCAAAATTTATTACGCTACCTTAAAAAGTAATGAGTACCTATTGGCCATTGCTGGTCCAGGAGAGATCGTCGGAGAAGTGGAAATTTTGACCGGAGAAAAAAGTCTTTGTTCAGTCGAAACCTTGATGGATAGTAGAGTTGCTGTGTTTAAAAAAAATACATATAAAAGATGGTTACAAGAAAAACCTGACTTTGCACTACTGATCAATCAAATTCTTTGTTATCGATTACAAAAAATCAGTACAAGGGCAGCAGTGCATCTGACTTATCCGTTAGAGTATTCTGTTTTAAAACTTATTAAAGAATCTGCTTTTAAAAAGTCTTCTCTGACAATAAAAATTTCAAGAAATGAAATCGCAAATTACTTGGGTACAAGCATTCGGAGTATTAATCGTATTTTAAGAAAATTACATAACCAAGAGTTGCTTATGGTTTCAAAAAACGAGATTAAAATTCTTTCTATGGATTTTTTAAATAAATTTTTAGCGATTCATGAAAATTAATAGAGGAATTCCCAGTAATTTTAATTGCGTTGACGTTGTATCATTATGGGGTGAGAGAATTTGCTTTAGTCCCCATGATTTAATCTTCCAGTACTCACTATTAGGCCAACCTAACAGTTACAACTACTTGCATCATCATGACTTCAACTTTTACCGGAAAATAGTTTTGGTTTGCATCGGTATCTTTGAGTTTTTTCACTGTGGACTATCTTCAGAATCCCAGGGCTTTTGAATCAAAAGCCGACACAAAATCTTGGGGTTGAAATAATATTTTTCAGGACACAGACAATTCGTTAGGATAATTTGCCTCAAAAAAGTAGGGATGACGGTCAGCCAGGAGTGCCAGGCGGGTTGAAGGGGAGGGCTGGTCGGAGCGGCGTTAAATGGCCTGGGCGTCAGGATAGATAGTAACTGCTCACTTGAAAAATACCACCGGGTAAGCCAATATTAAAAAAGCTGGCCGGCCTAAAAGAGGCTATTTTAGAGATCCGAAGGGTTGCCCAAAAAACCTGTATTCCAATGGATCACCAGGGGCAACCTGCACCCCTGCTCCCGCCTTAAAATGAATCAAGATATTGAATTTTCAAACAATACCTGTTAAAAGTAAGTTTTGACTTTTTAGGGGGGTTGCCAAAGCATGCACTACGAAGGAATGATCATCCGCCCGCCCAGCGAGGCAAATAGTATTTTACTGCAGGTCACCCTGGGCTGTTCCCATAACAAATGCACCTTTTGCGGAACCTTCCGGGAAAAACGATTCAACATCAAAAAAGATGAGATTATTTTTAAGGATATTGAATTTGCAAGGGCCAATTGCCGTCGTCAGAATCGCGTGTTTCTCTGCGACGGGGATGTCATGATCATGCCCCAGAAGCGACTGGTTCCTATCCTTGAAAGAATTAAAGACCGCCTGCCTTGGGTGGAAAGGGTCGGACTCTACGCCAATACCAAGGGAATTGGCATGAAAACCGATGAACAACTTGCACAGTTAAAAGCCCTTGGGGTGGACATTGCCTACATGGGGCTTGAATCCGGGGATGACACCGTACTCAAGGATGTCTGCAAGGGAGCCGATTCCGAGAAAATGATTAAAATGGGCCGACGGGTCAAGGCATCGGGGATCAAATTGTCGGTGACCGTTTTGGTGGGACTGGGGGGCAGGGAAAGATCCATGATCCATGCCCGGGAAACAGGACGGGTATTGTCGGCCATGGACCCTGATTTTGTAGGGGCATTGAGTCTGATGCTCGTTCCCGGGACCGAACTTTACACCCAATATAAACAGGGCAAATTTGAGCTCATTGATCCGGAAGAAATGCTGGCCGAGCTGGGGGGAATGATTGCTGCCACCCATCTGACCGACGGTCTTTTCCATGCAAATCATGCTTCTAATTATTTGCCTATCCGGGCCAGACTGCCCCGGGATAAAGAAAAAACACTTGAATTGATATCACAGGCACTTAAAGGAAAAATAAAATTAAAACCAGAATCCATGAGAGCCTTGTAACACAAAATGAAATTACAGGAGACTAAGATGGCAGAAGCCAGAGAAAACCTTGACCACCTCACCGTCAACACCATTCGAACCCTTTGCATGGACGCTGTTCAGCGAGCCAATTCCGGCCATCCGGGTGCGCCCATGGGGCTTGCGCCGGTTGCCTATGTGCTGTTTAAACGCTTTTTAAAACATAATCCCAAAAATCCCTCATGGATTGACCGGGATCGGTTTGTCCTGTCCGGGGGCCATGCCTCTTCCCTGCTTTACAGCCTTCTTTATTTATTCGGGTATGGGCTGAAACTTGAGGACTTGAAAGATTTTAGACAATGGGGGTCTAAAACACCGGGGCATCCAGAATTTGGACACACCCCCGGGGTTGAAACCACCACAGGTCCCCTGGGGCAGGGGGTTGCCAATGCCGTGGGCATGGCCATTGCCGAGCGCCATTTGGCGGCAAGGTTCAATATGGAAGACGAAGAGTTAATCAACCACCACACCTATGCCATGTGCGGCGACGGGGATTTAATGGAAGGGGTGTCCATGGAAGCGGTTTCCCTTGCAGGCCACCTGGGATTGGGTAAACTGATCCTGATTTATGATGACAACGCCATCACCATTGAAGGCGGTACCGATATTGCCTTTACGGAAAATGTCCGGGCAAAATTTGAGGCCATGAACTGGCATGTGGTTGAAGTAGCCGACGGAAATGACCTGGAAGAAATCCAGAAAGCCATCCAGGCGGGCAAGGATGCCGTGGCACGGCCCACCCTGGTCAAGGTTTCCACCCATATTGCCTATGGCAGCCCCAATAAGCAGGACACTTCCGATGCCCACGGTTCACCCCTGGGAGATGAAGAGATCCGCCTGGTCAAAGAATTTTACGGGGTTCCCTCGGACAAAACATTCTTTGTACCCGAAGAAGTATTGGAAAATTGCAGAAAAGCCATTAACTTTGGCCAGGGGTTTGAAGACCTTTGGCAGGAAATTTTTGACGGGTATAAAACCGAACACCCCGACAAGGCCGGCCAGTTTGTGGATGCCGTTTCCGGGTTTTTGACCCAGGGCTGGGATGCCAATATCCCGGTGTTTAAAGTCGAAGACGGAGCAGTCGCCACCCGGGCAGCATCGGGAAAGGTTTTAAATGCCATTGCCGAGAACCTGCCGGTTCTCATGGGCGGATCAGCAGATCTTGCACCCTCCAACAAGACCTATCTTACCAATGCCTCAGTGTTTCAAAAAGATGCCTGGGAGGGGAGAAATATCCGGTTTGGTGTGCGCGAACATGCCATGGGTGCCATCATGTCCGGTATGTACCTGCATTCAGGAATTCGTCCCTACGGCGGTACCTTTCTGGTCTTTGCCGACTATATGCGGGGGGCCATCCGGGTGGCAAGCCTGATGAAACTACCCGTTATCTATGTGTTTACCCATGACTCGGTTGCCGTTGGGGAAGACGGACCCACCCACCAGCCCGTGGAACACCTGGCATCCCTGCGAGCCATTCCGGGCCTTACCGTGATCCGGCCGGCAGATGCCAATGAAACCGCCTATGCTTGGAAACAGGCTTTGATTACCATGGATTCTCCCACAGCCTTGATCTTAAGTCGCCAGAAATTGCCGACCCTGGATGTAGACCACAGGGATGGAGACTTCCAATATGGCGCCTATACCGTCAAAGATCCGGGCAAACGACCAGATCTGCTGCTGCTGGCATCGGGATCTGAGGTGCATATCTGTGTGGAAGCGGCCCAGATTCTTGAACGAGAGCACAAGATCACAGCCTCTGTCGTCTCCATGCCTTCCTGGGAGCTTTTTGAACGAGCCCCGGCCCCTTACAGGGAAAGAATTCTGCCTTCCAATGTGACAAAAAGACTGGCGGTTGAAGCCGGGATCACCATGGGATGGCATAAATATGTGGGAATGAACGGCAAGATCATTGGTATTGAAAAATTTGGTGCCTCGGCACCCGGTGGAACCGTGCTCAAGGAATATGGATTTTCCCCTGAAAATATCGTGAAAAACGCCCTGGACCTTGTAAAAGAATAAAACCATAAAGTGTACCCGCTGGCCGAAGAATCTTTTGTTTTAGGCCAGCGGTACTTCCATGTTTTTTTAAACCTTTTATGATGAAAAACGTTTGATTTTTTTATAGGGGAGGCAATTATGCAGATTCCCGTTAAAACCCACGCCAGAACCCAGATGATTGACATCACCTCCCAGGTGCGGCGTGTGGTTGAAGACTCCAAGATCCAGAACGGCCTGGTCCATGTTTGCTCCCTGCACACAACCGGGGCGATCACCATCAATGAGAATGCCGATCCCGCCGTTGAAACTGATATCTTAAAAACCCTCAACAAGGTGATCCCCTGGGATGATCATTTCAAGCATATGGAAGGCAATTCCGCCGCCCATATCAAGGTCAGTCTTGTTGGCCCCTCGGAATTGATTCCCCTTGAAAACGGCTCGCTTATCCTGGGCACCTGGCAGGGAATCTTTTTCTGCGAATTTGACGGCCCGAGAAACCGGCGGGTCAATGTGAAAATTATGGCCGATTTATGTTGAATAAAAGCGTAAAGGACCCGGTAGATCATCCCGCATTTTTATCTTCCGAGGTCCATGGGCAACTGTCGAAAATTTTGGAATCACCAGAATTCAACAGCACAAATGCCCAGCGGGCGTTCCTAGCGTATGTGGTTGAAAAAACGCTGGCTGGCCGTGGGGATGAGATCAAGGGATATGCCGTGGCAACCGAAGTCTTTGGCCGGGGTGAAGATTTTGACCAGTCAATTGATCCTGTGGTGAGCATCCAGGCCAATAAGCTCAGGCGCGCCCTGGAACGGTATTACCTCGTGGCAGGACAGAATGATCCCATCCGCGTTGATATTCCTAAGGGTACATATGTCCCCATATTCCTGCCGCAAGGCGACAGGTCTATGGCAACACCTTTTCAGCAGCATAGTGGTAAAACAGATGGTGACATGGTCTGGCCGGGCCTGGTTGTCCAAAATTTTGCAAACCTCACCGGTGATCCGGAATTCGATCATGTGGGCATTGCAATTGCCTCTGAAGTCGCATTGGAGATCACCCGTTATCAGGAAATCCGCGTATTTTTTCAACCACAGAAAAAAAGAAAACAGCGGGTTTTGGACAGCGGCGCTCGATTTGCCTTGAACGGCAGTGTCTTTAAGGATCTGTCCTACCTCAAGGTAAATATTTTGCTGACCGATCTGGATAAAGGGTGCCAGATCTGGGCGGATACACACCGGACGGACACGAATCCTGCCTGGTTGATGCCTTTTATGGAGACAGTGAGCAGGGCGGTGGCAGGTAAGATCTGCGCTGAACAAGGAATCATTGCCAGACACTTGTCCATTGAATCAAGGGACATTGCCCCTTTGAAACTCACCACCTATGAGGCCATGCTGAGGTATCATAAATTTAACGCCCAATACACCCGCCAGTCATTTGAAAATGCCATGGAGGGCCTTTTGCATGCATGTGAAATTGAGCCTGACTGCGGCCTGGTGTGGAGCATGCTCGCCCGTCTGTATGCCATTAATTACAGTACTGAGCTTTTTGACCTGGAAACCCCCATTGATATGGCGGGCAAATTTGCTCATACCGGTGTAAGGCTTGAGCCGAACAACCAGCGGACCCGGGTGTCCCTGGCTTTTGTTTTGATGTTTGCCAATGAGCTTTCGGCTGCAAGAGCCGAAGTCAACAAAATCCTGGCCCTTAATCCAGAATCGATAATTTTCCTTGACACCATCGGCTATGTAAACACCCTTCTGGGCGACTGGCAGCAGGGGACAGCCCTTATCAGAAAAGCCATTCACATCAATCCCTATTACGACCCTATTGCCCACTTTGCGCTATGGCTGGACATGTTCCGGCAGGAAAACTACAGGCAGGCCTATTTGGAATCACTGAACATTAGAGCCCCTAACCTGTTCTGGGACCATCTGGCAACCGCAGCAACCCTTGGTCATTTAGGACGCATTCCTGAAGGCCGCAAGGCTGCTGGGGAGCTTCTCAGGCTCAAGCCCGACTTTTCCCGGAGCGGCGGCCGACTTATTCGTCATTTTGTGAAATTTGATGAAATCGTTGAGCAAATCATCGCCGGATTGGCCCGTGTGGGCATTGAAATGACCTAGACAGAACCGTTTTTTGTCAATCTCCTCTATTTTATTTTTTCGATTTTATTCATTGGGAAAGTTTGGTCAAAATAAGCCTGTTCAGGGCCATACAATCTCAAATAGACAAAGAAGGATTGACCTTTATTGCTCTGAATCCAGTTATTTTCATTCCCTTTTGGCGCTTCAGGTCCAAAATACAGATCGACTGAGCCGTCACTGTTCGTAACTAACTTCTCTGAGCGTGAAGAGAGATCCGAACGTCTGGTATCATTTTGAATGATTAAACGGTTCGCTATGTCATAGACCGTAATGGACCAGAAGAGTGCCGCCGGGGGGTTAGGCTCCATGTGAAGGCTGTAGTTATTGCCTCCCATCAGTGCATTGTCATCAGCATCGTAATAAGACCCCAGATACGCAGAACCCTTCCCTGCAACTTTCGATACCATTCCGGCAGATGTGGTAACTGCTTCAAATGTATAAGAAGTACGCTCGTTAAACATTGAATAGGTTTCCAGATCTATCCTAGGATCCATTCCTGCCATCGCATCTTCCCATCCAGAATCATTTCCATAAAGCGATGAAGCAAATTTTGCTTTGGTTTTATTAAATGCGGTGGCTTGGGCCATAGCCATCCCCGTTTTTACACCTTCGAGCAAGATTTCTTTTTGATAAGCTGTTGGGTTAAATGGTTTTCCTTTCTCAATGCCAAAGTCTCTTAACCAGGCGTAGAAAAAGCGATCGCGATCGGCCATCGGTTCTTTTTGCACATACTCATTGACCAACTCCCAATATTCCATACCGATAGGCTGGGTACCAATGACAACATTATCTTCCGGTTTTGGATGGTAAGTAATATATCTTGTTTTCGGTGGATTATCAGCATCAGATAATTTGTAAGAGGTTACGGCCGTTTTTAGTTTTTCTGCAGCTGCATCTGTACCCAATACCCGGTAAAAGTATAACAACAAAAAAGTATCATTTTGTATGATTTCACCTTTAAAATCTTTCGGATATTCCTGACCAGGTCCAACAAAAAGAAGACGCTCTTTTTTTCCTGAATTAATTTCTTTAATCGGTTCTTGCCAGGCATTATTAGCCACACCAAAAATACTTCCTTCTGGAATAGTAACAATCAAAGGGCCTGTAGCAGATAAATCTGCCATAGCTATAATATAGGGCGTCGTAACATTTGCTGTAATGAAAGGATAAACAGCGTCATATCCTTCGTATAGACCGATAACAACTTCTTCATCACTAAACCCTATGTTTTTTTTTGCAGCCTTGTACGACTGATAAAAACTGCTTATCGGCAGGGCCCAAAGCGTAAGCTGAGACGCCCGCTGTAAATCAATTTTTCGATTCAATTTTGCAGCCGAAGCTTTGGTTAACGTCTGGTCTTGATATTCAATTTTCCCCAGATAGGTGTCCTGGGTGGTCTGTGCCACCACTGTAGTGATCAGACCCGATAACAGTAAGCCTGATAGAGCCAGTTTCAAAGAAAGTGTTGTTTTCATATTGATTCCTTTAAATTGAATTTTTTTATTCATTTTTTATTTATTCAATATTTTTTATACCTAACCATTACATCGCTGACAGCAGAAAGCTGAGCGAGGTGCATTTTTAGCTGAGCGAGTGCACGGGCTTATGGCTGGGATTTACAATTCAGCCATAAGCCCGTCGTAATCGAAGATGGCTACTCCACAAGTTCAAAATCGCCCGGTTTCCAGGTTTTGTCGAACCAGGCTTCCAGTGGGCCATAGAGTCGCAGTATGGTAAGGTAGCTTTTTCCCGGCATTGTTTGAATCCAATTGCCTTCGTGACCTTCTGGCGCCTTTGGCCCGAACCAGACGGTATACGAACCGTCCTGGTTGGGTTTGACCGCCGGCATAGTGCTGTCGAGGCCTGCTGATTTCTGGTCGGTCTCCAGCATTGAGCGATGTTGACCAGAATACACCATGAATGACCAGAAGTTATTGACTGGAATCGGTGTGGGCAGCGTCACCTTATACGTTTTGCCGCCATCGAGGTACTGGCCTTTAGCGTCCTTGGGAGTCGCTGCATAGGCCGACCCTGTTCCTACTTTCGGTGTGGCCATGGCAGGTGTAATGCCGGTAGCCGCATAGTGAAACATAATACGATCATCGAGAACCAGCTCACCGTTGTTCATGAATTCGTGGCTGCCACCGGCAAAGGATGAATACCACTGGCGGTCCGGATAGAAATAGACAGCCTTACTGCGCGGACTAAAAGTTATGGATCGTGCCGTGGCGTTACCGATTGCAGCCGCATCCTTCAAAATTTTTTCCATGCGTGCATCCGGTGCAAATGGTTTTCCTTTCTTGATGCCGATGGCGGCAAAGAGCCCAACAAGCTCTGGATTAAATGCATCCGCAGGCTCATATTGAATCACCGCGTTAAGCTCTTCATAGAAGTGTTCATCGTTACCATGAATCGTATTGAATAGTTTGCCGGAAAGGTTGTAGACTTTTTGCTCGGGTGGCTTGTTTGCTTGCGCGAGAGGATAGCAGCGAAAGCTTTCTTTTAGCCCTTTTGTAGCCGCCTTTAAGTCGCCGTCTTTCACAAAAACGCGCATGAGTAGCCAGTGACGGTAGGTTGTGGATTTTGCGACAAAGTAGCCTTCGGGGATATCCCCCTTGTAGTCCGGCCCTATAAATAGATATTTACCGCCCTTGCCCTGGTCGGGGCCGGTCAGGCCAACGTCACTAACGAAACGGAAAAATGCGTCGTCAAGGGTGCCCAGTACAGGCCCGGGGATCTCTACTACCACCGGCCCATTTTTTAAGTCAATCTCTGCCAGGGCATAGGGAGTCGTTGATTGGGCAGTCAATAATAGGCCCCGGGCATCCAGTAAGTTTTCGGTAATCCCCAGGTCGCCTGGTTTTAAACCAGCGTCTTTGAGGCCCTCAAGCATGGCATATATGGAGGCTGCCGGCATTCCGTTAAGAAACGCATCTACTCCTCGTGATAGGTCGAGAAAATCATAGGTTTTTTTAACCGTAGAGTCACTGGGCATACCATCGAAAAATTCGAGGGTTCCAAGAAGATCGGTCTTCACCTTGTCCGGTGTGAGCAAAAATTTTGGTACATCAGCAGAGTATTTCGGTTTTTGAGCCTCTTTTGCACTAGCAAAAGAGGTTAGTAGCATGGTCGTTAACGTAAGTATAATAACGTACATTATTTTTTTAGTATTCATAAATTCTCTCCTGTTATTTTCTTATCTATATCATTTTACAAGCTTGGGATCGCCGGGCCGCCAGGTTTTATCAAAATAACTCTCCAATGGTCCGTAGAGTCGCAGATATACGAAAAAACCCAGGCCAGGCTTTGTCTGAATCCAATTTGCTTCAGGGATGCCGTCAGGACATTTAGGCCCATAATAGGTGTCGAATGACCCGTCAGCGTTCGGAACCACCCCGTGTACAGTGCCGACAGTGGCCCGCCCCTGATCATTTTGAATGAGAGAGCGAGAGTGGTTATCATAGACAGTGAGCGACCAGAAATTTGCTGCAGGGATATTTTTTGGAAGATGAATACTAAACGTGTTATCTCCTGTAAGCCACTGGCCTTTATCATCCTGATATACGCAAACGTATTGTGATCCCTGTCCAGGAGCCGCGACCGTCATGGATTTCGATGTTCCAATCGCTTCAAAACCGTATCGAGACCGCTGATCGATTAAAAGGTAATCTTGTGTATGAAATGTTGGATCGGCGGATATGAAAAGTCTTTTCCACGGACTTTTGTCATAGGGATGAAGACTCTTCTCCGGTACGCGCGGATGCCAGGCCACGACCTCGGCCATGGCACGTCCCTTCTTGGCCGCCGCCGTTAGAATTTCTTGCATCCGCTTGTCCGGATTGAATTCACGACCATGGGCAATTCCAAGTGTTTCTAACATTCCCAGCATGGCCATATCCTGAGGACGCGGAGGATTAGCGTTGACGTAGCGGGAAAGCGATTCGAAAAACTCGAATCCCTCGTGTGTGAGAAGATCAGCCTTCTTTCCTGTCATTGATATGAATGTCATTTCAGAAGGGTTTTTGGCTTCGGCCAAGCGGTACTGTCTGAAGGTGCGGACCAGTTTTTGTAGCTTCGGGAAATCATCCCTCGACTGGGGAATCGCCCGCAGGTAAAAAACCACCGTATTTGTATCTGATTTGACCACATGATAAGCGACAGCAGGCATTGGACCGTTGTAATCAGGAGGAAGAATGAGAAAACGACCCCCCCGGTTCTGTTCGGGAGAAAAAGGTCCGCCTATATCGACCAGCGGCTGTTGCCAGATATTATTCATGGTGCCGAGCAGACCTTCAGGGACATCTATAACCATTGGTCCCTTGGCGAGGTCCAGTGCGCCGGACATGTATATCGTGTCCTGATTGGCTGTGAGGATCAGCTGTTGCGGTTCTGCCGAATTGTCAGCCACGATGACGGCATGATCGCCGGCCCCAAGCTTGTAATGAGCCTCGGCCATGGCACCGTAAGAAGCCATGGGCAACGCCCATAAATATACCTCCACGGCTCGCTGTAAATCGAGTTCGTCGTAAAATTTTTGTGCGGTTTTTTTTGTGGGGTATCCACCGATATATTCAGGCCCGATGCTTGACTCTTTCAATTCGGCTTGTGAAACCGGTACGAATAACGCAATGCTGAGGACGGCGCATAGTGCCAGACCCAGGATTTTTTTAGTTTTTATAAATACGCTCATTTTATTTTTCTCCTTTCCGTTACGCCGTTTGTTGCCATCTATTTCCCGAAAAACGGAATTCTAGACCAATCCGGGGCCGGTAGAACCGGCGTGAAAAAGAAACGAAACTGATGCTTCGGACCCAGGGAATCAGGGGTTTCGACGTAGTAATAATACTCAACTCCGACGGCCACCGGCAGTTTTCCCAGCATCAGCACCGTGGAGATTCCACCACCAATCGGAACCGTCCACTGCTCACCACTGTCTGCGTCCCAGTTGCATCGAATATTAGGGGCAAAGCCGATATTCGTCGACGGTGAAAGACGATATCGAAGGATAGGCTGAATATCCGTCAGGTTAACTTCGTTGCGATCGCTGTCCCCGGCGAAGGACCACCAATGCTGGGCAACGGCGCCGACGATCCATTTATCCGTGATATGCACAATCGTTCCCATGGGCCCGGCACTCCACTTGCCCGTACCCAGCCATTTGTCAGAGGCTGTATCCATCATGATGGTGGGACCGAACCCGTAGACCAGCGGCGGTGTATACTGGGGCGAAAATGCCGTCCAGAGGACGATATCACCCAGGCCGGTTTCACGTTCGAAATCGGCTCCGATCATCGGCCCCTCCGGTTCGTCGGTGATGAAATTAAAGCCGGTAACCGTATCAACGCTTTGGATCGGGATGACCGGGCGGAAAATCAACCGCCACTCTTCTGACCACTGCAATGACATCACGGGCTGAATCGTTGTCGTATTCACGACCTTGTCACTTTCGTTAATGGCATCAAGGGCGTCGCCACTATACCAATAGGAATCATTCTGGATCATGCCGAACCAGAGGTAGGAAAAGGGATTGGCCATCAACTCGGCCACTTGATCCCGGGTCATCTCTCCGGCCTCCTCTTTCACCTTGGCAATTTCTTCCCGGGCCAAGACAGCATCGGCTGCTGCCTGACTTAGCAAGATGCCCGAGTTCTCTTGCCCTGACAGGTCCAAGAGATTGGAAAACCGGTATTCATCAACGGGGAAAAGGCTGTTTTGATGAAACGATGGGAATCCATCCGCGCTACCTTGCGCCATTGGGATTGAAGGAACCGTAATAGTGAATGTTGCCATCAAGATTAGGGACGCGATTAATCTATTATACTTCATGTGCATCTTCTCCTTGGTTAACAGATAAAACCTTAGACCAATACCCCAGCCCGGCCATGGGGTCTCCTTTTTCTTTGTTCTTAAATTTGCACTCGTGATAGATCCTGATCAATATGACGTCTGCCCCCTATTTCGAGCTAAACAGGTTTGGGAGAACAAAGTTCATTTGAAGTCGAAACCGCCATCCTTCGGGCCCGGTCTCAGGAGAGTCCAGCCAGTAACCCATACCGGCTTGCAAACTGACAGGCAGCCTGCCGAAATAGACCAGCTTGGAAAGGGCTAAATTAACTGGCACCGACCACTTTTCGGTTCTCCAATTGTGGTCGGTTTCAGACTGGAGTGACAGGGTCCATGCGTTTGGCCAGGTATAGGACACAAAGGGCTGTACAAAGGTACTGCTGATATCCGACCGGTCGTCATCGCCGGCAAAGGACCAGACATGGTTGGCAAGCACGCCCATGGTCCAGGGACCCCGCATTGTCAACACCACTGCCGTGGGACCTGCACCCCACTTTTCCCCGCCAAGCAGGGAATCTGTGGCCGAAGGAAGGAGAAAAATCGGACCGATGCCCCACAACAGACCGTTTTTCGTGGCTTGTTTTGGCGACAGGAAAAGGCTTAGGCTGATATCCCCCAGCCCGGATTGAGATCCCTGGGACAAAAAGACGTCATCCTGAAAGATCAAGGGCACAATTGTCCGGGAAATAAGATTCCAGTTTTCGTTAATGTGGAAGGGAATCACCGGCTGGATGTTGATTCGAAGCCTTTCTCCCTCATCTTCGGCACCGATATCCTTATCGAAATTCATTTGGATGGGAATTGTCATTAAATCTGCCAGGGGATTGGTCAAATCCTGGGCCAGATCGGCGCCATCATCGGCACAGACCGGAAATAAGGGTGAGGTAAAAGCGATTATTGTCAAGATGAATATAATTACCCGTATTTTTTTTCCCATGTGTCCCTTTTATTTTCATTGTTCGCTGCTATTGATTTTTACTATAGCATTTTTAGTATGCAAACAGTTGTTTGAACACCTATTATAGGATAAAATAGGTAAAAGAAATTTTTGTTGTCCGTGATGGACTGATGTGGCCCACAGATTTCGAATAATTTTTTGATCAAGCACTTTTCAAGCGATCTGAACCATTCCTGCCCTTTATTTGTTGACTGTGACATCATGGGTCGGGCGGATTTTATAGCGCCATTTATCAAAATCCTTGCTTATCCACTTCAGCACGCTTATGGGAAAAAATCTTGCCAGGCGCCAGACCACGTGGGTCAATGTGGTGACAGGTATAATGGGTTTACCTTTTGCGACTCCCTTGAGAATTACATCTGCACATTTTTCCGGGGTGATGCCCATTTTTTCCAGAAGTTTATACTGATCCATGATTTTGGCCCGGTCAATGTTCACCATTTTAGCGGCATCAAATATATTGGTTTTAATGTACCCGGGACAAACTGAACTTGCTTTTATACCGAGACTGCGGCCTTCCACCCACATCCCCTGGGTTAATCCGAGCACTGCGTATTTGGTTGCCACATATGACCCGGTGGTGGGAAAGGGAACCATGCCTTCCACGGAACTTAGGTTGACAATATGACCGAACCCCTGTTTTACCATCTGCCTGTAGGCAAGAATGGAACCATGGAACACCCCGTGGAGATTGATATCAATCACTTTATTCCAGTCTTGAATGGTCATGTCCTGGAACTCGGCGGAAATGGCAATTCCGGCATTGTTAAAGATATAGTCAATTTGATTTTTTGACTTTATCACACCTTGGATATGGGCTTTAAAGGCCTCATAATCAGCCACATCAAGGGGTTCTCCGGAAACATTGCCCCCCTTGTCTGCAATCTCTTT
The DNA here is from genome assembly GCA_016743945.1 of Desulfobacteraceae bacterium. GTDB lineage: Bacteria > Desulfobacterota > Desulfobacteria > Desulfobacterales > Desulfobacteraceae > NBML01. The sequence goes on from JADGFI010000001.1 coordinate 314,443, forward strand.
AATGGTTTTTTCAAGCCCTGTGGGATTGATGTCGGACAGCACCACATGGGCACCTAAAGAGGCCAGCTTTTCTCCCAGACATTTTCCAATACCAGATGCACCACCCGTGATGATCACTACCTTATCTTTATAAATATGCATTGATTCTCCTTTAATTATTAATTTTCGACAGGCCATGGACCTGTCGAAATGTCGGGTATTAGGACCTGACTTTTTCCAGAATGTGAATACACATGGCAGCTTCCTCCACGCCGATATTTCCGCCGCCGTTTTCGGCAAGACCGAAGCGCGCCCCCTCCACCTGGCGAATACCGGCAAGACCCCGGAGCTGCAGGCAGAGTTCGTGAATCTGGGCCAGGCCGGATGCGCCGATGGGATGACCCCGGCATTCCAGACCGCCGCTGGTATTGACCGGTTGTTTTCCCCCAAGCCGTGTGGCACCAGACTCGGCCCAGGTACCGCCTTCTCCCATGGGACAAAACCCCATGGCTTCTGTCTGGTGCAGCTCTCCATAAGCTGTGGCATCGTGGAGTTCTGCAAGACTGATATCCTCCGGGCCGACACCGGCGGCATTGTAGGCCTTTTTGACCAGGCGTTCACCAATATCCATACCATCAATATCCCTATCCATACCCGAACCCAGGATGGAGGCACTTATTTTTACAGGGTTCGCATTTACCAGTTTTTTCAAATAGGATTCAGAACAGACAATGGCCGCCGCCGCACCGTCCCCAACCGGTGCACACATGGACCGGGTCAAGGGGTAGGCAATGGGTTTGTCCGCCAGAACCGCCTCTTTGCTCATCTCATTTTGATACTGGGCCAAAGGGTTGAGAGATCCATGCCAGTGGTTCTTGGCGCAGACAAGTGCCAGTTGTTCCTGGGTGGTGCCAAATCGGTCCATGTGCCAACGTGCCCCAAGGGCATAGGCATCCATGAACACACTGCGTCCTTCACCCGGTGGCGTCTGGTCCGCCGGGATTTTAACGGACAGACGCTTGCCGATGGCTTCCATCTGCTTCATCTGGGTATCGAAATTTTCCACATCCATGGCCGAGGCAAACGCCGCCAGGGACAGGGGCTTGTTTGGATTGGTGATTTTTTCCGACCCCAGGGCCAATGCCACTTCATAATTGCTCGCCCGGATTCCCTGAACAGCCAGGTGAAGAGCCGTTGATGCACCGGCACAGGCATTTTCCACATTGGTGACAGGGATTTTATCTATTCCCATGGACCGCATCACCACCTGGCCCCGGATGGAGTGCTGGTTTGAAAACAACCCCCAGAAGGAGTTTGAAAAAAAGACAGCTTCCAATGCTTCCTGGAAGATCCCGGCATCTTTTAAGGCCTCTCTGGTCACTTCCTGGGCCATGTCCTTGACATCCCGATCCGGGTATTTGTTAAAACGGATCATCCCGGTCCCGATTATATAAACATTTTCCATTTTTATTTCCTAGCCTAGGGGTTAAAGATGATGGGCGCCGGTAATCATGAGAGAGTCGTTTGCACCGTCCTCGATCATGGAGGCCCTAGCATCCCGGAAAAATTTTTCTACCGGGTATTCTCGGCTGAGACCATTCCCGCCGAATATCTGAATCGCTTCGCTGGTCACCTCAAAAGCCGTCTGTGTGGAGAATGTTTTTGAAGCAATGGAATACTCTATTCTCGGAGGCGTATTGTTATAGTTATAGATCATGGCGGCACGGGAAAGTTGTCTGGCGGCTTCTATTTTTGTGAACATGTTGAATAATTTATGTTTGATCAACTGATGCTCAAACAAAGGTTTCCCGCCCTGAATTCTCTGTTTTGAATAGGCCAGCGCTTCATCATAGGCGGCCCTTGCAAGTCCGACAAACATGGCACCCATACCGGCATTGGCGGTTGAAAGCGTTATATCCAACATGGATTCATAACTTTCCTGATCAACCAGCATATAGTCCTTGGGAATCCTTACATTATCAAAATAGATTTCTCCCTGGTTGAGTGCTCTCTGGCCTATTTTGTCCAGGGGGGTTCCTTTTTTAACGCCGGGCAGATCCATGGGAACAACACAAATACCGCCCCCGGCCATGCCCATGCCGGGGTCAATGGTGGGGTAAACAAGACAATGGGTAGAAATGGTTCCATTGGAAACCCAGGCTGCTTTTTGTCCTGTCAGAACCCAAACATCTCCTTCAAGCCTTGCAGTGCACTGCCCCGTAATATCGGGGTCTTTGAACTGTTCCGTAAACGGGCTGACCACATCCGTACCATGCTCAGGCTCGGTCATCCCCCAGCAGCCAATTATGGACGCGTCCGTGCTCTTGCAAAAAGGTTCGATGATATTTTCAATTAAGGCATCGTTGGGAACCATGGAGGCCATGAATGCCGGGAAGCAGGCACAGCCAAAAGAGACCGCAAAATCCACACTTCCCCATGAAAGTTCCTCTAAAATGATATGGGTTTCAAGAGGGTCTGTGCCAAGGCCGCCGTAGGAGTCCGGAAGATAAATCGTGTGATATCCGAGCGCATACCCTTTTTTAAGGGTGTTTTTAAGCAGCTTGCTGTTTATCATCTCCATGGGATCATTGATTTTGTCCAGCTCCAGGCTGGCAGGCCGAAGCACCTCTTTGGCAAACTTGTGGGTTTCTTCCTTCATGGAAATCTGCCCAGGCGTCAGATCCATATTCAGGTCTCTGTACAATGCCATTTGTTTCCTCCTTATTTGTAATCCATAAATGCAAACACGTTGTCAAAGTTTTTTGAGAATTCATTTTTTAAAAATCGGCTCATATATTTTTCCGAAATAGTCTTGGGGATTTCATCAACCAATTGTATGTACGAGGGAATAAAATTGGGTTCCAGGTCGTTTCTGCACTTTTCATAAATCACTGCCGGATCTAATGCAGCACCGTTAAAGGGGGCTATTGCCGCCACAAGATCGCTTTCTCCGGGAGCACCCTGCTCAGAGGGGATACCGTAAACACAGACTTCTCTGACAGTTTCCATTTCACCGATGATTTTTTCCACATGGTCCGGTTGAATAAAGTCACCGGCTCTTCGCAATTCACTTCCTTTTCTGTGATCAAAAAAATAAAACCCCTTTTCATCCCTATGGACAATATCCCCGGTCCTGAGCCATCCGCCCCGGGTTTTCTCTTCCGAGGCCTGGGGTTTGCCCAGATAATCCACCTTTGTCTCTCCTCGGATCATTCGGATGATCAGCTCACCGCATTCTCCCACTGGAACTTTTTGGTCATTTTCATCGACAATCTTGAATTCCAGGACACCGGGAAGGGGCTTGCCGAATGACCCGATGGGGCCTACCCCAGGTGGTTTATAGGCAAAGCCGCCTTCCACGGCCGCATACCATTCAAGGATCTTTACATCAAAACGCTTTTCAATGGATTCCCATATCGCCCTGGGTGTACCGGCAGAGATAATGGTTTTGACGGGATTGGCCGCATCCATGTCCTTTTCCGGCATGTTGTAAATTCCCGCAGCCATTCCCCCCAGAAGAGAGAATGAGGTGCAGCCGTATTTTCGGGCAATATCCCAGATGCGGCTCCGGGTAAATCTGGCAGAGAAAACCGCCTTGGTTTCAGTGGCCAGACTGGGAACCAGGGTGACGGCATGGGCGTTGCCATGGGTCAGGGATAACCCGGTGTAAAGAACATCATCGGGTTTATATTTCCAGACCAGGCGGGTGATCAGGTTAAAGAGACCGAACCGGTTATTTCTCAGCATTACGCCTTTGGGATCCCCGGTGGTACCCGAGGTATAGATGATCTGGAAGGGATGGCGCACATCCATGATCTGTTGGGGCACTTTTTCCCATCTCTCTTTTTCAAGGGTTTCGTTGAGGGATGGATAAAGCGGCGAAGCCGGTAGGTTATGTTCCGGGCGGTTTACAACCCAGACCTGTTTAATGCCGGGTAGATCAAAAATTACTTCCTCAAGCTGGGGAAGGCATTCATCTGATACAATCACCGCCTTTGACTTGGAATCGGTGAGCATATATTTCAAACGGTCTCCACGGGTTCTGGGATCTATCAGGGTTGCAATGGCACCGATGGTGGGGCCTGCATAAAGGCAGGAAACAAACTCCGGGTGATTTCTCATGAATATGGCAAAGGCATCTCCCTTTTCCAGGCCATTATCAAGAAACAGCCTGGCAATTTTATTGCTGGATTCATAGATGTCCTTGTAGGTCAGGATATCTTCTCCATGCGCTCCTTTTTCAAATATTAAAATTTCTTTATCAGGCTTTTCATGGGCCTTTATCTCGATGAGATGGGAGGCGATGGCCTGATTTAAATGTGTTTTAGAGCTCATACTCTTTTTACTCCTCATTCATTGGTCGTTACTATTATTCGTCACTACTATTCGTCCCTTTTATTCTTCTACGGCCCCGATAAATCCACGGTTGAAGGTGGGAAATTCCTTGTTAAAGGTCTCATCCCAGTGTTCTGTTGTCCAATATTCGTGGCGGTCGAAAAAGGGGTCCTTTTTACCGGCGTTCACAACAACGGCAATGGAGACATCCACATCTTCAATCAGCTGAAGGGCCCTGGCTGCAAACCCTAGGGTGGAGAAAACCCGGCAATGGAGCCCCAGCTTATAAGCCATGGCAGCCGCTGCATTGGCAGCGATGCTCACATTGAGATTTTTAAACATGCAGGAGGGGCCGTCAGCAGTCAAAGACTCTACCTTTTCCGAACGGTTCAGCTCGGCACAGGTCTTAAATCCGCATGCCCCGCAATTGTAGTTGAAATCAGATTTTCTCTTGTCCCCGATGATCAGCATGGCCGTGGGTTCTTTGATGAGCTGGGCAAGATGCCGCCCGTCCCTGGCCGCCAGAGGAGCCATATCCCCTAGAGAAAAACAATATTCGGAAACAGGGGTAAGCTCCTCTCCTGTGGCGGTGACCATTTTTATGGTGTTGCGTTTTTCAAACCTGAAGCTGTTCCAGGCGGCCAGGGTCATTGTTTCAACTGCTCGGTCAAGCCCTGCCTGAATCATTTTTTCCATATTTTGTAATGGCATAATCTTGTTCTCCGTGGCCGTTTAACTGTAAATGGATCTGAACTGGGGCCAGAGCCGGTTGATCATTCGATCATTCATGGTTCTGGGGTTGATTTCAGCATGTCGCAGGGGGATATCCCTGAAGGGGCTTTTTTCTGTGATGGAAATGCCCATGGCAAGAGCAAATCCGGTATCCCTGGGAAGAATATTCATCCGCATGGCAGCAGCGCCTGCTGACCAGTACACGCCGTAATCCACCAGCAGGTTTCTGGCTCCCTGGATCATTCCATCAATGGCATAGGCAATATTGTTGGCCCGGAAGATACAAAGGCATCCCGTATACGCCACATCCGGATCTGCCGGAAGTTTTTCTTCTTCACGCAGGTATTCGCACACCATTCTGCCACACATATTACAATTGATATCCGAAGGGTCGGTGAGGCTGCGAAGAGAGGTGGTTAAAAGAACCGCATCTGCATCCCTGAGCATGGCAGCATCCCGCTTGAAAAACTTCCAGGCTTTTTGTATGTCCGCCATTTCTTCCATTTTCTGGCACAGATCTTCGATATCGCAGGGATCATCCAGGATATGTACCGAACACTCGCCAACACCGCCTACACGGGGGGAGGTTGTGCCCGATGCCAGGATCAGGCGTGCCGCAATTTTTACCGCCTGCTGTCTATCATCTTCAAATTGTTTAAGGCTTCTTTCCATCACTTACTCCTTTTTAGAATTTTTCAATTGAAAGGCCATGGAATTTCGCATGTTCGGGATACATTTCAAAGGCAGGTTTTAACAATGGTAAAAGTTTAAGCACCTTGGGCATGGGCCCTTTGGTTTTAACAAGCCCCTTGGCAAGGGCGATGGGCATGGAAATATGTTTGAGCCAGAATGCGTGGCAGGAGTCACCTGAAAGGGTCATTTCCACATCCGCCTTAAGATCGGCGCTGCCCCAGATAACTTCTCCCTTTGTCCCGTCACCAGGTGTCATCCACATGGTATGATTCGGATCTGAAAGATTATATTTGATCACAATATTTGATTTCAGATACTTTGGTCCCACCACCGGATCATCTAACAGTGCATTAAAAAGACCGCCTATAATAGTTTCAATGTCATCTTTGCTTTTAAAAACCGGCATACCCACTCCTTTAATTATTAAAGTTAAAATCGTCGCCGACTTTCCGGGCAACTTAAATACCTGACAGATGAATGTGCACCAATGATGCCACTGGTGATTGGCTTTTAACTTATTGAAAATATTAGGTTTGTAAAGCAGACAGGCGGAGAAAACCCATATGCGGGCAGAAGTAGTGCCCACATATGGACATTAAGGTAAAAAGGGGGCGTTAATTTATTTACTTTTGTGGAAGGATACCCAGTTTTTTCATCCGGTTGTAGAGGGTCGATCGTTTCATACCAAGAATTTGTGCCGCGCCATCAGGTCCGCTCTGTTTTCCCTTTGTTTTTTCAAGTACATAAAGGATATATCTTTTCTGTACATCTTCCATGGTGGGCAGGTCATCAAAGGGATGGGGTCCCTGGGGAAACTTGGATGTGGGCAAATTAAATTCCAACCTGTCTTCCAGGGACAAGAGAACCGTTCTCTCAATGACGTTCTTAAGTTCCCGAATATTACCCGGCCATTGGTAGCCGGACAATACAACTTCATTTGTCTTGGACAATTCAAGAGTTTCATGGTGGTATTTTATTGCGTATCGATTCAAAAAATATCTCCCCAGCATGGCCACATCTTCTTTTCTTTCCCTCAATGGCGGAATATACAGGGGCACAACATTTATCCTGTAGAACAGGTCTTGTCTGAAACTTCCGTCTGCGACCATCTGTGAAAGATCTCTATGGGTTGCTGCAATCAATCTGAAATCTGAGATCAGCTCTTTGGTTCCGCCAACCCTTGTAATGGTTTTTTCCTGGAGAGTTCTTAACAGCTTTACCTGTATGGATAGCGGAATGTCCCCAATTTCATCGATGAAAAGGGTTCCGGTATGTGCCATTTCAAGCCGCCCTTTTCTCTGGCGGTCTGCGCCCGTGAATGCGCCCTTTTCATGGCCAAAGAGTTCACTTTCCACCAGAGTTTCAGGCATGGTGGAAGGGTCAATCACAATAAAGGCCTTTTCAGCCCGTTGACTTTTTGCATGAATAAGTCTGGCAAAGAGCTCTTTGCCAACACCGGTCTCTCCGAGGACAAGCACGGAACTATCGGTTTGAGCAACTCTTTTCGCCTGGACAAGGATACTTTCCATGGCCGGACATTGGGTGATAATTTTTTCAAATTTTCGCGGTTCTTCATTGCCAAGTGCATCTGTTTTCTGTCCCTGGAATTTTTCCACCAATAAAGACAGACGTTCAATAAAACTGCTGAGTTGCAGCGCTATCTCATTCAGGTTACTGGCATCAAGCATTCCAAAACAATTATCAATATATGAGTTATCATAATAAAGCACCCCCAAAATTTCACCTTTAACCATCATCGGGATGCAAAGCAGTGAGGTGCCTTGGTATGTCCAGCCTTTTTTCGTTTCTTTTTTATTATGAAGAAGCCTTGGCTGGCCGGTCCGATAGGCCTCAAAAATAGTGGCCAGATTTGAACGAAACCCTTCAACTGCAAGATCGGTATCGGTCAGATTGTGGGATGCCCGCAGTTTTGGTGTTTTTTGGGAGTTTGTTCCAAACCAGATCACCCCCCCCCGTTCAGCACCCAGTAAGCGATTGACTGCCTTTACAACCCGATGGAGGATAAGATCCAGGTCAGTGGCTGGTTCCAACATCTGAATCACATCCATAAATTTTAGCAAAAGAGCTTTACCGGGATCTATATTCTCAATTTTTCCTTTTGGGGATAGCAATAAAAATTGCAAGTCATCCGGATAGAACTCTTTTGTGTAACCACCCAGTTCCCTGCAGGCAGTGTTGGCATATTGCCTGGCCTTTTCTGTCTGGCCCTCCAATAATGAAAGACGTGCCAATTCAATCAATGTTTTTGCCAATTGGATAGCAGCCCCGGATTGGGTTAAATAATGCCGGCTTAGTTCCAGATCTTTTTTCCCCGGCGCAAATTTCTCTTCAACCTCAATACTGATTAATGCTCTTAATCTCAATGCCACACCCTGCATTAAGATATTAGGTTCATGGAGGATCCTTTCTATCTCATCCTTAAAGGTTATGCCGGCTATCTCTGGCATTCCGGCACAATGAAACGCATAAAACATTTCTATAAATATGGGAGAGGAATATTGCCAGCGTACACCCATTTCCTTTGCTTTATTTATGATGATTTCAGAATTGGCATGGGCCTTTTGCACCTGTCCGTTATCAAATAAATGATAGGAAATACCACCTCCGGCAAAATAAAGCGCCAACGGGTTTTTAAACTGTATTGCTTCTTGTTCGGCAATTTTGAGATGATGATATGCTTCCTGTTTTTTTTGGGCCATTAAAAGAACAATGCCCAGAACCGCACGAAGTGTGGCCGCCGATGAAAGGTCATCTTTTTCAATACAAATCCGCCTGTAATAATCAAGGGTACCGATGGCCCGGCTGAATTCTCCTCTATATGCAGCGCTGTATCCGGCCCACATGGGAGATAAAACATCTATCAGTTTATTATTTTTTCCCCTTTCATGGGATTCCAGCCCTATTTCAAAATAACGGTAGGCTTTTTTGAGGAACCCTCGTGTAAAATAGTAAAGACCTATGAATTCTGCTGAGCGGGCAATGATATCCTTATCTCCAAGCCTCTCGACTTCTCTTGTGCCTTTCTGAAAACATTCTAGGGCTTCAGGCCGCCGGTGGCTGAAATAATAGAGTCTTCCCAAGTGTAGATTTATAAGTGCCTTTGAGCGGAGATCTCCTAAAAAAATTGCCTTTTCAAGGGCCTTGGATAGGAAGAGAGTTAATTCATAAAAATTTTTTCCAAGGATAAATCCCAATTGTGATAGATCAAGACAGGCACTTATAAACAGGGTGTTGGTTTGAATCGTATTTTTTTTAGGTAGAAGTTCACTACAAATTTGATGATAACATTCCCAAGACGCATTGCGGTCTCCTGATTGCAGAGACTCTTGAGCTTTATTATTTTTCAGTAAAACTGATTTCAGATCCTGTCTCCTGCCGTTCTTTTCAAATTGTTAAAATTAAAATCATCCTGAGTATCATTTGTTAACCGGAAGCGTTGCGTCACCGGACCTGACCTGAAGGTTTTTTGCTTTGAAATCATATCAATGTAAAAGAATGGACAATGCTTTGGCTTCAGCATCGCAATCCAGGGAAGGCATCAGGCCTTTGGTAATGGAAGCTGCATATTCGGCCTTGGCAGCCGCCAGTTCCGCGCAGAAAACAGGGTCGGCATGCAGACGTGCAACGGTGGATGCCCCCATGAAACGTCCTTCAGCCACATCGCTGTGCCAGTGGGCGTTACAAATATTCCGGCTTTCACCGAAGGCCCTTCCCCTGGCAAGGATCACATCTGTCCGGTCCGGGGCGATCTCTGCAAGGATAAGCGCCCACGCCCACCCGATGGCCGTATGTCCCGAAGGGTAGGACCCGTCCTTTCTCAACGCTTCCTGCTCTGCCGGCGTACAGACAGGCCTGTCGTTTACCATAAACGGGCGGTTTCTCTGATAATGATTCTTGGCCGTGTAGGTCGATAGCCCCGCATCCGTTAAGGTGCGGCGCAAAAGCATGTAAAGATGCGGCGTCTGCTTTTCTGTGATCGGAATACCCAGTGCACAGGAAAAGGTTCCGGCCGCTTCCGGGAACATCAAATTGGCGTCCTGGGTCGCAAGCTCCCGGCGAGACGTATTCTGCAATGCCAGGTTTTTTTTGCTGACCTCCTCATCAAAGGCAAGTGCAGCCGATCCATCTGCCGGCGGCGGCGGAATAAGTGCCAGGGAGTTGGGAAGCACCTCCGGCTCAAGATATCCGGTTAAAAGCCCGGGATGGATTTCCGGAACCTCGGCAGGTATTTTTTGGGTTTCAATAGTCGCACATCCTGCGATGGTGAGAATGCATGCCAGAGCAAGCAGGATCTTTACCGCCGATGTATTCATTTTTTTTCTCCTGTTAATTTTTCGCATTATTTTACAGTGTAGCCTTTGCCTTCAAGGCAGGCTGAATATGCACGATTATAGTTGTTTCTCTGCTGGGCATCCTGAACAGGTGGTGCGCTTGATGTTGTGGGTGGTGCCATGGGATCAAAACCACTCTGCTATTTTGCCCATTGATAGCAGTCATACTTGTCCTTTTCCATTTGTTCATTGCTTTGATTTTGGGAAGGAGGGCACCGGCGGAAAAATCCGGTCTGTCCACTATTTTATCGTATTGATGCGCTCCTTGATTTCGTTTTCCAGGCCGTTCATCATATCCTGGTATTCATTGCACCTTTCCAGTGCCTGGACGTAATCTGACTGGGTCCAGTATTTCATGGCTTCAATGCATTTTTGATAGTCATCACAAAGGGTTTGGAAGGACCGGCTGCCCCGATACATCCGGCGTAGAATATTTTTTTTGGAGGGCCATTGCTGCATGATCAAAAACAGGCCTGGTTTGATAACCGTCATCCCTTCACCCATTGTTTCCTTTGCCTGTTGCTATTAATTTTCACCTATATCTATGTAATATTGCAGCCTTGGTTTGAACACCTATTATAGGATAAAATAGGGTCGCGATCTTCAGGTTTTTAACCCCTGGTCTCACTGACCCTGTTTTACCCGATCCTATATCCGGTCCTGTTCCAACAGGGTGTGCATTTCCAGGGGAACCTGATCCGAGGTGATCAAAACTTGTGAAGATTCATCCTGGAAGGACAGTTGGAAGGCATGGAGACCCAGGCGGTGGTAATGGCATTTTTCCTTTAAAAACTGGATGGACCGCTGGGACCCGTACCGGCTGTCCCCTGTAACGGGGTGTCCTGCAAGCTTTGCGTGGCGCCTTATCTGGTGCTTACGGCCGGTTAAAAGTTCAATCTCTAAAAGGGCATAGTGGGGGCTTTTTTCAAGAAGGGTGTATCGGGTCATGGCCGTCACTTTTTTCCCTTTGCCTGCGGGGTTGTTTCTGCCCCCGGCCTCCTTTGACAAAGGGGTGTCCCAGGCAGATGTTGTTTCAGAGTCCATATCAAAGTTTCCATGGACCAGGGCCAGATATTTTTTTTTGACCCCACCCTGGGCAAACATTGCGGATAAACGGGTCAGCACCTCGGGTTTTGTGGCCAGCAGCAGCAGGCCACTGGTCTCCTTGTCCAGGCGGTGGACCGGCTGAAGCAGGTTTTTTTTTGGATTATCGTGGGGAAAAAGCTGGGCATCCAGAATGGACACAATATCATTGCCCGGCTCATTGTGAACACTGATGCCGGCAGGCTTTTCAATACAAAGCCACCCCTTTCCCCTCTCTGTAATATGAATTTTTTCCATTGGTTTGATTATTTTCTCCCTTTAATTAGCCCAAACGAAACCATCCTACTTGATTCGACAAAAAGCGTCAAAAGCTATTATGAATACCATCCCTGTAAAACAGCTATAAGGGCAATTGCAGGTAAATATGGGTTATTGCAAACGGGCTCAAGGGGTGGTAAATTGAATCTTCATCAATGATCAGGTGAAAAAGGACCAGGTGAAAAAGGACCAGGCAAAAAAAGGAAAACACAAGTGAGCACTGAAATACCATTGGGAGAGATGATTCCTTATACCATTCTTCGGTATAAGCGAGAGCAGATGTTTGAGGAAGAAACGGTTGTGGCAGTGGAAATCCCTTTGACCTTTGTGGTCAATGACCATGAAATTGCCACCATCATGTGCACCCCCTCCCATTTAAAAGCGTACACCTATGGGTTCCTCTTTACCTCAGGATTCATTAAAGAAGCGGGTGATATCCTTGCCTATGAATGCGACGAAAAAAAATGGCGGGTGGACGTCCGGGTAAAAAACTTTGTTGATCCCGAGTTGCTCGGCCAGCGGGTCTATACCTCCGGGTGCGGCAAAGGGGTGATGTACACCTCCATGATGGAGCTTTCCTCCCGGCACCCCATTGACAGCCAGATCCGGATTGATGGGAAAAAGATTATTGCGGCCATGCACTGGCTCCTGAATTGTTCAGACCTTCACAGCCAGACCGGCGGGGTCCATTCCGCAGCCGTCAGCAGGAACGGTGCCATACCCCAATTTCACATTGATGATATCGGACGCCACAACGCCGTGGACAAACTCATCGGCACCCTGCTCATGGACCAGTCAGATACCAGGGAGCTTGTGCTGCTTAGCACGGGCAGGATCTCTTCGGAAATTTTGCACAAGGCCCGGCGGCTTTGTATTCCCGTTCTGGCATCCCGGGGGGCACCCACCCACCAGAGTGTTTTGCTTGCCAAGGAAATGGGCATTACCATTGCAGGCTTTATCCGGCGAACCAATTTTGCCGTATTCACCCATCCTGAAAGGATTGTCACCCCATGAGCGCTCTTCTTTCTGATGATCGGGGGGATGGTTCCTTTTTTAATCTGGCGGATCCCCAAACTTTTCGGAAACCGCTGTAACATCGGAGGAAATATGGATTCCCAAGACATTTTTAAAAGTGCGCTTATCTATGAAAAGAAAATTCGGGATCTCTACCTGTCTGCCATTGACACCATTGATGATCCCAGGGGAAAGGACCTTTTTAAGGCCCTGGCCGATGATGAACAATCCCATGTGGAGTTTTTGGAATACAGCCTGGATCGGTTGGCCTCGGCCAGGGAAATTGATCTTGAAAAACCGGCACCCGTCCTCTCTTTAGCCGTTGATGACGATGTCAGCCGTATGAAGGAAAAGATCCCGGAAAAACTGCTGGGGGATATCAAGCGGGCCTTGAATGCTGCCCTGGTCTTGGAAGTTGAAACCAGCCGATTCTATAAAAAAGCCTGTGATAATTCCACGGGTCAGGTGAAAGAAATCCTTAAAAAATTCTATGAAATTGAGCAAGGACACGTGGAATTGGTTCAGATTCAACTGGATTATGCCTCGGGGAACGGATATTGGTTTAATTTCATGGAAATAGATATGGAAGATTAACCCCATGTTAAAACTCAAGAGGGAATCATGACACTGCCTGGCAATATGACCTTGGATATGCTCATTGTTTTTGGATTTTTGATCTTTGTTACGGGACTTTTTGTCCTTGAAATTGTCCGGGTGGATATGGTGGGGCTGCTCATGATGGTATTGCTGCCCCTGTCCGGTGTCATTACCCCAACAGACGCCATCAGCGGCTTAAGTTCCAATGCCGTGGTCTCGATCATTGCCGTGATCATCATGGGCCATGGGTTGGACAAGACCGGTGTCATGAACGTCTTTGCCCGGTATATCATTCAATTATCAGGGAAAAGCCAGATTCGAATGATGACATTTATATCCGGTACCGTTGCGGTTATTTCCAGTTTTATGCAAAATATCGGTGCTGCCGCTCTCTTCCTTCCCGCCACCAACCGCATGTGCAAACAGCTCAATGTGCCCATTTCCCGGGTGCTCATCCCCATGGGGTATTGCGCTATCATTGGCGGCTGCATCACCCTGGTGGGCTCCAGTCCCCTGATCCTGCTCAATGATCTCATGGGCTCCTGGTGGTCCAACAACCAATCCTTGTTGGGGAACCGGTCCTTTGAACCCTTTGGCCTTTTCAGTGTGGCTCCCATCGGTATTTCCCTGGTCCTAACAGCCATTCTCTATTTCATTTTTCTGGGAAAATTTGTATTGCCCAGGACAGAGACCCAAACCGATTCCTGTTCTCTTTTAAACTATGACCTGGAATGCACCTATGGCCGGGAAGTCAGCAAGGTGTTTGAACTAGAGGTGCCCGACGATTTTTATACCCGAAGACTTGAAGAACTGAAATTGCGCCCCCTGTACCATGTAACTGTGGTCTGTATTTCCAAGCGCAAGGGCCGGTATAAGGTTGATGTGCCCGGCCGTACCGATGTCATTGAACCCAATGATGTGGTGGGTATTGTTGCGAACCCGGAACATGCTCAAAAACTTGCAACCGATATGGGATGGACCCTCTGCGACGAACTGAACATGCTCAGCGGCATTTTGTCCATTGACCATTCCGGCATCACCGAAGCCATTGTCACTCCCCGCTCCGAATTGGTGGGCAAGACCTTCCATGAATATGGATTCAGGAAAAAGCTCCAAATCAACCCCCTGGCCCTGTACCGAAGGAATGAAGTCATCCTGGAAGACATTTCGGTAATTAAAATCCTGCCCGGGGATGCCTTTCTTCTCCACGGGGAATGGGAAAAATTCCATTTGCTCAAACATAATCCCATCCTGACATTTACCGAACACCTCCAGGGAGAGATTATGCACCCGGAAAAAGCAGGCCTTGCCAGCGCCTGTCTGATCCTGGCCCTGGTCCTGGCCCTGGGGTTTAAAATTCAATTGTCCATCGCCCTTTTAACCGGCGCGGTGAGCATGATTTTAACCCGGGTCCTGACCCTGGATGAAGCCTACCAGAGTGTGGACTGGATGACGGTTTTCCTCCTGGCAGGGTTGATCCCCCTGGGAGTTGCCTTTGAGGAAACAGGGGCGGCCCGATTTCTTGCCTCCTTTCTTGCCGGCCTGGCTGATGGCGGATTGACCCCCATAACGCTCTTTTTGATCATTGGCTTATTAACCTCGTTTTTCACCCTGGTCACTTCCAATATCGGTGCCACTGTGCTCATGATTCCTTTGGCCATGAACATGGCCATCCCCTGTGGGGCAGATCCTAGGATGGCTGCTTTGCTGGTGGCCGTGGCAGCCTCCAATACCTTTGTTCTTCCCACCCACCAGGTCAATGCCCTGATCATGCGGCCCGGCGGGTACAAGGTCAAAGATTATATCAAGGCTGGCAGTGGTATGACCCTGATCTATATCGTCGTTGTTATGGTGATCATGTATTTTTTTTACGGTATCACGGCATGACCAGGACATCGCCCCTTTGGGTTCCCTATTCTTTAATTCGGGTTTTTTCACTGAACAGGGGATAACCCGCCAGGGTTGAAATCAGCAGATGTCCGTAATCGACCGTGTCTCTTCGAACTGTGCATTGGTTTACATTGAACAGGGGATAGACCATGGCATCATGGAGGATTCTGATCTGGGCCTGTTCCCAGAGGTTGATCTGCTTTTTGGGATGAATGGTCTTAAGGGCATCGTCAAGGAGCTTATCAATTTTGGTGTAGTGGGAAAAATTAGTATGGGGCTTTATTCCGGTGTCCACAATGGAATCAGAGTGGAAAAAACCCCTCAAATAGCTGTCTGCATTGGGGCGGAAGGTAAAATAAAGCACAATGGAATTTAGATTTTTGCGGATCTGCTGGTGCATCTTTGAATGGGCCACCACCTGGAGGTTAACCTGGATGCCGATTTTTTTAAGCTGCCGTTGTAAAATTTCGTAAATCTTACGGTAAATCCGTTTTTCCGATGTTACAAGATCCATGGAAAACCCCTTGCCATATCCGGCTTGGGCCAACAATTCTCGTGCTTTTTCAAGATCTTTATCCCTATGCAGCCCCAGGCGCACTATTTTTTCATTGGTAAGGTCGCCGGGCAAAAATTCAGAGGACATGGGCGCATAGACCTGTTTGACAAGCTGTTTACTGCTGGCTGCCAGAAATAGTTTTCTGTCCAGGGCAAGGCAAATCGCCTGCCTGACCCGGATATCCTCCATGGGTTTTATGGAGGTATTAAAATGAAACAGCCCCGTGAATCCGGGGCCAAACACATCCACAATCGTACCCGGCCAGGTTTCCATTTTTTCAATCCATCCCGGATCCCCCACCCCGTATATCACATCCACCAACCCTTGTTTGTAGGCAGCCTCCCGACGTTTATTGTCCGGGATAAAATGGATTTCAACCCCTCCAAGCAAGGGAGTTCCGCGAAAATAATCTTCATGGGCGGTTAAGACCAGTTTATCTGTGGCAGCGTAACTGAACATAAAAGGACCGGTTCCCACAGGATGCTGCTTAAAATTATCATACCCTCCTTTTTCAATGGCCTGTTTGCTGACAATAAAGCCCCCCTCCCGGTTGGCAAGAAGGGGGAAAAAAAATAGGGGCGACATGGGTTTTTCAACTATAATTTCAACGGTATGGGCATCCACCCTCTTAAATTTCATACCGGCATATTCGCCAAATTTTGGGCTGCGTAAAGGATCTGCTGCTTTTTCCAGGGAATAGACCACATCTTTGGCTGTCAATTCATAGGGGCTGGTATGGGGCCCCCCATGGAAAAAAATGCCCCTGCGCAGGTGAATGGTCCAGATCTGTTTGCCGTTTTGGATTTCAAATTCCGGCATTTTTGCGGCAATATCCGGCTCCACCCGGGAGGAATCCCCGGGAACATACCGGACAAGACTATTAAAGACCATGTCTGCAACGGTATAATCTTCCGACCCTTTGGCAAAATCCGGATCAAAATTTCCAATCTTGGAGGTATGGATACCAAACCGCAATACGCCTTTTCCTAAAGGATTATCAGAGGTTTTTGTCGGCGATTCAGCGGGGAAAAAATCCAGTGTAGATGCCGGGGTAACCATGCAAAGGAGAACCAGGCCAAGGATAAAAAATACTCGGAACAAATAAGATTTCACCCCATTACCCCTTTTTTTTAAGGAAACAAAAACCTATTCATCGGCAATAAAAGAAGAGAACTCAATGAAATTTTACAAAACATTGATTTTTTTGTCTGCATCTTGAGGGGGTGTGACCCAGGATTCGACCCTGCAAATCAGATATCATGGAAAAATTTAAGCAAAGGGTCTGAGCTGATAATATAATAAACATTACCAATGGCCTGGGGTTCATTTTTATCCATGATTTTAATTTCGGAATTGAACTTCACCGTGGCAATAATGGCCAATGTTTTTTTCTTTTCCCTGGCCATGTCAAACTGGGCAGCGGTAAACTTTTCTTTTTTGCCCCAGGCCCAATATATAACCGTATCATGGGCCGAAATAGTGGGATCTTCAAAGGCCATGAACAATTCCCCGACCTTCTCTTGAACCTGGCCCTGGGATAATTTTTCAAACTGCTCAAACATGACAAGAACCCGAAAGGTTTCCTTGTCCGCCACAATATTCAGGTTTTCGTCCCTGAATTTAAATACCTTTTTGGAAACCGACGCCAAAGGATTTTTGGCCGCTATCTCCTGCTGAACCTTGGTCAACTGGGCCCCCAGCATATATCCCTGCCGTTGGATTTTCAACCTTTCAATCTGGTTGAAGAGTTCATCCCGCTCCTGGGAACTTGCAGCGCCTGCCATGAAAAACAGGACTGAACATACCGCGATTATACCTGATACTTTGCCCATAACATCCTTTGCTTAAATGAGCCAGGCAGGAAGACCCATAACGATCTTTCTGCCTGGGATAGGTGTTGTTTGCCTGTTTGCTTATTGATTATACCGCAGTTTGTTTTCTTCTTCAATAAGCTTCATGGTCTCGGCAGACCCCCCGGTTTTTATCCAGAGATGCTCGGGCTTTGCCAGGAGGGCGGCAATGTGTGTTTTATACTTTTCGCCCATACCGGCATGGTCTGCCAGTTCCTGGACCTCGGGTAAAAATTCCTGGTAAAAATTCCGGGAAACCTCATACAACCCGTGCCAGTGCGTATAATCCGGTGCAAACATGGCTGCTGCCATCCGGGTTCGTCTGCCCTCGTGGTGCCAGATTTCAAACCAGGTATAACCGATCTTGTGCTGAAATCCGCTGTTTTTCCAGATGCCGTCTTTTTTCAGCATTTTGACAATTTCAAGGCCTGGTTTGCCAAATTTGTCATTGTACAGATTTACCAGGTCATCCAGCTGGAGGTAAAAATCTTTGACATGGTTGATGCCGTGGCAGGATTTACAGACTTCCTGCATGGATTCCCGTCGTTGTTTCCAGGAAACCACACTTGCAATCGTCTTTTCTTCAATCTGTTTTTTGAGCCTGTCTCCTTTCCGGATATAGGATTTTTTCATTGCCTTCTGCCCGGGGCGGGGGGGCAAATCTCCGGTGACATCACTCACCGATCCATCGGTAAAAGTGACCCGGTTCAATTTGGAGGAGACCGGAGCCCTCAGGTTCCAGGAAAGTCTGTCCCCCACGTTATGGCTGTTTTTGGCAACGGCACCATTGAGTTTGACAAAGGATCCCATGTGGCAGGTGGAACAGGTGGGGGCGGTGTGGTAGTCATCCCCTAGAACCCAGGAACCGTCCTTGTAGATGTTCATACCATTGGGAGTATTGCCTTTTTCAGCTGTAAAAAAAGCAATGCCGTGTTTGGATTCTTCATAGATTTCTTTTTGGGGATGGTCCGGACCCAGGTGGCATTTACCGCAATTTTCCGGCTGTCTTGCCCGGGATGCACTAAAATCATGTTTGGAGTGGCAGGCATTACAAACCCCTTTGCTGCCGTCGGGGTTGATACGGCCTATTCCGGAATTGGGCCAGGTATTGTAATCCATTTGGGGGGCATCTGTTTTGGACCGAAGGGGTTTCCCTTCCTTGTCTTTTTTCAGGGCAACCACCGACCCGTGGCACTGCCAGCAGCCGCTGGCCATATTTCCTTTATTGTTGGGCATGCCGCCCACCACTTCGGCCAGCATATTGTCCAGGGATGCCATGATTTCACCGGCGGTTGCATGGTGTGAGACGGCCATCTCTTTGGCTTCCGGTTCATGGCATTTGGCACAGTCATTGGGCGAAAGAATGGCCTTGATAAAGGCGCCTTCATGCTGGTAGCCCATTTCATCACCCTTATTGGCCGCATGGCAGTTGTAACATCCCACCTGGCCTTCCTTGGCGGCAGCATGGGCAGAGTTCTCCCATTGCAGGACAATGGATTTGTTTTCCTTCAAATGACAGGTGATGCATTTTTTGTTCATTTCCTGAACTTTTGGATTTTTAACGTCAAAGGACTCTTCGGTCAATGCCAGTGCCGTCCCTGCCGCAAAAATGCACAAAATTGTAAACACCAAGAATGACCTTAAAAAAGTCATGATCACATTCCTCCAAAATATTAAGTTTATGTCACAGCCCCACGGCCCTCAACGCTCTTGTGCAGCGCCTTTGGAACAAAAGCCAAACCACCTCCTTTTTGTGTCTTTTTGCCTTTTAAAAAAGTTAAACTTCGTTGTCTTCTGCCCAAAAGGGGAATATTTTCCCGAGGACAAAGAGGATGGCAAAGGGAATGGCCATGACAATGATCACGGCAATGATTCCCTCCTTATCAAACCACAGGGGATGGAATTCGGTATACCCCCTTGCACTTTTGCTCATGAGCTGTCCACCAATCACCACATTCCAGCGCATGATCAGCACCTGGATCAGCAATATGGCCGAGACCCCTGCGGCCAGAAAATTGTAAACATAGGATCGCATTTTAACGATTCCCATAAGGCCCAGGACCAAGAGGGGAAGGATTGAACCGATTTTGACCTGCCAGAACCAGAAAGAACTTGCCAAGGGCCCGTTTAAAAGGCCCTCCACCATGTGATGGTAGCCGGTTTTTAAATAGGAATGGGAAAAGACCTCGAGCATTTCAAAGGAAAATGCCAGAATAAAAAAGCCGGTGAGGGTTTTAATCATGGTGATGATGCATCCATGGTCAATGGGCCGGGCCTTAAATTTGCGAATGATAATATAGGCCAGGATGATGGCGGATATTCCGGAAACACAGGCCGAAAAAAGAAAGATCACCGGCATAAGGGGGGTGGACCAGGTGGGGTTGGCCTTGACCCCGCCGAATATGAATCCCACATATCCGTGGAGAACAGCGGCAATGGGAATACCGATTCCCACAAGGAAGCGGATAATTTTACCATCCAGTTTAAGGGCATCCTCGGAAAGATCAATGCTGTCAAAGGTGATGGCCCGGTACAGCACCTGGAGCCAGCCCTTGGAAATAGACCGAAGTTCCACCAGCACCGGACGATACACAAAGAGAATGATAAAGACCAGAACCCCCATGGACACGGCATAGATATAGCCAAATCCTGCCATGGCTGAGCTGGGACTGGGGGTGAGCAGCATGTTAAAATTCCGCTCGGGCCGTCCCAAATGGAGCAGCAAAGGAAGGGTGGCGATGGCAAGGAATGCCAGGGCAAACAAAAGAGAAAACCGTGCCACCGGCCGCAGGCTTTTCACATCAAACAGATAATACAAAGCCGCAATGATAAAGGCACCGTCCACAAGCCCTGTGATGTAGGGGTACAAAACAATCATCATGCTCCAGTGAACATGGAGGTCATTGGGAAATACAAAATTGGAAATCAGCATGGTTGCCGAACCGATTGAATCGGAAGCAAAAGCAGTGGAAGCAAATAGGGTATTCATCAGATAACCTCCCTTCTGGCACCTTTGTAGTACAATGCGGGCCAGGTGCCCATTTCTTTTCTCAGAACTGTCAAAACCCCCGGGCCTTTGAGAATTTTATAAACTTCTGATGTTTCATCCTTAAGGCTGCCGAACTTCCGGGCACCGGTGGGACACACCTCAACACAGGCTGGAAGCAGTCCCTTTCGTATCCGATGATAGCACCAGGTACATTTTTCCACCACCCGGGTGGCAGGGTTTATAAACCGGACGGAATAGGGGCAGGCCTGGATGCAATAGGCACAGCCCACACACCGTTTGTCATCCACCAGAACAAATCCGTCCGGAGAGATAAAAGTAGCGCCAACGGGGCACACCTGGACACAGGGGGCCTCCTTGCACATATTGCACAGCTTGGGTACAAAAAAGGTGTCCCGAACCGCTTCCTTGATATCGGACCGGGGTGTCTGATACCCGTCAAGCCCCCCGTTGGGGCAGTCCACATAAATCTGATCGGAAAAGCCTTTGACATATCGTTCCACCCAGGTGCGGTAATTGCCGTCGGGCACATTGTATTCGCGTTTGTCTGCCACACAGCAGGACCCACATCCGATACACCGGGTAACGTCGACGATAAACGCAAACTCCTGGGCGTGAATATCATAGGCCCCATTTTCTATGCCCGGAATCTGTTCAGGCATCTCAAAATTGTCTGCACCCATGGGATAGACCAGGTAGAGGGAGCCTGCAATGGTGCCGTTGAGTACATTTTTCAAAAAGGATCTTTTCTTCATGTCCGGCAAGGGATCTTGTATCTTCATACTCATTTCTCCATAAGCCCTGTAATCTGTTTTGCCCGGTTGATATACTTGAGCGGCGCATGAACATGATGGCATTGATTGCAGGTGTGGGTGAGTTTAACCTGCTGGTCCCTGAGATGATCCGGCAGGGCAACGGTCTTAATGACCTCTTCCGATCTTGCCTTAATTTCAGTGTTGTGGCACCGCAGACAAAGGGTGGTGATCTGGTTTCCGGTTTTCACCGGCAGGGTACCTGTTTTTTTATTTTTTTCCACATGATCGGCATAGGTCCCGTGGCAAAATTCACAGGAAATGGTCTTGTGAAGGCCGGCTTTGTGAATTTTAGCTTCAAAGGGATGACATTTAAAACAAGAATCATTGGTTCCGTGACGGATGGGCACCGCAACCGCCTCGCTGATGGCATCTGCCCGATAAGGACCGTAAACACCAAAAGAATCAGGGCGCAACAACCGTTTGAACAAAAGTCCGACACCGACCATCACGAAAATGCTGATGCATACGAGAACAAGCCGCATCCTATAGCTTAACCCCACAATTACCTCCTGTAATCTGCCGTACTATTGTCTGATAGAGACGATCCAGCCGTAACCTTTAACCTATAAACTTTGAAGAATACCCGTTTGTATATACCCGAAAGAAAGATCTTGCATCAAGAAACGATCGTGTAACAATTGCAACGATATCACCACATAATTTTTACGGCAAGAATAAAATAATTAAAAAAACCAGCGCAATATTCCTCGTTTACCAGAATAATATTTGACCCACAAACAAATCTTGGGCATAGTAAATTTATCCCCATCAAATTTAAAAAAGGAATATTATGTCATTTTTACTCGCCAGCGAACATAAGTTCAAAATCACATTGGAAGTGGTCCCGCCGGCCGGAGTTAATGGCCATGCACTTTTGGACAAACTGGATGCTCTTTCCAGACTTGCTTTTGACGGATTCAGTGTGGCATCAAACCCCGTTGCAAGACCCCGGATGTCTGCCATGATTTTTTCCCACCTGCTCCAGGAACGAACCGGCAAGCCTGCCATTCTCCATTTAACCGTTCGCGATCATAACCGATTGGGACTCCAGGCGGAACTGTGGGGGGCTAAGGCCTTGGGTCTTGATACCATCATTGCCGTCACAGGAGACCCATCTGCCCGAAACAGCGAAAATAAAACCACAACCATCAATGATCTAACTGTCTTTGAACTCATCCAGATGGCAGCTGGGGCAGATCTTTGCGCTGGTGCCGTACTGGATTTTCGGCCGGAAGTGGACGGGCTTGAAAATGAAATACACCGAATTGAAAGAAAAGCTGACGCCGGTGCAAGGTTTATCGTTACCCAGCCGGTATATGACAGAAAAACCGCTCGACGACTTCAGGAGGGTCTAAACCACATCAACATCCCCATCATCATGGGAGTTTTACCCCTGCTCTCCTTGAAGCATGCCAGCTTTCTTCATAACAAGGTGGCCGGCATTGCCGTGCCGGATGCACTTCAAAGGGAAATGGCAACTACCAACGATCCGGTTTCCACCGGCATCCAACAGTCCCGGCAAATGCTTCAACTGGCAAAAGAACTGTTTTCCGGTGCCTGTATCATGCCCCCCTTTGACCGGTTTGATATTTTGTCTGAAATTTTGTAATACTTAAAAAAAAGTGATGATAGCCAGGACCAAACAAGGCGTTATTTCCTAGGTGAGATGAATTACCCGTTCCAATTCGGCTATAAATATTTTTTCGGTCACCGGTTTGACAATATAGCTGTCAATGCCCATGGAAAGAGCCTTGTTCATTATTTTTTGGGTTGCCTCAACCGTAAGCATGACAAATCGGATATCACGGGTTCTGGCATTTGCCTTGACCTGTTCTAAAAACTTCATGCCATCCATAATGGGCATGTGCAGATCAGACACGATCAAGTCCACCCGGGTTGAATCAAGAATTTTAAGGGCCTCCGAACCATCCCCTGCTTCCAGTACATGGGTGAAGCCCTTGTTTGCCAGGTATTTCCCAATGATCCGTCGCATGGACAGGCTATCATCCACCAACAAAATTTTAAGTTCAAAAATGTTTTTTTCCATAAAGCCTCTTTTTATTGGATCCGTATCTGACCTGGTTTCACATCTTTTATTTTGAAGGGATAGGCCCCTTGTTTCCGGTCCTGGAAAAAATCAACCAGGGTCTGTCGGATAACCTCAAATGCTATTTCATCCCAGGGGATATTGCTTTCCTTGAATAAGCGCACCTCTGTACTTTCGCTGGTGGGGCCAAAGAAGTCATCCGCCATCTGGGCCCGAAACATCAGATAAATCTGACCTAAAATTACGATATTAAACAGCCGATAGGGACCCATGACCCGGACGTTGGCCCTTGTCTCTTCCAGGGTTTCCCGAACAGCGCCGTCCTGGACCGATTCCTTGTTTTCGAGATACCCGGCCGGCAGGGTCCACTTTCCCTTTCGGGGTTCAATATTCCGTTTGCACATCAATACTTGATTTTTAAAAGTCGGAATACAGCCCACCACCATTTTGGGGTTTTCATAGTGCACAAGGGGGCATCTTGTGCAGACAGACCTCAAATGGTCATCATCAGGGGGGATTTTTTTTTCCATTGGTGCGCCGCAACAACTGCAAAAGTTTATTTCCATTCCATTCCTTTATTTTGTGTTCCGGGGTTCCACCCGACCATTCCATACCTGTCTTAGAATTCTCATTAACCCATACAGGAAATTTAGACGCCAGACAACTAAAAAACATTCTCAAGACGGGTTTTTAGAATACACGAAGACCAAATTCAAAACTGGGATATCCTTGACATGAATGGGAAAATCCAGTAGTTTCTCTATTCGTTATGAATCATCCCAAACAACTCGGTTCAAAATCATTGGACAACAATCCTTCAGGCAATTCTGTGGAAGAGAAACACGCTATTTTTGGGAAAAAGAACAAAGATCTCATCCGTTTGGCGGTTAAATGCCGTTTTATCCCCCTTAACCAGGAAAAGGAGGTGTTACGCCTGCTTGCAGAAAAAAGGCAGCAGACACCGGATTCTTCTGTGATTGAACTTTTCAGGGAAACAGGATTGCTCTCGGAAGAAAATATTGAGTTCCTCTTTGCCGTTAAAGCGCATCTGAAAACCAATATGCTGGATAAAAGATTCGGGGAACTCGGAATTGCCAACCGATTTATCCAGCCGAAGAGTGTTAAAAACGCCCTGGATATACAACGCATCATTTTTAAAGAAACCAACAAGAGCAAACTGATTGGTGATATCCTGCTTGAGAATAAAGAAATTTCCAGATCTGACAAATCTGCCATACTGCTCTGCCAGGACCGGGTAAAAGATGAGTTGCTGGCAGAGGCCATGAATGACATTGCCGCCTCGGAAATAGAAAGGCTTTCCTTGAACATGCGATTCGGGGCCATTGCGGTCAAAAAAGAAATGATTACCATTGATCAGTTAAACCAGGCCCTGAAAGTCCAGGAAGCAAAAGTGAGATCGGGTTATCCCAGACCCGATCTTGGAAATATTTTCAAGCAATTGTTCAACCTGTCGGATACCGACCTTCACTATATTTTAAAAATCCAGAAAGAACTTGAGAAAAAAAGGCTTGCCCTGGAAAAAGCATTGTCACTATATAATGACGAAACCAACACCAATAAACGGATTTCAAAGCAGTTTGAATACCGATTTTCTAAAAATAAACTTGAAGCATTTCTCCAGAGAACAAATGAAGGCTTTGAAGAAATCCAGGTTCAGGATTTAATCACCTGGCTCAATTCCATCGGTATCACCTGGGGCCTGTATCCTGCACCCACCTTGAAAAAGTTTTTGGCCGGAACAAAAATCGGTATTGAAATCCAAATTGCCAAGGGCCTTCCCCCCCAAAAAGGGATGGCCGAGTCCATTGAGTTTTTTTTTGACACAAATTTCCAGCCATCGGATGGAGAGAAGGGGAAGTTGCCCCTGGTAAAAAAAGGGGATGCACTGGCAAGAACGCTCCCCCCCAAAAAAGGCACTCCTGGTAAAGATGTATGTGGATACACCATTCCTGCCCCCCTTCAACAAACCAGACCCTTAAACTGCGGGGAAGGGGTCATCAAACAAGAGGCGTTGTTTATTGCCGATACCGACGGGATCCCCCTATTGTACAAAAACAGGACCCTTTTTGTCAGGGCCCGGGAACACATTATTCCCACCCGGCATCATACAGGCCGGATTTATACAGACCTGGGCGACAAATACAAGGATGTCAATCTCAAGGTGGAGGGTTCCATTTCCCCGACAGGTGCTATCCGTTGCCAGGGGCTTGAGATCAATGGAGATATCCTCGGCCAGGCCTCTGCTGCCGGAGATATCCGGATTCACGGCAATATCGGGAGATCTGGGGACGAACAAGCTATCATCAAGGCAGAAGGTGATATTTTTGTTGATAAAATTATCACCAATGCCATCCTTGTGACATCCAAGAGCCTTATTGCACCCAAGGCAGATCTCGTCTCTTCTGCCGTGCTGGCATATCAGGATATCGTTCTGAAAAATGTGTCTGATGACGGCACCAGGGCCTCGATACTTCAAACAGGCAAAAATCCCAATCTCAAGGCCAAGGGGTTTGATCGCCTTATCAAAATCCAGACCACAAAATTAAATCAACTGAAGCACCAGGCAGAACTCAATGAACTTGAAAAACAGCTCAACACCAAATTACAAGTAAAAGAAGTTTTTCTCAAACAGCATGAAATGCTTAAATACCTTTTAAAATTGTTGCAATGCAAGGATCTCATGGATATCCCCTCCCTGGGTGAAAAGCTTACCAAAGCGGAAAAAGATCCCAATGCCTGTCCCGGATTACCCCCAAAACCTTTGTCTGAAGGGGACTCATTTCTGGATGAATTCCTTAAGGAAACGTTTTCCATGGCCTCAACACCCCTTGAGACCCATATCAGGGAAACAGCAGGTATTAAATATGGGATGTATCGGGCAGCCGTAAACGCCACCCAACGGCACCACCATGAATATGAAACAAAGAAAAAAATTATATTTGAAAAAGTGGAAGCCCAAATATCAGATATCCAACAAAAAGAAGAAACCCTCAAACGGTTAAGGATCCGGAAAGATACGCTTTTACTGGGTCAAGAATGCAGCCCCCAGGTGGTGCCCCCTGCCATAAAGGTCAAAAATCAAGTGCAGAAGGGAACGGTTATCATGGGCCAAAAAGCCCGCCTATCAATTGACCGGGATATTTATGGCGTCAAGTTCATGGAAAAACAAACATCTCCCAATGCGGATACTGTTATCACCATTGAGGGATTCTATGAATAATTTTGTGAAAGTACTGGAAAACGTCTAACCAGAAGCCCTGGCTAAAAAGACAGGTTAGGCAGTCTTTGCAGGGGTACTTTACCATCTGGAGCGGATATATTCATGGGATTCGCTCAGGCTCAAGGGGACAGAAGCCGCACCCGCCCTTATATAAAAGGCTTCTTTTCCTTTTTCTTTGACAAACACTGGCCGTTCCCCGGGGGTGATGGAAATCTTGCAGATATCCTTGCCATCAATGGACTGGATCTGGGTGGAAATAAATTTATGACTTTGTCGCCCCATGTTCTGGCTGATCAGGCTGGACAATTTGAGCAGGAACCCGTCCCGGTTTGGTTTTTTTTGGAAGGTCTGATAGTCTGATTCAATACCGATCACCTCCCCGTCGTCGTTCACCCCGATGAGCAGCGTCCCTCCATCGGCATTCATGAATGCGGAAATGGTCTTAACAATTACATATTCAAGTACCTTGTCTGTTTTCAGGGTAACAAGATTCCAGCGCATGGAGGATTTAAACTCCAGTTGGTTATGTTCTCCCTGGGTGATCAGGGAGAGCCATTCCTCTTCTTTAAAGGAATTTTTTCCCGATCTCAGCCGGCCCATACGATATTTTAATTTCATGGAATAAAATGCAAACCCGATACTGGCAGCCAGTAACAGGAGTATCACCCCAATGATCCACCCCCGGTACTGGACAATAAGCGGCGGGGGAGCCAATCCCCACTTACTTAAAATCGTTTCAACCTCTTGTTTTGAAGCGCCCTTTATCCCCGGGTTGATCAGTTTGAGCAGCTGGGTATTCCCTTTTTTGACCCCGGCCCGTAACTTTTCCGTATACAGGGTTTGCACCCGTCTGAATTTAACCAGGGAATCATTTTCTGCCAAAAGGAAAATGGCATTGGGAAAATCCAGGGCATAGGCCGACAATTTACCCGCCAGGGCATTTTTTACCACCTGTTCGGATCCGGGAAATGTCTTGATCTGGACATCCGGGTACTTCTGGGACAAATATTCCACCGCATAGTCGTTTTCAATAACTCCCACAGGAATATTTCCAAGGGCTTCTATTGAGTCTGCCTCCATTTTTTCGACCACATAGAGATTGGTTTGAATATCAATCATGGGATGGGAAAAATCCAGGTAGGCTGCCCGGTCCTTTGAACGGAAAAGCCCGATCATGATATCGGCCTCACCCATTTTAACCCGGACCAGACTCTGGTTGAGGGACCCGGGTAAAAAGGTCAGTTCTATCTGATTTTTTTCTGCCCAAAGCGCCCAGAAATCAACCAGCATCCCCACCACCTCCCCCTTGTCATTGACATAGGAGTAAGGCCGGTAATCATTATAGCAGGCAATGGTTAAACTGGCGGCATGAACCGTATTAAACCGGACAAATCCAAAAAAGACAACAACTGCCACAAGAGTCAGAACAATCCTCTGGCATCCCCGCCTCTGGCATTTACTGTTCTTGTGTTTTCTTTTTTCACGGTTCTTTAAAAAATCCAATCATGCCTCTTCTCTATTGGTCATATGAAAAAAAACTGCCGATTATAATGCCGATATACTGCTTAAATTTATGCCATATTCATATGTGAGTTTATTGGGGAAGTCAAGTTGTCCAGCCTATCAGGACAGAGAGAGTCGTATGTAAACCAGGCGAATGGCTACAATAATTTTTTTCCATGCTGTTCTTGTTTTCTCCATCGAATTCGACTGATTGGGTATCTGTATCGTTTCAGTCCGGGTTCGGTCCGAAGATGCCGACTCCCAGCTTACCCGCAATGAATTGTATCGCCTTTTGGGCACGCACGCTGTTGCCAGCCGCATTCAGGCGTGGTGAGAATGCGGTGATGGCCATCTCACCCGGCACGATAGAGACGATGCCTCCGCCGACTCCCGTTTTCGACGGCAGGCCGGCCCACATCGACCAGTAGCCGGATTCATTATAGAAACCGGCGGTCAGCATGATCGCGAGCAGTTCCGGTACGTGTTTTTCGTCCAGGAGACGCTGGCCGGTTTTAGGGTTAACGCCGCCGTTGGCAAGGGTTGCACCCATGATCGCGAGCTGTTGCGTTGTTACACCGACGGAACACTGCTTCGTGTAAACCCGCAGTACTTCCTCGGGATCCGAGTATAGCCGCTTGTAGTTGTATAAATTGTTGGCGATGCCGCGGTTGCCCCAAGCTGTCGTGTACTCGGACTGAAACACGTTGTCCATCATCTTTAGTGGTTCGCCGGCAAAGTTACTCATGTTATCAAGAACCTGGGTCCACCGTTCTTTCTCGCTGTTTGCTTTGACCATGCTGACAGACGCCATCGCCCCGGCATTGACCAAAGGATTTACGGATCGAGCATTGAGAATCTCAACGGCCAGCTTTGAGTTGAACGGCAAACCGGTTGACTCCACCCCAATCTTTTCAATGATCGATTGCGGCCCGCCGTATTGCTGCATGACCAGGGCGGCAGTGAAAAGCTTGGATACCGACTCGATCGCAAAGGCATAGTCAACATCACCTGCCGTAAAGGTCGTCCCGTCCCGTAGGGCGATGACGACACCAAACAGCTCAGACGGCACGGTCGCCAGGATCGGTATATAGTCAGCGTTTTTGCCGCTTTTAATGTCCTTGAATTTGGCATGCGCTTCGTTCACCAATTGTCGGAGCTGCTGCCCGGTAAATCTGGTGCCGCCGATTTCACCTTTTGCATCTGCTGTCGTGCCGATGGCCAAAAACAGGATGAACGCAAGCACTCCAATGAAGTGCACCGACGCCTTTGAAATATACAATCTATTTGTTTTGTTCATTTTTTTCCTTACGAATGGCTCTTCTCAAAATAGTGTTAAAATCCGGTATATCTTTTCCTTTACCAATAAAAATAATATTGTAACAATTTAGCTCATTTGATGAAATAGGTTTGTGTATAGAAGTCTCGAATTTACTCATTTAAAAACTCAGGCAACTGCTCTTTGAACAAAAGTTCTAATGCTTCATTTGCTTTCATGCCATTTTTTTGCAAGTCGAAATATAACCCCGGACCCGGCAAAAGATTTGTGCACCATTAAAAAAACGGAAGCACCCTGATATTTTTAGAATGAATAAATCTTTTGATTTGTATTGGTATCTATTTTTAGCATTTTCACTGTGGACTTTGCCTATTGAGGCCGGAGTTGGCGAATCCGATTGATCAATGATAAAATTCAGGGTGAACGGGTAATTTTTCTTGTAATTTATCCCTATCTCATTTACCTATACTATTTTCTTTTAATGAATCTTTTCTTATTGGACAAGATGCCATGCCATATACCGGAGAACTCATTGCCATTACGACTGTATTGTGCTGGACCGTCAGTGTCCAGTTTTTTGAGGCAGCCGCCATAAGGGTGGGATCCACACCGGTCAATATCATCCGGATAACAACGGCCCTGATCCTTTTCGGGATCTTTTTATTTTTCAAAAATGGATATTTGATCCCTCTGGACTTTCCCCTGGAGGCCTGGATCTTTCTTTCCCTTTCCGGTATCATTGGTTTTTTTCTGGGAGATATCTGTCTGTTCAAGGCCCTGGTGGAACTGGGTCCCAGGATTGCGTTGCTGATTTTCAGTCTCTCTGCCCCGGTGGCAGCCCTGATCGGGTGGACATTTCTTTCGGAAACCTATGTGCTCCATCAATGGGCCGGGATGCTGGTGACCCTGTCAGGGGTGGGACTGGTAATCTTTGAAAAAAAGCGACCAAAGAACATGTCCCGGCAGTTGCACCAGCGGGTTATTACCCTTAAGGGAATATTCTTCGGAATAGGTGCCATGCTGGGTCAGGCCGTTGGATATGTCCTGAGCAAGGCCGGGATGCAAACCGATACAGGATTTTTGGATGCCTTTGCCGCCACCCAGATCCGAGCCCTTTCAGCCTTTGTCTGTTTTATCATTTTTTTTACCCTGACCCGGGAATGGCACCGGGTGATCCGGGCAGTAAAAGACACCCGGGCCCTTGTTTTTACAGCAACCGGCGCACTTATTGGCCCCTTTCTTGGAGTATCCTTGTCCCTCATGGCCCTGCACTACCTGTCCACGGGAGTGGCATCTACATTTTTGTCCATGACCCCGGTTTGTATTATTCCCTTTTCCATTTTCATTCACAAGGAACATGTATCCATCCGGGCCTTTGTCGGTGCCATCATTGCCGTGGGCGGCATCTGGCTTTTGATGGTGAAATAAAAAAGAATTGCTCTCAACAATGTTTTAATGGGGGAGCCGAACTCAGATCTTAACCATTTATTTTTTTTGCAATACAGGGCTTTCTATTGTACCCTATTAATAAAATTTTTTTCGCAAAAGACAGTTTGAATCGTTGGGCCTTAAGAACACTATATACCAGGTCTTCTAAACCCTAGGACCCTAGGATTCGTTCTCATCTTAAGAAATTGGAACTCCTTCTATGATTATAAAACCGACATATGAAGATTTGGAAAAAAAAATTGAGAAACTGGAACAGGCTGCATCTGAATTTAAGCGGTCAGAGGAAGCACTGCGGGAATCACACCGGATTATCCAAGGCATTGTTAACGCGATACCCGTAAGGGTATTCTGGAAAGACCAAAATCTTGTCTATCTGGGCTGTAACGCTTTATTTGCAAAAGATGCAGGGTTTGTTGATCCACAGGATATCATCGGGAAAGATGATTACCAGATGGTATGGCGTGATCAGGCCCAATTGTATCGTGGGGATGATCGCCAGGTTATTGAGAGTGGCTGTTCCAAGCTTTTCATCGAAGAACCCCAGACGACAGCCCTGGGGAAAACCGTCACAGTTCTTACGAGCAGGATCCCCCTGCTCAGTTCTAGGGGAGAAATTAACGGTGTCCTCGGAACCTATATGGACATCACCCAACGCAAGCAGATGGAAAAAGAACTCCAGGAGAGCGAAAAAAAATACCACTCCTTGTTTCATAATGCCCAGGTGGCACTTTTCAGAACAAGTCTCGACGGAAAACTAATTGAAATCAATAAACGCTATGCTCAAATGGCAGGATATTCAACCATTGAAGATTGCATGGCCGATTTCTCTTCCGGCAATGCCTGGGCAGATCCCGAAGGGCGCAGCAAATTTTTGAAGATTTTACAAAAAAAGGGAGTTGTAAACGATTACGAGGCGAACATCATTCCCAGGGATAAAAATCCTATCTGGATATTGTTTTCGGCAACTATTTTCCCTGAACAGGCCTTTATTGAAGGGTCTATCGTGGACATAACAGACCGTAAACGGTCAGAGAAAGTGCTGCAAAAGAGGGAACAGCAGCTTATCGAAATGGGGAATATTGCGAAAATAGGCGGCTGGGAACATGACCTTATCACCCGTGAAGCCACCTGGACAATATTGACCTACCAGATTTTAGATCTTGACCCCCAGGGGCCTGCTTCCGGACCGGATGACCATCTGGCCTACTATCTGCCAGGGGATCGGGATATCATTGAAAAAGCCTATAATCTCTCTATTGAGACCGGTGAACAATTTGATCACCAGTTGCAGTTCACCACAGTAAAGGGGCGCTTAATCTGGGTACGGATTGTTGGCCGCCCTGGGTATAAGGATGGTGTCTGCATAACAATGAAAGGGACAATTCAAGACATTACCGAACATAAAAAATTGGAGCAGCAACTTTTACATGCCCAGAAAATGGAGTCAATCGGACGGCTTGCAGGTGGCGTGGCCCATGATTTCAACAATATGCTGAGCATCATTCTCGGGAATACTGAAATGATCTTGGAGGATTTAGATCCGACGAACCCAGTCATTGGAAACCTGCTTGAAATTCAAAAAGCGGCTGAACGCTCGACGGAACTCACGCGTCAGTTGCTTGCCTTTGCCCGGAAACAGACCATCGCCCCTGAAGTGCTCGACCTGAATGAGATCATAGAAGGAATGCTTAAAATGCTACAGCGGTTAATTGGTGAAAATATCGATCTTGCCTGGCTGCCCAAAAAAAACCTTTGGGTGGTCAAAATGGATCCTTCCCAAGTCGACCAGATTCTGGCCAATCTATGTGTCAATGCAAAAGATTCAATAAAAGATGTCGGAAAACTCACCATTGAGACAGACAATGTGAGCTTTGACAATGCCTATTGTTTTGAACACGATGGGTTCAACCCCGGTGATTATGTAATACTGGCATTAACCGACAACGGATGCGGCATGGACAAGAAAATATTGGACAAAATTTTCGAACCGTTTTTTACCACAAAGGGCGTCGGAGAAGGAACTGGCCTTGGGCTGGCAACCGTATACGGAATTGTCAAACAAAACAATGGTTTTATTCATGTCTACAGTGAACCGAACCAAGGAACAACTTTCAGGATCTACTTTCCCCGCCATGGAGGAAAAGATCTTCCCACGCAAAAGTTGGCATCAAAGAAAGCCGATTCAACAGGCCGGGAAACCATCCTGTTAGTGGAAGATGAAAAAGCGATTTTAACCATGGTCGCCATAATGCTTGAACGTTTGGGTTACACTGTATTCGCCGCTTCTAATCCAGATGAGGCCATCACAATCGGGACATCAAAGGCCGGAAAAATTCATCTGCTCATGACCGATGTTGTGATGCCTGGGATGAACGGCCGTGCTTTGGCCAAAGAAATGGTTCAGCTGGTTCCAAACTTAAA
The DNA here is from genome assembly GCA_016743945.1 of Desulfobacteraceae bacterium. Classification (GTDB taxonomy): domain Bacteria; phylum Desulfobacterota; class Desulfobacteria; order Desulfobacterales; family Desulfobacteraceae; genus NBML01. Next base: position 347,562 of record JADGFI010000001.1, read on the forward strand.
ATGTCTGTTTATGTCCGGCTACACGGCCAACGTAATTGCCCATCACGGCATATTGGATTCTGGGATGCAGTTCATCCAGAAACCATTCTCCAGGAAAGAATTGGCTGCAAAAGTACGTGAAGTGCTGGATAAAATACGTTAACCCTTTTGGAGCCTTTGGACATACCATGTTTCTCCCCACCACCCCCGACGAGTTAAAAAAACGCAAGATCAAACAACTGGATATTATCCTGGTCACCGGAGATGCCTATATTGACTCTCCCTTCATGGGCGTATGCCTTATCGGGAAAGTACTTGAAAGCCGTGGGTATCGTGTGGGCATTATTGCCCAACCGGATATGGAGGGCCCCGAGGATATTTCCCGGCTGGGACATCCCAGACTTTTTTGGGGGGTTACATCAGGGGCCTTGGATTCCATGGTGGCCAATTATACGGCATCCAAAAAAAGACGACAAAAGGATGATTACACCCCCGGCGGCATCAACAATTGCCGGCCGGACAGGGCGGTCATTGCCTATTCAAATCTGATTCGGCGGTATTGCCGCCCCACGGTTCCCCTTGTTTTGGGCGGCATCGAGGCCAGTCTGCGGCGGATCGCCCATTATGATTTCTGGTCCAACAAAATTCGACGCGCCATCCTCTTCGATGCCCGGGCAGATTTTTTGCTTTACGGCATGGCCCATGCCAGTATCCTGAACCTGGCAGCCGCCTTAAACAACGAGCAAGAACCTTGGGATATTCCTGGAATCGGATATATTTCAAAAGAAAAAAAAGGGATTGAACTGCCCTCTTTTGAAGCAGTGCAAAAGGACAAGTACCAGTATATTGAAAGCTTTAAGCTCTTTTATGCCAACACGGATCCCATCACGGCAAAGGGGATCTGCCAGCAGCACAACGACCGGTACCTGGTCTTGAACCCACCCGAACCTTACAGCACCACAGCGCAATTGGACGAGATCCATGGCCTTGGCTTTGAGCGGGACCTCCACCCCTATCATCGTGACAAGGGATCGGTCAAAGCCCTTGAGACCATTCGTTTTTCCATCCCTACCCATTATGGGTGCTATGGGGAGTGTAACTTTTGTGCCATCACGGTCCACCAGGGCAGAACTGTTCGACATAGGAGCGAAGCCTCCATCCTGGCTGAAGCAGAAGGCTTTACCCAAGACAAGGATTTTAAAGGGTATATATCTGATCTGGGCGGCCCTACCGCCAATATGTATGGGTTTGAGTGCAAGAAAAAATTAAAGAAAGGGGGCTGTCCGGATAAGCGCTGCCTCTTTCCCACAATCTGTACGAGCCTCGAACCGGACCATTCCCCCCAGATCCGGTTGATCCAGAAACTGGAACGGCTGCCGGGAATCAAAAAGGTGTTTGTCAATTCCGGCATCCGGTATGATCTGATTTTAAATGATAAAAAACACGGGAATGCCTATCTTGCAAAACTTGTCCGGGACAATGTCTCGGGCCAGATGAAGGTGGCACCGGAGCATACACAAAAAAGAGTGCTCTCCCTCATGGGCAAGCAGGGAATCGACGATTTACTGACCTTTAAACAGGCCTTTGACCGCTTGTCCAAAGACTCAGACAAAAAACAATTTTTAACCTATTATCTCATCGCCGCCCATCCTGGATGCGACTTTGCGGATATGGTCCAGTTAAAAAAATTCACTTCGGAAAAGCTGAATATCAACCCGGAGCAGGTTCAGATTTTTACCCCCACCCCTTCGACCTTTTCCACTCTCATGTATTATACTGGCCTGGATCCCTTTACCTTAAAAAAAATATTTGTGGAAAAAAATCCGCCGGGAAAAGAGAAACAAAAACAGGTGATAACCGCCAAGTCTAAAGGGTTTCAAGGAAAAAGACCCCGACCCTATAAAAAAAGACCTTCCTCTAAATAGCCACACCGCTGCATCAATTGCGTGTTTGGCATTGATAGTGTTTCTCAAGATAAGGCTTTTGATAGGTAGAAGGGCCGGGTTCTATTGATTAATATAACAAAAACCATCAAATGATTTTGTTATATAAAATTATTGACAGGTTTTGTTTCATGAGCTAAGGTCAATTTCAATATGGTATAATATAATATCAATGCAAACTTATAAGAGAAAGCCAATGTTTTTGAAAAACAAACCCATGTGGGGAAAAAAGACCAAGCTTAAATCAAGTTATGACGTGGTATTGATAGGCGGCGGGCTTCACAGTCTGGCAACAGCTTATTATCTTGCAAAGGAGCATGGCATCACCGATATAGCGATTATAGAGAAAAACTATATCGGATTTGGTGGTGCTGGAAGGAATACGGCTATTGTTCGTGCCAATCAGCGAACACAACATAACGTTCCCCTTTACAAGGAAGCCCTTGATCTCTGGCCGGTTCTAACCAAGGAACTGGATTACAATTTAATGTTTAACAATTGCGGTAACCTCAATCTGATGCATTCGGAAGCGGCCATGAAAGCGGCTAGGATGACCATTGCCACAGCCCAGTTCCATGGCGTGGAAAGCCATCTTATCGATGCAAAAGAGGCAAAGGAATTGGTTCCCGCATTGAATATTTCAGAGGATATTACATTTCCCATTCATGGGGCCATGTTCCATCCTCCCGGGGGGGTTGTCCGCCATGATGCAGTGGTCTGGGGACTTGCCAGGGGAGCTGCTAAAAAAGGTGTTGAAATTCACCAGCAGACAGAAGCCCTCGCCATCGGTACCCAGAACGGCAAGGTAACTTCCGTTACCACCAACCGTGGCACTATTAATACCAAAAAGGTATTGGTCTCAGCCGGTGGTTATTCAGCGGCGTTGATTTATGAGATGATGGGCATCAAATTACCCATCAGCGTTTTGACCATTCAGGCAATGGTTACCCAGCCCTTAAAGCCTGTTCTGGACCATGTGGTCTCTTCCGGTGCCTACCATTGTTATGCCAACCAGACCCTGAAAGGTGAGATCGCAACCGGTGCTCACATGGACCCATGGCCAAACTATACCACCTTGAATACAGCCCATTATATAAAACACCAGGCCGAAGCCTTGTCTGAATTTCTACCCTGTCTGAGGGGCGTTCGTTTCATGAGAATTTGGGGGGGGCTTGCGGATATGACACCGGATATGGCGCCCATCATGGATGGTAACGAACAGGTCGAGGGATTTTTCATGGATTGCGGCTGGGGTTACTTTGGCTTTAAATCCTGTTCTGCAGTTGGGAAACATATGGCTGCATATATGGCAACCAACACCTGCCCCGACATTTTAAAACCCTTTGTTCTAAAACGATATCAAGAGCACAAGCTAATGGGTGAAACCGCAGCGCTTGTAAATTACAGCCCAGATAATTAGCCGCAATCAGGCATAAGGAGAGAAAAGAATGGCATTAACAATCACATGCCCAATTTGCGGGAAAAGAAACGGGTATGAATTTAAATTCGGTGGAGAGGAAAAGGGGCCAAGGCCCGAGGAAAAGGATCTGACGCCTGAAGCCTGGTGTGAATATGTGCACATGAACAAATGTATTGCAGGGGTCCAGGAAGAGTGGTGGTTTCACAAAGATGGCTGCGGATCATGGTTTAAAGTTTTTCGGGATACAACCACGAACCTTGAGCAACCAGTCAAAGCTGATAAACCAGTAAAAGTTGACCAAGTCCAAAAGGTGAAAAACCAGGAGGCAAAAAATGATGACCAGGTTTAATCATCTGCCGACATTGAAAATAGATGCTGGTAAAAAACTTGCCTTTGTATATAAAGGGAAAAAATACTACGGCGTACAGGGAGATACCGTTGCCAGTGCTCTTTTTTCAAACAATGTAAGAATATTCGGCAGAAGTTTGAAATATCACAGACCCAGGGGACTTTACTCTCTTGACGGTGAATGCAGCAATACCTGCATGGAAGTGGATGGTATCCCCAATGTCAGGTGTGAAAACACCCAGCTTTGCGACGGCATGGTCGTAAAAGAGCAAAATGTCAAAGGCTCCGCAGAAAATGATATGATGGGCTTTCTTGACAAGATGGACTGGATGATGCCTGCGGGATTTTATTATAATGTAATGCACAAACCCGCAAAGATTTGGCCTTTGGCCATGAAACAGATCAGAAAAGCTGCCGGGCTTGGCAAAATCAGTCCTGATTTTGAAATGCCCGGAAAATTTGACGAGATTTTTCTGAACACAGATGTCTGCGTCATCGGCGGCGGACCTTCCGGAATGATGGCAGCTCTTGCCGCGGCAAAAAAAGGACTGAGGGTTATCCTGATGGAGTCCCGGCCCTGGCTGGGGGGATTTTTTGAGTATCGGTCAACCAAGTATAAGGATCGTCAGACACTCAATGAAAGGGCGCTTTATCTTGCAAATGAAGTTGCGGCTGAAGGCAACATCCGTTTGTTTACCAACACCTCTTGTGTGGGAACCTATAACAACAACCTTATTACCGGATTTCAGATCGGTAAAAAAGAGGATGTATTTGATCAGCGGTATATTGAAATAAGAGCCAAAAGCGTTGTTGCTGCCGCCGGATGTATCGAAAGACCCTTGATTTTTGATAATAATGAAAGACCCGGCGTCATGCAGATAGGGTGTGCCCTGCGCATGGCCAAAACCTATGGACAGCTGCCCGGTAAACAAGCTGTTTTCAGTATCGGTCACGACCTTGGTCTTGAAGCTGCCCTTGAGCTCCATGCCCTTGGACTTTCCATAGCCTGTGTTGCCGATATCAGAGAAGATGGTCAGTCTCCTGAACTGCTGAAAAAAATCCAGGAGAAAAAAATTCCCTTGCTCAAAGGGTGGGTGGCAACAAAGGCCCAGGGCAGAAAAATGGTACGAAAGGTCAGCCTTTCCAGTATTGACGGCCAGATTTCAAAAAGTTTTGACTGCGATCTTATTGTGGCCTCAGCAGGTATGACACCGGTCACAGGGCATATTACCGTGGCCCAGGGCACGCTTAAATATGATAATTATACCGGCTTTTTTCTTCCCGATGCAATGCCTGAAAAAATGCATGCAGCTGGACGTATCCTGGGGCTCAATGATCCTTTGTCGGTTGAAGCCTCGGGAACCCTTGCCGGAATGAAGGCTGCCTTTGATTGTGAAAGTTGTTCCATCCAGGAACTAGGGGATGCCAAAAAAGCCCTTGAAAACTTTCCTGGACCTGTTCGTGGAACAAAACTGGTCACAGCCCCTGTGAAGGGGAGGAAAAGTTTCATCTGTTTTGATGAAGATGCCACCATTAAAAATATCAAACAGGCCATTGAAAAGGGCTTTGATATGCCCGAGCTGATCAAGCGGTTTACAGCCACGGGTCTCGGACCTGGACAGGGCGGTATTCCCGGGCATAACCTGCCCTTGTATGTGGCCAAATACCAGGGGTTGCCCGATGTTTCCATCAGGCCCACCAATGTGAGACCCCCCCTGGTGCCAACATTGATCGCAACCTATGCCGGTACCAATCACAATATGTTCAAAATAACGCCCATGGATGAGATGCAGAAACGAGACGGCGGCGTTTTTAGAAATATTGGGGTGTGGCAGAGAGCCCGTTATTTTTCCTTTGATTATACCTGTAAACGAGAGATTGAAAATGTCAGGAACAATGTGGGCATGCTGGACGGGTCCACCCTGGGTAAAATAAGGATCTTCGGACCTGATGCCCTAAAGGCGCTCCAGCGGGTATTTGTGTCTGATATGTCCAAGGTAAAAGAAGGTCGGGTCAAATATTCGGCCATGTGTAATGAGGATGGGTGTGTCATTGATGACGGGGTTGTGGTCAAGCAGGGTGAAAATGATTATTATTTCACCACATCAACGGGTCGGGCGGGACAAACCGTTGAATGGCTCAGATACCATACCCGGTATGACGGATGGGATTTTGCCATGGTCAACCTGACCGATTCTTTGGGCGTGATCAATCTGTCCGGACCCAATGCCAGAAAAGTTCTTGAAAAAATAGTGGATGCTGACATGTCCAATGAAGCCTTTGGTTTCTCTCAATACAAAGAGTTCAAAGTTGGGGATACCGTCCCCGTCAGGGCCATGCGCCTGGGATTTGTGGGCGAGCTTTCCTATGAACTCCACGTACCTTCTTCTTATATGAAGTCTGTTTGGCTCATGCTCAATGAGGCCGGTAAAGAGTTCGATATTCAGAACTTTGGGGTTGAAGCCCAGAACGTGCTTCGCATGGAAAAATGCCATGTTATCCTGGGCTCGGAATCTGAGCAAAGGACCAATCTGTTGGATGTGGGCCTGGGATTTTTGTGGGATCGCAAGAAGGCAGACGCAAAAACCGTGGGAGCTGTGGCACTTCACCAGGCAGAATCCGATCAGACGCGTCTCAAGCTGGTTGGGTTTAAAATGGAAAACAATACCCGGGCCCCAAGGGATGGTGCATTGGTTGTGGATGATAAGGTCAGAGGATATATCTGTACTGCCAGGGACAGTTTTTCATTAAACGAGGCCGTGGGAATGGCCCTGGTTGAGGCTACCCTCGCCAAGATCGGTACCCGGCTTACGATTTATGAAGATGAATGCGGTGATGACCGGATTTATGGTGTCGTGGTTGCAATGCCGTTTTATGATCCATCTGGTAAACGGATGAAAATGTAAGGGAATAATCATGAAAGATATACAAAGAATCTCACCGGTTGTATTTAAGAGCACCCCTTTAAAAACTGAAAAAAGGGACAACTGGGAAGTGGTTAGGGAATACAGTAAAGAGGGTAACGGACCATTTCTGGTTGACCTGAGCCACAGGCCAAGGTTTGATTTGCAGTATTCCAATCTTGCTGCCATTAAGCCATTTGGAATGGATGTTCCTCAGATACCGGGCAACTGCACCCTTGAAAAGGGAGTTCTTGCCAATCGGATGAACGGCACCCAGGTGTCATTGTACGATCTGGCCGGTGACGTCACCATGCCCGATGAAATCGGGTATACCGATGTTACAGAATCTACGGTTTGTGTCGGATTGATCGGGAAACAGGTGTTTTCAATTTGTGAAAAACTGACCTCGCTTGATTTTATGGATCCCCAGAGAAAGGCACCCTTTCTTTTCCAGGGTCCTTTTTCCCATGTGCCCTGTCAGATTGTGACTCTGAGCCGTGAAGGTGACAAGACAGGAATAATTTTGACCTGCTCCAGGGGATATGGAAGGGATATGATCCACGCCATTCTTGATGCAGGAGAAGAGTTCGGATTGTCCCCCGCAGGAGAGGCCAGGGCGACAAATTGGTTTAACACTTTATAAGAATTTACAAAATAATCGTAAAAGAACCGGCATGGCCGGAGATTCACATAAAAAAAGAATACCTTCTTTTTTACCTCATTTTTTAGAACTATTGATCCAGAGACTTTAAAGCAGAACCAATGATATTGATTATTACAGGAAGAATATAATCCGACATCACCTCTATCTGTGTACCCTGAACCTTTATTCCCGGGACAAGGACGATATGGCTTAAAGGATATTTTTTCAGGGTTGATAATTTTGCATCTGCTGAAAATCCTTCCTGGGCGATAATGACAAGTCGTGCATACCGGCTTCCGAATGTGGCCAGTTCGTCCAGGGCTGAATCAAAATAGGTTTCACTGGTAGCATCAATAATGACAAGGCAGTCCCGGTCTTTGTTAAAATCTTGTTTTAGCACCGGCAGGTACCATTTATCTTCAAATATGAACGGCAGGACCGAATCCGTTTGAAAAGGCATGGATGGTTTCTGAAGAAATACATCTACAGATTCACCCCCCAGGTAACGATTCTCCCATGCACAAATATCTTTTTGGGAATAGCACGCTTCCATTAAATTCCTTGGTTCAAGCTTTATATATTTTTCATTTACCAGTGGATCCACCATAACCAGATGGGAATATGTGCTGATACCAAAGGTTTCACTCTCAAATTTCTGGGTTTTATGTTCCCGGAATCCATTTTTCCAAAAAATGCAATTTCCTCGAAGGCTGGTGATAAAAAGTCTTTTTTTATAGGCCTGGTTTTCAATTATCACCCTTTGAAGGGTCTGTCTTAGTGCCGGGTCCCCTAAAACGGTGTTCACTGCTGGCAAAAACAATTTAAAATGATCATTTATCTGCTGGCAACGTTTTGGGAACTGATAGGACATGACCTTTGAAAAAAACAGGGACAACGCAAAATAAACCTGTTCATATGGACAGGATAAATCCGGGTCCGCAAAAACATACGTGCCAAAAGAACCTGAAAATGCCTGGTATGCCGTTCCCTCTTTTTCAGGACCGATCAAGAGTAAATTTTTATGGGTATACTGGGACACGGCTGATAATGTTTCTTTATCCGGGGGCTCCGAGGCCACTGCTACCACAAGGCTGTCCTCTGTACTGACCCCTTTTAATTTTTCCGGGAATTCAACTTGCAGCGGGGTATTAAAAAACAACTCCCACAACCGGATAAAATTCCGGCATCCGGCTTCAGCCTGCTTATCCAAAGGCACAAAGATGATGATCCCGTCTTCTTCCAGATGTTTAAATATCAATGTTGATACGGTTTCCAGACAGTCTTTAGTTGGGGGGGTAAACAGGGTTGAAAAGGGGTCAGGGTCATGGAAACCAGCACATAGTTTTATTAAATCCGAGTAATATTTTTTTTCTATGTCATTGCGGGATAGGGTGATCCAGCAAGGTGTGGCAGCCTGTGACAGCAAAGATTCCGGCAAACCCGTGAAAACCTTATTTTTTATATCCATGTCATCTAAAATATCTGAAACAGACCTGTCATTAATGCCTTTTGTCCTGCCGGCCGTAACAGACTTGGCCATATTTCTCGGCATTTGATCGGAAAGCCTGCCCCGGGCCAATCCAAAATAAAATCCAAATAAAAACATGAAAGGAAGGTCAATAAAAGGCTGGAAATAATCGGGCAATTTGGGCAGGAATACTGCCTTTTCGGCATATTTTTGAATTTCCTTTGTTTCCCGGTTTTGGGTGCTTACGGCAAAAAAACGTTTCCCGGCTTTATGAAGGGCTTCCATGAAATCCACCCCTTTATCCAGGCGCCGGGTATTGGTGGCATTTACAAGAAGCAGGTCATCATCGGTCAGGGGCGTTTGAATAAAATTGTCCAGTTCAGAATAGTCAATGGCATTTCCCATGGAAGTCCAGGCATTCAATTCAAGGTTTAAGGCCCCCATTTTTGCAGACCCGATATCATGGAGGGCATCTATGATATAGTGGAGACTGGCATTTGGGGTCTTTATTGTTACTTCCTTGCAGAATTCAACCACTTGCTCATCAACTAACAAGGTATCAATATTTTCAGAGATTTTTTCCATTTCTAACACAAGCCCTGCTACTTTTTCCTCCGTTTCAGAGGTTAACCCGCAAATATAAAGGCAGAAAAGATCCAAGGTAAGCAGCATGCATATAGCGCTTTTAAGTGCCGCCACACTAACCTCTTCTCCACTAAAAACTGGAATGATGCCTGCACTTTTCCTGACAATAAGGGCCATGTCTGAAAACGGTTTTTCCGTAATCCCCACCATGAGAATATTTTTCTTGAGGAGCCCTGATGCAAAATCAATCATATCTGAGGTGGTACCGGACCATGAAATCATGACCACCAGGTCCCTGTCCGGATTAATGGAATTTTCAACCGTATCAAAGTCCAGGGGAGTGGCTACAATGATGTTGATCCCGGTAAGAAACTGTTCCATGGTTTTTTCAACAATCTCTGCAAGAAGGTAGCTGAATCCGGTGCTGACAAGGATGATCCGGTTCAATGAAGCAAGTTTTGCTCCGAATCGCCTTTCCAGCAGGCGTTTTTTGATATCCAGCTTGGGTATATGACGGTCCGGGCAGGTATACCGGTTCAATACATCTGTTATTAAGCCGGGTATTTCGAATAAATGTTCTTCATAAAAGGTTTTTCCAAAATCTTTTTTAAAGCTAATGGGGGTCAGATAGGTCTGCTCAGGCTGGATATCGGTTCTGATCTTTCCTGAAAAATCCCGGATTTTAAGTTTTCGTAAGACAGTGTCTGTTCCTGCTTTTGTTTGGATTGTGGCAAATATCCGTTCCTGGTCAAGGGCGTAAATATCAACCAGGAACGGTGCCAGAATGGACATTTTCTCCCGTCTGAACCAGGATTCCCGCGTGTTGGAATCATCATCAAAAAAAAATCCGGGCTCCACGATCACTGATTTCTTTGAATAGGTTTTCATCAGTTCCTGAAGTTTAATAGTCGCGGACCGGATCAAAATTTGTGAAAAAAGGCCCAGGGCGGCATTGATATCCGACACCACCATAAAGTCTGATGTGTCCGGCCTTTTTACAATATATAACGGCCGTTTGTGGGCGGCAATAAAGAGGCGGTCAGTTGTGACTATGCTGATCCCGCAAACGGAAAACTGCCCGCCTGACCTTATCATGGCTTCCATTGCCTGTATAAATGACAGCTCATCAATATCATGTATACTCTTGTTGTTAAGATTCTTGAAAATTCCATAATCAATGGACTGGCTGCACACGGAGACATCCTCAAGTCCAAGATGGTGTTGTTTTTCAATCACCTTGTACCGCTGGCTTGCCATATACGCAGTATCAAAATAATATCCCCAGAGCATGACAAATAATTCAGTTGAATTATTACTTCTCAAATCGATTTTTGCCACCTGGGTAAGGTAATTCTTGATCCTTGATTCAATATCAGAGCTAAATTGACCATTTAGTACCACTGCCCTTCTTTTTTTATCATCTATAAAAGGGTGGGCGTTGCGAACAGAGATAGATGACTGAATGGCCCATCGGCCCTGGGCAATCACCGGCTGGACCATGTATTTAAGCAGCAGAGGATGTGAACGGCCTGGAATGTGGCCTGGCAACAGAGGGATTTTTTTACCTTTTTCAAGCATGTTTTTCATATAGACTTGTGTCTGAAAATAGGCCAGTGCAGAAGCGGCTGCAATTCCATAGACATTATAAAGTTTCTCTGTTCTGTATAGCGTCCGCCAGTGCACCGGAGGAGTGGCTTTGTTCATGGTCCAGAAATTTTCAAATATAAGCTGAACCCTGTCATCTATTTCAGGATTGTGGATACTGGTCGCCAAAACTGAACTGTCAATACTTCGAAACAGGTTTGTAATGCCGTCGGTGGTATAATCCGAGGGTATCGTCACCACGACATCTTTTATGTATTGCCAGGCATATTTTCTGGCATAGGGATTTTTCTGTCCGGGGTTATAGGCCATCCGTCTTGGCTGGACAGGGTTTTCATAATATGCATACCGGTCAAAAATCAGTTTAAATTCATGAAAAAGATCACTTTCTTCAATCGGTGCAGGCATGTTGTCCCGCCGATTGCAAACCTGCGCTTCAAATCCCATCCGCATGAGTTTTTCCACGACCGTCACAGGAAGATCAAAGTCGTCAACAAGGCAGTCGATGGTGGCCTTAAACTTTTTGGGAGAATCAATCTTAAAATATTCCTGAATTTGAGGGTTCCCTGCCGTCCCCGGTTCCACCTGCAAAACATTTTTCGTGTCAGTCAAGTCAGACCATCTCGGGAAGGGCCTAATTCCAACAGATTTTTTTTGATTTTTCTGGGGCAAAAAGCCTTCAAGGGCAAGTAGCTTTTTCTGATTCTGGGCCATAAAATCAGAACTTTTGTGAGAGGCTTCATCCATGATTGATACGACCCTGAGTTCTCCTTCATCAAAAACAGGGAAGGTCATGAGCCGGTCAATGAGATTGTCCACAGACCCCAGCTCCCGCCGGATTTTAAGCGTTTCAAGGTCGCTTCCGATCAGGCCGATACCGGTGCTGTCAGGCGCCCTGTAAATGATGGCCCACATTCCGGTCAACACCCGGTTCACCCTATTTTCCGCATCCCCAAAATATACAACGATACCACACATATCAGAAGGCTCCCCCCCATCTTTTTTGATATTTGGGCAATTCATCATCGATTGAATAATAATCACTTTTCTGGCTTAACCAGTACCCCATGGTCTCATCAGTCTTGAAAATATTGACCTTTCTGTTCATCAGTCTTCCTTTTGATGGGTGCATAGATTGATAAGCTTGTCTAAATTTTTCTCTCGGTTAAAATCCATGACCAGGTTTTTAAGGGCGGTTGCATTTGATTTGCCCAGAACCGGGGAAACCAACCATAAAAATTTGTCTTCAAGTTCCTGATCTGTGGGGAGTGTGGTGTGGAGGTCCCATCTTGCAGACATCACACCTGAAGAAAACAGCTCTCCTGCAGTGGTGGTGATTTCAACTTCGGATTCAGCCTTTACTGGAAATTCTTTTTGAAATCTTTCCTGGGGAACAATGTTTATTTTATCCATTATTTGTTGGATATCCTTATCAAAGAGCCTTGGCGCAAGCACCTGTCTTGGACCCACTTCCTTGTCCAGCAGTGCTGCAGCAATGGGAAAAGCAATATTATACTGGGCTTCTTCGGTATTTTTAGGATAATCGCAACTTAGGGCGGCAGATTCTTTAAAGGTGAACACCTTGATCGTTTTAATATTATCGATATCAAGGGTATTTTCACCCATGATTTTTAAGGCACCATCCACCCCGGGCTGAGCCCAGCGGCAACAGGAGTAGGGTTTGAAATAGAGATTCATCATTTCATAGGAATGGCCCAGGGAGTTAATCCACTCTGTTTTCGGGGAATCATCAAAAATCGGATTGATTCCGGTAAAGCCATCGTTTGCCATCAAAGCAGACATGACGGCCACCATGCTCCCCCAGCCGATACTGTCTTTTCCCATACCGGGGAATTCAATGCACTTCATCATGGGGGCAATGGGGGCATGATATTCGGCTGTTCCCAGGGCATTCAAAAGTTTTTCGGGTGACAGGCCCATAAGTTTTCCCGCAACCGCCGCCCCCCCGATGGCCCCCCAGCTTCCTGAAGAATGGTAGGTTTCGTAGGTTGCATGCCGGATCAGACCCGCACGAATTCCCACTTCATATCCAACCACCAGGGCGGTCAAAAATTTTTCCCCGGTCACCTCGGGTGTCATTTCTCCTATCGCCAGAGCCACAGGCAGCACACAGGCACCCGGGTGGCCCATTGTAGGCCTATAACCGTCATCAATATCCAGTGCATTATTGGCAAATCCGTTGACCAGAGCCGCACCGGAAGCCGATAACTTGCTCCCCTTGACCAGTACGCTGGATTCATTTCCCCTAAACTGGGCATCGGCAAAACAAGTCATCAGGTCTGCCACGGGGGTCTTATGCCCAGCAATCAGAGCACCCAAGGTATCTAAAAAACACCGTTTTGATTGATGCCTAACCATTTCGGGTAATTGAGACCAATCTGCTTTAATTATGAAATTTATTAGATAGTCATTGTTTTCCATGTTACCTTTTCTCCATTGCCATGGATTTTAATTACCCTATTTTTGAGGTGATCAGGATTCAATCATACCGGAGCGAACCCCTTTTAGGTATCCCATGCAAAAATTATCTTTGCCAAGTAACATATCAGCGGTCCTTATGGTGGCCATGATCTTGGAATCCAAGGGGTCGATAATGGCTGAATCCATCCCCGCAGTCATCATCAGTGAGACAAAGGTCCGGTTAATGATTTTGCGCTGGGGAAGGCCATAGGAAATATTGGACAACCCCCCTGTGATGTGGGCTTCTGGAAAACGTGTTTTGATGGCCCAAACCGCATCAAGGACCATCATGCCTTTGTTGACGTCGGTGGAAATTGGCTGAACCAGGGGGTCAATATAAATAGAGGTTGTTGGAATACCTATCTTGTTGAGTTCTTCCACCAGGGTTATGGCACGGTTCACGATATCATCGGAAGCGGCAGGCATGCCAGAATCATCCATGCAAAGTGCGATAACCTTACATTCTTTTCCGGAAAGAAATGGCATCATGGCATCAAAACGATCTTTTTCCAGTGAAATGGAGTTAATCATAGGTGTATTTTTAACCATCTGGAAAGCCATTTCCAGGATGGCCGGATCCGGGCTGTCCAGGGTCAGTGGTATCGTTGCAATTGGCTGTATGGTGTTAATAAGCCAACGCATGTCTTTTTCTTCATGGCCGATGCGGGCCCCAGCATTGACATCAATGTAGTTGGCCCCGGCATCCTGCTGTTTTTTTACATCCTCAATGATATACGCCACATCCCGATCAGCCACGGCAGCCTGGACAAGTTTCCTGGAGGTATTAATCCTCTCTCCGATTACTTCAAACATATTTTTTCCTCTCTGTTTAAGCAGCCAGGCTCTTTGCCAGTTTTGAAGCAGCCCCTGCATCAGCAGCAAATCCGTCAGCACCAATTTCATCGGCAAATGCCTGGGTCACAGGGGCACCGCCCACCAGAATTTTAACCTGATCCCGCAGGCCGCTTTCCATAATGGCGTCCACGGTTTGTTTCATCATGGGCATGGTGGTGGTCAAGAGTGCCGACAAGCAGACAATCTGGGCATTTTTTTTCTTGATCTGGGCCACAAAATTTTCCGGGGCGATATCCACGCCAAGGTTGTGAACCTCCATGCCAGCGCTTTCCATCATCATGGCCACCAGGTTTTTGCCGATGTCATGGAGATCTCCCTTGACCGTGCCGATGAGAACGGTGGCACCGGTGACGGACTCTCCTTCTCCCAGCAGGGGTTTTAACACGGCTACGCACTCTCCCATGGCCTTGGCAGCCATAAGAACTTCGGGGATGAACATGTCACCGTTTTCCATTTTTTCACCCACAATATCCATGCCGGCGATGAGGCCATTGTTAAGGATATCGCTGGCTGCTATGCCTTCTGAAATGGCAGTATTTACAAGTTGTGTCACTCGGGCTGTATCACAGGCAACCAAGGCATCTATCATTGAATTGAAATCAGTCATGATGTTGTTCCTTCTTTTAATAGTATCTTACAATATAATTGAATTGTCTGTTTTTTTTACCGACACTATAGCAATATGTTAAATTTTTCTTTTATCGCCTTATCAATATCTTCGGGTATGCAAGACAAATGAGGCGTTTCAAGTAGTTTTTTTGCAATGTATAGCGCCCTTTGACGGGTATCAAGGCTGCCATCTTTGACCCATTTTTCCCGGCTTTTCCTGTCGGTAACCCCATTGCCGTCATAATATTCTTTTCTCATATGGGCCATGGTATGGGGAGATGTCATGAAATTACCGCCAGGACCCACGGCATCAATAACTTCCAGTGCCAGGTGCTCGGCGTCCACATCAATCCCCTTGAGAACCTTGCAGCAGTTTCCGATGATTTCATCATCAATGACAAACTGCTCATGGGCAATGGTGAGCATGGATTCAAGCATGCCGGCACTGTGATGAATAAAATTTGAGCCCCCCATGGAGGCAAGTACTGCGGTCAAGGCTTTTTCAAATCCTGCCTGGGCATCCGGAACCTTGGAATCGGTGAGTCCAGATGAATTGTAATTGGGCACTTTTATATGATGTGCCAATTGGTGGATGGCAGCATTCATCATGCCACATTCCACGGCACCGCCTGAGTATCCCATGGTTTTGAGATTTGCCATACCCGGAATCCCACCATAAAGCAGAGGAGCACCTGGATTGGTCAGTTGGCAGATGGTGATACCGGCAAGCTGCTCGGCATGGATCTGGGCCAGGGTGCCGGCCATGGTCAGAGGAGATGTCGATCCGGCCATGGGCGCGCATGAAAGTGCAACCGGGATGCGGTTGCGGTTTGCTTCCTGCATGATAAGCGTGGATTGGGTACACAATTTTAAAGGACTGATAGCAAAGGATGTAATGACTGAGATAAAGGGTCTTTCCTGGAGTTTTTCCAGGCTGCCGGCAATCATGGCTGCCATTTTAATGACATTTTGAAGCCCTTGTTCATCATTCACACCAGACATGACATGCTTGGAAGATCCGGAAAGACAGGTGTAAAACATATTAATATCATAATCTGCTTTTTTAATGTCCGTTGGAATACAGGGACGAACCAGAAAATGGATGTTATCCAGCTGGTCCACAAGCCGTGACACATCATAGAGATCTTTAAGCGTTGTGGACCGGACCAACCCTGTCTCCGGATCCAGAATTTTGATGGCTGCACCCCCGGTCCCAAGATGGACGCGGTTTTCTGTCAAGTGAAGATCGTTTTTGGAATCCTGGCCGCAAAGAATGACTCTTTCAGGTGCTTTTGCCACCTGTTCCATAATCATGGCCCTAGGAAATATGATATTTTTTTTATCTCTATCAATGGTCGCACCGTTGTCTCCAAGCATTTGAACGGTATTTTCCAGTCCTAGTTCATAGGTAATCCCTGTTTTTTCAAGAATCTGAAGAGATGCTTGATGAACTATTCCTATCTGTTCCGGTGACAGGGGGCGATATTGGCCGCCCTGTAAGCCCATTAAATTCATGACAATCTCCTTGCTAAGTTATTTTATATCATTCCAAAAGTTTCAAAATAATTTTCAGACGAACTTAAAAAAACTTTGGCTGAATTTTATTTTGATTCAAAGTTTAAATGACATGATCTTAATTGTCTGTCAAGAAAAATGTAACAAAACCCATCAAATATATCCATTTGTTGTTGGAGTATGTCGACTTATGTTTCTCAAACCCATATTATTAAACACATGAAAATACTTGTCATCAGCGATAAATTTGAGGAATCTTTTTTAAAAACAGGATTAAGCACCCCGATCCTTCAAGGAATTGAGTTCATCCTTGCCTGTGGTAATTTGCCGGTTTCTTACATGGAATTTATGGTGTCCACTTTGAACGTACCGCTTTATTATGTGCTTGGCAACCATGATTAACAGCTCTACGGACAGCATATTAACGGATTTACTTGCCTGGATGAAACCATAGTTTTGTTTAAAAACAAACTCATCGGCGGATTATCCGGTTCAATTAAGAATGCAGATACCCATTGATGTATTCCGAGACACAGATGCACGGTAAAATTGCCAGATTATTTTCCCATCTGTTGTATAACCGGATCAGATATAAACGATATCAGAGATATTCTGATCACCCATTCCCCTGTTTACGGGGTGCATGACGAACCAACACGGGTTCACAGGGGATTTAAAGCATTAAAACTGTTTGACAAGCAATATAAGCCCACGTATCATTTCCATGGACACACCATGATTCGAAACAACAAATATAAGCGTTATTTTTATTCCACGCAAATAGTGAATACCAACTATTACCGGATTTTGGATATATAAACATGGACCTTTTTAACGATAAGCAGAATAAAGAGGTGACATCAAAATATAAATCGGATATTGCTTTTTCAAAGGCAATTTCACGAGCCTTTGCCCAGGAACTCAAAGATCTTTTGCTGAGAAGGTCCAAACGCCTCCTTCCCTTCGACGAAATCAAAGAAAAATTAGACCTCTGGTATGGCAAAGAGATCGGGCTTAAGTCCGTGCCGCTGGGTTCAATCGTGGGCAGTCAGGGCCGTTATCGAAATTTCACACGGCATTTTCTCCCTTTGGACGAGAATTTAAGGGACCGCTGGAAACAGATTGATTCTGCTGTTGAGTCCGGTAAGGATCTGCCGCCTGTTGAGCTTTACAAAGTGTGTAATGCCTATTTTGTTAAGGACGGCCACCACAGGGTATCGGTGGCCAAGGCAAAAAAAAAAAGTTTCATTGAGGCAAAGGTATTTGAATATAATTGTGACCTTTCCCTTGACGACAAAACAGACCTTGAACAGATTGCAATTCTTGAAACATACCAATTGTTTTTAAAGAACACACAGCTGAAGAAAACACGGAACCCTGATCTTCATCTGACGGTTCTGGGCGGGTATCCTATTCTTATGGAACACATACACCGACACAGGTTTTACCTGATGGAGAAGAAAAAAATGGAAGTCAGCATTGAAGAGGCATCCATATCATGGTTCGACAATATTTACACCCCCATGGTTTTCCTGATCAACAAAAACGGTATTATGGAAAAATTCCCCCACAGAACAAAAACAGATTTTTATATCTGGATTTCAAAATATAAAAACAGATTGTTCCAGGGTGTTCTTGAATTGGATGAAACAAAAAACATGGTTGACAGCTACTCAAAGATTTTTTCCTCTCCCGTAAGAAAGATCCTGGGGAAATTCAGAAAATTCTTCGGAATTGTAAAATATTGAATCTGAAAATTAAATAGGGTTAAATGCCCGGGTGATGGCGCAACCCGGGCATTTAAAAAAAGCGGGGTTATTTTTGTTTTTTAACGATAAGTCCAACGCCTGTAAGCCAGCTTTTGGCAACGGCTTCTGGCTTTTCGCCCTTTACGTTCACCCTGTAATTGAGTCGTGTCATGGTGGCCGTGTCAAGGGAGGCGCCAATTTCGTTTAAAATAAATTTAATTTCCGGGTATTGTTCAAGAACTTCTGCCCTGATTACTGGTGCGGGATTGTAGATGGGAAAATAGTTTTTATCATCATCAAGGACAGTCAGTTTATAATCCTGGATTTCGCCATCAGTGGCAAATGCCATTCCACAAAGGGCCTGGCCGTCCCTGACCGCTTTTTTTGCAAGAGGGGTTTTCATTTTTAAAACATTTGAATCTGGAATATCTTGTCCGAATTCAAGACCATAGTGCCCCATCATACCCTTAAAGCCGTCAGCTCTGGAATAAAACTCTGCATTGGTGGAAACACTCATTTTCCCGGGGTTTTTTTTCGTCCATTCAGCCCATTCCGACAGGGAGCTTATTCCCATTTCATCAGCAGTAGCAGCTCGCATGATAATGGCATAGGTGTTGTTAAATTTTGCCGGAGCAAGCCAGACAAGCCCTTTTTTGGCATCCTCTGCTTTTACCTTGGCATAGAGTTCGACTGCATCACGGATGACTTCTGTTTTCTTGAACAATGAAAGCCATGCAGTTCCCGTATACTCCATATAAACGTCAATCTGTCCCTGTTCTAAAGCTTCACGATTCACGTTCGTTCCACCAAGGCTTGTACGGTCTTCAACAGGAATTCCTCTGTCTTTTAACAGACTGACCATGATTTTACCCAGGACCACCTGCTCGGTAAAAGCCTTGGATGCAACTTTTACGGGTGTTTTTGCAACAGCTGACATGGGAAGCAGGATAAACGTAAATGCTACCAGTAAAAGAACCAGTTTTTTCATAATAAATCCTCCAGAAAAATAAAAATTAATATTTATTGTTGCAGACAAAATAGCCGCAACAGGATATGGTCGGATTTCAATTGATTTACCTCCGTCCTTTTAATGGTTTAAGCTATTTTGGTTTCAGTCTGGACCCCTCTTGAAATAATAAACCGTTCAGAAAGGCTCAGGCAATAATCAAACAGCATGGCAATGAGGGCGACCGGTACGGCACCTGCCATCATAATACCCATGTCGACCAGGGCAATACCGGTGAAGATCCAAAAACCCAAGCCTCCGCCGCCGATCAAAAATGCCAGGGGGGCGGTTCCCACAATAATAGCGGTGGCGGTTCTGATACCGCCTGCAATCACGGGCAAAGCATTGGGAAGCTCGATCTGAATCAAGATCTGTCTTTTGGTCATTCCCATTCCTGTGGCAGCTTCTATGATATCTTTACTCACTGCATCAATCCCTGTATAGGTATTCCTGACAATGGGAGCTACAGCGTGTAAAAACAGTGCAATCAGCGCCGGTGTCATGCCGATGCCTGAAAGACCGATGAGGGGCAAAAACCCATAGGCCAGGGCAAGTACAGCAAGGGACGGGACTGATTGCCATACATTTACCATGGTCATAATGGTCGAAGAGGCCTTTTCCATGCTCTTCCTTGTCATCAGGGTCCCAAGGGTTACCCCAACAAAAACGGCACATACCATGGAGAGAATAACCAGGATAAAGTGTTCAACAATCAACCTGAAAAACTCCGGGATATTTTTAATGGTGTAGTCCCAGGCCCCGTAGTAGGTATAAAGCCATACAATAAAAAAAATCATTAACAAGATGGGTACTAACTTTTTAACCAACTGAAACCAGATTCGTAAGGTCATGATTCTATCCTTTCCTTATTTTATCCCTTCAGGGTTTCTTTGATATCTTCCGTATGAAGCCAGCCAAGCACTTTTTGGGTATCATCCACGACGACAAGGAATCCATAATCATGGGTGAAGATTTCAGACAACCCGTCTTTGAGACTGGCGTGGTCCATCAACCATGCCTTTGTTGGCGAAACAATCTCTTTTATCCAAGTTGCCTTACTCGTGATGTCATGCTTGTCAATAATTCCTGTGAGGGTCCCCTCGCCATTAACGACAATCAGATATTGCAGATTTTTTTTTGCAAGCATATTTTGTGCAGTTTCAATGGTTTCGTCCTGATGGATGGTGGGCGGGTTGGTTCTCATTGCCCGTTTTATCGTAAACAGGTTGAGGCGTTTGAGTGTTCGGTCCCCTCCCACAAAGTCAGCAACAAAATCATTTTTTGGATGGGTCAGTATCTCTTCTGGAGATGCGAACTGGACCAGGTGCCCATCTTTTAACAGGCAGATTTTATCTCCCATTTTAATGGCTTCGTTAATATCATGGGTGACAAATATAATGGTTTTTTTTATTTTTTCCTGCACCTTTAAAAATTCATTTTGCAAATGTTCTCTGTTAATGGGGTCAATGGCGCCAAACGGTTCATCCATGAGCATGATGGGAGGATCTCCGGCCATGCCTCTGGCAACACCGATGCGCTGTTGTTGACCGCCGGAAAGCTCTTTTGGATACCTGTCCCGGAACTCATCCGGGTCAAGATTAACAATTTCAAGCAAACGCTGGACTTTTTCATCGATTTTTGCCCTATTCCATTTTAACAGCTTGGGAATAATGGCAATATTTTCGCCAATGGTCATATTTGGAAACAGTCCGATGTTTTGAATCACATATCCGATGCTTCTTCGCAACTCTATGGTATTGAGCCGGGAAATATCTTTACCGTCAATAATAATCTTTCCGCTGGTAACGGATATCAAGCGGTTGATCATTTTCATTGCAGTGGTTTTGCCGCATCCAGAAGGCCCGACCACCGTACAGATCTCACCTTCTTCCAGATCAAAGGAGAGTTCATTGACAGCCTTGATATGCCCGGCTCCAGGATATATTTTCGTTACTTTCTGAAGGCTTAGCATCGTTCCCATACTTTTCTCCTTTGTTCTATTTTGTTGCCTGTTTGACCTTAAGGCCAATCGGCGTAACCCATTCCTCTACTTTTGCCAAAAAGATATCCGCCACAATAGCCAGACAACTCATGGAAATGGCACCTGCAATAACCGAATTATTGGTTGACATCTCAAGCCCTTCGCTTACAAAAAGTCCTAACCCGCCGGCACCGATGTATGCAGCAATGGCAGCAATGGCAATCCCCATAACAACAGCGGTTCTGACACCTGCCATAATAATGGGTGCGGATAAGGGAAGTTGTAATTTGATAAGCAACTGGAAATATGTCATCCCCATACCTTTGCCGGCCTCAATGGTGGCCGGGTCCACATTTTTTAATGCAATATAGGTGTTCCTGATGATTGGAAGCAGGGAGTACAGTGCCAGCGCAACGATTGCCGGAACAACCCCGATCCCGATTCCGCTCACCGCATCCCATTTATTGTCAAGACTTGAAAGAATTGGCATCATAAATCCGAACATGGCAATACTGGGTATGGTAATGAGAATGCTTGATATATAAAGAACAATTCCTGCAACGCCTGGATGACGTGTAATATAGACTCCCAAAGGAATACCTGTTGCAATAGCAATGATCAGGGCAATCCCCACAATACGTATATGGGCGATCAGCTGAATGAGTGTTTCATTGATGTTATCTGCAAAAAATTTTAAAGGGCCGGATACAAAAAAAGGATGGATCAAAGTTGAGTACGCGATTAAAGAAAAACCCAAGGCAAATATGACAATCCAGAAATCCTCAACAGAGCGGATATTATATAGAATGGCAAAGAGAACAAGCAACCCGGAAAGCGCCCATGTCATAAAGAATCCAAAGGTTTCGGCCAGCAAAAGGGGATCAAGATTGGCATAAAAACTTTTTGACAGATTAAAAAGGTAAAGAAAAATGGAAATCAGCAGAAAAATAGTTAACAAATAATAAGATATTCTGCCAAGCGCTCCTTTTCTATAGCAATTTTGCAAATAGTATAAAAAACCCCCAAGAAAAACAGCGGCCACTCCCCATTGAAAAAAACCTGACAGGGTTTGAAAAATGAAGATGAAAATGGACACAAGAATACAGATGATAAGAAATATACCGGGAAATGGGGTTGTTATAAGCTTGTCACCCAGATAAACCATTAAGAAAAGAACAAGAGAGAATAGCGGCACAATTAATATCATTCTTAAAATATCATAGGAGTCAAGAAATCCCACTTCCAGGTCCACTATATGCGTAAGCATGTTGAGTGGGGACAAGGGATTTTCCTGGGAAAGAAATTTGCCGGGGAACCATGGCATAAAAAATGAAGCTAACATCAAAACTGAAAAGAGAAGAAAAATTCTTTCAATCCAACTCCAGCTGAAAACCGATCGAAATTTTATATCTGAAATTGATTTTGAGCAATGATGACAGTGGGCTGAATTTAATGACAATTCCTTTTTGCATTCAGGGCATATTGGAATTTTTATCATCATAAATTTTCCTCCTGAGTATTATATTTTTTATAAAAAAACCTGTCACGAATAATAATACATGTCAAGTAAAAAATATATTTGAAGGTTTTTGTTACATATCTTTTGTAAGCTTAATTAGGTATGAACGTTTTGCTTACATTTATAGCACGTTAGCATAGTTTCTCCGGGTTTGATTCCATATTGGCAATCGAGGTAAAGATATGGAATATTGGATAAATATAATTCAAATTTCTATATTTTGACAGGTATTGATATCATCAACTGAGCAAAAGTTTGACAATATTGATTAAAAATGTAACAAATAGAAATATTTTAATCTTCTCACTTTTTGGGGTATAAATGGGGAAAAAGGGAACTTCTTTAAATAAAATTATTAACAAACACTATTCCGAGTTGACCTCCAAAGGGAAAATTCTGGCTGAATTTGTAATGTCCAACCCGGATAAGGCCGTTTTTATGACAACACGAAAACTTGCCGCTGCTGTAGGAGCAAGTGAGGCCACAGTCGTCCGATTTGTAAGACAATTGAAATATGAAAGCTATGCATTGTTTATACAGGCCTTAAAAGAACTCATAGATACCGAACTTACCCTGATTGAAAGAAACAGGCTTGCCAATCCTGTTGTCCGCAGTGAAGATGCGGAGCTTGAAAGGATTACCAATCAGGATATTGAAAATATCAAAGCAATGGCTAAAAATATCGATCTAACAGAAGTAAAAAAAATCAGGAAAATACTTAAAGAATCAGAGGCCGTTTATATGATAGGCTCAAGACTTTCATATGCACCGGCATTTTATATGGGCTGGACCCTGGCCAAATTAAGAAAAAATGTAAGGGTCTTTAAAGGAAGTGATAGAACCACTATTGACCAATTAGTATTTGCTTCTCCAAAAACGGCTGTTGTCGTTATTGCCACATCCAGATATCCAAATGAGATTATCAGAATGGGAAAACTTGCCCAGCGCCATAAATTGAAACTGATATTGATTACAGATAGTTCATCCTGTCCATTAATTCAATTCAGTGATCATGTTCTTATTGCACCTTTAAAAGCAATCCCGTTTCTCGGGAATCCAGCTTCCATGATCAGCCTGATCAATTATCTGGTTCATACCCTGGCGGCAGATATGGGAAAAGAGTTGAAAAATCATCAGGAAAAACTTGAGCAGGCCTATCTTGAAAACGATATTTTATTTAGATATTAGGCCCTCTCCTTCTCTGTGCTGGCTTCCTGGGGAGATCCATTTTTTCAAGAGTCTGTCGAGCCTTTTGGATTTTTTGGGTCATCTTCTTCCCGTGTGGATGATTATATTTCAGTTGCTTTGTCACGATTTGTCTGATAGTTTTTCTGTGCATATCGCTTCTGTTTTTGTGTTTGTTTTTTTGGGGTGATGTCTTAAAATTCATACATTAAAACAGAGGTTTTTTGCAATATAAAATATTGAATTTGCTATAGTTATTCGATTTTACTGATTGTCGATCTCAACATCCTTTAAGAGTGCCTTAAAGCCAGTGGTGGCCCATGCCTTTTTGGGAACGTTGTGTTTCATATAAACTGTTCATATAATAAATAGCAGGATTACATGTTTAAACGAGCCAAGCAGAACCGAGTTTTCCAGGATGTGGTTGAGCAGATACAAGAGGCCATTTTAGCAGGGAAGCTTGCCCCCGGTACAAAACTTCCGGCGGAACGAGAGCTCAAGGATATGTTCAACACCAGCCGGGGAACCCTGCGGGAAGCCTTGCGGGTGCTGGAACAAAAAGGACTCATTGAAATCAAGCTTGGCGTGGCAGGCGGCGCCATTGTAAAACAGATAGATGCCGACCCCATTGTGGCGTCTCTGGCGCTTTTAATTCGTTCGGGTGGCATCTCGCTTGCACATCTGGCAGAATTTCGAATCAAAATAGAAGGCAGCATTGTGGAGCTGGCAGCCCAAAGAGCCACCCCCGAAAATATCAAAGAGATGGAACGGATTCTTGAGGAAGCACAAACCCATTTTAAAGCCGGCGACTGGGAACGTTTTTTAAAAACCGATGAAATCATGCACACCTATATCGGCATCATGTCCCAAAATCCGGTCTTCCAGTTTCTCCAGAAAAGTATCCACGACAATATCCATCAGTATTACGCCTCCTATCTTCCCATGAGCCACGAAAGAACCCTGGAAAACCTTAACGATTTTGAAAAAATAATTGCGGCCATAAAATGCCATGACAGCGTAGCAGCCGCAGATATTATGAGAGATCATGTGGAACGATTCAATAAAAAAATGCAGGAAAAAGCCATGGCTGCCGACAAGGACTAATTTTGATCGTGTTCATGGTGTCGGATGGCCGATTTCACCCCGTTGAGCATGCTGACATTGCCAAAACAAAGATACTTGGTAAGGTAATCTTCCTTTAATTTTAAATTCCTGAGGATTTCTTTCGGTGTCACCCCGGTTTTCCAGACGAGAATAATATTGCCATATAAATTTTCTAAAAAATTCAGTTTGTTTTTGATATGCTTCCGGCCCCGGGTCTGACGGGGATTGTGGCTGCAAAGAAGGGTTTCAAAATCAAGGGCCAACACTTTTTTCAAAGAAAAAATCTGGGCCCCCAGATCTTCATCCGCCCTGAAATAACGGATATGATCCCCCAGATAAAGATCCCCTGAAAAGACCACTCCCTTTTCCGGTAAAAAATAAACCACATGGTCTTTGGCGTGGCCCGGGGTGTGAAGGGCTGTCATCTTGCCCAAAGATGTTTCCATGGCAACCGATGTTGTGAAATCCGGTTCCAGGGAATCTGAATCTGTTTTTCCGGACCCGGGGAAAGGAGTGACCGCAAAGGGCGTGGTCCTGCCCCAGATATATTTTTGGTAGGGCAGAATTTTATAGGGTTTTTTAAGCTTTTCCCGGGTCAATGAATGGCCGAAAACCTCGGCTCCCAGATGTGTTTGGATCATGGCCCCGTTACCGGAATGATCTTCATGGTGGTGGGTTAAAAATACTTGCCCCACCTGGTGTTCCTGGGCAATGGCGAGAACTTGCCTTTCCATGTGGGACTGACCCGTGTCGATCATGATCTGGTCAAATAGATAGCAATAAACCGTCATCAGGGGCGGGCCTGCCAGAGACCAGCCCAACTTAAATCCCCTGATGCCGTGGCCAAATGTATGGGATTTGCAAATTTGCATGGGTGTTTGTGGTTCCTTTTAGATTCAAAGAATTCATATCTTCTTTGAATTGCGTCAAAATGGCAAGATAAATATCAGATAGATATTCTCTCGGGGTAATGGGATGGGGTCTCTCCTTTGCCGTGGCGTTCATTTTTTAAAATAATTTGCCTTACACCGGAATATATATCATTATGGGCCTTATTATTTTAATTTCGGTTAAATTGACAAGAATACCAATGATAGTTTATCCAGGATCACAAAGGATTATGAACCCAAAAAGCAACTATAAGTTTTGTCCCCTGTGCAGGGGGGCGTTTGAAAAAAAGAAGCTTGTCCGCCACGAACCCCAAAGGCTTGTGTGCAGGGAGTGTAAATTTATTTTTTATCTTGATCCCAAGCTTGTGGCCTGCACCATTGCAGAAACTTCCAGGGGAATCGTCCTTCAGAGAAGAAACAAAGAACCCAAAAGAGGCTGCTGGGTGCTTCCGGGTGGGTTTGTGGACAGGGGGGAGACCCTTGAAGAGGCAGCAAAACGTGAATTTTTTGAAGAAACCGGATTGACAAGCACCATTAATTGCCTCCTTGGAAATTATTCTTATCCGGGGGAAGCAAACATCATCATCGTATACCAGAGTGATATAACCGGCGGTAGTATCCGTCCCTGCCACGAATCCATGTCAATTGATGAATTTAAACGAGGGGATATTCCCTGGGATCGACTGGCCTTTGATACAACCAAAAACGCCTTAAAAAGGTATATAGAAAAAACCGCCCTTTGATTTAATCTTGCAAAATTTTTGAGAACTCCCTACTATCAGCGCATAAAATATTTGATCAGATAATTAATCATATGATGAATCGACTTTATTCTATACATAAGAGGAGATCCCCCATGAAAACCCCGATTGACCGCGCAATTGTAAAACAGGAAATCACTTCTGCAGGACTTGAATCCGTGGGCCTTGCCTCCATCCGGGAATTGAATCGGATTGTCAACAATATTGAGGCAGCAACGGGTGAGCGCTTTATCCGCATGGAAATGGGGGTGCCAGGGTTGGAGCCTCCAAAAATTGCCGTGGATGCCGAGATTGAAGCCCTTAAAAAAGGGGTGGGGTCCAAATATCCGCCCTTTGACGGGGTTCCCGAGCTCAAGCAGGAAATTTCCCGGTTTGTTAAAAACTTTATTGACATCGCTATCGATCCTGTTTCCTGTTTTCCCACGGTGGGCTCCATGCAGGGCTGTTACCTGGCCATGATGTGTACCACCCGAAGGACAAAGGGAAAGGACAGGCTCTTGTTTATTGATCCTGGATTTCCCGTTAACAAGCTCCAGGCCAAGGTTCTCGGGGTGCCATATGATCATTTTGATGTCTATGAATTTCGAGGAGAAAAACTTGAGAGTAAACTGGAAAGCTATCTTGAAAAAGGGGATGTGGCAGCCCTGATGTATTCCAACCCCAACAATCCTGCCTGGATCTGTTTTACCGACCAGGAACTTGAAATCATTGGTACTCTGGCCACAAAATACGATTGCATTGTCATGGAAGATCTGGCTTATTTTGGCATGGATTTCAGGAAGGATTATTCCCAACCGGCCCAGCCCCCCTTTATTCCGTCGGTGGCCAAATACACAGACAATTATATTTTATTGATCTCCAGTTCAAAATCTTTTTCTCTGGCGGGTCAGCGCATCGGTATGACCGCCATCCCAGAAAAATTGTTCACCTCAACGGCAGACAATTTAAAGGATTGGTTCGGCAGTAGCAAATTTGGATATGCCTATATATTCGGTGCCATGTACGCTGTGAGTTCCGGGGTGTCCCATTCAAACCAATACGGGCTTTGCGGGCTGTTAAAAGCGGTCAACGATGGGCAATACAATTTTGTGGACAGTGTCAAAGAATACGGGGACAGGGCTGCTGTCATGAAACGCTTGTTTGTGGAAAACGGCTTTCAGATTGTCTATGACATGGATGAAGGAGAAAAGATTGCCGACGGGTTCTATTTTACCATTTCATTTCCCGGTTTTACCGGGGTGGAACTGGTGGAGGAGCTGCTTTATTACGGGATCAGCGCCATTTCCCTGACCACCACGGGCAGTGATCGCCACGAGGGGTTAAGGGCCTGTGTCTCCCTTACGGGTCAGGACCGGTTCCAGGAGCTTGAAAACCGGGTGGCGCAATTTGAACGAGACCATCCTCAAGGGTCAGATTTTAAACTTATTGGGTCATAAATAACCTTCCCTTTCGTTTCTTCACTATTTTTTTAGCCGTCCCCGAAAGAAATTCTTTTTTCAGGGGCGGTTTTTTTAGCAAAAAACCTTGCATTTTCAAGGTGAGCCTTGTATATGTTTCTATCTGTAGAAACAAAAATAAACCCAATTGCGGTGATATTCCAAAGGAGATTTTCCCATGGCTGAGAGCAAGATTGAAAAGATGGAACTGCCCGACAAAGCGGGCCGGTTTGGAGAATACGGGGGCAGTTATGTACCCGAGCAGCTCCAGGCGGTTTTGGATGAAATTACTCAAAGTTATGAATCCATTAAAAAAGACGACGTTTTTATTGCCGAATTAAAGGACTTGAACAAGCACTTCACCGGCCGGCCCTCTCCGGTATTTTACGCAAAGAACCTGTCTGAAAAAACCGGGGGAGCCGATATCTACCTGAAACGCGAAGACCTGAACCACACCGGTGCCCACAAAATTAACCACTGTCTGGGTCAAGCCCTTTTGGCCAAACGCATGGGCAAGAAAAAACTCATCGCCGAAACCGGTGCAGGCCAGCACGGGGTGGCCCTGGCAACGGCCGCCACCCTGGTGGGACTTGAATGCGATATCTACATGGGCGAGATAGACATCAAAAAGGAGCACCCCAATGTGGTGAGAATGAAAATTCTGGGCGCCCGGGTGATACCGGTCGGCCGGGGGACAAAAACTCTGAAAGATGCAGTGGATGCAGCTTTCGAAGCCTATCTTGAAGACCCTGTTTCCCAGCTCTATGCCATAGGATCTGTGGTGGGGCCCCATCCCTTTCCCATGATGGTAAGGGATTTCCAGCAGATTGTCGGGATGGAAGCCAGGGAACAATTTCAGGAAATGACGGGAAAATTGCCGGATAATTTAGTCGCCTGTGTCGGCGGTGGTTCCAATGCCATGGGATTGTTCACCGCCTTTCTGGGAGATGAGGACGTGAATATTTTTGGAGTGGAACCGTCGGGCAAAGGATTTAAGGACGGAGACCATGCCGCCACCCTTACCTTGGGCAAACCCGGTGTTCTCCACGGATTTCATTCCTATCTTCTTCAGGATGAAAATGGAGACCCCCTGCCGGTATATTCCGTTGCCAGCGGCCTGGATTACCCCGGCGTCGGTCCCCAGCACAGCCTGCTCAAGGATATTGGCCGGGTCACCTATGTAACTGCCTCGGACATTGAAGCCATCGATGCTTTCTTTGAATTGTCCAGGACCGACGGCATTATTCCGGCCATTGAAAGCGCCCATGCCGTTGCCTATGCCGTGAAACTGGCAAAAAAAGCCGGTAAAGGGAAAACCATTCTGGTGAATCTTTCCGGCCGGGGGGACAAGGATATTGATTTTGTTCTTGAAACCTATGGCAGCGATTATGGGTTATAGCGACTCATGATTTTTTTGAAATTGAGCCGCTGACATCATAAAAGAACCGGCCTGGGAAGATTTTTTCCGGGCCGGTTCTTGTTTTTTTCTATAATTTCTTATTTTTAAAAATCTCTGTAAGCAATTGTTTCGTATTTGCCAGAACATACCCCACCATTTTAGGATTTTCCTTAATCCGTCTCACGGAATAGGCAAACCATTCCCTTCCAAAGGGCAGATAGACCCGGACGGGATGGCCGCTGTCCAAAAGTATCTGCCGCAACTCCTCTTCCACGCCAAAGAGCATCTGGAATTCATAGTTCCCCTTTGATAACCTAAGTTTGTCAATGAGTTTCAGGCTTTGAAAAACAAGTCGTTCGTCATGGGTGGCAATCCCTACAAAACAGCCACTGGAAAGCAGTTTTTCCAAAAGATAGACATAACTTTCACGGATGATATCCGGGTCTTTGTAAACAACCTGCCTCTCCTCCCAATAATAGGCTCCCTTGCACAGCCTG
This sequence comes from Desulfobacteraceae bacterium, assembly GCA_016743945.1. GTDB lineage: Bacteria > Desulfobacterota > Desulfobacteria > Desulfobacterales > Desulfobacteraceae > NBML01. Next base: position 377,439 of record JADGFI010000001.1, read on the forward strand.
ATATTGGGCCCGATATTGGGCCAGCGGTCAATCAACAGATTAATATCGTCCAGGGATCTACGCAAATAGGCCTGGATGACAAGGCCCACATGGGGAAATTGGTCGTGGACAAGGATAAACAGATCAAGGGTTTCCTGGCACAAGGAGGCGTCTTCCATATCAATGCGGATAAAAATATGGTGTCGTTCAGCAAGCTCGGCCAGGCGGCGGATATTGGCCAGGCAAAAACCCCTGTCCAGTTTAAGCCCCATGTGGGAGGGTTTCAGGGATATACCGGCCGTAAGACCCTTGGCATGGATGATTTCAATGGTTTTTTCATACACACCAAGGGCCTGGGTGCAATCGGCTTTGGACCCAGGATCTTCACCCAGAAGATCCAGAGTCACCTGGAGGCCGGCCGTGTTGAGTTGTGCGGTTTTAACAATTGTTTGTTCCAGGGTTTCCCCGGCGATATATTGTTTGGCAACAATTTTCACCAGGGATTTTGGAACAAGGGGAAGAATCCGCGCAATTAGATTGTTTAACCAGATCATCTCCCCCCTCCCTTTTCTTTATAGATGGGTTCTATATGGGTTAGGCTTTATCCTGTTTTTTTAATTTCCCGGCCGCTAAATGGCGTTTTCCTGCAGGTAAAATGGTTTTCCGAATACGGACGAAATGGGGTGTCACCTCAACCATTTCATCATCTCGGATAAAATGGATGGCCTTTTCCAACGTCATTTCCCTTATGGGGGAACACACCGCATTTTCATCCTTGCCAGAAGCCCGCATATTGGTCAGTTTTTTTTCCTTGCATGCATTGACGTCAATATCCGAATGCCGGTTATGCTCGCCCACCACCATGCCCTCGTAGACAGCAGTACCCGGAACAATAAACAGTTGACCTCTTGGTTCCAGGTTGAACAGGCCGTAGGCAATGCCTTTTCCCTGGCGGTCGGCCACAATGGAACCTGTGAACCGGATGGGAAATTCCCCGCGAAAGGGTTCGTATCCGGACAAATAGGAGTTCATAATGCCCGTTCCCCTGGTGTCGGTCATGAACTCGTCCGGGTAGCCGATCAAGGACCGGGAGGGAATAGAAAATTCAATCATGACCCGGCCTTTGCTGTTGTTGACCAGGTTGGTCATCTTGCCCTTTCGAATGGAAAGCTTTTCCGTGACAACTCCCATAAAATCCTCGCCGCAATCCACGAAGAGGTGCTCAATGGGTTCCAGCCGAACCCCGTCCTGTTCCTTGTAGATAACCCGGGGGCGACCCACGCAGAGTTCAAACCCTTCCCTACGCATGGTTTCAATGAGGATGGCCAGTTGAAGTTCTCCTCTTCCCTTGACCACAAAGCTTTCATCCGTGGTGCTTTCTTCCACTTCAATGGCCACATTCAGCAAGGTTTCCTTGAGCAACCGTTCCCGAATTTTTCGGGACTGGACAAATTTGCCATCCTGGCCGGCAAAGGGAGAGGTGTTGATGGAAAAGCGCATAAAAACAGTTGGCTCATCCACGGCAATCCTGGGAAGAGCTACCGGTGCTTCCCGGGTACAGATGGTATCCCCTATTTTTACCTCTTCAATGCCGGACAAGACCACGATATCACCCACCTGGGCCTCGTCCACAGGCACAAGGGCAGGACCGTCATAGGACTGGAGTTTGGAAACCTTTAATGCTTTTTGCTTGTTCTCTTCACCGATGCAGACCAGGCTTTTATTGGATGCAACGGACCCGTTGAATATTTTGCCGATGGCCAGACGGCCCAGGTAATCGGAATATCCAAGATCCGACACCAGCATCTGGAAAGGGGCTTCAGTATCATAGGTGGGCGGGGGCATTTCATCGACAATCAGGTCAAACAGAACGGTGAGGTTATCCACATCCTCCTCCAGCTCCCGCTTGACAATTCCGTCCCGGCCAATGGCATAAAGATAGGTAAAATCAAGCTGCTCTTCCGTGGCATTCAGGTCAATGAACAGATCATAGACCATGTCCAGAACCTCATCGATTCTGGCATCCTTCCGGTCGATCTTGTTGATTATCACCATCACCGGCAGATTGGCTTCAAAGGTTTTTTTCAACACAAACCGGGTCTGGGGCAGGGGCCCTTCCGAGGCATCCACCAGTAAAATGGCGGAATCGGCCATGGACAATGCCCGTTCTACCTCTCCACCAAAATCCGCATGGCCCGGGGTGTCGATGATATTGATCTTTACATCTTTCCAGGTGACCGAACAGTTTTTGGCAGAAATAGTAATGCCCCGCTCCCGCTCAAGGTCCATGCTGTCCATGAGACGGTCATCCACTTGCTGGCCATCCCTGAACTGACCACTCTGCTTGAACATTGCATCCACAAGGGTGGTTTTGCCATGGTCAACATGGGCAATAATGGCAATGTTTCTTAATTTTTCATTGGAACCTGTATTTTTTTTCATATTCTCCTGTTGCTTCCCTTATAAATGTACAGAGTAGACGGTTTCATGGAAACTTAAAAAGTTTCGTTTATTTGGCCACCCTTCTTGTGTCAGTCATACCCTTTGCCAGGGCAGGGGCCTAGGCATCAATGGCTCTACCGGATCTGCTAAAAACAAATCCGGTTTATTTTTCTTTTCCAAATGTCCCTGTTATGGGGTTGATTTTATACACCAATCTTGGCTATATGAAGTAAACATTAAGTTTCCAAAGTCAAGTTTCTTTGTGGGGAGTCCAGGGTGAAACCCGGCAATTTTTTTTAGCGAAAACACCATTCCTGTGGTATGGTTGATCTGCTGTTACAGAGAAGATAATAAAATTGGGAGAAACAACGTGAAATATGGGTGGATGGTTTTATTTTTCTTTTTAGTGTGCTTGGGTTGTGGAAAAGATGACCCCGCGATCAAGGTTGATTTAACCTTATTGGAGCAGGTTAAGTTTGAAGAGGAGCCTTCCGTTATTACCTATGCCTATCTTCCTCAATATTCCCATACACTTTCTTATATCCGTCATCATGCGCTTATTCAGTATTTAAGAAAAAAGACAGGGTTGAATATCAAGCAGATATTTCCCGACACATTTGACCAGCATATGGAAATGGTTGGACAAAATAAAATTGATATTTCTTTTTCCAACCCCTGTATTTATATAAAAATTGCCCATAATTATGGAACAAAGGCCTTTGCCAGAATTGTGGAAATGACCGGCAAAGATGAGTTCCGTGGACAAATTATTTGCAGGGCAGATAATTTGTCCATCCAAACCCTGGCCGATTGTCGCCAGAAACGCTGGATAGCGGTTGATTCGACATCGGCAGGAGGGTATCTGTATCCATTGGGCCATTTTCTTGACCACGGCATTACAAAAATGGATTTTAAAGAAATTGTGTTTGCACCGGGTCCCGGTGGAAAACAGGAAAAGGTTATCCTTTCCGTTTATGCTGGCAAATATGATATTGGAACCATCCGGGAAGGTGCCTTGGATGTGGTGTCAGCAAAAATTGATATTAATAAGATAAAGGTCGTTTCAATGACGGATCCCTATCCGGGCTGGGTGTATGCTGCCCGGAAAAATTTGGATAAAAAGATCGTGGATAAATTAAAACAGGCCCTTGGAACCCTTGATTTTAATAATAAGGATCATCGTGAAATATTAGAAGCCGCTAATTTTATCAAGGTTATTCCCTCCATTGATTCGGATTTTGATTCCGTGAGACAATTGGCGGTCAGGGTGGGGTTGAGCCTTGGGGAATGATATGAATCAATGAAGTTGGGATTTCGTGATAAAATATATATGGGTATTTTTTCTTTGCTCCTAATCCAGGGGCTTGTTGTTTTCTTCTGGGTCAGCCATGTCATGAAAGAATCCATACTCGAAGAAATTAAAAATCGAGGAATCACAATAGGAATAAGCCTTTCCGCACGCATGGTAGAGCCCCTTCTGGCCATGGATTTTTTGAGAATGAAAGTTTTGGTGGATGAAACCGTCCAGCTGGGGGATGATATCTTTTATACCTTTGTTCTGGACCGGAACGGTAGGCCGTTGGTCTATACGTTTAAACACGGGTTTCCCATAGCGCTTAAGACGGTGAATTCTGTTTCGGATCATAAGAAAGGATCTATGAAACTTCTGGATACAGGCGAACACCTGATTTATGATTATGCCGTGCCAATCATCATTAATGGGGATCGACTGGGAACAATGCGGCTGGGTCTTTTCCGGACAAGGGCTGAAAAAGCAGTCAATAAAGTTATGATTTCTGCTCTTGTAACAATTCTCTTTGCAATATTCGCTGCAGGTGTGGTTGGCACCTTGTTGCTCAACCCTGTGACAGAAAATATTAAAAAATTGTACGCATCATCGGAGCAGGCATTGCGGGGAAACCTGGATGCAAGGACTGCCCCGATGTTGAAAAGAAATTGCTGGGATATTATGCAATGTCATCAGAAAGAATGCCCGGCATACAAAAATTATCATCACAGGTGCTGGTATCTGGCAGGGACCCTTTGCCCAACCTGTGTTGAAGGAGAATATGCAAGAACAATAGATTCCTGCCGGCAATGTAAGGTTCATAAACAATGTTCCGGAGATGAAATCCAGAGCCTTGCAGAAAGTTTTGATGCCATGACCCTGTCTTTAAACGGCAACCTGACGGACCTGAGAGATACCAAAAGTGTTTTGAATGAACAAAAAGCCTTGCTGCAAACTATTTTGGATGCCATTCCTGATTTTATATCCCTGCAGGATCTTGAAGGCCGATACGTATCGGTTAACGAGGCTTTTTGTAAAATGTTGGACAAGAACAAAACGGATATTGTGGGCCAAAAGAATATTGACTTGTTTTCAAAACATAGGGCAGTCTTATATGATCAAGAAGATAGAGAGGTACTGGGTACGAGAATCCCGCTTGTCAAAGAAAATAAGGTGGGGGGATCAAAAGGGACAAAATGGTTGCATGTGGTGAAAATTCCTGTTTTGGAGGCGAGCCATGGGATGATGAGCATTGTGTGCAGCGGCAGGGATATTACACAGCTTAAAGCGGTCCAGGAACAGCTTTCCCATGCCCAAAAAATGGAATCCGTGGGACGCCTGGCGGCTGGTGTTGCCCATGAAATCAACACCCCCCTTGGCATAATACTTGGCTATGCCCAGCTTTTGCTCGAAGAGCTTGAAAAAAACAGCCAATCCCATGAAGATGTGGCCACCATTGTTAAACAGACAAAAAATTGTTCCAAAATTGTTGCGGATCTTTTGAATTTTTCCCGATCCAGTGAAAGCCATATCATTGAATTTAATATGAATGAAGCCATTGAGGAGGTTCTAGGGATGGTTGAACATACCTTTGGCTTGAATCATGTTCTGGTCAGGCGTGAGTATCATAAAAATCCTTTATGGGTGAAGGGGGACAAGGAAAAACTCAAACAGGTCATTATCAATTTATTGAACAATGCATTTGATGCCATTCAAAAGGATGGCAGCATCTGTGTGGCGACCGATGGGAAGAAAGAAAAGGAAATAAAAATATCCATATCAGATTCAGGTTGTGGAATTTCCAAGGAAAATATAAATAAGATATTTGAACCGTTTTACTCCACCAAGGGCCCTGACAAGGGAACCGGACTTGGATTGTCGGTTACATTTGGCATTATAAAAGAGCACAACGGAAGTATTAAGGTATACTCTCCTGGGTTGTCAGGAAAAAAAGAAGAGGGGGGGGCACAATTTATAGTGGTGCTGCCCTCTCATTTAAATGGAAAAAAGGGAGAAATCAATGGCGAAAATTCTCGCATTGGATGATATATGGGATGCAGCTAACCTGGTTAAACGGATTCTTGAGAAAAAAGGTCATACCGTTACGCCTTTTACAGAAGAAGAAGACGCCATTAAATTTGTAGAATCCAATGAGGTTGACCTGGCGATCCTGGATATTAAGTTAAAAAAGATGAGCGGGGTTGAGGTCTTAGAAGAATTGAAAAAACGCTCCCCCTCAATTCGGGTGATTATGCTGACAGGCTACCCCACCATCGAGACCGCCAGAGAGTGCTTAAAACTGGGAGCCAGCGAATATTGTGTGAAACCAATTGATAAGGAGGAGCTGGAAAATAAGGTGGCCCAGGTTCTTCAAAATTAATCTTTCGGGCCTGCTATTTGTTAATCCGGGTTATTTTTTCAATGTCGGCCATGTAATGGAAAAATTTTTGTACAAATTTTCCTGAAACCGTATCTGCCACAGAAAATTGAAACCCGGTATCTGTCAGAAATTTTCCTGAAAAAGCTAAAAACACGCTTTGGGAAAGCTCAAAGAGCATATTCTGGATTTCATGTTTGTCTGCTGAAACCCCAAGTGCGTTGTAAGTTCTGCATCTTGCGGGTCTTATTTCGTAAATTTCACAACCAGTCCCCCCATTGAACGGGCACAGGAGGCGTTGCTGTTTATATGTCTTAACAGCCCTTTCTATAAACACTTTTCTTCGCGCTGAGCTGACGTGTTTGTTAATTTTAGAGTGGAGATAAAGGACCTCTATCAATTGAAGGTCAAACATTTCAGAACAGCAGGTTTGTTCTGTTTTACCGCATTGGCGAGTGGTGCTTTCCTGCTGTTTTTGAATTTCTTTATCCAATTTTGTATCAATGTTTTTGATCAAAAATTCATAATCGGCAAAGAAAAGACTTAAGTCCACCCTGTTTTTAATCTCCAGGGAGGGCTCCCTGATTTTCAGGACACCTGAGCGTTTACCATATTTTTTTAATAGTTTCCACTGACCGTAATTGGAAGGATTCGCATTTGAGGCGTTTAATTTTTTTGAAGCGGCTTTCAGGGTAAGGCCCCTGCGAATCATATAGGAAGTAACAAAGGTGCCGGTTCGCCCAACTCCGTGGCGGCAATGAACCAGCACTTTTTTCCCCAGATAAATGGCTTCATCAAGCCAGGCCAATGCCTTTTCCATGTCTTCTATCTCGGGAATGTCCTCGTCCCATATGGGAAGGTAATAGACATCAAAGCCTGAAGATTCTTCAATCTCATGAAGATCGCTAAATTCTGCGCAAAGATTTATAATGGCATCAATTCCTTGGGTTTTTATGGAAACAAGCTGGTCATATGACATGGGGGCATGTCCGACAGCAAGGCTGGCTGTGATCCATGTTATGGCGTATGGGCACACCTTAAGATTCTTCCCGTCGGTGTTTTTTATTGACAGCCGATCTGAAATCATACCGACCCTTCATAAAATCATCCACCAGAATTTCTAGTTCCATGTTTTCCTTAAGATACATATCCATGAGCTTGGTGGCACCCAAAAGTCGTCCGAGGATATCCAGTGTTTTCTCCATGGTTTTTAAGGACACGTGCTTGAATTGGGCATCAACAAGATCTGATTTGATGGTCACTGAAAAGCCGAGTCGCGTTAAAATTTCTTTAATAAAAGAGGCCCTGAGGGATCTTCCCACAAGGCTGCCACCGCCACCGGAAAACCGGAAAAGGATATAATTATCGTCTGTTGAAGAAGAGCAGATGGTATCTATGATGACAAAATGATATCCAAATCTGAAATTTACATTCAAATATTCTTTTGATAGAACCGCGTAGCTTCCGAACTGGGGAGAATCAGCGCTGATGATGCCGCCGGCCATGACGATTCTGTCGTAGGCCTCCCAGTCAAAATGGGAGGTTTCAGACCAGCTGATGTTGGGGTTTGAAAGTCCTTTGAATAAGGCTTTCATTGGAGTGCTGGCAATGTTTTCAGGTTTTAAAAAGTTTACATTTTCTTGATCTTTTGTTTTTGGGATATCTTTGATCCCCGAGCCCACATCAAGGACATAAAAGAGAATGGGGATATTGGAAATAAGTTTTTTTGCCCCCTTTCTCCTGCTGCCTTTTCTATTGCCCATTAAAAACATTTCTTTCATGGCTGTTTCATGGGTAAACCGGATAATATCATGGAGAGATCTGCATGCTTCCGGCACAAAAAACTTAGATTCAGGGTTTGTAAGCTTTAATTTGGTGCTAAAATTAATCACATACCGCAGTTTGGTCATAAACGAGCTGTCTGCAAAAAAGGGTTCTTTGGGCGGGGCTTTATCCACTAGGGCATTTACCCTTCCCTGGTATACCCTTCCCTGGGCGGCATCCACGGTCACAAGACTTCCCTGGACAAGATCATGAAACCCATTTGTCGGGTTTACAATGGCCGGAATTTTAAACTCTCTGGCAATGGATGAAAAATGACTGGCCCGGCTTCCCGTACCGATGATAACAGCATTTATTTTGTCTATTGCCATGGCAAATTGAGGCAAGGAGTGCCTGGCAACAAGCACTGATCCTTCGGGTATCTGGGATATTTGTGATAATTGTTCAAGAATATAAACAGGACCGGATCCTGTTCCCGGGCAGACAGGTTCGCCTCCTGAACAAATTGTTTTATTCACAATCTGGGTCTTGCTTTTTTGGGCGGATTTCCCTGTGTTTTGAATCTTTTCCGGATGGATGTTCAAGGGCCTGGACTGGAGGATAAAAAGGTTACCGGATGTGTCCTGGCACCATTCGATATCCTGTGGGTGGTTGAAATGGGTTTCAAGACCGATACCCCACCTGGCAAGGGTTAAGCAAGTGGGTTCATCAAGGGAAAGACGGTTTTGCTGTTGCAGATCTGTTTCAATGGTTTGGGTGTGAATATCCGAGGCAAGAACCATGCGGTTTCGTTTGGTCCCAGTTTTTGTGCTGGAGATATTATCAGGGTCTCGTTTAGAGATCCGGATAACATCCGGTGATACCTGCCCTTCTACGAGCAGTCCCCCCTGTCCCCAAACGGAATGGATCAATACAGTGTCAGAAGACAGGTTTCCGATATCTCTGGTATAGATTACGCCGGATGCTTTTGCGTCGATCATTTCAAGGACAAGGACTCCCATGGGGGCTTCATCGTCCATAATCCCCCGGCTGATTCGATAAAAAAGCGCCTGGGGGGAGTATTTGCTTGCAATGATCTTCTTGTATCCGTCTAAAACATCCTTTTTTTTCCAATTTAAAAGGGTGAGATATTGACCGGCAAAAGATGCGTTTCCGTCCTCTTTAACCGCACTGCTTCGAAGGGCAATCCTGGAATTAGTTTTTTTGCCTTTTTCAAGGGTCTCCATGGCATCCATTATCGCCATATCAATATCGACCGGCACCGTGGCATTCAATATGAGCTGCTCAATTTTCCGGGCTGTCTGCGCCAGAGACGAGGGGTCACTGATATCAAGGTCGGCCAGTTTTTCATTTATGAGGTCGCGTAAATTGTTCGCCTCCAAGAAAAAATGAAAGGCATTGGTGGTGATGACAAACCCGTCGGGTGCAGGTAGGTGGAGTTCCTGGTTCAGACAGGATAAAGAGAATGCTTTTTTGCCGGCAATTGCTTCACTAAAAGATGCGATTTTATCAAACGCCAGGGTAAATGGGGGTGAAAATTCAAATTCCGGGGGGGCCAGCATAAACCGGACATAAAAATCAAATTTTTTAAAATAGGATTTCAAGCTCCAATAGCTTGACGGGTTCATTTTTAGGAGCGCTTCAACCATTTGTAAAACGGTTAGGGAGAATTGCTCATAGGTTTTTACAACGGCCTGGAAGTCGGATTTTTTTTGGGCGTAATAGAGCTCCTCCAGGGTTGCCATCAATTCATGGGCGGCTTTGTCATATCTTAGCAGCCGCTTAAAGGCGTTATATTTTTCCCTTAAAATGGTTCCCGGAGAAAAAATCTGGTATGTCCAGTATCTGAAAAAATTTTTAATCAGCATTATCCATGATCGCTTATGGGCGTTCTTGTTTGTCTTAAAGATAACATCTAAGGTAAAAGAATACAAACTAGATATGCAGATGATCCCCCTGTCCCCTCTGGCAGGAAAACTTGATTTTTCTGGTTTTCTGTGTCTAATCTGTTACAGGTTTTAACATTTTTTTAGCCTTGTAAATTTAAGGATCTGCATTATTTTGCCCTAGATTGGTATAATACTTACCCCGAATACAAAGGAGTAAACCAGATGACAATGATTATTGCGGTAACCCTTTTTCTGGCTGCCGTCATCACCTTTGGCCTGGTCATGAAAAAGCTCAGAGCCGCTGGTATAAAGGTTCCTGAAGCCCCTGTGGCTTCCCCTGTACCATCAACATCCCCCGAAGAAGAATTTAAAGAGATCCTGAATGTATTGCTCAAACTAAACCTGATGATCCGAAAAGATATGGATTTTTCCGAAGAGATGATCCTCAAAATTGAAGAAATAATTGATGACCTTAAAACCATCATTCCCGCCATGATGGAGCGATACCCCGGAGAATCTCTGACCTATGAGATCAAGAAAATCGGCCTGTCCCATCTGCACAAAGCCGTAAAGGAATTTCTTGATCTGTCCGGGGACAGCCGGCAAAAACAGCTGGACAATTTTAAGACAACCATCCAAAGCCTCCAGGATGTTACCCATAGATCCCGTGATATTATTGAAAGCAATGAAACCGCTGAGTTTAAAACCATGGCGCATTTTCTTGCGGGAAAATTTTCTTAACCCATTCTTAGAAAGTGGGGCTGACCCCTATTTTTTCTCTTAAGGAGGAACCCATGACCGATATATCCCAAGACCTAAAAAGTGTGGCCATTCAAGCCAAAGCCCCGATTCTTGCAGATGTGACTGAAATTTCAGGCCAGGGAGCACTGACGCCTGTACAATCCCCCTCCAACCTGGAAGCTATCCAGCCAAAACACCTGGCAGTGGAAGATATCCAGGCCCTGGAATCAGAGGCCAATTCATTTTTAGAAAAGGTAAAAGCAGAACCAGGGGACTGGCAGCTGGGCAATTTTGTCTTTGCTCTGGGCCAGGAAATCATGGATCAAACCCAGGCTCAGGTCACCCTTTATGACCGGAAAATGGGTGCTGTACTTAAAAGTGTTGCCACGGATGATTCTTCCCCCGTGGGGAAAAATATTCTTGCCATTAAAACCGAACTGGACAAGGTCAATCCCACAGTGGTGGGAAGACAGGAACTGCCCTTTCCCAAAAAAATGCTGGGCCTGTTCACCAAAACCGTGAACCGCATGCCCAAGGGAGATGAGATCCTAAAGGTGATTGCCGAACGCCGTGAAACCGTCAACTCCACCATTGACGGCATCCGGACCCATTTGCGCAACGAGGCCGATCAGGTGGCCTTTGATGCGTCGGAGCTTTCTACCATTTGCGACTCCCTAAAAGAGATCCAACCCCGGCTCCAGGAAAAAATATACCTTGGCCAGATTATCTGGCAAAAACTTGTGGCCCACATGGAAACAGTGGAAGATTCACGAATCAAGGAAGCCCTGACCACCCTGACCTCGGACCTTGCCATGGCGGTTGTGGATCTCCAGACCATTGACAACTCCAACCTCCAGACCCGGTTTGGCGGAGAGATGATGGTCAGAAACTCCCATTTGGTAAGGCGACTGGTCCAGAGGACCGACATGATTCTGTCCACTGCCGTGAAAAATGCCCTGGCCGTCCGGGTGGCGGCAGAACAGCAGATGGAGACGCTCAAGCACCTGGATATGGTACAAAAGGCTGCTGCAGAAACCATGAAGGACACAGCAAAGGTCATTGGCAATGCCGCCATCAAGGGCGCCCAGATGAGCCAAAGCATGACCGTGAATATTGAGGCCCTGGAAGAGGCCTGTAACAGTTATGAAGAGGCTTTTGAAACCTATGCCCAGATCTCCAAGGAAACCATCAACATCGCTTCCCAGAGCTCCACGGCCCTGGGCAAGATGAATGAACGGTTCAGGGCAAGAACCGATTCTTTGACCGCCAGGCGCCAAGACTAATAAAAGGAGGCACCCCATGATTGATACTGCCGTTAAAAAATCATTTGATCAGCGGTTTTCCCTCGTCCGTACCCTTGATAAAAGCCGATTGATCCCAGAATCGGCCCAGGCGTCCCTCACCCTTATGGATGCGGACAAAGGCAGCTTTTTTACCTGTTTTGGTGACACCTATTATGTGAAGGAAAAAAACAGATACCAGGAAATGTCCGAGGATTTTGCCACCCGCAAGGATTATTTTATCACGGAGCTCACCTGCCTCTGCCTGGAAACAGGTCATGCAGGTCACTTTGAATGGGAAGTGGATGATGAGTTGGAAATATCCATCACCCTGGAACAGACCAGCTTCAAATATATCAAAGATGAAGAGGGTAAATCCGTGGATGAAGATGATCTGGACCAGATTGCCGAGGATAAGGATGCCATTGTCTATGCCGGACAAAAGTTTTGGTATGAAGATGACTGGGCCGCTCTTTACCTTAGGGACGGAAAAGAGGAAAAGGTCTATATATATGAATTTGAAAATGAGGAGGGCAGTCTCTCTTTAACCATTGAAGAATGGACCGACTCCGGCCGGGATGAATACAAAATATATCTTTCAAAATCTGTGGTGCCTGACCAGATAACCATCATGAGCAAAGGAGCCCCAGGAGATGAGCTCTTATAAAATAACCAAATATATTTTTCCTGCGCCTGGGGCCTTGGGTCAAAAAAACGGTATACGCCTGATTTTGATGCTATTGGCCCTTATGTTGCTGGTTCTGGCCGGCTGCGGCAAGGGCCTTCCCGATGATGTTAAAAAAAAAGCCAAGGCCGTTCCCGATGCCATTGAATCGGCCCAAAAGGATATCAAACAAACCCACAAACAATTTGTAAGCCTTAAAAAATCAGCAAAATTTAAACCCGTTGCCGTCTATGCTCAAAAAGAAGACTGGGACCAGCTGTTTACCCGAGCAAACCAGGAACTCGCCCGGGCAAGTGACCTCAACAAAAACGAACTGATCCCCCTGGTGAAAAAAAACAAACCCGAATCTGCTCCAAAGGTTTTGACCCAGACAAACCGGATCAACAAGGTTATCCAGGAGGCCAGGCAGCAGGCCAAGGTCCCCATCAACCGATTCCTGAGAATCAGGGAGGCCATGGACAATACCGATGATATCCAGGCAAAAGCTAAATCCATTGGCAAAAAAATAACCACCCGGGTAACGGGTCTGGAACAAGGATCCGTTGCCGCGGCCCGGGACAAGTTCCCTGATTCTGTGGGCGCTATTGATGCCCGGTTTGCCCCTTTTCTAAAGATCCGACAGGACACAAAAAATCGCCTGACCGTCATGGATAAAGAGTATGCCGCTTACAGATCCAAGGGAGAACCCGACTTTGCCTCTTTCATCGACACTGCCGATGCCCTCACCCAGGACTTTAAAACCCTTGAACAAACCCGGGCGGTTTTTGAGCGGGAGCTGGACCAGCTTTATGCGAGCTATACAAAGGTTCTCCAGGATATGAAGACTGATTTCTATGTCATCATAAAGAGGGAATCCTGGGACGAAAACTCCGATTATTATGCTCCCAAATTTGCCACTTTTCAGCGCAAGGTAACCCCATCGGTATATGATGCTTTGGTTGAAAATGACCAGGAAATCATTGCCTCCCTGTCTCCGGGATTCGGTGGAATCAGCTTTTCCAACAAGATCGGCAACACCTGGAAGCAGTTGAATATCAACCCTACGGAGCAATGGCCTGCACGAAATCACAACGCCGCCTCCTTCTGGATTGAAAATGACAAAGCTTTCTATTATCACAAGTATTTAAAGGAAGAAAACGGAGAGACAAGTGAAACAGATTGGGTCAAGGTGGATCCTTCATTTTATGAACAAAACCTGGAATTTCTTGGCATGGCGATCCTGTCAAAACCCTATGGGGTATTTGAACAGGATCGCATTACCCAGGCCACCCCGCCGGGTATGGCCTATGTGGGCAATGACAAGTATGGTGAGTGGAAAAAAGATAACACGGGGAACAGTTTCTGGTCCTGGTACGGTAAGTATGCTTTATTCTCCCATCTTTTCTTTTTCCCCTCCTCCTCTTTTGGTTATGGGGGGTGGAATAGCTGGAACAATGGCTACCGGAACCAGCAGCCCTATTTTGGGAAAACCCAAAACGGAAACCAAAGATATGGCACCCGGGGCAACTTTGTAAAACAATCCCCCAAATACCAGAGCAGCAATTTTTCAAAAACAGGCGGTTTGAAATCCCAGTCCGCATCTGTCCGAGGCGGAGGTGCTAAACTTCGCGGTGGCGGACCCAAAGCCAAGGGCAAATAACTTTAAGGAGATTACACATGAATATCGGACCAATTCTCGCAGGTATCGGACAGGGATTTATCTATGCTATTACCTGCATTTTCTTTATTTGGCTGGTCAAACAGGTGGATGACTGGAGAACCCGGGATTTTGATGATGACCGCCATATCGATGACGGCAACCTGGCCGTGGGTCTGCGGCGGGCAGGACTTTATCTCGGCATTTCCATTGCCCTTTCAGGAGCTCTTTCGGGAACCTCGGGGGGCTTTTTTCTGGACCTGATTCAGCTCGTTGTGGACGGACTTATTATTACAGGATTTCTTTTCACCTCCCGGTTCATAAATGATTTTGTCATGATGGGCCACCTGAACAATGATCTTGAATGCGTCAAGGAATTCACCCTGGCTGACGGACGAAAGATAACGGGGAATACAGCCCTGGGCGTGGTGGAAGCCAGTATGTACATTGCCACGGGATTTATCCTCAAGGGGAGCCTCGCCGGCGGGGGCGGAACCTTTTTCCAATCCCTTGTCAGCGCGGTCCTCTTTTTTATCCTGGGGCAGATAGCCCTGCTGGCATTTGGGTTCGTCTATGAACTGATCACCCCCTTTAATGTCAGGCAAGAGATCAAACAAAATAATCTGGCAGCCGGCATCGGCCTGGGGGGAATTCTCATTGCCCTTGGCATCATCCTCATGGGAAGCATCTCCGGCCCCTTTACCGGATGGGGAAATGATCTGGCCGGTTTTGCAATTTACACAGCCTACGGCATGGTCATGCTCTTGATATTCAGAAGCGTTCTTGATCGGATTTTGTTGCCCACCACTTCCCTGGCCATAGAAATAAAAGAGGACCAGAATGTGGCGGCCCTCATCGTGGTGGAAAGTGCCATTGCAGCGGTTGCCGTGATCATTGCCTTTTCCATGTAGCGGCGCTTGAAGAACGATGACAAGCAAGTCCATGGAACCAGAACAAAAAAGTTTTAATTTTGCCTCGCTGTTGCTCTGCGCCTGCATGTTTGCCAGCGGGGCCTGCGGCATCATCCTTGAGTATATCCAGGCAAGCCTTGCCTCCATGATCCTTGGCAACGCCTTTGAGCAATGGGCCATGGTCATCGGACTCATGATGTTCTGGATGGGATTTGGCAGCCTGATCCAGGCCAGGATTAAAAAACCCTATCTGATTTATGCCTTTATCGGCATTGAGATTGCCCTGGCGCTTTCCGGTGGGTTTTCCCCCACCCTCACCTATCTGTCCTATGGATATACAGCCCATTACAGCCTGGTCCTCTACTTTTTTGTCAGTCTCATCGGCATCCTGATCGGTCTTGAAATCCCGGTGATTATCCGGATCAATAACGACTATAGCAGTGAGCTGTCTACAAATTTGGGAAATATTTTGTCCGCCGACTACATCGGCAGCCTCATCGGATCTTTGATATATGTATTTGTGCTCCTGCGGTATACCCCCATTACCGAGGCCGCTTTTTTAACAGCTGGTATGAATTTTTTCCTGGCCCTGGTCACCTTTGTCTATTTTACCCAAAAAAAACTTATCCCCAGGAGTGTTGTCCTTTCCCTTATCATGGGGCTCACTTTGTTCACCCTTGTGTACGGATATTTGAACAACCGGGACTGGCAGGTCAAAATAGAACAACCCCTCTACGATGATCCCATTGTCTATAGCCGGGCCAGCCAATACCAGCACATTGTCATCACCCACTACAAGCCCTTTGATGAAATCCGTCTTTTTTTAAACGGCAACCTCCAATTATGTAGCACCGACGAAGTCCGATACCACGAACCCCTGGTTCACCCGATCATGGCCCTGGCCAAGGTAAAAGGTAGGGTCCTCATTCTGGGAGGCGGAGACGGTTGCGCCCTGCGGGAAGTTCTAAAATACGAAGAGGTCAAAGAAGTCATGCTGGTGGATCTGGATCCGGCCATGACAACCCTTGCCACCACCCATCCTCTTTTGGTCCGGATTAATCAGAATGCCTTTAAAAATGCCAGGAATACGATTTTACCGGCAACCGGCGTAACCCCGGGCCCGGACCGGCAGCTTTATATGAACACAACCGAAAACCGACGCCCTTCTCCCATCCCATCAGACCCGGCAATCCCTGGCCAGGCACCAGATCAAACATTTGGTCAAACATTTGGTACCCAGACCGGTTCCAGTCGGCACCTGGCCGATGTAAAGGTTATGAATATTGATGCAGACAAGTTTTTGGAACAAATCCCGGGATTTTGGGATATCATCATCGTGGACATGCCCGATCCTTCCACCCCGGAGCTTACCAAGCTCTATTCCCGGGAATTTTATAAAAAGATAAAACAGCATTTGTCCCAAAACGGACTTATGGTGGTCCAGTCCACCTCCCCCTACCTGGCAAAGGAAAGTTTTTTGTGCATCGGCCGAACCATTGAAAACGCTGGCTTCACCATTCTTCCCTTCCATGAAAATGTGCCCAGCTTTGGCGATTGGGGCTGGCACCTGGCCTGGCACCCCGGGGTCCAAAAGAACAAAATCATGGACCGGATCAAAACCATTGAATTTTCCGTTAAGACCCGATTTTTAACCCCGGAACTGTTCAAAAGTGAGTTAGCTTTTGGCAAGGGGCTGCTGGAAACAGATAAACGAGAGATCAACACCATCCTCTACCCTGTGCTGCTTACCATTTACAATCATGAATCCTGGCTGCTGGAATAAGCAGGATTGTCCCCACTGTAAACGTCAGGCAGCAGGGATTGCTTGAATCTCCTCTATTTTGACGCGGGTTTATTGGGCGTGCAATAAAAAAAATGCGTCGCTATTTTTTTATTGCGCATGGATTTTATGGCAATAACCTGGGGATAATTTCTTATCCCTTTTAAACCAAGGGACTTTGGGTCATGGGATTCAAATGGGTCTCCTCCCTGGAAAATCATATGGGGATTTGGTTATCCTTTTGGAAAGGGTTATTTGAGAAATTATTTTCAAAAGATAACAACTTGAAATTATAAAATATTCTGCTAAAATAGAACTCAATAGTTCCTCCCTTCGTCCTTAATGGCATGGTTATCGCAAAACAATAAAAGCTAAGATTTTGAGAAAAAATAGTTCGGGCGATAACCTGTTGATATATATGTTTTTTTGTTTGAGCTGACTTTTTTAAATGGTTCCACTAAGAGGAGAAAAAATATGGCAAAGAGTTCTGTCTACAGCGTTTGTGGCATGTGCACTGTACGTTGTCCCATCAAAGTGCAGGTTGAAAATGGCCAGGTATCCTTTATTGAAGGGAATCCCCATGTGCCTGCCATGAAGGGGGCTGTTTGTCCCCGGGGTGCAGCAGGAATCGCCTTGGTCAATGATAATGAACGACCCCAGACGCCGTTGATCCGTGAGGGTGAGCGGGGTGAAGGGAAGTGGCGGAAGGCATCCTGGGATGAGGCCTTTGATTATATGGCGGACAAATTGGGCCAGGTCAAAGAAAAATATGGTGCAAAAGCCATTGCGTTTACGGATCGGGGCGGGCCATTTAGGGATCTTCACCGGGCATTCCTTCGGGGAATTGGAACCCCCAATTATAATAATCATGACTCTTCCTGCGCCAGAAATGTTCAGCATGCGGCCCTGTCCCTTACCGGGATGGGACGAAAAGCCGTTGCTTATGATTTTAAGAATGCCAAGCATGTCGTCCTTCAGCTGCGAAATATTTTTGAGGCGGTCAATGTCCAGGAGGTCAACAATCTAATGGATGCCATGGAAGACGGCTGTCAGTTGACCGTTATTGATATCCGTGCCAATGTATCTGCTTCAAAGGCCAATACCTTTTTAAAAATTCGCCCGGGAACCGATTATGCCTTCAACCTGGCTGTCATCCATGAGATACTCAACAAGCGCCTCTATGACCAGCCTTTCAAAGATCGCTATATTGACGGGGTAAGAGAGCTTGAGCAGTTTGTGGCCCCGTATACCCCGGAATGGGCTGAAACAGAAACCGGGATTTCGGCGGGTCAATTGCGTCGGTTTGTCAAGGCGCTTGCAGCCGCCGCACCTTCGGTGATCTGGCATCCGGGATGGATGGCCGCCAGATACACAGATTCTTTTTATGTTTGTCGTACCATCTACATCATCAACGCCCTGATGGGTTCCTATGGTGCCAAGGGCGGGCTTCCCTTTGTCAGCAAACCAGGGGATGTCGGCCGTGCGGGACTCAAGTCCTTCATGGATCTTTATCCCAAACCCGAAGAAAAGCGTGCCGACGGGGTTGGCTGGAAGTATAAGCATTTTGAAGAGGGCCCGGGGTTGGCCCATTTGCTGTATCAGGCAATGGAAACAGATGATCCCTATCAGATTAAAGCCTATGTTGCCTACCGTCATGATCCCCTCATGGGATATCCTGAGCCGGAACGGTTGAAAAAAATGTGGGAAAAACTGGATCTTCTGGTTTCTGTGACCTTTAGTTGGTCTGATACGGCATGGTATTCCGATGTGGTGCTTCCGCTTTCCACCTATTTGGAACGGGAAAGTATTGTCGCCACCAAGAACGCCCTGAAACCCCAGTTTTTTGTTCGCCACAGGGCCGTTGAACCCTGCTATGACAGCAAATCCGACTGGGAAATTGTCAGTGGTCTGGCCAAACGCATGGGCCTGCCGGAACTGGCCTTTGAAACCCGGGAGGATGTCTGGAACTTTCAGCTTGAAGGCACAGGGGTTTGTATTGAGGACTTTGATGCAAAAGGAATGGTTTCCCTGGCAGACAAGCCTATCTATAAGGCGTTTGATTCCTATAAATTTAAAACGCCCAGCGGAAAAATTGAAATTATCTCCAAAAAACTGGAAGAGAACGGCATTGCTTCTCTCAAACCCTATGAGTCCCCCAAAAAACCCAAACAAGGAGAGTTCAGGCTTACCTTTGGTCGCTGCGCCCTGCACACCCAGGGTCATACGGCGAACAACCCCATGCTGGCCGAGCAGATGTCTGAAAATGTTCTCTGGATCAATACCAAGGAAGCGCAAAAATTGGGGATTTCCCACGGAGAACGTGTGGCGGTCAGCCAAAACGGGTATACCGAAACTATTTTAGCCAATGTCACCGATGTCATCCACGAGGATGCGGTATTTGTCATCCATGGGTTTGGTCATCGGTTGAAACCCGAGAGCCGTGCCTATGGTAAGGGGTTGGCTGATCAAAACTTCATGTCAGGCGGTATGGAAGTCTGGGACCAGGCCGGAGGCGCCATTGCCTACCAGGAGCATTTTGTGAGGGTGTCAAAGATTGCTAAGTAAAAAAAAACGGGTTTGTAGAGCCTGTGCATTTGGCAGTTATCACCAAGCGGTTACCCAAAAAAGAGGATGCCATGTGCGAGAAATCAGCGCAACAGCCGTTTAAAATAATACCCCTAGACCAGGCCGTGGGCATGACCCTTGCCCATGACATGACAGAGATTATACCCGGTAAATCCAAGGGGCCTGTTTTCCAAAAAGGGCACCAGGTGAAATCAGAGGATCTTTGTCGGTTGATGCGCATGGGTAAAAATAATCTTTATGTCCTTGATTTGAATGAAAATCAAGTCCATGAAAATGATGCGGTGAACGAACTTGCCGCAGCACTTTCAGGGCCGGGGGTTATTTTTTCCGGCAGTCCCGGGGAGGGCAAGCTTGAATTAAAAGCCGCCTATCCCGGTCTTTTGAAGGTCAATGTGGATGCCCTTGTTGAGTTTAACATGATTGATGATGTCATGGCTGCCAGTGCCCATAACAATACCTGCGTCAATAAAAACAAGGGTATTGCGGCAACCCGGGCAATCCCTCTTGTCATTGAACGACAGGCACTGGAAAGGGCTGTGGACATTGCCAGGCAAGCCTATCCCATATTTTCCATAAAAATGTTTAACCCCTTAAAGATTCGATTGATCATAACGGGCAATGAGGTTTACAACGGTCTTATTCAGGATCGGTTCCAGGCTATTGTGGAACGAAAGGTCACAGCCCTTGGTGCAACCCTGGAAGAGACGGTTATTCTGCCCGATGACAAACAAATGATCGCCCATCAGATCAGGGAATATCAGAAAAAAGAAACCGACCTTATTATCACCACCGGCGGGATGTCCGTTGACCCCGATGATGTGACAAAGGCCGGGATTGAAGCGGCCGGGTTTGACCGGGTCCATTATTCGGCAGCTGTGCTTCCCGGAGCCATGTTTCTTCTGGGGTATAGTGAAAGTGCTGCTGTAATGGGTCTTCCAGCCTGTGGCCTTTACCATGAAACCACCATCTTTGACCTTATTTTGCCTAGGCTTATGGCGGGTGAAAAACCCGGGAAAAGAGATCTTGCAAAATTATGTCATGGGGGGTTGTGCCAAAATTGCACTCCCTGCAGATTCCCCGCCTGTCCCTTTGGAAAGTCAGGTTAGGGGGGAAACAATGGGTTCCATTAATATACAACAACTAAACATATATTTTGATAACAACACTGCAAACCTTGTCCCCAATTATATATAAATCCGGAGGTTTTGAATGAGTAAATATTATCTGTTCCAAGACACAAAAAAATGTATTGGATGTCATACCTGTGAAATTTCGTGTAAATCCAACAAAAATCTTCCCCCGGGTCCAAAGCCCTGCCAGGTGATTCAGGTGGGACCCAAGCTTATAGGAGATTTACCGAAAATATCCTTTATTTTCATGTCCTGTTTCCATTGTGAAAATCCATGGTGTGTCTCTGCCTGTCCCACCGGTGCCATGCAAAAGAGGGCTAAGGACGGTATTGTTTTCATTAATAAAGAGTTGTGTGTGGGGTGTAAAACATGTGTTTCTGCCTGTCCCTGGGGGGCTCCCCAGTGGAATCCAAATACGGGAAAAGTTGAAAAATGCGATTATTGCATGGACAGACTTGATGCGGGCCTGAAACCTGCCTGTGTCAGCACCTGCACCACCGGCTGTCTTGATTTTGGGACTGTGGAAGACACAACCCTGATTCGGCGGAAGCGTCATGCAGCAGCAATGGCATCCTTTGAAAATAGTAATTCCTAGGCGTTAAGGAGTGAAAATGGCAGAAAAAACCTGTCCGGTTCGAAAAACCATACTCTATCTTTCCGATCAAATCAATTCTGGAAATTTATCAGATCCCAGGGGAAGAAGAATCTCTGAACAGATTTTGCTGTTAATGGAAGAGATTGCAGAGGGCGCTGCCGGTTTTGATCACCTTTCTGCCATTGAATCTCTTGTGGAAGCCTATAATTATGATGCAAGCCCTTTGCCCAATCAGGAAATGGGCAAGACCCTTAAAGGGATTTTAGATGTTCACAGGGAAGTGTTCCTAAGCCATATTGAGTCCAGGAACTGTCCCTCCCATGATTGTGGTAAACTGGCACCTTCCCCCTGCCAGATGGCATGTCCGGCCGGGATTGATATCCCGACCTATCTGGCCTTGATTGCCCAGGGCAAGGATGCCCAGGCTATTGAAGTGATTCGCCGGGACAATCCGCTGCCCTGGGTTTGTGGACTTATCTGTACAAGGCCTTGTGAAATGATGTGTGTTCGCGCAAGGATTGATACCCCTATTTCCATTAAGTTTTTAAAGGCCTTTGCTGCGGAAAGGGCCCTGTCCGACAGGACCTATGTCAATCCGAAAGCAAAGGAATCCAACGGTAAAAAGATCTGCGTTGTGGGGGCAGGACCCGGCGGAATATCTGCGGCCTATTATCTGGCCCTCATGGGATATGAGGTGAGGGTCATTGAAGCCCTTCCCGTTTCAGGCGGGATGCTCATGGTGGGGATTCCCCGCTACCGCCTGCCCAGGGAAGTCATTGACCGGGAAGTTGCCATGATCGAAGAGCTGGGAGTACAATTTTTCTATAATACCCGGTTTGGAAAGGACGTAACCCTTGAAGCTTTGAAACGAGAGGGGTTTGACGCTTTTTTCATTGCCATTGGTGCCCACAAGGCCTGGGATCTGGGGATAGAGGGTGAAAAGCAGTTTCCAAAGGTTTTGGAGGCAGTGGGGTTTTTAAAGGATGTGGCCCTGGGGGATCATCATGCTCCGGGTAGGCAGGTGGTGGTGATCGGCGGCGGCAATGTGGCCCTGGATGCCGCAAGGACAAGCTTGAGATTGGGGGCCCAACGGGTGACCATTGCCTATAGACGATCCCGGAACCAGATGCCCGCAGACATTGATGAAGTGGAACAGGCTGAAGAAGAAGGGATTGAATTTGCCTTTTTAACCATTCCCACAAAAATTACGGGCGAGAATCAGGTCATCACAGGTCTTGACTGCATTAAAGCCCAATTGGTCAAGAAAAAAGACTCGGACCGACTGGCCCCGGTTCCCATTGAGGGGCAGGAGTTCACCCTCCAGGCCGATTGCGTGATCTCGGCCATTGGCCAGTATGTGGATGACCGAGGGATGGAAGCCTTTGACCAGATGACCTGGACAAGGAGGGGAACCATTGAGGTGAACCATGCCAGCATGGAAACCACCATGCCAGGGGTATTTGCCGCTGGAGATGCGGTTTCAGGGCCTGCTACGGTGATAGAAGCCATTGGCGGCGGAAAACGGGCAGCCGACGCCATTGATCGGTATCTCAATAATCTTCCCCAGCCCAGAATGCCCAGAATTCCAGTTCGGCATACCATTGTGCCTCCCCTTGAAATGACGGCCAGCCAAAAAATGACCCTCAAGGCCCCCAGGATGCCCATGTTGAATCTGGACCGGAGAAGAACCACCTTTCAACAGGTGGAATTGGGGTATGACGAACAAAGTGTCCGTCAGGAGGCAGCCCGTTGTCTGCGCTGTGATATCTGCAGGCGGTGTGGCAAATGTGTGGAGATTTGCCGGGACAAGATGGGAATTGATGCCTTGAAATTGGGGTATATGGATTTTGATACCCCCACCCAAACCGATTTTCGGGCCACTGCAGAAAATTGTATCATCTGCGGGGCCTGTGCGGCAAATTGTGAAAACAAGGCCCTTGTGATCGAAGAAAAAGACGGGCAGCGGCGGTTGAAACTTTGCGGGACCATATTAAACAGCCAGGCCATCCAGTATTGTGACGGCTGTAATGCAGTTCTGCCTTCCTCTGAGTATCTGCAGTTCATTGCCAATAAAACAGGGGACGTCACCCGGGTGACCGAAAAACGGCTGCTTTGCAATGACTGTCAACGCAAACTGGGTGCAAAAATTAATGATATTACACCGCCGGTTTGTCCGAAATAAATGCGGGAGAAAACATAAAGGAAAATGCCATGCAATTCCATAGAGGCGATAAAATAGAAGTGTGCAGGAAATCAACGGATGAAGCCTGGGAACCCTATATGGATGATTTTGTCGGATGCCACGGGTTTGTAACAGATCCGGATACGGTTATCAATGATCCCGATGCCCTGATTGAGGTCAGCCTCCAGGGCAGAGGGACCCATCGGCTTCCCCAAGATTGTTTGAAACTGGTTGTTTGAAACAAATTGTTTAAAATGAGGGGTTAACTAACCCCCATTGGCAAATTCTATATTTGGTTAATTTTATCAGAGGAATAAAGATATCATGAAGGTAAAAGATCTTTTAGAAACGTGCAGCGGGTCTTTTCATACCCTGGAAGGGGATCAGACGGTTGAGCAGGCCCTACAACTGATGCTGGGCCATAAGGTGTCTGGCCTGGTGGTGACGGGCAAGGATATTTCCCTGGGTATTTTTACCGAGCGGGACCTGGTTCGGTGTCATCTGCTTTTCCCAGGCAGGCAGATCAATACCATTTTTGTCAAAGAGGTGATGACCGCAAAATTGATTGTGGCCGAACCCTGCGACACCATTGATGATGCCATGGGAATGATGATGAAGGCCACAATCCGACATTTGCCCGTGGTGGACAAAGGACAAATTATGGGCATGCTTTGCCTTGAAGATCTCGTTAAAACCCATGTGGGAGCCCTGACCCAGGAGCTTCATTATCTTAAAGATTATATTTTGGACCTCCAGGATGCAGCCCATGATTGAGATTATTATTAACGGCCGAACGCTTGTCGCAAAAGAAGGCCAGACCATTCTGGGTGCGGCCAGGGAAAACAAAATTAAAATTCCCCATTTATGTTTCCACCCTGCCTTGAAACCATCGGGTTCGTGTAAACTTTGCGGTGTTGAAGTGAAATCGCCTTCCGGCAGGCAGGTGGTGATGCTTTCTTGCATCCTTAAAGCCAAAGAGAACCTTGAAATAAAGACAGAATCTGCGCTTGTCAGTGCCCACCGGGAAAAAGCCTTTAACACATTGTTGCAAATGGCACCGGAATCAACCCGGATCAGAAATCTTGCAAAGGAGTTTGGCGTGGCGGTCACCCCCCCCCCGAACGGGTGTATCCGGTGCCGACTTTGTATCCGGGTCTGCAATGAAATTGTAAAGGCCCGGGCCCTGAAAATGGTAAAAACCCCCGAGGGAAGCTTTGTTGCGGCCGGGGAAGGAGACTGCATCGGGTGCGGCACCTGTGCCAACCTGTGTCCGACCAATACGATCAAAATAAATGACCAGGACAGTGTCAGAACCATTTCCATAAAAGGACAGATCATCGGCCAGCTTCCCCTTGAATGGTGTGAGGGGTGCGGTAAAATGTATGCCACCACAAATTTTCTCAAACATGTGGCCGAAAGTACCCTTAACCATCCGGATACAAAGGAACACCATCACCTTTGTTCTTCCTGCATTAAGCTCATGTCAAACAGAGCCTCAACGGAAAGGGAGCATTTAAGAAAATGACCCTGGCCGTATTAAAATCTGTTTTTATCGGCGTTGGCGGTTCCCTGGTCCTGACCTTTTTCTTTTCAACCTTTTTATCCATTGAAAAAATTTTATCTCTCATGCCGGCCATTCTTGGTTTTAACGGCCTGGTTTTAGGATATGGGCTGGTGGAGAGTCTTAGGACCCGGATTTCAAATTATGGGGTGTTTACCTTTGTCATGGGCGCAGGTGAAGGGGCTGCCGTGTTCGTGGCCGTAAAATTGATTGAAACCTATATAAAAAGCGGATTTAGTCCCACAGGATATGACCTGGTTGTCTATATCCTTTTATCAGGCATTTCAAGTGTTCTGGGAGCCCGGTTGGCTGTCAGATATTTTAATTTATAGAATTTTTAAGGAGAAAAAGATGAAAAAACGGTTTACTCTATTTATGGCATTGTTCCTGGTTTTGCTGTTTTCAGCAGCCAGTGCTTTTGCCGGCAGCGGCAGTATTTCGTCTGATGCCTATAAGGCAGGGGATGTGGTTGAAATCAAGGGACAGATTGAGCCGGGATCGGATCTGTATATTTCCATTGCCCAGCAGGAAATGTTTGCACCCAACGACACCAAAGGTGCCCATGAAGTTAAACGATTTAAAAAAGATGCTAAAAAAGCCGGGTTTGGGCTAGATACAAAGATTCCGCCCCTTTATTATCTGATCACCAATGTACCTGAAAAATTTGGTAAGGTAGACAAGAAAAGATTTGGCGGTCCCTCCGTTCTTCTCAAAAAAGGGCAGGGAATTTACAGCACCACCATGTTTTACCTGAAAAAGAAATTAAGCGATGTGGATGCAACTGCTCGTGCCATGATGGGACCCATTAAATCAGACGAACAATGGAATTTTTTGAGGTATGCCAATGAAACGGGTTATGGTATTAATACCATTACCAAAGAGGGCAGCAAAAAAGGGAAGATAGATATTTTTTCAAGATCTGTCATCACAGACCAATCCAGCGGCAATTACTGGGATAAGGGCACATCTGTAAAATTTGATAAAGCCACGGGCGAGTATACGGTTTCTTTTAAATCCTTTCGGCATACTGCGCCCAACACTAAATTTGATGTGTATGAAAATGGTGCAAAAATCGGGGATTATGTAATAGAGAAAAACGGATTCTGGATGTCCAAGGGGTATAGATATATGAACCCCCTATGGGTTGTTATCGGTGCGATTCTTGTGGGAACTTATTTCTCCATGATCGGTGCTGCCGGTGGTATGCTCATGGCAGCTTTCCAGGTATTGGTTGTTAACACGGCAGGTCCTGTGGGTATCAATGCTGCCAATGTTTTAAAGCCCTCCAATATAGCCCTGACGCTGTTTTCTCCTTTAGGATCTTTCTGGCGGTATGCAATGGTTGAAAAACGGGTTGCATGGCCTGTGGGACTTTCCTTTGGCGTGGGTATTTTTATCGGGTCCATCTGGCTGGGTAAATATGTGTCAGCCGTTCTTCCCATGAAAGCCTACCAGGAATGGCTGGCTATCCTGGTGCTTCTCATGGGCATTAAGACCCTGATGGAAATGACACCTAAAGCCATGGATAAAAGAAAAAACATCAAAGCCATGACCCAGAAGTTCAATAAAGAGATTGCCGCAGCCAAGGCTGAGGGCAGGTCGGCACAAATGGGCAGTATTGAACCTATAAAAACAGGCCTGATGGATTACCGGTTTAAATTCTGGGGTGAAGAGTTCCAGATCAACCCATTGCTTTTTGCATTCCTCGGCGTTTTTATTGGTATCGTATCCAGATCCTTTGGTATTGGCGGTGGCTTCCTTCTGGTTCCTGCCATGACCACCATCGCAGCTCTTCCCATGTATGTGGCAGTTCCCATATCTTTGATCGGAACCTGTTTTTCCAGTATTGGTTCTTTTATAGGATACCTGATGGCCGGATATCTGCCTGACATGACCCTTGGTATTTCCATTATCATCGGCGGGTTTGCCGGCGGTATGCTTGGCAGCCGTGCCCAGAAAATGTTTTCTGAAATGACCTTGAAGGTGGTATTGGCAATCACCTTGTTCTTCTTGTTCTTCCGGTTTTTCAAGATTGAAATCTGGATTTAGATTGTATTAGGTATTAGATCAACCTTGAAACCCGTGTGCTGAATCTCTATAATGACGGAATCAGCCACGGGTTTTATCTTAAGGACAAGTGTTATGGACGATTTTATGGACAGGGTGTGGGCGGTCATTGAAACTTTTTTAAACACCTTAGTGGTGTCGCTGGATACCGCCCTTTCTCCCCTTGAGACCCTGCTGGGACCCGTGGGGGTTATCTTTGTTCTTTCGCTGCTGGTGGTGGGGGTTACAAGAATCATTGCACGATTGTACGTGACCCAAAGATACCTCTCGCTTGAAAAAAACTTTCAGTACTGGAAGGGGGTAAGGGAAGAAGCCCTGAAGCATCCCGACAAAGAAAAGGGAAAAAATCTGGCAAAAAATGTCGACCAGGCCCAGTTAAACCGGGCCTATTACGATTATTTTTTTGAAGGTTTTTTAAAAAATTTGGCCACCAATGTGCTTCCCATATTGTTGATGGTGGTATATATCACAAAAATTTATACCCCCCAAACCCTGTTAAGCCGGTTTGGAGAACGCTGGGTGTTTTCTGTTTTTGTCGGCACTCCCCATGAGGTCAATGTCAGCTCCCTGCTCTGGTTTCTTATTTGTCTGCTTTTTTCAGTTGTCTTGTTTTTGGCCTTTAAAATGATGTTTAAAGGCCGATATGCAAAAAAAGATTCGATTTAAGATGCCATTGTTTTTAAAAATCATTCCGGTCCTGGTTACAGCCGGTTTGCTTTTATTGCCTTTTCCTGCAGCTGCCACCCAGCTTCATGCCAGTTCAGAAGGGATCATCACCCACCAGGTAGGGCATCTTTTTTTTCTTTTCTCCATGGTGGCCCTTCTTTTTACCATTACCGGAAAAGGGTTAAATACCCAAAGGGGCTGGCGTCTGATCCAGTATTCCGCCTTCTTTTTTATTCTTTGGAATCTGGATGCCCTGGCTGCTCATTTTCTGGATAATCAGATTTATGCGGTGACAATAGAAAATATTTCTTTGGGGCAGATCCGGGTGAATGTTCAGAATGGCTCCTCATTTTTGGCAGGGGTGTACTATCTTTTAAAATTGGACCATCTTCTCTGTGTCCCTGCAATGCTCTTTCTTTACAAAGGACTTTCCCACCTGGTCACAAAACAGCAACAGATGAT
Source organism: Desulfobacteraceae bacterium (assembly GCA_016743945.1). Classification (GTDB taxonomy): domain Bacteria; phylum Desulfobacterota; class Desulfobacteria; order Desulfobacterales; family Desulfobacteraceae; genus NBML01. The sequence goes on from JADGFI010000001.1 coordinate 405,478, forward strand.
GACAAAAAAGGATCGACCATGATCGTTTCTTTTATCCCCATACTGGCGGTTGATGTCGCAGGTTCCGTGGCCATGGTGGTGATTGCGTTGTTGTGCCTTTACAAGGCAAAAGTATTGAGGGGAATGGACCCTGACAATGCCGTTTTTTTGTATTTGCTGTGGATCAGTACCGGGTTTACCATTTTTGCGGTGTCCAGATCCTTTGGTCATATTTTAAGACAATTTCTTATTCTTACATCCAATGCAGATGCCTGGCATGCCATCACTTCCTATTCGGGTAGTGTGAACACGGTCTCGTTCATGCTGGTGGGCCTGATCACCCTTTTTTTTAACCAAAGCTGGCATATTAACGAAAAAATTCTCGCCAGCAGAAAAAAACTTGAGGATACCCATATAAAATTAATGGATCTGAATCAGACCCTTGAACATAAGGTGGTGGCCCGGACGGAAATGCTGACAAGTTCTGAGCACAAGGCCAGAAGAATTTTCGAGCAATCCCTGGACACCATTGTGGTCACGGATGAAAGATTCAATATTGCCGAGATCAACCAGGCCGGGGTCACCCTGACCGGGTATAAAAAAAGGGAAATGCTCGAGAAAAAAATGGGCCTGAAGGATTTTATGGCAAAGGATTTAGAATGGGAAAGAATCCAAGGCCTGCTGGAGGTGGATGAATATATTCTCAATGAGGAAACCGATTTTTTTCTGCCCAATTTTTCCCAGGTCAGGGTTTTGATGACCGGTGGCGTGGATTATGGGGCCTTTGGTTGTGGCAAAACCTTTCATTTTATCATTAAAAATATCAATGATAAAAAACAGATGGAACAGCAGATTGCCCAGGCCGACAAATTGGCTGCCCTTGGTGAATTGTCCGCCGGCGTTGCCCATGAGATCAACAATCCTTTGGGCATTATCCTGGGATATACCCAGCTCATGTTAAAAGAAGATTCCGGGTTTGAAGCGGATCTTAAAATCATTGAAAAGCATGTGAAAAACTGCAAAACCGTGGTCTCGGATCTCCTCGCATTTTCCAGAAAAGGGTCTTTAAAAAAGAGCCGGGTGGATGTGACAACGATCATTGACGGGGTTATTAAATTTTTGGCCAATCACACGGATTTTCGGAATGTGGAAATTGGTATGGACCATTTTTGCAAGACCCCTCTGGTGATTTCCGGCAATGAACAGGAATTGGCCCAGGTGATCATCAATCTGCTCATCAATGCCTGCCATGCGGTCGAGAAAAAAGGCAGGATTGAGATTGAGACACGACAGACCACAGACCATAAGATCCTCATTACGGTGAAGGACAATGGAACCGGTATCCGGAAAAAATATTTTTCACGGATATTTGATCCCTTCTTCACCACCAAACCCGTGGGCCAGGGAACCGGCCTCGGGCTGTCCGTTGGATACGGCATTATCCGCAGCCACGGGGGGGATATCACGGCAAGGAACCGGGAAACAAAGGGCGCAGCCTTTACCATCAGTCTTCCCCTGGTACCCATGGACCCCGTATAAAGCAAGATAATGGAGGTGCGGTCTGCAAAAAGACCCGAAATAATCAGGAGAAATGTCAATGAAGGCAAATATTTTGGTGGTGGATGATGAAAAGGACATGACCCGCCTGTTGCAGCGGACCCTTGAACCTGAGCTTCCCTGTAAGGTCACCATGGCATTTTCCGGGGAAATGGCCTTGAACATACTGGCACAGGCATCCTTTGATCTGGTGATTTGTGATATTAAGATGCCCGGTATGGACGGGTTTGAACTGTTGGAGCGCACCAGAAAAAAATACCCTGACCTGACCGTGGTCATGCTCTCGGCCTTTGGTAATATTGAGTCAGCAGTTCTTGCCATTAAAAAAGGGGCCTATGATTTTATTTCCAAGCCCTTTGAGCAGGATGAGATCATTTTTAAAATTCAAAAGGCCCTGGAGCGGAGCCGACTGCTCCATGAAAACAAGCGGCTTTTAAAGGAACGTCAAAGGGAAGCCCTTCCCTTGATCGGAAAAAGCGAGGCCATGGAAAAGGTATTCGAAAAGATTTCCCTTGTGGCGGCCAGTGATGTCACCGTCTTGATTACAGGGGAGTCGGGCACGGGCAAGGATCTGACCGCCCGGTCCATTCACAGCCTGAGCCCCCGGAAAGACAAATCTTTTATACCGGTGAACTGTCCCACCATTCCCGAGCATATCCTGGAAAGCGAGCTTTTCGGGTATAAAAAAGGGGCCTTTACCAATGCCTACCGGGACAAGGCCGGGTTATTCCAGGCCGCAGACAAAGGCACCATTTTTCTAGATGAGATCGGGGATATCGGCCCTTCTATCCAGACGAAATTGCTACGGGTGATCCAGGAGAAAGAGATCAAGCCCCTGGGGGACACGCGGGCTGAGACCGTTGATGTGAGGATCATTGCTTCCACCAACCAGAATCTGAAAGAAAAAATTGCGCAAAAAGAGTTTCGGGAGGATTTTTTCTATCGCCTGTCTGTGATCTCCATTGAACTTCCGCCATTGCGGGATCGCATCACCGACATCCCGATTTTGTGCGAAGCCCTTTTGGCCAAGCAGTGTGAAAAAATGAACAAACCTCCTAAAACCATATCCGGAGAGGTGCTGGATCTTCTTATGAAGCAGCCCTGGATAGGGAATGTCCGGGAACTTGAAAATGTTCTGATCCATGGAATCCTTTATTCAAAAGAAAATACAATCTCCTTGTCCGATATTCCGGTAAAAGAGGCCCCCCATAAAAAGATTAATTTCATGGGGGAAGAGGGGATTCCCGTGACGTCCTTGCCCTATCGGGAAGCAAAGGAAAAACTTCTTTATGAATTTAACCATGATTATATCGGGGCCAAGCTTTCCATGACCCAGGGGAACGTCACCCAGGCAGCAAAACTTTGCCATATGGATCGCCAGGCCCTGCAGCAGATCATGAGACGCTATGGCCTTGACCCCGGTCCTTTCAGATAGTGATCAGGAGATATCATCAACCCCAACCTCCCATTGAGCATTTTTTAAAATTGATATGCAAGGTTAATGGACCTAGGTGAGGTTCAGAAAATTTTGAATCCCGGTAAAGATGATCTGAGCTGCAATGGCCGAGACAAATAGCCCTGTGATCTTTGGTAGAATTATCAACCCTTGCTCACCGATCAAACGTTTCACACTGGTTGAAAGGTAGAGGAGTATTCCCACGGTCGCCACGGCAAGAAAGAGAGCCGCTCCGATGGTGATTTTTTCCATTAAGGAGCCGGCTTCGGCTCCGGTGACAAGAAGCACGCCGATAACACCGGGTCCCACAGTCATAGGCAGTGCCAGGGGAACGACGGCAATATCGCGGTTGTTTACCTGGCTTGCCGTGTCATTGTTGTCCGATATCATGGACAGAGCAGAGAGGAACAGGATGGTTCCGGCACCGATCCGAAAGGCGTCCAGGGTGATCCCGAACAAATCAAAGATATATTTTCCAAATAGATAGATCATAAACGAACTGATCATCACGGCAGCAGTCACCTTGATGGCGATCCGTTTCTTTTCAAAATCCTGGAACTCCCGGGTAAGGGAGAGAAATGCAGAAAGTACAAAAAACGGGGTAAGAATAAAAAAAAGTTTTAAATAAAAATTGATAAATGTCTGTAAGCCCACGCTATTTTTCCATGAATTATAGTGTTGTTGAATAAGGAGCAGATATACCCAACAACACTTTGGCGGTCAAGCTAAAAGTTGTTTTGCCATATGAATCGCCAGGCCCAGCAGCAGATCATGAGACGCTATACCCTTGATTTTGGTCCTTTCAGGTAGCGATCAGGAGACATCATCAAACCCAAAGTTCCATTGACCATTTCTTTAAACTGCCGTTATCTTGTTTCCAGTTATCGGTTACATTCAGTGTCCAATCCCCTTGCAGGTTTTCAGAGATAAGGGGTGCGAGGCTCTGGTCCGAGGTTGTGGAAAATGATTTTGATACGAGACCTTGGCCTGTGCCCAGAGTATTAAAGGAAATAAGTGTCACGGATTTGCCTGAAGGCGCTGTAAGCGTTACCGAAAGATCTCCATGGTAAGAATGGGACAATTCAATATAAATCATTGCCTGGGTGATTTTTCCTGTCTCTGGTATGGAAATGATGGAATTGATTCCCCTGGGGTCCATGTCCGGAATGGCAAGGGTTTGGATTTTTTCTTTTTTTAAGATGTTTTCCTGATGGGTATAATCAATCGCAACTTTCCATTTATTGAGTTTTCCGGTATCCCTTTTGGCCAGATCCTTCACCTGAAGTTTCCAGGGGCCGGCAAAGGTCTTGCCCTTTAAGGCGGCCAATTTTGCGTCTGAGTCGTAGGTGCCAAGGATATCCTTGGCATCTCCTCCTTCTTTGTTAACCAGGGTGATCTTCTCGTTCCAGGGGGGGTCAATCTCCACCCTTAAATCCTGGATATAGGTGTGGGTAATATCGATACTGACGGTGATTTTTTCAATGACGCCTGGTTTGGAAAATAAAATTTGATCTGTTATGCCGTTGGAGTCAAGGTCAGGGATCAGCATGGAGGGTCTGGATTCCTTGACGATGGTCTCTCCGCTTCCTTCTGGTTCTTGGGGGTTGCCGGTTTCAAAAAAAATGATTTCTCCGGGTTCGGTGATATTGTAAATCTTGAGTCCTGACTCCATCCCTCCCCATGCCCGGGATGAGGGGATGGTATCCCGGGAAAGGACGAGACCCTCCTTTTTTTTGAACAGATCATTTTCATCACCCTGGTTCCGGTTGTTTTCAAGGTTACGGGCGCCGTCCGCCTGGATCAGGGCGCATTGGTAGTGCTTATCCGCCGTTCCCCCCTGCCATTCATTTGACCCCAGGGTGTCGCAATGGTAAATGGACAGGCCGCTTGATTTGCAATGGGTGTCAAGCCCCATGCGGGTCCGGTTTTCAATGATGAAATATTCATTGGGCTTATTGTCAACAAAATATTTATGGATTGTATCATACTCTCCGTGTTTTGCCTGGAAGCGACCCGGGTTGTTCAGGAGGATTTCATTGTCGGCCCAGCCGGCCAGATTTCGAAGATAGCCGGATATCGGTGCAGGAAAACGTCCTCGGTTCAGATGGCTGCCGCTGGCCATGAGGCAGAAATATCCCAGGCCGGCGCTTGGGTCGGAATCGCCGTCCCGGCTGCCATAGTCGTAGAGATCTGGAAATCGGCAGATTAAATGACCGGCTTCATGGCAAAAGGTCCCAATTTTCATATCCACGGGTTTTCGGCCCAGGCTTTGGATGGTATATAAATCCGTTCTCATTCCGTTATGGGAATAGCTCATGGAATAATTATGGGGCCAGAGCCATTCTTCATAAAGGGTCTCTCCTGCATAGAGAAAATTGATGGCATCCACCACGCCTCTGTTTTTGCAGTCAAATAACCTAAGGTCTACTCCAAACTGCCTGATGGCAAGGTCCAGGGCTTCTCGCATACAAGGCGTGTTAATATAATGGGTCCTGTTTTTTTCCAGGGTCACAGGTCCCACCACTGTATTGGTATATTCCATTTTATTGCAAGATAAGCGTTTATAATATTGTTTAACCGAGCAGGAATTGCCATGGGCAGTAAAATTGTCTGCGTTGAGCAATCCTTCCACATCTGCTGTGCTGATTTGGGTGGTGACATCCTGAAAATTGATCAATATGGTCAGCCCCCTTACCTTGGATTCCTGGCTCAACTGGGTTCCGGGCAACAGGCCATTGTTTCGTCCCAGGGTGGCGGACACGCCCGGGGGGGGGGATTTTTTGGGGCGCATCAGTTGGTATCTTGCATCAAATTTTTGGTTCCGCACGTTTTTGTTTTCCTGGAGATGGCGCACAAGTCCTTTTGGCACGGGTTTATAAATGGGGGCTCCGCTTGAAAACAAAATGCCTTTTGTCAGTGAGGCAAAGCAGTATTGCTCTTTATCCGTATCATACAATACAGTATATCCATCCATTGTTTCGTACCGGGCATAAAACTCATCTCCATAAACCCTGAGCTGGACATCCTTTCCGTTTTTCTGGGGAAATGTTCTTGCTTTTCCTAAAATCAAACACATGGCGAACCTCCTCTTGCGGTTTTCGACACGCCTGTTTCACAAAGGTAAAAGTGCAGGGTGTGAAACAGGTGATCAAATTGTTTATTTGAACCGGGCTATTTTCTGGCATATGCCCAGGAAAAGGACAGCCCGAATACTTGAGCCCCTCCCACCCGGATACCTTCAAAAATGGCCGAGGCAATCCATTCTTTCATGTGGGCCTTTGTGATAAGATCGCTTTGGAATTTTATGTCCACCCGTTTTCTCTCCATGCGGTTGCCGGGTTGTCCATAGGCATACCCGAGATCGTGGGGAAGACAGCACTTATAGGTGATGGCCCCATGGTCGCACCCGGTTAGAAGTCCCAAAAATTCATCGTGGATGCACGAACAGCCGTCAAAAATCCAGCTCGCATAGGCCTCTTTGTCTGCTTTAATCCGGGAGACAAGATACGCCAGTTTAAAATATCGGCACAATTCAAGGGCCTGTTGTGTCTCCACACGGTCACCAATTTTTGGAAAATTCACTTGTACCTCCTTTTTTTATAGAAAAAAACGGGGTTTTCTAAAATGGGCAGGGGGTGTCAAATTATCCTTGTTATCAAGCCGCACAGATGCCGTACTTGGGCAGGATATCGTGGAGAAGGGTAAACCTGTGGTCCAAAAGGGCATCATGGAAACGTTTCCAGTCACTGTTCAAAAAGGATTTGTCCCAGGGGTAGGCACTGACATCTTTAGTGGTTCCCAGGGCCAGATGTTTCCAGGATTTTTTCCCTTTTGGATGATATTCAAGCATCTCAGGACCAAAGGGCAGTTCACCGTCCCGGATGGCCTTCACCCATCTAAAATGCCGATCCTCTCCTTCGTCATCTGTGAATTCTTTAAACAACCCTTTGATTTTTTCTTTGTAATTATTGTCCAGCCCGGTTACAACGGCGTTATCATCGCCAGCTCTGTATCTTTGCATGGCCCGGCACAGGGCATCAGCGGCTTCGATGAAATCACTGGTATTGTCCCGTTTTTTTATGACCCCGTTTCTATCTTCATAACTCCATTCAAGATAGGGCAGGTCGGGAAAACACAGGGCAGCTCCATGTCCAAGGGGCAGGACATTCCCAACAAGCTTGCTTGCGGTTTTATCAAATAGGTTTCCGAAAAATCGGGCGAGCATACCTTGACTGTCAAGACCCGTATCCGACTCATCCCTAAGATTGCGGATGTCATTTATGTCATTGTTTACCCCGGCAAAGTCCCTGTGGGCCCAGGTGTCTGCATAGACATGCAGGGTGATGCCCAGTCTGTGCAGAGAAAAGGGTTTGTCCCGATCGTTGATACAGGCTTTTAACATGTCCCGGGCAACCGGGCTGTCCTTTGTGCAGATTATTTTTTTAACAAATTGCTGCCCCGGGTTTTCCCCGGCTTGTTTCCCCTCATTTCCCGGAAGAAAATGGAAGGGTAGCCAGACCCTGTGATTGGCAAGTGCTTCCATATTTCTGTAGTCTGCCATTTTATGGGCCGAGCAGACCCGTTCGTACATGGCCTTGTTCTGAAAGGTGACGGTACCTGTTTGAACAGCATCATCCACGTACTGGGCACAATAGGCAATTGTTTGGGCATCCGTATGCTCAAACCCTGCAGCCCTGGCCGTAACATAGGTAACGGCATGATGAAAATCTATTTGCATGGCCTCCTCCTTTTGTGCAATAATTTTCTCTTAATTCCAGGCAGATACTTCAAACCGGATCGCGGCTGTCAGGTTGACCGGTCGTTTCTGATTCAATTGGATCACAGCCGTGGACAGGTTGTTCTTATCTATTTTAAATTCCAGGTTTTTTGTTGCGTTGAGATTGTTAGATCCCCACCCATACCTCACCTTGAAATGGTCATCCCCCCCCCTGGAGACTTCAATGATCAATCTGTCATCAAAAATAGTCTGACCTTCATAATGCCTGTCCGGCAGGAATTTCTTACCCTGGTGATAAAGGGGAAGAATTTTGAAATGGATTGAAAACCCCAGGGATTGTTTTCTTTTATTAAGTCTGGCGGTTTTCAGCAGGAAACTTGTGAATAAATGTGTTCGTTCACCTTTCAGGGCACCTGAGGATCTGAAAGAAGATGAAAACGTGTCTTTTGTCCTCTTGTTCACAGGAATGGGAAGCCCGCGTATGGAGACAATGCTTTCAATGTCATAGGTTGCTGACAGATTTTTCTCCTTTCCGGGCATTTGGATTGTTAGCGTTTCAAGGTTAACTTTGACCTGGGTGTCGCCAAATAAAAACCTTTCAAGGTTCCGGTAACCACTTTCAGAATTGACGATCCCGTAGGCACCGGAATGGCTCCGGAAGGTGTATGCTCTGGCGGATTCTTTGACATAGGCATTTTCAATCCGGACAAGCCCGTCGCTTTTGGGCCCCACCACTTTTTTGGCAATCCCGTAATCCTGGGAATTCGTACCCACCAAGCAGAATACCCGTTTTGCCGGGAACCGATTGTTCAGGGAATGCAGGGGGAGGTTTTTATCCAGGGACAGAATCTCTCGCATTCGTTTTTCGCCGAAGGCATCTGCATTGTTGATGGCCAGAAAATCCCTGAGTCCTTCAAGCCACCCAAATCCTTTTCTGAATTCTATGCCGCCATGTGGAGTGGCATAGGTGAACAATTTGTCCACCCCTTTTTTTTTCCAATCCTTGGGCGGTTTGCCTTCCAGATCTGGAATGTCCTTATTTTGAAGGTAACAGCGGCAAACAAGACCGCCCATGGAATGGGCCACTAGATAAACCCTGAAGTCCTTGTTGCTGTCCTGTCCGGTTGCTGACCTGACATGGAGAATAAATTGCCTGAGTTTTTCAGCATGGAATTCGATTTCTTTGCGTTCTCCGGTCCCCAAATCTTTGGAGACCACATCATAGTACCTGAAAATCCAGATTGATTTAGAACTGACGGGACCCTGGGGCAGAATTTGACCGTCGTGGAAAGCGTCCTGGTATAGATGATCCTTCATTAGCCGTATCAATGGTGATTCAAAGACATGGGGTTCTATATTCCCTGCAGAGGTCTGCCTGTATTTGGTTGACCCCAGATTAAATCCCATATAAGGGGTGGCAACTGTATCCTCAACAGCATCCTGTGTGCCGGCATATCCACGGACATAAATGATTGGATAATACGGTGGTTTTAGCATGGGCAATCTCCTTATGAAAATAATTTTTATATAAAATAGGGGAGATCAAGACGGTATTGTGGACTTTGTTTCTCTCTTTTGAGAAATCGCAATTCAGGAGGACCAATATCAAACGATATTTTTTTATATAGCGTGTCAGGAAAAAAAGCAATCAGAGAAATTCTAATTTTTATAGAAATATTTAGGTTAAATGATAAAAATGCCTGTCCCGGGAGAGGATGGGCAGGCACTTTTACAATGGGTCAATACATGAGATTGGGCAAAAATAAAATGATGGAAGGAAACATGATCAGGATGATAACGCCCAGGATGACGGCAAGGAGAAAGGGGAAAATACCCTTGAAGATTTTTTCCAGGGGAATCTCTTCTTTCAGGACGTTTTTGGCCACTCCGTAGACCACATAAACATTGATACCCACAGGCGGGGTGATAACCCCCATTTCTGTGACCATCACAATGATGATTCCGAACCAGATGGGGTCAAACCCCAGTTCCATGACCACGGGAAAGAAAATGGGCACGGTCAGGGTGACAAAGGCCAGGGCATCCATGAAGCAGCCGCCGATAAAATAGATCCCGATGATCACGCCCATGACTAAAACCGGGGACATCTCAAGTCCTGCTACCCAACCGGCGATTTCAAAGGGGATCCGGGTCACTGCCAGAAATTTGCCGAAGATCACGGCCCCTGCAATGAGCATGAGAACCATACAGGAGGTTCTCAGGGTCTCCATCAGGGATTTGACAAAACCCTGCCAGGAGATTTGACGTCTGACAATGGCGATGATCAGGATGCCAAAGGCACCGATGGCTGCGGCCTCCGTGGGGGTAAAAAGTCCGATGAAGATTCCGCCGATGACCAGGGTGAAAACAACGAGGGTTTCTCCAAGACCCAACAGGGCCTTGAGTTTTTCCGGCCAGGAAAAGCGTTCTCCGGGAGGGCCTTGTTCCGGGGAGATCCGGCACCGGATATAGATGCAGAGGATAAAGAGAAAGGTCACAAGAAGGGCGGGGAAAATTCCTGCCACAAACAGGGCGCCAATGGATTGCTCCGTGAGGATTCCGTAAATGATCAACACAACAGAAGGGGGCATGATCATGCCGATCCCCCCCCCCGAGGCCACAGATCCTGTGGCAAGCTCATCATCGTAACCGTACCGTTTCATTTCGGGCAGGCCCACCGTTGCCATGGTGGCCGCCGTGGCCGGGCTGGAGCCGCACACCGCACCAAAGGCGGTGCAGGCGGTAACCGTTGCCATGGCAAGGCCGCCCCTCACGCTGCCCATGAACTTGTAGCCGGCGTCATAGAGGCGTTTGCTGATGCCGGAGTTGAATCCCAGCTGGCCCATGAGGATGAACAAGGGAATAGTTGTCAAATCATAGGAGTCAAATGTTTCATAGACGTTCCTGGATAGCAGAACAAGTCCGGCATCTGGGCTGATCATGCAGGAGAATCCCACAAAGCCGACCGATGCCATGACAAATGCCACGGGCATCCTGGTCAGGAACATGAGAATCATAATGATAATACCGGTAATACCAATAAAAGTGGGGCTCATTTTGTTTTCAACTCTCTTAATTGCTTAATATCGCCAAAGATTGTCTCTAGGATGGTCACAGAGAAAATCAACAAACCAAATGCCAGCAGGTACACAATGTAGTAAATGGGAAATTCAAGGTTCATGGAAACCTCACCTGTTTTGTGGATGTCCTTGGCATAGAGAAACATTTGCCAGGAGATCAAGCTAAACAGGACAAGGGTCAGGCTTTTTGTGAAAATATCGATGGAGATTTGGGCTTTTTTAGACAAAAGTCTGACCAGTATTTCCACCCCCACATGGCCGTCCACCTTATGGGTATAGGGCAGGGCTGCTGCCACCACAATGGTTGCCAGAAATCCCACCAATTCAACCGATCCGAATATGGGGTGCTTGAAAAAACGGCCGATGACATCCACAACCGTTAAGAGCATCATGCTTGTCAGTGCAATGGCGCCGATCATTTTTAGAAAATTTGAAAATTTGTCCAGGGCCGTAAAAATCATTTTCATGGGAATTCCTGATTCATTTTTCTTTTTTAATATCAATTGTCTTGTCCAATGATTGACCAGAATGGTCAATCATTGGACAAGGGGTTAAAAGATATGGATTTGTTTACATATTTGTTTTAATAAATTCTACAACTGCTTTTCCATCAACGCCTTTTTTGGAGGCTTTTTCGATATACCCATCAATAACAGGGGCAACTGCTTCTGCCCATTTTTTGGACTCTGCATCGGAAAGAGAGATCACTTTGCCGCCTTTGGACAAGAAGAATTCCATGCCTAATTTATCGGCTTCATCCCAGGCTATTCCGTGTTTGGTTGCCCATTCCGTATTGATCTCCTTGATGATTTTTTGCTGATCCGGTGTGAGGGCTGCCCATTTGTCTTTGTTCATGAAAACGGCAAATGTTGTGTAATAAGCAGAGGAAAAATTTTGGGTCATATAGTGAACCACTTCACCCAGCTTCCATCCCTTGTTGGCTTCAACCGGATGGAAAGAACCGTCCACAACCCCTTTTTGGAGCATCTGATAGCATTCTCTCATGGATTTGCCCACTGGGGAAGCACCCAGGGCTGCCTGGATAAGGCCACTTGTGCCGGTACCCCTGAGTTTAAGTCCTTTGACGTCGGCCAGTGTTTTCACTTCTTTATCCCGGGTATGGAGCAATCCTGGGCCATGGACATGGACGAACATCATGGCGGTATCATCAAATTCCTTGGGCTCAAATTTGTTTAAAACTGCGTTGGCAACGGCAGTTGCTTGAACTCCGCTGGTATAACCCATGGGAAGATCAATGGCCGAGGCAACTGGAAACCGTCCTCTTGAATAGGCAAGCACTGTCATGCCGATGTCTGCAATTCCCTGGACAACACCATCATAGGTTTGGGGTGCTTTGGTCAAAGTGCCAGCAGGGAAATAATTGATGGCAATTTCTCCATTGGTTCTTTTTTCAACTTCTTTGCACCAACTTTCAGCCAATTGGCTTTGGATATGGGTGGGAGGAAAAAAGTTTGCGTAGGTGAGCTGGGTTTTTGCCGATGCACTGACAACAAACAATGCGCAAATGCAAAGCGCTAAAAAAGCCGGGATGGTAACTTTCTTCATTTTGTTGACCTCCTAAAAAGTGTGTAATGAAACCAAAGTTTACGTGGACCCTTATTGTGGAAACCGATGCTGAGTGGGGCTTGTCTATATAATTTCACCTCCTTAACTGTGAGTGTAAATAAATGCTGCTATAATGTAACTATATACCAGCTATATTTAATAACTATATTTAAAAGGAAGAAACCCTGTCAAGGGAAAAGTTGGGTTTGAAAAATAAAACTGCCTCAAGGATAGTTGATGGATCAACTATCCTTTGAAAACAAATGGTTATGTCTGTTTTGACATAAGGAAAAATGGCGGAATTATGTTCATAATATGGCTGTATATTAGCCATCAAGATATGTCGATTTTCCGGTGGAGTTTTTCCGGGAAAAAAGAGGCATGATTTTTTTTAGAATTCTTTATTAGTTGATATGTCAACTAATAAAGAAAGGGTTTTCTTCAATAACCCCTTAATTTTTTATTTGTTTTTAAGTTTAGGGTTATTAAAATTAAGTTTTTTAGATGACCCCTTATACTAAAAAACTGGAAAAATGAGAAGATATTGTCAGGTGAGCCCATTGGCGGTCCTTTTAGATACCTATAACTTTGGATGGAGTTGGATATAGATATACCCGCCCCGGCCATAGCCAAAATGCTTGAATACATAGTTATAATGGGTGGAGATGCCCTTGTAAAAAGTATCAAATGGTATTTGGTAAGGATGAGGCTGGGAGGGGTCTACATCCAGAAGGGTGACCTTCTGGGTGAAGGGGTCAAATCCTCCCACCGGCGAAATATGGGGGATGTTTAACTCCTGGACAAAGCAGCCCTGGTCAAAATGGGCGATGATCAGGCAATCCCCCTGGGTTTCAAATTGTTTTAACCGTGACAAAAGACTTGTCCTGGGCAAAGAAGGGCCTCTTCCCCCTTCGGTCTGGACAATCTCAAGGGAGTGGTAATTGATTCCATAGGCCGCAAGGCTGGCTTTTACAACTTGACCCAGTACCTCCAGGGGAAGACCCCTGCGTCCTTTGTACCCATTGGTTCCCATTCGTTCTTTCCAATGGGCAGTTTTTACCTTTTCAAGGATTTCCTGCTGGGTAATGGGACCATGGTTAAGGGTTTCAGATATTTCCAGAATGGCATTGACCACAGATACCACCGAAGCAACGGAACAAGAGGATTCGTGGAATTGTTTGACATGGTGGCGAAAAAGGGCATTTTTTAAAGTATTTTCACCCTTTTCATAGGGGGCAAGCATAATGTCAGCCCGATTCAAACCAAAGGCTTTGGTTCGGGTTATTTTATGGGAAAAATATCGCAGATAAAGATAGACTCGCATGATATATTTTAAGATAAGCATATCCATTGTTCACCCATCATATTGGCTCCTTGATTATAGAATACCCTTCAATATCGGTCCTATTCGGTTCTTGTCAATGGGGGATGGATCCCTTTTGTTGATTCGCCTTTTGATTTTTTATTGTAAAATCAGTCCAGAGTGGATAAGAAAGATCAGACGAAAAAAACAGGCAAGGCACCTGGTTAACCTATCTCATTAAGAGTGGAGGCGCATCCATATTGAAATTCCCTTCTGGAAAGAAAAAACCGTATTTCCTGTCGCATTGAATAATGATAAGTTTGAACCTGTCCGGCCATTGGCTGATTCCTTTGGGACAGCTGCCTATGGTGGAAAAGGGTGGTCCCCACGAATCCGAACCCATGGGCAGGAACTGGGCGATTCTTGCCCGGCCTGCTTCCACGGTCCGGGCTGGTGAAGAAAGATGGGTGGTAAGAACATTGGGAAATCTTGGGATACCAGTCCTTAAGGTTTTCACGGGAACGGCCACCTTTGAGGGCGCAGATTTCATGTGGGTGGATCCCAGGACAGCTGTCCTAGGTCGGGGCCTTCGTACCAACCAGACAGCCATTGACCAGATCACCTCCCTTCTATCCGAGATGGGGATCAGCACCCTGGCATTTGATCTGTCCTATGGCTGCATGCATTTTATGGGCATGCTCAGATCGGTTGATAGAAACTTGGCCTTTGTCTGGCCCAGAAGAACCCCCCATGGTCTGGTAATGATTCTCCAGGAGAAAGGGTACCAGGTGCTGCCCCTGCCGGACCCGGATGAGGCCATTGCCAACATGTCCTTTAATTTTGTGGTGATGGGAAAAAAAATCATGCTACCGGCAAAAACCCCAGAAGCCAGGCCTATTATGAGTCCCTGGGGGTGGAATGTATTCCCATTCCCATGGACGAACTCAGGAAAGCCAATGGTACCATGGGCTGAATGACCGGGGTTTTGCACCGGGAAACAACCGCAACGTGACAACGGGAAAAACGCGCCTTTTCGTTTGCTGTCTTGGTACCCAAGCGTCCCCCGCTTGTTGGCGTTCAGATACCAGGCTTTCAACAGGGTCCCTATCGTTCAGGAATGGTGTAGGTGGTCTGGTTCAGCTTCAGGCAGAACCTGCCGTCTGTTTCTTCCATGTAGCGGGATAATTTGACAAGGGCGTGTTGGGAAAATTTGATGCAGTGTTCAGGGGTCTGAAGGTAGAGAGAATCGTTCCTGGTAAACAATTGTGTTGGATCAAGGGTCAAGGTTTTTGTGGTGTTCAAGGTCAGTTTTAATTTCTCTCCCCCAAAGAAATCAGTCACAAACAAGGCCGTGTCCTCATGGGGGAAATAAACTTTTTCTTCAAAATTATCTGTTTCCTGGGAGAGGTAGTATCCCAGGTCATCTTTTTGGATGGACCGATTAAAATGCCGGATAATTTTTGGATGCTCAAATTTTCCGTGTTCATTGTGCCAGATCCCATTTTTGTCCATGCGGAACACCGCTTTTTCCTCTGGAACGATGATGGATTTTTTTTCTGATGTCATGGACACGATTCCCTTTTGAAAAAATTAATGTTTGTCACTGTTTTTTATGTATCCCAAAAGGGGGGCCAGGACAATAGGTAAATAGAAGACAGGTACAAGATAAAAGTAAAAGAGAGGAAAGACCCTCTGGCCCGAAATTCAGGTGTTCGCGTGTAAAACCAAAAGGTGTAAACAGTCTGGCGGAACGGTCCCGGCCTGAGTGGAATATAGATACCTCTTCAAATCTAAAAGAGAGTATCAATAAATTCTATTTGAATTAGAGTGCTTAGGTGTGATCATTTCTTGTTACATTCCGTAGATGATTCGGAAAAATGTTCTTTTTTTATATTACCTGATTTTTTGGGAACCCACTCCAGGGCGGTAATTAATGAGATAAGTTAATTTTTACGGTGGAGTTCAGGAGTCGAAGAGAGAAGGTAGATAACAGAGATTACAAAGCAACCCGCAAAGATTCACTGCAACAACTGGTTCAATTCGATTATTTTGATTTTTCGAATTTATACCAATTCGTTCCGGTGCCAGCAACAGGAATAAGGAACATCATACCGATAGCACCATTCTCATTTTTTACAATTAAGTTGTTTTTAGCTTTTGAAAAGCCCAAGGTACTCCATTCAGAGGCTAATACACCTTCTCTATTAATATTTTTTTTGATTTTGATTTTTATTAGACCATCTTCACAGTAAAAGTCATTCTTGTGTTTTAAAAAATCTTTAACATAGATCGCTTCGTCGTTGTTCCACAAGGTGATACTTAGGATTTCAGGTTCTTGAAATAAAAATGAGATGGACGTAACTTTATTTTTCAATTCGTAATCAGGGAATAATTTCCATGATAGCTCAGGTTCATAACCTGGGGTACTAGACACTCCGGTGTTGTTATATTTCCCTGAAATATTAACACAGTCTGTTGAGGATAAATGATGAATTTGTTCCCACTTATTGGGATATTCCTCATGAGTTGCACAAGAAGATATCAGCAATATGCTTAATAATGCGGTTAAAAAAAATGATAATTTCATAGTACTCCTAAATCGAATGAGCACCTGGTCATCATATCTTGTCAATTTTAACGATATCCGATTTAAAGCTTTTAATATTTTATTCAAGAATTCCTCAACAATATTTTCAGGTTTGCAAAGTGTTTTCAACAGTCAACATAATTGGAGAATAACACTCCCTGTCGGAATTTGTCCAGAGGAAGCTTATTACCTAATCAAACATATTTTTATTCCGATCAGAGAAAAAATCTCAGAATAATTTTGATATATTTAAGCTTCCAATGGGAAAACGCTTTAGATGAAAATTATTAGAAAAATAAATTTATTTCTGAACCTGATTTTTAGCGGTGCGGCTTTTAGCGACGGCTGAATTAGCCTGGTTACGTTGCAATCCTAAGAAGTTAATAATTTTATTTATTGCTTTGTCCATGTGATTGATCAGTGTGAAATGGTCCTCATCTTGAATAATGTGTAATTCTGCGTTGCTGAGTAGTTTGCTCGCCTTAATCATATCCTCATAGGTAAAACAATTTTCAGCAACAATTAGTAGTGTTGGAATTTGTATCTTTGATATTAGTGGCTTGAAAGAGTCCCATTTTGCTTCTTGTGTTCGAAGAGCTATCAACGACTTGGTATGAACATTTTCTAAACGGGATCCCATGGGTGCAGGGACGTCCATTAGTGATTGCCAAAGTCTCATCCACTCAGCCCCCCCTAAGCGAAGAGTAGAAATTACGATATCATTTGACAGATTTACGTTTGAGTTTATCTCAAAACCTCCTAATATAAGCCCCATCAACCTTTTTGGATAATATTTAGCAACACCCAACGCAATTTTGGCTCCAAGTGAGTATCCGAAAATATATGCTTTATTGACAGATAATTGATCTAAAACAGAAATAATATCTAAAGAAAACTTTTCTAGTGTATAAGCTTCTGAACTTTTAGGCGAGCAACTCTTGCCATGGCCTCGAGGATCAATTGCAATTACTTTATATTTTTCAGAAAGTGTGTCAGCATATCCAAGCTGAAACCACTCCTCTAAACTCATCCCAAAACCAAAGAGCAGAACAAGCGGTTTGCCTTCTCCAATGACTTTGTAATTAATGGTACATCCGTCGTTAATTGCAGTGCTTGTTTTGCTATTGTCTGCCATTGCCTTTTCACTGAAAATCATAAGGATATATATAATTGTTATTATTCCGATACTTATTGTTGTTTTAATCATTCTTCCCAGATCAAACCTTATGATAGATAATGATTAACAGACCCGGCTACCCTTCATAGCTCGTTATCTAACTGGATATCTAACTCATTATCTTGGGTCCGCATTATTCCTTTATATGATCAACGGCATACCAGGATTGCTAAATCGTGTAAAGAGATATCATAAATTCAAGTTAATACAACTTACCTGACCCCGGCAACTTCGTTGGTTACACTTGATTTCTGGATTCCATATGTCTGTTGTAATGTTCATTACAAGAATGTTATCATGCCAATCGCTTGAGTTCGATCTGTACTGAATGACGATGTTCAATTTCAAGACAGGCAGGTCACGTTGCTGCATCAAAACGAATTGAATGAAGAAGCAGAGGATGAGGTAGATGTATAATGAGTGAACCTAAGAGTGAAATCACATTCGGTGACTGTGTAAAAATATTGGAAGAGATTAAAGCTGAGGGACATATAACAGAGTATCGTCAGGGAATGATCATGCTGTTCGCAAGTTTAAACCCGAAAGAAGTGGAAGCATTAAAGCGCAGTGATGTACGCATGAATGGGAATAGAATCGTAGTTGAGTCGAGAACAAAGAATCGCCTGCAACCCCTTTACCCGCTTCTTAAACGAGTCTTTGAGAATATATTTGAGGAGAAAGAATATGAAAGACAGGATAAGATATTCCCCATTTGGAATCCCAAGAAATGGGAAGTGGTTCTCAAACCCTATGAGGATTTCATCCCCCATTCAAAGATGAAACCCTCTGTTACACTGAGTACTTTCTCTCGAGTTCACCGGGACACTATGAAAGAGATGCAAGAATAATTGTAGTGTTTATTACAATTTATAAGTAGGCATAAAATGCCAGGGATAAAAGGCTTTGATGAATTGGGTGCTGTCCTGTGTCACATAGGGGTTTTATATGCCCCACGGCTAAGGCTGTGAAAGGGTTTAACGATGCTGTGGCAGAAGGCAAAGTTGTCGCAGGGTGTTTTTGACCTGTTAACGAAAGAGAGATTTCACGATTCCCCACCAATAAAAAAGACAGAACCAATTTAATGACCCTGCCTTTTTTATGTTGAACTATGTTGAATCTATGCTTTTCTTCTGCTAATTTTTGCAAGCCCTAAAAGACCAAGGCCAAAGAGAAACATTGTGGCTGGTTCTGGGACAGGATTTTGATCAAATTCAACAACATACCCAGCCATATATCTTCCGTTTTCCATATCATCCCAAACACCGCGGTTTGGCCAGAAGTGGAGATAATGTTGAGTACCACCGACCCCATTGTTCGGTTCATTCGGAGAATACCAGTTCTCAAAATTCCATACTTCACCCGTTACCCATTTCCAGGTTCCTTCGGTTTCATGATCGGATCCACCAAGCCAATACGACTTAGGGGAATTAGTACCCGCAACTAAGCTCCACACAAATTCATTTTCCTTTGCGCTGGTAATCGTTGCAAGATAACCACCTTTAAAAAAGGCATCATCCCTTGCTGTTTCCCAATGAAGAACAGGTTCTTTTGTTACTACATCATACCAATGACCATCCCATTCAATTGGAGTTGCACTTGCACTTGCACCCAATAATAAAAATACACAAAATATCATTAAAAATCTTTTCATTATTATTTCTCGCTTTTTGTTTTATTTAAAGACTCAACTTGAGTTAGTTTGCTACACATTTCAATATGCATAAATATTAAGCAATGTCTATGCCACAATGTGTCATTCAAATTTTTTAAAAGACTAATTGTGCCAACTATCTGTTTTTTATGAATTTTGATCATTTTGGATGATTTTATAATGATTGGTTGCCGATAAATGGAAAATATTTATTGTGAAAAAAAATTCTTAAATATAATACTTTAATGCCACAATGTGGCATTAAAGTTCGCATTCCAAAATCCGTTATTTCAATGACTGATATCCGAAGCCTGAATTCAATTGGTGCTCTGTATGGCACCAACGCTTTTTTTTCTTGTGCCCTGGCTTGGGATGGTCCGGGTGTTGACATGGCCTTGGGAATATCGCATTCTTAGGGGTGAGGAGGGACCCATGAAACAAGACAAGACCCGGATAACCATTATGACCATGAATCTTCGATTTGGTCTTGCCCCGGATGGTGAAAATGGATGGCAGTATCGAAAGCCCTTGGTGGCAGAGGTCCTTAAAAAATATTCAGCCGATTTTTTGGGGTTTCAGGAGGCCAATCATTTCCAGGCGGATTTTTTAAGCCGGGCGTTGCCAGGGTATCAGGTTTTGGGGCAGCACAACAAAGCCCTTGACTGGTGGCAGAGCAATCTGATTGTTTTCCACCGGTCATGGAAGTGTCTGGAACAAAAACACTATTTTTTGAGTGACACCCCGGATGTGACCTCCAAACTGGCGGGCTCAAAGTGGCCCCGGCAATGCGTGATCGGCCTGTTTCAACGAGAAAACGACCAGATTATAGTGGCCAATACCCATTTTGATTTTGATCCGATTGTCCAGGAAAAGAGTGCTGGATTGGTCATGAATTTTTTGTCGGAGTTTACCACGGGACTGCCCGTTGTTATCGTTGGTGATTTTAATGCCAACCCAGGTTCCCCGGCCCATGTGCTGTTTAAAACCCAGGGGTTTGACATGGTGTTTGACCCGGTGTTAGACCCGGTGTTAGATCAGGGGATCACCACCACCTTCCATGGGTTTGGAGGCAGGGATAAGGGAGAACAGATTGATTGGATTCTTTACAAGGGGGGCCTGACATCCGTTTCCCAGCAGGTGGTGACAGATTCTTTTTCAAACCGATTCCCCTCGGACCATTATCCTGTCCGGGCTGGGTTTGTTTGGCCTTGACCAGCGTTTCAATATAATTTTTTCAAAAAAAATAAATCTGAAAGGAAAAGATGACACAAAATCAACACTATACCCATTGGCAGCACAGACTCCATGAAATTATTTTTGAGGCGGATACCCGGGCCGGGAAATATTTTGATATTTTTTTGATTCTGGCGATTCTTCTAAGTGTATTGGTGGTGATGATGGACAGTGTGTCTGCCATAAACCGTGCCCATGGAACCGGGCTTTTGATGGTGGAATGGGGGGTTACCCTCTTGTTTACCCTGGAATATCTGTTGCGGTTGATTTGCGTGAAAAAACCGCTTAAATACGCTATCAGTTTTTTAGGAGTGGTGGATCTTCTGGCTATTTTACCCACCTATCTTTCTTTGTTTGTACCGGGCAGTCACTATCTTGTTGTCATCCGGGTACTGAGGGTATTACGGATTTTCAGGGTGCTTAAGCTGGCAACCTACCTGGGTGAGGCCTCAGTTTTGATCCGGGCCTTGAAGGCCAGCCGGCGCAAGATTATTGTTTTTTTGATCACGGTGCTGACCCTGGTGATCATTTTTGGGTCCCTCATGTATTTGATTGAAGGGGGAGCCAACGGGTTTACCAGTATTCCCAAAAGTATCTATTGGGCCATTGTTACCATGACCACCGTGGGGTATGGGGATATCTCTCCAAAAACCGGAATGGGCCAAACCATGGCCGCCATGGTAATGATCTTGGGCTATGGGATTATTGCCGTGCCCACGGGTATTGTGACCTCGGAAATAACCCGGGCAGCCCAAAAGGGGGTAACCACCCAGGTTTGTCCCGAGTGCATGGCAGAAGGCCATGACCTGGATGCCCGGTTTTGCAAACATTGTGCAGCTCAACTCAATTTATCTCCTGGTGAGGTGATCACCAGATGAAATCCCAGGCTTTTTGTTTGCAGGCGCTTGGAAAAGACCTGCCCGTGACCTTGGCTATTCCCGATCTTATCCGGGCGTTGGCATTTGAAAAACGAGCCGTTCTCCAAGCCCCTCCCGGTGCAGGTAAAACCACGTTTGTTCCCCTGGCCCTGCTGGATCAGCCCTGGCTATCGGGGAAAAAAATTGTCATGCTGGAGCCCAGGCGTCTGGCGGCCAAGGCCTGCGCTGCTCATATGGCCTGGATGCTGGGGGAATCCCCTGGCCAGACCGTCGGATACCAGATTCGCATGGAGCGGCGCATTGGTCCCGATACCCGCATTGAGGTAATAACCGAAGGAATATTGACCCGGCGGATCCAGGCAGATCCCTCCCTGGAAAGAGTGGGGCTTGTGATTTTTGATGAATTCCATGAACGCCATATCCACAGCGACCTTGGCCTGGCCTTCTGCCTGGAGGCCGCAGAGGTCTTTAACCAGGATTTGCGTATCCTGGTCATGTCTGCCACCGTGGACATGGCAGCCATGTCTGCTCTCATGGACAATGCCCCCATGGTTGCTTCCCAGGGCAGGAGCTATCCGGTTGTCACCCACTATCTGTCCCCGGAGGCAGCAGCCCCGGCCAGGAGACATCCTTACCCAAATCAGGACCGGTACCGTGGTATCAGGTCGGCCTGTCTGTCGGCAGTTGAAAAGAGTCTGGCCCAGGAATCCGGTGATATCCTGGTTTTTCTTCCCGGCGTCCGGGAGATCAAAAATATGGCCCAGGCGTTGAAAAGCCTTCTGCCCTTGACTCAGTCTGGCCAACCCAGCTCGGAAATCTCCATTTTGCCCCTTTTCGGGAATTTGTCCCGGACCGACCAGGCGGCCGCCATTGCGCCCTCCCTGCCGGGCCACCGGAAAATAGTTCTGGCAACCGCCATTGCAGAAACCTCCCTCACCATAGAGGGGGTCCGGGTGGTGGTGGATACGGGACTCATGCGGGTGCCTCGATTCTCGCCGGGCACCGGCATGGGTCAGCTGGATACAATTCTTGTGTCCCGGGCATCGGCAGATCAGCGTCGTGGCCGGGCAGGAAGAACCGGCCCTGGGGTCTGCTACAGGATCTGGTCCCGGCATCTGGACCAGGGATTGGTCCCCTTTAACCGCCCGGAAATTCTGTCTGCCGATTTGACCTCCCTTGTTCTGGAACTGGCCCAATGGGGGGTATCTGACCCCAAGACCCTTAAATGGCTGGACCTGCCACCGGAAACTTCCTTTGCCCATGCAAAAGCCCTGCTGATACAGTTAAAGGGGCTGGACACCCATGGCCGTATCACCCCCCATGGCCGCAAGCTTTTATCCGCCGGGGTCCACCCGAGACTGGCCCATATGATTCTTAAAGCAGATCAGATGGGTCAGGGCCGTCTGGCCTGCCGACTGGCCGCACTTTTGGGGGAACGGGATATCCTTTTGGGGACCTGTGACCCGGATATCCGCCTCCGTCTGGAGGTTCTGGTCTCTCTGTCGTCTGGTCGATCTTTATCCAGATCTTCTAAAGGAGGGGGAAACAAAACGACCTTAACCCACGACCTGGTCACGAGTTTCAATGAATCCCTGGTTCGCACCATTCTGAAAAATGCCGCCAAAATAGAGAAAGACCTCAATATTAACTCCGCGGGTATAAACATGGAACTTTCTGGATCTGTACTGGCGTTTGCCTGGCCCGGTCGGGTGGCTAAAAAACGAAATAACAAAGACCTTTCCTTTTTAATGGCATCGGGGAGCGGGGCGTTTTTCAGATCTGCCAATTCCCTGTCCTTTCTTTCCTATATCGTTGCCGTTCACCTGGATGGCAATCCGCGAAATGCCGGAATTTTTCTGGCAGCTCCCTATTCAGAAAAAGATCTGGAACAGGAATTTAAGGACCAGATTCAGACCCAGGAAGAATGTTTCTGGAATAAACAGACCCAATCGGTACAGTCGGTTTTGAAGGCCCGTTATGGTAAGCTTGTCATCCGGGAAACAATGGTGGCAAATCCGGACCCCGAAGCTGTTCGTGCCGGTATGATCCAGGGAATCCAGGAAACAGGTCTGGATATTCTGCCCTGGACCAAAAAGTTGCGGCATTTCCAGGAGCGGGTCGTGTTCTTAAAAAATTGCGGCCATTTTTCCGGGTTGCCGGATTTGTCCGATATGGCCCTGTCGGGAAACCTTTTCCAATGGCTGGGCCCGTTTTTGGACCATGTCCACTCGGCAACCGGGCTAAGGCAGGTGGATTTGTCATCTGCCCTGACCAGTCTTTTGACCTGGGAACAGCAGCAGGCCCTTCACCTCCATGCCCCTACCCATTTGACGGTGCCCTCGGGATCACGGATCTTTCTCCAATATCTGGGCGCTAACGGGCTTTTAAAATCCCCGGTTCTGGCAGTCCGGCTTCAGGAAATGTTTGGCCTGACAAAGAGCCCTGCCATTGCCCGGGGTAAGATCCCGATCACCCTCCATCTGCTTTCTCCTGCCGGTCGGCCCGTCCAGATTACCCAGGATCTGGAAAGCTTCTGGAAAAACACTTACCCTGCTGTGAAAAAGGATTTAATGGGCCGGTATCCCAAACATTATTGGCCTGAAGATCCCTTGTCAGCAGAACCGATGAAGAGAGCGAAGCCCAGGGGATAGTTGATAAAAGGAAATTTTGGTTTTTAGTTTCTGCCTTGTCATGGGGTTTGCCGTATTTTGAATCCCTGTCAAGCCTTGCCTGGCAGGGATTTACTGTTATTATTATGCTTTTTTTCAGACCTTGAATCTGCCGGCCATCTTGTTGAGATCCTCTGCCAGGGCCGACAAATTTTTTGCACTTAGTTTGACCTGATTGCTTCTGTTTGCCATATCGGCGGCAGATTGATTCACCTCTGAAATATCTTTGGTGATCTCATCGGCCACAGCTGAACTCTGGCTGACATTCAGGTTTACCTCCTGGATACCGGAGGATGCCTGATTGATATTTTCGGCAATCTCCCGGGTGGCGGCAGATTGTTCTTCCACTGCAGTGGCAATGGTTGATACTATTTCGTCAACATTATTGATCACTGCACTGATTTCAGTAATCCCGCCCAGGGTACTTGAGGCACTTTCCTGGATATTGCCAATCTTATTTTTTATATCCATGGATGCTTTGGAGGTCTGGTTTGCCAGATCCTTTATCTCATTGGCGACAACGGCAAAGCCTTTTCCGGCATCACCGGCTCTGGCGGCTTCAATGGTGGCGTTCAAGGAGAGCAGGTTGACCTGTTCGGAAATATCGGTGATGGTTTCAACCACTTTTCCAATGGATTGGGCAGCTTCTCCCAGTTCATTCATTTTTCGGGTGGAATCGGTAACCTTGGATACGGCCTGGCCGGATATTTGTCTTGCATTTTCCGCATTTTGTGCAATTTCATTAATGGTGGCATTCATCTCCTCGGCCGCCGTTGCAACTGTGTCGGTATTGGTGCTGGATTCTTCCATGGCCGCTGATATGGAATTCATGCTGGACGTCATCTCTTCGGCAGCCGCTGCCACAGTTCCCGATTTGTCAGATGTCTGGGCAGACCCCACGGACATATGTTCTGCAATGGATGACAATTCCGTGGAAGAGTCCGAAAGGGTGTTCACGCTTTGGGTGATGTCTGTTATCATTTTTTGCAGTTTGCCGATGAACCCATTAAAAACCTCGGCTAACTGCCCCAGTTCATCCCTGCTCTGAACCTCCAGTCGCTTGGTCAGATCTCCTTCCCCATCGGAAATATCGCGCAGGCTTTCGATTACTTTATTCACCGGTCCCACAATAACGATGCGGGAGAGAAACAAGATCAAAAGACCCAACAGCACTAAGAAAAAGACTGAAACCATAATACTGATATTTCTCATCTTATACACCCCTTCCAGTATACGGCTTACCGGAGCGGTGATAAAAATTGACCAGGGGGTTTGGGTTGCTCCGATGGTGATGGGGGAAATGGTGAGCACGCCTTTTTTCCCGGAGGTCTCCAGTATAAAATCAATATGACGGGTCTCCGATTTTTTGACTGCCTTGGATACGGCCTCGGGATACTGATCATTGCTCAGTTTTCCCACCTTTTTTTTATCCGGGTGGGCCGCAATCATACCGCTGGATGTCACCAGAACGGCATATCCCTCTTCATAGGGGGTGATCGTGTTTACCAGTTCTGCGATCTGCTCCATGGAAAAGTCCACGCCGGCCACTCCAAGCGTCTTGCCATCAATTATTATGGGAACACATACACTGACCAGCATAATGGTTTTTCCGCCTACTTCATAGGAAAAGGGATCCATGATCACCTCTTTTTTGGTGTCCCTGGCCCGTGTATACCATTCTCCGTCCAAGTCAACGCATGTTTCCAGGTGAACACCCCCCACCCGGTTCCAATAGGGAGCAAATCTTCCCTTGTCCGTATGGCCGGCTGTTCCCTGAAAATCGTTGTCAAGTTTGTCCAGGGTATTGGGCTCCCACACCATCCACATTCCCAGATATCCTGAATTGTTAATCAATATTCCTTGTATCATGGTCAGGATACTGTCTCTTTTTACCAGTGTGTTGGTCTTCTCCATATTTTGGATGGCATAGGCAAGGGCCCTTGCCGAGTCCAGGGCATTTTCAATGTCTACCCGGATCTGATTGGAATATTCCCTGGAAAGGGCATCCATTTTATCCAGGGCCTCTTTATTGGAAAGATTTGTAGCCTTTGTGGTAATCAGACTGACAGTGATGGCAAATGAAATCACCACCACAAACCCGATGGATGCCACTAATTTACTGGTTAACTTTAAATTTTTGAACATTGTATCCTCCTGTTTTTGATATGTTTTTTTCGCCAATTCGCAGTTGTTTTTTTTGATTTGTAATCAATCCGATTGAGTATCGGAGAATTAATAATAACGACATATTTGAATATTTGCAAGATTAGAAAATTCCGGCCTTTTTACCCCGGGTCTTGGCAGAAGGGTTTCTTCTCCTATCAAGATGTGTTTAAAACAGCAAAATTGGAAGAATGTCTTAAAAACTTGAGCGGAGACCTTGTTGCTCAAGGCTTTGGAGCATTTTATGGGGGATTTAATATGGATTTGATTTTTGGCTGCGCACAAACCAGTCAATCAGTTCTCCTGCCAGAGCCTGTTTGTCCGGGATCATTGGCAGGTGGTCTGCATCAAACCAGTCTGCATCAAGGATTTCTGAAGTATCCATGGATATCTGACCACTGTCATATTGGGCGGTAAATCCGATCATCAGGCTGTCTGGGAAGGGCCAGGACTGGCTTTTAAAATAGGTAATGTTTTTAACCTGAATGCCCACTTCTTCAAAAATTTCCCGGCGCAGGCATTCTTCCAATGTTTCCCCTGGTTCGACAAACCCGGCCAACACACTGAACATTTTTTTATTGGGGAAATTGACCCCCCTGGCCAGCAGTATTTGATTGCCTTTCACGATGGCGGTGATGATGGCAGGTGAGATCCGAGGGTAATGGTGTAAATCACAGGAAGGACAAACCCTGGCAAATTCATTTTCTTTTCTGCTTGTTTGGGTGCCGCAGCGGCCGCAAAATTTAAAATTTATATTCCAGTCATGGATCTGTCGGGCATAGCCGGCCATGAACCAGAAAATTTCCTCAACCCTGGTATAAAGGGATCTTAGCTTAACGAATTCATGGGCTGGCGGTATTTTCTCCGGGTCAATCTTTCCGCAATAACAAGGAATATCCCTGTGGGTGCCAAAAAAACAAAGATCCTTTAATCCCAAGGGAACAGCTTTATTCTCCATACAGGGAACGGCTATATTCGTGTCAATTCGATGGATCAAAATGTCAGCGCTGGAGAAAATAAAAAAATAGGCCCTTGGAGGGAGCGGGGTGGGTGGGGTTACCGATTTTATAAAATCCATTGAAATGCCTGGTGTTTAAAAATTAATGGCCGGCTCTTTATCCCCAAGGCTCAAATGAGAATGGTTTGAGCATGCTTCCCTGGGGATGATATCCTTTTTTTTCCGGAAAATAAAGATCAGTTTTCGGCCGCACACGAATCGATTCTGGCAGTCTCGTCAACCGATCTTGAAGGGAAAAAATCATGGCTGTTTTCAGTGGTCAAAAAAAAGTCGTTCCAGAAAGGGCAGCTTCTGGAACGATTTTTATTTTTGTTATAATATCGGGATTTTCAGCCCCTAGAGGATGGGTTTCATCGCCCGCATATAGGTTCTCAGGGTTTTCCCCACTTTTTCAACACTTGTGGTTCGGATGGCGTCGTTGACCTGGATGAGGGCAAGGTTGTCGCAGCCGGTATCTTTTATCTCAAGCCCCCTGCCAATGACATTGGTATCAACGGCTTCCATGAACGCTTTGAGCATGGGGACGGCTTTGTGGGCAAAGAGATAGCATCCGTATTCAGCGGTATCGGAGATGACCACATTCATTTCATAGAGTTTTTTTCTGGCAATGAGGTTGGCAATGAGGGGGACCTCATGGAGGGATTCATAATAGGCGGATTCTTCAATGATCCCGGCGGACACCATGGTATCAAATGCCAGTTCCACGCCGGCCTTGACCATGGCCACCATGAGAATCCCATTGTCAAAGTATTCCTGTTCGGTGATCTCTTTGTCCGTGGAAGATGATTTTTCAAAGGGGGTCTTAGCTGTTTGGGCCCGCCAGGTGAGCAAATTGATGTCATCATTTGCCCAGTCTTCCATCATGGTGGTTGAAAAATGGCCGGTCATGATATCATCCATGTGCTTTTTGAACAAAGGGGCCATGATTTCTTTGAGCTGTTCGCAAAGATCAAAGGCGATTATTTTGGCCGGATTGCTCAATCGGTCCATCATATTGGTGATGCCGCCGTGTTTTAAGGCCTCGGTAACGGTTTCCCAGCCGTGCTGGACCAGCTTGGAAGCGTAACCCGCATCCATGCCTTTTTCCATCATTTTGTCATAGCAGAGCAAAGAGCCCGCCTGGAGCATGCCGCAGAGAATGGTCTGTTCTCCCATGAGATCGGATTTTACCTCTGCCACAAATGAAGACATGAGCACCCCGGCCTTATCTCCGCCTGTCCCCGCTGCGTAGGCCTTGGCCAGCTCCAGACCTTCGCCCCGGGGATCATTTTCCCGGTGGACGGCAATGAGGGTGGGAACGCCAAACCCTCGTTTATATTCTTGTCTGACTTCTGTGCCAGGAGATTTGGGGGCCACCATGATCACGGTGAGGTCGTCTCTGATCTGCATGCCTTCTTCCACAATGTTGAACCCGTGGGAGTAAGAGAGACAGGCATCTTTTTTCATCAGGGGCATGACGGCTTCAACAACTTTTGTGTGTTGTTTGTCAGGGGTCAGGTTGATGACAAGGTCGGCAAAAGGAAGGGTGTTTTCATAGGTATCCACGGTAAATCCATTTTCCGTGGCATTTTTCCAGGATTGTCTTTTCTCACTGATGGCAGCAGTTCTAAGGGTGTAGGACACATCAAGGCCGCTGTCCCGGAGATTAAGTCCCTGGTGAAGTCCCTGGGCACCACATCCCACGATGACTATTTTTTTACCCTTTAGGGCGGTGACACCGTTGAATTCGGAACTGTCCATGAACCGGCACTGGGATAATTCTTCGAGCTGCATCCTCAGGGGCAAGGTATTAAAATAATTGTTACCCATTTTATTCTCCTTTATATAACCTTGTTTAATGTGCTTTTTTATTCTTTTCTATAAAATGGACTATTTTTTGTATTGCGTCAAATGAATCCTTTGCAACATAATATTTCGGAAAACGAAACATGGGGGTTGTAATATTTGCAAAGCGGATAAATAATCAACTGGGACCTTCAGTAAAGAATTTTGATGTCAGTGGATATAATTTTCTTGACGGTCTTGGTATTATGTGGGATGTGAATGCAGTTGAAATGCCCCTGTTTTTAATATGATGGAGCAAATAGATGTACAATGCCTTTTTCGATCTCAGGAAGAAACCATTCAAACTGGTTCCAAATCCTGAATTTTTATTTTTGGGAAAATGCCATGAAGAGGTATTGGCCCATCTGACCTATGCCACTTCCCAGGGAGATGGATTTGTAGAGATTACCGGTGAGGTTGGGACGGGTAAAACAACCTTGTGCCGAGTGTTTCTTGAAGATCTTGACAAGGATATTGAAGCGGCCTTTATTTTTAATTCAAAACTGGATTCAACACAGCTCATAAAAGCCATTCACAAGGAGCTTGGAATTGTCAGTATCGCCAATGGTCCCGCAGAGTTGAGCATTGACCTGAATGATTTTTTATTGGAAAAAAAATCCCAGGGGAAATCAGTCATCTTGCTTATTGATGAAGCCCAGAATTTGGGAAAAGAGACATTGGAACAACTCAGATTGCTCTCGAATCTGGAAACTACCAGGAGCAAACTTCTCCAGATTATACTCGTCGGACAGCCTGAATTAAGGGGAATTCTTGATTCCCATGAAATGCGTCAGCTGCGGCAAAGAATCAATTTAAGTTGCCATATTCATCCAATGACACAAAAGGAAACAGTTGATTATATTACACACCGTGTCAATGTGGCTTCTCGAAAACAACAGATTCTGTTCACCCGTTCAGCGCAAAAGGCAATTTACCGGTTTAGTCGGGGAATCCCCAGGGTGATTAATATTGTATGTGATCGTTCTCTTCTGGTAGCTTACAGTCTGAACAAAAAAAAAGTAAACCCTTCCAGTGTAAAAATTGCTGTTGATGAATTGGATATGCGCCCGAAAATTGTGTCCAGGTCTGATTCTCTTTGGAAAAAAACAGCAATGGCCTTCTCAATGATTGTTACACTGTGTCTTCTTTATGCGGTATTCATGGGGCTTCCATTGGAATGGCCAGCTATTATGAAAATAGATAGTATGAAAATGGATAAAAATGAAGTCAAAATGATAGCGGAACCAATAGCAGGGTTCGCATCCTTTGATCCGGTTAAAGAGGTGACGCGTCCATTGGTTGAGACAGAACCACCGCAGCCGCCAGACCCTGTTTTAACAACGGTTTTTCAAACGGCTGAGGCCAGTCAAATTTTGTCTTTTATTAAAGATACTGCAACTCGGGAGATGACCTTGCTTCATGTTGCTTCCCTCTGGAACAGTGAATCAATGGTTCATTTGAATCCTTTAACACAGCAGATAGAATCCAATATTCAATTTTTTAAAATTGCAGCCGCCCAAAATAATTTGAGAATGATGTATTTAGAAAATGATCCTGCTCTTATAGGAACGTTCAACCTTCCTGTTATTTTCGGTTTTTCATTACCGGGTGATCCTGTAAAATATTTTCTCGGGATTGAAGCCATTACACCGGACAATGAATATGTTATTTTCCCGGTGGGGGAAAAAAAATATAAGATTGGTTTGAAAGAACTGCTGCCCTATCTGATTGGGGATATGTATATCGCTTGGAAGGATAATTTTGGTTATGACAGAGTCATCTCCGGCGCTTCATCCAAAGATTCGATTATGTCCCTTAAACTGCTTTTATCTGAAATAGGCTTTCCCCTAATTGATAAGACGCCAGTCTATGATGGCCCGGTGAAACAAGCAATAAAACAGATTCAACAAAAATATGGACTTGAGGTGGATGGACTTGTCGGGCCGTTGACAAAAATGGTGCTGTTTAATGAAAAAAAACAAAATACAGTGCCCTATTTAAACAGCACCCGGTTCGAGTTAGCGCAGTGAAAGGTTAAATAAAATGAGCACCATTTTAAAGGCCTTAAAACAAGCAGAAAAAGACTGCCCTGATCAGGAAAATGAAAACAGCCCGTCATTTAATGTTCGAACAGTTTTAAGCCCGCGGATGCAGCAGAAGCGAAGTAATTTCTTAAGTTCAGGCCGGGTTGTGATTCCCTTGGTGGTAATTAGCGTGGCAATAATTTTTTATATTTTTTTTCCGATTAACAATAATTTCAATCCTCAACCCGCCTTTACCGGAAAACAGTCCCAGGTATTGGACACACAGGTTGTTATCGGAAAAGGCCAAGAACAAATAGTTACTAAATCGACACCCCAATCTTTTGATCTACCGAGAACTCCAAATGAACGGGTTTTAACCCCTGAGCCGGTTCATCAAGTTCCGGTTAGGAACGTATTATCAAAGAAAGTTAAAGAAAACCCCCTAGCACCTTTAGATACCGATTTTTTAAAAAAAATGTCTAAACCCTTTATTAAGCAGAAAATAAAGGACCCTGCTCCTTTAACCGGTGAAGCGCCAACATCAGGCCAATCGAAAATGAAAGATTCGGTCAAGGATGAAAAAGAGTTATTAAAGGCCACGTCACCTAACCCGATAATCCTTCCTCTGGAAAATGACAGTTTGAAAGTTCAGGCCATCTCCTGGGACCAGAGACACGCAAACCGGATTGCCGTGATTGATAACCATGTTCTCAGAGAAGGCGATTTTGTTCAAGGGTATCGCCTGGTAAGCATTGAAAAGGACTCAGTGATTTTGCATTATTCAGGAAACGACTATCGATTGGGATTTAGATATCGATAGATTGACCGGTTTTTATCAAGTGATCAATGGCCGGAGAAGTGATTCTGGCAGGACTAGAACAACTTGGGTATATATTGATTTAAAAAAAAGAGGGTGTCTATGGATATTAGGACCTTGGAATTGTTCAGGCAGCTTTCAGTCTCCCTTCATTTTGCCCGGACCAGCCTTGCCTGCAATATTACGCCTTCGGCCCTGACCCGGGTGATCCAGCGTCTGGAAACCGATGTGGGAGCACAATTGTTTATACGGGATAACAGGTCTGTGGAACTGACCTTTGCCGGGGTTGCCTTTAAAAAATATGCCGAAGATGTGATCCTGCGATGGGAGAAGCTTCAGAGGGAGCTCTCCGAAGAGAATGTCCTTTCCGGAGAAATTTCTTTGTATTGTTCGGTGACAGCCGCCTATAGTATTTTGCCCGATATTATCACCCAATACCGGGCGGTTCACCCCAAGGTTCAGATTCGACTGGAGACCGGGGATCCTGCCCGAGCGTTGTCCCGGCTTGTCAATCGGGATGTGGATGCGGTTATTGCCGCCCTGCCCGAAAAGATGCCAAAACATCTCACCTTTCTGAAAATGGCCGTAAGTCCCCTTGTCTTTATCTCGTCCAGACGGTTTCCCGGCATCATTGTGTACAAAAATGGCGTCATAGATTGGGAAAAAACCCCCATGATTATTGCAGATGTCGGTTTGAGTCGGGAACGCATGGATTTGTGGTTTGCAAAAAATCGACTTGTTCCCAATATCTATTCCCGGGTGGCAGGACACGAGGCTATCATTGCCCTGGTGAATCTCGGGTGCGGCATGGGGCTGGTTCCCAGATTGGTATTGGAAAAAAGTCCTTTTTCAGAAGAGATTTCTATCCTGGATTCTGTGCCCGAACTGCCTGCATATGAGATAGGCCTGTGTACCATCCAAAATAATTTGACAAATCCAAAGATTCAAGCCCTATGGGCCCTGGCCGGTCAGATTCGGGAGACCGTCTGAAATCGTTGTCTATTGGATCAGGTCATGTGTCTGGTCAAAATATTGGCCCAGGGTTTTGGGGGTATGGGAGTCTGATCCCATTACAATGGGGATGTCTCGTTTGATGGCAGACGTGATGATCCAGGGGCTTGGATAGGTGACTTTTACCGGGTGATTCAGGCCGGCCGTATTGATTTCCATCTTGATCTTATGGGTTTTAATCACATCAAGGGTCTCTTCTATGAGGGCTTGATACCAGGGGGTTGTTTCGTCAAAATAACGGTTTCCCCCATTGTGTTTTTTAATGACATCCAGGTGGCCGGTAATATCAAACCAATGGACGGATGTTGCCGTTTGGAGGGTCTGATAGTATCTGCGGCACAAGGCTTGGATATCGCCCTTAAATCCATGATTTAGGGTGTTCTGGAATTCTTTTTCATTGCCATTGACCATACAGTGGGAATCGCCTACAAGGAGGCCATGTACCGATGTAATCAAAAGATCCCAGCCCATGGCAGCAATATCCTCAATCCAGTCAGCTATTTTTGGAATATATTCGATTTCAAGCCCTGTCAGGATGTTCAGCTTGTGGCAATATTGTTGCCGAACTTTGTCAATTTCATTGCGGTAGTCCTGGAGCCTGCTCTTGTCCATTGCATATCGGGTTTTAAAGGGCAGCGGCATATGATCGGTAATAGCAATCGTGGTGAGCCCTTTTTTAATGGCAGCCCTTGCCATCTGTTCAATGGTCCCTGTACCGTCTGAATAAGTTGAATGCAGGTGAGCGTCTGAAAAAATATCAATGGGTGTCATTGTTTTCTCACAGTGGTTGGGTATGGTTATTTTTCCTGAATATAAGCAAAAATTTGGGGGGGGTCAATCCGGAAAGGCAAAATATTTTTTTTAACGGTACTTTTTAATTCGGCTTGACTTTGAAAATTTTTGTAAGTAAAGATTACTTACCAATGTGAAAACAAACACAGACCTTAACAAAGACGGGCACCCATGAAACATAAAGGCAAGACAAATCCGCCGGGAAGAATCAAAATCATGAACGCCTTTTATGCACTGATGAAAGAAAAGGATTTCCATTCCATTACGACAGCTCAAATTGCCAAAACTGCCAAGGTCACAGAAGGGCTGATTTATAAATATTTCAAGGACAAGAAAGACCTGATTTATCAGGTACTCAATGATCATTTTTTTGAGTTCATGGCAAAAATTCAAAGCCGTGTGGCCCATGAAAAAACCTGTGTTAAAAAATTGGAAGTGATTATTTTTGCCAGCCTTGAAAGCTATTCAGACAATCGGGTTTTTTCAAAAATTTTGCTGCTGGAGGTGAGAAATTCTCCGGCATATTTTAACTCCAGCGCCTATGGATTGGTGCGAAAATATGCCGGAACTATCCTTGACATCATTGAGGAGGGAATACAAACAAAGGAATTAAAACCGGATACAGACCCGTATCTATTGCGGAAGGTGATCCTCGGGGCCATTGAACATGCCTGTCTCGGGGAAATTATATTTGCCAGGGAACTTGATATTGACCAGGTATCCAAAGGGATTGCAAACATTGTATTCAACGGAGTAAAAGTATGATAACGCAAAAAGAAGTTCAAAAAAAAATTGCAGAAAAACAGGCAGCAGGTTCCCACGTGATCAGTGAGGACGAGGCAAAAATACTGTTCGCCTGCTTTGGTATTCCAGTGGTCGAAGAAAAACGGGTAAAAGGAATTGCCCAGGCAGTCGCTGCGGCAAGAGCCAGTGGTTTTCCCGTGGCCCTTAAGGGGATTGGATCGCGTATCCTCCATAAGACGGAATCGGGGATGGTCTGCCTGGGGCTTGGCAATGAAGACCAGGTGAGAGAGGCAGCCCAGGAGATGGAAACCGCTGGTGGAGATACGCTTGAGGCATTTTTGGTACAACCCATGGTCAAGGGGAAAAGAGAATTTGTTGTCGGCATGTTCAAGGATCCGCAATTTGGTCCTGTGATCATGTTTGGGGTGGGCGGTGTCCTCACCGAGGCCTTAAACGATATTGTCTTGAAAATAGCCCCCCTGGACGATCTGGATATGGAGGAGATGATGGACCAATTGTCCTCTAAAAAGTTGTTGGAAGCCTTCCGGGGGGAGGCGGCTGTGGATAGGGATGCCATTAAAAATATTCTGGGGGGTCTGTCTGATCTGGTCCTTGAAAATCCGAGTATCCAAGAAATTGATATTAACCCTTTGATTATCCAGAAGGATGGGTCTCCTGTTGCCGTGGACGGCCTGGTGGTATTGGGGGACACACGAGAAAAGGAACACCAGGAGAATCAGACCAAGAAAAACCAGATTAAGAAAAACCAGGTCGACCTTTCTGTGCTGGGATCCTGTTTTTATCCGGAATCAATTGCCTTTATCGGGGCCTCTTCCGGTATGGGCAAGTGGGGGCATATGCTGCCCATAAATACCCTGTCCCGGAATTACAAGGGAGATGTCTTCCTGGTAAACCCCAGGGGCGGTGAAATTATTGGCCGGAAAGCATACCAGAAATTGACGGATATTGAGGGGGATATCGACCTGGTCGTGGTCACCATACCCGCAGAAAAGGTTGTTGACCTGATACCTGCCCTTGTTGAAAAAAAGGTGCGGGGCATGCTGCTCATCACTTCGGGGTTCAAGGAGGTGGGGCCTGCGGGGGAAGCCCTTGAAACCATTTTGATGGAAAAAGCCAGAGAAGCCAATATTTTGGTACTGGGTCCCAATACCATGGGGATTTGTAATCCCCATGCTGATTTTTTCTGCTGTGCTGCCAATGCCTATCCTCTGCCCGGTTCCACAGCCCTAGTTTGCCAGTCCGGTAATATGGGGACCCAGCTTTTGGCCTTTGCTGAACAGCAGGATATTGGCATCCGTGCTTTTTCAGGTTCCGGAAATGAAGCCATGGTCACCATTGAGGATTATATGGAGGCCTTTGAAATTGATGAACTGACCCGGACCGTGGTCCTGTATATCGAGAGTGTCAAGGATGGGAATAGGTTTTTCAGGTCTGCAGCCCGGGTATCACGGAAAAAACCAGTGGTGGTTCTGAAAGGGGGCAGGACCCGGATGGGGGAAAGAGCTGCCGCAAGCCACACCGGCGCAATGGCCTCGGATGTAAAGGTGTTCGAAGCGGCCTGCCGTCAGGCCGGGGTGATCCAGGTACAACAGCCCATGGAATTACTGGATTTGTCTGCCGTGTTTTCATCCCTTCCCCTGCCAAGGGGAAAACGGGTGGCCATCATGACCCTGGGGGGCGGTTGGGGGGTTATCACCACCGATCTGTGTGCGGAATATGGCCTTGAAGTACCCGAGTTGTCAGAAGATATCATTGAACGCCTTAACCATATCCTTCCCTCTTTTTGGAGCCATGGTAACCCCGTTGATATCGTGGGGGAGGGGGACCCGCAAATTCCCAAGACCTGTATGGAGGAACTGCTCAAGTGGGACGGCTGTGATGCCGTGATTCACCTGGGCATCCATGGAAAAAGGGTGTTTGCCAACAGCATGATTGATTCCGTTCTTAAAACAGACCCGAATATAGATGAACGCTCAGCCGCGCTGTTTAAGGAAACGCTTTTGAAAGCTGAGGAATCCTATGCAAAATATATAGTGGAGATGACCCAAAAATATGAAAAACCGGTTTTGGGGGTCAGCCTTTTGACCGATGAAATCAGCCGTACCCTTTACCGGTATGACAACAATCCCTATAAAGGGGTCTTTTTTCCCTCACCGGAAAGGGCGGTTAAAGCTCTGGCCGGTATGTGTCAGTATACTCAGTGGTTAGGCGCCCGGACCTGAGCTAAACCTTCGGGGAAAGGAACTTGAAATTTATAGGAAATTATTTTATCTTAAATTAAGATAAAAATGATGGATCCATACTTAAATCTGGAGGGAAAATATGCAACCCAGAGTGACCACATCAACATTGATAAAAATGAAGCAGGAAGGCAAAAAAATCACCGCCCTGACAGCCTATGATTTTCCCTTTGCCGGTTACCTGGACAGGGCAGGTATTGATATCGTCCTGGTGGGGGACTCCCTGGGCATGGTGGTCCAGGGAAAGGAAAATACCCTTTGTGTGACCATGGATGAAAGTATTTATCACACCACCATGGTCTCAAGGGCCTGTCGTTATTCAATGGTCGTAGGGGACATGCCCTTTATGTCCTACCAGGGTTCTTTGGATCGGGCAGTGGAAAATGGGGGGAGATTTTTAAAGGAAGCAGGGGCCTCTGCCGTGAAACTCGAAGGCGGTGCAGATGTCTGCCCGGTGATTACCGCCCTTGCCAAGGTGGGAATCCCTGTTCAGGCCCACATTGGTCTCACCCCCCAGTCGGTGCATCAAATGGGCGGTTTTAAGGTCCAGCGGGATGAAGAAAAGCTTTTAAAAGATGCCAGGGATGTTGAAAAGGCCGGGGCATTTTCCGTTGTCCTGGAAGGAATCCCCTCTCCCATTTCCGCCAAAATCACCCAGGCGCTCAATATTCCCACCATCGGCATTGGCGCCGGGCCTGGATGTGACGGTCAGATCCTCGTGCTCCATGACATGCTCGGGATCAATGATCGTTTCCTTCCCAAGTTTGTTAAAAAATATGCAGATATCGCCCAAATTGCAACCCAGGGACTGGCATCCTATATCAAAGACGTAAGGTCAGGAACCTTTCCTTCGGATGAACATGAATATAAGTAAAAAAAAGTTTTGTA
This sequence comes from Desulfobacteraceae bacterium, assembly GCA_016743945.1. Classification (GTDB taxonomy): domain Bacteria; phylum Desulfobacterota; class Desulfobacteria; order Desulfobacterales; family Desulfobacteraceae; genus NBML01. The sequence continues at coordinate 442,894 of JADGFI010000001.1, forward strand.
TCATCGGGTGCGGGCGTTTGGGGGTCTGTTTGTCTGTGTTTTTAGCCGACCAGGGATTTATCCCTGCTTCTTTTGCCAGCAAGAGTTCTGATTCGGCAAAACATGCCGCTGCCATGGCCGGCAAGGGAATTGTATATAAGAATGCGATCACAGCCGCAACCGCCTGTGACCTTGTTTTTATTACCACCCCGGATACTCAGATAGAACCGGTTTGTGATCAGATTGCAAAGGGAGGCGGCTTTACTGAGGATTCTGTGGTGTTTCATCTGTCCGGTGCCCTTTCTTCAGATGTTTTAAAGACCGCCCAACAGACAGGGGCAGCCACCGGATCCATTCATCCCCTCCAGGCCTTTGCCCCCTATACGAGGGGCCAGAAATCTCCTTTCCTGGGTATTAATATTTCCCTGGAAGGGAGTGACCGGGCGGTTGCCCTTGGTCGTGAAATCGTTGATGCCCTTGGCGCAAATTCTTTTACCATTCCCACCCAGGCCAAAACGATTTATCATGCCGCAGCTGTGGTGGCCTCCAATTATCTGGTGACCCTGGAGCATTTTGCCCTAAGTCTTTTAAAGGAGGCGGGTCTGGAGGAAGCGGTTGCCTATCCCATTTTAGAGCCCCTGATTCAAGGGACCTTGAACAATATCAAGGCCCGGGGCAGCGTGGATGCACTGACCGGACCCGTGGCAAGGGGCGATGATAAGATTATCTCTTGTCATTTAGAAGATATTGACAAAAAAATGCCCCAATTTTCACAATTGTACAGGCTTCTGGGGAAACATACCCTTGAAATAGCCGCATCAAGGGGAGACCTGGATCCCGGGGCCAAAGAAAAACTGGCCGTCCTGTTTAAAGAAGGGGTTTAAATAGGGGTTTAAATAGTGCCCGACGGAAAAACATGTTTTTTTTGTCGGACACCAGATCTTTTTTTCTAAATCTTAATCAGTCTTAAGGGGGGGCGATTATCTGCTTCAAGGGCCTTGTTGGCCTCTTCCAGCAACGTTTTGTTTGAGATAACAGATATGCCTTTCTGATCCTCTTCAATGGTAAAATAGGTTTTGGCTATTTCCTGGATCCTTTTTTTGTCCAGCTGGAGCAGGGTATCCTTGAAATGCTGACGGATTTCGTTGGACAAGTGGGTGATATCCCGGTAAAAGGCTTTCATGGAAGCAGGACCTGGGGTTTCTGGTTTATCAATATCCGAACAAACCTGGAGAATGGCTTCCTTTACATCTGTCTGGGTAAATTCTCCCCTGGTGATATAATCGCAGGCTTTCTTATATACATCCAGGGTCCGTTTGATATGGGGGTCCCGGTAAGAACCAAAGGAAAAGATACCCTCTTCTGTATTATACATGGCAAACCCGCCGTAGGCACCGCCTTTTTCCCTGATTTCCCGGTGGAGGTAAAGGGATCTTAAAATCTTAGAGATCACCGCAAGCCCCGGGGAATCTTTATGGGTGATGCGGACGGTTTTAAAGGACTGGCCCACAAAGGAAACCGCTGTGTTGGTATACCATCCGTCATGGGGTCTTTGGGTGTCAAGACCTATGTCCGGGGTATAAAATGTATTCTCGGAACTTTTTTCATCTCCTTTGTTTTTTTGGCTGCTCAGTTGGGCGTGGAGCTGGTTGATTCTTTGGTCGGCCTGGAGCAGGGCCTGGGTGCTGCCAATGACGGCCGGTTTTAAATTGTCTCGTCTGAACAGGGAGCCGGCAATGGCCCCAAGATTTGACGACAGGGTATCCAATGCCATTTTCCCAATATCGGGATCTGTCAGTTGTGTGGTGATCTTTTTAATAAATTGAAACTGATCGATTCCGTGCCAGAGTTCGTTGATATGGGATGCCTTGGACAGGTGGCGTGCGGAAAGGGAGATGGCATACCGGTGCCCTGCTGAAACAATGGAGGATTCCATACCGGATTGGTATTGGAGCAGCAGGCTTTTTAGCCGGTCCTGGTCTTGGAATCCAAACTCTTTTACAAATTCGTCAATTATATCAAACAGTCTGTCAATGTTGCGGTCCAAAGATTTTCCCTGGAGGGCCAGAAATGAATGGGCATCCGCCCCCTTGGAAAAATAGGACCCTGAAAAGGGTGACAGGCTAACCCCTCCGGTGTACAGGTCCATGGTTTCCGCTATTTTGGAATAGGAACTTTTTTTCGTGCCGCTGTTGGTAAAGGCCTGGGCAAAAAAGGGAACCAGGGGAAAAAGATCAACGGGGATATTTCCGGCTCCCACCGGACAGGTAAAATAGAGGATACCGGAAGTGGCCTTGTCATAACAGGTGGAAAAGTCAATATTCTTGATCTGGTCTGGTTTGATGATTTCAATATCCAAGGGGACATCGGCGAGATCCAGAGTGGGCAAGGATGACAGGTCTTCTTCTGATTCCTGAAGAAGCTCAAGCGCTTCACTGTCTTGTTTGATTTTTGACAGATCATCCGGTGTAAGGGTTGCCAAAAGAGCTTTTAATTCTGACCTGGTCTCCTTGGCCTGGTTTTTTTCAAGCTGGTTGTCCGGTTCCAGGGTAAAGAGAACCCTGTGGGGGTTTTCAAGAAAATAGTGAGTCATGCGTTCTTCAAGAAACCCACCCTGGCGGATTTTGTGAGCCAGACGTTCAAGGTCGTCGTCAATATTGATGCAGGATACCGGGTCCCCGTCATGGATCATGGTGCCGGCAAAGGAAAGCAATAATTTAATCCCAAAGGGGTAGGGGGTGTTGGTGATTTCCTTACGGTAGAATTCAATCTGGTGAATGGCCGAATCAATGCGTTGTTGTTCTATCCCGGTCGTTGCTACCTGTCGCAATGTTGAAAAAATAATCTCTTCCACACGGGGGATGGATTCCTTGGCAATCTCTTTTAAACCGCAGGCAAACATGGTATCCCGGTTGTCTGCATCAAATCCCGTTGCATCGGAAAGGGCAGACCCCAGATTGGAATCGATCAATGCCTTTCTCAGGGGAGAGGCCGAATTTCCCAGGAGGATCTGTTCTAAGACCGTGAGAACCAGAATTTCAAAGGAATCTTTAATATCACAGGTCAGCCAGGCAACACAGGTCTGGTATTTTTTGGTCAGATCATCGGGATCGGAATAGGCATAGGCCTGGGTCTGTTCTTTGGGAGTGTCCCACCGGGGCTGGGCCGGGACGGCTGAATCAATTTCCAGGTAATCAAAACGTTCCAATACTTTTTTTGAAAGGACTGAAAGCGTTTCTTCCAGGGGGAAGGATCCATAGGTATAAAAATAAGAATTAGACGGGTGATAGTAGCGGGCATGGAATGCCTTGAGTTCACCATGGCTTAGCTTGGGAATATCAGCGGGCTCTCCTCCTGAATTGTTACTATAGGTGGTGTCCGGGTAAAGGCTTGCCAGAAGTGATCGTGAAAGCACCTGGGAAGGAGAGGACATGGCGCCCTTCATTTCATTGTAAACCACGCCCTTGTATTCCAGTTCATTCTCCTGGGCACAGGTTTTCACAAGCTCCAGCCGATGTCCCTCCTGCTTAAAGCTCAGATCGTCAATATTGGGGAAAAACGCGGCATCCAGATAGACATCCATGAGATTGTAATAATCTTTTTTATTCTGGGAGGCAAAGGGATACATGGTCCAGTCCGAAGCTGTAAAGGCATTCATGAAGGTGGACAGGCTTCGTTTTATCATGGAAAAAAAGGGGTCACGGACGGCAAATTTGTCTGATCCACACAGAACCGTATGCTCAAGGATATGGGCCACCCCCGTGGAATCCTTGGGCACTGTCCTGAAAAATACACCAAAGGTATTTTCGGTGTCTTTGTTGGCAATGTGAATGTGTCTGGCTTTTGTTTTTTTGTGACTCAGTTCAATGAGCACCGAGTCAATGGTGGGCAGCGGACAAATTCGATTGACAATATATCCGTTGAGCTCCTGGCCTTTTTTCAATGAAGTTGTTTCCATGTGTGCTTTTTCCGTTAGATTTTCTTATAGATACCCCGGTTAACCCGTTGAATCTTTTTTATTTTATCCAGCCTGAAAATAATATTTCTCAGCTTTTTGTCGTCAAACCCGGTTGCCGCTTTAATGGTCTTGAAATTGGTTCCCTTGGGATGATTTGCAATGACCTCCAGAACAATGGCCGAAGCACTTTTGCGTTTGGCAGTTCGTTGCGGGGCATTCTTTTTGGCACCCGGCTGTTTCTGATAGATTAATTGCTCAAGCTTGTCAAGCCTTGTGTGTAAATTGTTTATGTCTTCCTTGGTGGGAATATCCAGCCTATGTAGCAGCATTTTGATAAAACCTTCCCAGTTGGTTCCAAATTCAGTGTTTTCCGTCATGATGCATCTCCTGAAAAAAAGGGTTTATTTTTTTAATTGCAATATACCCATTCACACGCCTGCTTTGACCCAAAGCAGGCAGGAATGTTTATAACGCAAGCAACAAGTGACTTGCTTGAGTTCGTATTGGTTATTGAATCTTATTATCCGTTGAAGTATAATATATAAAATTACTTCTGGAGACAAAGAAAGTCAAGTAGTAATTTTGTTGGCAAATTAAGAAAGTAAATTATACGAAGTTAGGTTTTAGTGGGGTATTTGGCGCCACACCAGACGAAATAATAGATTCAACAGGGCCTTGTACCGTTGAACACAGGGAGCGAACAGGCAGGTGATATGACACATCCGGGACAATTGTTAAAAAGGGAAAAACTATATGCGGGTAAGGAAATGGGACAAAATTTTTTGTCCAACCCGGGAACTGCACAAATGATTGTTGATCGTGCCGGGATATCCAAGGCGTCCACCGTCCTGGAAATCGGGCCGGGTCTTGGGGCACTGACCATTCCCCTTGCCCGGCGAGCTGGCCGTGTCATTGCCGTTGAATTGGACAGGCGGCTGGTTCCTCTTTTAAACGAAGAACTTGAACAAGAGGAAATCAGCAACGTTAGGGTGATCAATCAGAATATAATGAAGACCGATTTTAAAGAAATCGCCGGGGATGATCGACTGGTGGTTTTTGGAAACCTTCCCTATAATATTTCATCCCAGATTCTATTTCGTCTTGTAAAAGAAAGGGCCGTCATTGAAGCGGCATTTTTAATGTTTCAAAAAGAGCTTGCCACTCGTATTATTGCCTCCCCCGGGGGCCGGGATTACTCAAGATTGTCCGCCGTGGTGCAATATGCAGCCGAGGTCGGGTTTGTTGCCGATATCAATCCCAGTTCCTTTTTCCCAAAACCCGAGGTGCATTCAACTGTATTGCGGTTTGATTTTCTGGCCGCAGCCGACATGTCGCCCCCCATGGAAGATCTGCTGTTTGATGTGATCAAGTCCGCTTTTTCAAAACGGCGAAAATCCTTGAAAAATTCCATGGCAGGCGGTGAACTGGGGCTTGAAAAACCCATCGTGATAGAGGCATTGACCCGTGCCGCCATAGTGCCGGAGCGTCGGGCGGAAACCTTATCTGTCGCAGAATTCAAAGCACTTGCAAAGGCTGTTTGGCAGATTCGCCATGAGACAGAATGAAAGAAAACATGGAATTGACATATTGGGCTGTTTTGTTAAACTTAGACCAGTAGGAGTTCCTGCTGATATATATAAGGATTGAAAGGAAAAAAAGCATGATTAGAGCAAATGAAAATTATAATAAATTACAGGCGTCCTACCTTTTTTCAGATATTGCAAAGCGGGTGGAGACCTTCCAGCAAAATAATCCAGATACCCATGTCATTCGTCTGGGGATCGGAGATGTGACCCGGGCATTGCCAAAAGCTGTGATAAAGGGATTTCATGATGGCGTCGATGAAATGGCTGTGGATGCCACCTTCCGGGGCTATGGCCCTGAGCAGGGGTATGCCTTTTTACGGGAAACCATTGCGGCCCATGATTTTCAGGCCCGGGGAGCTGACATAACCGCCGATGAGATTTTTGTCAGTGACGGCGCTAAATGTGATACCGGTAATTTCCAGGAATTGTTTGCAACGGATATCAAAATCGCCATCCCAGATCCTGTTTATCCTGTTTATCTGGATACCAATGTCATGGCCGGCAGAACCGGGGAATTTCAAAACGGCAGGTACGAAAATATTGTGTACATGGATTGCCTTAAAGAGAATAACTTTATGCCGGAACTGCCCAAAGAGAAAGTGGACCTGATTTATTTGTGCTTCCCCAATAATCCCACCGGTGCCACGGCCACCAAGGCCCAGTTGAAGGTCTGGGTGGATTATGCAAGACAAAATCGTGCCCTGATTCTTTTTGATGCCGCCTATGAAGCGTTTATCCGGGAGGATACCCTGCCCAGGAGTATCTATGAAATAGAAGGGGCCAAAGAAGTGGCAGTAGAATTTAGAAGTTTTTCCAAGACAGCCGGTTTTACCGGTACCCGGTGCGGGTTCACCGTGGTGCCCAAAGAGTGCATGGTTTTTTCTGCAACCGGAGAAAAAATTTCCCTGCATAGGTTGTGGCACCGTCGCCAGAGCACCAAGTTCAACGGGGTATCCTATCCGGTTCAACGGGCAACCCAAGCGGTATATTCCAAAGAGGGCCAGGTTCAGGTCAAGGAATTGATCGATTATTACCTGAACAATGCCGATATTATTTGTAAAACCATTGCTTCCCTGGGCCTTGATTATGTGGGGGGTAAAAATTCTCCCTATATATGGATAGACGGCCAGGGCCGGGATTCCTGGGACTTTTTTGATCTCCTGCTCAACAAGGCCTCGGTGGTCTGCACCCCGGGTGGCGGGTTTGGCTTGTGCGGAAACCCCTACATTAGGATCTCTGCCTTTAACAGTCTGGAGAATGTGACCCTGGCCATGGAACGGGTAAGGAAAGCATTAAAATGAACCATTTTTTTAATGTAAAAACCCTTGAAGAAGTCTTTTCCCTGGTGGACCAATTTCCTGCTGTGGGCCGGGAAATCATTGATGTGGGAGATGCCTGTTCCAGGATTTTGGCAGCTGACCTGACTGCCGGAAGGGATATGCCCGGGTTCCGGCGGGCCACCATGGACGGGTATGCGGTCCATGCCGCATCCACCTACGGCGCTTCCGAGGCAAGCCCGGCATGGCTCGAACTTGCCGGGTCCGTTTTGATGGGTGATGTGCCGGATTTTGGATTGGCGCCGGGGCAGGCAGCCTCTATTTCCACTGGCGGCATGTTGCCCAAGGGGGCGGACAGCGTGGTCATGGTGGAGCATACCGAAGCGGTTGATGAGGGGTCGGTGGAAATATACAAGAGTGTGGCCCCCCTCCAGAACGTAATTGATGCTGCCGAGGATTTTGCCAGGGATCAGACCGTGCTCGCTGATGGAACGTTTATACGGCCCCAGGAAGCAGGTCTTGCTGCAGGACTCGGGTTTTCAGAGCTAACGGTGTATCGGGTGCCACGGGTGGGGATTATCTCCACAGGGGATGAAATTATTCCCATTACCCAGGAACCTGGCTTCGGTAAAATCCGGGATATCAATTCCTATTCCCTGGCCGGATTTATCCAAGAAGCCCATGCCCTGCCGGTCCGGTACGGGATCATCAAGGACAATCCGGCATCCCTTAAAACGGCCTGCGAACGGGCCCTCCAAGAATGCGATATGGTATTGATATCCGGGGGCAGTTCCGTGGGCACCCGGGATTATACCGTGGAGGTCCTCTCTTCCCTGGCAGATACTCAGGTTTTGGTCCACGGTATGTCGGTCAGCCCGGGCAAACCCACCATCCTGGCCAAAAGCGCAAATAAACCGGTCTGGGGGCTTCCCGGACAGGTGGTCTCCGCCATGGTGGTGGTAAAAATTATTGTGATTCCCTTTTTGCAGCGGCTCCAGGGATATATGAAACCTGTGAGGCAAATTCGGGTTCCGGCGAAATTGACCCGGAATGTTTCTTCTGCCCAGGGCCGGCGCGATTTTGTCAGGGTAGTGCTTGAAGACAATCCTTTTAAAAATGGCCCACTTGAACAAGAGGCGTGCCCGCTGTTGGCCCGGCCGGTCCTGGGAAAATCAGGATTGATCCGCACCATGATCCATGCAGACGGCCTTCTTGAAATAGGAGAGCATGTGGAAGGGTTGGAAAAAGAGACCCTGGTTGATATTATCCTCTTATAACAGCTTATGACAGTTTATAGAAAAAACAGCAGCTCATAAAAAAGGCAAAAAACAGATCCCATGAATTCAAAAAGAAATGTATACCTGGATATGAAGAGTATCGAAGAGGCAAAGGCCTGCCTTTTTGATCATTTTAACGCCTATTCCACCCAAATTGAAACCATTGATGTGGTTAGTTCAAAAGAAAGAGTGCTGGCAAAACCGGCAGTGGCAGCTATCTCTTCTCCTAATTTCCATGCCGCTGCCATGGACGGCATTGCCGTTTCTGCTCAAATTACCTTTGGGGCCAGTGACGAGGCCCCTAAAACACTTGTCCCTCAAGAGAATGCCTTCTGGGTGAATACCGGCCATGCCATGCCCCCCGACACCAATGCCGTGATCATGATTGAACACTTGAATATTTTGGACGACAATTGTATTGAAATTGAAGCGCCCGTGTTCCCCTGGCAGCATGTTCGGAAAATGGGAGAGGATATTGTGGCCACCAAGATCCTGTTTCCCCGGGGGCACCAAATTAATTCTTACTCTCTTGGAGCGCTGCTCGCCGGGGGCCTTTTTCAGGTGTCGGTGTATAAACAGCCAAGGGTGATGATAATCCCGACCGGCTCTGAACTAAAGCAATGGCAGGATGTCCGGCCAGACCAGATGAAACCAGGAGATGTGGTGGAGTCCAATTCAACTGTCCTGGGCGCCCTTTGCCAGGATCACGGGGCCCATTTTGAGATTCACCCCATGCTCAGGGATGATCTTGGCGCCATACAAGAGGCCGTTGAAAAGGCTGCCGCAGGTCCCTACGATATGGTCTGTATTATTGGCGGTTCTTCGGCAGGGTCCAAGGATTTTGCAAGGCCGGTCATCTCTTCTTTGGGCGAGGTATATGTCCATGGAGTCACCATGATGCCGGGAAAACCGGTCCTGTTTGGCAAGGTCGGACAGGTGCCGGTATTTGGAATTCCCGGATATCCCGTGGCTGCCATTGTCGCTTTTGAGCAGTTTGCCGGCCCCTTGCTGCTCCATATGCAGCTGTTGCCGGAAAAGACACTTCAGACAGCCCTGGTGACCCCGGCCAGAAAGATTGCCTCCAAGTTGGGCCAGGAAGAGTTTTTAAGGGTCAAAATCGGCTCCGTGGACGGGCAGTTGATATCTTCCCAGCTCCCCCGGGGTTCCGGGAGTATCACCACCCTTACCGAGGCAGACGGGGTGATTCGGATCCCGAGGCACATTGAGGGTATTTCCGCAGGAGAAGCGGTTAGCGCCCATTTGCTGCGCCCCTTGTCGGCCATAGAAAATACCCTGGTCATCATCGGTTCCCATGACAATACCCTGGATCTTCTGGGGGATCAGATCCGCCAGGGAAAGGTTGACGTCAATATTTCCTCCAGCCATGTGGGAAGTATGGGGGGATTGATGGCCATTAAAAAAGGGGGGTGCCATATGGCCGGGGCCCATCTGCTGGACCCCGTTGACGGCAGTTATAATATTTCATATGTCAAAAAATACCTGCCCGACCATGGGGTAAAGATTGTTAACCTGGTCATGCGGGAGCAGGGGCTGATCATCCCCCGGGGAAACCCCGGGAATCTCCACGCCATCGAAGATTTGAAAACAGGGAAATTCAGGTTTATAAACCGCCAGCCCGGGTCAGGTACCCGAATTTTATTTGATTACAAGTTGAAACAACTGGGGGTGGAACCCGGCGAGATCCTCGGGTATGAAAATGATGAATATACCCATATGTCAGTGGCAGTGGCCGTACTTTCCGGCAGGGCTGATGCAGGCCTGGGAATAAAGGCGGCGGCCAATGCCCTCGGTCTTGATTTTATCCCCATTATCACCGAATCCTATGACCTGATCATCCCGGAACGGTTTTTTGAGTCCCAAAAGGTACAGGTTCTTCTGGATACCATTGCTACAGACAAATTTAAAGACCGGGTTTTGGCCCTTGGCGGATATGGGGTGGAAAAAACAGGCCAGGTTCTTTATTAAAAGCCAGGTTTTTATTAAAAGATAGCCTTAAATATAAAAAGAGAAAACCCGTCAAAAACATTATTTTGACGGGTTTTCTCTTTTCTTTAGATCCGGTCTTTTGATCCTGGGTGTTTGTCCGGGAAAGGGGTCACCCTTCCCGGACTATTCTTTATCAATTAATAGATAATTAATAGGGGTTTAACTCGACCCGTCGGTTCAGGGAGCGTCCAAAGCTGGTCCCATTGAGCGCCACAGGTGTTTTGAATCCAAAACCAGTCGTGGCAAGCCTGTTTCTCAAAATGCCTTTGTTTACCAGATACGCGGCAACGGCATTGGATCTTCTCATGGAAAGCTCCATATTATAGGCTTCGGTTCCCACATTGTCGGTATGGCCCGCAAGTTCGACACTCATGGCCGGATTCTTTTCAAGGATGACAATGACTGCATCCAGCAGGGGATAGCCTTCTGGTTTAATCTCGGCTTTGTCAAAATCAAACAGGACACTGTCAAGGGTCCAGCATCCCACTGCATTTACTTTAGCACCAACAGGGGTTCCAGGGCACTGGTCTTGGTCATCATAAACCCCATCGCCGTCACTGTCTTTTCGATCTGTTTTCATAACCTTTGGCGCCATTGGGGCCGCCATCGCTTTTTTCGTGAGAAATACTTTTTCCACAAAGGCGGCCATGCCGTCACCGATCATAATGTCGTCGGCGGTTGAGAAAAATCCGCAGTCTCCGATTCTGGCGACTTCCTGGAGAAAGGCTCTTCCTTCAGGTGCATCCCCTACCAGGATGGGATAAAAGCAGATGGAAGATCCGAATTTGTCTTTTAGATCCTGAATCTGGGGAATCTTTTGGTCCATGTCCAGGCCGTCACTGACGATGATCACAACGTTGTGGACACCTGGAAGGCCGTCAAGATCATTTTTTACTGCATCCAGGGCGGTTCCCAGAGGGCTGAATCCGCCAGGTTTTGTGATGGCGGATAGTGCTCCTGCTGCGTTGGCAGTTGAATATTTCTCCATGCCGTAAAGCAGTTCCGTGTACTTTTTGGAAACTTCAGGATCATGGCCGAAACTTCTTACCCCGGCGGTCTGGCCCAATTCCGGAATGGTCAGATTCATTTGATTCCCAAGGGTTTTGGCCAGGGTGAATTTCGGGGTTCCCTTGTACGTATGCCGCATGGAACTGGAGGCGTCAAATACAACAATGAAATTATCCAGCTTTGAATCGTACATATTTGTATCAAAGGTGGTGGCTGAAAATGAAGGGATCTCCATTGGTTCTTTTGTGGCGCATCCAAATAAAAAAAGGAATGCAATTACAGACAATAAACTTTTTACTAAAAATCTCTTATTCATTTTTTCTCCTTTTAAATTTAAACATATTTTGAGGCAATTTAAGAATACAAAAATATTTTGAAGCCGGGAATAAAGCTGCGAATAAATATAGTACTTATTATTACAGGAGAACCGGAGTGAAATCAACACTTCTTTTGTTAATTTTTTCTGGTCAGTTCTTTTTTTATTGCAATGGCAAATTTTTGAAGAGTATAGGGTTTTTTGATATATTGGCCGACGCCCAGTTGCTTTGCTTCTATGATCCGTTGGGTTTCAGAAAAACCACTGGCAATGACGGCCTTTTGTTTCGGGTTGATCTTAAGCGCTTCTTTGTAGGTTTGAAGGCCATCTATTCCCGGTTCCATTTTCATATCCAGAATGAGTAAATCCATTGGATGTTTTTTTAAAAAAGAGATTGCCTTTTCACCGCTGCTGACGGCAAAACAAGTATATCCCAGCATTTTAAGGCATCCCTGGGCGATTTTTCTTTGTCCTTTGACGTCATCAACCACCAGAATGGTTTTATTGCCTCCCTTAAACGCTTCAATCTGGAAATCGTCGGAGATGTTTTTCATTTTGTTCCGTGTTCCAGGAAAGGTGATCTCAAAGGAGGTGCCGTTCTTTTTTTCACTGGCAATTTTAATATACCCCTGGTGATCCTTGACTGCATTCCAGACAACAGAAAGACCTAATCCAGATCCGCTTCTTCCCATCTGTTTTTTGGTATAAAAGGGCTCAAAAATTCTTTTGATATCTCCAGAACTAACTCCCTCTCCGGTATCACTCACCCGTAATACCACATATTCTCCTTCAGGGATTTCATCCCCCTTGCCGATATCCACATAGCGGTTAAATGTTTCAATGGAGACCTGTCCACCCGCCTGGACAGCTTCTGCAGCGTTCATGACAAGGTTCATAACCACCTTTGAAATATGGGATTCAGACCCAATCAGATTCAAAGGATAGGGTTCTAAACTGATCTTAAAATAGATTTCCGGAAAGTTTCTTTCAAGGCGATGGTGGGCAGAGCTGTTATAATAGTCATGGATTACCTGATTGAGGTTAAATACATTTGCCTGATGGATTCCCCGCCGGGTAAGGGTTAATAGATCCTGAACAATCTGGGCGGCCTTAAGACCGGTATCATGAATAAAAGAGATGGGTTCAACCAGGGGGCTTCCCTTTTCAAGCTGCATCAATAATAATTCCGGGTAGGAGACAAGGCCGGAAAGAATATTGTTCAGGTCATGGGCAACTTCGCCGGCCATGGTCCCGATTAATTCCATCTTTTCGGACTGCTTGAGTTTTTCCTCCAGGTCCTTGATTCTGGAAATATCTCTTATGCAGCCGAGAATAGCCGGTTTTTTATCCCATATGATCCGAACGGCGTTTAATTGAACCCAGAGGGTGTCCTGCTGTTTGGTGATCACCCGGAAGGCATAGGGGGAAGGCAGACTTTCTCCGTTGAGTCGTTTCTGGTGATTGCGACGGATGTTTTCCCTATCATCGGGATGAACCAGTTCCAGAAAAGGAATCTTTGAAAAATCCTCCGGGGTGTGGCCGGATAGTGCAATGGTTTTGGGATTGGCAAATTTTATATGGCCATCCTGGGCAATATAAATGGCATCATTGACATTGTCGATGAGAGCCTTGTACCTTTCTTTTTCTTCCAGCAGGGAGTTTTGGACCTGTTTTAACTGACGGATATCTCGAAGTGCTGTTACCCTGAGCTTTTCTCCCCCATAGTCGATCATGCTGGCCTGAATTTGAGCCGGAAAAGTGGTGCCGTCTTTTTTAAGAGCGGTTACTTCATAGGGGCTGGTAACGCCTGAAAATATGTTTTTTTCTATTTTTTCATGGTCTTCGGATAAAATCCAGTCGGTTCCGGGTTTTCCAATGGCTTCTTCCATGGAATATCCGAACATGTGAAAGGCTGTTTTGTTTTGATCCAGACAGATTCCCCTTTTGGACAGGAAAATGGCTTCAAAGGTGGCATCATAAAATCCCTTGAACCGGTTCTTTTTTGCCAATAACAGGTTCCCCTGGGCCAGTCGTTCTTCTTCAAGACCCAGGGCCGCAGCCAGGGTTTGAATGCAGTGAATCTCATCGGGGGAGAAAGAACGGGTTTGGGTATCGGTAATCCAGAGGGTTCCCATAACTCTTTTTTTGTGAAAAACCGGGGTGCCCAGACATGTTTTTACACCGAGCTTTTTGCCTAGAGGATCAGACATCACCTTTGCCCGGGGCAGAAGACAATAAGGCCCGGGAATTGTTCCATGGCTGGCGAACAAGGGCTCGGTGAATAATGGATCTGTGAAAAGGTGGCCACCCGGAGAAAGGGTGTTTTCCATACCCCAAGGCAGATTGGAGCCTGCCCGAATCACAGGCTTGCCCTGTTTATTATCCCCACGAAGATAAAGGGAAAATAGACCTCCGATAATGGAGAGGGTCTGGTCGAGAATAAGGTCGATGTTTTTTTGGGGATCTGTTCCAAGCAAATGAAATATCTGGGCAACCCTGATTGATTTTTCACCTGAATTGACCGGGTTTGACTCTTTTTTTTCTGTTTCTATTTTGTCTTTTCCCATAAAAGGCATATGGCATTTTTAGTGTGAAACCCCTTTAAGTTCAAGTCTTTTTTTAAAATCTTGCAATTTAAGTACAAGAATTATATACGATTGCTTGATGGGGTTGGGTTTTATATGAAGTTTTATGCGGACCTTAAAAAATAAAGAAAATTAGCAGAATATGGAAATATATCAGGGAATCATACTGGGGATTCTTCAAGGGTTGACAGAGTTCCTGCCGGTAAGCAGTTCCGGGCATCTGGTGCTGGGTCAGATTTATTTTAACATCACCGAATTTGTGTTGATATTTGATATCAGCGTTCACATGGGAACCCTGGCAGCCGTGCTGGTGGTCTATTTTTCCGATATTAAATTGATGGGGGTATCCATTTTTGGTTTTTTAGCAAATCTTGCCGGTGGCAAACCGCTTGCCCATCTTATAAAGACAGATGAGAACTTGAAACTTGCGGCATTCATCCTCATCGGTTCTGTGCCCACTGCAGTGATTGGCCTTGGCTTAAAAAGATTTGAGCAGGTGTTGTTTACCTCTGATACCCTGGTGGGCTGTATGTTGATCCTTACCGGAACCATCCTGTGGGTCTCCCGGCGATATTATCACACTGAAACAGCAGGAGTCAAATTTGATACCAAGCGGGCTCTTTTCATCGGGATTGTCCAGGGTCTTGCTGTAATCCCCGGTATTTCCCGGTCCGGCAGTACCATTGCCGCCGGCATGGTTTCCGGGTTGGACCGGCACACGGCTGCCAAATTTTCCTTTCTTCTGTCTGTCCCTGCTATTTTGGGGGCCCAGGTACTGGGGGTTAAGGATGCCATGGAAACCGGATTTGTGATTAATCCTGCTATCATTTATGGGACAATCGCGTCCTTTGTCGTCGGCCTGGTTGCCTTGAAATTATTATTAAAATTGGTTCACAGGGGTAAGTTCCATTTGTTTGCCCCCTACTGCTGGTTGGTGGGAGTGCTGGTGCTCTTATCAAAAGTAATTTAAGGGAGGGAATATGAATCCCGGTATTTTTAGAGAATACGATCGGGGAATTGCAGGAAAGGATATCTGCGAACCAGATGCCATTAAATTTGATGTGGTGGACAGGATTGTGGCCCATTACAAGGCAAAACCCAGCCAAAAGGTAATTGATATTGATGGATTGCGGGCCGTATACGATGACGGGTGGGGCCTTGTCAGGGCATCCAATACCTATCCGGCCCTGGTGTTGCAGTTTGAATCCCTTACCCGGGAACGATTGGATTAGATTCAGCAGGAGATTGAGTCCACCTTAAAGCGAATAATAGGTGAAGCCAGCATTTAAATAAGTACCTAAATGAATTGAGGAGATAAATTAAAACGGTTGAATTAGCAGGGCCAGTCCCTGGGCGTTTGTCCGGTTAATTTTTTTATATGCAGTTATCGTTACAGCAGCAGAATGCCGTCGATCATACCGGTTCCCCGGCCCTGGTGGTCGCAGGAGCCGGTTCCGGCAAGACCCGGACCCTGACGGCCAAATTTTCCCACCTGGCAGCCACGGGCCACGATCCCAAACGGATACTGGCCATCACCTTTACCAACAAGGCGGCCCAGGAGATGAAAGCCCGGCTGATTGAGATGACAGGACTTCCCCCGGTCAGCTTTGAATGGGTTCGTACCTATCATTCTGCCTGTCTCATGATCCTAAAAAAGCATTGTGAACTCATGGGATATGCCCCCCCTGTTCAGATTTTTAGCGTGTACCAGCAAGACAAGCTTGCCAAAGAGCTGTGTGTGAGGAACAATATTGAAAAAAAATATGCCAACAGGATTTTGTCTTCCATTTCCCGGGCAAAGAATTCCGGGGATCCCCAACATTATTTTGAATTGAATCCAGGTTTTTTTAATATCCGGCTGACAGACCTATATTCCCAGTTCGAGGAACGTCTCAAGGAGATGAACTCTGTGGATTTTGACAATATTTTGTTAAAAACCCGGGATCTTCTTCGGGACCATGAACAGGTTCGTAATTGGTACAAACAGTATTTTACCTACCTTTTGGTGGATGAATACCAGGACACCAACAATCTCCAGGAAGACCTGACCAATCTGCTGCTGGGGGAACACCGTAACCTGTTTTGTGTGGGGGATGACTGGCAGTCGGTTTACGGATTCCGGGGCAGCAATGTCAACCATTTTCTAGGGTTCCCCGATAAATACAAGGATTCAAAAATTTTCAGGCTGGAAGAAAATTATCGATCCGCCCATGAGATTGTCCAGGCCGCCAACGACATGATTGATTACAACCCGGACAAAATGGAAAAACACTGTTTTTCCAAAAAAAAAGGCGGCGTCGTCGAAATTTATAAGTTTATGTCCGATGCCCATGAAGCCGAATGGGTTGCCAAAAGGGTGCTTGCCATGAATCGCCAGGGGCTTGGCATCCCCTTTGACAAGATGGCTGTGGTCTATCGGACAAAATTTTGTTCCCTGCCCTTTGAAAGAATTTTTCGGGCCTTTAGGGTGCCCTATCGACTAATGGGATCCCAGGGCTTTTTTGAGCGCATGGAAATTTTAGATATCAACTCCTACCTGAGTGCTGCCTATTTTCCCAATGATGACCTTTCCTTTGAACGGGTGGTCAACACCCCCAAACGGGGAATCGGCCCTTCCATGGTTAAAAAAATGGCTGCCATACGCATCCATGGCACCAGTCTACAGGATGCGGCACGGATCATGGTACGTGATCGGGTGCTGACAAAAAAGGTCCATGAAAACCTTTCCCTTGTCCTGGAAGTTTTGGATGCCATCCATGATATGCCACCGGCCATGGCCATGGAAACCGTTATCGACCGGACCGGGTATTACGACTATCTGGAAAAAAAGGTAAAGACAAAAACCGAATTTATCTCAAAAAAAGAGAATATCGAACAGCTTATATACACGGCAAGGTCCAAGGATAATCTTTTGGAATATCTTGAAGAGGCGGCCCTGATCCGGGAAGATAAAGAGGATGATGAGGAACAAGATTCAAAGGGGATTGCCCTTTTGACCATCCATTCCGCCAAGGGGCTCGAATTTGATACCGTCTTTATTGTGGGATGTGAAGAGCGCCTTTTCCCCCATTGGCGGTCCATTGACGATGGAGACCAGGCCATTTATGAGGAACGCCGCCTCATGTATGTGGCCATGACCCGGGCGGAACGTTTTTTATACCTGACCCATGCCAATTACAGGAAGGGGGAATTTGCCACCCAAAGCCGGTTCATCGATCAGATAAAAGAATGCCTGACCTAGGAAAAAGGTGATGTTTAAAGCCCCATGGATTTGTTTTATGCCATAAAAGAACCGGTATCCCATCTCGTCGCGAAGATTCTTCGCAGGGGCAACCGGATTATCCCTTCAGAACATAAAGGGATTTTCCTGACCCTGTTCTTTATTGTTTTTACCATGGTGACCGGGGTGGGAATTGTGGTGCCCTTATTGCCCATCTATGCCAATGACCTGGGGGCAACCGGCATCTATGTGGCCATGATTTTTGCCTCTTTTTCCCTCTCAAGAACTTTTTTATTGCCCCTGTTTGGCAGGCTTTCCGATCATAAGGGCAGAAAACCCTTTATTCTGGCAGGGCTTGCCACCTACGCCCTTGTTTCCCTTGCCTTTGTTTATTCCACCACAGTGGAAGGGCTGGTCCTTATTCGGTTTGTCCAGGGGGCAGGGTCTGCCATGGTAATGCCCGTGGTCCAGGCCTATGTGGGAGAGATCACCCCCGAGGGTTCTGAAGGATATTCCATGGGCCTGTTTAATCTATCCATGTTTTTGAGTCTCAGTTTGGGGCCGGTGATGGGAGGCGTTATCCATGATCTTTGGTCCATGGATGCGGCCTTTGTCTGCATGGGGATTTTATCCTCCCTGGGTTTGGTGCTCTGCCTTGTTTTTTTACCGCCTCTTTCCCTGGAAAAGATTCGTTTAAAAAATAAGAAACCCGTTCCCTGGGCCCAGATTATCCGAGACTGGGAATTGGGAGCCCTGGTATCATTTAGGTATGCCTATACCGCCTGCATCGGGATTATCTGGTGTTTTCTCCCCCTTTTTGCCGACAGGGCCTTTGGCCTTTCCGGTTCCAGGATCGGCCTGCTGGTAATGTTGGGTATTTTTGTGTCAGGTGTTCTCCAACTGCCCATGGGATATGCCGCCGACCGGCTCAACAAGAAACCCATGGTTATCCTGGGCGGTGTCTTTTCAGCTCTTGGCATATTCCTGCCGTTTTTTGCCACTTCCTTTTATGACCTTTTGATTGCCGTTACCCTGTTCGGCATTGGTGGCGGTATTTCCATGCCGGCTATCACAGCTCTTGCCGTGGTCAAGGGGGATGAGAAAAAAGCCATGGGATCTGTGATGTCCGTGATGACCATGGCCCATTCTCTGGGCATGCTCACAGGTTCCCTCATTGCCGGACTTGCCATGGATTTTTTTTGCCTCAAATTCGCCTTCCCCTGCGGCATGGTTTTCATGGCAGTCGGCACCCTGTCGTTTCTTTTTTTTTACAACCCCCATTTGTCAGTAAACAACCAATGAATTAATACATACCGAATTTATTTTCTATATAAATCGTTGATTTTCATTATAATTCATTATAATGAACACAAATAGAATAACGAATTGGATGCTACATTGAAATATCGTCGCACCACAGGTTGTTAAAATTCATTATGGAGAACAATGAAAAAACCATACCAGGCGCCCATTGTAAAAAAGGCATTTCTCATCCTCAAAGCCATCTCAAAGGCCACCCACGGGTTACGGATCAGCGAAATTTCTTTCCAATTGGATATCAGTAAAAGCACAGTCCATGGAATTACGGCAGCCCTGGAAGATCAGGGAGCCCTTATTCGGGACCCTTCTTCCAAGCGATACACCATCGGTACCACCCTCATGGAACTTGGCAAAGCAGCCTATGAAAGAATGGATTTTAAAAAAGCCGCCCGCCCGATAATGGAACATCTCATGGAGCAATGCCGGGAATCGGTATTCCTAGGCATCCGGAACAAGGATTCTGTCACGGTCATTGATATTGTGGAATCCAGAAAAGACTTTAAAATCTCTTCTCCCATCGGTACCTCCCTGCCCCTTCAGGCCGGGGCAATAGGAAAAGTTTTTCTTTCAAATATGACACAAGCAGGTGCCCGGGCTTATATTCTGGAAAAGGGTCTCATCCGATTCACCCCCCAGACAATAATGGACCCGGATATCTATTTAAAGGAACTTGAAACCGTTAGAAAAACAGGCGTGGCCTTTGATGATGAAGAATATATTTCAGGCGTAAAAGCCGTGGCCGCCCCCATCCAAGCCGTTGGTGCCTATACCCCGGCCATCTGGGTGGTAGGCTTTACCGCCAGCATGGAAGATGAGCAGATTCCGGCCATCATGACCCAGACCCGGGAAGCAGCCCTGGCAATCAACATAAAATTGGCCGCGACTCCCTGAAAAACTGCCATGCCTGCACATTGTCTTTTGGTTCCTTCAGTATACATGGTGTGGCTGTTCATCTTCCAGGAGCGGCTGAACTTCAAATTCGTTGATTTTGTATAACAAGGCCTTATAACTAATTTTTAGAATTTTTGCAGCAAGGGATCGGTTCCAACCGACTTTCTCCAAAATAAAAGCAATGACTTCTTTTTCCACTCTTCCCGAAGCAAGCTTTTTGATTTTTTTTAATGATAAATCTTCAAGCAGTTGATCGGGATTTGAAGATAGATCGATAAATTGAGATACAAATTTTGTGGAATTTTTTACAACTGGTTCTGAGCTATTGATCTGTCCTTTTTCCTGGGAAATAGGACTTGTTCGAGGGTATCCCTCCCTTGGCAATTCTTCAAGAATTTTTTCCCATGAGTCAAAAATCATTTGTTTTTTTATGCTATTTTTAAGTTGGCGAATATTCCCCGGCCATGGGTAATCGCAAAGCTTGGCAAGCGTTTGTGAATCCGGTCGAGAACATTGATTTTGAGGATAATCTAATTTGTTTGATCTGTAAAAATATTCAATTAGAGACGGGATGTCTTCTTTTCTCTTCCGCAGAGGGGGTATGTGAATATTAATAGTATTCAATCGATAAAAAAGGTCTTCCCGGAAAGCTCTATTTTTGATTTTCTCTTCAAGATCCTGGTTTGTTGCCGCTATTACCCAGGCATCGGATTTATGCTCCCGATCCGATCCAAGGGGGGAAAATTCTCCACTTTGAAGGATATGAAGTATTTTTGATTGCAGTGGCATTGGCATATCACCAATTTCATCAAGGAAAAGAACCCCTTTATCAGCAGTTTGAAATTTTCCCACCCGAGTCCTACAGGCATCGGTGAAGGCGCCTTTTTTGTAACCAAAAAGTTCGCTTTCAAGAAGCGTTTCAGGCAGTGCGGCACAATTAATTTTTACAAATTTTTTTGAAGCCCTGATGGAATTTACATAAAGGTTTTGAGCAACGACTTCTTTGCCGACACCCGTTTCTCCGGTTATCAATACATTTAAACAGGTCTGGGCAACATGCTTGATAAGTGTTTTTGTTTTAATAGTGGATTTGCTGATTCCAATTAATGGTGTTGTCATAATTTTATTACTTTTTAATATTTTGATTAATAAAGTGACGTCACGGCAATCCGCATAGCATTTAAATTCAGGCTTTCTGCCTTTGTATTGTAACAAGATCGTTTTGTTTACGAATTATGATTTTTAATAAGTCTGACGGGGTTTGTCAATCAGGGAAACCCCTAGTTTTTCATTTATTTGATACCAAGGAATTCTTTTTAACCCTAGGACAGCCCCAGGACGATCTTTTTTATAAAAGCGGTTGCACGCCACTATAGATATTCCAGTTATTATAGTATCTGAAAACATAATCTTTTTCATCGCCAGTACGGTTCAGGTGTCTAGGTTTCTTGCTGGATACAGCTATCCTTGGATCATGAATTCCATTTTATATGGAAATGTTCTTGATGTCGGCGGTCATTCCGATGTTTATTATCAGCCCACAGGTTTTGCTGGCTCCACAGACAACAATCTTGTACTGGTGTACAACAACTTGAGCCTGCTGGATGACAGCTGGCACAATTCCGGTGCCCCCACAAGAATCGGAAACATTGGTGTTTTCTTTGGCTTTGTCAATTACAACGGCCCGGAAGGCGACCCCTTTGACGGTGGTGACAGTAATTATTTTCTAATCGAAACAAGCGGCGTTGTGGATCAGGACATTTCCTCTTACAGTATTTCCATGGCAGGTATCACCCTGATCGCCAGCGGTACTCTATTCCCTAACATTCCTTTCCTCCGGAATATATGCCGCCAGAGTTACCGTCACCCTCACTGTCAAACCCGATATCACCTACCAGGTGGCGGCGTGGTACGGTACCGATAATTCTACTGCAACAACAAATATCCATAATCCCAAATTAGAACTTGATTCCAGGGTGGGGATTTTGAAGGTGGGCATTCGGGCACAATAACCCCGGAACTATGAACTATACAAGTGCTCTCCGGGTAGAAGCACCGGTTATCCATGTAAAAACCTTAAATATTAAGTTATGAATACAACCAGGATTCCAGTGATTTGCTTAGAACGGGTGCATCAAAATTTCTTCTTCTATTAAATACATTTTGCATTGTACAAATGGCAAGGTTGTTCTATTTTAATGCTTTAATTGCAAATCTGGAAGACAAAGGAGTCTTTGTAGAATGAAAATACAGAACGTGGTCGACGATATTTATCGACTTGCTGTCAATATCGAGGATGAAAGCTATCTTTTTGAGGGGCTCTGGCCGATCCCCCACGGGATTTCCATTAATAGTTACCTGATCAAAGGGGAAAAGAACGTCCTTATCGATTTGACCCAGGATATTATGGATTTTCCCAGGGCAATCACCGAACAGATGGAAGGCGCATCCCTGGCTGTCGAGGATATTGACATCATTATCATCAATCATATGGAGCCGGATCATTCAGGCTGGCTGCACGAATTTTGCAAAAAAAACACCAAAGGCGTCATTTATTGCACAAAAAAAGCCATCCCCCTGCTTGAGGCCTTTGGAGAGGTGCCGCCGGAACGGGCAGTCGCCATTACAGACGGGATGATCCTGACTGCCGGTGATTACGAACTTCAGTTTTTTGACACACCCAATATCCACTGGCCCGAGACCATGATGACCTATGAAAAGAAACGTGGCATCCTGTTTTCCTGCGATGCATTCGGCTCATACGGGAAAGTGGGAGACAACACCATTTTCGACGACCAGTTATCTCCGGAAGAACACAAATTTTTTGAGAGCGAGGCGCTTCGTTATTATGCCAATATCGTGGCCACATTTTCTCCTTTTGTTCTCAAGGGGCTGAGTAAACTGGCGAATCTTGATATTAAAACCATCTGTCCCTCCCATGGTATTATCTGGCGGGATAATCCCAATGTGATTATTGATCATTACAAACGGTATGCAGAGTATAGCAAAGGGCCGGGAGAGCGGGAGGTTACACTTGTCTGGTCCAGCATGTACGGCAATACAAAAACCATGCTGAACCTGATCGTTGAAATCCTGAACAAACGGCAGATACCGGTCCACGTGTTCCAGGCCCCGGGAGACGACATCGGATATATCCTGGCAAACGCCTGGAAATCAGCCGGTCTGATTTTTGGAATGCCCACCTATGAATACAAGGTATTCCCGCCGATGTCCCATGTCATTGAGGAACTTCTGGTGAAAAAGGTGACCAACAAGAAGGTATTCCGATACGGCTCATACGGCTGGGTGGGTGGTGCCCAGCGGGATTTTGAAGCCAGGATCAAAAAGTCCGGTTGGGATCTGCTCAATTTTTATGAATGGCAGGGGGCACCGACAAAAGAGGATAAACAGAATATGGTTCAGGCGGTGGAAGCCTTTTGCGATGAACTGGTCAAGTTCACGGAATAAGTCTTTTTGTGTGTGCGGCTATTCTTTTTGTCACCCCGGAGGACAGGCATGATGGCAGGGACATAAAAAGCCTTGCAAACCGGCCGCATGTATATCAGGAAACTAAATAAAATTATTAAGAATACAGATTGTATCTTGTACTATTACAAATCTGGAAAAATTTTACCTTGGATAATAATACTTAACTCCGGAAATATTCCATATTATAAAAAAAGGGTTTAACAGCGTGTCTAAAATATCGGGGGTGGGTCGAGGCACATACACGAGTTCTGTGAGAGGGATGAGGCCAGATTGATTGCTCCCCGGCCTCACCCTACTCGATTTAAAAGCACTACCTGATAAAATTGGTCATTGTTTTAGCAACCGGATCAGGGGCAGGAAACTGCTCTTTGCCATGGCCGATAACTTTCATATTCCATGCCATGTTTTTGCCTAAAACCTCCATGATTTGTTTGCCTTCACTGTTCTGCTCCATTTTCCCCGTGAGGCCATGGGTAACATTCCAGTAGTTTGAAGTGGGCACGATCATCTCGGAGTAGGAGATATAGTGATTCAGGGAGTTGACCGTGGGAATCCCCCCGGATCGTCTTTGATGGAACAGGCTGTATGGGACTGCCATTAAATCCAACAACTTTCAAATTCATTCTCCTTTTTTGTGATTATTATCATGGGATAATTAATATGGATGAATATTATCGGAGATACGGAGCACCCATCCCAAAGGATGGAAGTACTGTAAAAATTGTTTGTGACCCTTGTGGCCTCGTCCACCAAGCAAAGAAAATTCCACGAAATAGATTTATATCCTATAAAATTGATTGAATGAAATTAGCAGATCAGGGATCTTTTAATATTAGTTACCTGATTTTGTGGAAACCCTCTACAGGGAGGTAACTAATGTATTAAATTGACTTTTTTATTCTTACTTGAGCCGACAAGATTGGAGCGAAACGCAGGCTGTTTTCCACCTCAATTGATAAGTTATACTTTGTACAGTCCAATGTTTGAAAACCATTCAATTGCTTCTTTAATTGAGATAAAAAAACGTTGATCAATTACATCAGTATCCAAATGTTGGTAATATCGATTACTTTGATATTTTTTTAATTCGCTTTCACCAATAATTGTTGATTCATATCGTTGATTATTTTCCATACACCAAATGATGAAACCTGCAATAATTTTTTCTGTTTCCGGAGTGCCCAACTCCCATTCCGTTGTATCAATCAGAACGCCCCAAGGTGAAATGTTTAACTTCGCAGCAACGGTTTTAAAAACTTCAACATACTCTTTTGCTGTATCCTCGTTCCAAGTGCCTATAACTTTTACTTCAACAACACGCCCGACTATCTTTATTTTAAACTCACCGTGAGGTTTCATCTCAATCCTTTAGCAGTGACAGAAAAAACTTATTACCAGCATCGTGAAAATTTTTTGATAAGTACAAGTCAACTTAATTGTAAAATATCATTTCTGGCTGAAAATATCCAGGGGGAGGTTTATTACATAGAAGTCTACAGCGCTGGCTTGATCCGGGCTGCTCTCTATCCCTTAACCATCCAAAGAATTTACAATTGGATTGGTATCCTAAATTATTCCGAGCGATGAAGATTCCACCTTCGGATAATAATCCTTGAGTTTGGTTGCCCTTGTCATCATTCTTTATAGATTTGCCAGGTTCCATTTTGTTTTTTCTTTACACTGTAGGAATAAACCTCATCCTTTAACCCAATACGGTACCTGTGCAAAGTATCGGATTCTTGAAATATAGTTATATCCGCATTTTTTAATCCAATGTTTTTATTTCGTGATAATTTATCTTTCAGGATTATATACGTTGCATTTGAATACTCTTTTACTGGGGAAAAGGCCTGGTATCTCTGACCGGTCACATTTTTATATAAACTTAGAACGATATCCTTTCCGGTACCAGAGAGTATAGCTCCACCAAGGATCAGCAAGGCAATTATGGTTAAAACCAAAAAGTTTACATTCTTAATAAAACCCGTCAAGATACCTAATTTTTCAACAATTGACTTATTGTTTTCTTTTTCCCTCTAATCATTGTTGACTAACGGTTTTAACATTTTGGAGCTTGAAATGATCTGGACGATGAATACAAATACCCGCTGATCAGTTTTTGGTTGCAGTCACTACTGCCAAAAGAAGCCAACGTCTTTTGATTAAAGCCTTTCAGCGACTGTAGATAAACCATTCTCCAAATATCTCACCTACGTCCTGCTCTATACATCCACCTTGGACCCGGCTCCTGAAAAGAGACGGCCCATTTTTAGAGCTATCCATTTAATTCTCAGATATTGAATTTGCCAGCAGAGTTTATAAAAATTCAAATTTACAGATTTAACAGTTTTTCTGATCTTATCATCATTTGAGCAAAAGGTAATAACACATATCTGTGCTTTTATTCCGTCCGGGAAGATGCAGGGACCTTTGCCGCCCATGAGGAATGGGCAGGGAGAAAGATACAGGGGAGAATGGGCGCTCAGGTGTTGTTGCATTTCATCTTTCAGGCCGGGTATCAGCATGAGGATAAAAATAAAATCCCACAGACTGAAAATTGAATCAATGTCCAGACTCTGGCAGCAGATCCCTTTGCATTGCATGATACACCTGAACATGGCATCATCTGCGGCTGCAATCAGTTCTTCCTGGGATTTTCGTATTTCATGGCACAGGTTTTTAACAATGGTTTTTTCAGGAGGTGACAGATTTTGAGATATCTTTACGGCTTTTTCAAATAAATATCTGGTTCCCATTATTCAAATCCTTGAATTTAAATTTTGCTGTCAGATAAATGTTGAATATGGTTCTATTTACCGGTGCTTCTACACAGGAAATTCCCACCATTAAAAATTTTATACCGAGAATCACAGTGATATAAATAATGGTTCAAAATAAATTGGTTATCACAATATAAATTCAATTAGATAGAAAATAAAACAATTAAATCAATTAAAATTCCGCTGAATAATTTTTTAGCTGGATTATAGGAGAAAACTATAAAAATGTGTAGTCCTTTTTTTGGGGGTACATGCTCACTGAACATTCAACGTTGATTGACACAAAGCTGTCAGAGATAATGATATTTGAATACAAAAAAAAATGAATCGGCACAAAATGGTAGCAAAAATCAAAAAGGACTTAGGGGCAATCCCCTAAGTCCTTGATTTTTATGGTAGGCACGAGCAGACTTGAACTGCTGACTTCTACCGTGTCGAGGTAGCACTCTACCAACTGAGTTACGCGCCTTTAATATCTTGCTGTTTCTATCAAACCCCGCATTTTGTGTCAAGAAAAACTAATGCCTATTCCCCTATTTTTTCTTCAATATCCAAAAGATTCGCCCGGGGCAATTCCTCCTGTTTTTCAATAAAACGAACATAGACCATCTGATCCGTCACGTCTGCCACCTCAATCCCAAATCCGACAAATGTTTTGAGCATCACGGCATCGGCAAATTGTTCGGGGCTTCCCTTAAAAACAATCTCCATCACGGCTTTGTCACTGCCAATCTCCTTGGGCTGCATATTCTCAATGTCCCGGATTTCTTTGAATCGCTTTTTTAAGGCAATGAACCGGGGCAGGAAGTTCTCCCCCGTAATGGTAACATCAAACAAATTTTCACGTCTCAGGTTCTGGGTCCAGAAAGTGTCGATTTTTTGGTTCAGATCCTGGGCGGCCAGGACACTGGCTTCGGTGATGGCACCCAGGGCACCCTTTTGGTCCATGGTGCTTTTGGCCGATGCCCGGTTGACAGAAGTCATCACCTCTTTGCCCGAGCCCAGGTCATAGATTTTTAAGTCAATCACCCCGTCATAGATTTTTCCATCCCCCGTTCGATTATTGGATTCCACGGCACCGGTTTTTCCCATAACCACCATGTCTGCCTTGAGGGCCCGCCCCAGTTCCATGGCAGCAGTGGCATCATAAATGGAGGTAAAGGAAATATTATAAAGGGGAGGATTTGGGCGGTCAGGGCCTGCACCGGTTATCTTGAATCTATTTTGAGCCATTCTTTCTATAATAATAGTTTCAGAAATGGACCGATAGGGTTCTGGATTATTTCCCCACCAATATCTGGGAAGAAGATCATCAGGCGTCTGCTCTGCAATTAGAAAAAGGATCACAGGTTTATCGGTAGAGGCATTGAGTATTCCGGCATCGGTCAGGTGTTTTTCAATTAATTTCAGGTTGATCTTGGATTCAACCCCCACCAGATAATACCCACGATATTCCATCCCCCCCATCACCCGGTAGGTGACCACATAGTCCGAAGACCTAGGAAGGAGCCTTCCATATAAAAATTCCAGGTTACCGGCAAACACCTGGCGGGATACAAGGGATGCAACGGCATTCTGAACGGCTACATCCAGGGCTTTTTCCACAGCTTTTTGCTTGGCACCCGGGATATCTTGTTTACTGATTTTTTCCTGCCCCGTGGTCACACCGGTTAATACACTTGCCGACCCTGTGGCCAGGGCCGTGTCCAAAAAAAGCAACAATCCGACAAGGATAACCGCCATGCACATGCCAGCCTGTTTTTTAGTCCCCATGATCATACCTTTCTTTCAATTGAATAATCTGCAATTAAGTGTAGAAGGTCTTTTGAATTAGAATCTTCAAATATTTCGAGTGATGCCTTGGCCTTGGCCACATGGTCTTTTTCCAGGGTTTGGGTATAGGCAATGCCCCCAAGGGTTAATAATTTTTCTCTTAAGTCTTCAAATCGGTTTTGGTCAAAGACAGGGTCTGCAATAACCTTGTGCATCCATTCTCTGTCTGTGTCATTGGCCTTGGCAAGACTGTGGATCAGGGGCAGGGTTAGTTTTCCTTCCCGCATGTCTGCACCGGGATTTTTCCCCAGTTCCAGGGCCGTGGCCGTATAGTCCAGAAGGTCATCGGCCATCTGAAATGCCATGCCCAGGTGATACCCATAGGATGCCAACCCCTCTTCTTTTTTTCGGGAGGCCTTGGAAATAATGGCTCCGCTCCGGCAGGCCCCCTGGATCAGGACAGCGGTTTTCCGTTCAATAATCTCAAGGTATTGGCCTTCGGACAGGTCTGTTTGGCCTTTTTTTTCCAATTGGTCGATCTCCCCCTGGGACATGGCCTGGGTGATGTTGGCAATCACGGAAATCACACGGGGTTCACGGGTTTTCGCGGCAATGGCAAGGGCACGGGCCAGAAGAAAATCCCCGGTGAGCACCACCTGGGGGGCCGACCACTTGGTATGGGCCGCTCGTTTCCCCCGGCGCATATCTGCTTCATCCACCACATCATCATGGAGCAGGGTGGCGGCATGGAGGTATTCAAAAATAATGGAAAATAAAATTTCAAACCCGGTGGCATACCCGCACATTCTTGCAGAGTGGATCATGAGCAGGGGCCGCAGCCGCTTGCCCCCGCTGAATAGCAGATGGGAGGCGATTTTTCGCACCAGATCCAGGTTGGGGGCGAGGTTTTCTTCCAGGGCTTTTTCCACCTGTTCAAGATCCGGGGCCATCTGTTTGATAATTCTGGCTTTTATATCAGAACTCATACCATTTCTCCGGCAATATCATATTCATATGCATCTGTTATTCTTACAGGAACAATGGTCCCGATTTCAAGCCCCTGGGAATAAATAAATGTCATCCCATCCACCTCGGGTGCCTGGAATTGGGTTCGGCCGATATATACGCCTGGTTCCGGGTTTTCTTCCACCAGCACCGGATAGATTTTCCCCACATGCCGTAAATTGACTCGTTGTGAAATCTTGGCCTGGGCGGCCATGAGGATGTCATGGCGTTGTTCGGCAATCTCTTCGGGCACATGGCCTTTGAATCCATGGGATTTAAGGTCGTCGGAATCCGAATAGGTAAAGACCCCCAGATGGTCAAACTCAACCGCTTCTATAAAATCCTTCAGAATCTGAAACTCTTCTTCGGTTTCCCCTGGAAATCCCACAATCAGGGTGGTACGAAGGCTGGCTTCGGGGTCCAGTTCTCGGATTAGTTTGAACAGATCCACCAGATTTTCTTGGGTATAAGGTCTTCCCATTCGGTTTAGTATGGAGGAGGCGGCATGCTGGATGGGCACGTCATAATAGGAGCAAAGATTTTCATGGGCTTGAATCGCTTTGATAATTTCTGGCCCCAAAGTTCTAGGATGGGTGTATAAAAAACGAATCCAAACCGTTTCATCTTGTTCGGCAAGGGTTTTGGAAAGAGAGGAAAGAACCGTATCAAGCCCAATTCGAGAAGATTCGACTTGACCCGAAGCGGTCTCGGTATCCTGGCCGTAATCTGTGGTGTTTTCCGCAGTAAGAATGATCTCTTTTACCCCCTTTGCCACAAGGGAAGCCGCTTCGGTACAAATATCTTCCATTGGTCGGGACCGCTGTCTCCCCCGCAGTCTAGGGATAATACAATAGGTACAGTGCCGGTTGCATCCTTCAGACACCTTTATATAGGCAAACTCCCTGGAAATCAGCTCCCTGTCTATGGACAGATTTTGAAATTCCCGCTTATTCGGGTCGGGAAAAAGGGTCAACGGCGTCGTCTGTCTACCTTCCACCACATCCACAATCTGTTCACAGGCAGCCGTCCCTAAAAATGCATCCACCTCGGGCAGGCTGGCCAGAAGGCCTGGATCATCCTTGTACCGCTGGGCCAGGCAGCCCGTGGCAATTAGCTTCCGGCAGGCGCCATTTTCTTTGAATTCTGCCATCTCAAGGATCACCTCCACGGCCTCGTCCGAGGCCGTGGAGATAAAGCCACAGGTATTGACGATGATTACTTGTGCCAAAGCCGGATCAAAGGTTCTCTTGTGCCCCGCGGCAACCAGCTTTCCCAGCATTATTTCGCTGTCCACCTGGTTCCGGGAGCACCCGAGAGTTTCAAGAAAAACGATCATATGGCCTTGGCCATAAGGTCTCCCAAAAGAGCTGAGAACCGAGCAGGATTGTCCAATTTTCCCCCTTCACTAATCACGGCAATATCATAGAGCAAATCAGAGTAATCGGTTAAAACCGGGTTGGTCGTGTCTGTTTCAAAAAGACCTTTGATCTTTTCCAAAACCGCATGGTTGACATTGACCTCCATTACCCGTTTCTGGTCCGGGGTACTCTGGCCCGAGGCTTTCAATATTTTTTCCATATAAGCGCTCATGCCGTAATCATCCCCGGACAGGCAGGAAACAGAATCCTTGAGGCGGTTGGAAACCACCACATCCTTGACCCGGGTTTCCAGTTTCCCCTTGAGAAAGGCAAGAAGGGCAGAATATTCATTTTTCTTTTCATCGTCGACCTTGTCCAGATCCAGATCGCCTTTTTCCGCACTCTTTAATTTCTTTGTCTTGTATTCGGGCAAAGACTGGGTCACCCACTCGTCAATGGGATCCACCATGAGGACCACTTCAAAGTCCTTGGCTTTCAAGGATTCGAGCAAGGGTGAATTCATCAAGGATGTCAGGCTTTCACCGGTGAGAAAATAAATTTCTTTCTGGTCTTCCTTCATGTTTTCGATGTATTCGTCCAGGCTCACCAGCTTATCCCCGGATTTGGTGGTTTTGTACCGGAGCAGGGCGGCCAGGCGTTCCTTGTTTTCATAATCGGTTGGGATCCCGGCTTTCAGGGACTGACCGAACTCCCCGTAGAATTCTTCATATTTTTCTTTGTCCATGCCTTCCAGCAAAGAGAAAATCTGTTTGACCAGGTTCTTTTTAATATTCCTCACCAGCCGGTCTTCTTGAAGGATTTCACGGCTTACGTTGAGGTTTAAGTCCGGTGCATCCACAACCCCCTGGACAAAGCCCAGGTATTCGGGCAGAAGCTCTTTGCAGTCGTCCATGATAAAAACCCGTTTACAATACAGCTGCATCCCGTTTTTTCTTTCCGGTCGGAAAAGATCCATGGGGGCCTTGGCAGGCAAATACATCAGCACATCATACTCGGTCACCCCTTCAAATCTTTTGTGGATGATCTCCATGGGTTTGTCCCAGTTATGGCTGATGTGCTTGTAAAATTCTTCATGCTCTTCAGGGGTAACCTCATCCTTGGCCTTGGCCCAGATGGCTTTCATGGAGTTGAGGGTCTCATCTCGCCTGACCTTTTTATAGGTTTCTCCAATGGGCTTTCCTTCGGAATCTTTGACAATTTCATTTTCCGGGATGGGCTCACTTTTTTCCAGGTTCATGATAACCGGATAGGTCACAAAATCGGAATGTTTTTTAACAATGTGCTGGAGGGTATAATCCTCTGTGAAATTTTGGTCCCCGTCTTCGGGATCTTTCAGATAGAGGGTAATGCTGGTACCACGATTTTCTTTTTCAATTTCCTGAACCGTATAATCTCCCTTGCCGTCTGACTCCCAGCGAACACCTTTCTCCTCGCCCGGGGCCTTGGTATCCAGTCGGACCTTGTCCGCCACAATAAAGGCAGAATAAAAGCCCACGCCAAATTGGCCGATCAGTTCAGGGGAAAGGGTGGTTTCTTTTTTGGATTTTTCCAACGCTTCCATGAACGCTGCGGTTCCGGATTGGGCAATGGTACCGATATTGTCATTAACCTCGTCAAAGGTCATGCCGATGCCGTTGTCGGAAATGGTAATGGTTTTTGCCTCTGGGTCTGTGGACAACCGGATATGATAATTAGTATCGTCGGCAAAAAGAGCGGGTTCCGTCTGTTCCTTGAACCTTGCCTTGTCAATGGCATCGGAAGCATTGGATATCAGCTCCCGAAGAAAAATTTCCTTGTTGGAATACAAGGAATGAATGATCAAATGCAGCAGCTGCTGCACTTCTGTTTTAAATTTACGTGTCTTTTTTGTACTCATGGTTACTCCTGTTTCGATTCTGTTGAATGCTTGTTTACCTTCAAATTAGTTTTCAATAATAATTGTGGCAAAAACAAGATTGTCAAGGCAGGCCAGGTGAAATTCAAACCCCAGTCTGTAAACCCAAAAAAAATGTGCCCTTTACCGGTTAGCACCTCTTTGTTACAATTGTCCATGATCAAACCCCTATCATTTAATATACGAGATCAACAATGAATCAGCGAACTGACATGAGAGACCAGGCCTATCTGTCCGGAAGTGAGGTAAAAAAACTCAATTTTATTAAAGCGTCAACGACCCTGGAGTTTCGCAAATATTATAGGGCAGGGCTGCGGTCCCATATTTTTGAAGTGCTTGAGGCCAGGGATGTTCAAAAGGAGACCCAGGGGGAAATCATTGACGGCATCCGGATGTTTCCCAGGGCCAGACCCCTGAAAATGTTTCGAATATTACGAAACAGATTTAAAAGCAAAGAGGCCGTTTTTCAAGAAATTAAAAAATATAATACCCTGTTAAAATTTTTGGGACCGGATCTCATTGCCCTTTCTGAAGAATTTATGGCCGATTATACCGGCACGGAAAAAAGCCAGATTGTCCTCTGCGGTCTCCAGGAATATGTGGACGGTCAGATCCTGGATCCCTGGCGATTGTTCGGGGATAACTATTTAAGGGAGTTGTTCGGATCCATGCCCCAAACAGATGCCTTGGATCAACAAACCCTGGTTGACACAGCAAGGAAGAATATCGAAAATTTTGTCAAAAAGATTCGGGATATGATTACCCTTACCGGATATATCCCCGACCTTGCCGGCATTGGCAACCTGATCTTAACACCTGGAGGCGATTTAAAATTGGTGGACATCAATAATATTGTTGAAATTAAATTCAATGATACCATTTATCTGGATGACAAAGGATACCCCTCCTGTGATGTGTCCATCGAGGTTCTGTCCATCCTTGAAAGGGATATCCTTCAACGGCAGATCCACATGGAGGATCCTCTTTACCGCCTTTTCCTATCCCCGGAAAGGAGAGAAAGAGTCAAGACCATTGAAAATGAATTTTACACAAATCTTTAACTCAAATTCAATTACAGACACATCCCATGGCCGATATTTCAAATAATTATTTTTTTTATAAAATTTATCCCGATTTGACAAGCCCTGCTATTCCCTGTATCTTTTGCCTTTGCTTAATTTGACAGGTGACGCATATGGACCAAAAGGATTGTATTCAAAAAATTCACACCGCAATTGAGCGGGCAGTCCATCCCGACCCCCCGGATCCCAATCTTTTTCAATCCACCAGCGTGATGGCCCTGTTTGCATTTGACGAGGGGGTAGAACTGATTTTTATCCAAAAAGCCGATGTGGAAGGATATCCCTGGCGTAATCAAATGGCTTTTCCGGGCGGCCATGTGGATGAACAAGACGCCTCCACCCAGGCGACGGCCCTGAGAGAACTTGAGGAAGAAATGGGAATTTGCTCCAAGGATGTAGAGGTAATGGGTTCCCTGGGCCATTTTCAGACCATTAATAATAAGGATATTGAAGCCTTTACCGGTGTCTGGAATAAAATGGGCCAGATCTCTTTTGATCCAGCAGAGATTTCCCGGGTGATTTCGATTCCTTTTTCCTATCTGACCCGTGTGCACAGGGAAAAAGGGTATGCCGGGCGCAGACCCAGTATCATGGAACTAACCTACCCCTATGAGGATGTGCTGATCTGGGGGGTCACCGCCAAAATTCTCCATCACTTGATAGAGGTTGTTATCCTAAAAAACAAATAAGGCGGATTTATAGGGTCCCCGTCTAAAGGGTCTTGTACCAAAATTATGGAATCAGTCGTTTCTTGATCGCACCCTAAGCCGAATAAATACCTTGAGCACCAAAAATCCGGATAAAAAGACCAAAAGCCCTGGGAACCAGAGATGTTTCCTAAAATCAGGCTCTCCTGAAGCCACCATCATCCCTGCCAGAGCAAACACAAAAACAAAGAGCATTATGCCGATCAGGGCCCAGCAGGCAAAGCTTGAATCATACCAGGAAGTTATGGCTTTTCGGAAAAAAGGATTTTGGTCAAGTTGCATTTGCACCCATTCTCTCATCGTGTTAAAACCACAATATATAGTTTTTTACCCTTGACAAACAACTATATATGGAATAATTTCACCCATCAGCAATAAATGCCTATCGGAAGTGACTTTCCAGTACTGGCACAGAAGATAAGCTAATTTCAATAAGATTTCAAGGGGTGGACAGATGTTTGAGCAGATTAAAAAACGAGACGGACGGATAGCTGAATTTGATTCTTCAAAGATTACAAGTGCTTTGATAAAATCAGGTGAAGTCAGTGGTGAATTTAATGGCAGAGACGCCCAGAAACTGACATTAAAGGTCCTCACTCTTGCAAGAGATTTGCATCTGGGGGTCATTCCCGAGGTGGAGGAAATCCAGGACATTGTTGAAAGAGTCCTCTTGGATTCACCGTTTTTCAAGACTGCTAAAGCATACATTATTTACCGGGAACAGCACAACCAGATTCGCAAAATTGCCATTGATGAAAATGTGGGCCTCATGGAGTCCTATATCAGCCGGATGGATTGGAAGGTCAAAGAGAACAGCAATATGAGTTATTCCCTCCAGGGGCTTAACAATCATATTTCTTCGGACATTACCGCAGAATACTGGCTCAACAGGGTTTATCCCCCGGAAGTCAGGGACGCCCATTACGCTGGGGATATTCATATTCATGATCTAAGTCTGTTATCGGTTTATTGCGTGGGTTGGGACCTCCAGGATCTGTTGGCTGAAGGCTTTAAAGGGGTGGCCGGCAAGGTGGAATCTTCTCCGCCAAAGCATTTTAGAAGTGCCTTGGGACAAATTGTTAACTTTTTTTACACCCTCCAGGGAGAAGCGGCCGGTGCCCAGGCCATGTCCAATTTTGATACCCTGCTGGCCCCCTTTATCCGGCAGGATCAACTTAGTTATAAAGAGGTCAAGCAGGCACTCCAGGAATTTATTTTCAACATCAACATTCCCACCCGGGTAGGATTCCAGACGCCTTTTACCAATATTACCATGGACCTGAATGTCCCCTCCACTCTCAAAGACTCCCCGGTCATGGTAGGGGGTGAATACATGGAAGAGACCTATGCAGGCTTTCAGGAAGAAATGGACATGCTCAACGCCGCCTTTGCAGATGTGATGATGGAAGGGGATGCCAAGGGAAGAGTATTTACCTTTCCCATCCCCACCTATAATATCACCGAAGACTTTGACTGGGCGAACCCCAACCTGGAAAACATCTGGAAAATGACGGGCAAGTACGGGATTCCCTATTTCTCCAACTTTGTTAATTCTGATATGGACCCTGAAGATGCCCGTTCCATGTGCTGCCGCCTGCGACTGGACAATCGGGAACTTCGAAAAAGAGGGGGGGGACTTTTTGGTGCCAATCCTTTAACCGGTTCCATTGGGGTTGTTACCTTGAACCTACCCAGAATTGGTTACCAGGCCACGGATGAAGCCGATTTTCTGGCTCGTCTGGACAAGCTTATCCAGATTTCTGCCGACTCCCTGAGCATTAAACGAAAGATCCTGGAAAAATTCACCAACGGCGATCTTTATCCCTATTCCAAATTTTACTTAAGAAAAATCAAGGAAAGCACCGGCGTTTACTGGCGCAATCATTTTTCCACCATCGGTATCCTGGGCATGAACGAGGCCTGTATCAACTTTTTTGGAGAAGGCATTGCCACTGAGAAGGGACAAGCTTTTGCCATCCGGGCCATGGACCATATCCGCATGCGAATAGAAGCCCTACAGGAAAAAACCGACGAAATCTTCAACCTGGAAGCAACGCCTGCCGAAGGCACGACCTATCGTTTTGCCAGCATGGATAAGAAAAAGTTTAAGAATATTCTTTGTGCCAATGAAGAAGAATACCAGCAGGGCAAGGATCCTTTTTATACCAATTCCACCCATTTACCGGTCAATTATACCGATGACTTATTCGAAGCCCTGGAACTCCAGGACAATCTCCAGATCAAGTACACCGGCGGTACGGTTCAGCATCTTTTCTTGGGTGAAGAAGTGGCCGACATAGAAGTTGTCAAACAGATGGTCAAAAAAGTCTCTTCCAGCTTCAGACTGCCCTATTTTACACTGACCCCGACCTTTAGTGTCTGCCCCTCACATGGGTATATCTCAGGGGAGCATGAACGTTGCGCCACCTGTGATTCAGAAACAGAAATTTATTCCCGGGTGGTGGGGTATCTTCGTCCGGTGGGCCAATGGAACAACGGGAAACAGACAGAGTTCTGCATGAGAAAAACCTATAACACTTACAACGTGGCATAGAGAGGAACCCCATGAACATTGGTGGATTTCAAAAAAATTCCCTGATTGATTTTCCAGGGACCATTGCATGTGTGGTCTTTACCTCGGGCTGTAATTTTATCTGCCCCTATTGCCACAACCCGGAGCTTGTTGCCGGCCCCAAGGGGGCCGGCAGTCTTTATGATCCGGACACCCTTTTTGCATTTCTTGAACGACGCAAAGGCCAGATTTCAGGGGTGGTCATCACCGGTGGTGAACCTACCCTGCAGCCGGATCTGATTGAATTTTGTCAACAGGTCCGCAGGATGGGATACAAGATCAAGCTGGACAGCAACGGCACCCGGCCCCATATCCTTGAAACCCTTCTGGACAAGCAACTGATCGACTACCTGGCCATGGATATCAAGACCAGCCTGGCCCATTATCCATTGGTGATCAAAGGCAATTTTGATGTGGAAAAAATTGGTGACAGCATTGCTCTGATCATGGAAAAAGCCCCGGCCTATGAATTTCGCACCACCTGTGCCCGCCCCTTTATCACACGAGAAATCATGGCCGATATTGCCTTGCTGATCAAAGGTGCCCAACGCTATGTTCTGCAAAAATGCTCCCGGAATGTCCAGGTACTGGACCCTGATTTTTTAAAAGAGGATCACCATTTTTTTTCTCCCGAGGAAATGCAGGCCCTGAAACTAATTGTGGAAGGCAGTGTCAAAACGATTGCCGTGCGGTGATCTACAAGTCAATAATAAAACGCCATCAGATGACGAGTATCAATAATGCAACCCTTTCTTCATCTACTTCATACTTTCAACCGATCGGGCAATAAGCCAAATTCCAGGAGGGAAATGGCGACGATTCAAATAAGATTGTTATTGAGGTGACCCCTGG
This sequence comes from Desulfobacteraceae bacterium, assembly GCA_016743945.1. Lineage (GTDB taxonomy): Bacteria > Desulfobacterota > Desulfobacteria > Desulfobacterales > Desulfobacteraceae > NBML01. Next base: position 479,851 of record JADGFI010000001.1, read on the forward strand.
TGAAGGCAATGTGACGTCTGGCGACCGACGCAAGTCACCTATACCTGCCATTAATCTTCCTGCAAGATGCTCCTAATCCTTTATGTTCAACCGCTGATATTGTATATATTGTGTTGAAATTTTATGGTGTCGTTGTAAAATAAATTCGTGGCTTGATATTTGCATAATTAATTCGAGCGATAAAATTTCCTTGTAAAATGAAATTTGTGATGTTTAGTATCAGCTGTTTGGAACATTTCGTAACTTGAAAAAATGCTATGAAGAGAGGTGAATTGATGTATTTTAACCAAATTTCTGTCCCAGGGCTCGGGTGTCAGTCTTATTGCATCGGGTGTCCTGCTGCAAAAGCCATGATGGTTGTGGACCCCAAAAGAGATATTCAAGATTATCTGGAGATTTCCCTCCAGGAAGGCATGACGATCACTCATATTATCAATACCCATCTACACGCCGACCATATCTCCGGCGATCAAGAATTAAGTGCGGCAACGGGTGCCGATATCTATATTAACGACAGTGTAGAAATTTTTTATCCCCATAAAAAAATTGACCATGGTGACATCCTTACTTTGGGTGCGGCTAAAGTTGAGGTGTTGCACACACCTGGGCATACCCCGAATTCAGTCTGTCTTGTTGTGACGGATACATCCCGCGCAAGTGAGCCCCAGATGATCCTCACAGGAGACCTGCTTTTTGTCGGCGATGTAGGACGGCCTGATCTTCCTGGTGCCGAGATCCTTGATGAGCAAGTAAAGAATCTGTATAACAGCCTGTACAAAACCCTGGCCGATTATCCTGACTATTTGGAAATATATCCTGCCCATGGGGAAGGTTCGTTGTGCGGTAGAGGCATGAGCGCTAAAAAAAGTTCCACCCTGGGGTATGAAAGAAATGCCAACCACATGCTTTGTTTTAATTCTTTTGAGGAATTTAAAAAGGATATTACATCCGCTTTCCCCGTAAAGCCGAAAAGCTTTTCCCACATTATTGCCACCAATAAGAAGGGTGCTGATCTGCTGGATGCATGCACCATGGACAAGAGGCTTACCCCAAGGCAGTTCCAGCAATTAATGGAAGATGAAGGCACTTTGATATTGGATACACGGGGCAGTGCTGCATACGGAGGGTTCCATATCCCCGGCAGTATCAACATTGGTTTTGAAAAACAACTGGCCAATTGGGTGGGAATGGTTATTGATCCAAAATCTGAGCTTTTGTTGGTCGTGGATGACCGGGACGCCTATGACCGGATGACCACAGAACTTCACCGTATCGGCTACGATGCGATCCTCGGCTATCTGTCAGGGGGCATTGATGCCTGGCTTATGAGCGGCCGTCCTGTGGAGCAATTGAGCCAGATTTCACCCTTGCAGCTGCAGCGTTTGCTTGGCCCGAATTGTCCAACAATTCTGGATGTCCGCACCCCTGTAGAATGGAATACTGCCCATATACACCAGGCCCGCCACCTGCCGTTGACAGATATTTTAGAGGGAAATATTCCTGATATGGATAAAAATCAGGAAATTATTTTACAATGCGGCAGCGGCTATCGATCCAACATTGCAGCAAGTTTTTTTAAAGAAGCAGGGTTCACGAATTTGAGGTCCTTGGCCGGCGGAATCTTTGCCTGGTCAAATGCCAATCTTCCATTGGTGTAGCCCTGAATAAAGTTATACCCATAACAAAAAGGAGGTAAAAATGGTATCAGCCGGGTGCGAGCGCCCAACAGGCGGTTTGGTTGAAGCAGAAAAAACAAAAAAAACGAAGGAAGAAAAAATTGAAAAAGGAGTCCCCAGTATGATTAGAGTAGGACAAAAAGCCCCGGACTTTGAAGCCCCGGCCTATTATAAAGGCGAATTTACTTCTGTAAAATTATCTGATTATCTTGGCAAGTGGGTTGCACTTTGTTTTTATCCCGGTGATTTCACCTTTGTCTGAGCAACTGAAATCTCGGCGGTCGCCGAGAAGAATGAAGAATTTGAAAAATTGGGTGCACAGGTTTTGTCAATGAGCACAGATTCAATGTTTGTTCACAAAATGTGGGTGGATAATGAATTATCAAAGATGACCGGGTCAGGTACCATCCCCTATCCCATGATGTCAGATGGCGGTGGAAAAATAGGGGAGGTATATGGTGTATATGATGAAAACGCAGGGGTGGATGTGCGCGGTCGTTTTCTTATTGATCCCGATGGCATTGTACAAGGGTTTGAAGTGTTGACACCGCCCGTGGGCCGAAATGTTTCAGAAACCCTTCGCCAAATCCAGGCCTTTCAGGTTGTTCGCAACTCAAAAGGAACTGAAGCCACACCGTCCGGATGGAGACCTGGAAAAGATACTCTCAAGCCAGGCCCCGAACTTGTCGGAAAAGTTTGGGAATCATGGACTGTTGATAAAGCGTTTGATTAATTTTCTATTTAAGGCGGCAGCTTTGAAAAAGATGGTTTAATTTCTTTAGAGCTGTTTGTCTATCCTCTCTGCCCTTTGAGCGCTGATACCCTTGAATAGAATCAGTCAGGGGGGGGCAGAGAGGATACAAACTTCTTGTTAAATGAAATCATCTCCAGATTTTTATTTTAAAGTTTCAAATTTTCCATGCCAGGCGCATAAATCGCAATAGGTTTCAATATCATTTGTCATCTCAGGAATATTGTGTGTCTCAAGAGTAGCATCAAATTCAACCTTTCTGTTTAACGCCGTGAATTCATAAAGTTCATATTCATCATCGGCATCTTTGACATAAAATTTCTCACATCCACATGTTGGGCATTTCATAATGTTCCCTCCCGATTTTATATTGTTCTTGTTATGGATTAACCGCAACACCCTTCTTCTCTTTGATGGAGAATATTACAAAATACATGCCAAACCTTTTAATCTGCTAATTTTAAAGTGAATATTTGTGCCATTAGCAAAAATAAATGATACGAGACAGGTTCTTTTTGATACATAAATGTACCAAGCGGTTTCAAGTGTTGAACTCATGATACACAAACGTTTTTTCTTCTTGGGTAATTATCGTCGATTTGTGAACCATGTCAATCACCAAAAGGCCCGGCACTAGACAAGGCCTTTTAGTAATCGATTGAAATTAGATCTTGTCAGGTAGTTTCCAGGCAATGGGTATAAAAAGAATTCCAATTGTGGCAGCTAATAAAGTACCTGGTCTAATCTATACTTGCCTTAAGCCAAGGAGACTGATAAACATCTTTTTTTGAATTTAAAAATAAGGAAACTGCCATGTCTGAACATGGAATATATAATAAGGCCCCATGGTATGCGGCCTATGATGCAAAAACGGTCAAAACCATTCATTATAATGACGCCCTCATCCCGGATTTTCTGGACAGGGCAGCCCTTGAATTTCCGGATAAGGTGGCATTGATTTTCCAGGGTTACACCATTACCTTTCAGAAACTCAATGCCCTGACAGATCGGTTTGCCGGTGTACTCAAGGGTTTTGGAATCAACCCAGGGGACCGTGTGGCCATTCTTCTTCCCAACTGTATCCCCTGTGTCGTCGCCTACTATGCCACCCTGCGCCTGGGTGCCGTTGCCGTCATGAACAACCCTTTGTATTCAAACACGGAACTTGCATACCAGTTCAAGGACTCGGGTGCAAAACTTTTGGTCACCTTGGATCTTCTGGCCAACCGCATGGTCCAGCTCAGGAAAACCACCCAGATCAGGGTCATTATCCACACTTCAATGGGGGATTTTCTTCCCCTTGCCAAGCGCCTGCTTTTTCCACTGGTTGCAAAGAAAAGAGGGCTTGCAGCAGCCGTTTCCCCGGCAGACAATCTATTTCAATTCAAGGAAGTTCTCAATACCGCCGGTAAGATGGCGCAAAGACCTGCCATTGACATCGATGATGTGGCCATGATCCAGTACACAGGTGGAACAACCGGGGTTCCCAAAGGCGCCGTGCTGACCCATAGAAATTTGAGTTGCCAGATTCAGCAGCTGGAAGCCTGGCTTCCCGGTTTTGTCAGGGGAGACGGCATCCTGCTGGGGGCATTGCCTTTTTTCCATGTGTTCGGTCTTTCCACTTCCATGAATTTAGCCATCTACATGGCCTGGACAAATGTGCTGGTGCCTAAACCCCAGCCCCGGCAATTGTTTGAGGCCATTGAAAAGTTCAGGCCCAGCTTTGCCCCCCTGGTTCCCACCATGTTCATCGGCATGCTCAATCATCCTGAAATGGAAACCCGTGACTTGAGCAGTCTTAAAGAAAGTTTTTCAGGCAGTTCCCCCCTTCCCATAGAGATTACCAACGCCTTCCAGAAGCGAACAGGGTCCATCATTGTCGAAGGATACGGGCTGACCGAATCCAGCCCGGTCACCCATGTCAACCCCTTCAATGGTACGAGAAAACCCGGCAGTATCGGCCTTCCCCTGCCAGACGTCAGCTGTCGCATCGTTGACATAGAAGACGGCATAACCGAGATGCCAGTGGGGAAACCGGGTGAACTCATGGTCAAAGGCCCCCAGGTGATGAAAGGATATCTGAACCGCCCGGAGGAAACCGGTAAAGCCATTACCGGCGATGGTTGGCTTCACACCGGTGACATTGCCTTCATGGACGAGGAGGGCTATTTTTTCATCATCGACCGGATGAAGGATATGATTATTTCAGGCGGGTACAATGTATACCCAAGAGAAATCGAAGAAGTTCTTTATGAACATCCCAAGGTGGTGGAAGCCTGCTGTGTCGGTATCCCCCATCCTAAGCGCGGCGAGGCAATCAAGGCCTTTTTGCAGCTCAAACAGGGTAAAACCGCCACCCAGGAGGAAATCATTGAATTTTGTTCGCACAGACTGGCCAAGTACAAGTGGCCCATTGAGGTGGAGATACGAGAGACCCTGCCCAAATCCACTGTGGGTAAAATTTTAAAAAAGGACCTGATCGGGTCTTGAAATGCTTTTCCAACACATGGACACCTGACAATCTCAAACCGTTACGGTCATTTTATATTTCGGCTTCTTTATCTGGAAGGGCAGTCTTGCAATAATTTGTCCTGTCGGCATTCAAAGCCGGGAAAATAATCTGCAAAGACAAGTTGCCTTTCATTCCGGGGGAAAAGGTCCAGGGCGGTTTCGATGGGCAGCCTTTTTGCTTTTTTTACCTTGGGCGCTGACTGGGTCTGCCGGCGGTCATGGTCTGGAAATATGGTTATTTGTATATATATGTTCATTCTTCTGTTTTTTTTCGGTCATTAAAAATGAAAATCAAACTCGAAATACCTGTCAATAAAGTTTGTTTTCATACCGGAAGTATACGACTTATAACTTTTGAATAAAAACAACAACCGTTTTTTGTCTGTTCCTTTTTTTAAAGCTGAAAAATAATCATTTCGGTTAAAATTTCTTCCCTGGTCCCCGGTTTTTTTTTCGTTTAAGAAATAGTGTAAAAGTCTTTCTGTAAATTTATTTTTCAGCAGTAGGCCAGGGTTATACAGGGCCTATTAGGCATCGATTGAAATTAGATCTTGTCAGGTAGTTTCCAGGCGATGAGCATAAAAAGAATTCCGATTGTGGCAGCTAATAAAGTACCTGGTATAACAGGCAACAATGCCTGAAACTTATCTGAACCTGTGGCCAGCATCACCTTGCCGCCAGCGATTTTGTCAAAGAGCCATGAACCTTTGATACTGCCGTAGACCAGGGTGTAAAGCAAAGCGCCTAGCAGGCCGCCACCCACAAAAAACAGAGCATCCTTTCGACCATCAGCCAGGGCGGTCAGGCTTGTGCCTGGACAGTATCCGGCCACGGCGAATCCCAGCCCCAGCAGCACACCTCCCACGATCACGCCGATGTAGCTGCTTTTTACAGATAGGTGACCGGCGTCGATGATACCAATGGCCATCAGCAGAAATAAAAGGGTGCTACTGATGCCGATTGCGAAAAATATAGCCTTCATAAGGTGCAGGTCTGTAAGGCGCAGCATATTAATGATGTTCTGAGGGTTGGTAGCTCCGACCCGCTGTAAGGCAAAACCGAAAAAAATTCCAAGTATTATTGCAAGAACGATGGTCATAAAATACCTCCTATTTTTTTTTGTAAACCAATACGGCTGCAGGAATGGCTGCAGCAAATGCTCCGGCGGCGAACAGGTAGCCGCTTAGGGATGTCTGCATCATTCCGCTCATCATGTGGCCGCTGGTGCAGCCTCCGGCCAGGCGGGCTCCAAAAAGTGCGAGTATTCCGGCAAAAAACACCGTCACATAACGCAATGTGGGATTTTCTCCAAAGCGTTGTCGCCAGACTTCAGGAGCGCTGCGGTCCAGTAACGTAGGCCTGGGACCACTCAGTCGAGAAGATAAAAATGCTCCTGCGATCATAGCGATAACGAAAATAAAGCTGTAGTTGATCGGATTGGCCACATTTTTAGCGTATTTGCCTCCGCTCTTATTCAGATAGGCGTTGGGGCTTGTGTAGCCCGATTTACTATCAGAGTTTTTTTGAACAACCGCGTCTGAGAAAAGGTTCCAGACGATGCCATCGGCAATGACAAATTGTGTAGATACACCGATGGGTTTGGCAAAAGCTACAGCCAGAAGGAATGATGCTCCCAGTAAGAGCCCACCTTTAAACCAGTTTAGTTGTCCCATAATTGTTACTCCTCATTGTTGGGGTTGCAATAGATGTGATAAAGGGCCTCAATTATTCCGGATACTGCCTGGCTTTTGAGGCGGTAATAAATCAACTGACTCTCGCGTCGTGTGTCAACTAATCCGGCCTGCCGCAGCCCTGCCAAATGTTGGGACAGAGCTGATTGACTTAAGGGAATGGCCTGATTGAGTGCGCTGACAGGGTACTCACCCTTCAGCAGGTGACACAGGACCATCAGGCGGCCGGGATGGCTCATACTCTTCAGCAGTTTTGCAGCTTTTTCCGCCTTTTCTGCAAGTTTTTTAGGATCAATCTTTTCCACAAAACCGCCTATGTTTTTATATTAGATCTTTCTAATTTAGAATAACCTAATTTATTCGTTTGTCAAGGCGTGTAGGGAAAAAAATACGGCTTAAACGACAAAAAAACCTGGTTATAGGCGCAGCCTTTCATATCGCTGATCAGCGAGGATATCTTTTGGGAGCTTCATCTCTCTGAATGAGATCTTTTTATGATTCAAATATAAAAAATTCTATAAATTATTGATAATTTGTCTGTGCTGTGTTGCATTGATGGCCCTAACGGGGGGGGGACCCGCCTTCGCACCAGAAGGTTTCGGTCCCCAATGTCAATGCCAAGTTTTCAATATTATGATAGTTTTTACCTATCATAAAACACTCATTATGCAATTTTTGAAAAAATTAATTGATGGATTAGTTTATATTGAAAGTGAAAAAGAAAAAAATGAAGGTCATCTTGGCACCCGTAATAGTAACTTCGATTGCAAAAATTCTGACGAACATCTTAATATTATAATAACAGGTTACATGTATTGGATAAGAGTGTATATTGTTTAGAATTATAATTTTATTCACGATCTGTTCAATTTACTTTTAAGACTCATCAGTTCTAATTCGATTAGTGCTCTTTTTAATGAAAAAATAAAGTTATATTTTTTTTTATTAACCCAAATTTGGAGGATTCATCATGGAGGTAAAAGATTATTGTAAAGCAATGTTGGCAGAAGTTTCCGCTTGGAAAGAAAAACTTGAAGCAATGAAAAAAGTTGCAGACACTTACGGATCTGCTGAAAAAGAAAAAATTTTACCATTAATTGGGCAACTTGATCAAGAAGTCGTAGCAGCACAGCTTCGAGTTGATCAGTTAGAAAATGAATGTCCATCCGACTGGTCGCCCATGAAAAATGAACTTGATGACCTTTTTGGAACAGTTGGAAGCAGCGTTGACAGAGCATGGAAAGACCTTGAACCTGGAAATGTAGGCGGTTAAATACCATCGTCATCGTGTTGAGATGGTGCTAAACAAATGAAAGGCCCCTCCCATACATTTGAGGGGCTTTTCTTTTGAGTCCAGATGGCAGGATTACTCCGAAGAAGCCAAGGAAAGTTATCTGGAGGAATTGATTGTTCGAAGAGAGCTGGCCATGAATTTTGTTTATTTCAACCAGCCCTATTGGTTTTTGTCCGTCATTTTGGCTGAGTGTTCTGCCGTCAGCAGGTGGCTGAACTGGCAGAAAATTCTCAAAATTTTAATGATAAAAATATAAATCTTGCGGTCATTGGTTCAGGTGATCCCCGTCATTTTAAAGCGTTTAAAAAAACAACCGGATATGAAGGCCTGCTTTTTTCTGACCCTTCACTGGTAGCTTTCTCTCTTTTAGGCTTTTCAAAGGGGCTTGCAGGTTTTATGAGCATCCGTTCTGTATTCAAGGCTGCATCTGCACTGAGAGAAGGACATCGACAGGGTTCAGTTCAAGGCAGCACAATGCAGCTGGGTGGCGCGATTGTGATTGACGTATCAGGTGCTGTCTGCTATTTTTTTTCTGGTAGAAAAGCAGGGGATCATCCTAAAATAAATGAATTGATCCGCGCTGTTGATAGTTTGCAGTCGCTTTGATTCAGGTGTAAAAGGAGAGCAAATATGGCATATGACTTTAATGCTGAAGAAGTATTTGAAATGGCCGTTCAAATAGAGAAAAACGGAGCTGCATTTTACAGGAAAGCAGCTTTACTTCAGGAGAATAAGGTGAACAAAGAGTTCCTTGAATCCATTGCCAGTATGGAAGACAGACATCAAACAGGGTTTGAAGAAATGAAAATCGCCGTGTCTGACATGGAAAAATCACAGACGGTATTTGATCCTCAAGAAGAGTTATTCCTGTATTTGAAAGCCATGGCGGATGCCCATGGTGGTGAGGGGAACCCGGATGTGGCCGACCAATTGACCGGTAAAGAAACAATGGCTCAGGTCATTGAAACAGCCATTGGTTTAGAAAAAGAATCCATCCTGTTTTATATCGGTCTAAAAGATATTGTTCCTGCCAAGCTGGGACGTACAAAAATAGATGAGATTATTGAAGAAGAAAAAAAGCATGTTGCCCAATTGAGCGGTTTTTTAAAAAAAGCTCAAAAATAACAGATCGATAAAAATCAACTTGGCAGGCATTTGGGAAATACTGCAGCAGGCTTACCAGGACATAAGATGACCCTGGACACTATGCCTGCCATCAACGATCAGTTCCCGTCACCCCCGGTGTTTATCGTGCGCTTTAGCTGATGGCTTCCCGAGATCCTTTTTTTCTGAAATAGAAGGTAAATTGAATTATAATCTATTTTTTTATTTCGTTGAAGTCCTTTAAATCATGATCATATTTAAATGTGATAACGAATCAAAAAGGTGTCCCATGATAAAATTAAACGAATCCATTCATGTTTTAAACGCTTTAGAGGCTGTTTTCACCTATACCAGCGATTTTAGCAATATCAAAGACTGGGATCCGGGTGTGGCAGTATCCCAAAAGAGATCAAAAGGCGGAATCCGAGTCGGGTCAACCTATGATCTCACTTTGCGTTTCGGGCCGTTCAGACCCAAAATGAAATATACTATCACAGCGTATATCCCTTTTTCAAAAGTGATCCTGAAAGGCAGGGGAGACTCCTTCAGTGCGATTGATACGATCTCGTTTTTTAAAACATCAACAGGCACGCGAATTGACTACGAGGCCCAACTATATTTTTCAGGGGTTTCAAAATACGTGGAAAAATTATTAACGCCTGTTTTAAAAAATACAGGGCGAAAAGCCATAGAAGGGCTCGAAGCCAGGCTGAGTGGGAAAAATAGAATTTATAAACAAGGCAGCTGGTTTTTTTCAGGAGCAAATGGTTTCGATTATATTGCCGATCATATGATTTTGCCGGGTATGCTGATGTTCAGCAAATTAGGATATTCACTCAGCAAAAGGTTCTGGGCAGAAAACGATGAAATTCTTTTTGGAAAAAAGGTGATCATAACAGGGGGAACCTCTGGCATTGGAAAAGCTGCAGCCATAAAATTGGCGGGAAAAAAAGCCTGCCTGACAATCATTGCCAGAAATAGAAAAAAGGCTGAACGAGTGCAGCAACAGATCATTGAAAAAACCGGGAATCCCCACGTGGATTTTTTGATAGCAGACTTAAGCAGGATGGAAGATATTAAACAAGTCGCAAAAGAATTAAAAGACAGGAAAAAAACCATAGATGTCCTGATCAATAATGCTGGTGCTCTTTTCAATGAAAGAAAAGAGACTATTGAAGGGTTTGAACAAACTTTTGCAACAGACCTTTTGGGTGTTTTTTATCTCACTGAATTGCTGAAAGACCGTTTCCCCTTGACAGGTGGCCGGATCATCAATGTTGCCTCCGGGGGCATGTATACCCAAAGGATTGATGTGAACGATCTGCAAAATGAAGGTCCCTCCTATGAGGGGGCAAAAGCCTATGCCAGGGCAAAAAGAGGGATTGTCATTCTCACCAGACTCTGGGCCCAGCAGATGCGTCATTTAAACCTAGCAGTCCATTCCATGCACCCCGGCTGGGTGGATACGCCGGGCATCGAGACCGCTTTACCGAGGTTTCATTCACTGGTGAATTTTATTTTAAGGACGCCTGACCAGGGTGCAGATACCATCGTATGGCTTGCTGCTTCAAAAAAGGCAGGAGAATCAACAGGTAGATTCTGGCTGGACAGACGGCCCCATGAAACCGTTTTATTTCCCCAAACAGGTGAATCTGAACAGGCAAGGCAGATTTTGTGGGAAAAATTAAACCGGCTCACCCGTCGATTTGAAAAGGTATGATCGCATTTAAAACTTAGCTCTGCCGTCTCTACCGTCAAACGGTTATCGTTGCAGTGTTACCTGAATATCACCAATGCCGGAGGTCATAAACCCGGCTTCGCAGATTGAAAAATAGTACATCCACTTTCGGTAAAAGATTTCGTCAAAGCCCATGGCGATGATATCATCCCAGTGTTCAGCAAACCTTTTTCGCCAGTGTGACAGTGTTGTGGCATAATGAGGGCCCATATGATAAATATCGGTGACAGTGAAATCAGTATGGTCGTGAATGGTTCGTTCAAGGATGTTAAGACATGGCAGATGGCCGCCGGGAAAAATATGTTTTTGTATCCAGTCCCTTTCTTTACAGTACTGATCATATCGTTCGTCTGCAATGGTAATGGCCTGAAAAATCATTTTACCGCCAGGCTTTAAGAGATCTTTACATTGTCTGAAATACTGCCCTAAAAACTGGGGTCCCACAGCCTCAATCATCTCTATGGAAACAATACGGTCAAAGTTTCCTTTGGTGTGTCGGTAATCTTGAAGAAGAATCGTGATCTGATCCTCTAACCCTTCATCTTTGACCCTTTGACGGGCTCGCTCATATTGTGCTTTGGAAACAGTGATACCGGTTACATGACACCCTATCTTTTTTGCGGCAAAGACGGCAAATCCTCCCCAGCCGCAGCCGATTTCAAGCAGGTGGTGGCTAGGTCCAATATCAGCCTGTTTGAGGATGCGGTTCATTTTATTTGCCTGGGCGATTTCCAGTGTGTCATCGTTTTGGAGAAAAAGGCCACAGGAATACAGCATTTTCTGATCTAAAAAAAGGGCATACATCTCATTGTTTAAATCATAGTGGGCGGCAATGTTCCCGGGTGTATTTTTAATGGTATTTTTGCGCCGGTCATGTGCCAGTTTTTCCTGGATCCGTGTCAGGATGGACAACAAAAGATTGCCGTCCGAAAATCGGTCCCTGTTTTCAATGAGCTTTGTTAAGGCAGCTACCAGGTCAGGGCTATCCCATTCGCCGGCCATATAGGCTTCACCCAATCCGATTTCCCCGTCAAAAACGATCCGTGGGAAAAAAGAGAAATCCTTTATTTGGATAATGGCATTCTTTACTGGTTCGCCCCGGCCGACGGTCATGGTTTCTTTGTTGGGCAATTGCAGTTCAAGACTTCCTGTATCCATTTTTTTTAACATAGAAAGGATCAGCCGTTTGCTGATAGATTCCAAAATATTGGGGGTCTGCCTGGGCATTGTGATGGGGCTCCTGGGTAAGGGTTTATCATTAAATTTCAGTTTTTTTTGGAAAAACAGTTTGAACGCATGGGAATATATCCTGGGAATGCTCAAATGGGGAGCAAAGGGGTTCTTGGCCAAGGTTTTTAAATGATTACGGCTTGTCAATGGAATGGCATCTGCACGCAATACAGCTTCCATAACTTTTGTTCGGTCGCGAACGAGTTCAATCCTGATATTTATCTGGTTTTCCGGGGCTGAAAAATAAAAAAGGTAATACCCATCAATTTTATTGAAAGGAGACACATGAAATGCTTTTGTCGCCTGATAGCTTGCCAGAAAGTTCGGGGAAGTATTGGTGTTTTGTGTCAATACATATGGATGGCGTTCACCATACGTATTATTGACTTCAGCTATGACAGCAGCCAGTCGGTTGTTCGCTGAAAAGCAATAATGGAAATTGGCCGGATTGAAAGCATAGTTGAAATATCTGGCAGAGGTAATCATCATTACAGAATTTATTGATTCTTTAACATTATGCTGGGCGAGCAATTGATCAATTTTTTGTTTGATCGGCATGTCTCCGGGTTGCAGATAATCTTTGTCGTGAATGGATGTTATTGCCTTTCGGTTATATCCAAACAGAGGATATCTGAGACCCAGATGCGGCAGGTCCTCCAGATCAAAGCCATACATATAGATTGGATATGACAGCTGATGTGTTACCGGGGCAAAGCGTCGGTGTTCAATGGTACCGGTATATATCCATGAATTCATAGAGACACTCCAAACTTTTTACCCACAGCAAGCGCCGAATTCACACCGTCCTCGTGGAAACCATACCCGAAATAACTACCGCAAAAAAATGTGTTCTGGTTTTCGTTTAATGATGGCAGATCTTTCTGGGAGTTGAATGCCTCAAAAGAATATTGTGGATGGGTATAATCCATCTCTTTGATAATATGAGCCTGAGGGATTGAGCGTTGAGGGTTAAGTGTCACAAAGTAAGAATTCTGGGTATCAAGCTTTTGAAGTCGTGTCATATCATAGCTGACCGTCACCGGTGCCGTTGAATCACCTTTGGTATAACGCGTATAATTCCAACTGGCCCAGGCGCGTTTGTTTGGCGGCATTAGGTCTTTGTCTGTATGTAAAAAGGTTTTATTATTGGAATAGGACCAGACTCCCAGCAGCCGTTTTTCCTTTTTACTGGGGGGGGCCAGCAGCTTGAGTGCCTGATCTGCGTGGGTGGCAATGATAACAGCATCAAAGGTTTGGGCTTTGCGATTTTTGAAATGGATTGTGGGCGTTGAGTCCTGTCGTGTAATGGAACCTATTTTTGACGATTTTATCGATTTCCCTCTAAAGGATTTTAAAAAGGCATTCACATAGGTATGGCTGCCGTCTTTGACAAAGTACCATGGTGGATGCCCCGCCACAGCTAAAAGACCATGAGTTTCATAAAATTGGGCAAATGTGCGGATAGGGAATTTACCCATCTGGAGGTCTGAGCCGGACCAGATGGCCGCGGCCATGGGAATGATAAACTGGTCAACCACTTCGCGATGCAGTCCTTTTCTTTCTACATATTCAGACAATGTGATATCTTCGAGGTGATCCTCAATATAGGCCTTGCGAAGAATTCTAATAAACCGGACCATCTCGTACACAAACCTGAAATATCGTGGTTTAAAAAGATTTCGTCGTTGGGCAAATATGCTGTCAAGGTTATTACTGGCATAGTAAAGTCCTGTTTTTTGATCATAATAGCTAAATGACATGTCGGTCCGGCATTTTTCAACACCAAGTTGATTCAGAAAGGCAATGAAATTGGGGTATGTTCGTTCATTTAAAACAATAAAGCCGGTATCCACAGGGGTCCCTTTGTCTGGCCCTTCAGGAATAATAACCGTATGGGTGTGACCGCCAAAATAATCGTTTTTTTCAAAAAGGGAGACATTGTGGCGGTGTTGAAGAAGATATGCGCTGCAGATTCCAGAGATACCAGAACCCACAACGGCAATATTCAGATTTTTCTTATTGATAAGATTCACGATAACCATCCTTTAATTATGGCGATAAGTTTGTATCAATCACAGGATGCTGTTTTTAATAAAAAGATCTAATCGCGATGGAGAAGAAATTTTAATCTTTACTTTATCTTTGAGCTAAAGAAATGTCCATACCAATACTGTATATCTATAACAGAAAATATTAATGATAGTTTTAACCTATCATTAAACTCTCTTTATGCCCTTATTGAAATTGTCGAATTAAGATTTAAATTATATTTAAAGGACGACGAGAAAGTATCATGAACCCAAAAAAATGAGGTGACAAAATGATTACCAATAAAACAAAAGATTATACAGAAAGCAAAGAAGAGGCAGAAGAAGGACATGAAGATACCCGTCATAAAAACTTTGAATGTGAAACCCCAGATAAGAACCTCGGGTGCGATCCTGGAATCGATGTCGCCGGATGATAGGAACTTACTATCCGAAATATGAAACAGCAGGGCCTCTTTGAGGCTCTGTCTTTATATTCATAAAGATGATAAATAATGAAAATATCAGATGACATAAAAAAAATTTATTTAAGAGTATTAACCTTATCCCTTATGCTTTTGATGCTGTCATCAAAAAGCATGGTTTATGCTCAGACAATAAAAGTTTATGGAACATTTTTTGACAAAAAAATGATAGTTTCAGATTATCAGCTTCAACTCAAAGGGACGGCATTATTGCGTTATCTTTTATTTATAGAGGCATATGCCGGTGCCCTTTATTTGCCTGGAGATATCGGGGGAGATCAAGCGCTGAATGATATTACCAGGCATCTGGTACTGGAATACCGGGTAGGCATTCCGGCAAAGAAGTTTGGCGAAGCAACGACAATAAAGATAAAAGAATCCGTGAGCAACGAGGTTTACAATCGACTTGCGCCAAAGGTTGATCAATTGAATCGATTATACCGAAATGTGAATCCTGGAGACCGGTATACGTTGACCTATATCCCGGAGAAAGGCACAACATTGGCTTACAACACTATCCCTCTGGGCACGATTGAAGGGGTAGAATTTTCCAAAGCGTTGTTTTCGATCTGGATAGGCGAAAATCCAATAGATGAGGGCTTTCGTGACAGACTTCTCGGGAAAATATAATGGCCATAAAAATTGAAAAAAGTCACAGACCCCTTCCATGGGTTACACGGTTTTCATATGCATTTCCGGCAATGGCATTAGCCGTTATCGGTATTCCGGTATATGTTTACCTGCCCAAATTTTACAGTGATACCATGGGAATAAGTATATCAACTGTGGGAATATTATTGATGGTAGTAAGGGTTTTTGATGCACTGACAGATCCTGTGATCGGTTATGTGTCTGACAAGATATCAACACGGTTTGGAAGGCGCAGACCATTCATTGGAATCGGCGCTGCCGGGTTAAGTATTTCCATCCTGTTTCTCTTTATACCGAAGGTTTCTTCCGGGGCAAACCTGACACTGTATTTTGGGTTCTGGTTGTTCGCCCTTTTTTTGTTTTGGACATTGGTTACCATTCCATATGAATCTCTTGGTCCTGAACTGACGACCAATTACCATGAGCGCACAACGCTGTTCGGTCTCAGGGATGGGTTCCTTATCGGTGGAACACTTCTGGCGGCGGCATTTCCTGTATTGATTGACCAGGTTCTTGAACTGCTGAACCAACAATCCACTGAAAATTTGCGATTTTCCATCATGGCGTGTGTATACGCACCAATGATTATTCTTTCGTCCATTATTTGTATATGGAAGGTGAAGGAATTGCCTGCTTCTCCAAACGTCCGGAAAAATACTTTTTTTCAAGGGATGGTTGATGTCATCAAAAATCGGCCCTTTGTTATTCTGCTGACAGCTTATGCCATCAGTGCCGTTGGAAGTAACCTGCCGGCAACCCTTATTTTATATTACGTGGAGTATGTATTACAGGCAGACTATGCGGAAGGGTTTTTACTGATTTATTTTCTTACGGGGATTTTATTTTTACCCTTCTGGATTGCCATATCCAGAAAAATTGGTAAGAAAAATGCCTGGATCATGTCAATGGTTATCAACACGGGCGCTTTTGCCGGTGTCTATTTTTTAGAACCGGGAGACGCTAAACTCTATGGTATTCTTGTTTTTATTTCCGGCATCGGTTTTGGTGCAGGTCTTGCGCTGCCCTCATCCATCCAGGCAGATGTGATAGATTATGATGAACTGATAACCGGACAAAGGCATGAAGGAAAATATATTGGTCTTTGGTCCATTGCCAAAAAATTCTCCGCTGCCTTTGGTATCGGTATTGGTCTCCTTCTACTGGGCAATGCCGGTTATCGTCCCAACATTATACAGAGCCAAGAAACGGTAGATCTGCTGAGGATTCTTTATGCACTGGTTCCCTGCCTGTGCAATGCATTGTCTATTCTGATCGTCTGTTTTTATCCAATCACAGAAAAATATCACACCAGAATTCGGAATGAAATTGAAAAAAAGAAAAAACAGGGCTGATAATCAAAGTGGCTGCAGACACTAAAAAAAAGAAGATGACTGTCATTCGATGCATCTGGTTTATTTTATCCTGGTCTTGAAAAGGTTGTTTTTTTCAAATATATTTTTTGGGGAAGGTCTTGTTTATTCGGATTTAAACAAAAGGGGAAAGGAGCAAACTTTGAGGGAAAAAATAACCGGCCAATTTCGCGCTATTGCATTTTTACTCCTCTTGATAATGAATACTTTTTTTTGGATGATCCCCCTTTATATATCAGGGATTTTTAAGTTTTTAATACCTGTTACTCGATTTCGTAAAATCTGTAACAAATCTGTCACTTATGTGTGCACCAGATGGAATAGCTGGAATAATCGAGCCATTGATTTGATGCAGAATGTCCGGTGGGATGTTCAGGGGCTTGAAAATTTAAAAAAATTAGACTCTTATCTGATCATTTGTAATCATCAGACATGGATTGATATCCTTGTTCTTGAAAAGATTTTTATTGATAAGATTCCTTTCTTGAAATTTTTTATCAAGCAGGAACTGATTTGGATTCCGGTACTGGGGTTTTCCTGGTGGGCGCTGGAGTTCCCTTTTATGAAACGGTATTCAAAAGAATTCTTAGAAAAAAATATGCATCTCAAGGGAAAAGATTTAGAGATTACCCGCAATACCTGTGAAAAGTTCAAAGGTTTTCCGGTATCTGTGATGAATTTTGTGGAAGGAACCCGGTTTACATCCCAAAAACACAAGGATCAGCAGTCCCCGTATAAAAATATTTTGCGCCCTAGGGCTGGTGGAACAGCTCTGGTCCTGGATGCCTTAGGCGAACAACTGCAGACGATTTTAAATGTAACCATTTATTATCCCCAGGGAGTTAAGGAGATCTGGCAGTTTTTTTGCGGAGAAGTAAACGAAGTGGTTGTCCGAATTGAAAAATTGCCAATTACCGACGAAATCCTGGGTGACTATTTCATGGATTCAGAATTCAAATCTCGTTTTCAGGCTTGGTTAAATGGGCTTTGGAAAAAAAAGGATGAAACCCTGACACATCTGTCACAAAAGCATGATTCAGCTGAAATTGCTAATTAATATACGTTGACCAACAACATTACTTATCATTTTCTGGTGCGACCGATCACGGCATAAAGAGGATCTGATAACAAGTTACCTCCGGGTTTTAAAACGCGTGCCACCTCCTTGAATCTTTTTATGGGATCTGTCAGGTATTCAATGGACAAAGAGCAGATAACACTGGGTCAGTTCTATGAAAGGACGTTTTAGAAAAAACTGCTTAATCTTAAATTCATGGTTCAGCTTTAACCGTAACGAGAGGTGGTGGTGGCGTTGAAAGAGCCGCAGCCTGGAATGAAGGTGCGTATTGATGGCCGTACATTTGTCAATTACGCTGAGTACGTCAAAGGATTTGCTGTACCCGAATATATTGCAAAGAACGCAAATTTACCTTTTAAGCAGTATACTGCTAATGACAGCATGATATAAAATTTTGTATGAAACACCAATCAAGTCCTGTGTCCGCCCTGGCAGTCCTGGGCCATTCATGTTTGTCATGGGTGCATGGAGTTTGTTGCAAATTAAATTGACGGCGAATCAAAATGCCTGCCGACCTTCACACTTACCAGGCATACAATTACGCTCAATATCATTCCCCAGATTATGTCCACAACAGTGACCAAAACCGGCCAGCTTTCAATGAGTGCAAGGTTTGTTAAATCATAGGTTCCGTAGGTCAGGGCTCCCAATACAGCAGCTCTAAAAAAGCTCTCTTTTAAGCCTTTGTTTTTCAACCCGGGTAAGACAACAAAAAACAACAGACCGGCAACGAACATCAGGTAGAAAATGATGGCTGCTATCCAATTGGGGGAGGATGCCAGAATAAAGCCCAGTTGATCCTGATAAAAGGTTCGGGCAATAAAGCCGATCCATACCAGATCAACTACAAGAAATACAGATAATGCAACACCATATACTTTAAGGGTGCGAATCATTTTGTCTCTCTTGAGCATAAGACTCACAGTTCGTCTGTTTTGCATGTGATAATGCCAAGATATCCGTCAACCGTTATTTGATCGTCATTTTTAATAAGCTGCATGGCCTGGGAAGCGCCTGTAATACACGGCAATCCATATTCCCTGGCAATAATGGCACCGTGAATGAGCATGCCCCCGCGTTCTTCCACTACGGCGGATGTCAGCGGTATTACAAATGTCATATTCGGATCCACTCCCGAACAAACAAGGACATCCCCCTGTTTAAAATCCAGCAGGTCCTGGGGGGTTTTAACGAGTCTTGCTTTCCCGGTTGCGATACCCGGTCCTGCCGGATGACCGACGATCTGACGCGATTTGAACCATCTCTTGGAAGTTTTATCCGATAAGGCCGGTTCAAGTGATCTGGATACATCATCAGACACCATGCTGAGCGCTGGAATTTGGGCGAGCATTTTTTGTTCATCTGTGGATATTAAGGGGTCTGACAGTCGAGACTGGCCTTGTGAAACCGATTCAATTAAACGGGCTTCTATTCTGCCCAGATGAATATTGTCGTCGTCCCGCAGCCGATAACTTTCCCGTCCCAAATGAAGCACATCTGCTGCAAATTTTTCCTTTTGGGCGGGGAAGCTGTTCATATAGTTTTCTTTGAGCAGTTTAATGTCAGGTCCCATGTGTTTTTGTTTTGGCGGTTGCTTGGCAAATTCGATCAAAAGTCTGATAATACCATTGTCCCCATACTGACATTCGTTACCGCTGCCGGTGGTGCAGGCAAGGTCACCAAATTCTTCGACAAATTTGTCCAGCAGGCGCCTGAAGGGATGATCCGTTTCTGGGATCATGTCATCTTCCAGCATATTTTTTAGATCCATACTACTGCGGATCATTTGGGCAAGTCGTTCAAGCAAACGATTTCTGTCCATGCTTTTAAGGCCGGTATTTTCAAGAAGGGCCATAAACTCATAGGGATCATCAGGTGTGACAGCATCGTTGTAAATCTGCCCGAACAATCGAATACCATGGGCAAAGGGTATAAAATCAGCCCAGTAAACCTTTACCCAATGATCATATAGCGTTTGTCTTTGTTCTATTTCCTGGCACAGTTGTTTCGTCGTCATCACTTGAAAATCTATCTGTCCCAGACGCTTTGCTTCGGCAATCATCTGGGGAATCAAATGTTGTTCAATTTTAATGTAGAGTTTTTTTAAATTTTCGTAACTTCTATGCAATGTTAAATACCAGGTTCTTTTATCATCGGATTTTTTAAAACCAACACTTGTAATCGGCCTTGACTGAAGGAGAATCAACTGATCGTTGCAAAACGTCCATTCCATATCCTGGGGTCTGCCGAAAAGTGCTTCCGTTTTTCTACCTGTTTCCCATATTTGGAAAACTTCCTGATCATCCAACGGGGGTACCTGATTTATTTTTCCGGATAAATCAGCGAAACCAACGCCTTCTGTATTGGGGACTGCATATTGTTTTCGAACAGGTTCGATATGGCTTAATATTTTGCCTGATGATTGGCTTAAAATCCATCGATCCGGCTCAACATCACCATCGACAAGTGCCTGGTTTAAGCCATAGACTGATTCTATGACCGATTCGTTTGAATTGGATGGATTCAACCCAAAGAATATACCGGACCTGTCGGAGGGTATCAATTCCTGAATAACAACCGCCATTTGGCTGGTATGAATATCAAGCCCTAACTCTTTTCGATATAAAAGCGCAGCGTCAGAATAGAGTGAAGCCCATACCAGCTTGATATGTTTGATAATATTATTGGCTCCGATAATGTTCAGGAAAGAATCATGGAGGCCCGCAAAAGAGCTTGCCGCATTATCTTCACCAGGAGCCGAGGATCTTACGGCAACCGGATGATTACCAAAGGATTCAACGATTAAAGAGAAAAGGTCTTTTTGGATGTTCAGTGGAATCGGTGTGGTCAAAAATAAGTTTCGGATCCGAAGGGATATGTCCCAGATTTCTTCCCACCGCATATGTTTGAACGGTTTCCTGTTGATCTCAAGAAGAATTGTGTCTTTAATTTTGGTATGTTCGAGATAATTTTCGTAGATCCGACAAGGGATACAAACGGTTTTGGGAACGGTTAATCCCAGTTCATGGATTTTGGCCAGGCAGAAGGCCTTTCCCCCAACCTGGTCAATTCCTTCATTTATAAAATCTTCTATTTTAAGGACCGGTTTCATGATTTTACCTGGATTTCAATTACATTTTGAAACTGGTTAACCATAAAATACCGCTTCATTGCTACGCATATAAAAGCGGTTGTCGGGGCTTTTGAAAACCCTTTAAGGTGAGGGTGTGTTTTTTCAGATGTCTCTACAACGGCAAGCATTTGTGAGTCAAATAAAGTTGTGATTTGTTCCAGTGAACGTTCCATATTATCGTCCATGCGTTGTCCTTATTTGTAAAATAGTACAAAATTATTCTTGCCCAAGCAGGTCTGTTTTGTCGTCCGAATATGCTGTTAATTATATAAAAAAACTATATACTGAGTTGTGATATGTCAATGCAATTGTTTATTATAAGGGGGATGCCATGCTCAAACCCATTAAAATAGGTATCAGTTCTTGCCTGCTGGGAAATACAGTTCGATACGATGGGGGGCACAGTCATGATCGTTTTCTTACACAAACCCTTGGGCTATTTGTCGAATACGTACCGGTCTGCCCGGAAGTCGAGTGCGGTATGCCAACGCCAAGAGAGGCATTAAGACTGATGGGGGACGCTGATAATCCAAGGTTAGTGACCCAAAAAACCGCTGTGGATAAAACGGAGCAAATGACGACCTGGATGAACGGTCGTTTAAAAGAACTGTCCAAAGAAGATCTGTGTGGTTTTATTTTTAGAAGTAAATCTCCCAGTAACGGGCTTTACCGGATCAGAGTCTATGGAGATGACGGCATCGTCAAAAGAAATGGTACCGGGCTTTTTGCAAAAGCGTTTACAACGGCTTTTCCGAGAATACCGGTTGAAGAAGCCGGCCGGCTGAATGATCCGAAATTAAGAGAGAATTTTATTGAAAATATCTTTTCGCTTCAGCGCTGGAGAAAACTTTTCGATCAAAATAAAACATTGGGAGGTCTTGTAGAATTTCATACCCAAAACAAGTTGCTGATACTTTCACACAACCCGGAAATATACAGAAAGATGGGAAGGCTTGTTGCCCAGGGGAAAAGCTGTGATTTAGAGCAATTATTTGACGCTTATGAGGCGTTATTTTTAAAGGCATTGTCGCTTCAAACTACGTTAAAAAAGAATATCAACGTCCTGCATCACATAATGGGGTATTTTAAAAAGAATTTGACCAGCGACGAAAAGCAAGAACTATTGTCAATTATTGATCAATACAGATCAGGCTACGTCCCGTTGATTGTGCCGATTACCCTTATAAATCATTATGTCATGAAATATGACCAGCCCTGGCTGAACGTTCAGACATATTTGAAGCCGCACCCGTTTGAGCTCAAGTTGAGGAATTATTTTTAGTATCCAGCGTCATTTTTAACCCCTGTTTTTTTCATTTATCAAATTGATCAGCTACCAGGAGGCAATTGCCCGTGCCCTCGATCGGATTCAACAAGAGCAGGTGGATACCTGTTGGACAGATGCCGGAGAAATCACATATCTGGAGGGTCCTTAGCCTGGATCCTCAAAACTGCTGTTGCTTGCAGATATGAACAATTGGAAAAAATAAAGGTTTCCCCATGATTTGACAATATGAGTTGAATATGGGGTTAATGATAGTACAAACCTATTATATAATACTAAGACATGGATAATAGAAAGGATCGAAGATTGGTTTGCCTGTTTTTTAACCCCAGCTTATCACGTAAATTTTTCCTGTGAAAACTGATAGTTGCTTCGGAAACAAACAAAATATCCGCTATCTCTGATGTGGTTTTTCCATCCTTAACCAGAACCGAAACCTGCATCTCTTGAGGAGTGAGCATTACACTGGCATTGGATAATGCCTGCATTAATGGCGAAATAATATCATTTAAATGATCATCAACAATACCGACAAGGGTCCTATCCTTTTCACTCAGTTGACCCTGTTTGAGCTTCTGAATATAGGGCAGGACAAATGTTTTCACATTTGTTAAAAACTTTTTTTCCATTTCAACTTTATCGCTTTCTCTATGACGGATTAAAACCTTTAGGGCAATATTGGATTCTTCAAGACTTTGGTTTTTGTCTTCGAGAATGTCCTGGTTTTCTCTCAAGGCCTCCTGGGCCAATTTTAATTTAGTTATATCTTCATGGGATATGATTACCCTGGGTGGGCCATTTTCTGCAATTAACACCGCACGCATGTAAAACCATTTGGGGCCTTCAGGTGAGTGACACGGATAATCATATACGAATTGATTTATCCTGCCGTCAATAACTTTCCGGATACCCGAAGCAACAGTTTTTGCATCTTTAACATCGTCACCAACTGCAGTCTCACAGGTATTAAGGTAATTCATCTGTAGGAAATCTATATTTTCAGGCAGACCGTTGGATACAGAAAAGCTTTTCCAGGCAGCGTTTGTCTCCAGAATAAATCCATCTTGATCAATTATAGCAATATGAGCTGATAGAGAATTAAACGTTTTACGAAGCAACTCGTCTGAAAATACAAATCGATCTTCACAATTTGAATCCATTATGATAACCACCTAATATAAGATTAAAATTTATTTTTAGTTTAACCTGAATTCTCTTTTTCTGTAAATACCAATTCGTTTTGTAAAATTAAATGATTTCCAAGTTTACAAAATTGCAGGTTAAATTACCCCAAAGGGAAGATATGAAAAAACTAATATTAAGCATTTTATCATTACTTCTGATCGGATGTATGGGGCACCCGAAAAGTATCAAACCCATCATGGATTTTGAACTCAATAATTATCTGGGCAAGTGGTACGAGATTGCAAGATTGGATCATTCTTTCGAAAGGGGGCTTGAAAAAGTTACAGCAGAGTATTCTTTACTGGAAGATGGTGGGGTTAAAGTAACCAATCGTGGGTTCTCAAGTGAAAAGAACAAGTGGAATGAATCAGTTGGGAAGGCTTTTTTTGTAAGGGAATCAGACGAGGGGTATTTTAAGGTCTCATTTTTCGGTCCATTTTACAGTTCGTATGTGATTTTTGAATTGGAAAAAGAAAATTATCAATACGCTTTTGTTTCTGGGTATAAGGAATCATATCTTTGGTTTTTGTCAAGAACACCGACTGTTAGTGACAAATTGAAGGCAGAATTTATGGAAAAATCTAAAGAACTCGGATTTGCGGTTCAGGATCTAATCTGGGTGAATCAGGAATGATAAGAGTAGAATCATTGAGTGCAGCGCTCAATGATTATGGGCCAATCTCAAATTAAACCAAATAAATTCTCGATGGAGATAGCGTAAAGGATGGGGTAAGTTTCCGTTCTGGAATTAATTTAAACAGGAGAAAATAGATGAAAATAGCTTTAAAACTTGACGATCTGACAAGAAGACGGGTGCAAGTTTTGATATTTTTGTTTGGTATCGTCCTTATCGCTGCCCTGCCGGACAAAGCCTTTACCCAGGGACCGGGAAATAATTTCACATCGGGTTTCAGCGGATATGTCCAGCCTATGATCGCGGCTGGGTATTCAAAATCCATCTCCGATGTCAGTGATGATACAAAAAAGATAGATTCTCTGGACCAGGATGCCAACTCTGAGACCGATTTTTTTCCCATCCTTCTTTGGGAAATGGTCTATACCCTTGATAATGGTGCTACCCAATTTTATGCTGGCACCCCTAAAGAAAACATTGTGGAGGGGACATTTCTACTGGAAATCGGTATTCGGCAAAAACTGTCCGGTGGAACCATTCTGACGGCCGCCTGGATTCCCAAACTACCCATTTTGGAAAAAGAAGCCTGGAAAGATCCTTTTTTATTGGGCACTGACCGACAGGAAACTGACCAGGATTCCCAGGCTTTCAAATTGGAGGCTGAGTCCATTTTTGGCAGCCCTTTTAACTTGAGATATGGGTTTGGTCGGCAGGAGGTTGATGATGATCAAGCCGGGGTCTATCTTTTCGAACAACCCGATTCAACCCTCACGACTGCTGATCTGCAGATGTTAAAACGGGATTCTGATTTTCACCTGGTCGAAGCCCAGTATGCGATTTCCTTTGGCCGAGGTATTATGATCCGGCCCGGGATAAGCTATGTGAGAGGGGATGCAGTGGGAAATGCCAACAGTTTTAATCGATATCAGGGCAAAATTTCTTTTGCATACCCCGGGGAACGGTGGCGGTTTTTCGGCAATATTTCTTTAGGCCTGGCAGAATATGATGAGGCCAATCCCATATTTGAAAAGACCCGGGAAGATTTGATATACGGTACCACCTTGGGGGCTGGCTATGCAGCTCCTTTTGGCTGGAAAGATTTCACTGCCAGTGTATTTACATCTTTTAAAAAGAACGATACCAATATTAAATTTTACGACTCAACATCCATGATCATTGCTATCGGGCTTGCCTGGCTGTTTTAGTAGAATTCTGAAGATCTATTGACCAGATCCTTTAACCAGCCAGCCGATTGATCTTCGGGCCAGCCAGCCCCGGCCTGCGTCATCCCGCCCTCAACCCCGTAGTGTGCTGGGTTCAGATTAAAAATGTAAATTATAGAAGTTGTTCCATTACCTGTATCAATTTTTTCATAAGTGCTTATACCACAATTTTTAAGAGCTTTTTCAACATTCGTAGTTTCACTGCTTGGGAATGAGTATCCCCCTTTTATATCAGCGTTATTATTTAATCCATTTGGTAAATAAAAAGTCCGACCAATTTTTTTAACATAGTCTGGTATTTGTCCTCGTATGATTATTTCATGCCCGCCCACTTCTTTCGAAATTTTTCCAGTTTTTTCTCTTGTCGCAACTTCAGTTCTCACGGTTTTAAAATTAACCGTATCGCTTTTTTGTATCTGCCTCCAGCTAGAGGTCCTTGGGCCTTCATTAGGTGATTTAGTTTCACCGATTATAATGATATCATTCTTAACAGCAATATAGTCAGGCTTGCTTAAATGACTGCGGCCTTTACCATGAATTTTATCTTCACTGTAGAATTCATATCCTTTTGATAAAAGAGCGTTTTCTACTTTTGGATAAAAAAGGTTTTTCCCTTCAAATGTTAACATAGAGTACAAAGATCCTTTTTATGTTCACCTAAAAAAATATAGTTCAAAGAATTTGCTTTATCATCTAAAAAAGTATTCCAAAATTAATTTCGATAAAGTAATTCTCAAAAGAGTGTTGTGATTCAAATGAAATTATATTTTATTTGTCCTGTTCATATTTGATTTTTGTTTTAAAAACTTAACGGCCTCCTTTATTACATCCGGATTGGAAGAAATGAAGGTATGCGAATCTTTGACAGTGATGAATCTATCCATATTAGTTAATTTCGTTTCTTGAACTGTTACAGTCCCGTCATGAGGTCTCGTTAATATGGATTGAGATATCCTTTTAATATCCAGCTTGCAAAAACAGATGCATTATTAGGCGGCGCTATCATTACAATGCCGTCCAAGTTTTTGATCTTAAAAATCTTCATCATTCTTCGGACAACAATACCTCCAAGGCTATGAGTTACAAAATAGACATTATTGTAATAACCTGAATTCCTTTTAACAACATCATGCAGTTTGAAGGCTGTATTTGTAATATTGAGTTTTGTGCTTGGATAAGACCAATTTATAACATCAAAATCAGCATTAATAAAAGCTTGCTCAAGTTTTCCCATTGACGATTTTAATCGACCAAGGCCATGAATTAATATGACACAATCGGAATTCATACAATCGCCTATTCTTAGTTATTTCAAACCTTTAAACAGCGCTTTAACAAAGCTCTCTTTTTTGACTTTTTGCTGTACATAAGGACCGAATCTATCATAAGTCTCCTTAACATCTCTGGATATTACAATCTTCCGTTCTTTTCCCAGTATATTGAGAATTTTATCGAATATATTTTTCTTAGGTATTTTTATGGTCATGTTTATTCTTTTTCTCTAATTATAGCCATCTGTAGATGTTTTGGCCTGTCTTTTTTTTATAATAGGAAAACAAGCTTATCAGCGCCTTACCTCCAAAGAACAACCCCGCAGCCAACACAAAAGGAAACGTCAGCCATTTTATCATGCCGTGGACGGTATTTCCAAACACCTCAGGGCTATCTTGGGCAATTGTATCCATCCCACTCTGGATGCCGTCGCTGACTTGATAGGCTGCAATAACCATTGAAAGGCTGAGGCCTGTGGCTGTAATCTGTTTCCACGTAAGTTTATTTAAAAATTTTGTACCCCCTTTTTTATAATAAGACATAAGCGCATTTTTAGTGGCTTGATCCCCTGCTTTACCAGCATAAGCATTCAATCGTCTTAAATCTGAAGCTGGTATGTTTTTTATATACTTTAGATTCTGTTTACCAAAATTTTTTGCAGTTTGGTGAACTATCGTCGGTGATAATTTTTTTATGCCCTTTTGAACGATTTTATTGCTTGTTTTAGACGCTGTTTTCGTTGCAATCTTCCCAGTTCCTTTAACTAAGGTTAACCAAGAAGCATATGCATCCTGCGAACATAAGACCGTGGCAAACAACACTGCGATTATAATATTTTTAAATATTTTATTCATTTTGAACTCCTTTTTTATACTAATTTATTAATCCAAGATTGAGGGATAAGTTCTTGTGCAGATTGGAGAATTTTATTTGTCCATAACTTCAAGCTATTAAAAAAGCTCAATCCTTCAATGGCGGTAGTATTATTCTTGTTCGTTTCTGCGAGCATAGCTTCAGCAGTTTTTGAACTGCTGGCATATATTTCTTGCTTGAATTGTTCAACACTGTTTTGGAGTTCTTGCCTGATCTTTGGCTTCATGATTTTTTGTGCTTCATAGAGTTCCCATCCTGCCCAGGTGAGCCCTACCACCTCTATTCCAAGCCCAATTGCATCTCCGATTGGGAAAGGACCATCGATAGCGGCTGCGGTTAAACTCAGAGCTTGGGTTTTAAAAAACCGTTTGAGTACAACTTTCAGAACATTTCTAACCTGACTGGCAATACTTTTATAAAGAACTGCAGTAATAATAAATTCAATTCCGGCGAATGTTGTGTTTAATGAGACCATTTGGATGTTTCCAGATAAACCCTCAATACGCTGCTCCATTTTTCTGAAGGACAGATCAAATTCCTTCGGCAAACGCTGTGAAAGTTGATCCACCATAGCATGTGAATTTGAGTTTAATTCCCCACTGAAGTGGTTTAATAAATCTTTAACTCTTGTCGACATATCGATGGCTTCCATCAGAATATAATCATTAATTGTGTCAGATATAAATTTCGTTGTATCTTCAGAACCAGTCAATTTATCCTTAGCCAAAAAATAGCTTAATTTAAAAGATCCTTTGAGAGAACCCAGCTCGTTAACGGCTGCTTCTATATCAGGATTCCAGCTATCGATTTCATCTTCAATCAGACCCATTATTCTCTGGTGATCAGCATTGTTCAATCTAACAGTTTCTTGATACACTTCCTGCTGAATTTGTGGTATTTCTTCATACCGAGTCGTAAAAAAAGATATGATCAGTATGATGATAATCGTAAGTCCAAGATAAATTTTTTTATTATTCTTTTGTGTGGCCATGATCTTTCCTTTGTTTTAGTGATCTTAATCCGTTCAAAATCAGATCAGGTCAACCCTGAAAATCAGTTGATTAAATTTATCTTTTTCCAATGTGGAACGAAGGGTCTCTAAGGGCATGTAGTATTGTAAGGATGCTTTAAAGACAGCTTCATTGTCGGGATACCTGAGGTCGGCAAAAGGGTTCTGGTCAGCATAAACATCCCCTTCAAGGGCAAAGGCATTGCCGTCCATCTGAACACGGCTGTTGTGGATGACAACCCGGTGACACTTCCATAAGATAGTGACAGCAGTTGGGGTGCATATTGTTTTCGAATGCCATGACAGGACGAATAATAAAGGCGCAGATATTGGTCACCACACGGGAAAAAGTAAGTTCCCTGGCCCTGGTCTGTTCAAATCTATCAACGGCTATGCAGGGAATGAACACCATCAGGTCACCGAGATGAAATGGGCTTCGTATAAACTGGCCGGCGCTATTGCTGGGCTGAATTTCATCAATATACAATTCTTTTGGTTCTGCTATGGAATTCTTCAAAATTTGATTTCTTTTTTTCCTGGGACTGGATTATCAAAGGTTTTTTTGGCGATTGTCGAGCATTTTATATACAATGCTTGTACAGGCAGACATGATGTCCTGGTTTCTTAAGCGGACAAATGAAACGGCTCCGATCCCTGTACCTGCGGTGAGAAAACCTGCCACCTGCATTCCTGGAATGCCAAACATCCAAATCTGCAATTTCGTCAACAGGCCGGCGCCAACTCCGAAAGCCAGTAATATCCCCTTTATAACGAATGCAGCCCCTATGGTTCCCATGGAGGTCTGGCGAAGAATTCTAAAGACCTGGCGTATTGTTTTCTTTTTTCCATCAAGCAATTTTTCAATGGTGTGGAAAAATTTTTCTTCATCACCGGTGAGCGGAAAAAATACTGCTTTATACTCCTGTTTCCACCGGATAAAACATCCACGAAAATGATTTAATACAGATTTATGCTTTTTACCGTAAAGTGATGTGATCCTTTCCAGGTTTCGGTTAAATGAAGCCCTGAGTGACTCTATCTTCTGCTCAGGAGTATCACCGGCACTCTGATCCCGATGCCCATAATCCTGCCAACCAGCTTCATATGCAAATTGTGACTCTCCTTCTCCCAGAGCCTCACCCAGAATGGTTTGGAATCTGTTGCCAAGCACCTTCTGTAACGCCTCCATGGCAGAGGCCCCATTTTGAACTAGTTCCGAGGCTTTTTTCAGGTCATCCAGGTGCACCTTGCCATTTAATGTTTGCCATAATTTTTCACCAAGAGGCTGTCCAATTTCTTTTATCAATAATGCTACCCAGCTGAAATCGATCATAGTAATCTCCTGAAATTTAGTTTTAATTGAACGACAGATCTTCTGTAATTTTTTAAAATTTTTGAATTCGGTATCATAAATTCTGTTTCCGTAGTCGAGACATGTAAAAGAAAAGTGACATTTTTTTAAAAAATTAAAATCTCTATTGGCTAAATTGAATTGAAATATTGTCATCAATAGTATCCATAAATGGAAGAATGAATACCAGCCCCGAATTGCGTGGTGAAATATCTGAACACAGAGAGGGGATTTTTGAACCCGATAGCCGTTAAAAATAAACAGGTTTTTTTTAGAGTAAAAATCGAAATTGACCAAGAGGCATTTTATTGTTTGGTTTTAAAATAGTGATCAACTTGTTTCACCCTCCTCTTTTTCCGTCAATACTGAAAATCCTCTATTGAGATCGGGTATCGTTCTATCTGGAGCAAATAAAATCTCAAACATAGATGATACAATCTATGATGGTATCGTTACATCGGAAGAAATACTTGGAATGAATCTCAGAGGCACTGAAATGGTTGTTCTTTCAGCATGTGATACGGGTCTTGGTGAAGTACGAAACGGGGAAGGTGTTTTTGGTTTGCGCCGGGCATTTATCCAAGCTGGTACAAAAAGCCTTGTAATGAGCATGTGGAAAGTTCCGGACAAAGAAACCAAGGAGCTGATGGTCAATTTTTACAACAACATATACAAAAAAGGGATGAATCGTTGCCAGGCTCTCAGGCAAGCGACTCTAAAACAAATGCAAACAACAAAGAAGAACCATTATGGTAGTACACATCCATATTATTGGGGTGCTTTTGTATTCATGGGAGACCCTTCTTTATAGCTGAACTTGAAAAATTCAAATTTTTTAAAAAGCGGATCAATATTATCAATCTATGCTGGATTTTCTTAATTTTTCAATACAGAAATTTTAAGCGCTCTTTGGCCGATCAGACAGAAGTGATCTTATCCCGCAATTTCCGTGCGTCTACCTTATGAGGGGGGGCAATATACACCCCTCCCGAAATGATACTTCTAATCATCATCATCATTCATTGCGCTGGAAACACCGGCTGCTGCCCCTATCGTTGTGCCAATTACGATACCAGCTTCAGAAATTGTCCCTACTGCAGCGGCCCCGAAAAGTAATCCAGGAGCCAAAATAGGTAAGGCTGTAACAGCAACAACGCCTGCAACCGCACCAACTGGGATTGCAATTAATGCTTTCAATAAATTCATAATTCCCTCCATTTTATATTAGAAATAATATTTCGTGCTTGAACTCCACTTTCTTTTTACTTATTTTAATGATGATAAAGTTTTTATTTTGGTGAGCTGCGATTCTTGGTGATATTGGCTTATACAAATACCACCAGGGATCTATGGCGAAAGATATTACAGACGTATATCTTCATCCCAGTTGGCATCAGCAATAAAGTTTTGCATAACGACTCCTTTTAACATTTGGCATTCCCTTTTTTTAAGTCCCAAGAATTTAGGATAATTCTTTCTACCGGTGTTGAATTACATCGCGGTAATGGTATAGTCGAGACATGTTAATAAAAGTGACATTTTTTTTTAGAAAGTATATATATATTTGAGTATCAGTGTTTGTTGGAATAAAAACTTGACTCTTTAATGTTGAATTGAATTGAATTAAAATATGATCATCAATAATAACTTTTCAGAAGATTTTCGTCTGGCTCAGAAAATTTGTAAAGAATTACTCGCCGAGAACAAAAATGCGATTGTTGAGCTTTACCAGGGATTTCAACAGATGTTTGTTCTATTTGCCAGGAAACGGCTTTATAGTAATGACGTTGATCAGGCTGAATCTGTTCTATCAAATTTTTGGGTTGAATTATTAAATGCAAAGGCAATTTGTAGCTACAAAGCAAAGGCTTCACTTAAATCTTATTTGATGAAAATTTTGGTAAGACGAATTATCGACGACAATCGTTCGTTTCAGCGGCAAAATTTAAAGCAAACCAATATAGAAGATGATGAAAAAAGTATTTTATTGAAAGAAGATACCAAGCCTTCGGCAGAAGAGGATATTCTCAATAGGGATCAAAAGCGAATAATGCAGGAAGCCTTATTAATGTTAGAAGAGGTTTCGCTCAAAGATGCTGATTTGATAAGGATGCAATTGCAGGGTTTAAATTATCAACAGATGGCAGAACGACAATCAATAAAACCGCAGGTTAGTGATAATGAGATATCAAAAATGGTAAATTCAATCAAAAAACAATTTACCAGAAAGAGAACAGGTTCGCTGGCTAAATTTAAAATCTGCATGAGTCGGTGTTTAGAAAAACATAGCTTGAGCTATGCAGACATGTTGAATTAAATATTTTGTCACTTTTTAAAATAAGAGTTCGACTTAAGAATATAAGGAAGCTGAAATAATTTAAGAAAAATGGAAAAAGCTAAAAAACACAAAAGATATAAAGAGTTTTCTTTAAAAGTTGGTGATGACAAAAAAACCGAGAGTCATTCAACTATTGATATTGGAATTATCTTTTTTGTAAATGATTATAAACTCAGAAGTCATGCAGTAAAACATCTTACAAATTCGATTGATTTCGAGAATATTTGGAAGAATGTTTTATCAAAGGATATACGATTCATATCAAATATTATTTCAGCTTTAAAAGCAATTGATTGCCCTTTTTTTGAGTTAAACTATGAAACACCACCCTGCCATAAATGTCATTCATATAAAGATTGTACACGTTATGTGTCTTCATTAGAAACTGAATATCTTGAAGGAATCAATCAGTTTATTATTCAAACAGGAATCTTACCACGATACGCTGTTTATAATTCGAATAACCGTAAGATGGAGATTCTTTCAGTTTTGTCAGATAGCCGAGTAGTCTTGAAAGCATGTCAGATAGAAGGAAATATTTTCAATCTTATGACCTGCTATGCAAAAAACGGTTTGTCTTTTTTCCATATTCTAAGAAAAGAAGTATCCAAGATAGAATCAGAGGCTGATAATAAAAATATCCTATGGTGCAATAGTTCAAACTGGGCAATTGGTTTAAATATAGAAGATAAGAAAAAATCAAAAAATCCCTATAGAAGAGCTGGTGGAGATAATTGGAAGCAATACTTAGAAGGGTGTAAAATTGGCTAAGACAAATGATGAATTTAAGAATAGGAAATTTTTACTGTTATGAGTAAGGCCACTGCAAGTAGAGCATTCTGGGAGGAGGTCTTTGCTAATTTAACAGAAGATATCTCAATGTATTGCTGGGTCACAGAGAACTGGGATGATGTTCCTGATGGATATGATCAAGGAACATTACTGTGGGACGCTTTGAATAACCGTTCACGAGGCTTCTCAGGTTTAGCGTTAATAAAGAAAGCACCAAGTGAATATAGAGATTGCATTCAAAAACTAAATGAGCTCTGGGAAATTGCTGAGAAGGAATTAAATGGAATTATCCAGAGTGATTATGAAACTATTAACCGAATTATCAACAATGATTTTTCTGAATATCAGAGTAAAGTTGAAGAAAAAATCAAATCTGCAAGAAAAATTGCACAAGATGGAGATTTATTGGATGATCCGGACTGGGTTGAAGATGATTTAAGAGAAGTCGGTGATGATTTTTTAATTGAATTCCAACAAATGGCCAATCTTCATGAACAATTAGAATCAAAAGTTTTTCCAAATCATGTAGATGTGAGTTCGGTTTTAGAAAAATATAAACAGATTGAAAAATTATTTAAAAAAAGTTTTGGATATTTTAATCTTCTATCAGAAAGTTTGTCTGCAATACAGAAAAGGGAGTATGGTAAGGAGAACTGGTGGCTGAACAAATATCCAGAAGCAGACGATATTCAAGAAGTAGAAGTTCCAGAAGATTTTTTGGAAGATTTAATGTCCTCTTTTAGAAATGAAGCTGATACCAACGTAACTGACTGCTCTGAATCTGAGAATGCCATTTTATATGCATTTAGAGAATTACCGAGAGATGAACTCATTAAGTTTAAAGATCATCTATATAGTTGCAACTTCTGTTCTCAATTGGTTCATGATACAAGATTTGCAGAGATGCAAGCCGAGGAAAGTGCTTCTAAAGAAGTTGAAATACCAGTGGCACTTGTAAATGAAATAAAAGCTCAAGATAGAATTAAAGATCCCAAAACTGAATATACATTGAAAAATATTGTATCGGAAGTTTTCGAGAAAGTAAGGGAGTTTTTTACATTCCCTAAAATGGTATCGACATTTGCAGTAGCCTGTTTGGCTGTTTTTATAATTCACAATAGTCTCTTTGATGTTAAAAAATCAGATTTTGGAATGGACTTGTCCATAGTCGGGAGAATAGCCACTGGTGATGAGATGCGAGGGGAATCTGACTATAAAGAAGGGATTCTTGGGCCGGATAGTGTTTTAAAATCAGGAGATTTTTTTAAAATAAATATCAAAATTGACCAAAGTATATATTATTATTTGATTTTAAAAGACAGCCAAGGAGTTCATAATTTGTTAAGTCAAGGCTCGGCTAATCCTGGTGATATTCTGACATTCCCGAATCAAGGACCTGGGTATCGATTGGACAACAAAAAAGGGGTTGAAACAATTATTTTAATTGCCTCTGATAGCATAATTAAAAATTTCGACAGTAAAATGAAAAAATTAAAAACGATGCAGCCTAAAGAACTATTCTCTGAGTCTGTTATAAAAGAGTTTGGCTTTAAACACGAATAAATTTAGATTATTAGTAATAGGGTTCCCTTGCACACTCATTAGTTGCTTGAAGTTTTTGAATGATATGAAGGACAAATATATTAACAAAAGGATAAAATATTTTGTTTGGGCAATTGCCTTGATGGCAAATATTGTTATGACATCATTCGCTTCTGAACGAGGTGTTGTGGGTATTAAATCGCTGGTACCAGGAGATGCACTTGGTAATTTACACCTTTTGGCTATTGGTGTTAATGATTATGTTTATTGGCCGAAGTTGCGAACAGCTGTCAATGATGCTGAGGCTTTTACCAAAATTCTGATAACAGATTATGGTTTTTTGCAAGAAAATGTCAAAACCCTGTATAACCAGGATGCGACTGAGTCTAATATTATAAAAAATTTAAGATATTTTGCAGAAAAACTAGTCCCTTCTGATTCTCTGATAGTTTTTTATGCTGGCCACGGAAACCTTGATAAGTTAACCGGTAAAGGGTCTTGGGTTCCTGTGGACGGCAGTAAAGACGATACTACCTCTTGGATCAAAAATACCAACACCAAGGACATATTGGCGGTTATCAAAGCAAAACATATTTTACTGATAAGTGATTCATGCTTTGCTGGGGATATTTTCAGAGGGGGTCTTGATATTTCAACCCAAAAGGGGGGGGAATATGCAAGATCGGTCTTTATGAAAAAAAGTCGTCTAGCCATGACAAGTGGGGGATTGGAACCGGTCACTGATCAGGGGCCTGAAAACCATTCAGTTTTTGCTTATCACTTGCTGAAAGCTCTTGAAAACAACCCTGCGGAGCAGATATTGACATCAGAACTATTTGTTAAAGTTGAACAAGGCCTCAAACTTGACAAAGTTGCTCAGCAGCCCATCCTTGATGTGCTCCGGCAAACTGGTGCTGAACCCGAAGGGCAATTTGTATTTTTCAGAAGTAAATCGGTTGGCAGTTTAGACACGGTTATAGCTGAAAAACAAAAAGAGCTCTTAGAAGCGGCTCAGCAGCAAGAAAGCGAAAAGAAAAAACTGGAACTGCAGAAAAAACAGATTGGACAAAAAAAGAAACAGCTTAAATCTATTGAGAGTCAGATTGCACAAATTAGAGTAGCACGACGCGATCATGATGATGGGGAAAAGTCTTCCTTGGATCAAATTTATGCCGTTGCCTTGCAAAAACAACAACAGGCAGAAGATATTGTCCGTCTGCAGCAAGAGGTAAGATTAGCAGAACAAAAGAGACTTCGAAAAATAATGGAAAAAGAGAAAGAGCAAGCTGTTAACCGCAAAAAAGTTTTTTATCGGGATTATCACAAATATCTGAAAATTATTGAAATGAATAGTATTGAATTTGATTTTAAACGCAAGGCTTGGAAGGAGCTATGTGAAGCCTGGCAAGTTCAAGCTGCTGGATCTGAGCCAGGATATTTTAAATGGCAAGATAACCGTCCAGTTGTGTTAAGCGCACGGGGCGATACTTCTTACGGCCGACCGATGGTACTGGGGTCTTCAAATTTTGTTAATCCGGGTGGCTGGTACGGTGAACTCACTGTTCTTGGAAACGAGCAAACACGTGGGCTCGAACTGGGTAATATTATTGAGCCTGGTGGATACTTCGGCGAGGAATCCCCCCGTATGCGAGGTGAGTTTGCTGGATCGGTTCCTGAGCCAGGTGGAGAATTTTATGTTGATGACAGCCCGTCTGCTCAATAATACATTAAGGTTTCATAAAGCTTTTAGGAAGATTATATGAAAAAATATAGATTAACTTTTCTGGTGACATTTGTTCTGTTATTTGTGAGTACTCATGGCGTATCAGCTGAGTTTTTCCGAGGCCAGACTGAAGAATCGGAAACTCTAAATGATGTCACTAAGGGGCTGCCTCACTCCATGCTTATCATGCGTCTGGTTGATGATAAAGGACGAATTGGTGATGAGGCGGAACCAACTGTAAAAAAAATTGGTACCGGTTTAGTAATTTGTGCCTGGAATGTTGAAATCTATTTCCACCTTGAAAAATATTATACCCAATTGGTCCCAAAACTGCTAAAAGTTCTTTCTTCTATAGATATTGAGGGAAAAGAACCGACTACAATTGCCAGAAATACACCAAGGTATAAAGAAGAAAACGGACATACACTTTCTGCGGTTACGCCCTTTCATCATTACCCACTACGTTTTGGAAGAATTCATCAGGGGATTAAAGTCGGTTCTGATAATTATCTCCGTGTTTTTGTTAATATTGGTCGGGACAAGTGGGGAACAAACCAACGATTTAAGGTCTTTTACCTTGAAAAAGAAAAATACTATGAGATGTTTAATAATATTCTTTTCCCGCACCCTTTGAAGTTAAAAATTTTACTGGAGACAGTTGAGCAGCGAACCATTAGAGAAGATTATCTTGATTGCAGCTATAGCCTCTTTCTAACGAAAGAAGCAGATTCAAAAAGCAAAGTCCCTATCAATGCTAAGCGTGAAGGTTTAGAATATAATTATGCAAACTCAGACTCCTTTTTAATGGGTGAATCTGCCCGAGGGAATAGTTTTAGATCGTTTACAATTTCTCCGGAGTTTAATCTTGGTAGCTGTAGCTTCTCATTGTTTGATGAGTCTGGAAAATACAAAACCTATACCTCTGATTTTGTGCTCACTGACACCATCATGGTCCGGTACGAGACTACAATGTCAGTGGATGACTTGAAACACCTTGGCTCGGTGAGATTAAGCTGGAAATGAATCAGTCTGAGCATACTTATTTTTTTCTAAGTTTTACCTGAAGATAGAGAACGGTTATGCTTGAAATGCTAAATGATTTATGAAATATGATTTTTCTGGGGCTCCCATTAATACCTTGAGTTTGTTTTCATTGCCGATTTTTCTAATATAGCAGTATTTGAGAAGCTCTGGCCATTGCTTTTTTATCTTTAAAAATAGTCTTTCACTGGATTTTGGTATGGATTTTTCAGAACAATATTTTTTTAACGGATAGATAACCTTATCTTTCATTAAATGCTCTGCCTTGAGAACATAGTGATGCAGGTGCTGTGAAAACATTCTTAGTATCGTCACTAAAAGCGCATCTGATAATTCCGCATAAGACTTGTTCAGCATATAATTAAAATCTGATTGTCTCTCATCAGAACTCAGTTCATCTGCACAAGTATAAGCGACCATTTTTTTCCCGTATTTTTTAACTTTGAACATCATTACGGAAACAACTCTATTTTTAATTATCCGTAATCTCCAGATGGGAATATTGGATATCATGTCATTTTCATTCTTAAACCCCTTGCCTTTGTCAATTCCACCGCAGGATTTATATTTTTCGTACAGGAATCTGTAAACTTCTTTACCGTATAGCCTTTTTAATTTTATGTCATCATGCCCAAGAGTTATAACTCTGCACGTTTCAACTGGAGACGCATAATACAGGTTATTTAAAGATATAGGTATGGGCTGGTCAATTTTACCCAAGCCATTAGAAATGCTGTGCTTGATATCTCCATATATTGCATTTTCCAAGAACATTTTTTCATCAGCTGAATTTGATTGGAGAGAAGTTGTTGCCACCATAAGCACCTCTAATAGTTTTGGTTTTTGTTTAGTAAGGTAGTCGAGAGGTTATGGAGGGAAGTGACATTTTTATTCTAATATGATTGATAAAGTGTGGATTGTAATGGCGAGAAGACGATGGTGGAATGACACTACCTCAAAGACGAATTCGTCATGCACAATATTGATCAGTCTGGCATCAAGACCATCGTAAGAATCACCTCTGCCTCTGCCTCTGCACCTTGCAAAGGGGTGTTCAATGCTTCGGTA
This sequence comes from Desulfobacteraceae bacterium, assembly GCA_016743945.1. Classification (GTDB taxonomy): domain Bacteria; phylum Desulfobacterota; class Desulfobacteria; order Desulfobacterales; family Desulfobacteraceae; genus NBML01. The sequence continues at coordinate 517,926 of JADGFI010000001.1, forward strand.
TAACGGTATCCGTGTTTTTCCCTTTTGAAATCCCGAACCCTGCCACCAACCGTTGAGACCTGGTTTTTCTGCTTGGCTATTCTCGCTGTGGTCTTCTGCCATTGTTTCAGTCCCAGGTTATTCCCTCTCAGGTTTCCGACTTTGAAAAGCTGTATACCTATCTTCGATTCCTTCTAACAAAATTGCCAAGACGTTCTTCCGGGCCTGCATATCATTTGGAGGATGAAGTAGAGCTTCAGTATTATCGGTTGCAGAAAATTAGTGAAGAGCAGATAGATCTTAAAGGCGGCACAGTCAAGCCCTTGAAAGGGCCAACCGATGTCGGTACAGGCAATTCCGTAGATGAAGAGATAAAACTATCTGAATTGATTGATCTGCTCAATGAACGCTTTGGAACGGAATTCACCCAGGCAGATCAGCTCTTTTTTGATCAGATTCAGGAGGAAGCGGTTGCAGACGAAAGATTAAAGGCAGCGTCTGTTAACAGGCGGACCGGAAAACAAAAAAGGCTTTCAGACAATCTCTGAAAACCCTTGTGTTTACTTGGTGATCCCACGGGGAATCGAACCCCGGTTTCCGGCGTGAGAGAACTTCAATACCACCCCGTCAACGCTGGAACACCTGATTTTTCGTTGCAAGGGATACATGAGAATACATCAGATACATGGCGTTTTGTATCCGCTTTTGTATCCGGGATATTTTTGTAAGAAGTGGGTTATTCTTTTTTATTTGATCACATCAAACCGAGTATAAATCGGAATAAAGACAATATTATCTACGCTTTGTTTTTCAAAAGCAATTGGTGACATCACATATCCGGTATTGATTTTTGGGTGTTCTTCAAGAAATAGATGCAGGCTTTTTAATTTGCCCTTTGGACCGCTTTTAACTTCTATCGGAAAGACATTGCCATTATTTACATATAAATAATCAATTTCGGCAGAACTGCTTTTTTTATCCCTTGCCCAATAGTACATTTTTTTATTTTCGGAACCTCCCGCAGCATACATCTCCTGGCCAACAAATTGTTCCGCCAAAGCACCCCGATATAAATGAGATAAATCTTTGGCCTCCATCACATCTATTGCCGATACACCACTATTGTACTGCATCAAGCCAATATCCAGGAATAATGGTTTGAACTTTTTTGCGGAAGCACCGATGCTTAAAGGAAGGCTGTTTGCATTTGATGCACTTATAATCTGAAGTATTAAAGCTTTTTCTAGGATCTGAAGAGAGTTTTTTGTTTTTTCGATTCTTCTGTCCGGATCCAGCCTGGTATATTTTATCTGGCTTCCAACGAATGAAGGCGTCGTTCTCATTATGTGATCCAGACTGTCAATATCCGCTCTTCTATAATATTTTATTAAAGATTGAAGATATGCTTGAAATATTTCTTCATGTACTGTGAAACTATCGGATACAGAACCTGTCAGACAATATCGGCGAACCGCTTCAGGCATACCGCCCGTTAAAAAATAAATTTTTAGCTGATCTATTATTTTTTGATGCACAAATTCGTTGACGGGTTTGAAGTTTGAAATACAGGGGAGTTGCTCTGCAAGAATATTTTTTCCGGAGGCAGTTAAAAATTCATAAAATGTCATTGGCTGCATCCACTCAAAAGAAACCCTCCCGACCGGGAAAGAAATGTTACCTAATGCAAATTCAAGCATTGAACCGGCAGCTATTACGTGAAGGTCCGGAATCTCTTCATAAAAATATCTCAGGCATAATAACGCTCGTTCACATTCCTGGATTTCATCAAAAAACAGCAGTGTTTCGCCGGGGATGATTTTTGTTTCTGAAAATATTTCAATATCCTGAATTATCTTTTGAACCGACAAGTCTTGATCAAATATTTTGTGGATGCTCCGGTTGCGCTCAAAATCTAATTTTATAATAGATTTAAAAGAGGTTTCGCCAAATTGGGAAATTGAAAATGTTTTGCCGACTTGTCTTGCACCCCTAATTATTAAGGGCTTTCGGAAAATTTGAGTTTTCCATTCGATTAGTTTTGAATCAATAGTTCTTTTCATTCTGCCTCTTTTTACGACTTATCTGTAAATTTACAAGGTAAATATCACATACCTATAGTAATTTTACAAGGGTGTTTTATCCGGCCGTGCCATAATCGGGAGAGTATGCCCAGAATAGGCGATCTCTTTTGCGGATTTTAGGGTGATGAATCGATTGCCTCATAACAGTAAGCTGCTGTCAAAGGGCAAGGTTCACTGAGACTCATATTTAGACCAGAAGCTTACTTTCCTACCATGCTTTTCATGAACCTATTCTTTGTAAGATTCGTGGTCATCAAAATTTTTCCAGTCAGTAATGAAAATTGCCAAAGTATCCAGTTTTTTTAGGTATCGAACTCCATGTGGGTATGCTTTTGTATAGCCACGTTCAAGGATGGAATCGAGCAAACTTCGATATAAAATACTGGTTACAAGATTTCGATCTTCAGATTCCATTTTTTTGACTAAAGAAAGCAGGCTGTCATAAAAGTTCCCGTTAAGTTGGTCCGCTCGTTCAAGAACATATGTTTCTGTCTCATCCATTTTGCCGATAGCAATCATAAATGCAGTATCCGTGTAGCTGAATATTTTTTGATCATTGATTATCAGCAATTCTTTGGCAACAACCTCATCTTTCTTGTCTTTTCCAATAACAGCCAGTATCTTTTGCAGCGTATCCAGAGAGCGGAATGATCTAAACTGTTTATAAAGGATCTCGGTTAGTTTTTCCTCTTCGCCAAGTTCTTTGTAAATCTCGATCAACAGCTTATTCCGTTCATAATCTTGATAAGTTTTGTTTTCAGGGATTTTCTCAATCCATACAAGTGCCGTTTGGGTATCGCCACTTTTGAAATATACACGAGAAATATCAATGTAAGCTGCTGTTGACAGTTTCCCCCTGGATAAAATTCGAGTCTGTTCAAAAAGCTTAGCATCCTTTATTTGAAGGGCCAAAGATTCAATAAGATGATAATAATGCCGCCTGTTATATTCATCGTTTTCTTTTTTAGTCAGCTTTTGAAACTCTTTGATCATGAAACGGATATCTGGTTCCGGAAGATATTTACCGGCACAATCAATAAGGCTGTCACGAACCCCAAAATCATCCTTTTTGTTCAACTTGATCAGGATTTTGGTGATTTTTTTCTTATCTGTACAACGAGATGCGTATTCGATAAATAATTCTTGTGCTGAAAATCGATAAATGTCTCCAACATGGCCGCTGGAATCATCACAGTGTCCCAATGTTCCTTTATCTGTTTTATAAAATGAAGCCACCAGCTCAACACCGGTAAGAGGATCGCTAACACCGGCTTTTAGATCCTGAAGCAGTGTTTCTAAGTCATTGGACAATTTTGATGATGCACCCCAACGAACAAAACGTCGTGAACGCTTCAGGCGGGTTAGTGTCTTTTTAAACCGCTGTATATTTTCAAAAGGTGTTGCTGTGAGACGTTCAACCAAATCATCGGCAGTATCTATACGACCGGCCAGATCCAATAAGGCATCAGCCAAACTCTCCGCACCTAACTCCATTAGCTTTTGTTTTCGATCATTTTTCACCGGGATGTTCCCTCATGCTAATGCATAAACAGTATTTTATAAATCCTACAGTTTGATATTTATCCAATAATGTGCTGAATATCAAATCCTTTTCTGATAGCGAAATAATAATGGGTGCGTGCATTTTGTTTGTATAGAACATAGTGTCATATTTTGAGTTGAGATTGGGAAAATTCGAGTTGATTCGTAAGGACGATGCAGAGAAAACTTGACTCCATTTTTACCTTTTTCTGAGGCGGTATGCGGTTTACCTCGATTGGGATGCAAGCCATTTAATTGCGAAAAATTATATTATTAAAAATAAACCCAGGGTGTTCACATGCTGAACACCCTGGGTTGAAATCGAAGACTGGATAAGAATCCTTCTATATATGAGTATCAAATACTGTAAGTACTCAATTTAAATGCATCAGCCGCTTCGACCAAAAAAGCTGATCGAGTCTTTCTTCTATTCGCAGCTTTACGGTCTATGGCCGCTAACTTATATTTAGGAACGGTGATATTCACTCTTACAACTTCTTTCGACAGAAAACTAAAATCAACATCGACCAAAAACCAAAAACCACCCTCAGTATAAAGATCGGGGTCTTTCATGAGAGCGTCAATATCTGATGCTTCAGGAGGTGTGTCAATATCTTCACCCTCATAATACAATTCAACGGCATCTTGGACGTTCTGGATTGCATCATCAACGCTATCCCCAAGGGTAAAACATCCTGGAATATCGGGGATTGTCACCCCATATTCGGTTTCGTCTTCTTTATGAATTAATATTGGGTATTTCATATGCTACCTCCATTCCCAGCCAGCTTGCCGGTATATGTTTCGTGCTGTGCCTATCGGCAGGTCTTTCTTGGGGTGAGGGACTATTTCAATTCGGCTGCCTTTCTTGAATTTCCAGTGATCGCCTTTTGTGTGAGTATGCTCAAATCCATCCTGCTTCAGCTTCTTGATAATGTCCCGACTATTCATGATACAAACATACACACGATACACACTTGATGCAAGGAAAAACTTTTTGCTTCATTGGTGGGGGATCTCATTCGCCCCAAATAAAAAAGCTCTCAGAGAATCTCTGAAAGCCTTGTTTTTATTGGTGATCCCACGGGGAATCGAACCCCGGTTTCCGGCGTGAGAGACCCTGGTAACGAGGGTTTTAAATGATGTATTGAATTTGAAAATGCCCCGACTATTCCAGATGCTTCAAAGGACCGGAGAGGGACCGGAAAAATTTGGATATAATGCCAATGCCGAACTTTTTTAAATTTGGCAATTTAGCATTTAATAAAAATATATGGTCGTTCACCCCTGATGAAAGTTGATAAGTTTGACTATAACATCCCTAATCCCAAAAGAATCTTTCATTTCTTCCACACATAGGTAAAATGGTTTTGAATCAATTATCATTATCTGTGAGGGAGAAATGGAATCAAAAATAATTAATTTCACGAGAAAAGAGTTGTATGATCAGGTGTGGTCTGCACCTATGATAAAGCTTGCAAAGCGATATGGGTTGTCGGATCGTGGTCTATCAAAAATCTGCAACAAACATTATATTCCCTGTCCTCCACGAGGATACTGGGCAAAACTTCAAGCTGGTAAAAAGGTAAAAAAAATTCCACTACCACCAACGGAAAGTACAGACGTAATAAAACTCGAAGATTCTCCTGTTAAAAAACCAGAAAAGGAGATTTCCGAAAAGTTCATTGAGGAAAATAAAATTGAATCGATTCCCGTCAAAAAAACTTTAAAAGGGGCTCATCCTTTAATCAAACAGACATCCGATTATTTTAAAACGGTTTCGAAAAAAGCAGATGAAATGCTGGAACCGCCAAAAGATAAATATCTTGATATTACAGTTTCCCCCGGGGCTCTTAGAAGAGGCCTTTTCATCATGGATGCTGTTATTAGAGTGCTTGAGTCACAAGGTTTTTCGGTTGTCATTGAAAACTCAAGAACCCAGGTTAAAATATTTGATATAAGTATTAAAATTCTGCTGAAAGAGGAATACAAGACTGTTCCTAAAAAACCTAAAGACCATGATTTAAATTACAGTTATCAATTCGGATATACGAGTAAGTATAGCGCCCATAGCTATGATAGGGTTCCATCTGGTATTCTATGTCTTTCAATAGACGAATGGGTTGGTGGACGTGGTACCCAGCAGAAAAACTGGCGTGATACGAAGTCAGTAGTTCTTGAGGATCGGCTACCAAAATTCATGTCAGGTCTGATACAAATTGCGGCAAAGAAAAGTGAACAAACCAGACAACGAAAAGAAGAAGAAAGATTAAGAGAAGAACGCAAAAGAATCCTTCAGCAGAAAGTGGATGAGTACAATCTTGAAAAAGAACGCCTTTCTGGATTGCTTGAAGATTCTGATAACTGGAACAAAGCATTTGCATTAAGGCAATACATCGCCGAGGTTGAAAAATGCTTAAAAAACGGAGAAAGTATCTCCTTTATCAAAGGAAGTGCTGGGGATTGGATTGAATGGGCCCAAAATCAGGCAGATAGACTTGATCCTTTGAAGGATAGTCCACCTTCAATTCTGGATAATGCTGAAGAACTTGAAAGAGCCAGTCAAAGGCAGAGCTGGTGGTAAATATGAAAACTGCAAAAACACCACAGGATCTGAAACCCTTCATAGAGCTCTGCAAAGCTGGCAAATTGTTCGAGGTGCAAAAATGGATTGAAGATGGAAAGCCGTTTCTTCTTCCAGATCAAAAGGCAGGTACAAGGTGGAAATCACCATTAGAATATACAATGGAAAGAGGCTTTCACAGCCTTGTCCAGGTCTTGCTTGAAGCTGGTACACCGGTGTCTACTTTCAGATACGATGCCCTAACGCATGCAATTGATCTAAAACGCCTGGATCTAATTAAACTTCTTGAAAAGCACGGCGCCGATCTTAAATCTGTTTGCACGGTTCAAGTATTTGAAACTTGGACACCGGAGATCATGGACTATTTCATTGAGAATGGGGCGGATCTTGAAACAGATTATCCACTTGCAGTTGCTCTGACGTGGCGTATCAAGACAGCACTGGGAGTTTATAAAAGGTATGAAAACCGATTCCCTTCCTTTAAAAATCAATTGAATATTGCCCTCAGATATCATTGTAAGGAAGGCGATACAAAATGGGTGTCATTATTGCTTTGGGCCGGGGCTGATCCTTATGCTTATGGGCCTTATGATCCAAATGGAGAAATGGGGTATGATACAAATGCTTTTGAACAGGTTATTTTAGGGCGCCATAATGAGATTTTTGAACTGAAAAAGATGAAAATTAATTTCAAGAGGCCTGAAATAGAGAATGTTTTTGAATCGGCATGCAGATTCAACAGATTCGAGTCTGTTGAAAAGATTCTTGATCAAGGTTTCAAACCATCAATGATGGAAGATCCATCAGTCGTCATACAAATCCTTCTTGATTCCATTGATTGGGACTTTAGCAATTTGTTGTATGAAGACAGAAAAAGAAAAAATATTGATACCCTTGAAACAAAACAAAAGATGAGACTCATTCATCTACTGGTAAGACATGGTTTCAAATGGTCACCAAAAGATAAGTCTGAAATTGCTTCAGCAAGACGGTCTCTTTTGAAAATGAAAGTAGATTATACGATGGAGTTTATCTGGATTATGGGAGGCTATAACGCTTGTAAAATGGAGGATATCAAAGAACTGATAAGGACACCGACGATGAGTTCATTGATATTTGAGCATCGATCTCGGCTGAAAGAATTACTGGAGAATTTTTAAGTTGATTCAATCTGACAAAAGCCAGTATTCGAGTTGTTGGCGAATGTAATCGGATGAAATCCGTTCTTGTTCAAGGCGATTTGATTTGAATTCTCCAGCGTTTAAATCATTAAATATAGAAATCTCATCCTCGGAGAGAAAATCTGGGGGTAGGGCAATGGGTTTCGACTCTACATCCATTCTACTTTCATGAGAACGTAGAGTCTCTCTATCCATCATCAATGCAGTTAAATTGGCCACCTTACTTCTGGCATCGCTGAGAAAAGATAGACCCCATGTGTCTATATCACCCCAGTAACCGACTTTTTTATGGCTTAACCACTGGGTCTCCATCCATGCTACGTTTTTTCCGCCACCGATAACCGCTGTCGTATTTTTCAGATATGGCAACGCCAATCCGGACTGTATGTTTTCCACCACCAGAATATTTTTTCCTGGGAGCTCATGTTCCATCAGCACATCGCCTGGAAGTTGGAGTATTGGAAGCCCTCCTAATGATTCCTGAGTACTTTTACAAAGTGGTCTTACAACGAGCCAGCCCTTTGGGTTGGATTTACAGTCTAACCAATTTAATAGTCCACCGGCGATAGATACAGCACTATCATGTATGGCATCCAATAAATCTTCTATTAGCCGTTGGTGGGTTTCTATGAATTTGGTATCCACGCCAGTGACTGGTATCGCTCTGAGATAGCATCCGTTGCCTATTGTCTGTCTTAATTGGGGAAGAAGCAGAGACAATAGTTCAGAATCCTCCTTTGAAAGTTTTTCAACTGTCTCGAGACGGTTGACAAGTATGGGATACAATATATTTCGAAATTTGTCCGAGCCGTCAAATGTCAAAATGGGCCGCATGTTCCGTTCCCATAATTGAGAGCGCCTGGCAGCTCGACCCCCGATTAATTGAATCAATTGCCGGATTGAGTTTATGATTAAAAAGGTTGGGATTCTCTGTTCAGAAAGTTTCCGGAATATTTTTGATTCCCATTGAACCATGTCTTGATATGGAAAATTTTTCCATGCCTCGACAAATTGCAAGTAGTGTCCCATATCTGAAACGGCTCTTTTTCCAGTTGGAGGTTTCAAACCCAGGCGTATCGGGAATTCCTTATTTCCCAGCAGCCTGGCTTTCAGTGAGGCTAAGTTATCCCATTCCCGCCGTTTGATTAATTGTAAAGCGTGGTCCGGTAGAAATCCCCAGTTAGGTTTCATGCAAAATCTCCCTGAAATCGCCCAGCTCAACTCCAAAATTTTCTGCTTTTGAAACCAATTGCTTTGCTTTTTCTTCATTTAGTCTGTCAATTTCTTCCCAGGTGACCTCGCAGAAACGGCTGTCGTGGTTCTCCTGATCCCGCTCAACAATGAGAAGGGATCTTGCAGATTCTCTGGCCAGATTAAGGTTCTTATAGGGTGTAATAAGATTGGCATGTATGTGGAGTTCTTTAAAGACCCGTAAGACCCTTTTGCTGACCGTCTCGGCAGTGTTGGAAAAGGCTTCATCTAAAAAAACAGTGCAATATACTGGCCGATCATTACCGTCAGGAGTCAAAACATAGGCCAGGCTTGCTGCAACGATGGTCCCGGCAAATGATTCTTTTTCACCTCCAGATTTGCCGCTGGATGACCTGAGAACATCACGGATCTCTCCTGTGGCCACATCAATTTCCTCTGCATAAAAGGACATTTGGTAACGAGGATCAAGGAGTCGCATGCTTTCAAGCGTACTTGAGGTTCCAGGGGAGCTTGCTTTCTTTAAAATTTCAACAACATTTACCAATTGAGAATATCTTGCTTCGTGGTCATCACTTGTGATCTGGCTTAGAACCTTTCGTAGTTTTATTTCAAAATCATGTACATGGGGATACTTCTCCTTTGTTGATCCAAGTTTCAAATAGGACCCGGACATGAATTCTGTCCTTTTCAACACGTTGTTTATGGTATCAATGCGTTCAAGAATATCATCCCGCTCTGATTCCAATTTGGCGCTGATACTAGCTAAGGATTGGGTCGCGTGCTTGTTCAGTCGTTCCACAAACTGGGCTACAAGATTGGGAAGCCCTTCTTTTTCAAGCTTGTCCAGGTGGTCAAGGTAGTCCGGGAGGCTTCTGATATCACTATACCAATCAACAGTTATAATTTGCCATTTCTCGTTGGAACGAAAAGAAGCTATTATACCAGTTGCAGTACGTTCGGCGCTGTTTTTCCTGTTTTGTACCGTTGCCAGATCAGCATCCAATTTCCTCTCTATATCTTGGCGCAATTTTGATCTTCGGTTCAGATCATCCATGGTCACCGAACCTAGACGTGTTTCAAGTTGTTCTTTAACGGTCTCTGTCAAATTTTTTTCCGCTGCTGTATTTGCTTTAGCAAACTCTATCTTGGCGGATTCGAGTTCGTTTTTAATGCCTCCTTCCTTCGAGTTAAGCGTTTTCAAATTCTCTAGAATCTGTTCGACTTCCTTTTTAGCTGCCTCCCATCGGGATTTAGCTTTTTCCAAATTGCCACCTGTTTGAGCAAGTGCTTGAAGGTCATCTTTTAACCTTTGGCATTTAGCGTTCCAAAACTTGGCATCGATATCTTCCCAGTCATAGGTTAAGATTTTTTCCCAAAGGTTTTTCAACTTGTCCAGTGAATCAAGATCCTGCCTGGCTTTTATGACTGTCTTTTCTACGTGTGTTAGTTTCCTGTTTAATTCATCTCTATCGGTGTTCAGAATGGCTAAGCGCGACTTGTTAGAAAATCCGAGGCGCCACATGCGTCTGTCGTCTATTCTGTATTGATCCTTTTTCTCAAATCTTCCCTTGTTTAGATGCACTAGGCCCTGTCTGGTCATTGAGAACGGTGTACGGTCCAACTCCTGTGTGTTGGGTACGCAGGTCAGATCAAATTTTTCCAAATGCTTTTTAAGCCAGTCCCTGTATGGATGTTTTTTCCAAATTAATTTTCTCAAATATCCGTTGGCCTTAAAATCTGCTGGTCGGGTTTTCGTATCTATATCTTTGACCACCTGCACACGGACATGCAAACCGGTATGGCGAACATTCAACCATTTTGTCACCATGGAATAGGTATTGTGGGGTACGGCAAGTGTGTTTCTCAAACCGCCCAGAGCCCTTTCAATAGCACCCTGCCAATCTCGATCTTCTTCTTTAACATCAATGAGTTCACCGATGAACATGCATGCTTTTTTCTCCAGTTTCAGAGAGCTTATCAGTTCATCCCTTAACTGCTGATACTTAATGCCAATGTTGGAATCAGGCCTGGCCTCAATCTCTTTTATCTCTTTGGAGGTTTCGGTTACATTGGATTGTAATCTACTTAATTCCCCGCTGACCGAAGCAAACTCGTCCCTGGCTGTTTCAATATTGTTTTGTATCCCGGATGCCTTTGATTCGGCTTGTGCCTGGTTTTTTATAAAAGTCTCTTCATCTAAAGAAGAAGGAAGCTCCAGCTTAAGCACATTCTCTTGATATTCTGAAGAGGTCTTTACAACACGGTTGAGCGTATCTTGGGCATGCTTGAGCTCTTTTTTCAGGGTTTCTATCTTATTTCCACCCAGTTGCAGGTATTCCTCGTGGCGGCGTTCGACCCGGTCGTCAGCTTCATTTTTTGAGGTTTCGGCATTTTTTATTTTTAGGGAAACTGATTGCAGCTGTTCTTCAATTTTAAAGATTCTCTCACGCCACATCTGGGAAAAGACGATTCCCAAATATACTGGGAGTCCTTCTTTCTCTTGGGAAAAGCTATTCACAGCCTGGTCCGATACCCTGATTGTAGTATCCAGTTCAGGTAAATTTTGAAGCCGATTTCTTTGTTCCCTTGTGTCTATGAGCTGATCGTGGATGGCAACGAGGTCTGCAAACTCCTTAACCACCTTACGTGCATCCTCTTTGATTGAACTTGGTTCCAAAACAAGTTCCCGGATGAGTTTTGTCAGATCGTCAATCTTCTTTAGACCGAGCGCCCTGGAAAGCAAGGCAGGAGCATTTTTATTATCCATGAAAAGGAGCTTCCGGTATAACTCCTGGTAGTCTGAAAAGTTGTCATCACAACATGTTATTGAAGGATCACTGCGCAGCCATTGTTTCAGAGGGCGCGACCCACCTTCCCCAAATGCATCCAACATTTCTTTCAGGGTCATATTCCTTCTGGCAATGGCATACACCCGTTTTACATCGGCAAGTGCATTGGTAGTCTGGCTGGTCCAAAAAAGGGCTGCCAGGGTTATCTGTGAACCATCATCCCCTTTATAAAACGCTCTTAAACCAGTAACGACTGCCGATTCCCTCTTGCTTTTTGTTCTTGTGCCAGCACCGTCATGGGCAGATCCGTAACATCCCCTCATGTATGAGATCAGGGAACGGTCTGTTCGATCTCCCTGTGCGGCCGCAACATTGAATGTCGCTTTACCAGCAGGAAGGAGTAAAGCCATCAATCCATCAATGAGTGTTGTTTTCCCAGATCCGTTGTCACCTGTGATCAAGGTACACATAGGGTCAATACGAGCAGAATGTAATCCATTGAACGTCCCCCAGTTGTATACGGAAAGCTCTGCCAATCTGATTTGTCCTGTGTTGAACAAGGACATTTCTGATGCTGCCACTTTGTTGGTAAGGGGGGGGATTGAGGTTTTAGATTTTTCCGAATGATGGTTCATGATCATTTCTCCTGACTGCCATTGTTATCGTCTGAGGGATCTTTTTTGATGTCGAGAGAATTATTACTGAGGCTGTCACGATCTGGGCTATTGGGTTCAATTTTGATTTCTCCCGCTATCCTTGTATACTCTGCAAGCATAGATTCCAGGAATTCTGCACTCACCACATACCGAATGACAGGGGTGATTTCAAATCGGTCCATGCTTCCCCTGACAGTGCTCAGTATTTTGTGACTTACCATTTTTTTTAACGCTCCGTTTAATTTTTTTCTGTCTGAGCGGGTACTGTTTGACAATGGTAAAAAAGGGGATAGGTCCGACTCTATACGCTCTGAATCGATAACGATCTTCTGTTCTCCATATATTTCACGGTTCTGGTAATGTTTTCGTAAGACCAACAAAAGAAGTGTGTCATAAAGCGGAAGTGTTCTGCGAGTTATAAGGGAAACCGTTTCTACTTCGGTCTCCCCGTAGTCATCTTCTTCCGAGTTCTGTCCGTGTTCGTTTATAGCACTGGCAACAAATGCTACCCCAGATTTTTCATCCAGTACAAGTTTGAGGTATACTTCCGATAGGTGTTGCCTGATTTCTGCTTCATACTGACAAATTGCTTCAAACAGCATGGACTTCTGTGATGACAAAATGACTCCCTGACGCAGCAGGAAGACTAATGCCCGCCTGGCTTCGGAAGGCATTTTGCTGTATTGATCGTTTTCCTTAACCTCTGTCTGAACATCTTCAGATACTCGGGGATTCTTTGAGTTGGTTTCGGAGTCTGTATGCTTTGGATCAATACCACTTACAAGATGCTTTTTTCCCGGAACAGCGGTTGGATGTTCTGGATTCTGATTTGATGGTATATTCTGGATTCTTAGTGTGTCTATGAAGTCAAATGCCTCAGATTTATCGGTATATTTATTTATCATATTTGGTAAATCTTTATCTCTCATGATTCCCCCTGCAAATAATGCCGTCAGGTCAAAAGTTCAACTCGTCCAAGTTTTCTGGAAAAAGGTCTGCACTTAATAAAAAAGTCGGTATTGATGCACGTAAAAGTTTGCCCTGCTTATCACACAACTCTACAGATTCTTTTTTATCCAGTGAAGCTGCGCCGACGGCCTTTGCAACTCGTAAATATGCAATTAACTCTTCCAGTCCCGATTTCAGTGGATTCAAGTTTGCAATGGATGCGACCGTCATCGGGCCATGCATTATAAGAGTTTCGAGGCTCTGTTCTGCGACACGCCTCACTTGAATAGTATCAAGGTGAGAAAGCATATCCCAACTGGGCGTTTTCAGATTCCTCTGTTCTTCGATACATGAGGTGTCCAGCTTTTCGTCTGGTGTTTTTAAACGCATTTTCTCAGGAGAGCCTATTTTTATCGGCCCCACAGGAAGGGAAAGATTTGTCTTGGTCCTTGGGTTACATTCTGACTCCCTGAGGGTCACCGCAACCTGTTCTAATTTCCCTAATAAGAGGTCTACAGCACGGTTTTCCTGGGCAGCTCCGCTCTCAATATATACCCGAAGCCCTTCTTCGGTTCTACGTCTTGTTTGGAATACCCTGTCACTTTCATAGGTGAGTTCTCTCATTAGCTGGGCTAAAAATTGACGCTGGGAATGACTCAGATGATCTGCAACTGGCGTGTTTAGAATGCTGCGCAATTGATCCCGAAATTCCATGGATCTGTTCTGATCGCATAACAACTGAAAGAATCCCTCAAAAGCGCTACCAGCATCCGTCTCTTCAAGAAGGGCCTCTTTTTTCATAACAGAAAGTAAAACATCCCCACGGGTAGCATCTCCCTCAATAATCTGAATACGGAGTTCTTGGTCCAATAGTCGAATTTCATCTTCCACCCTGCGAAAATCCCCGGTTAGAACTGATGCCAGTTGGTATATCTCCCTGATTCTTTCTCTTTGTTCAGTAGGTTTAAGCTCTGTTACAATACCAGCCTTTAATTCATTAATTTCTTTCTGGATCTGAGATTTTTTCTCTTCCAGGAGGGCAGCTCTTTCCTCAGGGTTAGAACTTATGGCCACGAGAAAGTCACGAACAGCTTCTTGAACGATTCGTAAATGTGACGCCGTTGTCATATTCCCTCTATCATCAAGCCCCCGGCAGAAACGGAATGCAGTTTCACTGGCATCTGTCTTAGTTAACATATCATCCATTTCTCTCAACCAACCGAATCTGATCCACTGGTTGAGATATGTCCCAGCACTTGTTTCTGTTTCCAATATGCCAAGTTCCCTACACCGGACAAGTTCCGTGTCGAGAGAAATTCTGGCCCGGCTGAAAGGGACTTCACTTTCCTCAGAGAAGAGTGTTGCAAGAAATGCGATGATTAATGGGGCGTTGTCAGCTCGAAGTAATTTCCAAGCCTGGTTTTCATTCAGTAAACGGCGGTATTGTGCTTGTAATCCTTGAAAATTCAATGTTTGTGTCCCTTTTTTCTTTTGGGCTTTGGACCACCCTTTAAAGCGATAACATTGATGATAATGATCATTTATCATCATCAAAATGATTATGTCAACAGATAATATTGACAGCCATATGTGTTCTGTAATAATATCTGTTGAAATGTCGAATTTATTTAGTCACCAAAAAATCGTTACTCAAGGCTGGCGAGCTATTTTTGTCAAAGTTTTGTGCTGACGAAGTTGCAATAGGAAGACAATGATAAAAAAAGAATTAGAGAACATAAGTCAGGCACAAAAGGAGAGATTGTTTCATCTCGATTTTAAGTTGCGTTTTTTAGGCTTAGCAAACCGAAACGATTTGGTGCATCGGTTTGGCATTAAGGCGGCTGCAGCGACTCGGGATATTGCTTTATATAAAGAACTGGCTTCCAGTAACCTTCTTTATGACGCAAAAATAAAAGCTTACATCAAGTCAAACTCTTTTGCCCCTATCTTTAATTGCTCGGGTAATCAGGCCCTCTCGGCCCTTTATCAGGGAATAGGCGATGACTATGTTTTAAGTAGTGGTGGCCTTATTCTTTCAGAAACCCCAACCCAGTTAAACTCTCCAGACCTTGATGTCTTAGCAAACGTAACGATTGCCATCCATCAGAAAAAGGTTCTTAAGCTGAATTATAGATCGCTGTCAAGCGGTGAAACAATAAGGGAAATTGTTCCGTTTGCATTGCTTGATAATGGACTCCGATGGCATGTAAGAGCATATGATCGACAAAGGAAGCAATTTGCAGATTTTGTTATTAATCGCATGGAAAAACCTGAGGTTCTGAACGGTAAGGTTCCCCAAAATCAAACACGTGAAAAAGATAATCAATGGAATCGTATTGTTGAAATGAATATCGTGCCGCATCCGAACCTCAAACACCCCGATACCATAGCCATGGAATACGGTATGCACCAAACAGATGCCGGTCATATGCTAAAGGTGCAGGTGAGGGCTGCTGTTGCTGGATATGTGCTTCGACGATGGAATGTGGATTGTTCAGCAAATCATATTATAGACCGACCCGAAGTACACTTGTGGCTGCAGAATAGACAAACTCTCTATGGTGTGGAGAATTTATTAATCGCACCAGGATATCAACCTGATTTATAGGCGGAAAATTGAACACTGACATCTGGTTAACTTTGAATCAAGACCTCAACAAGGAGAGATAAATGGAAGTTTCTATAACATACTGTGCTGTTTGAAATTACAAACCCCAGGCAGCCAGTTTGGCTGCTAAAATAAAACAAGCCCTGGGTATAGGGTCTGAACTTATTCCTGGAGGGCAGGGGATATTTGATGTCGTGGTTGACCGTGAGCTTGTTTATTCTAAGTTTAAAACAGGTTCATTTCCAGATGAGGATCAACTCATTAATGAACTGGTTTCGGTATACGGCATAAAGTAAAACTCAGGATGCTGAAATAGACCAATACCCCATATGGTATTGGTCATATCTTTTATGGGGATGGTGTCTGTCTTCGATTTTTTTAAAAACTGGTTAAGATTGTAGGGAAAGTTAACCAGTTGTTTTCTTTTGCAGGGCATCCAAGGTTACTTCGTGCGGCAGGGGACCAAACCACAGAGGGGAGTGCTACCGTATAGGGGAAATAGAAGCCTATACAAAAGAGTTGAATAAAAAGACTGAAAACCTCCAGAAAGAAAGAAAAAAGTTAGAAAAAGTGCCTACTGCAATAACTGCCTAACCTAAGTTTCATTTTACAGTGCTATAAAAAAGAGAATGTAAAATTTTATCAAACCCTAATTGCGCAAAGGAAAAATTTGGAGAGGACCGGAGGGGGCCCGGATAAGTTTTAATTACAATACAAGTATAGAATAATCCGTAATAAAAGATACTTATTGATAATTCCCGACCGATATTATATGTATTGTTAACTTTAAATATTTTTCGTTCTCAGCAAACTTTTTAATTGACATTATGATACTCGATTGCTACTTTACATTCAATAGCGCCCAATCCTCTGATATCAACTTGTTTGATATTACGTTTGGGCCTTCTTGTTTTTAGGGTCTTTGATATGAAAGAAAGCGCCCAAACGTCTGTCACAAAACCCCACAAAAATTATTCAGAATTAGTGGATAAACTCATAAACAGAGGAATGATAATTCCCAACCGGGAAAGAGCTGAGAGAAAATTATCACAGATAGGTTATTATCGGTTGAGTGGGTTCTGGTATCCGTGTCGACAGTTCAAGGTTGATCGCAATGGTTATGATGTCATACATCCTGCAACCGGAGAGCAAATTCGTGATGATTGTTTCCAGGGAAATATTAATTTCAATGATATTATAGAATTATATCTGTTTGATAAAAATTTAAGACTCTTAATGCTGGATGCGATTGAAAGAATTGAAATACAGATTCGAACGATCATTGCCCATGAGATAGGGTATCATGATCCACTTGGATACCTGAATCAGGATTTCATCAAGCCTGAAAAGTGCAAGTCCTGGTATGATAAGAAAAATAAGAAAAATCGAAATATCTGGGAAGAATGGAAACTCCGTCTCAATAAGCAAATTTCGAGGAGTCGTGAAGATTGCATTGTCTGGCATAAAAAGACTTTAAAACCACTTCCATTCTGGGTGGCGGTTGAAGCTTGGGACTTTGGTACAACATCAATATATTTTGATATTCTCCGGAAAAAATATCAAAACAGGATTACAGACAGGTTAGGTATCGATAATTCAAAAACTCTCACAAACTGGCTTAAAGAAATCAATACCCTCCGAAATAGGTGCGCCCATCATACAAGGATCTGGAACCAACAATTCAACCATCCATTAAAAATATTAAAAAATCCCTATTTCGAAAATTTAGATCTTACTGAAAATGCCAAAAAAAGGATGTTTGGTCTGATTTGTGTGGTTTGGTTTTTAGTGAAAAGAATTGGGCCGAGTTCAACCTGGATAGAATCTGTAACAAAAGTTTTAGATAGAAAACCTGCAATGGATAGTTGCCCGAATACAGCAATGGGTTTTCCCAGCAATAAAGGGAATTTTTTGAAATCTATTTTTTTAAAAACCTGAAGATAGCCCTCCTTATTATCACCTTTTCCTAATTTGTTTTTCTCCTTTCGCCTGTTAAAAGTAATAGGCCATCTATGAGATTTCATGCGTTTGTAATAATCATTTTGACGGTAACGCTTTTGTGCCGGGGTTTTCAGATATGAAAACAGGGTTTGATCAAAGGTAACTAAAATTCATGTAAATTTGCTATATACATTGATTTTACAGCGATTAAGCGATATTGAGATGGTGGTACGGTATGTAAATAGTTAAAAAGACCGGGAATTATAGATCTGGACTAATAAAAATGGATACAACCGTAGAAAATAAAACACATAAGTCTCCAAACTTTTCATTTCTTTCTGAACATAGCACTCTTCTTGCCCAATGCGCTGTACAGGCAGAGCGGTATGTCTTTGACGATCCTAATACATCATTAATCAAGCTACGTCAGTTCGGTGAATTACTGGCCCAGGAGGTGGCTGCCAGGACAGGTATTGATGTATTTCCAGAGGACAATGCCATAACCGTCTTAAGAAAGCTGGAAGATGGCAATATTCTTACACCCAAGGCTTCCCAGTTATTTCACAGTTTAAGAAAGACAGGCAATAAAGCAGTCCATCAGCTTGTCGGTGACCAAGGGGAGGCACTATATCATTTGCGTATGGCAAGGCAATTGGCTGTATGGTTCCATAAATCTTTTGGAGCGAATCCTGATCTTGCCAAAGGTCCTTTCATTCCTCCTCCTGATCCGACCCAGGCAGATACTGACCTTAAAGACGAGCTCAAACAGCTGAGAAAAAAGTTGGCAAAGGCTCAGGAGAAAGCGGATCTGGTCGAAGGTCAGGAGATGGAAATACAGAAAATGTATGACGATCTTGATGCTGCCTTTTCCCTTGCCCAGGAAACCGAAGAACAGCTTATAGCAGAGAAACAAAAACATCAGGAATATATTGAGGAACTCAAAGCCAAGGTAAAAGCAGAACCTGCCACTATCAAGCTTGCCCTTGCTAAAGCCGCTAATGCAGATGAAGAAATTGATCTGAATGAAGCCGACACCAGAAAGATAATCGATGCGCAGCTCAGGGAAGCAGGCTGGGAAACAGATACTAAAAAGCTGACATACAAAAAAGGTGTTCGCCCAGCAAAAGGCAAAAATATGGCTATATCAGAATGGCCGACTAAGAAAGGCCCTGCTGACTATGTCCTTTTTGTGGGACTCACTGCCATTGGTATAGTGGAAGCAAAACGAAAAAATAAGGATGTCTCTGGGTCAATAGAACAGTCCAAAAGATACAGCAAGGGCTTTAACGCAAAAGAAGGGTGGGAGCTTGCCGGAGGACCATGGGGCAAATATAATGTGCCGTTCCTGTTTGCAACCAATGGCAAACCCTTTCTAAGGCAGCTTAAAACAAAAAGCGGTATCTGGTTCCTTGATGGACGTCTGCCAACCAATCACCCTCGACCACTTGATTCCTGGTACACTCCTGACGGGCTTAAGGCGCTTCTAAATATAGATGTTAAGGAAGCAGCAGAAAAATTGGAAAAAGAACCAATGGATTACCTGGGGTTAAGGGAGTATCAGGTAGAAGCCATCAAAGCTGCTGAAAAGGCCATTGCCGATGAAAAACAACAAATTCTTTTGGCAATGGCAACAGGGACCGGGAAAACCAGAACCTGTATTGGACTGTCATACAGACTACTAAAGGCAAAACGATTCAGACGTATCCTGTTTCTGGTGGATCGGACATCGTTAGGTGAACAGGCAGCCGGTGCTTTCAAAGATGTAAAACTGGAAAACCTTCAATCTTTTTCTGACATATATGATGTAAAAGAATTAGGGGATATTACCCCTGAGATCGATACCCGCCTACATATTGCAACCATCCAGGGAATGATGATGCGACTACTGTATCCTGGTAAAGATACCATACCACTGGCTGTTGACCAATACGATTGCATCATTGTGGATGAATGTCACAGAGGGTATGCCTTGGACCGTGAAATGACAGAAGGTGAACTGTCTTTTAGAAGTGATAGGGATTACATATCAAAATATACACGTGTATTGGATCATTTTGATGCAGTCAAGATTGGTCTTACCGCTACCCCAGCATTACACACCACTGAAATTTTCGATGAACCTGTTTATACGTATTCGTATCGGCAAGCCGTCATTGAAGGATACCTGCGGGATCATGAACCGCCCATCCGTATTCTGACAAAACTGGTGGATGAAGGCATGACCTGGAAAGTAAATGAAGACATGGCAGTATATCATGTCAATTCTGGGACGCTGTCTTCCCATAAAACACCCGATGAAGTAACCATTGAGGTCGAAAAATATAATACCTATGTCATAACTGAAAACTTTAACAAAACAATCTGTGCTGAACTTGCCAAACATATAGATCCTGATTTGCCCGGGAAAACACTTGTATTTTGTGCAACCGACAGCCATGCAGATATGGTTGTCTCTATGCTCAAGGAAGCATTTGAAGACCAATATGGTGCTGTGGATGATGATGCAGTTGTCAAGATTACAGCTGCCGCAGACAAACCCATGGATAAGATCAGACGGTATAAGCTGGAAAAGTTTCCTTCAATAGCTGTTACAGTGGATCTTCTGACTACAGGTATTGATGTGCCAGAGATTGTGAATCTGGTTTTCATCAGGAGGGTTAAAAGCAGAATCCTGTATGAGCAGATGATTGGCAGGGCCACACGGCTATGTGATGAAATAGGGAAAGACCTGTTTAGAATATATGACACCGTAGACCTCTATGCTGCATTGGAACCATATTCCACAATGAAGCCGGTTGTTCCAAATCCTAAGATAACCATTGTTCAGATGGTGGAAGAGCTTGTCAAAGTTGAGGAAGAGGATCATAGAAAAGAAATTCGAGATCAGATAGCTGCAAAGATGCAGTACAAAAAACGGCTGATCAAAGATAAGGCTTTAGACCAATTCAAGATGCTGGCTGGAGGAACACCAGAACAGGTCATAGGCAAGCTTTTGAAAATGTCAGGGGATGAGGTCAAAGACTTTTTTGTTGCCCGCCCTGATCTGCCAAAGTTCCTGGATGAACTAAAAGCCAAAAAAGAAAAGGTCTTGATCATATCCGGCCATGAAGATGAAGTGATTGATGTATCCCATGGATATGGAGAATATAAAAAACCTGAGGATTACCTGGAATCCTTTGGTAAATATCTTCGGGATAACATGAACAAAATCCCGGCATTAATTGTTGTAACCACCAAACCAAGAGACCTGACCAGAGCACAGCTAAAGCAACTCAAGTTACTCCTTGACCAGGCAGGCTACAATGAAACAATCCTGAGAACAGCTTGGAAGGATACCAATAATGTTGAGATCGCAGCATCAATCATTGGCTTCATTCGACAATCTGTACTTGACTCTCCCCTCAAACCATATAAAGAGAGGGTGAAAAGTGCCATAACAAAGATTCTGGCAAGCCAACAATGGACTGTTCCCCAGAGGAAATGGCTTGAAAGAATTGGCAAGCAGCTGGAAAAAGAAACCATTGTGGATCGTTCTGCTCTTGATAGCGGTCGGTTCAAGGATCAAGGCGGTTTCAACAGGCTGAATAAAATATTCGGTGGCAAAATGAATGAGATTCTTGGCCAGATCTCTGATGAACTCTGGAAAGATGTGGCAACCGGTTAGAACTCGGGCAAATAAATTTAAGGAAAATAATGGTAACAACTACTGATATTGTACAAAAACTCTGGAGCTTCTGTGATATTCTCCGGGATGACGGCATCACCTACCACCAGTATGTAACTGAACTGACCTATATTCTTTTTTTGAAGATGGCAAAGGAGACTGGAACAGAAAACCAGTTACCGGATGAGTATCGTTGGGATGACCTTGAGAAAAAGGAAGGTATTGAACAATTAGACTTCTACCGGATCATGCTTGTAGAGTTGGGAAGTAAAAGCAGTGGGCGGGTGCAATCCATATATGCTAATGCCACAACCGCTCTGAGACACCCCAGGAACCTCAACAAACTGATTCAGAATATTGATGAACTGGATTGGTATAGTGCCAGACAGGAAGGCCTTGGGGATATGTATGAGGGTCTTCTGCAAAAGAATGCAAATGAGAAGAAAAGTGGTGCAGGACAATATTTTACACCAAGGGTATTAATAGAGTCCATTGTGGAACTGGTAAAACCCCAGGCCGGTGAAATCATCCAAGATCCGGCAGCCGGAACAGGCGGGTTCCTTTTGATAGCAGATCGATATATCAAGGAAAGAACCGATGATTTGTTTGAACTTTCTGAACAGGCACAGCAGTTTCAGAAAAACCAGGCGCTCTGCGGAATGGAACTTGTTCAGGATGCCCACCGTCTGGCTCTTATGAACATGATGCTGCATGATATAGCTGGTCCCTTGCAATTGGGTAATACCCTTGGATCAGCCGGTGCTGCTTTACCAAAAGTTGATGTTATTATGACAAATCCACCTTTTGGTACTAAAAAGGGTGGCGGTGCACCAACAAGGGAGTTTACCTATCCCACCAGCAACAAGCAGTTGGCTTTTTTACAGCATATATACCGGGGATTGAAGCCTGGCGGTAGGGCTGCTGTGGTTCTTCCCGACAACGTATTGTTTGAAGATAATGTAGGCCAAAAGGTCAGGGAAGACCTGATGAATAAATGTAATCTGCACACTATTCTTCGTCTCCCTACTGGTATCTTCTATGCAGCGGGTGTAAAAACAAATGTTCTGTTCTTTTCAAGAGGTGAGACTGAAAAGGGTAATACCAAAGAGGTCTGGGTTTATGATTTGAGAACAAACATGCCGTCTTTTGGTAAGCGGACACCCTTCACCAGAGCACACCTAAAAGAGTTTGAAGCTGTCTTTGGTTATGATTCCATGGGTCTGAGCAAAAGAAAAAATCAGGGTGACGAAGGCCGCTTCAGAGTTTTTAATAGAGAAACGATCAAAGCCCGTGGCGATAATCTGGATATCTCCTGGTTGCAGGATGAAAGTGCTGGTAATGGAGAAAAATTGCCTGAGCCTGAAATTATTGCAGCTGAAATTATGGAATATCTTCAGACCGCTATTGATGAAATCACAGAATTGTCAGATATTTTAAATAATGGGGATAACTGATGCCAGAAGCAGATTTTCTCCCCCAGGGTTGGTTTAAAACTACAATTTCTGAACTATGCATACTTAATCCTAAGCATAGTAAAGATATTGACGATGCAACTGAAATATCATTCATTCCGATGGCCAGTGTGTCTGATAAAACCGGAGAAATAATTGATTTTAAAATACGCAAATTAGGTGAAATCCGGAAAGGGTATACACATTTTTCTGAAAATGATGTGATTTGGGCAAAAATAACCCCTTGTATGGAAAATGGTAAGGCTGCACTTGCTAAAGAATTAAAAAATGGCCTTGCATGTGGGTCTACAGAATTTTATGTGCTCAGATCAAAAGGTGGACTTACACCCGAGTTATTATACTACTATGTCAGGCAGGGAAATTTTAGAAGAGATGCTAAAATGGTTATGGGTGGTGCTGTAGGGCATCAAAGAGTCCCAAAGAATTTTTTGCTAAACAGAAAATTCCTTCTTCCTCCAATCCAAGAACAAAAACGCATTATCAACAAAATTGAGGCTCTCCAGGCTAAAAGCACAAAAGCAAAACAAGCCCTTGATGCTGCCAAGCCCCTTCTGGATAAACTTAGGCAATCAATACTGGCATCTGCTTTCCGGGGAGATCTGACTGCTGATTGGCGTAAAAAGAATCCTGATGTTGAGCTTGCTTCTGTCCTGCTTGAACGTATTCGGGTAGAGCGCCGGAAAAAATGGGAAGAGAATGAATTGGTCAAAATGAGGGCCAAAGGCAAGGAACCGACAGACGATAAGTGGAAATCCAAATATAAAGAGCCTGAGCCTGCTGATACAAAAGGTTTATTGGGATTACCTGATGGGTGGTTGAATTTTTCAACAGATCAGATTTTTTATTTTGTAACAAGTGGTTCTCGAGGGTGGGCCAAATACTATTCTGAAAAAGGTGATATATTTATTCGGATTGGCAATTTGGATAGATGCTCTATTAATTTGGATTTAAGAAACATTATTTTCGTTTCTCCCCCAAAAGGGGCAGAAGGCGTTCGTACACAAGTACAAAGAAATGACATTTTAGTATCCATTACAGCGGATATAGGGATTATTTCTATCATTCCTGAAAAATTTCCTACGGCATATATTAATCAGCATATTTCATTGGCAAGACCCGTTGACATGATTAATGCAAAATATCTTGCGTGGTATTTAAGTTCTAAAGAAGGGCAAACGCAATTTCAAGATTTAAAAAGGGGTGCCACAAAAGCGGGGCTTGGCTTAGATGATATACGCTCTGTAATTGTTCCTATACCATCCATCAAGGAGCAAGAAAAGGTTGTAGAGCAGATTGAAGAAAAATATAGATCGATCCAAATGATAGAAAAAAAAATAGAACAGAGCCTAAGAAAAACAGAAAATTTGGATCAATCGATTCTTGTTAAAGCTTTCAAGGGAGGACTCGTATCTCAAGATCCATCAGACGAGCCCGCAGCTTTATTACTTGAGCGTATACTGAATGGAATAAAAAAGTGATGGGATGGACCGATGATCTGTAATGTTGAATTTCCAGCCAAATGGATAGACAGTTCAACAATGGAGATATATTTACGAACAGGGCCTGGGCCACACGATAATTCTTTTTCCAATGCAAAATTTGTATTCCCCATCGGTTGCAAAGTAATGATTGATGCAGCAGTCCGTTTACTTTCTCTCTTCAATCAGCTTGATATTTGCCAAAAAAGAGTTCAATTGGTTTTCGATGAAGGTGAGAGTGGTGCCATGGGATATTTGGATCGAATGGGATTTTTTGACCACTTGTCTAAAAACATTGAAGTAATCCCAGCCAGGCCATTTGTATCAGGCGCTGAAATATATGGTGGGACTAATACCTCTTTGGTGGAGATTGCACGGATTAATCCAAAATTTAGGGATGAAACTCTTCTTACAAGGTTGACTGGTGCCCTTATGAGATCTTGTTGTGAAAGACCTGATGCTGATGAGTTGGAAGGTGCGGCGTGGACTATATTTGCAGAACTCATAGATAATATTTTTTCACATAGTGAAACTTCCATAGATGGCTATGCGGCACTTCAATTATATCCACGTGGGAATAGTTTAAGGGTCGCAGTTTCCGATAGTGGTCTGGGAATTATGGGCACACTCCGCCCTGCTTTGGAAAATGAATCCCCATCACTCTCAAATCTTTCTGATGTTGAACTGCTTGTTGAAATTTTTAAACAGGGAATATCTCGTCACGGCTCAGATAGGGGCTGTGGTCTAAAAGGGAGTGCTGCAAAAGCCATAAAATATCGAGCCCAGCTTGACGTCCGCCTGCCCAATTTAAGAGTATTGCTTTCTCCTGGAAAAGAAGGATATAGACCGAACACTGCTTATTGTTATGAATCCTTGCCCTTGATTTGGGGAACACATATCTATTTCGATTTTTCACTTGACTAATTCGGTCGTTTCTGGTTAACTGAACACAATGAACCAGAAAGCAGCCATAATAAAACTACGAGACCATATGGATTCTGACCAAGGTTGGGGTCGTGTGCAAGGAAGATCGGTTTATTCCAGTTTGATAGATTTTGTTGAAAGTCATCCTGGAGTTTTAATCTTTCAGGTATCCCTTGTTGGGGTCAAGAGGGTTGATATATCTTTTGCATCCGAAACCATCGTGGAGCTTGCAAACAGATATAGAAAACATAAAGGTTTTTGTTTTATAGATCTCACAAATCAGGACATGATAGAAAACTGGGAGGCGGCAGCTGAAAGAAAAAATCAACCTTTGATTGTTTGGCATGAAAAAGAAGGAAGGGCTATTGGGCCTTCCCCTGCAAAGGGAGCTTTAGGTGCATTTGATTTTGCCATGCAGCAAGAAATTAGCAGAGCTTCTGATTTCGTTGCCGCAAATCCGGGTATGACCATTGCGAATGCAAGCATGAAGTTTAAACAGCTTTGGGAAAATGGATTTTTACTGCGTCAAGAAAGAGTGGCTGGATCTGGGGGTATAGAATTTGTCTATTTTAGAGCCAAATAAGTAGATTTTTTTTGAATACCCGTTAAGTGGATTCAGTGAACGAGAATATGAGATATAACATTTAAAAAGAGGAGTGTTTGACATGGCTACAAACCCACCAACTGGAGATGGAAGACGGCAAGGAGCAGTTCGGAATAGATCGCAAGTTTACAATCCAAAAAATGATAAGTGGACAAAGCGAGATACGAATACAGGAAAATTTATCGATCAAAAAGCGGATGACAAACCATTCAAAGGTGTCCGGAAGGAGAAATGAATAAATATTGAAAAAAGAATCTATCCTCAAATTAATTGCCACACATGGTTATAACGTTGGCTTTGGCGCAAAGAAGCATTTTGCAACGTATGATATAATTGAAAAAGTCCCTGGATGGATAGGCTTCATATCCATCGTCTATGGGATACTATCCCTTAAATATTCAAATTCGTTTTTGTCAGAACATGTCCCTTGCTTTTTAACTATTTTCGGTGTGATTTCACTGTATGCCTCGTTTTACTTACACACAAAAGATGACTATGAAAAAGTTGGAAAAAAACTCACAGCGATATATTCCAAACTTCAAAGTCTTTATTATGAAATCAAAGAATCGAATGAAGAAGGGTTCAAGGATGAATTAGATAGTGCTGATAAACTGATGGAAGAATTTTATGAAATTAGTATAACAAAACAAATTTGTTTCAGTGATTGGTATGCGCATTATAAGTTTTTTGTTCAAATGCAGATTGATTGGATCGATGAACAAAAACAATTTAAATTATTTAAGGACAAAATACCCTTATCCTTCATGCTCACAATCCTTGCAGTGTTGATGATAGGGCTATTTTGTTTATTTCAAAATTGTGAATGGGTTTCTGAAGTCTGGCAGCAATTATCAAAATAAGGATAGATCATGGAAGTATCAGCAACATTTAAAAAATTCATCGAAACTTTGGCTGTACAGAATAAAGTTGAAATTTCTAATCGCTACAAAACAATTACCAAAACTTTGAATAAATCGTATTGGGGTCATGA
Organism: Desulfobacteraceae bacterium; assembly: GCA_016743945.1. Taxonomy (GTDB): domain Bacteria; phylum Desulfobacterota; class Desulfobacteria; order Desulfobacterales; family Desulfobacteraceae; genus NBML01. The sequence goes on from JADGFI010000001.1 coordinate 544,580, forward strand.
GTCTGATACATATAACAGTTTACAGGTCGGGTCCTATGGTAGAGGGACAGCAATAAATGGTATCAGTGATTTAGATATGGTTTTCAGTCTGCCATGGTCTGTATACAATCGGTTTAATAATTATGACACGAATGGACAATCGGCATTATTGCAGGAAGTGAAGGGTGTTATAAAAGCCACTTATAGCCGAACGGATATAAGGGGGGATGGCCAGGTTGTGGTTGTATCTTTTAGCAATCATGTTTTTGAGATCCTCCCAGCTTTTCTGAACGATGACGATTCTTACACATATCCAGATACCAAGAATGGTGGTAGGTGGAAACCCACGAAACCCCGACAAGAAAAATTAGAGATAAATAGCCTGAATACAGATTTTAAGGGGACCTTAAAACATCTCTGTAAAATGATTAGAGCCTGGAAAAATAAATGTGGCGTACCGATGGGAGGACTACTTGTTGATACGTTAGCGTACAACTTTTTAAAATCCAATGAAGAGTACAAAGATCGGAGTTACCCTTATTATGATTGGCTATGCAAGGATTTTTTTGAATACCTGAAGGATACGGATAAAAGCCAAGAATATTGGCTTGCCCCTGGAAGCAGTCAACATGTTTATAAAAAGGGGAATTTTGTCCCCAAAGCGAAAAAAGCATACAACAAGTGCTTGGATGCGATTCAAAAAGAGGATCAAAAGACTGTAAACAGGATTTGGAGAGAAGTTTTTGGTACTCAATTCCCGCCTGAAGAACAGTTATCAAAAGCCAATGTTGCAAGCTTTTCATATGATGATACCGAAGAATTTATTGAAGACCAATATTTGGTAGATGTCAGATACAATCTGGTAATAGATTGCCATGTGAAACAAAATGGATTTCCGACGATGCTTCTGTCGATAATACTGGGAAGAAGTATCCCCTTAAAATTTGGGAAATCTCTAAGGTTTTTTGTAAAACATTGCAATGTACCTGATCCTTATAAAATAAAATGGAAGATTAGAAATATAGGCCCCACCGCAGAAAAGAAAAATAAAATTCGAGGACAGCTTTTACTTGATACAGGGGACAAGGCAAGGACAGAGCGAACACAGTTTAATGGCCCTCATTATGTTGAATGCTATGTGATAAAAAATGAAATTTGCGTGGCCCGTGATCGAATCGATGTTCCAATCAAAGAGCCGGTGAAAGCGATTCAATAAAAATTTCCTGCAAAACCTAATTGCGCAAAGGAAAAATTTCGAGAGGACCGGAGGCGGACCGGAAAAACAAAAAAGGCTTTCAGACAATCTCTGAAAACCCTTGTGTTTACTTGGTGATCCCACGGGGAATCGAACCCCGGTTTCCGGCGTGAGAGGCCAGCGTCCTAACCGCTAGACGATGGGACCATCAGTAAAGATCTCTATTTATATTGGATGGGGGAAAAAGTCAATTAAAATTCCATGATTAAATTGGTTTTTTATGACCTTTTTTAAAACCAAAAATCAGGTAGATAAGCCAGCCAATGAGGGGAATAAGGGCGACAAAGTGCCAGAGAACCTTGGTCTTGGCGGATCCAAAGTCCTTTTTGATGATATCAATCAGGGCCAGCATTGTCAGGCCCAATGACAGGGCGGCTATGAGCAGAATATATAAAACAATTTTATCCATGAAATATAGTGTCTATCCTTCTTTTAATTTGTCTGAGACTTTTAACAGGGTGTCAACATAATAGTTGCTGTGATTATACCGGAACAGAACTTCGTGCTGACGTTGACGGGGAATACCGGGTTTCCAGCCATGGTGTTTGAGGTAATTGGCCACGGAAGAGATGGCATCGGAATGATTGAACAGGTCTACACGGCCGTCGTTGTCGCCATCCTTGGCCAGTGTCAGGGCATTGGAGGGCATGAATTGGGAGATGCCCATGGCCCCGGCATATGAGCCTTTGATTGATTCCGGGACAACGCCTTCTCGGGTCGTGTATTTTATCAGGGCTTTAAGTTCCTGATAGCCCCATTGGGATCGTTTCTTAACTTTTTTTTCAAATTTTTCCCGTTGGGGTTTTTTCTTGTTCGGGATAGACTTCCAGATACGTTCTTTCAAATCATCATCGGTGAGGGCGGCCATGGTGGACAGGGTGTTGATGACAGTGCGTTTGCCAAGATATCCCCCCAGTCGTGTCTCCACCAAGAGAATTGCGGTGATGACGGTTTTGTCCACACCATATGTTTTTTCGGCCAGGTCCAGGCTTTTCTTGTGGGTTTCCATATATCCACGGGCTTTTGCAATGGGTTTTGAGGCAAGAAACTGGTCATAGTCCAGGCTTGATTCAGAATGAATAAAAAATGAAGATACACCCGAGGGGGTGAAAAATATTTGTTCACTGGCAAAGAGGGCGTTGATTTTTACAGGGTCAAAGCCGTCCTGGATCAGCCGCTGGGACAATTTTTCAAATTCATTTCCTTTTTTGGATTCTTGTGCAAGGACAGGAGAAAAACTCAAGGAAAAACAAAACAGTAAAATGAAGAAAGCTTTTGGTATCCGTTTAAATGACAATGGTAAAAGTTCCATGATGATGATGTCCACTCCCTTATTGTTTTTCGACCGAATGATAGAATTCCTTTATGGCCAGCTCCTGTTTATTTTTTCCCTTATAGCCTATTTTTTTTTTGATGGCATTAAAAAAAAATATGCCAAGGCATGGCCAAAGAAAACCGGTGGTCAATGATGGGACAGCAGACTTTGGAATACCTAGGTTTTGCGGTGGAAATCATCAAAAAAAGTAAGGCCCGATGGGGTCTCCCATCGGGCCTTATTGGTCATAAACAATATCTATAAGAGTTTAAATATCATAGTAGAGGTAAAATTCATGGGGATGGGGACGGCTGATAACTTCTTTTACTTCGTTTTCCATCTTATAGTCAATCCAGTGGTCGATGACATCCTTGGTAAAGACATCTCCTTTGAGCAGGAATTCATGGTCTTCTCGCAGGGCCGCCAGGGCTTCTTCCAGAGTGGCGGGTGCAGATTCCATTTCTGCCAGTTCTTCCGGGGGCAGGTCATAGATGTTCTTATCCATGGGATCGCCGGGATCCATTTTGTTTTGGATACCATCGATCATTGCCATGGCAATGGCGGCAAAGGCCATGTATCCATTGGCGGAAGGATCCGGCGTTCTGAACTCGACCCGTTTGGCATTGGGGGACCCGGAATACATGGGCAATCTTATGGCTGCACTTCTGTTTCTACTGGAATATGCCAGGTTAATGGGGGCTTCAAATCCGGGTACCAAACGCTTGTAGGAGTTGGTGGTGGGGTTGGTGATGGCGCAAAGGGCCTTGCAGTGCTTCATGATGCCGCCGATGGCATGGAGGGCCATCTCGGACATGCCGGCATATTTATTGCCGGCAAACAAGGGAGTGCTATCTTTCCAGAAACTCATGTGGATATGCATGCCGCTGCCGTTGTCACCATACACGGGTTTGGGCATGAAGGTGACGGTATGGTCATATTTGGTAGCCACATTTTTCAGGACATATTTAAACCAGGCAAGGCTGTCGCCCATGTTTGAAAGGGAATCAAACCGAAGATCGATTTCAGACTGGCCGGCAGCGCCAACCTCGTGGTGCTGGCACTCCATGGGAATGCCCAGGTCTTCCAGGGTAAGCATCATCTCCGTTCTCATATCCTGGTATTTATCATTGGGGGGCAGGGGGAAATATCCGCCTTTGGGGCGGATTTTGTAGCCTGTGTTGGGCATTTCATCTCTTCCGGAATTCCAATGGGCCTCATCGGAGTCTATTTCAAAGAAGGAGGCATTGGGTTCTGAGGAATACCGGATATTGGAGAAGATAAAGAACTCAGGTTCAGGTCCTACATAGATGGTGTCGCCAATGCCCGTGCTTTTCAGGTAGCTTTCGACTTTCTTGGCAATTCCCCGGGGATCCCGGCTGTAGGCTTCCCTTGTAATGGGCTCATGGATGTCTCCGATGAGGACCAGGGTGGGAACTTTGAAAAACGGGTCGATTTTTGCCGTGGAAGGATCGGGGATAACGATCATGTCCGAGTTGTCGATCTGCTGCCAGGCCCGCATGCTGGATCCGTCAAAGCCGAATCCGTCTTCAAATGCACCTTCACTGAGCTCTCCCAGGGGCACTGAAAAATGCTGCCAGGTGCCAATAAAATCCATGTAGCGGATGTCAACTATTTTTACTTCGTTTTCCTTTGCCAGTGCAATAACGTCTTTGGGTGTCATTTGTTTTCCTTTCTTTTAGGTATATTGGTTAAATATAAAGTTTTTTTGCTAAAGTGCCTCGTCGTCTGTTTCACCTGTTCTGACCCGTATGGCCTGCTCCACGGACAAAACAAATATTTTACCGTCGCCAATTTTCCCGGAGTTGGCGGCATTTCTGATGGTATCAACAGCTTCTTGTGCCCGTTCATCATTGACCACAATTTCAACTTTTATTTTGGGAACAAAGTCAACCACATACTCGGCACCCCGGTATATTTCCTTGTGTCCTTTCTGGCGTCCGTATCCGTTGACTTCTGTTACGGTCATCCCGTAAATTCCGATGTCACTGAGTGCTTCTTTGACATCATCGAGTTTAAAGGGTTTGATGATGGCTTCAATTTTTTTCATTTAGAACCTCCTTTGCATATATGTGTGGAAGAGTGTTTAAAATAGATGTTTTAATCTGTTCAAGCTTTTCGTTGGCTTCAATTTTTTGATCCCCATTGATGTCTCTAATGTAAAAAATATCAATGACCTGGTCTACTTTTCCTCCCACCATTGCCACATTGACATTCAGGCCATTGCGGTACAGGGCGTTGGTAATGGAAAATAATAGCCCTGGAAAATCATAGGTTAATACCTCAATGATGGTGAAAAAGCTTGATGTTTGGTTGTCGATCCGAACCTTGCTTGTTTCAGGGGGGGTGCCCGAAGAAATGGCAAGGGTGTCGGGAATTTTGTCCAGGGCCTTGTCCAGGAAATGATCATCGGCAAGGGCCTGGGCCAGGTCTCGTTCCGCCTTTTCCCATTTTTCCCTTTCAAATATTAAATCCTTGGGGGGCATAACCTTGAAAATATCTAAGATATGGCTGTCCCCCAGGGAATAGGCCTGGGAGGCAACAATATCAATATGGTTCAGGAAAAAAATTCCGGCTATTTTGGAATAAAATCCCGGCTTGTCCTTGCCGCAGATGGAAACGGTTCGAATATCCGAGTCATCTTCCTTGGTGATCTGCCAGATAAAATTCCTGTCTTTAAGGTTCCGGTATAGATTGATATGATCCACAATATTTTGGGCCGGGACATATAAGAGGTAGCGCTGGGGCATGCCGTTTAAACGGGTATTGACCATCTCTTCTTGCCAGTTTCCCCTTAATAGTGCCAATACCTCTTGTTTCTTTTTGTCAATGAGTCGCTGGGTTTTTTTGGATGCAAGTTCCCCGGTTTTTAAAATACCCATGGTTTTTAGAAACAGGTCTTTTATCAGGTTTTCGGTCCAGTCATTCCATGCCTTGGGGCCGGTGGCCTTGGAGTCTGCAACCGTGAGCAGAAAAAGCATGCGCAACAGGCGTATTTTACCAACGGCATTGGCTGTGGATACAGCGGTTTCCTCGTCAAAAATATCCCTGCGGGTAGCGGTTTTGGCCAACAGGAGGTGGTGCTGGATCAAGAAGAGCACATCCTCTTTTTCCGTTGGCTTGAACCCGAGCCGGTCCAGTATGGGGCCGGCAATCTTTACCCCGCGTTTTGAATGTTCCTTGGCAGGATCTGATTTTCCAATGTCATGAAGGAGTGCTGCCATCAATAGAACATTCTTATTTCTGATATCCTTAAACACACCGGCATAGAGGGACTTCATCTGGTTGGTACCCGGCTCTTTAAAGTTGTTGATCACCTGGACACACCGGATGGAGTGCTTGTCAACCGGGAATAGATGGTAGTGGTTATATTGGATCTTGTTGACAATGGCAGAAAACTCGGGGATGAAGCGTTCAAGAATTCCCGTGGACAGCATGACATTGAGGACATTGAATTTCCAATATGACAAGGCCAGTATCTGTTTGAATAGTTTGACGCAAAGGGGATCTGTTCGGATTTCAGCGGTCACCAGGTGGCAAAATTCGGAGACAACCCGCATGGCCTCAATGGAAAGGGGCGTCTTGGTCTGGCCGCTTTCTAAAAAAATTTTTAACAGCAGATCCGGTTTTTGCAGGAGGGTTACGGTATTGGTAAAGTAGAGCCGCCTGTTTTTGATGACCAGGCCTTCTGTCTTTGTGGGTTTAGTGGTGGATTCTTTCTTGATTTTGCGGTTGGAAAGAATATCTTCAAAGGCAATCTGGTTCAGCTGTTTTAAAAATTCCATTTTTCCATGGAGTTCTCCAAGAAAGCGTTCCACATCCGGCTGCCCTGCTTCATTTTTATAGTCAAGAAGAATAGCCATCTCGGCCTGGTACTCAAAGTGGAGAGTGTCGCATTTACGCCCAGTGATATGGTGGAGCCGGTTTCTGATATCCCAGATAAAGGCCAGGGAGTTTTCAAGGCTGGCATATTCAAAATTAGACAAAAATCCGTAATATTCCAGATCCCTCCTGGATTTGATATTGGATTTTATTTTTGAATACCAGAGCAGGTTGTGGTAATCGCGTAACCCGCCAAATCCGGATTTGAGATCTGGTGCCACAAGATAGGTGGAGTCCCCAAAATCTTCAAGCCGCTTTTCCCCATGCTCGAACAGATAGGTTAGGGTGTCTTTAAGCTGTTTTCCCGACAACCGGGATCTGAAGGTTTCCATAAAAGATGAATAGACCAGTGAGGCGCCGCAGATAAACCGGGCATCCAGAACCGTGGTTAAAATATCAAACCGCTCAAAGGACATGGCAATGCATTCTTCAATCGTTCGGACCGCATATCCCACTTCAAACCTTGCATCCCACAGTGGGTATAAAAGTTCTTGAACAAAGGTTTCCACTTCCAGGGGCACAGATTTCTCAAAAAGAATCAACAGATCGATGTCTGAATGGATGCACTGCTCTTTTCTGCCAAACCCTCCCAGGGCGATAATGGCAAAGGGGTTACCGGATACAACCAGTTTGCGGGCGGAAATGCTTTTTTCAAAAACCGTGTAAAAGTATTCATCCATAAAAGAGGTGAGCGATTTTAGAAAGTCTATTGATTCACCGGCAAGGAATTCCTGGATCAGCGCTGCCCTTTTTTGAATTAAAATATTTGCTTCCGGTCTTTTTATGGTCATTTGTAAATTCCATTTTCTAAAAATACTCGATTGGTAACAACGTTAGCCTAATAAGCAATGGGCGTGCCAAGATTGATTTATCAAGGCTTTTGGTGCACAGGTCTCGGTGAACCAGGGAGAGGAATTAAAACAACGAATTTTTAATTACAAAAATGTTATTATTGAGGTGTATTGTATTACGTTTTTGTAATTAATAGGGGCGCTGCCCTTTTTCGGGAATGTTTTGATATTTTCAGAAGAGAGGGGGGAAATACCCCAGCCGGAAATAGAAACGATATTCGACTGGGGGATAAACCCTGACGGAAAAGGAAGAAAATTAATCTTTATCGATTTTTTCGGGTTCGTCTTCCTTGTGTTCAATGGGATCTTTTGTGGCTTTTTTGAAATTTTTAATTCCTTTTCCCAGGCCAGCCCCTATTTCAGGCAACTTTCCCGCCCCAAAAATTATAAGGATAATAACAAGAATTATTATTAGTTCCGGCATTCCCAATCCACCTATCATAGTACGCTCCTATTAAGTTCATTGCTTTGCAGTCAAAATAAAATTATTAACACTAAGTTTTATGGGTGTCAATCTTTTAGAATTTGTTAACAAAAAATCAAAATCACAAATTTGTAATATAATAGGAATCCTTCTGATTGGAATAAAATACTTGTGAAAAAAGAAAAGATGATTCATATATTCTCTTATTGAATTTTATTGAAAAATAGTAAACGGAAATAAAAATTATAAAATACAAAATTTGTGGAGAAATCATCGATGAACCAGCCTGTTAACACGGAATTCCATGGTGCGGAAAAATATGTTCTGGACACGGAATTGGCCTCAATTGTCAATATATCCATGAAACTGGAAATGCCCCTGCTGCTCAAGGGAGAACCGGGGACGGGTAAAACCATGCTGGCCTACGCCATTGCCGAAACCCTTTCCATGCCCCTGATTATATTAAATGTTAAATCCAGCATGAAGCTTGTGGAAGCCTTGTACCAGTATGATACCCTGACCCGGTTAAACGATTCACGGTTTGGGGACTCCAAGCGGGATGTGAGTGACATTGACGAATATATAAAAATGGGAAAAATTGGCCAGGCCTTTTGCGCTGACAAAAGAACCGTTTTGCTCATTGATGAGATTGACAAGGCAGATACGGATTTCCAGGATGACATGCTGGATGTTCTGGATCAGATGCAGTTTGATATTATTGAAACCGATAAGAGTGTAAAAGCCATCCACAGGCCTGTGATCATTATTACCTCCAATGCCAAGAAAGACCTGTCTGATCCCTTTCTCGGGCGGTGTAATTTTCACCATATTGCCTTTCCTGATCCCAAGATGATGCGTAAAATTATCAATGTTCATTTTGAAAATATTGATGATAAACTGGCAGAAAATGTCATTAACTCCTTTTATAGATTAAGGGAGATCGAGGCCATTGAAAAAAAACCCGCCACCCGGGAATTGCTCAATTGGATCCGGGCATTGAATGCGGATCCGGATTTCAAGGCCAAGGATCTGGTAAACGAAAAAATGCCTTTTCTAGGTGTTTTGTTTAAAAAAAGTCCTGATTATGAACGGGCCAAAAACCTGACATTCAGACGGAAAATGTTTTAATGGGCGGACCTCCATGTTTGTAACTTTTTTTTATACACTTAAAGAGGTTGGTATTCCGGTTTCTCCCACCTCTTTTTTGATATTGCAGAAAGCCTTGCACCAGGGAAATATCAACGGGTTGGATGAATTTTATACCTGCGCCCGGGCCATTCTGGTTAAGAGCGAGCGCTATTTTGATCTCTATGACCAGGTTTTTGCCCATCATTTTGAAGGTGTCCCCCTGCCCGAAGGAGATGGGTTTGAAATCGACGAGATTGCAAGGGGCATGCTGGATGAATGGCTGAAGAATCCCAAACAATTGGCCGATGCCCTTGGGATGGACGAAGAAACCCTGAGCAAGATGTCCCCGGACGAATTGATTGAATATTTTAAGAAACGTCTCAAGGACCAGGACGGGCGTCATGACGGGGGGAGTAAATGGATCGGGACAGGCGGACGATCTCCTGTGGGCCATTCAGGCTTTCATCCCGGCGGCATGCGGGTGGGAGGGGAGTCCCGGAATAAATCAGCGGTAAAGGTGGCCAATGAGCGACGGTATAAGGATTATTCCACAAAGGGCCCTTTAACCCAGGCCAAGATGGGCGAAGCCCTGAAACGATTGCGAAATTTGATTCCTGCCGGCCCCAAGGACAGGATTAATATAGATGAAACCATCAAAGAGACGTTGCGCAATGCAGGAGAGATTGAGCTTATCTTTGACCGGGCTTTGAAGGACCGGCTTAAGGTGATCCTTGCCATTGACAACGGGGGGTGGTCCATGGATCCCTATATAAGAGTGGTCCAGACCCTGTTTGACTATGCCAAATCTCAGTTTAAAGAGGTAAAAACCTATTTTTTCCACAACACGATTTATGATTATCTATGGGAGGACCCTGCCCGGTATAAGAAACCCAAAAGCCTCATGGAATTTTCAAGGCTTGATCCGGACACACGCCTCATTGTGCTGGGGGATGCCAGCATGGCCCCCTATGAACTCATGGCCCATGACGGCTCCATCCATATTACGGAAAGAAGCGGCAGGCCAAGTCTTGAGCAATTGAGGTTTTTGGCCAAAACCTTTCCCCATACGGTTTGGCTTAATCCGGTTTCTGAATCCATGTGGGGGTATACCCACACCATCATGACCATCGCCCAAATTTTCCCCATGTATGAACTTTCCCTGGATGGCCTTGAAAAAGCCGTGGAAAAGCTAATGGTTAAAAACGGACGGTAGATAATAACCTAAGTGTTTTTTTTTCCTGGTCCGGCCTGTTAAAGCGCAAGGTTATAAAATTTTAAGGTGTTCTCAAAAATAGTCTGGGACAATTTGTCGGGGTCCACCTCTTTAATTTGCGCCAGTTTTACCAGGACAGATTTTACAAATGCCGGTTCATTCCGGCGGAATTTGTTTTTTTGGGGGGCAGGGGTCAGGTAGGGGGCATCGGTTTCAATCAACAGTCTGTCATCGGGTATTAGCGGGGCAATTTGCCTGAGATATTCCCCTCTTTTTTGAAGGGTCAAAATTCCGGTGATGCCGATGTGATACCCCATATCCAGGTAGTTGAACATTTCTTGTCTGGTTCCTGAAAAACAATGAACCACCCCTTTTCGGGAGGGGGGACCTTCTGATTTTAAAATATCGTAAAACCGGCCTTTGGAATCGCGTTCATGGAAAATCAGGGGAAGATTCACCTCCTGGGCAAGGTTGAGTTGGGATGAAAAACAGGCTTCCTGGGCGCGTTGCGGGGAAAACATCCGATTAAAATCAAGGCCGGTTTCTCCCCATGCTTTGACACAGGTATGGGTTTTTGCCAGACGTTTAAGGATTTCCAGGGCTTCCCTGGAACAATTGCCGGCATCATGGGGATGGATTCCCACAGAAGTGATCAGGGTGGGGTGGGCCTTCTTATTTGTATTATCTGGATTTGTATTATTGGGGTTTGTATTATTTTCGGCCAGCTCAATGGCCTTCAGGGAAGTTTGAACATCAACCCCCACAACCATCATTCCTCTTACCTCTTCTTGCCGGGCCCTGTCTATTACGTCTAGAATGTCATTTGCATAGGCCTTGTCATCAATGTGGCAGTGGGAATCAAATAGTATCATTAACCGGAACCCTTTTTCTTGTTGTATGGCGTCACGCGTTTGTCTGACAGCCATTGATTGAATATGTCAAAGCCTTCACTGGTTGGAAGAAGCCGGTTTACGGTTACAGTGAAGGCTTGGTGTAAGGAAAACTGTTTTTCAGCACTCCTTGACACATGGAGGATATATCAGTAAATTCATTTTCAGTCAATTATAGACCATGACAGGGCCATAACCAAAATTATGACGAACAAAAATAGTAACCCAATTATAAGGTTGTTTAATGTGAGCAAGCGCTATGGCGCCAAGCTGGCACTGGACGGTGTTTCTCTGGATATCGAGCCGGGGGAATTTATTTTTGTTTCCGGCCCTTCGGGAGCGGGTAAGTCAACCCTTTTAAGGGTTCTCTACCTGGCTGAAAATGTGTCCGAAGGCCAGATTCTTATTGATGGCATGAACCTGGCCCGGGTTTCTTCGGGAAAATTGCCTTTTTTGCGGCGCCGGTTTGGTATGGTGTTCCAGGATTTTAAATTGATTCCCAACCGATCCGTATTTGAAAATGTGGCTCTGGTATTGGAAGTTGCCGGTGAAAGCCAAAGCTTTATCCGGAAAAAAGTGATGCAGGTGCTCAGGACCACGGGCATGGAAAAAAAGGCAAATGCCCTGCCTCCCACCCTTTCAGGCGGAGAACAGCAGCGGGTGGCGGTTGCAAGGGCTGTGGTGGGTGAGCCCTCCATTATTCTGGCCGATGAACCCACGGGCAGTCTGGATGATAAGGCGGCCCAGGCGGTAATGGATTTTTTGATGGAATACCATAAAAAAGGAGCGACCATCCTTGTGGCAAGTCATAACCTCCACCTGATGGAAAGCACGGTCCGGGGGCGTAATATTGTCCTGGAAGAAGGAAAACTGAAAACAACCTCCACCATGCTTTAATGAAGAAGAGACCTAGCCTATGATCCGTTTTGTACAAAAAGCTCTGACAGATATTCGGTCCAACCGGTTTTTGAATCTTATTACGATTATCACCATCTCTCTTTCAATTTTGATCGTCTCGGTCTTTATGCTTTTTTTTGAAAATACAAGCCGGGTCATTGAAGTCTGGAACCAGGGGGGCCGGGCCATGATATATCTGGAAAAACAATTTTCGCAAGAGATGCTTCCTGGCCTCAAGGAAACAATTTTTGGCCTGGGCGATATTGATGAAATGGTCTTTATTCCTAAAGACCAGGCCCTGGACAAATTAAAAAAAGAGATGGGATCCCGTACCGATTTTTTTAAAACCCTTAAAACAAATCCCCTGCCCGATGCAATTGAAATTAAGATGAAATCCCATGGCAGTTTTGAACAGATACAAGGGTTTGCCCGGCAGATCGAGTCCTTGGATATGGTCGAAAATGTGGAGTATGGCCAGGGGTGGCTGGGCAAGTTTTTAAATATCTTTAACCTGTTTAAAATGACCGGATATGCCATGTGTGGTCTCTTTTTGCTCATTGCCTTGTTTATCACGGCCAATACGGTGAGGTTGGCGTTTTATTCCCGCAGGCTTGAGGTTGAGATCATGCGCCTTGTGGGGGCAACGGAAGGGTTTATCAAAACGCCTTTTTATGTGGAAGGGCTTTTCCAGGGGTTCATAGGGGGCGTGGTGGGCCTTGTGATTCTTCTGGTTGGCTATTTGACCATATCATCGGGCATTGCAGAAAACCTGGCTGCTTATGTATACACGGACATCCAGTTCCTTTCTGTAAAAGCCATTCTCATTATCCTTTTTTCCAGTACATTTTTAGGTTGGTTTGGATGCTATCTGTCCTTAAAACAAATTTTAAAGTAAGCGATTTAAACCTAATTGGTTATAAAACCAGGCGCTGTCTTGTTGTCTGTCTGCTTTTTTTTCTGGTTGTTGACCATTCCTACGCCAAAGAAAAGGTTTTGTTCAAAGGAATTGTCAATTCTTTTAAACTCAATATCAGGAGCACCCCCTCCCGGTCTTCAGATGTGATTATGGTACTTGAACGAGGGAAGCAGGTGGATGTTGTCGAAAAAAAGGGCGGCATCGGCGGTTGGCTGGCCGTGGTATACCAGGATCAGCGAGGGTATATCCGGAATCGATCCGAGTATATCACCCTGAAACCTGTGATCAAAGCGCCGGTATCCAAAAAAAATAAAACAAAACCAGTGGCGGTTGTCTCCAAAACAGTTGCCAAAGAGAAGAGTGCCTTTGAAGAAAAGATTGTCGTTGAAGAAAAAAAAGTAGCAACCTTTTCCAAAAAAGAGATGGAAATTATTGAAGGGTTGAATGAAATTGACTATGGTCTGAACCGGGCTCGTTTAAAATCCAAGGTTCTGTCCCGGGAAACAAGGGATTTGGAAATAAAGAATACAAAGATCCGTGACGCTAAAGAACGCCTGTCAGCCCAGATAGATCAAGATCAGGTTTACGCCGGCCAGCGGCTCAATGCCCTTTACCGGATGCGTATGATCGGTCGTTTGGATATTGCGGGAGTCCCTTCCTCTGTATTTGATTTTTTTTTAACCCAGAACGCCATGAAGCAGGTGATTCAATCTGATTTACAGGTTTTTGAAACCCAATCCAAAGATCTTAAAAAACTCAGTATTCTGGAAGGAGAACTGGGCCGACAGGCAATAGAAAAAACCGATTTGCAAACCGAACTGAATTTTCAGATTCGGATTAAGGAAAAAGAGACCCTTAAAAAAGAAGCGATTCTAGATGAAATCCAAAGGAAAAAAAATCTGTCCCAGGCGGTTCTGGAATCCTTGAAAGCATCCGCCATTGAACTCGATGAGAAATTGAGTGCCATGGATAAACAGGGGTTAGACCCTGTTGAAGATGTATCATTTTCACACCAGAAAGGGCGGTTGCGCATTCCGGTTCAAGGAAAAATTGTATCAACCTTCGGGGTGTCAAAGAACGGGGATTACAAATCCTTCACTTTTCAAAGCGGAGTTGATATAAAGGTGGAAAGGGGAGAGCCTGTCCGGTCTGTTTTCAAAGGAGAGGTCTTGTTTTCCCAATGGCTGAAAGGGTATGGGAATCTGGTGATTATCAACCACGGTGATAATTATTATACCCTTTATGCCCATGTGGAAGAAATTTTTAAAAAAAAGGGAGAGACAGTTGATACCGGTGAAGTGATTGCCACTGCTGGTGATACCGGTTCTATTAAAGGGTTGTGCCTTCATTTTGAAGTGAGGCACCATGGAAAACCTGTCAACCCCATGCAATGGATAAGCAAAGGAGCTTAACTATATGAGAAATCAATTTTTCCAATTCACAAAGCGCTGGATATCTATAACGGCAGCTTCTCTGGTTCTTATCTCGATGACAGGGTTTTATTCCCAGGTCCAGGCAAGTGACGAAAAAACCTATCAAACCTTGAAGCTTTTTACCGAGGTTCTGGAAGAATTAGAGAAAAATTATGTGGATGAAGTGGATGCGGATGCACTTATCCATAACGCCATCAAAGGCATGGTGGGAAATCTGGATCCCCACTCAAGTTTTATGCCCCCGGAAGCCTTTGATGACCTTCAAGATGATACCAAGGGAGAATTCTCCGGTATTGGTATTGTGATTACCATGAAAGAGGGTATCCTGACCGTGGTTTCTCCCATTGAGGGAACTCCGGCTTATAACGCAGGTATCCAGGCCGGGGATATCATTATCAAAATAGATGATGTGTCCACAAAGGGTATGGCTCTTTGGGAGGCGGTTGGCAAGATGCGGGGCCCCCGGTACAAAAAAGTTTTGATCACGGTCATCCGGGAAGGGGAGACCGTTCCCCTGGCGTTTGCCCTGAAAAGGGATTTGATTCCCATGACCAGCGTGAGGTCTGCGGTTCTTAAACCCGGGTATGGCTATCTTCGGGTTACCAATTTTAGGATGAACACCACAGAAGACGTGGAGAAAGTATTAAAAAAACTTGAAACAGAAAATGCCCCCTTAAGGGGCCTTGTCATTGATCTTCGGGATAATCCCGGCGGGTTGCTGGACCAGGCCATTAAAATATGTGATCTGTTCTTGCACCAGGGCAGTATTGTCTCCATTAAAGGCCGGCTTGAAAAAAACACCCAGGTATTTAACGCATACCCCGACGAAGAAGACAGGGATTACCCCATTGTTGTTTTAATCAACGGCGGGTCTGCGTCGGCATCTGAAATTGTGGCAGGCGCTCTCCAGGACCATTCAAGAGCCCTTATTCTTGGGACGCCGTCCTTTGGAAAGGGATCTGTTCAAACCGTTCGGCCGCTTAAGGACGGATTTGGTATTAAATACACCATTGCCCGTTATTATACCCCCAATGGACGTTCCATTCAGGCCAAGGGGATCCAGCCGGATATAGAAGTAGAATTTGAAATCATTGAGAAAAAAGAAAAAATACCTTTGGGTTTTGACAGAATGATGAAGGAAAAAGATTTGAAGAACAGTCTCAAGCCCGAAGGAGAAGACCCGGAAAAATCTGAGAAGAAAAAGTCTGGGAAAAGTCGCCAGATTTTAGAGGCTGAACAGCTTGAAATGGATGCCCAGGTAAAAAGAGCCCTTGATATTCTGATAAGCTACGGGGTGTTTAGTAAATTAAATGGTCGATAGGAAAAAGGGGGGAGCCCGGGGGAAAACCGCTGCTCCCCCCAAAAAAAAAACAGGGAAAAAAACACCGGGAAAAAAGACAGGGACCCGGAAAAAACAGAACCCAGACCTTGGCAATGAATTTAAAAAAATAATTCTGGGGGTTGCCATCCTCCTTGCCATCTGTTTGACCGTGGCCATGCTGGCGGATATATTTATTATCCCCGGACAAAGAAGACTTGGCCGGGAACCCGCCACTAGGATTGCCCAAACAGATAAAGGTTCCAAGGCAAGGCCAGGAGAACATATAAAGCAGATACTACCTGTATTCGAAGACATGGGTGATATTAGAAATAAAAAACCTTCGGTGGGGCTCAGGGACAAATCTCAGCGGCCGATTTTATATGAAATTTTTGAGGACCTGGACCACAGTCCGGTTGACAAAAAGCCTGTTCCGCCAACGGCCAAGGACAAAATTCCGAAAATAGCCATTATCATTGATGATATCGGATATGACAAGCAGATCGCAATGGAATTGTACCTGCTGGACCCAAGCCTTACCTTTTCGGTGCTTCCTTTTTCTCCTTTTGGGCCTTTCATTGCACAAAAGCTTAGTGCCAAAGGTGCCCAGCTCATGCTTCACCTGCCCATGGAGCCGGTTCAATACCCAAAGGTAAAGCCAGGACCGGGTGCATTATTGTCTTCAATGACGCCGGATACGCTTTTGTCCCAGCTTCGAAAAGATTTAAAAGCGGTGCCGGGTGTTGTCGGTGTCAACAATCACATGGGATCAAAATTGACAGCTGATTCCGACAAGATGAACCAGATTTTTACAATTTTAAAAAAGAAAGACCTGTTTTTTATCGATTCCAGAACCTCTCCCACTTCCCAGGGCGAGGCATCTGCAAGGCTGTTCAAGCTCAGGTTTGCCCATAGGGACGTTTTCTTGGATAATGCTCAAAACATTCCCTATATTACAGGACAATTTGCCAAACTCATCAAGTATGCCCAAAAGCACGGGACGGCCATTGGTATCGGCCATCCCTACAGGGCTACCCTTGAGACCCTGAAAATAGAATTGCCCAAGCTGAAAGGCAAGATCCGTATTGTCCCGGCCAGTCAACTGGTCACTATTCTGGAATAACCGGTATGGCCGGAGCATGGTATTTGCTCCTGGTCACAACGAAAAATGAAACGCTTATAATTGAAATGCCTTGGCCACAGCTTCATATAAACCCTTCCCATAGATTTGAAAAAATGAAAAAAAAATATATGGTTGTCCGGCGGATGTGTCAGGTCCTGTTTTTGGTTACCACACTGCTCATTGGAATAAGATTTTATCAATTTACAGTTCCCCTTGAGCAGGGAATGATACAAGATATTCAGCGGCCACCTGGAGTGGAAGCGTTTTTGCCCATTTCCGCTTTGGTCAGTCTGAAATATTTTGTCCTGACCCACGGGATCAACAAGATTCATCCATCGGGAGTGTTGATTTTTCTTTTTGTGGTTCTGACAGCAGTTTTGGTGAAAAAAAGTTTTTGTGCCTGGGTCTGTCCCATTGGATTTATGTCGGAACTATTAACCCACCTTCATTTCCGAATTTTTAAAAAAGCAGTGACGTTACCCCCTCTTCTTGATTTTGTTTTGCGGGGCCTTAAATATTGTCTTCTGGCCTTTTTTTTGTTCACAATATTGTACAAAATGAGCCCCAAGGCTCTGGAACAATTTATCTTTAGTTCCTATAATATTGTTGCCGATATTAAAATGCTGAAATTTTTTACAGAGATTTCCATGACAGCCCTGGTGAGTATCCTTGTACTGGTGGTGCTGTCCATCATTATCCGATATTTCTGGTGCCGGTATCTATGTCCCTATGGTGCCTTGCTCGGGGCATTGAGCTTTTTGAGCCCCTTTAAGGTCCGGCGGGATCCTATTACCTGTACCAATTGTAAACGCTGTGACCGGGCCTGCCCTTGTTCCATTCTTATCAGCAAAAAGAATACCATTGTGTCCGATGAATGTTTTGCCTGCGGGAAATGTGTAGACGCCTGTCCGGAAACAAACACCCTTTTTATCAGCCTGCCCAAAAAGAAATTTAAATTGTCCCCCTGGGCCGTTGCCGGCATGGTGATCCTCGTTTTTTTAGGGGGGTCTTTTCTGGCCAGAAGGGCGGGGCTTTGGCATAACCAGGTATCCAATACGGTTTATCTGGGTGCCATGCTTGAAAATAATCTTATTGATATCAAGGGGGTCAAAGATATGGATACTTTTGTCAACAATCTGGACAATCTGGACAATCGGGGCCAGCGGTTGCTCATGATGAAGATGATGCAGGAAAGAAAAAAATAAAGAAAACCGCCTAGACGTCTTCCCTTTCAGCGAGCAATAACAATGCGTCGGATATGGGAATTCTGTCTGCAAAAGTTTCGGGTTTAATGGATTCTAAAAATTGTTTGTTTATCGCCACCAGAAGCGTATTCAGCTGATCAAGATCCAATAAACACTCCTTGGGAAAGGAGGTCACGCCTTTAAAATTTTTAGGGCAAAAATCCACAAGGGCTTCTCCTTTTTTTTTAAAATAAAGGGGGTATCCATGGGTCCTGCAGATGATGGGCCGGGCCCCATACAGGACACATTGATGGTTGATTAAAAGGGGGCAATCCTTTGTCCCCTTTTCCAGGGATGCCCTGACAATCTCCCGGCTGGTGTCCATTTTATCCAAGGCCGATGCCAGGGCAAAGGCTTCAACCGGGAAAAGGTTTAAAAATCGACAGCAGCTGTCACAGCCTTTTTTGCAGACAATTTTATCTGAATAATCTGTTTCCACCTGTTTGATATGGACGTCCACCTGTTTTAAAAGGGCCCTATAGTTTTTTAATAAAACATTTAAATTTTCCAGGTTCATTTTTTCCGATATTCAATTTGTTAATCAAGATACCTTCATTATATACCCGACTTTCTGGAAAATTGGAAATGGGAGTCTCTGACAAATCCGGCCACCAGTTCAATCTTTCCTTTTTTCTGTTTTTTTTCTACAATGGGAATACCGCAGGCGGATAGCACCTTCTTTGATCCTAGAACATGCCTTTTTACAAGGTGGCTTGAATTATGGTTTAATGCGTGTTTTTTGAATGGTCTGACGGATATACTCCGGGGTCGTCCCGCAGCACCCGCCCATTACCTCTACTCCCAAAGATTTTATGCGATGCATGTTTTCAGAAAAAGTTGGTGCATCTTCATTGTAAATCGTTTTTCCTTCCCGGATCTCGGGAGAGCCTGCATTGGGTGACGCCATCACCGGTGTAGAAACTGATCTTCGAATTTCTTT
Organism: Desulfobacteraceae bacterium; assembly: GCA_016743945.1. GTDB lineage: Bacteria > Desulfobacterota > Desulfobacteria > Desulfobacterales > Desulfobacteraceae > NBML01. Next base: position 563,406 of record JADGFI010000001.1, read on the forward strand.
TGCTAACAGAATCATGCGGTCGCTGCCAATGGAACAGTTGGCCCCAACAACCAAAGCATTTGCATCTTTAAGTGCTTTCATACTATATTCAACCGAGTCCCCCATAAGGGTTGAAAAGCCTTTTTTATTTTCCTGGAAGGTCATGGAAGCGAAAACAGGCAATTTACTGACGGATTGAATTCCTTCAATGGCAATTAAAATTTCCGATAGGTTAAAAAAAGTCTGCACTAAAAACAGATCCACTCCACTTTCAGCCAGGACATGGGCCTGTGCTGCAAAACTATCCTTTACCGCCTCTTTGGAAACCGCCCCTCCAGGCAGCAAGAGATCACCTGTGGGTCCCATATTGCCAGCCACCAAACATTGATCTCTTGCAACTGATTTTGCAAGACCCGTCGCATTTTGATTAATTTCGTCCGCTCTTTTTTCAAGTCCGGCTTTTTTTAATTTTATTAAATTGCCGCCAAAACTATTCGTTATGAGGATATCAGCACCCGCATCAGCATATCCCTGATGAACCTTTATTATTTCCTCTGGCCTTTCAAGGACCCATGCTTCAGGAACAGTTCCGTTTTTAAGCCCGGCCCCTATAAGCATGGTTCCCATGGCGCCATCAAACATCAGTCCCTGTTCTTCTATTCTTTTTATTAAAGACACGGCTATTCTCCTTTGGGAAGACCAGCATATATAATATGTATTCAGCCCGTTTTTTTAAAACGGCTCTTACCTTTACATCTTCATCGGTCACAATGGCAACCGTATTTTTTTTTTCACCCTGTTCCATCATCGTAACGCTTCAGAATTCTTGTTATCATCTGCCCTGGTTATTGTGCCTTTGTTGATGAGAGACAATTGCTGGGAAAATAATCAGGCATCTTGATACCAGGGCCTCAAAATGGTATGTTTCTTTGATTTATTAAATTTAATTTGAGAAGAGACTGGTTGAAAAAAAAGGAAAAATTTACATTTTTGTGCCAGGCCTGCGGTTGCCAGACTCCTAAATGGATGGGAAGGTGCCCGGAATGCGGGGGCTGGGATACCCTGGTCGAGGAGAGAATCATTCCTGCCGGGTCGGGAAACCCCCGTACCCTAGCAGCTCCCAAGCCGGTTTCCATCAATTCCGTGGAGGTCACAGAATCCCAGCGGCTGATGACCGGCATCACTGAGTTTGATCGGGTTTTGGGCGGTGGAATTGTGGATGGATCGCTGATCCTCATCGGGGGTGATCCCGGTATCGGTAAATCCACCCTCATGCTCCAGGTGTTGGCGACTTTGTCTAAAGCCAGGAAAAAATGTCTTTATGTATCAGGGGAAGAATCCATCCTCCAGCTTTCCATGCGGGGGAAACGACTCGATTCAGGAAGTGACTCTCTTTTTATTGTGGCGGAAACGGATTTGGACGCCATCCTTTCCATGGTGGGAAAACAGCACTATGATGCCATGGTGATTGATTCCATTCAGACAGTATTTCATCCGGAAGTTTCCTCCACCCCGGGCAGCGTGACCCAGATCCGGGAGGCCTCCATGCAGTTTATGCGCCTGGCCAAAACCACGGGGATCCCCATTTTTCTGGTGGGGCATGTTACAAAGGTCGGTGCCATTGCAGGCCCCAGGATCATGGAACATATGGTGGATACCGTTCTTTATTTTGAAGGAGATAAGAGCCATATTTTTAGAATTCTGCGAGCGGTGAAGAATCGGTTCGGGTCCACCAACGAGATCGGGGTTTTTGAAATGCGGGAAACCGGACTTGAACAGGTACCCAACCCTTCGGCTATATTTTTATCCGATCGATCGGCTGTGGCACCGGGTTCTGTGGTGACTTCGAGCATGGAAGGCACCCGGCCTATCTTGGTGGAGATCCAGGGGCTTGTTTCAAGTTCTGGTATGGGGAACCCCAGACGGACAGTGTTGGGGCTTGATAATAATCGGGTTGCCCTGATTCTAGCGGTCATGGAAAAGCGTTTGGGAATGAACTTATCCGGGCTGGATGTCTTTATGAATGTCATCGGCGGGGTCAAAATTGTGGAGCCCTCTGCCGATCTTGCCATTGCTGCAGCTCTGGCGGGAAGTTTTCTGGACAAGCCGGTCCACAAGGAAACCACCCTGATCGGTGAAATAGGTCTGACAGGGGAGATCCGGGCGGTGAGCCATGCCCAGGCAAGGATCAAGGAAGCTTCCAAAATGGGGTTTACCACCTGCCTGGTGCCAAGTTCTGCCATGAAACAACTCTCCCGTGTTGAGGGAATGACCATAGAAAGTGTCAGTTTTTTAAAGGATGCCATGGAGGTATTATTTGATGGCCAAGAAAGTTAAAGGGTCAAGTAAAGGGTCAAGTAAAGGGTCCGGTAAAGGGTCTGGGGGCAACGAATGGGCAGACCATTTGACCCAGCGGGCAAAGGTGGAAAATTATCCGGCACGGTCTGTGTATAAATTGGAGGAGATCCAGAAAAAATTTAAGGTCATTGTGCCGGGAAGCCAAGTGCTGGATCTGGGGTGTGCCCCGGGTTCCTGGCTTTTGTATGCGGCAAAGCAGGTGGGCAGTAAGGGGCGGGTTTTTGGGATAGATTTAAAGCCGATAGAGATCAAACTGCCCGATAATGTTATTGCCATCCAGGATAATATTTTATCTCTTGAAAATGATGAATTTTTGAAAAAGGGATTTGGTGCCGTCTTGAGTGATATGGCGCCGGCCACCACAGGCCGCAAGGATGTGGATGCCTTCAGGTCATTTGAGCTTTGCAGCATGGCCCTGGAAACGGCTAAAAAATTTGGGGCACCCAATTCAAATTTTGTCTGTAAAATATTCCAGGGAAATGAGTTTAAAAAATTTGAAAGAGAGGTTAAATCCGTCTTCAGAGAGTGTAAAACCTTTAAGCCGGAAAGTTGCAGAAAACAAAGTAAAGAAATATATATAATCGGAAAAGGTAAAAAATAAGGAGGCAATAGCCATGTCAGGACATAGTAAGTGGTCGACCATCAAACATAAAAAAGGGGCGGCCGATGTAAAAAGAGGCAAGATTTTTACCAAGCTGATCAAAGAGATCACCGTGGCAGCCAGAATGGGGGGCGGAGATCAGGAGTCCAATCCGCGGCTGCGCCATGCTCTGAATTCTGCCAAGGCTCAGAATATGCCAAAGGATACCTTTGAGCGGGCCGTTAAAAAGGGTACCGGGGATTTGGACGGGGTGAGTTACGAGGAAATCCTTTATGAAGGGTATGGCCCGGGAGGAGTGGCAGTGCTGGTGGAGTGTCTGACCGATAATAAGAATCGGAGTATCGCCGATGTTCGTTATATCTTTGGGAAAGCCGGTGGAAACGTGGGTACCGATGGGTGTGTGGCCTGGATGTTTGATAAAAAGGGTCTGATTTCAGTGAGCAAGGAAGATTCCGATGAAGAGACCTTGATGGAGGTTGCCCTGGAAGCCGGGGCAGAAGATATCACGGATGAAGGAGATGTTTTTGAGATCATCACCGCACCCGAAGATTTTGATGCGGTCAAGGAGGCCGTTGACAAGGCCGAGATAAAATACGATGTGGCGGAGATTACCATGTTGCCCCAGAACATGACGGCAGTGGAAGGCAAGGAAGCCGAGCAGATGATTCGTTTCATGGAAGCCCTGGATGATTGTGATGATATCCAAAAATTTTATACCAATGCAGATATTCCCGATGAGGCCTTTGACGCCATGTAGGACCAGGCGCTATGTAGGACCTGATGCCATGCACAATGTTCTGGCTGCCCCAGGGCAGATTCATTCCAAAAAAAAGGAGCTGATATTTTTCAGCCCCTTTTTTTTGGGGGTCTGTTGGATCTATTTTATATCAATCATTTTTTGTACGGATCCAAGGGCGGCTATTCTGATATCTTCGGGCACCTTGATCTCGCCTGTCAGGTTTTCAAGGCTGTCGAGCACATGGGCCAGGGTGATTTTTTTCATGTCAAGGCAGTACATCTTGTCAGAGGCCGGGAAGAAGCGTTTGTTGGGGTGAGCCTTTGCGATGGGATAAATCAATCCGGTTTCTGTTCCCAGGATAAACTGGTCTTTATCTGATTCTCCTGCAAACCGGATCATGCCCGAGGTGGACTGAATACTGTCTGCCAATTCCAAAATTTGGGGCGGGCATTCGGGATGGGCAATGAACAGGGCTTTTGGGTGGGCGGCTTTTGCCGCGGCCACATCCTGGGGGGTTAAATTGTTGTGAAAGGGGCAGTATCCCTCCCATAGATGAATTTTTTTGTGGGTGTTGGCTGCGGCATATTGGGCAAGGTTTCTATCCGGTGTCATGAGCATTTCATCTGTATCAATGGCATTGGTAACCCGAATCACATTGGCCGAAGTGCAGCAAATATCAGATACCGCCTTTACCGCAGCGGATGAATTGACATAGGTTACAACCGGTATATTGCCCAGGGCTTTTTTCCTGGCTGTAAGGGCAGCAGGGTCCACCATGTCGGCCATGGGACATCCGGCATCGGGGTTGGGCAGGAGAACGGTTTTTTCCGGGGAAAGAATATAGGCGGTTTCCGCCATAAAAAGAACGCCGCAGAACACAATGATATCCGCCGAGGTTTTGGCTGCCTGGATACTCAATTCCAGGGAATCCCCGCAAAGATCGGCAATTTCCTGAATTTCAGGGGGTTGATAATTATGGGCCAGGATAATGGCATTTTTTTCCTTGGCCAATTGTCGTATTTTTATTTCTATCTGGTTTTCCATTGGTTGGGGTCCTTTTTTGGTTTAGTCCATTTCAATAATGCTGGATCCCTTGGGGATCTTGAACTCAAATATCGCTGGCTCGTTTGGTTTAAATTGAATATGGGTGAATTCAAATGAGGTGGTGTCCCCATAGGTGTTCTGGGTTGTCACCTTTTGGATTTCATGGGTGGTACGGGATACCTGGATAAGGAGGGTGACCAAATCTGGATTATCCTGTTTGGTCGTCAAAAGAAAGGATATGTGGGTGTCGGTTGTCTCTTTGACGTCTATGGTATAGTTTTTTCTCATCAACCCAATGTCGGATAAAAAAGCACCGCCTGCTCCGGCCTTGAAAAACTTTCGGGCATCCCCTCGCATGACCTGGCCCTGGTCTGGGCGATAGATCCAAAGCGTCTGAGCGTTTGTAATTATTTCATGGCGCTGGGGGCTAAGATACAACCAGCGCATTTTCCCCGGATGGTTGAACCAGGCTTTGCCCGAGGCAGTTTCCGTAATTTCCAGCGCTGCTAATTTTGAAATCTGGTTAAAATCAGCCGAAAAGCCGTTGTGGGTATATAATTTTTCAATGGCAGTCAATGTGTCTTCCCCAAGGGTATTGGCCTGGGCAATATTCAGTGAGGCAAAAAGGGCAGCAAATAACAACAAAAATTGTATAGGGCTGCACAGGGAATTAATCCGGGATTTCACAAGAATTCATCCTTTTACTTGAGAAGTTTATTAATATCTTTTCGTTTATCTGCTGCATACATTCTTCTCAGCTTTGGTTTTTCAATTTTTCCGGTGGGGTTTCGGGGAACCTCTCCGAAAAATATCTGTTTTAATTGCTTGTACCGGGGCAGGGCTGTTTGGAAATCCATGATTTCTTGTTGACCCATCATGGCACCGGGTTTGACACTGATGATCCCGGCGGGAATCTCCCCCAGCCGTTCGTCGGGCACGCCGATGACCGCAATATCTTTAATCTTGTCATGGGTGAGAAAAAAATTTTCAATTTCAACGGGGAAAATATTTTCCCCCCCATAAATGATCATATCTTTTTTCCGGTCCACAAGCCAGATAAAACCTTCTTTGTCAGCTCTGGCAATGTCTCCTGTGTGGAGCCAGCCTTTTTGAATGGTTTTTTGAGTGGCTTCCGGGTTTTTATAATATTCTTTCATCACCCCCGGGCCCCGGAGGATGAGTTCGCCTGATTCGTTGGCAAAGAGATGATTCCCTTGTTTGTCTATAATTTTTGCTTCCCATCCCTGACCGGGCAATCCAATGGGGCCGATTCGGTCTGCATTTTTAATTCCCAGGTGGACACACCCGGGTCCCGTGGATTCGGTGAGGCCATAGTTGGTATCATAGGCTTGGTCGGGAAAATATTTTTTCCAGTTTTCGATGAGGCTGGGCGGAACCGGTTGGGCACCTGCATGCATGAGGCGCCATTGGGCCAGTTTATAATCAGCGAGAAGAATGTCCTTGTTTTCAATGGCAATGAGGATATCATGGGCCCAGGGGACCAGGAGCCATACAATGGTGCACCCTTCTTCCGATATGGCATCAATGATCCATTTGGGGCTTACCCCGTTGAGGAGGACACATTTTCCCCCCACAAGAAAGCTGCCCATCCAGTGCATTTTGGCCCCGGTATGGTAAAGGGGCGGAATGCATAGAAAAATATCTTCATGGGTCTGGCCATGGTGGGCATTTTCCAAATAGCAGGCATGGGATAGGTTTTTATGGGTGAGCAGCACAGCCTTTGGGGTGCCCGTGGTCCCGGAGGTGAAATACAAGGCCGCCTCGTCTTCCATGGAAAGGGGTACCTTTGGCAGGGTTTCCCCCCTTGAATTTTTTCCGCTTGAGTTCTTATCGATAAATTCCTGCACAGGGCAGGCCCATTGAGGGCAGGCATTCTTTGGTCCTGAAAATAACCACAGGGTGACAAATTTGTCCAATTCAGGTTTGATAGCTTCGATGCGCCCGATAAACTCTTGTCCGAAAATAAAAACCTTTGCTTCTGCCGTTTGGGTGCACAGCAAAATTTTGTCGGATTCAAATCTGAAGTTTAAGGGGACCGCCCATGCCCCTGTATACAGAACACCAAAATACAGGGGGAGCCAGTCAAGACTATTGGTCATGAGCTGGACAACCTTATCCCCTTTTTGGATTCCTTTATATTCGAGTGCATTGGCAAATCTGCAAGAGGTTTTGAAAAATTTACTCCAGGAGATTTGTTTTTGGGTGTTTGTGGCAGGAATACGTTCGACAATGGCTGTCTTGTCCGGGTAGAGTTTGCTGTTTTGGGCGAGTATGTCGGTAATTAGCATGGGGTATCAAAGCCTTGTGAATGAATATAAAAAATCCTGCCGGGCAACTATAGACCACGGCAGGATTATATTCAACAGGTTTGTAATCTGTTATTTGTCTTTTTTGACCTCTTCAAAGTCCGCATCCACAACATCGTCATCATCGGCCGGTTTGGCCTGGGCACCTGCATCCGGCCCTGCTTCCCCTTGGTTTTCCTGGGCAGCTTGCTGGTACATGACTTCGGCAAGTTTGTGGGAAGCCTGGGAAAGGGTTTCGATTTTGGCTTTTATGTCCTCTACATCCTCTGAGTCCTTGGCAAGTTTTAATGTTTCTAAAGCTGCCTCAATGGCCTTTTTTGTCTCCTCATCCACCTTGTCCCCATGTTCTTTGAGTGTCTTTGCAGTTTGGTCACAAAGGCCTTCAGCCTGGTTTCTGGTGTCCACAAGTTCCCTTTTTTTCTTGTCTTCGTCTGCATGCATTTCAGCATCTTTGACCATTTTGTCGATTTCTTCTTCGGAAAGGCCGCTGGCTGCCGTGATCTGAATGGATTGTTCCTGTCCGGTTGCCTTGTCCTTTGCCGCTACATGAACAATGCCATTGGCATCAATGTCAAAGGAAACTTCGATCTGGGGAACGCCCCTGGGCGCCGGCGGGATTTCTTTTAATTCAAATTGTCCCAGGGTTTTGTTGCCGGTTGCTATTTCTCGCTCCCCCTGGAGTACATGGATGGAAACTGCTGGCTGGTTGTCGGCTGCAGTGGAAAATACCTGGCTCTTTTTGGTGGGGATGGTGGTATTTTTTTCAATGAGTTTGGTCATGACACCGCCCAGGGTTTCAATTCCAAGGGATAAGGGTGTAACATCCAGAAGCAACACATCATTGACATCTCCCTGGAGAACACCGGCCTGGACAGCAGCGCCCATGGCAACCACTTCATCGGGATTCACTCCCTTGTGGGGTTTTTTACCAAATATTTTTTCCACCCGTTCCTGAACGGCGGGCATACGGGTCATGCCACCGACCAAAACCACTTCGTCTACTCCGCCGCCACCTAAGTTGGCTTCTTTCAGAGCGGTTTTGCATGGTTTTTCAAGGTTGTCCAGAAGATCGGCCACCAGAGCTTCCAGTTTGGACCGGGTCAGCTTGACATCCAGATGTTTGGGACCCGATGCATCGGCTGTGATAAAGGGCAGGTTGATTGTGGTTTCAGTTGCAGTGGACAATTCCATTTTTGCTTTTTCCGCTGCCTCTTTGAGGCGCTGGAGTGCCATTTTATCACCCCGAACATCAATGCCCTGATCTTTTTTGAATTCACTTGCAATATATTCAATGATTCTTAAGTCAAAATCTTCGCCGCCCAGGTGGGTGTCACCCGAGGTTGATTTTACCTCAAACACGCCATCGCCGATTTCAAGGACAGAGACATCAAAGGTGCCGCCGCCAAGATCGAAAACCGCAATTTTTTCTTCCCCTTTTTTGTCAAGGCCATAGGCAAGGGAGGCAGCTGTAGGTTCATTGATGATACGTTTTACCACAAGGCCTGCAATTTTTCCGGCATCCTTGGTGGCCTGGCGCTGACTGTCATTAAAATAGGCAGGTACTGTGATAACGGCTTCGGTTACCTCTTCGCCCAGGTAATCTTCGGCTGTTTTTTTGATGTTGCTCAAGACAAAGGATGAAATTTCAGCCGGGCTGTATTGTTTCCCCCTTAGATTAATCCGGGTGTCGCCGTTGGAGGCCGCCTCAATTATATAGGGAAGGTTGGGGATATCCATCTGAATCTCTTTGGAACTAAATTTTCTTCCGACGAGTCGTTTGACGCCAAATATGGTGTTTTCAGGGTTGGTGACAGCCTGGCGTTTGGCTGCCTGGCCTACAATACGTTCCCCGCCTTCGGTAAGTGCTACAATGGATGGCGTGGTCCTGCCACCTTCTGAATTGGTGATAATCTTTACTTCTCCACCGGCTTCCATGACTGCGACGCAAGAGTTGGTTGTGCCCAAGTCAATTCCAATAATTTTACCCATAACATCCTCCAAAATATTTTTAATTTTCTATGTTTTTTTCTATGTTTTCTATGTTTTTTTCGGTTTCTTTCTTTGCTTTTTTTGAAACAACAACCATTGCCGGCCTGATCAACCTGTCTTGAAGGAGGTATCCTTTTTGGAGTACTGTTGTAACGGTATTATCCGGGAATTCGTCATTTTCTTCCTGGGTGACTGCCTGGTGAAAATTTGGATCAAATGGTTCATTTTCCGCTTTCACCAATTTTACATTAAAAGTTTCAAAAAGCTTGATAATGTCCTTGTGGGTCAGCTTTACCCCTTCAAAAAGAGCGGAGTCCTCTGAATTTTCCTGGGCTGCGCTGATGGCCCGTTCAAGGTTGTCCACAACCGAGAGAAGTTGCCTGAAAATGGATTCATTGGCAAATTTTTTAAAGTCATTGATCTCTCTTTGTGTCCGTTTTTTATAGTTTTCAAATTCCGCAGAAAGCCTTAGTGCCCGGTCCTTTTCAGCAGCAACCTGGTCTCTTAGTTCCTGGATTTCGTCTTTTTTCTTTGTTCCCTTTCCAGTTGTTGTTGGGTCTTTTGCCTTTGGGGCATCTTTTTTGGGAGAATCGTCTCGCTTCGTTTCCTTTGTTTTTTTCTTTTCTTTTAGTACCAAATGTTTTCTCCAGCTCCAAAATTCCTGATATGTAAGCGTTAAATGGTTAACAAAGCATAAATTATGGCTGAAAAATAAGTCTGTTTAAAAGCATGTCAAGCTATAAAAATATGGAGGGGAAGAAAGAAAAGATCCGACTGGCAGGTGGGTTAAAGGAAAATTGCATGACCGGGATCGATCCACGACACAGAAGAGATCACTTATCGCTGCTTCCTTCCGGATCTGACGAGGTTCATGGCCTTCTGTTACGAGGCGACCGATCAGAATAAACCCACCCGGCCTGCCAGCCGGAAGAGATATATATAAAGGTTTTTTGTTTTTTTTTCAAGTCCAATATAGTTGGGACCCATTTTTTTGTTAATACGAAATTATTGTTTGAAGAAAAATTATTTTTGGGATAATATAATAAGGAATAAGTGAAAATCTTTTTTAGATGGGGCTTCATGCCGACCCATGGCAGGATACGCCCGCTATAAAAATAGGAGAATGATATGAGCGAAATTGTGAATGAGGCAGGTCAGACGATTGTCAGGGCGGGTACAGATGTTGTTGCTTCCATGGCAGAAGCGTTTAAGGATGACCTTTTGTCTGTCATTAATTCATCCGATGGTATCGTTGTGATTGATCTGGAAGGGGTTGAAATGGTTGATTCTGTCGGAATCGGTGTTATTATTGCTGCCCATAATACACTGAACCAGGTTGATCGGAAATTGAAAGTGATTAATGTGAAAAAGGATGTTTATGGCCTTTTTACAACCATGAGGCTCAATCGTAGGTTTACCGTTGAAGGAGTGGGATAAGGCCAAGATCAATGAAGCTGGGAAAAATTTTATGGAGTCTTTTATTTAGTCTGCTGTTGCTGTCTGCCTGTGATGATAAAAAAGATGGTTTTTCTGGCTTGTCCGATCTGGTGGAAAAGAGAAGCGAAGTTCGCAAAACCATTTCTGAAAAAAATACCCGAAAAAAGATTCTTGAACAACCCCCGTCAAGTGTTAATTCCAAAGATCCCGTTCTCCTTGGTAAGGAAAATAAAAAGGCCAAGGTCTCTCCCATTGTTCTCTATGAAAGGGATATTGAGGTTGTGGATTCTTATAATAGAGTGGCCCTTGCAAAGGGGGTTGCCTACCTGAACAAAGAAGGTCAGATTGTTAAAATTAGAATTATCAAAGAATGATTTGTTTTAATAGCCAAGGCGGGTTATCGGGAATCGGTTTAATTGGATGCTGTATTTCTATCGGACCCATCCGGAAGATCAATATATTCTTTTTTTGGTCCTGTCTGCTCCGGGGGTGTCTTCAATAGCGTGACTTCCATAGGGCTCGGTCGATTTGTTTTTGCAGTGTCAGGTGCTGCCTTATACTCGGCCAATTCTTGTTCGTATTTTTTTATCTTCATATTGGCATTGTAGAGTTTTGTGACAGAGTCTTCCTGGATTCTTTCAAACTCTTTTATGGTTTTCCCATCGGATTTGAGGCGATTCTTGTATCCGTTCAGAATGCTTCTGTGTTGAACCTTTAGCCTTTTTTCAACGGATTTTGTCACAGTGTGGGTCATGAAAATATTAATCAGCTCTGCCACCAGGGCAATAACGGTGACGTAGACAAGTCCGTCTGACTGCAGATAATAGAGAATAACAACGATGAGGATGGATGTAAAAAATACCATTTTAAACCTTGCTTGTCCTGTGTTGTTGATGGTGCAATCTAAAATTGTTGATTGTTTGTGCTTCTATAATAGGGCAACTTGGAACAACTTACAAATAGTTTTTGCAGAGTGATGATGTGGGGAGGATTCTATCAGATGTTTTTTGTTTGTGGTCGGGGCGAGAGGATTCGAACCTCCGACATCCTGCTCCCAAAGCAGGCGCGCTACCAGGCTGCGCTACGCCCCGCCGACAAAACAAAGATGCTTAATATCATTTAACGGTTTAGAAATCAAGAAATTAAAAATTAAGCAGGTTTTTTTTTAAAATTTGTTTTCAAAGTAGGTTTCGATGCAGCGGGCCAGCAGCTGTGCATAGGGGGTTAGGAAATTTTGCTGCTCGATGGCCGTTCCGGGGATATCTGAGATGGCGAATGGTTCAGTCAATATGGCTGGCATTTGCAAACCCTCCAGGGGAATGACGGGGGCCGGGCCCGACTGGTGACTGGTCTCTTCGTATAGATTCTGGAATATTTTTGCAAAAAGGGCTGCGGCTTGTTTGCTTTTGTGCTGGTGTACCAACCCTTGGGTTTTCCATTCGGTGCTATTGTTTACGGGTGTTGGGTCAGGCGTGCCAAAGTAGAAGAAAAAACTTCTGTTTTTTTGTGTGTGAAGGTGGAGGCTGAGAAAAAGATCTGCCTTGTTTCGGTTTGCAAAAGCGGTTCGATCTGTCGCTGACAGGCTGGTGTCTGTTGTGCGGCTCAACAGGGTATGGTATCGGTCATTTAGCAGCTCTGCCGTCATCTGGGCAAGTTTCAGAACGATTTGTTTTTCAAGGATTCCAGTGGCGGATGTGATCCCAGTATCCTTGCCGCCATGGCCCGGATCCAGAATGACGATTCTTTGTGTGGTTTTTATTGTCAGGGCATCTGCCATGCAGGGGAGGATGATTGTCAGAAGTGCGGCAATGAACAGTAGTCGGAATATTTCTTTGGTCAATTTTCTTGACACCTTTATTTATAAGCGTTATCTTAGTAAACTTTGTGTATAGTATGTGCTATGCCACGCAATAATTATGGATATATGACATACTTTTTTAATTTTTTGAAGAATTGTTTAAGAATAGTTCAAAACTAATATCATTACTAATATTATTATAAACGGGACGGAAACATGCAGGTAAAAATTGAAGATAAGAGCAGTGTCAAAAAAGTGCTCTCTTTTGAAATTCCAAAGGAAGCTATCGCAAAAGAGCTCAACAAAGCCTATAATGAACTGAAAAAAACAGCAGATGTAAAAGGATTTAGAAAGGGAAAAATTCCTAGGAAGGTCCTTGAAAACAGATTTGCCAAAGATGTTCATGCGGAGCTTGCCCCCCGTTTGATCCAGGACTCGTTTGTGGAAACCATCCAGGAACATAAGTTGAATATTGTGGGAGGCCCCCAGCTGGATCCGCCGGAATTGAATCCTGATGAGGCCTATGCCTTTGAGATTACAGTGGAAATAAAGCCTGAGCTTGATGATATTGAGTTTGAGGGGATTTCCCTTGAAAAGACCGCCTATGCCGTTTCCGATGCCGAGATTGAAAGCCAGATATACATGATCCAAAAAACCCTGGCCAAAAAAGAAACTATTGCGGAACCCCGTCCAGTTAAAGAAACGGATTTTGTTCTGATTGATTATGAAGGTTTTTTAAACGGCGACGCCTTTGCCGGAACACCGAAAATCGAAAATTATGTGATGGGTATCGATCAGGGCGCACTGCCCAAAGAATTCTCAGAAAAATTGATTGGTGTTATTCCGGTCCAGGATCTTGAAATTGAAGTTGTCTATGCAGATGATTTTCATGATGAAAACCTTAAAGGGAAGACCATTGTTTACAAGGTCAGCCTCAAAGAAATTCAGGAAGAGGTTCTTCCGGAAGCAAATGATGACCTTGTAAAGGATCTCGGTAAATTTGAAACCCTTGATGAGGTTCGGACTTCCATCCGTGAAAATCTTGAAAAAGGCTATGTTCAACGGGTGAAACATGAGATGAGTGAGCAGGTATTTGTGCACCTGCTTGAAAAATATGTATTTGAAATACCCGATGCAATGGTGGAAGGGGAACTCAATGGCATTATTGCAGAAGCGGAACAAGCCTATGCCCAAAATAATACCAGTCTTGAAGAAGCCGGTTTGAGCCGTGAAATCTTGAAAACCCAGTATCGGGATGTCGCTGAAAAACAGGCCAGAAGACATTTGATTCTGGACAAGGTAATCACCCAGGAAGCCCTTGAACTAACCGAAGAAGAATTGGACAAAAGCTTTGAGGAAATGGCCCTTGGGATGAATGCCCCTGTGGATTCCATTAAAAATTATTTTAAGATGGATCCCAAACAGCTGGAATATTATACCCATACCCAGCTTGAAAAAAAGGCGATTGATCTTATAATTGAAAAAGGCAGTGTTTCAGAAGTGGAACCCAAAACTGGTCAAGAAGACGCCAAAGAAGAAATTGCAGCGGAATAAACTGCCTCTTGGTCGTTAAGTAGTGCTATTAAGTACTGAACATGGAAACGAGATAATTAAAGGAGTTGAACGTGCCTCTAATTCCAATGGTTGTTGAACAGAGCAACAGGGGAGAGCGTGCCTACGATATTTATTCGCGTCTGCTGAAAGACCGGATTATATTTTTGGGATCTGCCATAGACAACGAAGTTGCCAATGTTATTGTTGCCCAGCTTTTATTTCTGGAATCAGAAGATCCTGAAAAAGATATCAGTTTTTATATAAATTCTCCGGGAGGAGTGGTAACCGCTGGTATGGCAATCTATGATACCATGCAATATATTAAACCCGATGTTGCCACTGTCTGTATCGGACAGGCGGCAAGCATGGGGGCGTTATTGTTGGCTGCAGGGGCCCAGACCAAGCGATTCGCCCTGCCCAATGCAAGAATAATGATTCACCAGCCCTCAGGGGGATCCCAGGGACAGGCAACCGATATACAGATCCAGGCAAATGAAATATTGAGAATGAAAGCTGCCCTAAACGAGATTTTATCCTCGCATACCCACCAGGATATTGAAAAAATTGCCGTTGATACGGAACGAGATTTTTTCATGTCCAGTGCCGAAGCTCTTGAATACGGAATCGTTGACAGGGTTGTTGCTGACAGAAGTGAATTGGAAAAAGAAACCGAGGAGGCTTCAAAGGAGTCGTAAAATATGGCCAAAAAAGAAGAACCCACGGATCAGTTTTTCTGTTCTTTTTGCGGAAAAAACCAAAAAGAAGTCAAGAAACTGATAGCAGGGCCAAGTGTTTATATCTGTAATGAGTGCATCAAGCTGTGCAGTGAAATCATTGAAGATGAAGAAAAGGAAAAGTCCGAAGAGATTGAAGAGTCCAAGGAATTTATGGTGCCCAAAGAGATCAAGTCCATGCTCGATTCCTATGTGATTGAGCAGGACCAGGCCAAAAAGGTGCTGTCTGTTGCGGTTTACAATCATTATAAACGCCTGGCCTCGGTAATCGAAAAAACCAGCGATGATGTTGAGATTCAAAAATCGAATGTTTTGATCATCGGCCCTACGGGCTGCGGAAAAACCCTTCTTGCCCAGACCCTTGCAAGATTTCTGGATGTTCCCTTTGCCATTGCCGATGCAACGGCACTCACAGAGGCCGGGTATGTGGGAGAGGATGTGGAAAACATTGTTCTTTCCCTGGTTCAAAATGCAGACTATGATGTCGAAAAAGCCCAGAGAGGCATCATCTATATTGACGAGATTGATAAAATCTCCCAACGGGGAGATAATCCCTCCATTACCCGGGATGTGTCAGGGGAAGGCGTACAGCAGGCGCTTTTGAAGATCATTGAAGGTACCATCGCCAGTATCCCGCCCAAGGGGGGGAGGAAACATCCCCAGCAGGATTATGTAAAGGTGGACACCTCCAATATTCTTTTTGTTTGCGGCGGTACCTTTACCGGCCTTGAAAAGGTGGTTGAAAGACGGATAACCCAAAAGACAATGGGATTTGGTGCCAAGATAGCTGAAAAGAAAGATGTCAATCTCGGGGAACTTTTGGGACAGGTCAAGCCCGAGGACCTGATAAAATTTGGGTTGATTCCCGAGTTTCTTGGCAGATTGCCCATTGTCACTGCCATAGGGGAACTCAATGAAGATTCTTTGGTCAAGATTCTGACAGAGCCCAAAAATGCTCTTGTCAAACAATACCAGGAGCTTTTCAAGGTAGAAGGGGTGGACCTCCAGTATACGGATGAGGCCCTTGTGGCGATGGCCAAGGAAGCTGTTTCAAGAAAATCCGGTGCCCGGGGTCTTCGGGCGATCATGGAAGAAACCATGCTGGACATCATGTATGAGATTCCTTCCAAGGAAAATGTTGTGGAATGTGTGGTCGGTGAAGAAGTTGTTCTGAAAAATGAAGAGCCCATCCTTCTCTACGAACAGCCCAAAAAGCAGGCCTGAAACCGAAAGTTTTCTAATGATCAAAATCTCCAAGTTTTTCAACCAGGACGGTAACGAAAAAATGAAAAAAACACTGCCGCTGGTGCCTTTACGGGATATGGTTTTGTTTCCCCACATGACCACTTCTGTGTTTGTGGGAAGGGATAAGTCTGTCAAAGCCCTGTCCGAAGCAATGGCTGCCGATAAAAAAATATTTCTCACTACCCAGAAGGACCCTGAGGTCCTTAAACCCACTATTCAGGATATTTTTCAGGTGGGAACCGAGGCAAAAATTACCCAATTGCTTCGGTTGCCCGACGGCACGGTCAAGGCCCTTGTTGAGGGATGTGCCCGGGGGAAAATTCTTAAATTGGTCGATGAACACGGTTTTCTGGCGGTTGAATATGAAGCAACTGCGGAAACACCCATTCCAGAGGAAGCGTCCGAAGCAGCTACCCGAACAGTTTTTGAGGCATTTCAAAACTATGCCAATTTGTCAGGGGTAGTTTCTGCTAGCTTTTTCAAGGGCCTTGAGGGGCTTTCGGACCAGGCGTCCAGGTATGCGGATACCATTGCTTCCCAATTGCCCTTCAAGGTGGGAGAGAAACAGGAACTGCTGGAGTGCGGGGATATTGAAAAACGATTTTTTCTCCTGCTCAAACTGATTCAAAAGGAAACAGAAGTCTTTTCCATGTCCCAGAAGATCAAGGGCCGGGTTAAGGATCAGATGGAAAAGCTCCAGAAAAAGCATTATCTCAATGAGCAGATGCGTGCCATTAAAAAGGAAATGGGAGAAGACGGCGGCCCAGGAGAGTTTGCAGATCTTGAGAAAAAAATAAAGCAAAAAAGAATGTCCAGGGAAGCGTCAGGGGTGGTCCGAAGGGAGCTGGATAAGCTCAAGATGATGTCTCCCATGTCCTCTGAAGCCACTGTGGTTAGAAATTATATCGACTGGCTCGTTTGTCTTCCCTGGTTCAGGAAAAACCGGGCTAAAATTGATTTGAAAAAGGCCGCGTCCATTTTGGACCAAGATCATTTCGGCCTTGAAAAACCCAAGGAAAGAATTCTTGAATACCTGGCCGTCCAGATTCTGGTCAAGAAAATCAAGGGACCCATTTTATGTCTGGTGGGGCCACCGGGTGTGGGTAAAACATCATTGGCCCGATCCGTAGCGTCTGCCACGGGCAGGGCATTTGCCCGTATTTCCCTTGGGGGTGTCAGGGACGAGGCTGAGATCCGTGGGCATCGCCGGACCTATGTGGGGGCCATGCCCGGTAAAATTATTCAGACATTGAAAAAAACAGGGTATAACAACCCGGTTTTTTGCCTGGATGAGATCGACAAGATGACATCGGACTTCAGGGGAGATCCTTCGTCTGCACTTTTAGAGGCTCTGGATCCTGAACAGAACAAAAATTTCAATGATCATTATCTAGAAGTGGACTATGATTTATCTGAAATCCTTTTTATTACCACGGCCAATACATTGTACGATATACCAGCGCCCTTGCGGGATCGGATGGAAATTATTCAGATTTCCGGATATACGGAATATGAAAAAGCGCACATTGCAGAAGGTTTTCTGATACCCAAGCAACTAAGGGAAAACGGCCTGGATGATTCAGATGCTGTGTTCTCAAAAAAAGCAATTCGTGCCATTATCAAACAGTATACCCGGGAGGCGGGGGTCAGAAATCTGGAACGGGAGATTTCATCGGTATTAAGAAAAATTGCCACCCAGATTGTTAAGACCGACAAGAGAAATCGCCACCAGATTTCCACCACCACGGTGCTCAAATATCTGGGTCAGCCAAGATTTCGTGACAGCGTCCTTGAAAAAGAAGATAAGGCCGGTATTGTTACCGGGCTTGCCTGGACCCAGGCCGGGGGGCAATTGCTCACCATCGAAGCGGTTACCATGCCTGGAAAGGGACGGGTTATGGTAACAGGAAAACTGGGAGATGTTATGAAGGAATCTAGCCAGGCCGCTGTCAGTTATGTCCGTTCCCGAAGCAAAATCTTAGGAATTCGGGAGGATTTTTACAAGGATACCGATATCCATATCCATGTGCCTGAAGGGGCCATTCCCAAAGACGGACCATCGGCAGGGATTGCCATGTGTACGGCAGTTGTTTCCATTCTTACGGAAAAACCGGTGAGCCGGACCGTGGCCATGACCGGTGAAATAACCCTGCGGGGCCGGGTTCTTCCCATTGGCGGTCTTAAGGAAAAATTGCTTGCTGCCCATGCCAACGGTATTAAACGCGTGATTGTATCAATGGAAAATCAAAAAGATGTTCGCGAAATTCCTATATCGATTCAAAAACAATTGGAAATAGTCTTTGTGGATGATATGAGCCAGGTGCTTACCCACGCACTGGTATAAGATCTGCTGGTATAAGATATAGACAAAAGATATAGACAAAAGATATAAAGGCCCCCTGATCTGGTAAGATCAGGGGGCCTTTATTTTTAAGGTCATCTATCTCTCAAGCGCTATGCTTCGAGCATAGAGATAAATGCTCTATCCTTCGAGCATAGAGATAAATGCTCTATCCTTCGAGCATAGAGATAAATGCTCTATCCTTCAAGCATAGAGATAAATTCAGACATGGCAGAAACTTCGTCTTTGGTCGTAACTTTTCTACGGATTTGAACCATGTTCTCATGGGTTTTCTTGTCCATGAGAAGGTCCTCCTTCCGGGTTCCGGATTTGTTGATGTTGATGGCGGGCCAGATTCTTTGCTCGGCACATTCCCGGGATAGGAAAAGATCCATATTACCGGTTCCTTTGAATTCCTGGAAAATGATGTCATCCATTCGGCTGCCCGTGTCTACTAAAATGGTGGCCATTATGGTCAGGGAACCGCCATTTTCAAGCTTTCTGGCTGCGCCAAAAATTTTCCTGGGAAATTCCATGGCATTGGCGCCAAGGCCACCGGAAAGGGTTTTGCCATGGCTATCCGTGTCGGCATTAAAGGCACGGGTCATCCGGGTCAGGGAATCTATAAAAACAACCGCGTCCTGTCCAATTTCAGCACAGCGAATGGCTGTGTGCATGGCAAGGCGTGTCATCCTCATGTGCTGGCCGATCTGCTGGTCAGCCGAAGAATAGAGGACATGGGCCTGGGTCAGGCCCCGTTGGAAATCGGTTACCTCTTCAGGGCGTTCATCCACTAGAAGAATAAACACCTTTGAATCTGGATGGTTGGTAACCACTGAATTGGCCATATGCCTTAAAATGGTTGTTTTTCCGGATTTAGGAGGGGCAATAATCAACCCCCTCTGCCCCATGCCGAGGGGAGCAATCAGGTCCAGGGCCTTGCCGGTAATATCCTCTTCATCCTGGGTCATGGTGTACCGTTCAAGGGGATTGATACTGGTCTGATCCTGGAGCATTGGCACGTCAACAAATTCATCAAAGGGAAGATCGTTGATGGTCTCTATCCGGATCAGGGCAAGGTTAAGATTTCTGGGGCTTTTCTTTTCACCGAATCCCTGAATAAAACACCCTTCCCTGAGATTCAACTTTCTGATAAGACTATTGGGGACATAGGGGTTTTCGGGCTGGGGTTGAAAATTTTCTTCAATGGTCCGTAAAAAACCAAAACCTTTGTCCATTATTTCCAGGTATCCTTGCACTGGTTCCATGGTCAAGCTCCTTAAATTTAAACTAGGATATTGCTTTAGCGATAAAAAAGACGGGTTAAGGATTTACTATCATTCTTTGTGACTGGAAGCCCCATAAGAAAAACGAGAAAAATGCCCTGCTTTAGATTTTATCGGGTAATTATATTCTTGTATCTTACTATTACCCACAAATATACCACTAATATACGTATGTTGCAAGGTGCTGTGTGAAGAATCCCTACGCATTTTTTTGTTGGGAAAAAAAAGTAAACTTAGAGTATTTAGTGCTTGACACCATTTTTGTTTATTGTTATAACCTCTCTGCTTTCGGGCGATTAACTCAGTTGGGAGAGTGCAACCCTTACAAGGTTGAAGTCGCAGGTTCAAGCCCTGCATCGCCCACCAACAAAAGTGACATACGGGGGTGTAGTTCAGTTGGTTAGAACGCTTGCCTGTCACGCAAGAGGCCGCGAGTTCGAGTCTCGTCACTCCCGCCACAATAAAAAAGGGCTTTTCAGATTTTTCTGAAAAGCCCTTTTTCTTTTTTTACTGATAATAATTTTCGGTTCAAAAACGTGGTGGGGATTTTGCCTCGGATTCATCTATCCAGCCGCCGCCCAGCGATTTATACAGTTTTACATAGGCATTGAAAAAATTGCGTTTCAGTTCGGAAAGCTCCAATTGGGCGCTGAAAAGTGTCCGTTCGGAATCCAATGCTTCCAGGTAACTGCTGACCCCTTTGTCATAGCGTTCAAAGGAGAGGCTATTGGCATTTTGAGCCGCCGCAACTTTTTGGCTGGCAGCTGTCACCTCCCTTTGATAGGTCTCTATTTCAACCAGGGCATCCTCCACTTCTGTGAAGGCGATCAATACAATATTTTCATAGCGGTATAATGCCTGTTTGGTCAGTTCCATTTGGATATCTACCCGGCTCTTACTCTTGTTAAAATCCCAGAGGGGACCTGTCAGGCCGGCACCCACAGACCAGATACCCCCGCTGCTGGTGATGGTGCCCAGATCACTGCTGGCAACCCCTAGAAGACCGGTTAAGCTGATGGCAGGGAAGCGCTGTGCAACGGCAATACCAATTTCTTCGTTCTGGGCTTTGAGCAGAGCCAGGGCCTCTCCGATTTCAGGTCTTCGTTCAAGCAGTTGGGAGGGAAGGATATCGGGAATAAAAGGGGGTATCCGCTGCAAGTTCAGAGGCTGGCCACTTTGGATTTCCAGGGGGAGCTGTCCCATGAGGATACTCAGGGCATTTTCAGCGTTAACAATAGCGCGTTCATACTTGGGAATTGAGCCTGCTGCGATGGCTGTTTGGATCTGGGCCTGATTTACATCAATTTCAGGGATAATGCCTTTGTTAAAACGCAGTTGGATGATCCCAAGGCTTTTGGTCCGGGAAAGAAGGGTTTCCTGGGAGATGGTCAACCGCTGGTGGTAATCGAGCAAGAGATAATAGGTACTGACCACGTCCGTAATCAAGCCAATTTGAATAGTCCGCATACCATATTTCGAGGCCAGAAGTTTTTCTTTTGCAGCCGTTGTGGATCTTTTAAATTTCCCCCAAAAATCCAGTTCCCAATTGAGCATTGGTGCAATATAAACATTGCTGCTAGTATCCATTGAACGGGCGCCGCCATAATTTCCCGTGGACAAACCACCGCTGATGCCGATGGCAGGATATTCATCTGCCTTGTAAAAGCCAAGTTCTGCTCTTGCCTGTTCAATGCTGCTCAGGGCAATCTTTGCATTTTTGTTGTTTTCAAGGGCAGTGTTGACCAGTTGAAAGAGAATGGGATCATCAAACAATTCCCACCATTTCAGGTCACTTGTGGTTTTTGCATCACCTTTGAGGGTGTTGCGAAATGTATCCGGTGTTTTGATCTGGGGAGGGGTAAAATCCGGCCCCACGGTGCATCCCTGAAAAAGAAAAGCCATGACAAGGAGGGCCATGAGAAGGCTGGCGGGGAGGACCCCGGGAAAATATTTTTTAAAGTTCATCGTTTAAACCTCTTTTCTTTTATCACGTTTTTTTTCATACCTGCCGATTTTACCAATAAAAATAAAGAGCATGGGGTAGAAAAAGACACCCAGAAGGGTTGCCAGGGTCATTCCCCCCAAAAGGGACATCCCCATTACCTTTCTGGCCTGTGCGCCTGCTCCGGTCGCAATCACCAGGGGCAAAATGCCCAGGATAAAAGAAAAGGCTGTCATGAGAATTGGCCTAAACCGCAATCTTGCCGCCTCAAGGGCGGAATCATAGAGAGACAATCCCTCCCCAAATTTTTCATTGGCATACTCCACAATGAGGATAGCATTTTTGGCTGCCATGCCAATGAGCATCACCAGGGAAATCTGGGCAAAGATATTGTTTTCGTAGGCCAAATCGAAGTGCCGGGCCACAAGGACGGCCAAAAATGCACCGAAAATGGCAAAGGGGGTTCCCAGAAGGATGGAGAAGGGCAGAGACCAGCTTTCATACTGGGCGGCCAGAATGAGAAAGACAAAAAGAAGGGAAAATACAAAAACTGTTGCCCCGGAACCCGCCGCCTTTTTTTCCTGGTAGGACATATTGCTCCAGGAGTAGGTCATATCCTCGGGAAGCACATCTGCTGCCACTTCTTCCAGGGCTGTCAGGGCCTGGGCCGATGTAAATCCTTTTGCCGGCCCACCGCTCAATTCAGTGGCCCGGAGCAGGTTAAACCGGTTGGTGTAGTCGGCGCCGTAAACTTCGCTGATTTTCACAAAGGCCGAGAGGGGGACAGACTTTCCCTCCCCGTTTTTGATAAAAAACAGGCCGATTTTTTTTTCATCTTCTCTGTATTCCGGCTCTGCCTGGATATAGGCCTTGTAAAGCCGGCCAAAGCGGTTGAAGTCGTTGACGTAGGCTCCTCCTAGAAATGCGCCGATGGTGGTGTACATATCATTGAGGGAAATTCCGGCTTTCAGGGCCTTATCCCGGTCAACTTCTATAAATTTTTGGGGGACACTGGGGCGAAAGGTGGTATAGATAGCCCCGATTTCCGGTCTTGCCTGGGCGGCCTGTATAAACTTAGCCGCCTGCTCACCCAGGTAGGCCGGGGTGTTTCCCCCCTTGTCCTGGAGCATCATGCTGAAACCGGAACCACTGCCAAGGCCCGGAATGGCGGGGGGGCCAAAGGCAAATACCTGGGCTTCGTTGACGTTGAAAAAAAAGTCACGATTTAGTTCTCCCACAAGATCAGCCACTGTTTTTTTCCGTTGATTCCAGTCTTTTAGTGAGAGAAATAAAAAGCCTGAATTGGAACTCATACTGCCGGAAAGCATACTAAATCCTGTGGCTGTGGTGATATATTCCACTTCCGGATATTTCTTGATGAGTTTTTCTACCTTTTTGGTGATGGCGTCCGAGCGCTGCAGGGAAGCGGCGTCGGGGAGCTGAACATTAACAAAGAGGTATCCCATGTCCTCCGCGGGCATGAAGCCTCCGGGAAGTATTTTGCCAACCATACCGGTGCCAACGGCTATGGCAATGATGAAAATAAGGCCCATAAATATTTTCCGGGCAAACACATGGGCAAATCCCATATAGGTTTTGGTAGAACGATCAAAAATTTTATTAAACAGGGAGAAAAACCATCCCAGAGGCCCCCGGTAGGGTTTGGGGGGCTTGAGCAAAAGTCCGCAAAGGGCCGGGCTCAGGGTCAGGGCATTCATGGATGAGAAAAGAACGGAAACGGCAATGGTGATGGCAAACTGCTGGTATAAGCTGCCCGTGATACCCCCCATCATTGCCACGGGTACAAAAACCGCCACCAGCACCAGGGTGGTGGCAATGACAGGAGCGGTTACCTGTTTCATGGCAAGGTTTGTTGCCTCTTTGGCATCCATTCCCTTTGCCATATTCACCTGAACTGCTTCCACCACCACAATGGCATCATCCACCACAATACCGATGGCAAGCACCAGGCCGAGCAGGGAAAGGGTGTTGATGGTGAATCCCAATAAAGGGAAGGCCATAAATGCCCCGAGCAAAGAGACCGGGATGGCCAGGGTAGGGATGAGGGTGGCCCGCCAGTCCTGGATAAAGATAAAGACCACCAGAATAACCAGGGCAAGCGCTATGAAAAGGGTTTCAATAATTTCCTCAATGCCCTTTGTGATGGGCAGGGTGGCGTCCAGGGATACGTCATATTTAACGCCCTTGGGAAAGGATTGGGAAAGTTCGTCCATGGCGGCTTTGGCATCTTCAGCCAATTGGACCGCATTGGAACCCGGGGCCTGGTAAAGGCCGATAATGGCACAAGATTTTTCATTGAGCCGGGTAAATGCATTATAGGATTCCACCCCTAATTCCACCCGGGCAATATGCTTGATCTTGACCTGGGAGCCGGTTTCGGTGGTTCGGATAACAATGTCGCCAAATTCTTTTTCCGACTGCAGTCGGTCGGGCAGGCGCACGGTGTAGGTGAATTCTGTTCCGGCAGGCGCTGGTTCCGCCCCAAATTTTCCGCCAGGGACGATGATATTTTGGGCCCGGATGGCATTGATGATCTCGGGAACGGTGATGCCTAACTGGGCCAACCGGTCCGGCTTGATCCAGATGCGCATGGAATAATCAGAGGCCCCAATGACATCCACCCGTCCGATGCCCTTGATCCGGGCCAGCACATCCTTGATATTGATGAGGGCATAGTTATTTAAAAAGGTCTGGTCATACTCCCCTGTTTCATCGGTCAGGGCCATCAGCATAAGGATATTGGGCAGGGATTTTTGAGTGGTAACCCCCATTCGGGCAACTTCTTCGGGCAGTTTGGCTGTAGCGGCCGACACCTTGTTCTGGGCAAACACCGTGTTCATATCCGGATCTGTCCCCACTTCAAAGGAAATATCGATGGACATACTGCCGTCATTGGCATTTGTGGATTTCATGTAAATCATGTTATCCACCCCGTTGATCTGCTGTTCAAGGGGGGTGGCAACGGACTGTTCCACATTGATGGCATTGGCCCCGGTGTAATTGGCCCTCACCTGTACAATGGGAGGGGTGATATTGGGGTATTGTTCCATGGGAAGCCCCTTGATGGACAAGGCTCCTACAATGGTGGTTATGATAGCCATAACAATGGCGACAATGGGCCGCCTGACAAAAAAGTTTCCCATGTGAATTATTGCCCGTCCTGTTTTATGCGTTTGAATTCTTTTTCAACCGGCTTGACAACAACCCCGTCGGCAATCTTTTGAAGGCCCTCAAAAATAATGCGTTCACCTTGGTTTACCCCTTTCCGGATCAGCCAGAGATTGTCAACCTTGGGGCCTAGTGTGACCTTTCGTTCCTGGACCGTATCCTTTTCGTCCACCACAAACACCCGGTTCATCCCCTGGAGTTCGGTGACAGCCCTCTGGGGAACCAGGATGCCCTCTTTTGCCGTGTCGATTTGTATTTTTACCTTGGCAAACTGGCCCGGTCGCAGCAGTCCTTCGGGATTGGGAAAAGAGGCCTGGACCAATATGGCACCGGTCATGGGATCTACCATGCGGTCAATGAAGGTTGGCTCTCCTTTGTGTTTGTAAATGCTGTCATCTGCTAAAATCAGTTCAAATTTACGGGCGGTTTTATCTGTTTTTTGTTTTTCTGCCCCTGTTTCGCTTAAGAATTCTCGGGCTACCATCAAGTATTGGGTTTCTGATAGAAAAAACTCCACCAGGATATGGTCGGTATTGGAGACGGTGTTTAGAATGATGGGATTGGGATCCTTGCCAACGAAATCTCCGGCCTTGGCCTTGGTTTTTCCGATGATGCCGGAAATGGGGGAATAAATTTTGGTATATCCCTTTTGAATCTCAACGGCCCTCAAGTTGGCATTTGCCGCATCCAAAGCGCCTTGGGCCGCTTCGAATTGTGCTTCGGCTGCATCCAGATCGCTCTTGCTGACCGCATTTTTAGCCGCCAGGGGCCGGTATCGGTTCAGATCATTTCTGGCTTTGGTTAGGTGGGTATTGGCCTCAGCCACCAGCCCCTTCTGGGCTGCCACCTGGGCTTCAAAGGGCTGCGGATCAATGGAATAAAGGAGACTTCCCACTGTAACAACCGAGCCTTCCTGAAAATGAAGTCCCTTTAAGAATCCCTCAACCCGGGCGCGAATGGCGATGTCCTTTGCCCCATAAACCTGACCCACATAGGTTTGATAAATGGGTACCTCTTCTGATTTTGTCATGTAGACATTCACTTTCGTGGGAGGGGGTGCCTGGGTGGCCACCTCTTCCTTTTGACAGGCAGAGATCAGGCAAACAGCACACAATAAAAACAGGATGGTTTTAATTTTAGATTTCATTCTTTTTATATCCAGGATAAGGATTTAACCAAATTTGGCTGTTAGAAAAACTTTATATTTAAGTAGGGAAAAAACGGCCTAAAGTCAAGGAGAAACTACCTGGGCTGGTTGTTGGAGCGATTATGGGGTTGAGACCCAAAAAAAGGGGGGGGGAGGAAGTCATTTTCACGGTGGTGGGGTGAAAATGACCCTTCTTAAAGACCAAGGTGGTGCTGGAATGGGGATGAAACTTGCTAGTCCATGGCCCTTAACTCTTTTAAAATCGCATCGCCCATGGCATTCGTATTCACTGATTTTTCCATCGGGTTGGTCAGATCTGCCGTGAATATTTGAGCTTCCAAGACGCTTGATATGGCAGCTTCAATAGCATCTGCAGCCTGGGGTTGCCCTAGGGTGTACTTTAGCATCATGGCACCGGACAGGATCTGAGCTATGGGATTTGCAATGCCTTTGCCGGCAATATCCGGAGCAGATCCACCGGCTGGTTCATAGAGTCCAAATTTATCTTCGTTGAGGCTGGCCGAGGCAAGCAGGCCCATGGAACCTGTAATCATGGCACATTCGTCTGAAATGATGTCCCCGAACATATTCCCGCAGAGTAATACGTCAAACTGGTGGGGGTTGCGGACAAGCTGCATGGTGGCATTGTCCACATAGATATGGTTCAAGGCAACGTCGGGGTATTCCTTTGCTATTTCTGTGACA
This sequence comes from Desulfobacteraceae bacterium, assembly GCA_016743945.1. GTDB lineage: Bacteria > Desulfobacterota > Desulfobacteria > Desulfobacterales > Desulfobacteraceae > NBML01. Next base: position 589,821 of record JADGFI010000001.1, read on the forward strand.
ACCTCCCGCCAGAGTACCATGGAAAATAATACATTCGCCTTGTCAACGGAAGTGACGAGTTTGTTTCTTATCCGGGCTGCTTCAAAGGCCATTCTGGCAATTCGTTCAATTTCAAACCTGGAATAAACCATTGTATCAAATGCGGTTTCATCTTTTCCAACCCCGCTTCTTCCCTTGGGTTCACCAAAATAGATACCGCCGGTGAGTTCCCGGACACAGAGGATATCAAATCCGTTTTGAACAATTGCAGGTTTTAAGGGAGATGCTGCCGCAAGGGTGGGAAATACTTTGGCCGGCCGCAGGTTGCAGTATAGGCCAAAATGTTTTCTTAAGGGCAACAAGGCGCCTCTTTCGGGTTGCTCAGCCGGTGGCAGGGTTTCCCATTTGGGCCCTCCCACGGATCCGAATAAAATGGCATCACTTTGTTCACACAGCGAAAGGGTAGCACCCGGAAGTGCTTTGCCATGACTATCAATGGCAGCGCCGCCGATATCGGCAAATTCGTATTCAAGGGAAAATTCATATATCTTTGCGGCTGCATCCAGAATTTTAACCGCTTGTGCCATGACCTCGGGTCCAATTCCATCGCCTGGGAGTACTGCAATTTTACTCACTCTAACCACCCTCCTTTTTTAGTAACGATTGTTAAGGGTCTATCATATAGGAATTTGGATTTTATGCAATCCTAAAATTCAGTCATTATAAAAATAATTTAGATATACTGGATTTATTCCAGGGATTAAGAGGGGAAAAATAGATTTTTATGCCACAGTCCTAACCGCGGCAGACAGGTGAAAAAAAATTATAAAACCAAGGCCTTTGATACAACGGATACAACGGCTGCATCGGCTGCACCGGATAAATAGTCGTTCTTAGATTTTTAATACTCGGGTAGCAGACAGTCCCTTGTCATTTTCCTGTGTTTCAAATTCAACCAGTTCTCCTTCGGATAGGGTTCTAAACCCCGTCATTTCAATGGCAGAGTGATGCACAAAGATGTCTTCTCCGCATTCCTGGGCAATAAAGCCAAACCCTTTTTTTGAATTAAACCACTTGATTGTTCCCTGCTGCAAAATTTTTCCTCCTTCCTGCTCATCTTTATATAAATAAGTAACGTATATTGTATTTGAAAAAAAGTGTGATTATTGGAGTATTATTGATTCCCATAAAATGCAAGCAAAAAAAAAGGAGGCTGATTTTCATCAGCCTCCTTTCACTAAAAAACAAACCTAACCCTTATTTTCTATTTCCATATTCTGCATAGGCCATGGCAGTGAGTCTGTAAACAAGATGTGCCATTTTTGAAAACGGCAGGAATGCAAACAGGTTGATGATGGCAATCAGATGCAGGTAATAAAGTGCATAGGAAATATATTCCAAATGGGCCAGACGCGCCATTTCCGTCAGCATACCGGTCAATCCCAGGGTAAAAACAATTCCCAGGATAAACCAGTCTTTATAAGTGTTCAGCGTATCTTTATTGCTGAGCCGGTTTTTAATCATCAGGCCGGAACCGATGACCAGAGAAACTCCGGCAATATTGGCAAGCCATTTAATGGGGTTCAGCTGTGGGTAGGGGCCGTAGTATCCGCCAAGATACATCATGAGAAAGCAAACAGATGTGACAGTGAAAAGTCCGATAAAACCATACAATACCATCATATGCGGTGTGGCACGGTCTTTATTGGTTTCACACTCGTTGAACTTGTCATGTTTGAGTACGGTTGGAATCACCCGGATCAGGGCCTGAAAGAGTTCTTTATAATTCAGGGTGGTCTTGTCAGTTTTTCCTTCTGCTACGGCATTGGCATGAATATCCACAATAAACCGTTTCAGAGCCAGCAAGAATACAATGACAGCAAAGGTGGCTGTCGGAATCATTGTCATATCCACAAACCAGGTGGAAAAGAAATTAGAATGGGAGATGGCATGTCCGCCCCCATGGGCATTCCAGTGAAGGCGACCCCAGAGGGCATCCCCAAAGAGAACATTGAAAATTTTGGTCATGGTATCACCATAATTCATGGTGATGAAGGCCAAAAGGGCAACCCAAATGGCCGGAATGCCAATCAGGAAGGGCAGTTTTTTCGGGTCATTCACCGCCTTTGCCAGCGCCTTGGGCGTTGCATATTCGATAATGGCAGCAGAACGGACAGCCGCAAGCACGTCTCCGGGAGCAGCGCCCCTGGGGCAAAGATCTGTACAATCGCCGCAATTATGGCAAAGCCAGATATCACCGTTGGCGATCAGTTTATCTTTGAGGCCCCAGGATGCCGCGATCATTTCTTTTCTTGGAAAAGGGCTGTTTTCCGGTGCAATGGGGCAGGCAACGGAACAGGTGGCGCATTGGTAACACTTTTTGAGTGTATCGCCGCCAAGACCCTTTACTTGGGCAATAAACCCAAGATCTGGTTGTGCAAGATATTTTTCAGTCATACTAATATACCTCCATATAATTTTGCAAATTTACCCTTAGAATCCTTTGAAAGGGTTGGGGCCCATTTCTTCAACTTTTTCGACAAAGGCATTAATAATCCCTGGAAGTTTGTCATATTCATCAATGGCAATTTCTTCAAAGGCCACTCGTTCTTCTTCAAGGGCAAGACTTGCAAGGGCATCCCCAATCTTTTTTACCCGGACTTCGGCGAGCTCTGAGCCTTTCATAAAATGACACTGGTAATCATCCCCATGTTTACAACCGATGAGAATAGCACCGTCAAGGCCCTGGGCCAGGGCATCTTTAATCCAGATGGTATTGACAGAACCAAGACACCTGACCGGAATAAACCGGACATTGGGTGAATAATCCATTCGGTTCATTCCCACCATATCAAGGGCAGGGAAGGCATCATTTTCGCAGACAAGGGCCAAAAATCTAAAAGGCGGCTCATCATAATCATCTTCAGAGGGGACGCCGATGGCCTTTACCTGGGAGCCGATACTGTCAATGGTATAATCGGCAAAGGTGATAATTCTCTCAGGACAGGCACCCATGCAGGTTCCGCATCTTCGACACCTTGTGGGGTTAATCTTGGGAGTTCCCTTTTCATCATCATCCAGGGCGCCAAAGGGGCACTCAACCGTACATCTTTTGCACTGGGTACATCTCTGGAAGAAAAAATCCGGATAGGTCATGTCACCAGACCTTGGATGAACGGCCATGCCGCGGTTGGCACTTTCAATACATTGGATGGCCTTAAGCGCTGCTCCCGTTGCATCTTCAATGGACTCTTCAATGGTCATGGCCCGTCTGATGGTGCCAGCTGCATAAACGCCGGTTCTCTGGGTCTCATAAGGAAAGCAGATATAATTGGAGTCTGCATACTGACCAAAAATATCATTGTCCCGAAAGCCGGGTCCCTGTCTGTAGGCCAGGTTGATGATGGGATCATCCTTGGTAGCCGGTACCATGCCGCCGGCAACAACAACCATGTCCGCTTTGATGGCAATATTGTCTCCCAAAAGTGTGTCTGTGGCAGTAACGGCAAGGGCGTCGCCCTGGGCAACAACTTCTGTGACCGCCCCCTTGGTCATGAAAACACCGTCATCTTGCTGCATGCTTTTGTAGAAATATTCCTGGAGTCCGGGGGTTCTCATGTGCTGATAGATTATGTAGGCTTTACCGTCTGAATAGTCATTTCGGACATACTTGGCCTGTTTGAGGGCTACCATGCTGGTAACCGAACCGCAATATTCAAAATCCGCATCATCTTCATCCTTGCCGGGGCTCTGGATGAATACCACATTTTTTGCTTCTTTGCCGTCGGAGGGTTTGACAATCTTTCCCTTGGCAGCAATCATTTCAAATTCATCATTGGAAACCACATCGGCAAGGTCCACGCCCAGGTGGGCAAATTCTTCGCCTTCCAGAACGGAAGGGCGCCATCCGGCTGCAAGAACCACAGCGCCATAAAGCTCTCCATTGGGATCCAATTGAAGGATATCTTCTCTTCCTTCATTGTATTCGAGATATTTGGCATGGGCCGTTTCTGCATCCAACTCCTTGCCGGTCTCATCCACCAACATTTCTTCGGGCAGGGGAAAAGGAACATCAAAGGCAATTTTTTCTCCGGGAGTTTTAAAGGTCACCGTGAACTCACCGGGTTGGCCTGCGATACGGGCGACTATTGTATTGGTTTTGACCGTGATGTTTGAAAAGGATTCAACTTCCTGGATCATGGCGTCCACCACCGGGGTCTGGAGCGCTTCAAAGGGCTCTGCAACGGGCATCTGGCTGCGAAGCTTGCCTGCATATCCGCCCAGGGCATCCGTTTTTTCAACAATGGTCACCTCATACCCGGTTTTAGCTGCATCAAGTGCTGCTGCCATTCCGGTTACCCCCCCCCCTAAAACAAGTATCTTCTTGGAAAAAGATTCTAATTTATAGGGTTCGGGCAGGGTGACTTTTTCAACACTGATCATACCCATCTTGATATAGTCTTCCGCCTTCATCTGGATGGGGTCAAAATGTTCTTCATCATCCTTCTGATCTTCGGTAAGGGCTGGATATTTTTCCCTTGAATGGGGCCATACTACTCCCTCTCGAAGATTGGCTCTTTCCACAATGCAATTATCAAATTTGAACACGTCAAAGTTTACCCGCTTGGAGCAGGCACCGATGACCATCGCATTTACCTTGCCGTCATCCACATCTTTTTGAATGAGGGCAACTCCTTCTTTGGAGCAAAGGAAAGGATGTGTGGTACAATTTACACCCTCTTCATCGGGGACATCGACCAGCGCCTCCATGTCGAGAGTATCGCCTATTCCACAGCCTGTACATATATATACGCCGTATTTTTTATCCATGGTGAGTTACCTCCTTACAAGGGTCTGAATGGCTTTAAGTGCCATGCCAGTGGCATTCTGGTTAGATGTTACGACATCGGCAGGTTTATTGGCACACCCTGCAGCAAACATGCCGCCTTTTGAAAAGTCATTCACAATAAAGCCTTCTTCGTTGTATTGAAGATCTGCATTGGGTTTATCAATGGCGCAGGTGGGCTGCATACCGGTGGCCAGCACCAACAAGTCCACGGTCTGACGGACTTTTTCGCCTGTGATGGTATCTTCAGCCACAAGATTTATGTTTCCGCTTCCCGCCTCTTCACTTACTTCAGCCACTTTTCCTTTGACAAAGAAGATGTTCTCATCTGCCTTGAGGTTGGCATAGAATTTTTCATATTTCAGACCAGGGGTTCGAAGATCTATATAATAGATATAAATTTTGGCATCCGGGTACTGTTCTCTCAGGTAGGTCGCATGCTTTAAGGAGGCCATACAGCAGACATAGGAGCAATAGGAAAGATGATTCTCGTCTCTGGACCCTGCGCATTGTGCAAATGCGATGGTTGCAGGTGCCTTGTCATCCGAGGGCCGAAGAATTTTGCCTTCCGTGGGACCATTTAGTGAGGCCATTCTTTCCAGCATCATGTTGGTCACAATGTTTTGATATCGGCCAAACCCTAAATTATCAATTTTGGTGGCGTCGTAAGGCTGCCATCCTGTGCTCCAGACAATGGCACCGACTTTCAAATCAATGGTTTTTTCTTCCATGTCAAAGTCAACGGCGTCATATTTACAGGCCTTCTGTACCTTATCCCGGTCATCGGTGCCCATGGCAGGATCCATGACATACCTTTGGGGGAATGCCATGTTATGGGGAAGATATGCGGCCTTTCTGCGGTCCATGCCAAAGTTGAAATCATTGGAAATTTCAGTTTCACAGACTTTGGCGCATTCCCCGCAGGCCGTGCAGTTTTCATTGACATATCTGGGGGCGGTCTTGATCGTCACCGTGTAATCTCCGGGTTTACCCTCCACGCTGGCCACTTCAGACATGGTGAGTACGGTGATGTTTTTGTTGTCCTTGAGTCGTCTATAGTTGATCTCAAGTCCGCATGTGGGCGGGCAAAGTTTGGGGAAGTAGTGTTTGAGCTGGGATACTCTTCCGCCAAGGGATGCTTCCTTTTCCACAAGGAAGACCTCATACCCCACTTCGGCAGCTTCCAGGGCAGTTGTAAGGCCACTGATTCCACCGCCAACCACCATGATGCTTCCACTTACCGGGGCTGAATTATCTGTTGTCATGCTGTCCCTCCGTGCAATTGAGTTGTTTCTATTGGTTTTCTCATTATTATTATATGCCAAAATCCCAAGGCCTTACAGCTCTGCAGATTTTTTCCGGCATCCTCTCTCCTATTTTGTAAGTACAGACGCCACCCAACAATCGCGTATGTCTTTACAAAAGAGGAGACAGGAAGAAGGCCGGATAAGGCCTGTAATTTGAAAAAACCTCCAGGCACTGGAGAACCAGCACCTGGAGGTTGTGTATCAAACTATACTCGCAAAATTCAATTGCTTGAATTAGTCAGCAATGATTTTGTGGTAAGGTTCTTTTTTCATGGTCCACTCATTGGTAGCTTTGTCGTATGTAGAGTTAACAAAGCAGAACCATTCTTCGTCATTCTGACCCATGAAGTCACCTCGGTAGTAAAATCCGGGGTATCTTGATTCTTCACGGAACTGGATGTGACGGGTGTGGGCCTGAACTGTATAGAGGCGATGGTTAATTTCCCATGCTCTCATCAATTCATGCAGATCACCGGCGCCAATTTTCTCAAGATCTTCACGGAACATTTCGAACAGATCCATGAGGATTTCAAGTGATTTTCCGCCAGTCATGTAGTAAGTTGCGGTTCCTCCACCATACTCATTGGTCATCTTCATGAGCCGCATTGCCATACCAGCAGGTTTGCAATAGTTCGGGTTAACGTTCTCGTCTGTTGAATAGCCGCAATGATCAAGATAAGTTCTGACCGGTGCATAAACAAAGTCAACCAATTCTGCATCAGTTTCTTTGAAACCAGTTACTTTAGAACCTTCTTTCTCCAGGTACTGAAGCATGGATTTTGCAACAATACGACCCTCAGCATGGGATCCGGAAGAAAACTTATGACCGGAACAACCAACACCATCACCAGCAGTGAAAAGACCGCGGGCAGTTGTCATTCTGTTGTAACCCCATTTGTAGCTGTCTGGGACCCAATCTTCTTCAGGACCGGAACACCAGATACCGCAACAACCGGAGTGAGAACCCAGCAGGTAGGGCTCGGTGGGCATAATCTCAGAGTCTTTCAGCTCGGGCTCAGTGTTAGTTGCGCACCAGAGACCGGCCTGACCAACGGACATGTCAAGGAAATCTTCCCAAGCTTCAGACTCAAGATGTTTGAGTTCTTTCTTGCTCATGGTTTCGCCCAGTCTTGCAAGGGCATCGGCAGTTTTCATGATGATGGGACCACGGCCTTCTTTGTACTCTTTCATCATGAGATGGTTTCTCAGACAAGTAGGCGTTACAGCAGCAGTTCCGTAAGGAGCATATTTTGCAAGCTCTGCTTTTGCTTCGTCGGAAGCAGCATAGTTCTCACCAAGACCATTAACGGTCTGGGCTTTGAAAAGAAGGAACCACGCGCCAACAGGGCCGTAACCATCTTTAAAACGAGCAGGGGTGAAACGGTTTTCCATCATGGAAAGTTCAGCACCTGCACGAAGCGCCATTGTATAGGTAGAACCTGCGTTCCAGATCGGGTACCAGGCACGGCCTTTTCCCTCACCAACTGAACGGGGCTGATAAACGTTAACCGCGCCACCGCAGGCACACATGATAACTTTTGCGTTGATGATATAAACTTTATTTTCTCTTAGAGAGAAGCCAACAGCACCGGCTACTCTTGTGGGATCATCTTTGTCATTGAGAATTTCAACGATGAAGCATCTTTCAATGATATTGTCTGCGCCAAGGGCTTTTTTACCGGCTTCGGCAACAATTCTCTTGTAGGACTCACCATTGATCATGATCTGCCATTTACCCGTACGAACTGGGGTGGCGCCGCCTTTCAGCGTACCGGCTTTCAGGCCTTTTTTACCGTCAAGGTTTTTCCCATCATCGGTTTTTTTCCAAACGGGAAGTCCCCATTCTTCGAAAAGATGTACGGAATCATCAACGTGGCGACCCAGGTCAAAAATAAGATCCTCACGAACAATACCCATAAGGTCATTTCTAACCATGCGGACATAATCTTCGGGTTTGTTTTCGCCAACATATGTATTGATTGCGGAAAGACCCTGGGCTACGGCACCAGACCGCTCAAGGGCTGCTTTGTCACACAAAAGAATTGATGTGTCGTCGGATGCCCATTTTTTAATCTCAAATGCTGTTCCGCAGGCAGCCATACCGCCACCAATGATCAGAACATCAACGTCTCTTTTTTCAACCTCAGGATCTCTTACAGCTTTGAGCTCTCCAACAGGTTTGTTAGGTAATGCCATTATATACCTCCAAAATTATATATAAAGTAACAAAATTAAATGAAGACCGTTCGTTATGCAAGCTCAGTTGGAGCTACAAGAACATAACCGTCTGCTTCCTGAGTAGAAAGAAGACCAGAGTAAAGGTCTTTGCCTTTCAGATCATCATAGGAATTGGCTTCACCTTCGGGAGTAGTTCTGATGGGGAACTTAAAGCGTTTCACAACGCCGTTCCGGAACTTACAGGTCCACATAATGTCCTCGGTACCCATCATGGGAACAACAGAAGCTCCCATTGGAACAAAGTCAGAGTATCCTCTGACTTCAATTGCCTGGGAAGGACAAATTTTTACACATGAATAGCATTCCCAGCACTGATCTGGCTCCTGGTTGTATGCTTTCATTTCGTTGGGATCAAGAACCATCAGGTCATTGGGACAGATATACATACACGCTGTTTTGTCCCCACCTTTGCAGCCGTCACATTTTTCTGCAATTACAAAAGATGGCATTTAAAATACCTCCATAATTTAAGTTAATCAAATTGCACAATACCGTTGTGCTACTATTTTTATTAACAACATAGGCTGAATCGTTAACTGTTCAACCTGGTAATCCGTGGCCAGTTCTTGTATCAGTGCAATTTATTTCGAGTAGAAAGATAACTTTGCACCTGATGCAAGCTTCGCATAAATGTTAAGGCAATAGCACTGTGCTATGGTTATTGTCAAGAAATTTTGAAAAAAGATTGCCCCGGATTTTCAATTGTTTAGGCCCCTGGAATGCATTACAATATATATTAAATTCAGGCAAGAGGGGCTACCATATGTGGTGAGGTGTTCCGATCAAAAAGGGACTGGAAAAACCAAAGGAATCCTGGTAATTTAAGAGCGTTCAAGTTTTAAATGGAAAAATTAAATTAAGGACACAAAAATGAGTGAAGATATGATACCCGTTCATGAACAAGACCCCATGCCTTTTGAGTGTTGTTCGAAAAATCCCTGCTTTAATGAATGTTGCCGGGATCTGAACCAGGCGTTAACCCCCTATGATATTTTACGGCTCAAAAGAAATCTTGGGTTATCCTCCCAGGGTTTTCTCAAACGCTATACCGCCTTCCATTACGGACCTGGATCGGGTTTGCCCATTGTTGAGTTTAAGTCAAATCCTGCCACAGGCCATAAATGTCCCTTTGTTACGTCCAAAGGATGTTCCGTATATGCGGATAGGCCCGGCTCCTGTCGACTTTATCCCCTGGCCCGGGCCATTGTAATGGATCGGGAAACCAAGGAAGTTAATGAATATTTTGCTTTAATTGAAGAGCCCCATTGTAAGGGTTTTGGCAAAAAAACAAATCTGACGGTCCGTGAATGGATGGACGGTCAGGAGGTGGAATTCCATAATTTGCACAATGACAAACTCATGGAACTGATCAGTTTGAAAAATAAAATTTTACCGGGTACCCTTGACGGTGCCCAGTCCGACCAGTTTTACCTGGCCTTGTATGATCAGGATGAATTCAGGACCCAGATTTTTGAGCAAAATATTTTAAAGGATTTCAATCTGCCCGACTCTTTTTTGCAGACCCTAAAAACCGATGATGAAGCCCTCATGGATTTTGGCATTGCCTGGGTGAAAAATATGCTTTTTGGTATAGAACTTAATATAAAGGAATAGGGCACATGGAGATCCAAGGTAAGGTAGCTCTGGTTTTGGGGGCGGTAAAGGGAATCGGAAAAGGAATCGGCCTTGCCTTGGGCAATCAGGGGGCAAAGCTCATCCTCACCCGCCATGACTGGGAAGATGACTTTGAACGGATGGAAAAAGATTTTTCAACCGCCGGTGCCGAATACCATATTCTTTCAGCAGATCTATGCAATGCCCAAGACATCGAAACGCTGACGGGTTTCATCCGGGACAGATATGGCCGTTTGGATATCCTTATCAATAATATTGAACGGGGAGGGTGGCCCACGGTCCACGGCCGATACACTGAAGCGCAGTGGGACCTTGAAATCGAAACCACTCTCAAAGCCAAACGCTGGGTCTTTGATGCTGTTTTTCCGCTGCTCAAGCTTTCCGATGACGCCATCGTGATCAATCTGTCCTCCATTGCCGGCATGGTGGGCAGAGCAGGTCCCGCAGCTCTTATCTTCAATGATGGATATGCCATGGCCAACCGGGGAATCTCTTCTCTAACCGAAACCTGGGCCCGAATGGGCGCTCCAAATCTTCGGGTTAATGAGCTGATGCTGGGAATTTTTGAAAGTCGTCATGCTCAAGGCACCCGGGGCTGGAAAGAGGTGCTCACGGATGGGGAAAAACAAACGCTCATCGATCACACCCTTATAAAGCGGACCGGCACCATCGAAGATGTGGTCAAGGCCTGCTTTTTTATGATTAAGGATGCCCCCTATATGACTGGAAGCGTTGTGCGTCTGGACGGCGGTTTTGTCCTGGCCGGGGAACCTGTTCCGCCCCTGCCCAAGGGGATTATTTGATTGAAAAATTTCTAAATTCCAATTTAATGGGTGTCCATATACAGATTCAGCCGTTCCATGAAGGCCTGTCTTTCATCGTCCGGAGCAAAAAGGAAAAATTTTCCCATGCTTCGTTGAACCCGCATCAGGTCGATGAGAAAATTATAAACAGCATTGGACGCCAACTGGTCCGCCACAAGGGATTGGTTCTGGGCATCAATCAGATCAATGATGGATTTGATTCCCCGCACATAGGAATCCGTGACCAGGGTTAGGTTGCGATTGGCTGAATCCGACGCATCCATGGTCAGACGAATACTTGGATAGGATGCCCGGATAAGGTATACGGAATTTAAAACTATTTTTTCAATGCTGTTGGAGGTGGCCTTTCGTTGATAGTTTAATCCGGATAATTCTTCCTGGGACCGTTTCAAGGTGGCAGTTTTCCCCCCTCCTGAAAAAAGAGGAAGGGAAAGCATGACACCGGCAGTCCAGTTGGTATCGTTATTTGTTGGTAAATTTATCGAACCCAATGAAGGGGCGCTTGTACCCGCTCCCCCCTTGCTGAAGGTTTCGGTGACATCACCGAAAAGAGAAACCGATGGCAGCCAGAATTCTCTTTTTGCAAGTTGGATCGTTCTTTGCTGGGCGGATATGGCGGCATCCAATTGTTGCAGTTCCGGTGAAATGTCCAATCCTTCCTGGACCAGAAAATTACGCAGGATGTTCAATTCATGGGGATTGTCCATGTAGCGAAGCATTTTGCGGTTGGGCAGGATACTTAAGGGATCTTTATAGTCGCTTTCTTCAACTGAGAATATCTCAGACAGGGAGCGATTGAGAACCCGGTTAACCGTGCTGATGGTATTCAGGGATACGGATTCGGCAATGAGTACCTGGCGACGGCTTTCGGCGATTTGACTTTCCCATCGATAGACCTCCTCGGGGCCGGCGGCACCGATGGACACTCTGATCTGGGCACGTTCCAGGTTTTTTCGGGTTAATTTGAGATTTTCTTTCTGGATGCGTTCGATACGCTTGGCCCTGAGAACATCCAGATAGGCGATGGACGCTGCCTGGACAACGTCCAATTCAACGGCATTGCGTCCCTGTTCCCTGGCGGTTTGACCAAACTGTTCAATGGAATAGTTGGCCCATACCTTGTCGGAATAAACCAATTGGCTAGCCGAGACAGATCCGCTCCATTGATTTTCAGGCAGCGCACCCAGGGATGCGGATGCTCTGTCATCGTCGATAACTCTGGCCTGGCTGCCGATTCCCACCTGGGGCAGTAATGCTGATTTGGCCTGTCGAACCCGCTGGAGACCTGCTGCGACCTGTCGATCCGCAACTGCTAGATCCGGGTTGGCCTGGCGGGCTTCGGCGATGGCCCGGTAGATGTTCAGCCGGCGGGTAATCCCCTCGTTCTCTTCATTGATCAAGTCTGCTTCCGTGAGGATCCCCCATCCTGGATAGACACCAATGGCACGGGCAGTTGCCATGTTGATGGACAGTCTTTCTCCCAGGGCAAAGGTGGTTTGCAAGTTTTCGGCTTTGCTGCCATCCAAAAATTCCTGGACATTAATGGCAATACTCCGGGCTATGTGCATTTTGCTGTCTTTGGAAATAATACTGGTTAGAAGCCCGTTTTCCACATCTTCTCGTCCCCGGAAGGAGAAACTGGGCAATTTTCTGGCAATCAGACCCTCAACCAGTTTTTGGAATTCACTTTCCGACAATCGGGGCAGCAAAGAGACAAAAACCGCCTCCGTATCTTCCGGGATTTTTTCCAGGGCCAGCTCAACCGTTGTTTCCACCGGGACAATTTTTAGGTCCAAAGAAAACTCATTGGCAAGCCTTCGTTCAAGCACCTTAAATTCCGGGATGGAACGTACTTGAAATCCGTCTGCCAGAAAAACAACCCGGCGAAAGGAAACCATGTCCAGAAATGCCTGAAATGCACGGTCAAAATCGGAAAAGGTGTTGATGTAGTTGAGGTTGGTGACACCACTTTTCCCCTTTTGGGAGGGCAGTTTTTGGGTTTTGGCATCAAATATATTGGCTGCAATGATCGGTTTTGCAAGGTGGCGTCGTTGGCAAACTTCATGGGTGGTTACCTCTCCCAGCGTCAGAACAAGATCAACCTGTTTTGATGAAAGAATTGTGTCCAGATTTTTTTTTATTCGGTTCATATCATAATTGCCGGAGAGCTGTTGGTTTTCCGGAAATATCACCCGGTGTTCCCCTTGGGTAATATGGAGAATCTCCTGTTTCACCAGGTCGATGCTTCCGGGAAACCGCGGGGAATCCCCATCAAAGACAATGCCGATCCGAATGGTTTTTGCCTGGGCCTGGGTACTTAAAAGGACCATGGAACAAATAAAGATCAGTCCCAAAAAAAAGATCGGTCTAATAGACAAGATCGGTCTAAAGAATAGTATGGGCCGGCACAATTTCATAAACTTACTCCTGTTATGGTTTGGCTGTTTTTCCAGCCTTGATCTTAAAAAAAGTGGCGTAGAGCGTTGGAACAAACACAAGGGTCAGGACAGACGCAAACCCCAGTCCAAACACAATGGTCACTGCCATGGAAATGAAAAATGCGTCCATGAACAGCGGAATCATTCCCAGCATGGTGGTGGCTGCGGCCAGCATCACCGGCCGCATTCTGCTGACCCCTGAGTCCACCACTGCATTGAAGTGGTCTTTGCCTTCCCTGATCTCCAGATCGATCTGATCGATGAGCACGATGGCATTTTTGATCAGCATGCCGGCCAGGCTCATGAGCCCCAGCAGGGCCATGAATCCAAAGGGTTGCTTTAAAATCATCAGGCCCAGGACCACACCGATGAGGGACAAAGGAACGGTGAGCCAGATGATCAATGGCTGCCTGAAGGCATTGAAAAGAAAAATCACCACCAGAATCATCATCCCAAAATAGATGGGGATGTTATCGGCAAGTTTTCCCGTGGCATCGGCAGAGTCTTCCGCCTCTCCTCCCCAGGCCATGAAATATCCCGGATGGCCTTTGATGGGAATCATGTCGTCGTATTTAATGGGAATGGTTTTGGCTGTGTAACGTTCAGAGGGGATGCTTTTTCCCAGGTATGTTTCAGTATCCGCCCCAAGGGCCTGCTCAATTTTGGGTTTAAGGCGGGTGAGCAGGTCAGCGGAAAGGCCTTTGCTGGCATCTGCATGGAGTTTGATCATGGAACGGCGGTGCCAGCGGGAAATACGGGCATTTTCCGATTCAGTGGAGAATCCGTGTATCACTTGCTGCAGAGGGATCTTTTTGCCGGCAATGGGACTGTAAATCATCACATCCCGCATGTTTTCCATGGTCAGCCGTTCGTTGGAAGGTCCCCGTGCGATGATGGGGATCATTTCAATTCCCTCCCGGTAAAGACCTGCGGTTGTGCCTGAAAAATTGGACTGCAGGGCCGTGGCGATCATGGGGCGATCAATGCCCTGACGACGGGCCCTGTCCTCGGCAATAACCGGCTGAATAACCTTGACCCGGGCGCCCCACTCACTGCGAACCGCTTTGGCATCGGGGTCAGCCGTCATGATGGCCATGGCCTGGTCGCCTAATTTCCGCAAAACTTTCGGGTCTGGACCGTTGATGCGGAATTGGATTTTCCCGCCCTCTCCGGGACCCAGGGTGAATTTTTTCACATTGACAGTGGTGTCTGGAAACATGGTGTTCAGGTCATCTTGGACCTGGTGATAAATTTTCTCAATGATCTCATAATCTTCAACCTCCACCATCAGGCTGCAGTACTGGCTGGCGGCATCCACGGGAACACTGTAGGTCAGCAGAAATCGGGAATGGCCTGAACCCACGGCCGATGCCACGGATTTTACCCCTTCAATATTCAGCAGATAGTCTTCCATTTTTGCCACCCCTTTTTCTGTTTCTCGAATATGGTTGCCCTCTCTAAATTGGCACTCCACCTGGAATATGGGACTTGTGGAAGGCGGAAAGAACATATTGTCAAGGTAGCCGAATCCCACCATGGACACAGCAAACATGCCCACCACGGCTGCAATGGTGATCCAGCGAAACCGGATGGCCAGGGTTAGAAATTTCCGATAGATCTGATAGAATTTACCGGCATAGGGGTCTTTTTGTTGCGTATCTCCCTTGGATTTTTTTCCCAGCACAAACGTCTTGGTCACCAGAGGGGTGATGGTGACGGCGGTGAGCCAGCTCAGGGAAAGGGAAATCAGAATAACATAGTAAAGGGAACGGCAGTACTCTCCTGTCTGATTGTCCATGCCGCCGATGGAGGCAAAAGCCAGTATGGCAACTGCAGTGGCCCCCAGCAGAGGTGTGGAATTTTGCCCCACCACCTCCTTGGCCGTCTGCATCCCATCCATGCCCTGTTCCATCTTGACCTTCATTCCGTCCACCACCACAATGGCATTGTCCACCAGCATGCCCAGGGCGATAATCAGGGCCCCCAGAGAAATTCGTTCCAAAGTGATGGAATAGTAGCCCATGACCACAAAGGTGGCGGCGATGGTGACCACCAGAACAAATCCGATGATCAACCCGCTGCGAAGGCCCATGAAAACAAGGAGGACGATGATGACAATGATCACCGCTTCAACAAGATTAATGACGAACCCGTCCACAGCTTTTGTGACCATGTCCGACTGCATATATATGACCCCGAGATCCATCCCCATGGGTATCTGGGGTGCCAGTTGCGCAAGACGTTTTTTGACAGCCTCCCCCATGGTGACGGCGTTGCCGCCCAACACCGTGGATATGGCAATCCCGACGGCAGGGTTTCCATTAAAACGTAAAATCCGCAGTGGGGGATCCACATAGTCCCGGTGGATGGTGGCCACGTCCTTGAGATAAATCAGCTTGCCCTCTTTGCTGGCAATGAACAATTCTCCAAAATCTTTTTCAGACTGAAAAAGACCACTTGGGAAGATGGGGATGTACTCACTGCCGATCTGGATTTTACCGGCATCGGACGGCATGTTTTTTGCCCCCAGGGCGTCAAAGATCTCCTTGCGGGTGATGCCCAGGGCGGCCATTTTCTCCCGGAACATCTCCACATAAACGGCTTCGTTCTGTTCTCCGAAAAAAACCACTTTCTTGACATCGGTCACCGTCACCAGTTCCCGTTTGAGCAGTTCCGCCACTTTTTTGAGCTCTGCGTAGGAGTAGCCCTGTCCGTAGAGGGCATAATAAACACCGAATACATCACCAAAATCATCGTTGATGATGGAGGGGCCGGCCCCCGGGGGCAGTTCCGGCTGGACATCGTAGATTTTGCGGCGCATTTCGTCCCATACCTGGGCGATGGTGAACTTATCATAGTGGTCCTGGAGCTTGAACTTGACCGTGGACAGTCCCCGGGAGGAATAGGATTCCACCCGTTTGAGCTGGCCCATCTCCTGGATGGCCTTTTCGATCCGTTCGGTCACATCCTGTTCCACCTCCTGGGGGGAGGCACCGGGGTAGGGGGTGATGACAACGGCATCCTTGATGACAAATTCAGGGTCTTCCAGGCGGGGCAGGTTCTGGTAGGCCTGGTAACCTAAAATCAGCATGACCATGGTGAGGGTCCAGGTGATAACACTTTTACGGATGGAGAACTCTGCAATATTCATGGGATGAGGTCCTTGTTGTTATTCTTTCCAGATGCTAACTTTCATGTCCTCCTGGAGCTTGGTGACCCCTGAAGTGACAATCTGTTCACCACCGGTCAATCCTTCAAGAATCAAGATGTTTTTTGAACCGGTCATTTCTCCTGCTTTAATTTGAGTCTTGTGGACGGTCATGGTTTCTGGTTTCAATACCCAGACAAAGGTTTTTTCCTGGGGGTCCTCCATTACTGAAATGGCGGGAATGACAATCTGGGACGGTATTGCTTCTGCATTTGAACGTTTGCCTTTGACAGTGGCGGTCATTCCCGGCAGAATATTGATGCCTTCCGGTTGGTCCATGATAAGAACGACCTGGTAGGTCTGGGTCTGGGGGTCTGCTTCGGTGGAGTACTCCTTGAGCGACAGGGGGAACTGCTTGTCCGGGGCTGCGGCAAAGGTTGCAGTGGCGTCAATTTTTCTTCTTTTTTCAAGGTTGGCGATGAGGTTTTCCGGTGCATCCACCAGAACTTCTATTTTTGAGTTGTCCTGGAAGAAAACAATGGGCTGTTTGGCCTGGACCTCTTCGAAATTTTGCACATGGCGTTTGGCCACGATACCGTCAAAGGGGGCTTTTAAATAGGTGTCTTTCAGGGCGTTCCTGGCATCTTCCAGCTGGGCTGCTGCAACTTCCCTTGCTGCTTTATACTGATCAAAATCTGCCTTGGAAACCTGTCTGCGAACATAGAGTTCTTTATACCGGTCATATTGACGATCAGCGTTGACAGCAGTTGCTTTGGCCGCATCCAGACTGATTTTAAAATCCCTGGGCAGGATGCGGGCAATGAGGGTGCCTTTTTTGACTTCCTGACCCTCTTCCACCGGTAGTTCTACCAGGGGGCCGGGAACCTTGAAGGAAAGCTCCACCCGCTGGTTTGCCCTTGTTTTGCCTGGAAAGATCAGGGGGAGATTCCCGCTGCTCCCTGCCACGGTTATCACCTTTACCGGTCGAATCACCTCTTTGGGGACGGACTCCTCTTTTTTTTCGCAACCACCGATGACCATCACAAATAGTGTGGCCACAGCTGCCATGAGGTGCATTTTTTTTCTTCGGATCAAGCCAAACAAATCAACGATAATGGCGGTTCGATTCATGATTAAAACCCCTGGATATTGAATTTTTGTTTTCACAATGGGCTTGTAAAACAGCGAGACTGTCTTAAGACCAATCATTGCTGGGTAATTTTATATCGCGTATCATTTAATATTGCAAGGATACAAACTGGTTCTCACAGGGCTAACGCATACAAAAAATATGAAGCTTAGGGCCCGGATGAAAGTTGTTCTCGGCCATAAGTTCCTCATTAAATAGCAAATTGAATTTTCGCAATTCCTAATCTGCCTGGGGCGCGAGCCAGACCCGCATGGAACGATTTCTCTGGCTTGAACACAATCCCATGGGCCAGGGCCGGGCCGGGAATACCGCCCTGGACAAGCTCAACCAGCAATCGTTCAACCTTATTCCGGGACTGGACAAGGGTTAAATATCCTATCATCCGGCTTATCATAATATCGTGTGCTGGTTCCAATTTTTTTCGTGGCGATAACCCAAAAGTTTCAGGTCCCAGGGACATTTTTTTTCAAAAACAGCATTTGCGCCGTCACTATAGATTCTTTTTTTTGGTCTTGGAATACTAGGGCTTGCCGGAGTCAGCAGAAGAAGGCAATAGCTCCAAACCGCTTGTTGATAACATTCCGGCAAGCACAATAGTCCTCCGGGTGCTATTTGTTTTTGGGAAAGGGTGTCTTATTTTCCACTGACATCACTGTCCCCTGTGCCTGTACTGCTGTGATGGCAACCGTGTTCACAATATCTTCAACCAGACATCCCCGGCTCAGATCATTGACGGGTTTGTTCAACCCCTGGAGTACCGGGCCGATGGCAACGGCACCCGAGGATCGTTGTACGGCCTTATAAGTGTTGTTACCTGTGTTGAGATCCGGAAAAATAAAGACAGTGGCCTTTCCTGCCACCTGGCTGTCCGGAAGTTTTGTTTTGGCCACATTGGGCTCAATGGCGGCATCATACTGGATGGGTCCTTCCACGAGCAGGTCGGGGCGTTTTTCTCGGACCAATGCCGTGGCCTCCCGAACTTTGTCCACATCCTTTCCCTTTCCCGATGACCCGGTGGAGTAGGAAAGCATGGCAATGCGGGGGGGGATGCCGAACATTGTCGCAGTCTCGGCCGAGGTGATGGCAATCTCAGCAAGTTCCCTGGCATCCGGATCCGGATTTATGGCACAGTCGCCATAGGCGATCACCCGGTCCCAGAGGCACATGAAAAACAGGCTGGAAACCGGGGTGGATTTTTCTTTGGCCTTGATAATTTCAAAGGCCGGTTTGATGGTGGCGGCTGTGCTGTGAACAGAGCCTGAAACCATACCGTCCACATGATCGTGGTGAACCATCATGGTGCCAAAAAAATTGACATCACAGACAAGATCCCTTGCATGTTCCCTTGTGATCCCTTTGTGTTTCCTCAATTCATAATAGGTGCTGGTATAAAGATCCAGGTTGGGTGAGTTCAATGGCTCTATGATTTCAATTTCTCCCATGCGCAAGCCCATTTTGGAAATTTTTTGGTGGATCTTTCGTTCATTTCCAAGAAGGGTGATATCCACTATTCCCCGGCGAAGAAGGGTTTCTGCCGCCCGAAGAATCCGCTCCTCTGATCCTTCGGGCAGGACGATTTTTTTTCTATGGGATCTTGCCCGTTGAATGACTTTGAACTCGAACATTTTTGGTGTCACAAGGGTGCTCTTGGTGGTGATGACTTTTTCTGCCAGTTTTTCTATATCAATGTGCTGTTCAAACAAGGCCAGGGCACGGGTGATTTTCCGGTCATCAGTGGGGGAAATGTCGGATTGAATTTTTTCAACCTGAACTGTTGTTTCAAAGGTGTCTGTACCCACACTGAGGACGGGTACCATGCCGGAGAATCCATGAATCAGTTCCCAGATGGGTTTTTCCGGCACAAGTCCGCCGGTGAGAATAATTCCGGATATTTTTTCCATGGACGCTGAAGAAAGGGTAGCCAGGCAGGCAACAATGATGTCGGCTCTGTCTCCCGGGGTAATGATCAATGTCCCATGGGTGATCCGGAGCAACAAATTTCTCAGTTGCATGGCCGCCACTGTAAAGCTTCTGGCATGGCGGTACATTTGTTTGTGGCCGCATAAAATATCGGCATTCAGGGTTTTGGCAACTTCGGACAGAGTGGGCTTTGCCAGGACGGCTTCATCGGGGATGGCGTAAATCAATTGGTTCCGAACAAGGCCGGCAGCTTTGATGCGATGGATGATATCATCTTCTGTTGATGCGGTGACACGGTTGATGACGGTGCCGACAATCTTGCACCCTTTTTCAACCAGGGATTCCCGGGCAAGGCTGATGAGTCTGGATACATCTTCAAGGGGTTTCTGGAATGCATTCGCGACCAGTAGAACTGGGCATGAAAGGTTTTTTATAATACTGGCATTGATATCAACTTCAATACTGGCTGTGGAGGAAACAAAATCGGTCCCTTCACAGAGGATGAAATTACAATACTGTTGTGCGTCTGTATATCTTTCGATGATTCGTTCAATGATTTCCCCTTTTTTCCCAAGGGCCATAAGGCGTTCTGCTTCCGCCTGGGTGATGCCGTACATTTTTTCATAGGGCAGGGTAAGGTTGAACTGGGCTGCCATCAGCAGGATATCAGGATCCTGGGGCGTTTGGGCATCTGGGTTGATAATGGGCCGGAAAAAACCGACACAATCCAATTTTCTGAAAAGCATTTCCATGACACCCAATGCAATGGCCGATTTTCCGCTTCCTGATTCAGTGGCTGTTATGTATAGTCCGTTGGACATTTATTTTTTTTTCTCCTGTTCGAATATAATGGTGTGAATAATTGTGTAAGCCAATAGGGGTGGGGGGCAGGGCTGCATGCCATGCCCAGTCTATTCCCATTTCGGACAATGATCTTATAAGAATACCACTAAAATATCAATTCTTTTTGCCAGAGTTTTTTTTGTTGGGCGTTTATTTATTTAAGATAGCTGGTCCATTTAATAAAAAGATTGTGAAGCGTATGGGAATAGGGAATAATTAAGCCAAAACTCAAGGAGATACAGGGGTGGTGGAGGGTGTTATGGATTTGGTAAAAGCGCTTCAAAAAGAAAACCGGTTATTAAAGCAGGAAAATAGTGCCTATAAGGCCCAGAGTCGCCTGTTTGAACAATTGATTGAAATGGCTGGGTCTGCTGCCGAAGAAAAAATGCTTAAAATTTCCATGTTCAAAACCCTTGAGGTAACCGTCCAATTATCCGGGGCTAAAATGGGCAGCCTTTTTTTATTGAACCCGGAAGGGGTGGTGACGGACAGTCTTCTCTCCCGTGTGGACGTCAGTCCGGGGCTGCGGTCTAAAATTGTGGGATCTGTTTTGGACAAGGGGCTTGCCGGGTGGGTTCGTGCCCATGGCAGGGTAGGGATAATAGAGGATACCCAACAAGATCCCCGATGGCTGTCCCTGCCCGAAGAGCCGTACAAGGTCAGATCTGCCCTGGCAGTTCCCATTGTTAAACAGAACCTTTTGTTCGGTATTGTGACCCTGATGCACCCGCTTCCCCATTATTTTAACCGGGAAGCAGTTGAGGTTGTGCAGATTGCGGCACGTCACATGGCCCTGGCTATTGAAAGTGCACAGATGTATATCAAATTAGATGAATTGCATCACCTTCGTGAACGAGCAATGGAAAGGGATCTTAAGCTGGCAAGGGCAGTCCAGGAAAGTTTTTTGCCGGCCCGGGTCCCCGGGATAGAAGGGTTTTCCTTTGCCGCCATGAACCGGCCTGCTCTTGAAGTCGGGGGGGATTTTTATCAATTTTTTAAGCTGCCGGAAAATAAGCTCGGGGTGGTCATTGGGGATGTGTCGGGTAAGGGGATTGCTGCCTCACTTTTTATGGCAAGGCTCAGCAGTGACCTACAATATTATTCTTCCCTTTACAAAGACCCTGGAAAGCTTTTTTCAAAAATAAACAAACTGCTTTGTGCTCGGGCAAAACAGGGCATGTTTGTCACCCTGGTCTATATTCTTCTGGATATTAAAACAGGAGATATTTGTTTTTCCAATGCCGGGCATCTTTCACCGCTTTTTGTGGATGAACAAGGCGTTCAGACAATTGGCAGTCCCCAGGCCAAGGGACCTCCCCTGGGGATATTGCCTAGTGCTGAATATGGGCAGGACCGGTTTTCATTAAAAAAGGGTGGGATGATTCTGATCTATACCGATGGCATCATTGAAGCAAAGAATATGGACCACAAATTGTTTGGTGATAGTCGTCTTGCGAGGGTTGTGGAAACCTGCCCGACAGACCCTATCATGCTTGCCCGGAAGATTGTCGATTCTGTGGATATCTTTTCCAGGGAGCGGGGCCAAAGTGATGATTTGACACTGGTCTGTTTTAAAAGAGAAGCATCTGGGCCACGGTCTCTTTGATCTTACCCACCTTGCCGGTGCTTTGTCGAAATTTTATTTCAATTTTAGCCATCTTTTTGTAAAAAGGGGTCCGGTCAAAGGGAATGTAGGGGGCGCTGTCAAATTGACCGGCAGGGCATCCCGGCCCTTTAAAAGGGGATGCACCAGGCTTGTGAAGCTCGTGGGGAAGGCCGTGGAGGCGGCATATCATGGGTCGATACCCATAGACCAGGCAGCGGCCGTCCTGGTTGAGGGGGCACATGATTTTTCGGGATTCCGGCATTTTCCCCGCTGGAAAGGTTTTATTGTAATAGATCTTGGCCCTGTCCTGGGCCTCTTTTTTTATATCCTGGGCCAGTTGACCGACCCCATGAATTAGAAATGCTTTTTCGACAAAGGTGTGGTGGAAAAAAAGGGAGGTGCAACAATTGTCTTCACATCCCTTACATTGAAAATTATATTGGGAGGCTGTCATCTCCCATGCCCTGTCCATGGTTGTGTAATTATCAACGAGCTGTTGGAATAATTTGTTTGTCATAAGGATATACTCGTCATGGGATAGATTGATGGTTTATACTAGGGGATTGGGGAAAAATAATTTTGTATACAGATCCAGTGCATACCGGTCTGTCATGCTGGCAATTAAATCACAAACAGATCGTTTCAGTGCATTTTTGTTTGATTCCCAGGGGGCCATTTCCATCTTTTCCAGTTCTTTTTGCATGAGATCCGGGTGTTCAATAAGATAATGATAAAGGCCCATAATAACTTTTTTGGCCTTTAGAAATTCATTGTGAACCGCAGGGGAACGATAGACCCTGTCATAGAGAAATTTTCGCAAAATGGTCATGGCATGGAGGGCATCTTCGCCCATATCCAGGATAAATTTACCCCCATGGGGGCCAGAGTTGTAAACCAGATATTCTATCATGGTGCTGGCCCTGTCCGAATGGGTTTTTCCCAGTTTTTTAAGGCAGATATCGGGGACTTCCGCCATGGAGATGACTTTTCCACGAAGGGCATCATCCAGATCATGGTTAAGATAGGCAATGATGTCCGCCACCCGTACAATCCTTCCTTCAACCGTGATGGCGGTTTCACCTGGTGTGGCAGGGATGATGTTGCCAAAGCCCTTTGAATGCTTGAGAATTCCATCCCGGACTTGTTTGGTGAGATTCAGGCCTTTGCCTCTATTTTCAAGCACGTCCACCACCCTCAGGCTCTGGTCTGCGTGGGAAAAATGGGGGGAATGGACTTCGATCAAGGCGGTTTCCCCGCCATGGCCAAAGGGGGTGTGGCCCAGATCATGGCCCAGGGCAATTGCTTCGGCAAGATCTTCGTTCACCGCAAAAGCCCTGGCAATATTTCTGGCAATTTCCGACACCTCAAGGGTATGGGTCAGCCGGGTTCTGTAATGATCCCCCAGGGGGGACAAAAATACCTGGGTTTTATATTTCAGGCGTCTGAATGAATTGGAATAGACAATCCTGTCTCGGTCCAGTTGAAATGGGGTTCGGATGGTACAGGTACTCGTTTCCTCTTTTCTTCTGGTGGTTTGAGCACTGGGTGTCCCATATTCAGAAAGAAAACTTTGCTCCCGTTGTTGAAATATTTCCCTGATGCAAGGATCTTTTTTTAGGGGCGCAATATTTTTTTTTAATAGATTCATAAATTTTGGTGTTGAAGTTTGGTTAATATCCGAATACCATACAAGAGTTTAAAAAAAAAGCAAGAGACTCCCCGCATTCCGTTCTTGTCCTTGGGGGGGGACTATGTAATATTTTAGTTACTATATAAGGAATCACAGCATATCTTGGCAAATGAATTTTTTATGGAAATGGCGCTGACCCAGGCCAAAATAGCGTTTACACGAGGAGATTTTCCCGTGGGGTGCGTAATTGTCCAGGGAAAAGAAGTGATTGCCACCGGGGCCCGGCAGGGAACCCGTCTTGGGAATCCTTTTTTTAGTGAAATTGATCATGCGGAAATAAGAGCTTTGAAATCCCTTGAGGTTAATGCGCTTAAGTTTATTCCGGAGAGATCTGTTCTTTTTTGTACCATGGAACCTTGTTTAATGTGTTTTGCTGCCATTATTCTTGCCGGGATAAAAAAAATTGTTTATGCCTATGAAGACCCCATGGGGGGTGGGACCAGCTGTGACTTGTCTTCAATGGCACCCCTATATAAAGATGCAAAGATAGAGGTGGTCCCCGGTGTGCTGCGGGAAAAAAGTCTTGATCTTTTTTATAAATTTTTTAATAAAGGGACAAACCTTTACTGGAAAGACAGTTTTTTGGAAGCGTATACTCTGGAACAAAACCGATCATCAACAGAGAAATAAATAATACTTGCATTTCTTAGAGCAAGCCGTTATAATTACAAGGTTATACTTACTTATACTATTGATGAACATTAGGGAGGCGTGCTAAAGCGGAAGGTGTGAAAATATCTAATAAACGAGGACGACAGGATCAGACAATCGTGAATAAGGGGATCAGGGCCACTGAGGTGCGTGTGATCGGTTCTGACGGCGAACAGATTGGGGTTTTGCCCATTGCTGAGGCATTGCAGATAGCCTCGGATAGCAATATGGATTTGGTTGAAGTGTCTCCAGATGCCAATCCGCCTGTCTGTAAGATCATGGATCATGGAAAGTTTAAATATGAACTTACCAAGAAAAAACAGGACGCCAGGAGAAAGCAGCGAGGTTCTCAGATCAAGGAAATAAAGGTGCGTCCTAAAACAGATGATCATGATCTTGAAACCAAGGTTCGGCATATTGAAAAATTTATCAGTAAAAATGATAAAGTTAAGATTACGTTGGTTTTCCGTGGAAGAGAGTTCATGCTCCGGGAGCAGGCCAATGCTGTTTTGGGAAAAATTGTCAGTCTGACCGAGGAATTTACGGTGGTTGAGCAGCCCCCCAAGTTTGAAGGTCGGGTGATGACAATGCTGCTTGGGCCTAAGGGTTAGTTTTTGTCCTTTTAGTTTAAACCGGTTAGTTCAAAGTAGCAGACGGTTATGACATACATAATGTGATATATGGTGGTATATATTTTATACCACCTTCTATTTTTTTTAGTAAATTGCAACACAGGAGAGGTTAAATGCCTAAAATTAAAACATGTAGGGCCGCAGCAAAACGGTTTAAAAAAACAGGATCTGGGAAATACAAATTCCGTAAATCCCATGCCAGTCATATTCTGACAAAAAAAACGACCAAACGAAAACGGTCTTTGCGTCAGGATCAGATGGTTGATGAGTCTAATCTAAAAGCAGTCAGACGGATGTTGCCCAATGGCTAAATTATTTTCCGGATTACCCGTGTACAAGTTTGGGGTTATTAATTCGGAATCCAAGATATAGTGAGGAGTTAGGTAGATGAGAGTTAAAAGAGGATTTAAAGCAAATAGGCGTAGAAATAAAGTCCTGAAACTTGCAAAAGGGTTTAGAGGCGGTAGAAGTAAATTGTACAGAACAGCTGCAGATGCAGTTGATAAAGCATTGATGTATGCATACCGGGACAGGCGCGTCCGGAAAAGAGAGTTCAGGAAACTTTGGATCGTCAGGATTAATGCTGGTGCAAGGATGAATGATCTTTCCTATTCTAAATTTATGAATGGTCTCAAGCTGGTTGGTTGTGAGCTGGACCGTAAGGTACTCGCAGATCTTGCCATCTGTGATCCTGCTGGTTTCTCCCAGTTGGCATCCCAGGCAACTGCCCGGTTAAATTAGACTGGGGGTATTTTGCAAAACAGTATTGTTGATATTGAAAAAGAGGCCCTTGAGAGTATCGAACGAGCCGAGTCTGCTGAGTCCCTTGAGCTGGTGTCCACCCGCTATCTTGGCAGGAAGGGGGAGCTGACCGGTTTTTTGAGGAATATCTCATCCCTTCCCGAGGCGGATCGTCCGGATGCTGGAAAGAATGCCAATTTGTTAAAGGTAAAGCTTGAATCCTTGATTCAGCAGGCGGCTTCCGCTCTTCAAGCAGGCGCTGAAAATGAGGGTGCCGGAATCGATGTGACCCTTCCTGGTCGTATGCCACAAAGAGGTTCGTTGCACCCCATTACCCAGGTTTTAAATGAGATCAGCGGTATCTTTATGCGGTTGGGGTTTGATATTGCAGAAGGCCCTGAGGTTGAAACAGATTATTATAATTTTGAGGCCTTGAATATTCCGAAATATCATCCTGCCAGGGATATGCAGGATACCTTTTATGTGTCGGACAATATTGTTTTAAGAACCCACACCTCCCCTTCCCAACCCAGGGCTATGGAAAAAACAGATCCGCCGGTGCGTATCATTTCTGCGGGCAAGGTATTTCGGTGTGATTCCGATTTGACCCATACCCCCATGTTCCATCAGATCGAAGGGTTGATGGTGGATAAAAATATTTCCTTTGGTGATCTTAAGGGGATTTTAACCACCTTTGTTCATCAGTTTTTTGACAAAGACACTTCCCTGCGGTTTCGGCCCAGCTTTTTCCCCTTTACCGAGCCCAGTGCCGAAGTTGACATCCGCTGCGTGATGTGCCGTGGCAAGGGGTGTCGCATCTGTTCTAAAACAGGATGGCTTGAGGTTTTGGGGTCTGGGATGGTTCATCCGGCGGTGTTTGAAAATGTCGGTTATGATACAGATATTTACACCGGGTTTGCCTTTGGTGTTGGTATAGAACGGATGGCCATGCTCAAGTATGGTATTGATGATATTAGAAAATATTATGAAAACGATCTTCGTTTTCTAGGGCAGTTTTAATATGAAAGTCAGTTTAAGCTGGTTAAAAGAATACATTCCCGTTGATCTCGATCCCCAGGACATTTCTGACAGGCTTACCATGGCGGGACTTGAAGTTGATTCCGTTGAAAGTTTGTATGATTATCTGGGCAATGTTGTGGTGGCAAGAGTGGATGAGCTTCGAAAGCATCCCAATGCAGACACGCTTTCTTGCTGCATGGTTGATGTTGGAGGGGATGAACCGGTTCAGATTGTTTGTGGTGCGCCCAATGTAAGGCAGGGGATGACGGTTGCCTGTGCCCTTCCTGGTGCAGTGCTGCCCGGAGATTTAAAAATTAAAAAAAGCAAACTTCGGGGGGAACGCTCCGGGGGTATGCTTTGCAGTGGATCAGAGCTGAGGCTTGCGGTCGATGCTTCCGGTATAATGGATCTTGAAGACGGTCTCGTGCCGGGAACTCCCCTGGAAACGGCGTTGGCCCTTTCTGATACGGTTTTTGAAATTGATTTGACGCCCAATCGGCCGGATTGTCTGAGCATGATCGGGGTTGCAAGGGAGGTGGGGGGATTTACCGAACCCATGGGGCGGGTTGTATTGCCGGAAGTTGTTCTGCCCCAGGAAAAAATGACAGACTCCATCCATGACCATGCAAGCGTGACGATTGTGGATCCGGATCTTTGTCCCCGGTATTGTGCTGGAATGCTCTTTGATGTTAAAGTGGGCCCGTCCCCCTTCTGGCTGTGTCAGAAGCTGGAAGCCGTTGGGTTGACCCCCATAAATAATGTGGTGGATGTGACCAACTTTGTCATGCTTGAAACCGGACAGCCTCTCCATGCTTTTGATTTTGATAACCTGGCCGAAGGGAGAATTATTGTTCAAAAGGCGGGGAAAAACATCGCTTTTACCACTCTGGACAGCAAAGCGCACACCCTTGAGCCGGAAATGCTCATGATTTGTGATGGAGAACGATCTGTGGCCCTGGCCGGGGTTATGGGGGGTGAAAACTCGGAGATATCCGCTGCCACAACCCGTGTTCTGGTAGAAAGTGCCTATTTCAATCCCATTTCCATTCGCAAAACCGCTAAAAGGACCGGGATTGCAACCGATGCCTCCCATAGATTTGAACGGGGGGTGGACCCTGAGGGGACGCTCTATGCAATGAAACGGGCGGTTTCCTTAATGGCCGATATCTGTGGCGCGTCCATTGCAAAAGATTTTATTGATGAGCATCCTCTAAAGTCAGAATCCACAACGATTTGTCTTGGTACAGATGCCTTGAATACACGTTTGGGGACTGATTTTTCCTGCGAGGCCATTGGGGAAATTTTACGTTCGGTTGAATTTGCGGTTGAGCAAACAGGAACGAACCAATTAAAGGTTTTTGTCCCGTCCTTTAGAGTGGACGTGGTGCGGCCGGAAGATCTGTCTGAAGAGGTGGCCCGTCTATGGGGATACAATAATATCAAGACCAGCTATCCCCTGGTGCCTGCCAAGGGAAAGGTTCTGGCCCCTATATTATTGCTCAGGGAGAAAATTCGGCAGATTTTGCCCGGGTTTTCTTTTTATGAAGCCATTAATTATAATTTTATCCATGAAGAATCCTGTGACCGGTTGAGATTGGGCCATGCCGATCCGAGAAGATCCGTGGAAACGATTTTAAATCCCATCTCGGACCAAATGTCTGTGTTGAGAACTTCCCTGGTTCCTGGGTTGCTTGAAACCATGAAGCGGAATAACGCCCAACAGTCTGATTCCATAAAAATTTTTGAAATTGGCAAGGTTTTCTTTGCAACCCAAAAAGGAAAATTGCCCGAGGAGCGAGAGATGGTTGCCGGTCTTATAACCGGCAACCGTACGGAGCAATCCTGGTTTTCCAAAAAAGACGGGGTCGATTTTTTTGACCTGAAGGGGGTTGTGGAAGGGTTGCTGAGGGATTTGATGATTCCAGATGTCCTTTTTTTGAAAATTGAGGCGGGTGTCTGTCCCTATTTTGAACAAGGTTTTGGGGCCATTGTGAAAATAGCGGATAAAGTGGTTGGTGCCCTGGGAAAAATTGATGGCCATGTGTTGAAAAATTACGGGCTTAAGCAGGATGCCTATGTCTTTGATCTTGACCTGGCCATGCTCTTAAATTTGATGCCTGAATCCATCCAGGCCATCCCCCTGCCGAGGTTTCCCTCTGTTTCAAGGGATATGACCTTTATTGTGGATAAGGAAATTGAAGTGGGTGCCATTCTTGGGCAGATGAAAACGTTTGCTGAAAAGCAAGCGCTTGTTGAGGATTATTTTCTTTTCGATGTGTTTGAAGGACGCCCGCTGGAAGAAAAGAAAAAATCTTTGTCTTTTCGGGTTGTTTATAGGTCAGCCAACAAAACCTTGACAGAGAAAAATATTAAAAAAGTTCATACCCATATGTCAGCGAACCTTCTGGATAAATTTAAAGCAGATTTGCCCGAGTAAAATGGGGTGTTGACAAAAGAGATGGTGGTTGTTATATTGTGCTGCTAATGCGGGCATAACTCAGCTGGTAGAGTGCAAGCTTCCCAAGCTTGATGTCGCGAGTTCGAGTCTCGTTGCCCGCTCCATCTTTTTTTTGGAGGATGGCAGGTGGTTCCATTTAGTGAGGTAAAGATATGATCTGAACCGGTATTTTGGGGTGAGGATTTTGTTAAAGTTGTATTACTAGGAACGGGCATCTGCCCGTTTTTGTATTTTGGGATGTGTAAAATTAGAAGGAGTTTTACCAGGTTTATGGGCATTGGAAAACAAGATGATGCGGGGACGCTGGCGGGAAAAATCAGGGCGGTTGCACTGCCCCTGTGTCAGGATGAAGGCCTTGAACTTGTGCATGTCGAGTGTATTCCTTCGGACGTAGAAGCAATGGTAAGGGTTTATATTGATAAACCAGACGGGATTACCATGGATGATTGCGTTCTGGTCAGTCGGCAGTTGGGGGATTTGATCGATATTCAGCTTACGCGCATGGGCAGATACCGGCTTGAAGTTTCCTCCCCGGGACCAAAGAGGCCCTTAAACCAAAAAAAAGATTTTTATCGGTTTACAGGTGAGATAATAAAAATAGAAACATACGAGGCAATTGAAGGACAGAAAAAGTTTACTGGAGTTCTTGAGAAGACAAATGATGATTCTGTCGTAATTGCAGTTGATGGTAAAAAAGTTGAAATAGCAGACCTTATGATCAGCAAAGCAATGCTTTCAGGTCAGTAATATGGAGAACGCTTAACATGTTTATCACAGATATTAAAAGGGTAATTGACCAGGTAAGCCGTGAAAAGGGTATTGATGCGGAAATACTCATCACCACAATCAAAGAGGCCATTGTTTCTGCTGCAAGAAAGAAAATCGGGCCCCGGGCGGATATCGAGGTTCATTATGATGAAAAGAGTGGCGATGTTGAGGTGTTCCATTTTAAAGAGGTTGTTGCTGAAGTTGAATATGCCGATAGCGAGTTGACGCTGGAAGACGGGTATGAATATGACCCGGAATGTGAAATCGGTGATAGTCTCGGTATCCGAATCGATACCGAAGATTTTGGCCGTATAGCGGCCCAGTCAGCCAAGCAGGTTATTATCCAAAAAATGCGGGAAGCCGAGAGAAATGCGGTCTATGACAATTTTATCCAAAAACAGGGTAAAATTATTAACGGAATTGTCCAGCGATTTGATCGGGGCAATCTTGTGGTCAACCTGGGTCAGGCCGAAGCTATTTTAAGACCCAGAGATCAGATGCCCAAGGAAAATTATAAACGAGGGGATCGAATCCGGGCCTATGTGCAGGATGTGCTTGAAGAATCAAAGGGTGCCCAGATTATTCTTTCCAGAACCCATCCCGAATTTTTAACGGAATTGTTCAAAACCGAAGTGCCCGAGGTGGCCGAAGGAATTGTTTCCATCCGGGCCTCGGCCAGGGTGCCGGGTCTGAGGGCAAAAATAGCGGTTTCTTCAATTGATTCTGATGTGGATCCTGTGGGCGCTTGTGTGGGCATGAAGGGCAATCGGGTCCAGAGCATTGTCCAGGAATTGAGGGGCGAAAAAATCGATATTGTGCAGTGGAGCCCGGATATTGCCAGGTTTGTCTGTAATGCTCTCTCTCCGGCTGAGATTGCCCGGGTTATCATTGATGAAGATAACAGATCCATGGAAGTGATCGTTAATGATGAATACCTTTCCATTGCCATTGGCAAGGGGGGGCAAAATGTTTCCCTGGCTTGTGAAATTACCGGATGGCACCTGGAAGTGACAAGTGAAGAAGAGTATAGTCGCGAGGTCAAACAAGGGTATGACAGCCTGATGAAATTGAGTAATGTGGGAATGGCCATGGCTGAAAACTTGTTCAAAGCCGGATATGCATCTGTTTTGGATATTTCGGAAACACCCGTGGAAGACCTTGTCTCTGTGATGGATATTCTTCCCGAGGATGCCCAGGCCACTATTGAAGAGGCAGGGCAGATTCTTGAACAAGAGCGTTTGGCGGTAAAGCAGGAGCGGGAAGATAGAGCGCAAGCGCGTCTGGCAGAAGAGCAGGAACGTCTGGCAGAAGAGCAGGAACGTCTGGCAGAAGAGCAGACTGACGCTGCAATCGAAGATCTTGAAGATCCCGAAGCGACTGCAGTGGATGATGAGATGGAAGACGCTGAAAAGTAGATTGTAAATGAAGCAGGCAGCAGGCAAGAGAAAAAAATATTAAAAGAGGATTACTGGGGGCAACGAATGGTGAAGGTCAGAGTATATGAGTTAGCTAAAGATCTGAACATGACAAACAGAGCGCTTCTTAATAAAATGAAGGAACTGAAAATCGAAGTTAAAAGCCACATGAGTTCTCTGGAAAATAGTGCGGTCGCTGCAATTAAAAAAAGCCTGTTTGGTAAAAAGAAACAGAAAGATGATGTGAAGGTAAAAACTGCTGTCATCCGCCGGAGAAGACAATCCCACGAGGAAGAATTTGATGATGAGTCCCCGGATGAATTAGCGGTTGATTCAACAGGTGATATGGCAGATGCAGTCACTGAAGAAGTGACGCCTGCCAGCAAAGTCGAGGCTTCCGTTAAAGAAATTCCAAGGGAACAATCAAAGGAAAAGCCAGAAGAGAAGCCAGAAGAAAAGTTCGATCAAAATGAGGGTGAAGAAGTGATTGAACCTAAGAGTGCTAAATCAGAAAAGAAAATTGCCAAGCCCAAGGTGAAAACTGCAACACCTGCAAAAATTGTAAGGCCGGTTCAGGTGGTCACGGAAACACCGCCTGAACCAGTAATGGAGAAAGCGGCAAAGCCAGTCATTACTAAGGCCAAAGCTGCGGATAAAAAGGCGACTGATGCTTTGGGTGCAGATAAGGACCCGGAATCCAAGAAGGACGTTCCGGAAGACTCAACTGCGAAATCGTCTGGCGCGGAAATCGTGATGCCGGAGCCTGCCCCTGAAGAGAGCGACGAGGGAGTGATAGCAAAAAAAGCAGAATCGATTGAAGCAAAAGAGGTGGAAGTAGAAGGTGCTAAATCAGAAGACGCTAAATCAGAAGATGCCTCCGCAGAAGATAAAAAGAAGAAGAAAAAACGCAAGTCAGCCCCGGCCAAAATAGTGAGAATTGCTGACCCTGCAGTTCTTGAGAATTTAAGGAAATTAAAATCACCGGAAGAAAAAAAACGTCCGGGGGCTAGAGGGGATGCTCGTCCTGGTTATGCTGACAAAAGGCCGGCGCAACAAAGGCCGGCGCAACAAAGACCAGCGCAGCCAAGACCTGGGCAGCCAAGACCTGGACAGTCAAGACCTGGACAGCAAAGACCTGGACAGCAAAGACCTGCCGCGTCAGCCCGTCCAGGCACTAATGCCGCTGCTCCCGGGCCGGATATGGCCGTGCAGCCGTCCAGTGACCCCAGTCTCAGAAAGAAAAGCAGGCGACGGGAACTCCCGCCGGTGTCTGAATTTGCAGGGAAACGTAAAAGCCGCAAGCAAAAATCAGTTGTTGAAGGGGATGCCTTGTACACCCGGGGCCGGAAAAAACGGGGTAAGAAAGAACTCCGTGGCGGCAAAAAAGGAAATTTCCAGAAAACCCAGATTACAACGCCCAAGGCCATTAAGCGACGGATTAAGATTGATGAGGCCATAGAGCTTTCGGAACTTGCGAAACGGATGGGAATCAAGGCCAATGAGATGATTGTGAAATTGATGGGCATGGGGGTCATGGCCACGGTGAATCAGACCATTGATTTTGAAACGGCAACTCTTGTGGCCACTGAATTCGATTTTGAAGTGGAAAAGGCAAACTCCCATGAGGAAGATCTCCTCCAGATCAAGACGGCCGAGGATGCCGAGGAAGATTTGATTGAAAGCCCGCCGGTTGTTACGATTATGGGTCATGTCGATCATGGAAAGACCTCATTGCTGGATGTCATCCGGACGTCAAAGATTACCAGCGGTGAAGCCGGAGGTATTACCCAGCATATTGGCGCTTACAATGTTGAAAGCCCCAATGGCGGCCGGATTACTTTTCTTGATACACCGGGCCATGCCGCCTTTACCGCCATGCGGTCCAGGGGCGCCAGGGTAACGGATATTGTTATCCTTGTTGTTGCGGCAGATGACGGTGTCATGCCCCAGACCATAGAGGCCATTAATCATTCCAAGGCAGCGGGTGTGCCGGTGATTGTGGCGGTGAACAAGATGGACAAGGTGGGTGCAGATCCCGACCGGATTATGCGGGAGCTGTCAGAACTGGATTTGTTGGCCGAAGAATGGGGAGGGACCGTTATTTTTGTAAAGGTTTCCGCTAAAACAGGTGAAGGGATTGACGAATTGCTTGAAATGGTTCTTCTCCAGTCCGAAGTGCTTGAACTTAAGGCAAACCCCAATCGAAAGGCCACAGGATATGTGGTGGAATCAAGGCTGGATGTCGGCAGGGGATCTGTTGCCACGGTTCTGGTGAAACAAGGCACTTTAAAGGACGGGGATCCCATCGTATGTGGCCTGCATTCCGGTCGTATCCGGGCCATGATTGATGATTCCGGGGTTCGAATTGATGCCGCCGGGCCCAGTACCCCTGTGGAAATTGTGGGGCTTACCGGCGTACCCGATGCCGGAGATGAATTTACCGCAGTGGATTCCGACAAGGAAGCCAAACAGATTGCCTCCCACAGAATGCAGAAACAGCGGGCCAAGGAACTGGCCAAAAAGAGCCGTGTCAACCTTGAAAAAATGTTTGAAAACCTGGGATCTGCTGAAGTTAAAGAGCTTAAGCTTATTGTCAAGGCAGATGTCCAAGGCTCCATTGAAGCCTTGAACGATTCGCTTAAAGACCTTGCCAAGGAAGAAGTGGATATTAAAATTGTCCATTCCGGTGCCGGAACTATCAATGAATCCGACGTGGCACTGGCAGCCGTTTCCGATGCTATTATTATCGGGTTTAACGTTCGGCCCTCCCCCCAGATCCGTAAAATGGCCAAGGATGAACATGTGGACATGCGGTTCTATGACATTATTTATAATGTTATCAATGATATCAAGGCAGCTCTGGACGGCATGATGCCTTCCACCTTCCACGAGATCATTATCGGCCGGGCCGAAGTGAGGGAGACTTTTGTAGTCCCAAAGATGGGAACCATCGCAGGGTCCCGCATTACAGAGGGTAAAATGGTCCGGGGTAAAAAGGTTCGTCTTCTTCGGGACGGTGTCATTAAATGTGATACCGAACTTTCCTCTCTGCGCAGGTTTAAGGATGATGTCAAAGAAGTGGACCAGGGCTTTGAGTGTGGAATCGGTCTTCAAAAATACAATGACATCAAGATAGACGATGCCATAGAGTGTTATGAAGTCGAAGAAAGAAAATATAAGGGTGAGTAAGGCAAACAATGAAACCCTATACACGAGCAGATAGAATTTCCGGCAGGATCCAGGTGGCGATTACGGATCTTTTGAGAAAAAAGATGCAAAATCCCAAGCTTGAAATGGCGACCATCACAGGTGTCAGGCTTACCTCTGACCTTATGATAGCCGATGTGTATGTCGCCGTATTTGGCGGCAAGAAAAAAATTGCCGAAGCCATGGAAGGGTTTAAGGAATCAAAGGGGTATATTAAAAAGAACATTGCCCCGAAACTGGGCCTTAGATTTATGCCGGAGTTGCGGTTTTTTTATGACGATTCCTTTGATAAAGCTTCACGAATGGATGCCTTGATCCAGGCTGCCGCAGATTCCGATGCCAAACCACTCGATTCCAAGATCCCTGGGGAAACCGAAGATCTCGTTGATCCGGATTCCTCCGGGGAATGATAACCCCCCCCCCTCGTCGGCGAAATTTAAATGAAAGATGGTATTTTAGCAATTAATAAACCGGCGGGGATATCCTCTGCCGGGGTGGTGGCCAGGGTAAAACGGGTGCTGGGCGTTAAAAAGATCGGCCATACCGGCACCTTGGATCCCTTTGCAACCGGGCTTTTACTCCTTGCAGTCCAAAAGGCCACAAGGATATCCAGATTTTTTCTCAATGGCAGCAAACACTATACCGCCAGAGTGACCCTGGGGGTTGAAACCGACACCTACGATTGTACGGGGAAAACTATTTTTGAGGCAGATCCAGGGGTGGTGAATGCCATATTGCCTGAAGAGGTCCAGCAGGTAGTCGCAGGATTCGCAGGCAGCCAGGAGCAGATACCTCCCAGTTTTTCCGCCTTGAAGCATAAGGGACAGCCTCTCTATAAGTTGGCCCGCAAGGGTGAGATGATCAAAAAGCCCCCCCGGAATATAGAAATTTATTCGATATCGGTTCAGCGCATGGATCTTCCCGAGTTTGAGATGGATGTTCATTGCTCGGGGGGTACCTATATTCGCAGTCTGGCCTATGATATGGGGAAAAAACTCAATTGCGGGGCCCATTTGGCAGGTCTTTGCCGGACACGCTCCAGCGCCTTTGATCTGAACACTGCCATTGAACTTGGCGACCTGGAAAAAATGACGCCACAAGAGATTGAGCCCTATATTCTTCCCATGTCAGACTGTCTCTCATTCCTGCCCAGCGTCCAGGCCGATATTCTTCTTGAAAAGAAAATATCTTACGGCCAGAAACTGTCCAAGCAAGAAATTTTGCCCTTACTTCCCCCGGCACTTGTCCCGGCTCCTTTTATCAAAGTGGTGGATTTTTCAGATAAATTGCTGGCTCTCCTGGAGCCGGACAAAGAGGGCCTCCTCTATAATTATTGTTGCGTTTTTTCAGGTTAACTGATACTTACGTTAGGTTATACATATTTGTAATGGTATTTTACCTGTGTTGTCCTTTTTTTGTGGCATCTTTTTTTTCTGAATGGAATATCGGATTAAAGGGCGGTTAAAAAGAGCAGCATTTATACCATGTTTTATTTATTCCAGACAAAGGAGACCAAAAGTGGTTTTACTAGCAGAGAACAAAGAGGAAATGATTGAGGGCTTCAAGCTCCACGAGTCCGATACCGGCTCACCCGAAGTACAGGTGGCAATTTTAACCCACCGTATCAGCTATCTTACTGAGCATCTTAAAATTCATAAAAAAGACCATCATTCAAGAAGGGGTCTTCTGATTTTGGTTGGAAGGCGCAGAAGCCTTCTGGACTACGTGAAGAAAAAAGATATAAACAGATACCGTTCTTTGATTGAAAGACTCGGACTTAGAAGGTAAAATGACCATGAACCGGTTTTTGACTTTTTTCGGGTCAAAAATCGGTTCTGTGTTTTTACGTTGGTTAATATTAATTAATTGTATATTGACCAATTGTGTATGTGTTGAATTTATTTTTAACTGGGGGCGGCGGTCGTTTGGGATGCTTTTAAATAAGTTCGCATGTTTGCCATCAAGCAGTGGTTTGATTGCAAAGATGCGGGTTTATTATTTCTAAGGTATCTCAGGGTCTCTGCCTTTTTTATTATTAGGAGAAATTATGGAACAAACTAGAACAGCAACCATCGGCGGAAAAGAATTTTCCATCACCACCGGTAAAATTGCCAAACAGGCATCCGGATCCGTTATTGTACAGTACGGAGAAACCAGGGTAATAGTCACTGCCGTGGCGGCCAAGAACCCAAGAGAAGTTAGCTTTTTGCCCCTTACAGTTGAATACCAGGAGCGGATTTATGCTGCCGGTAGAATTCCGGGCAATTATTTTCGACGGGAAATTGGTCGGCCTTCGGAGAACGAAACCCTGAGAGCCCGGATGATTGACCGGCCCATCAGACCTTTATTTGAACCGGGGTATAATTTTGAAACCCAGGTGATTGCCACTGTTTTGTCCACGGACAAACTTTGTGATCCCGGCGTTTTGGCCATGGTGGGAGCTTCCACTGCCCTTGAAATATCTGATATTCCCTTTAACGGCCCCATTGCCGGTATAAAAGTTGGCCGGGTGGATGGGCAGTTTATTGCCAACCCCACCCCAGAACAGATGGATCTCAGTGATATTGATCTGACCGTTGCCGGTTCCAAAACCGGTGTGGTCATGGTGGAAGGCGGTGCCAATATCGTATCTGAAAAAGATATGCTGGATGCCATCTTTTTTGGTCACGAATCCATGCAGCCCCTCATTGATCTCCAGGTTGAACTGAAAAATACCCTTGGAAAAGAAAAAAGAGTCTTTGTCCCACCGGTAAAAGATGAGGCCCTGGCAGAAAAAGTTATCGCTTTTTCCTCAGACAAGATCCATGAAAAGGTTCAGATCAAAACAAAAATAGAACGTGCCAAGGCCTTGGGCCTTCTAAAAGAAGAGGTAAAGGCGCATTTTACGGATGAATACCCGGATCAGATCGACGAGGTCAAGGAGGCATTCAGCAAAGCCGTAAAATCTGTCAGCCGTAACATTGTTCTGACCGAAGACAAGCGGATCGATGGTAGGGCTTTTGATCAGATTCGCCAAATTGACTGCGAAGCCGGCTGCCTGCCAAGACTCCATGGATCTGCTCTTTTTACCCGGGGTGAAACCCAGGTACTGGGTGTTTTAACCCTTGGTTCCGGCAGGGACGAGCAACGTATCGAAACCCTGAACAATGGGGATACCACCCGGGCCTTTATGCTCCACTATAACTTCCCTCCCTTTTCGGTGGGTGAAGTCAAACGGGCGGGTGGTCCCAGCCGCAGGGATATTGGCCATGGCGATCTGGCCCATAGAGCACTCGATAGAATCCTCCCTTTGGCCGAAGATTTTGAATATACCATTCGGTTGGTGGGGGAAGTCATGGAATCCAATGGAAGTTCTTCCATGGGAACGGTCTGCGCCGGCACACTGGCCCTCATGGATGGCGGGGTGCCGATTAAAGCGCCTGTTTCCGGGATTGCCATGGGCCTTGTAAAGGATGGGGATAAAACCGTTATCCTGTCCGATATTCTGGGAGATGAAGATCATTTCGGAGATATGGATTTCAAGGTAGCCGGTACCACCGAGGGTATTACCGCCCTTCAGATGGATATCAAGATCAAAGAACTTTCCAAGGATATCATGGAAACAGCCCTGAGCCAGGCCCGGGGTGGTCGGCTTCATATCCTGGATGAAATGATGAAAACCCTTGATAAAACAAGGGAAAATCTATCTCCCCTTGCCCCCAAAATTGTGAGCATCCAGATAAATAAAGACAAGATCCGGGACATCATCGGACCTGGCGGCAAGGTGATTCGTGCGATTCAGTCGGAAACCAATACGGTTCTTGAGGTGGATGATTCAGGTATTGTAAAGATTGCCGCTGAAAACCAGGAAGATTCTGATGCGGCCGTAAAAATGGTATCTGATATTGCCATGGATCCTGAAATTGGTGCCATCTACCAGGGTGAAGTGGTAAAAATAACTGATTTTGGTGCCTTTGTTAATATCAAGCCCGGAACCGACGGTCTGGTTCATATTTCAGAACTGGCTGAGCATCGAGTCAAACAGGTTACAGATGTGGTAAAGGAAGGCGAGATTATCAGTGTAAAGGTTCTGGACATTACACGGGATGGAAAAGTCAAGCTGAGTTACAAAGCAGCTTTAAAAGATGAAGCAAAATAACACTTTTAGAATTTGTCCCCTTGCCAGCGGCAGCAAGGGGAACTGTGTATTTGTTTCCACTCCGGAAACTGCCGTATTAGTGGATGCAGGACTGTCCGGTGTTGAAATTGAAAAACGCCTCACCTTGGTGGGGCAAACACCGGAACAGCTTGACGGTATCATCATTACCCATGAGCATTCCGATCATGTGAGAGGGGCCGGGATATTGAGCCGCAGGTTCAATATCCCGGTCTATGTCACCCCCCAAACCTATGCCGCCTGCAAAAATCTGGGAAAAATAGACCTGGTTAATTTTTTTGAATGCGGCACCTCTTTTTGCCTTGATCAGTTGCAGGTGGCGCCTTTTTCAATTTCCCATGATGCCACAGATCCTGCCGGGTTGACCCTGTCCTTTGGGGAAAACAAAATTGGTATCGCCACGGACCTTGGCATTGTCACAGAGCTTGTCAAGGAGCATTTAAAGAATTGCCAGGTACTTTATATAGAATCCAACCATGATCCCGAGATGCTTCTCAATGGTTCCTATCCCTGGTTTTTAAAACAGCGGGTAAAATCAAGAACAGGGCATCTGTCCAACATGGATACCCGGGCGCTTTTAACAGAGATCCTGGGACAGGAGTTGGATCCAGTTAAACCCATACTGCAGCATGTGATTCTTGCCCATTTGAGCGAGGAGAATAATTGTCCAAAAAAAGCGGCCATTGAAGTGGCCAAGGGTCTAAATGGTTCCGGAATCGTCTTGCATGTGGCAGGACCGGATCATCCCGGGGAAATGATCCGGCTTTCGCTGGGTGCCAACCGGGTATAAACTTTGCAGTCCTTAAATTTTTGCTGCAGCCACTAGGCTTTGGATTTGTTCTGCCAGCAACTTGTTGCTGACGGGTTTTGTCAAAACCCTGTCAAAAATATTTTTATCGGATACCTCTGTAAATCCGGAACAAAGAATTATCGGAATGCAGGGCTTTATTTTTTTGATGGCAATTGCCAGGCGGTCACCGGTCATGTCCGGCATTTTTTTATCGGTGATTACGATATCAAAAACATCCGGCGTTTTTTTAAATTGTTCCTTTGCCGACAGAGGATCTGTAAACCCCATCACCCGGTATCCGAAGTTTTTTAAAAATTGGGTGTAAATCTCAACCAGCTCTGGTTCATCATCAACAAAGAGGATGGTTCCCTTTCCCTTAAGATCCTTTTCTATTTCCATAGTTTTTACCATATTATTGAGGGGTATATGACAGGCCAGATAGATCATGAAACAACTCCCTTTACCTGGCACGCTTGATACCATAATTTCTCCGCCATGGTCCCGGATGATGCCGTGGACAATGGATAATCCCATGCCCGTTCCTTTGCCGATTTTTTTTGTGGTAAAATAGGGTTCAAAAATTCTGGGAATCTCGTTTTCGTGAATGCCGCAACCGGTATCTTTCACTGTCAGTCTGATATAATTTCCAGGTTCCAGAGACTTGTATTCAGATTTTTTTTGGGCAATGGGAAAAAAATGTGAACCCAGGGAAATTTTTCCCTTTTTTTCCCCATGGTCTAATTCAATGGCGTGCATGGCGTTTGTCAACAGGTTCATGATAACCTGGAAAAGTTTTGTCTTGTCAGCCAAAACGGGAAGGGGAGTGTCGGGGAGGGTCGTGGTCAGTTCAATGGTGCCGGGGAGACCAATTTTGAAAAAATTAATACATTCCCGGATAATTTGGCAAAGATCACAGGTCTCCTTATGGGAAGGGGTCTGCCGGCTGAAGGCCATAATCTGATGGACAATTTTCTTGCCCCGATCGCTGGCCTGACAGATGCGTTCAAGGTTTTTATGGACCGGATGGGTTTTGTCCAGGTCCAGAAGGGACAGTTCTGCATACCCAAGGATAGCCCCGAGAATATTATTAAAATCATGTGCGACACCTCCTGCAAGCGTGCCCATGGCCTCCATCTTTTGGGAATGATACAGTTTCCTGAGCAGCTCTTTGTTTTTCTTTTCCGCCTGGATTCGGGTTTGGATCTCATCTTCTAATCGGATACGTCCTTGTTTTTCAGCCTGGACCATTTGACCGATTTTGTTGATGAGAAAGGCAACGGAAAGGGCCGCGACGGCATTGATACAAATAAAATTCACTCCGACGATAATCCAGATGGCCAAGGGATCCAACTTCAGTTGCAGCCAGGGAAACGCCTGGTTATGGACAAACAGGCTGAGGACCAACAGGGTGACAATGTTGATCCCCAGGGAAACCAAAGCAGGTGTTACCCCCAGAAGGACTCCTGTCATAATGGAAAACATGAGCAGCCATAGAAAACCTGCCCCATTGGGGCCCAGAAAAATAAGCAACCCCACGCCAAGGATATAAAACAGGGAAAGCAGTCCCAGGGATTTATTGAAAAAGGAGATCTGCTGCTTCATCACCAATAAAAAAACACCCCCAAGGACGAGGGTGTCCAGGAACGCAATGCCGTAGAATCTATGAACAAAAGAATAATAAATACTGGGCAGATAGGCGATAAAACCGAATATGGCAAAGCCGAGCAGCAGGTAATGCAACAGCCATTGGCGGAAATATGCAATTCCGCTTTTCTTCGCCTGCCGGGGGAAGGCGATAAGATTTATGATTTGTTTTTTTAAAATCATTGGCACCCAAGGTTTTATGATTATGCTTAAAGTTACCAGATCATACCTCGTTTCACCATAAGAAAATTAAATTTTTGGGATGCTCTAAAAGCGGTGTTGGTAAAAAGCAAGCAGCGCTGGGTTGATCCCACATCTTTTGGTCTGGGAGCCTGGAAATTTTTGGTGCTGCCGATGATATCCGGCAAGAACTTCGGCCTGGCTGTTGTGCCAAACAATGCTATATAGGGCTTGCTAATATGATGACCACGGCCGCATCCATGGGGATCGATTCCTGTTCCATGGAAGGGTTGAAAAAGACAGGGTCGAGGCCATCCAGAAAATTGACACCCAACAGTTTGACGTGGCGGTGTTGGTAACATTGGGATATCGGTCAGGGGAGCCGCCGCCCAGTCGCCGCCACTCCCTGGACCAATTGGTTGAATTTAGATAGGAAATCTCCTGCCCTATTGGGCTTTAAGATATATCTTGTGATCCACAAGGGAAAGGGAATAAATGTGTCCCTTGATAAACTTTTGTTCGCCGAAAATTGAGACCAAAAGAACGCCGTCCTCAACTGGTTCGACTTTGTCCACGGCTTCCATCACAAGTTTTTCCTTGTTTTCTTCCATGATATAGGCATTTGCTTCACACATAATTTTTTTACTCCTTGTTTAGAAATGATAAATGAGTATCAATGAGTTCATCCACCAGTTGGGGTAGCGGCAGCCCGGTCACACCGACAATGGCGATATTTTCCTGGGTCAGGGGCAAAAGTACTTTTCGGGCACTGGAAAGACAGATAGCTTCTGCTATTTCCCCTGTGACTTCACCCATCATGGCATGGGGCATGATAATACCCATGGGCCCGATAATCACGTCTGCTTTTTTAACGGTCTGTACAATGGCATTACTGCCGGAAGCGCCTTTGTTTGCTCTTGCTTTGAGCATTTGAGCCGTTGCAATGGCATTGGTGCCCAGGGCAATCACTTCTACTTTTTCATCAAACCGCTCTTTGATCCGTTTGA
Source organism: Desulfobacteraceae bacterium (assembly GCA_016743945.1). Lineage (GTDB taxonomy): Bacteria > Desulfobacterota > Desulfobacteria > Desulfobacterales > Desulfobacteraceae > NBML01. The sequence continues at coordinate 632,114 of JADGFI010000001.1, forward strand.
TAATGGTAGAACCAATGCCGCCACCCTGGCCGTCAATGATGCAGATTTTTTTTCTAGGATCTTTATCCATAATAAACCTTTTTTTTAACACAAATGCTTTAACCCATCCTAACCGGCATATAAAAAAACCACGCAAAGCCAGCGTGAGAAACGCAAACCTTCGTGGTTAGATCATTTTTTTGTAATATTTAGGTGACTCTAATGGCAGGCTTCATGCCTGCTAATTAAATTTATTGTCAAATAAAATAAAATCTGTCAGCTGTCAAGCATTATGTTTTTGCTTGTGTAAAAGGGAAGGCATTGGACCCGATTCAGATCATTTCTTTTTCCAGCAGGTGATGGTATTCCCCCTTAAGGTCAACCAATTGCTGGTGAGAGCCCTGCTCTCTGATTTTTCCTTCCCTGAGCAGCAGAATCTGGTTACATTCTCTTATGGTGGAAAGTCTGTGGGCAATGATGATGGACAGTCTGCCTGCCATGAGTTTTTTCATGGCATCATGGACGCGTTGCTCTGACTGGGAATCCATGTAGGAGGTGGCTTCATCAAAGATGATCAGATCCGGGTCAAAGGCAAAGGCCCTGGCAATGCAGACCAATTGTTTTTCCCCGGAGGAAAAGGGGCGTCCCCCTTCCCTGATTTGGGTGTCAAGACCTGAAAATTTTTCAAATAAAAAGTGGCAATTGGCTTTTCCCAGGGCGGATTCAAGAACGCTATTTTCAGGCACCATATCGTATGACAAAGCTGCCCGGGGGGTTATATTTTCCCTCACCGTTCCGGAAAAAAGGAAGGGATCCTGCATCACAATGGCCGTTTTACTCCGGATATCCTTGATATTCATTGAGTTATGGGGGATACCGTTGATGAGGATCTGTCCTGAATCGGGCTGGTAAAAACCTGTCAAAAGGTTGATGATGGAGCTTTTTCCAGATCCTGTCTGCCCTACAATGCCAATGGATTTTCCTTTTTTAAGGGAAAACGTTATTTGTTTGAGGACGGGTTCTTTGGGGGTATAGGAAAAATTGATTGATTCAAATTTTATCTCCTCAATGGTGTTAAGGGGGCTGCGGGTTCTGGTGGTTCGTTTTTGGGCCTTTGGTTGTTGAAGAACCAGGACGATCCGTTCTGCCGAGGCCAGGGCGTTCTGGAGTAGGTTGAATTTTTCCGATAAGTCCCTCAAGGGCCGAAAAAAAAGTTTTATATAACTCAAAAAGGCAACCAGTTGGCCCAGGGTCAGGGTATGGTCTATCACGGCAAAGCTTCCTGCCCAGAGGACGACGGCAATGCTGATGACGCTTAAAAAGCCGATAAAGGGCATGAACATGGCAAAGATTTTGATCTGGAACATGGCTGCGGTAAAATGGTCCTGGTTGAGCTGTTTAAACCGTTCCACGAACCGGCCCTTGCTTGCGGTGGTCTGGATGATTTTTACGCCGGTGATCCCTTCGGAAAAACTGTGATTGATTTCAGCAATTTTTTGCCGGATGGTCCTGAAGGCATTTCTTAAAATTTTTGAAAAGACCAGGACACCGATGATGATGACAGGAACGATGAGAGAAATGGTTGCGGCCATCCGGACATTGAGGAAAAACATGACCGCAAGAATTCCGATCAAGAGTGCCAGGTCTTTAAATATGAAGACCAGGACGCTGGTGAACATTTCATTCATGTTTTCAATGTCCCCTGCCACTCGGGATACCAGGCGGCCGCTGGAATTTTTATCATAATAGGAGACCGGCAGTCCTGTCATATGGGCAAACAGGGAGCACCGCAGGCGCAATATGATCTTTTGGCCCGTGTATTCCATGAAAAGGGTTTGACAAAAATCAATGACAAAGGCCGTGCAGGTAATAGCTGCAAAAATCAGGCAGAATCGTGTGAATGAGGTGATTTTATACCCTGCAAGATTTATCCCGGGTTCAGACCCCACGGGCAGAATAAATCCATCAAAGGCCTTCTGGGTTAAAAGGGGCATGAGCAGTTCAAAAAAAGTGACAGCAAAGACCAGAAGGGTTGTCAGGCAAAGCATCCAGGCATAGGGCCTGATAAAGGGCCACAGCGATTTTAAAAGGGTGATGTTGCCAAGTCTGATTTCCTTTTCTTCCGTGGGCGTTGCGGCTTGGGGATCAGGTGTCATGGTGCACCTCAAACTGCTGGGCCCGGAAGGAATCCGCATAAAATTTGTTGGACTCGATCAGGTCACCATGGCGTCCCTGGCCGGTGATAAGGCCCTTGTCCAAAATATAAATCCAGTCACAGGCAGAAAGTGCTGCAAGCCGATGGGAAATGATGATAAAGGTCGCCGTCGGGTTCATGCGCTTGAGCCGGTCTATAATGGTCTGGGCGGTCTGGGTATCCAGCTGACTGATGGGATCATCCAGGATAATGATGGGTTTATCAATGATCAGGGTGCGGGCCATGGCCACCCGCTGTTTCTGACCGCCGGACAAGGTTACCCCCCTCTCCCCCACCAGGGTGTCAAGTCCGTCGGGCATGGCCTTGATGGTGGTGGTCAGGTCGCAGGCCTGGATAATTTGGTTGATGCGCTCTGTTCCAATCTTGCGTCCCAGGAGGATGTTTTCCTCAAGAGTGCCGGAGAAAAGAAAGGCTTCCTGGGGCATGAAGGCAATGTGGTCCCTTATCTGATCCGGGTCCAGGCGGGAAATTTCATGGTCATCAATGAAGAGACTTCCTGCAGTAAGGTTGTAAAGTCTGGGAATTAATTGGACAAGGGAGGTCTTCCCGCTGCCCGGCGGTCCTGTGATCCCAATTTTGCTTCCGGCTTGGATATCCATGGTGATATGGGAAAGTACCGGCTGTTGCGGGTCATGGGAAAAACCTGCCTGGTTAAACCGGATCCTGCCCTTTATGGTGACGGGCCGGGCCGGAAATTGGGGGGATTGCACCAAGGGCTTTGCATCCAGCAGTTCATTGATTCGTTTCAGGGAGGCCATGCCCCGTTGAAAGAGATTGGTCATCCAGCCAATGGCGATAATCGGCCAGGCCAGTACCCCCATGTATTGAAGAAAGGCCACCAACTCCCCTGGAGTCAGGCGCTGCTCCATGACCAGAAATCCGCCGTAGAACAGAATGATCAAGGAGGACAGGTTAAAGAAAAGACCCAGCATGGGGCGGAGCAGGGCGCTTACAAAGGCCCGTTTCAGGTTTTTTTTAAAATAATCGGTGGAAGCCTGGTTTACCTTTTGTTCAATGGTTTTTTCAAAGTTAAATACCTTGACCACCCGGATACCGAAAAAACTTTCCCGGATCTGTTCGGTGAGCAGGGAAAAGGATTCCTGGGCTGTTTTATGAAGGATGTGCATTTTGTTGCCCAGATGCTTGGTGAACAAAATTAAAAAAGGCATGGGAATCATGGCAAGTGCTGTCAGCTTCGGGTCGGTCCAGATCATAATGCCGATGGTGGTGCCTCCCAAAAGGAGGGTATCCACCAGAACAATGAGACCGAATCCAAAGGCCATGCGAACATGGGCAATGTCCGAGGTGGCATGGGCCATGATATCCCCTGTTTTTATCCGGTCAAAATAGGACATATCCAGCTCCAGGACCTGGCGGTAAAGATCATCGCGAATCCCTTTTTCCACATCCCTGGCACTTCCCATGAGCCATATTCGCCACCCATACCGCAAGATTGCCATGGCAAGCCCCAGGGCTGCGATGAGCAGGCATTGGCGCATCAGAATATATCGGTCAATCTGGGTTGTGGCCAGGGTATCCACAGCTTGTTTAATGACCTGGGGAATAATGAGCTGGGCCCCGTCCACCAGTATCATGCAGAGAATGCCTGCCAGAATTTTTTGCCAGTTCTTTTTAAAATATGGAAGAATGAGTTTCAACAACAGCCCCTTGAAATGGTGATTTTAAAAGAATCAACAAAAATTATATACTCTTATACCCTAGGTATGCAAGGGTCATTTGTCCACTGGCAATTTTCAACAAATTGGATTTTTTGTGTTCTGTAAACACGCGACCAGGCAGTCGTCCACCCCGGGGCATTCTTTGAGAATTCGCCTGGCCATGGCCCGACTCTTATGAATCCGTTCTGTGGTATCGGCTTTATTAAAGAAAACAATTTTTTTCATATTTTTTGAAGTGTTTTTAAAGAGGCCCCGGGGAGCTGCCACCAATGAGAGGATGTGGTCTGAACCGATGGGTCCTTCGGGGATTTGCTTTGTAATGGCTGAAAATATTTTTGGCCTGTGGACGGTTTGGCCGTCCAGGGGCCTGCCCAGACAGTCCAGGCCGATACAGCCGATCACCATATCTGTAAAGCCGGGGATGACGGGTTCATGGTCGGCCGGTGCTTTGATCGGCAGCCTTCTTGATCCATCGGCCTCAATGAGAATAAAATCAAAAGAATGATTTTTCCACACCTCTGCCAGCGTTACGGGGGTATATCCCTTTAGTTTATTGGTTTTTGAATCATGGCTTTGGGCAGCCACCACGATCTGTCCGGTCTTTGGGGGGCATTGGCAAAGCGCGTTGATATCACCAATGACCAGCTTGATATAGGGCTGACTGTCTTGGTCCGGATGGAACATAGCCGTTGTGGTGGTCACCAGTATGGAACCGTTCTGGGCGGCAAGTTCCCTTGCCAGGGCAAAGATCAGGGATGTTTTGCCCCCGGCTCCCACACAACAAAGTGTCATTTTCTTTGTCAGGGGAAGGGCCTGGATAATTTGCATTCTATTTTTTTTCCTGTTGGCAAAGGCGTTCATAATCTTTTGGCGTATCCAGGTCAAAACAGATGGCGTTGGTTTCAACCGGGACTTCAACCGTTTTTCCAGGGTGGGCTCTGAACAACACGCGGCCGCCGATATCCCCGGTGAGCCGGTTTAATTCCGGGAAAAAATGGCGGCCAAAGATCACGGGGTTGCCTTTTTTTCCCTTGAAAGTGGGAATAACAATCTTTTGGCAGGAGGCAGCTGTTATCAGTTTTTTGAAAGTGGCATCGTCTACCAGGGGCTGATCCCCCAGAAGAAACATGGCCCCTTCACATCGGGGTCCAACGGCCGCAAGGCCTGCCCGGATGGAAGAGCTGACCCCGCTTTTGTACCGGGAATTTATCACCACCCGGGCCTGGGACACAATAACCTTGTGCAAAATGGCATTGGCCTGGTGACCCAGTACGAGGATCAAGGGGGTAAGGCCTGCGGCCAGGCCTTTTTGGATTACCCGTTCCAGGACGGGTCGCCCTCCAAGGGGCAGAAGCTGTTTAATGGATCCCTGTGTCCCCATCCTTGTCCCCATGCCGGCGGCAAGGATAATGCCGGCCATCTTACCCGGTTTCGAGATTCTCTTGGTTTCCATAGGGGGGAATCCGTCTATTCCTTCTTGTCCGTTTGGTTTCTTTTTTTGACTATTTCCATGAGAATATTTTCAGCTGTCATGGGAAGGGTCCTTAAATGGATCCCGCAGGCATTGGTAATGGCATGGGCAATGGCCGGGGCCGGGGTGTTGATGACCACCTCTCCAATGGATTTGGCCCCAAAGGGCCCGGCAGGTTCATAGCTGCTTTGGAAATCAACCCGGATATCTCCCACATCCAGGCGGGAGGGGATTTTATACTGCATGAATGAAGTGTTCATCATTTTTCCGGTTTTTCCATAGGCGATATCTTCGAACAGGGCCATACCGATTCCCTGGACAATACCGCCCTCTGTCTGGATTCGGGCCAGGTTGGGGTTTATGGGCGTACCGCAGTCCACCACTCCCACATAGTCGATGACATCGGTTTTTCCGGTTTCAAGATCCATTTCAATCTCAACAAACCCGGCCATGAACGGCGGGGGAGATATCGGACTTGAATGGGACGCGGTTGCGGTTAGACAATTGCCGTCGCCCACCACGAGATTCTGGGCCAGCTTTCCAAGGGAAATGCTTTTATGGGTATTGAAAATGTTGGTGCCGTCAAACTCCAGGGTGTCCGGGTCTGTCTTCAGCCGGATGGCGGCTTCCCGGATGATCTTGGTTTTTAAGTGTTCACAGGCTTTGACAACGGCCGTGCCGGTCAAAAAGGTGGTGCTGGAAGCATAGGAGCCGGTATCATAGGGGGAATGGTCGGTATCCACCCCATTGACAATAATTTTGTCCAGGTCGCATTCAAGGCATTGTGCTGCGATCTGGGCCAATATGGTGTCGCACCCGGTTCCCATGTCCGTGGCCCCGATCATCAGGGTATAATAGGCGTCGTCCTGGAGCCTTACTTCCACTGATGCCATATCAATGTTGGGAATGCTGGATCCTTGCATGGTGATGGCCGCTCCCAAAGCCCTGACCTTGGTATCGCTGATCCGAACAAGGGGGTATTTTTTTTCCCATCCGATCATGTCCCGGCCCTTTTGTATGCAAGCTTGAAGGGTGCAGGAGCTTAGTTTCTCACCATGGTAGGCCGTGAGAGTTTCGCCGACCTCCAGCAGGTTTTTCAACCGCAGGGTTAAGGGGTCCATGGAAAGTTTGGCCGCAAGTTCGTTCATGGCCGATTCCAGGGCAAAGGTTCCCTGGGTGGCCCCATACCCCCTGAAAGCCCCTGCGGACATTGTGTTGGTGTAGACTACCTGGTAGCTGAATTTAACGGCAGTGGCCTTGTTGTACAGGGGCAGGGTTTTGTGGCCGGACAGGCCCACGGTGGTGGGGCCGTGTTCCCCATAGGCACCGGTGTTGGACAGGGTATGAAGATGGATGGCCAGGATTTTTCCCTGTTTGTCCGCTCCGATTTTGGCCCTGATTTTCATTTCATGGCGGCTGGTGGAGCCGGCGAAGGATTCACTCCTGCCAAAAATAATTTTGGCAGGCTTGCCGGTCTTGAGGGTGACAATGGCCGGGAAAAGTTCACTGACCAGGGTCTGTTTGGCGCCGAACCCTGCGCCTATTCTGGGTTTGATCACCCGGATTTTCTGTTTGGGGAGTCCCAGGGCTCTGGCGGCAATACGCCGGATATGGAAGGGGACCTGGGTGGAGGTGACAATGGTCAACCTGCCATTGTGGTCCAGGTAGGTGTAAGTCCTGAAGGTTTCCATCATGGCATGGCTGTTGGCTTTTATGTGGTAGACCTCGTCCACAACGACATCCGCTGCCAAAAATTGGGCCGCTGTATCTCCGTTTTCAAACCCACCGGAACAGCATAAATTTTTTTTTACCCCATTGCCAATGTCAAAATTAACATGGTAGTCCTTTTCAGGATGTATAATACTGGGATGATCCAGGGCCGTTTCAGGGTCCAGCACCGGCTCCAATACCTCATAGGAGACCTGTATCTTTTTGAGGGCCTTTTCCACCTCTTTTATTGTGCTGCCGGCCACAATGGCAACCGGATCCCCCACATATCGAACCAGGCGTTCAAGGATCAACCGGTCATAGGGGCTGGGCTCGGGATAGGATTGACCGGCCATGGTAAACCGATTGCCCGGCACATCCTTGTGGGTGAGCACACAGGCAATACCCGGCATTTTCAGCGCCTCCAGGGTATCTATATGACCAATTTTTGCAAAGGCATGGGGGCTTCTGAGAAGTTTGACAATGAGGCAGTTTTTCGGGGCCAGGTCATCGGTATAGACGGGCTTGCCCGTAACCAGGGCCATGGCATCCAGTTTGGGAACACCCTTGTTGACGATTCGCATGTGGTATTACCTCCCTCTTGTCTTAAGACCAGACCGGATGTCCTGAGATTTGACCTGAAGATATCGGGTGATGGCCCGCATCTGGCTGGCATAACCCGTGCATCGACACAGGTTTCCCGAAAGATAGTGTTTGATCTCTTCAACACTGGGGTCAACCAGTTCTTTTTCCATGGCCAGAACCGTCATGATAAAACCCGGGCTGCAGAATCCGCATTGATCCGCCCCTTCGTCTGCTAAAAAATTTCCAAAGGCCGCGGCTTCTTTTTCCACTCCCTCAATGGTGGTGATCTGTCTGCCCTGGACGCTTACGGCCAGAATGGCACAGGACAGCCGGGGGGTTCCATCTACCCACACCGTGCACAACCCGCAATTGGTGGTGTCACACCCTTGTTTAAGGCTTAAAAATCCCATCTCCCTTAGAAAATCAATCAGAAGAAGGTCGGGTTCAATGTCGCGGGTATAGGGTTTCCCATTGATGGTACACCTTAGCTGCATATGGCCTTTACCCCTCTTTTTACCAGTGTTTTTGCTAAAATTTGTCTGTATTCCTTTGTGCCTCGCGGGTTGCTGCCAAATGTCAGCTCTTCTACCACCTGGTCGCAGATCGCTGTAATCTGGGCGTCGTCGGGTTTTTCCGGCAGCAGGGCGGCGGTTTTTGGTGCAAGTATAGCCCTTGCCGGTCGGGCCCCCAGGCAAATTCGCCATTGGCCGTCACACAAACTGAGCCCTGCCGTCAGCACAGGCAAATCCGTTGCCGTCCTTCGATGGCTCTGGTAATGGGTCGTCCATGCCTTTTTTTTAAGGGTCAGCTTTACCAATATATCTTTTTTCGGCGGCAACTCCAAAAAGGTCGAAAGGGGGAGGGTTCCCCCCCGGTAAAGATGTACCTGGGTTTCAAGGGCCAGCAGGGCCGTTAAAATGTCTGAAAAACTGAACCGTGAAAACACAGAGCCGCCGATGGTGGCAGAATTTCTGAACTGGACCCCGACAATATGGGAGACGGAATCCGATAAAATTTTTCCAAAACACTTTTTAAGTGTCTTGCTTGTTTCAATCTGCCGCAGGGTGGTCATACAGCCGATTTCAACCTTATCTTCGGTTTCCAGGATTTGATCAAGGCCTAAGCGTGACAGATCAATGCCTGTTTGATAGCTTTTCCTGCCCAGGCGCATCCAGAGCAGTCCGCCAAGAATGACATTGCCCTTGTTTCCATGGAGCAATTCGTCGGCCTGGTCCAGGCTGCCGGGGAAACAATATCCCTTTAATTCAAACAATTTTAATTTTCCTTTTAGTCGTCATAGATGGTTGCGATCACAGCCACAAGTATCAGTCCTGCACCAATATACCCCATAATTGTAAAATATTCACCTAGAAAAACATAGGCCGTTATCGCCGCCACCACCGGTTCACATGTTGCGACAATGGAGGCCCTGCCGGCCTCCAGATATTTAAGGCCCTGGTAATAGCAATAGTTGGCAAGAAAAGTGGAAATAAAGGCCATGGCCACAATGGCAGCCCAGGCCACGGGGGATTTGTATGAAAAAGTCACAAAGGGAAGGATTCCCAGGGCGCCAATGGGAAGCACCCATAGGAATATGTTGGCACTGGAATACCTGGCGGAAAAATATTTTCCAATGGTATAATAAAGGGAATAACTGAACCCGGCCGTAAGTCCCGACAAGATGGCAATCCAGCCGATGGGGGAGCTGTCCTGGGTATTTCCCCCGGTTTTTGATATCAGAAACACCCCAAGGATGACAAGAACAACTGCCAAAGTTTTTAAAAGGGTCAATTTTTCTTTGTAAATAAAATAGGAACAGGCCACTACCCAGGCGGGTGCCGTATACAGCAGGACCGAGGCAAAGGCTGCCCCGGCTGTTTTTACTGCAAACTGATAGGAAATATAGAAAAGGGAAATCCCCAAAATACCAAATATGAAAAATAGGGGAACATCTTTTTTATCCATGCGGGTTTCTTTTTTAATAATAGCCTGGGTGCCAAAAAGAAGCCAGGTCAACCCTGCTCTCCAGAAGGCCACTTCCATTGGTCCGATGCCCTGGGAAAAGGCAAAGCTTGAAAAGATTCCGATAAGTCCCCAGCAGGTTGCAGCCGTTATGATGAAAAGATATCCTGTAAACATTCGGATATTGTTATCAGGAAAAACAGGGTTTGGAAAGTCCTGGATTCTCAAATTTCATCATCCCCCCGGGTGCAGATAGATGCGCATATTTAGAAGAATACCGCCATCTCCAAAAATAGTACGTGTACTAAAGCAAACCATTGTCCTATTATGTCATAAAGAAACCAAGAAGGCAGAAAAAAATATTTTTTGAAATTACAAGGAACCAAAATTATGGATACCTATAAAGTAGGATTGGTGCTGGGAAGCGGAGCTTCCCGGGGGTGGGCACATATCGGGGTCATCGAGGCCCTTCAGGATGCGGGCATCCCTATCCATCTTGTGGCAGGATGCAGTGTGGGTGCTTTTGTGGGTGCGATTTTTGCCAGTGGCGGCCTGGAGCAGTTGAAACGATATGTCATTGACATGGACGGTGAAAGCATGTTTTCATTTTCAGACATGACCCTTATTCGATCAGGGCTTTTGGACGGGGATAAAAAACTTCGGGAACTCTTCTGCATGCACAGCAACAAAAAGAACTTTGATGAACTGGAGATCCCTTTGAAAGTCGTTGCTGCGGACATGCACTCCGGGGGTCATGTGGTCCTAGATTCCGGCGACCTGCTCAAGGCGCTTCGGGCATCCATGTCCTTTCCCGGTCTTTTTGCACCCATACACCACAAGGGTAAATGGCTTATTGATGGCGGGGTGGTGGATCCTGTTCCCGTGGGGATCGCCCGGGCAATGGGTGCGGATATTGTGATTGCTGTCAATTTGGATTCTGAACTGGTATCCCGCAGGCGCCACGAGAAAACCGGGGCTGCTTCTGAAATAAAAACACCTGGGGTCCGCAATGAATTTTTAAAAAAACTGGCTGCCCGGTATGACGCCGTGGAAAAAACGATTCGGGAACGTCTGGAATTCCAGAAAAAAAAGGAACCCAAGCCGCCCGGTGCCCGGCAGGTTATCAACGCTGCCATACAGCTCATGCAGGACAGAATCACCCGGGTCAATTTTGCGGTTAATCCTTCGGATATCCTCATCACCCCCCGCCTGGGGGACCTCAAAATGCTGGACTATGATCAGGTAGAGCATGCCATTGAAGAAGGGTACATCGCCACCCGGAACAAGATCAATGACATCCGGATGCTGCTGGAAACACAGGAAACCAAGGCATAAAGAAGGCTCCTCAACATGTTTTTTTTAAAGAGTGTTCACCTTATTTAAGCGCGCGATATGTTTTTTGGCCAGTGATTTTAATGCAACGGCGACTTCGGGCAGGGCTTTTATTTTTACGGCGGCAGCGTTGTAGTAGTCTATGGATCGCTGCTCCAGTGTTTTTGCCGTTTCCATGATGTTTGCCCCGGTCATGCCGATGCAAACATTGTCTTGGGTACAAAAAGGTGCTCTGACAAAATCTTGAATCGGTTCCAATATCATTTCTGTTACATTTTCTCTTCTGGTTCTCTGGACGATGGTAATCAATTTTTTGCCTTCTTTGATAAATGATTCAATCAAAGCGGTTTGTTCATCGGATTCTGTGAATTTGACGGCTTCTGAATAAAAAGCCATATCCTGGATCTCAAACTTTTCGGCAAAGGTTAATATACTTCCAAAGCTTGTCAGCGGCATTTGTATCTCTCCTTAATAACCGGCATGGCCGGAGCATGGTTATTTGCTCTCGCCACAACGAAAAGTGAAACTCTCATAAGTGCAATGTCCTGGCCAAAGTTTCATATAAAATTAAACTCTGTCGTGCCCGGGGGGCACAACAGATAGGATCTACTTGTATCAGTCTTGGTTTAAAACCATCGTTCAATGACCACTTTGGTATCGGTGAAGAACTGGAATATTTCCTGCCCATGTCCTTTGACATCCCCATACATGGAGTTGCCGGCACCGCCAAAGGGGAAAAAACTCATGGGGGCTGCAATACCGATATTAACACCGACCATGGAGGGGGTTACTTCGTATTTAAATTTTCGGGCATCATTGCCGCTGCCGGTATAAATAGAGGTGGCATTGGCAAAGTCCCTTGTGTTCACAAGTTCAATAACCGCGTCCAGGTCATTGCATCGGACGATGGAAACCACCGGCCCAAAAATCTCGTCCTTGGCAATGGTCATATCCTGCGTGACATTATCAAAAATGGTGGGGCCTAGGAAAAATCCATCCGGGTATCCATCCACCTGGACGTCTCTGCCGTCCAGCAGAAGGGTGGCGCCTTCTTCAATCCCTCGTTCGATATAGGCCATTATCTTGTCTCTCTGGGCGGCAGATCCCACAGGGCCCATACCAGTTTCCTGATCAATACCGTCCCCAATTTTTATCCGTTTGGCAGCTTCAACAAATTTTTTGATGACCTCATCTGTCTTGTCTCCCACGGGGGCAAGGATGGATCCTGCCAGACAGCGCTGGCCTGAACATCCGAAAAAGGAGGCCACAAGGGAGGGCATGCCGTCGTCAATATCGGCTGTGGGCATAATGGCCACAACATTTTTGGCCCCGCCCAGGGCCTGGACCCTCTTGCCGGTTTCGCCACAGCGTTTATAAATGTACTGGGCTGTCGGGGTGGAACCGACAAAGGAGACACCTTCAACATCGGGATGATCCAGGATGCCGTTTACCACATCCCTTGAACCGTGTACCATATTGACCACGCCTTCGGGCAGCCCGATTTCGTCAAGGATTTCCATGATTTTGGTCTGGGTCATGGGGACTTGTTCCGAGGGTTTTACCACATAGGTATTGCCGGCAACAATGGCATAGGGCAGGAACCACCAGGCCACCATGGCCGGAAAGTTATAGGGCACGATGGCGGCAAAAACGCCCATGGGCTGTCTGTGGCCGTAACAATCTATTCCCGTTGCAATATCTTCCAGGGTATAGCCGGTCATAAGCGTTGTTACGCCGGTGGCATGTTCCACATTTTCGATCATGCGGCGAACTTCGCCCCGGGCTTCATCAATGACTTTTCCCTGTTCCGTGGTAAGAACCTGGGCGATCTCTTCAAAGTTTTCTTCAAAGGCATCTTTCAGGCGAAAAAGGTATCTGGCCCTTGACAGGGGCGGGGTTTTCCTCCATGCGGGAAATGCTTTTTTGGCAGCCGCAACGGCCAGATCAACGTCTGCTGTGTTTCCATAGGGCACGACGGCAATTTTTTTACCAGTTGCCGGATTCCATACGTCTCCTGTGACCTTTGACTGTGCCTCCACCCACTCGTTGTTAATGTAGTTTTTTAATACTGGCAGGGACATTGAATCGTTTCTCCTATCTATTATAATTATATGTGGTTGTCTTTGAATAAACATCCTTCAAAGATAGGTTTATTTCTTTTGCCGCCAGGCTTTCTTCCAGTTCATTGACATGGTTCAGCATTTCAAGTTTCGCACGATCCTGGTCTCTGTCTCGTATGGCCGCATATATTTTTTCATGGGCCTCCAGGATGATGGCAAGATCGGCAATTCCTACCTGAAACAGTTCTTTGAAATCCACTAATATGTCTTCGATAAACTCCATGAGCAGTGAAATTAAGGGATTGTTCGTCTGGTCGGCAATCTTGGTATGAAAATTAATCTCGTCGGTAAGGGCTGCTTTATAATCATTGGCTTTTATATGTTTTTTTGCAGAAACATTCAGTCTTTTTAACGTGGAAATGTCTTTGTCTGACATTTTTAGTGCGGCAAGCTTTGCGGCAAATGGTTCAATCAGTTGCCGGATCATGGAAATGTCTCGGATGGAAAGATTTTTGAAATAAAAATAATTTAAAAGACCGAGTTTGGTAATGGATGCATCTACCTCCACAACAAAAGACCCGCCTCCCATCCCTTTCCGGGTTTGAATTAATCCCATATGCTCAAGGGCTCGCAGGGATTCCCGAAGGGTTTGCTTGCTGATCCCGAATTGTTTGATCAACTCGTTTTCCGAGGGGAGTTTATCCCCGGGCGAAAGTTTGCCTGCGATGATGGCGGTGTGGATCTGACGAATGATTTGTTGTGTGATGGTGCTCTGTTGAATTTCAGCGAACATATATTATCCTTAGCTTAAATTTTCTAAATAATACTAAAACCCGAATAAATATCAAGATCAAATATTATAACATTATAATATTACTGAAGGTGAATTGATGCGCATCGGTTATAAGGCAGACGCCCCGGTAAAACGCTCAGATATACATGTCTTAAAACCGGGCGGGATTTTTTGAATCCTTGACCCGTTGTTTCTAACCCTTTATAGTGGCAGAAAAAACGTGTCAATCACCCCCTGGATAGGGTCAGGATAAAAAAAGGATATTACAGGAAAATGTTTGATTTAATAAAAAAAATGATTGGCAGCAGCAATGGCAAGGCCCAGACGACTGACCAGGATGCGATCAATGCCCATTTGGCCTTGACCGTACTGCTGCTTGAGGCCGCCTATGCAGATGGTGAGTGCAGTAAAGAGGAAAAAGAGCATCTGGTTGCAACACTTGTGACCGAATTTGGAATTTCCAGACAGGAAATCGATACTTTGCTCGCTGAAAGGGATAAACAAGACAGAGAGTATGTGAGCCTTTTCCGATATACGCGCTTCATAAACAACAATTTTTCCGAAACGCAAAAAATTAACATAATGGAATCTGTCTGGCGTATCATTTTGCTGGACGATCACCTTGAAGCCCATGAGGACCACTTTGCCCACAAACTTGCAAATCTTCTTCGCCTAGGCCATGATCAATTGATCGATGCCAAGCTGCGGGCAAGAAAACAGCTTTTATGAATAGATTGCAGGCTATTAACAAAACACTAAGGGAACATTGGGACTCAAAATCTTGGCCGGTGGACGAATCCTCTGGTTTTTAATCTTAACCTTCAGATTCTTTTGAAAAATGGGATGAGGAGATATCTTTCATCCGCATCGAGGAACCAGCGGAATTTGAAAAGGATAATCATGGCCCGCATTGAAATTGAAATGATAGACAATAAAAAACAAGGTTACCAATATCCCGGAGACATTTGTCTCTCATTTTATCTAATCTCCGAGGTCGTTCAAAATTTTTTGTAGGGTATATTGAACCTTTTCTCCAAAAGTGTCAAAAGACAAAGTCCGCAGTTGAAATCTTTATGATACCGGTCATCGTCATGGTCCATAATAATTTGTTTTCAGTCATGGAGAATCGCTTTCTTTTTCATGCCGGGACGCCTGTTCAATATCAACAATGTTGCTTTTCAAGTATGGTTTAGACTGATAGCGGGTAATTCCCATGATCTTGCGCATCAATAAAGTCATTCGAGTGATACTGGCCTCGATATTTTTGAGCACTTTATACTTGGGGTCGCTGATTGCAATATCCATCAGGAGTAGTTCAGAAGAACCGGATACTATCTGTAAAGGCTGGTTCAGTTCGTGACAGACAGCCCCGGCCATTTCTAATACTCCCTGGAGCTTTTCCCGTTCCAGCAGCGTCTCCTCCACCTGCTTGCGATCGGTTATGTCCAGGCCCATGCCAATGAGGTAGGTACGTGCCTTCTGTTGAAGGCGCAGTCCTGTGAAATAATAGGGCGTGCATGCGCCGGTTTTGGAAGCGAGATACGCCTCAACATCGGATTTTCCGTTGGTAAAGACTTCTGTGATGCTTTGGTGAATCAACTCCTTGTCTGCTCTTTTAAACAAATCCAGCGGGTGAATTCCGGCAATCTCCTCTCCCGAATAACCGCTGACTTTTTCAAGATTGTTGTTCCAGCGCAGAAATTTTCCTGCCTCATCAAAAAAATAAAAGATGCCAGGCAGGCTGTTGATGAGAGAATCGGAAAAATCCTTTTGCTCTTGAGCCACCTTATTCGCCTGCTTACGCTCGGCGATTTCTTTATTTAACTCATCTCGAGAGGCGGTGATTTTTTCCAGGTTTTCGGTCATCTTATTAAACGTTGCCGCCAACTCGCTAATTTCATCCTTGTTTGTAATTTCGATTCTGTGCTTGAAATTTCCCTTTCCAATGGTGGCAGTGCCTTCTGATAATTTTTTTATAGATTTAAGCACGGGATAAACAAAAGAATAAAAACCGGCCAATACCAGGATAACCATCGTTGATAAAAAAATTAGGTTAAATATATAACCCCTTCTTTGAGCGTTTAGTAAAGCTTTTCTTGATATTTCAGACAATTCAAAAGTTTTATTGGTCATTTCCCTGGATTTCATGACGATCTGAAATTGTAATTTATCTCTTATTTCCATGGATATTTCGGGTTGTATAATTCTGGTAAATCTATTTTTGATAAATTTATGATCAGCTTGTAATTCTTCCTGAATAAGATCTTCCGGT
>JADGFI010000200.1 GCA_016743945.1 Desulfobacteraceae bacterium
TCTCAATCCAGTCCAGAAAAAATCCCAGTAAGAATACAATACCAAGAATAAAGGCCACAATGCCGTAGGGGCCGAATGGCAGGCTTGTCAGTGTCTCCTCCACCAGGGCGTCTCCGCCCAGCTCCCGCAATACCAGGGCAAAACAGGTGGCTCCGATTACAATGGCGAAAATATAGGCCGTGATACTGAAGGTCTGGTGGACCACTTCTTTTAAAGCCTTGAAACTGAACCGACCGTTGGCAATGGTGAGAATCAGGCCGCCCAGAGCCCCGATGCCGCTGGCTTCCGTTGGCGTAGCCATGCCGAATGAGATGGAGCCCAGGACGGCAAAGATAAGTATCCCCGGCGGGATACAGGTTTTCAGGGCTGATCCCACCAGTTTCCAGCTCAGGTCCGGATGGTTCGCGACCAGAGGCGCTTTTTGGGGTGAAAGCCAGGCCAGGACAAGAATATAGACCATATAAAGGGCTGACAGTACAAGGCCGGGGAATAAGGCGCCCATGAACAGATCCCCCACGGGCAGTCCCAGTCTGTCCGCCATCATGACCAGCATGATGGAGGGCGGTATGAGAATGCCTAATGTTCCGGCCCCGCAGATGGTGCCGCAGGCCAGGGATTTGGAATATCCC
>JADGFI010000201.1 GCA_016743945.1 Desulfobacteraceae bacterium
ATTTCTATATGTTGTATATAATAAGAAATTTATCGATATTTATCATGTTAAAATTTATATATGTGTATATATATTCATGTTTATATTTATAAGTTGAACTATTTAAACATATTATACTAGGCAAGTTGTTTACCAATCTAATATAGAACGTTATAAATATAAAAAAGCGATAATATAATTAATAATTAACGTTTTAGCGATACTAACTAGCTGGGTTTTCATATAAATCAGCGATATTTAACGTTTCTATGAACTGCGGATCTATTTCATAGGTATTACCACTACTACTACTACTACTATCACTGCTACTACTATCTATATACATAGTATCAATACACCCTAATCCACATACAAATAAATATACCATATACTTCATACTGGTGATTTATAAAACGTGCGAGAAAATCTAAGAAGAAAATGATATACCAGAACATTTGCATCTACCTATATATATTATGGCTGTGTGATAAACAACATTATTAATCTAACGTTTATTTTAGTTTGACATTTACCATTATTGATATTAATAATATTAAATAAGTTGTGATTTGTTGACGTTCATTAAATAAGAGATATAATAATCTAATAAAACTATTTTGATCACTTGTGAACATAATATATTTATAT
>JADGFI010000202.1 GCA_016743945.1 Desulfobacteraceae bacterium
GATCTATTAACTATTACATGATTTCAATTTCGATTTTCATATGTTTGTCCATGATTTTTTTTCTCGATTTTTTTAATAAAAATATTTTTTTCTCCGATCGTGTTAAAATTTACGTAGAATTTTGTATACGAAAATTAAACTTACGTTATCGAAAAAAAATTTAAAAAAAATTTATAATCTAGGAGATATTTGGGCTTTAATTGATTATATAGAGTATTATTTTATAAATTAGATGGTTTTTAAAGTACTTTCAAAGTGTATTTTTGGACAAGTGTATTTTTGGACAAGTGTATTTTTGGGCAAGTGTATTATTGGGGAAAAAAATGTATACGAGTGGCAAAAATGAGGTCTCCCCCATGCCCACATTCTATTTTGGTTAGAGAAAAAAATAAGACATAATCAAATAGATGAAATAATTTGTGCCGAAATACCTAATAAAGATATAGATTCCATATTATATGAAATTATTACTAAACAAATGGTTCATGGTCCTTGCGTTATTTTAAATCCTAATTCTCCATACATGAAAAACAGTAAATGTATTAAACTATTTCCTAAACAACTTTTTAAATTATACACATACTGGGCAGGATGGTTACCCTAAATGTAGAAGAAGAAGCAATAGGT
>JADGFI010000203.1 GCA_016743945.1 Desulfobacteraceae bacterium
GATTGGGCCTGCTCTAATTTTTCACAGGTGTCTGCTAAAAGGGCAGAGTCCTGGATGACGTCAGGGTGTTGGACTTGTTCGGAAAAGTCTTCAACACGTTGTTCGGCATCCATAATTTTTTCTTCTATATTTTCCAGTTCGTATTTGTCTTTAAAGGAAAACAACCGCTTTTTGGCCGGGGAAGGCTTGTTCGCCTCTTTTTTGCTTTTTTCCGCCACGGGCCGCAGGGGTTTTTCCCGGGCAGTCCGGGCTTTGAGGATTTGGCCAAAATCCCTGTAAAACTGAGGCGTTTCAGTGTTATCCAGGTAGAGCATGCGGTGGCAGACCCGGTCCATGAGATACCGGTCATGGGAGACAATGATCACTGCACCTTCAAACTCTTTGATGGAGGTTTCCAATACCTCAAGGGAGAGGATGTCAAGGTCATTGGTGGGTTCGTCCAAGAGCAGCAGATCACAGGGCTGGAGCATTATTTCAGCCAGAACAATTCTTGCCTTTTCTCCGCCGGAAAGCCGGCCTACCGGCATGTCCAGCTGGTCAGGCATAAAAAGAAATCGTTTGGCCCAGGAGACCACATGAATGGTCCGGTCTTTGTAATTTACGGAATCGCCGCCGGCCGGATT
>JADGFI010000204.1 GCA_016743945.1 Desulfobacteraceae bacterium
GATTTAAGGATGGCGTTTGAAGGAACTGCTAGATGAAATAGTACGAAGGGAATCAGGTAATGAGTTCGCTGCAGTTGTAGTCCTTAAACTTAAACTACCTAAAATAAAGTAAGTTTATTTTTCTATATGTTTTTAATAATGACCATACCTTCAATATATATTGTAAACTTACACTATATATATTGTAAATTTATCCAGGAAATTTACTTTTTCATCATATGCAAAGTATTCCAGGCGTCCAGTTTGAATGATTTATATTTTAGATTACATAAATTAGATACATTATAATGTATACATTGTATTAAAAAATTAAATTGAATTGTATATAGAAAAAAAAAGATATATTAAAATTAAGATATATTTTATATATTATTTAACAATGACAATTTATTGATATACCAACCCATTAAAGAGGCTAAGATTGTGATAATAATTCTGTTCATGATTGTCAGATTGAGTTTCTGAATTGACTTATCTGTGTTTCAATAAAATTCATGCTTATTGTTTAAATAATCATTAGAATGCTAAATTAATTAATACATGCATTGCTTTAATTTATGTAATATATTAACTAATTATTATACACTAATACCAACACAAGTGCAAATTAAATAATAAAAC
>JADGFI010000205.1 GCA_016743945.1 Desulfobacteraceae bacterium
GCGGTGTATAGGGCAGCATCATGCCAAGACAAAGATTGTCCGGTGCCAGATTCGGGTTTAGACCCGTGCCCACGGATTGGGCGGGTGTTTTCTTTTTCAACAATACAATGGGCCGCTGATAGGACCCAAGCAACGCCTTTTCATCCCCATCCATGCAAACATAGTTAAACAGGGACGAATCCCGGGCCGTCATCAGGGCAAAGGGTTTATGGGGACGTTTTTTTCTTTGGCGCAGCAGGTCAACAGCCGTTGCATTGGCTGCATCCACGGCCAGGTGAAATCCGCCCAACCCTTTGACTGCAACGATTTTCCCCTGCCTGAGGAACCGGGCCGCAAGGACCACGGCCTGTGCCGGATCATTCCCGTCCACCTGTTTTCCCTTATTGTCCGTTAACCGCACCCGGGGGCCGCAAACAGGACAGGCATTGGGCTGGGCATGGAACCGCCGGTTTAAGGGATCTTCATACTCCTTGAGGCAGTTCGGGCACATGGCAAAGGATTTCATGGACGTTTTTGGCCGGTCATAGGGGATATCCCGGATAATGGTGTACCTTGGCCCGCAATTGGTGCAATTGATAAAAGGGTATTCAAACCGCCGGTCAGCGGGATCATGCATC
>JADGFI010000206.1 GCA_016743945.1 Desulfobacteraceae bacterium
GTGTATTGGTGACTCATACACAATCCTACTACTACTGCGGTGAAATCTAGTACTACTGCTAATACTACTAATACTACTTCCCTTATCACAGAAAATACAATAGTGTGCAGTAGTTGTATTGGTGACTCATTCCCAAATCTACTACTACTGCTAATACTAGTTCTACTGCTAATACTACTACTACTACTACTAATACTACTTCCCTTATCACAGAAAATACAGTAGAGTGCAGTAGTTGTATTGGTGACTCATTCCTAATTCTACTACTACTGGTAATACTAGTTCTACTGTTAATACTACTACTACTACTACTACTACTACTACTACTACTACTTCTCTTATAACAGAAAATACAGTAGTGTGCAGTAGTTGTATTGGTGACTCATTCCCAATCCTACTACTGCGGCAAATACTTAGCTTTCTTTATCACAGAAATATAGGTAGATATTCATAAATCTACTATTACAACTAATACTTGTTTTTCCCTTACCACAGAAAATTGAACATCGAAAACAGAAACCCCGGGGAGTTATTTATCTTTCCGTTAGTTTTGCGCTATTTACTATTTGCCAAGGCTTAGCGTTATCACCAACCCTTAACACCTATATCTAACCC
>JADGFI010000207.1 GCA_016743945.1 Desulfobacteraceae bacterium
TCCTCCTCCTCTTCCAGTATTTGTGGCACCTATTGCCTCGGCATATCCACCGCTGTCTTTAGTGAAAGCGTCTACAACCACTTCGACGGCGGCTTTGTCGTAGTGGTCGTTGTTGTTGTTGTGCCGCGAATGGGTAGAGTTTGTATTCACCACCGATACCTCGTCTGCTGCGGCTACTCTCGTCGACCTGTCAGACTCTCCTATACCGCATACCACCTCTTGGCTATACACTTGACCAACGAGATTATCACCAGCACCAGCACCTGTTGTAGTAGTAGTAGTAGTAGTAGTAGTAGTAGCCGTAGTAGACTGTACGTCGATGTCATCACTGGAGATGGCACTTATGGTTTCTTCATCAACGATGCAATCCTTAGCGAATACTTCCACATCAGTCGGTTTGCGGTTTGATTTAGCATCGTTAGAGGTATCATCGTTGCCTTGATCATCGTCAACCGTAGATGACCTTTCCTCCAGTCGGACACTGTTCTCGATATCTATCTTCTTTGGCCGACTTGCTTGCTCTAGTGTTTTGGAATCAATTTCGTTTTCAAGGTCACGTCGAAGTTCGTCGAATCTGTCCACATCTCCTCCGAATGATAGCCCGAGTTCCCTAC
>JADGFI010000208.1 GCA_016743945.1 Desulfobacteraceae bacterium
ACTGTACACTGTATACTATACAGTGTGTCCTGTATATATTATATACACTATATTGTGATATAGAGTACAGGCATTTATTTTCTTTGGGCATTTTGTAACAAGATAGTAGAGTGTGGAGAGGTATCAGGTGACTTGAAGCATCCATGAGACACCCATAAAGCCTACACACAGATCTTGACTACATGGTACTAGTAGTATTTTATAAGGCCTCTATTTCATAACTCACTCAGCTCTAGTTGATTACAGTAGAAGTAGTAGTAGTAGTAGTAGTAGTAGTAGTAGTAGTAGTAGTAGTAGTAGTAGTAGTAGTAGTAGTAGAAGCCAGCCATAGCAGCTGAATCCACCTTACACTATAGCCATGTTTCTATAGTGCGAAATCGAACTTGGTACCTTCTCGTGGTAAGAGTGGATGGACTGGGGTAATCCCTTTACACTGGTTGATGTATTGGCAAGTAGACCCATTGGGCTACCCACTAAGGCCTCCACCTCTCTCCACTAAGGCCTCCACGCTCTCGAAAACTACAGCGGCATAGCGTAGTGAGTATAATACTACTACGGCATAGCGTAGTGAGATATAGTATAATAAAAGATGACGGCTTAGAGTAGGAT
>JADGFI010000209.1 GCA_016743945.1 Desulfobacteraceae bacterium
ATGTATTGGGAGGTGGTACGATTGGAGAAGGGAGTAAGTCTATGATATTTTTGACTTTGGTGTGAAAATTCATTAACGAGAGAGGCAATTAGTTCATTGGTGAGTGAGCGTACGGATAAGTTATTTGAAATTGAGAAAAAATTTTTTTTTCGATTTTTACTGCATCTGATAGTGATTTATTATAATAACTTATTTTAGTTGTTTTTATTTGTTTTCTATTTAATGTGCGTTGGTTTAAGAATAATTTATAGTGGGATAGTGTGGAAGTTCTTCACAAACGTTTCTCCAGAATATGAAGTAGTCGTTTCTACTTAGAAAGATCAGTGCTGAAACAGATACAATTTTTTCTAAAGACAAAAGTTTTATGTTTAAGTGGAGCAAGAGAGTGAATAGTTTGAGAAAGTGAAGTTTAAAGTCTAGATATGATGTCTGAATTATGATTGTTGATATAGTAATTATCGAAGGTGTTTTTAAAAAAATCATAACCAATTTTATAAATAAATAGATATAGATTATAGAGTGATATATAGTTTGATATATAAATGTGTATATATGAATGAAGTACTAGACATTGTATATGTGTACGTATTTTCGTATGTGTGGGCTTGTGCG
>JADGFI010000020.1 GCA_016743945.1 Desulfobacteraceae bacterium
TGTTTATTCTTACAATTTTGACGGTCTTGAAATTGATTTGTCCAAAGGGGCTTTCATCGCGTTTTCCCCTTATTGTGCCAATGATGTGATCGGTGGAGACATGAATCCGGTACCGGAACCTGCCACCATGGCATTGCTGGGTATCGGCCTTTTGGGATTGGCAGGGGTGGCCCGGAGGCGTTCGTCAAAATAATTTTAGTCTAATGTAGAAACCCTGGCCCTCTGGGCCAGGTCAGAGGGCAGTGGCTTTGCCATCTGTACGACTCAATGTTACTCAGTACTTTAAGTTGTCCCCACAACGAACAAGTAAGGAGTAACGAATGAGCCGATTCCAAAAACTATCACAAACAATATGGTGTTGCCAATACCATATTGTTTGGGTCCCCAAATACCGATTCAGAATTTTGAGCGGAGAGGTTGGCCGGGAGGTTGCAAGCTGCATCAGAACCTTTTCAGCCCAAAAGGGTTGTGAGATTGTTGAGTTGAATGTTCAAACTGATCATGTTCATCTGCTGGTGAAGGTGTCTCCGAAAATTTCGATCTCAGATTTCATGGGGATATTGAAGGGACGAACAGCGATCAGGGTGTTTAATAAGTTCAAGCGTTTAAAGAGCAAACCTGGGGTAACAAATTTTGGGCGCGCGGATACTGTGTTGACACGGTTGGTTTGGATTTTGAAATGATACGAAAATATGTGAAACATCAAGAGCAAAAAGAAAAACGGACAGAGCAATGAGATCTGTTCAGCTAATATTAATTCGGGACAACTTTCCTTGCCCCCTCAGGGGGCAAGGCAGACTCATCCCCTTTTAGGGGTTAACCCAAGGCCTGGCCCTCTGGGCCAGGATATTTACTTTCTATAGCAATATTTAAAAAAAATATGGAATTTTTGTACATGTTCAGAGGGGTTGATGACTATGGCGTTATTAAATCCAAGATAAGTCAGGATCTTGTCCTTTAAAATGCATTGAGGCACTTTGGAGCATCCATGCTCGATCACGACAAGGTGCCTATAGGAACTGTTCAACGTATCCTTGGGCATGAAAACAGATTAACAACAGAGATTTGTCTTCATTCTATTGGAGATGGGGAGCGCGCAGCTGTCGAGTGTTTGGATCAGAATTTTGAATGATTTTCTCACACAGACTCTCACACAAACCAAAAAAGGTTTTCAAGCTAAAAGCTGAAAACCCTTGGTAGTTGTGGTACGCCTGGACGGATTCGAACCGCCGACCCCCTGATTCGTAGTCAGGTACTCTATCCAGCTGAGCTACAGGCGCACAAACAACCCAGAGTATATACCAGGGTTGTTTAAGGATTTCAAGTTTTATTGTTTGTAAATGTTTAAATTATGGTGCTGTTGACGGGTATTTTTTTAAAAATTTCCAAAAAACACATCTAACTACTTGAATAGTGCCCAAAAATACCGATTTCTGATATCAAGATTAACAGAACTCCATTCGGAAAATTTTACCCACATATCTATAGGTTCTTCTGTTATTCTCTGTTCTTTTGTCTTTTGTTTCAAAGAGGTCGTCACTATTTTTTGGCTTTCATTTATGACGCTTCTTCGGTCAATGCCGGACCTGTTGATTTTCATGGATTTATCGCCTAATTTTGTTTGCAGTCAAAAAAAACTTATACCAAATTTCAAAAGATTATAAACGGATATCAATTTTCCCCATGAAATTCAATCGGGGAAACCCTGATTTTTGAAAATTATTTGACCTCGGGAAAAAAGACTTATATAAGTATAGGCTGGAATATGAATGATGAATTTTACATGATGCTTGCTTTAGAGGAGGCACAAAAAGCAGAAAAGATGGATGAGGTTCCTGTGGGAGCTGTCATTGTGGATGAACATCACCAGGTGATTGGGCAGGGTTTTAACCGGCCCATTTCAACCAATGACCCCACAAGCCATGCTGAAATAAATGCCCTGCGAATGGCATCTAAGCGGTTAAACAACTACCGGCTGACACAGACAACTTTGTATGTGACCATTGAACCTTGCATCATGTGTATGGGAGCTATTATCCATGCGAGAATAAAACGAGTTGTATTTGGGGCATCTGATCCCAAATGGGGAGCTGTGCTCTCCTTATATAATATGGCGTTGGATCATCGATTAAATCATCGCCCTGAGATTAAGTTCGGGGTGTGTGAAGAAAAGACAAGACAAATCATAAAAAATTTTTTTATGAATAAAAGGAGCAAATAGTGGTAAATACAGTAGTTGTGGGAACCCAATGGGGAGATGAAGGTAAAGGGAAAATCGTAGACCTGCTGAGTGAACATGCAGACTATGTTGTCAGATTCCAGGGTGGGAACAATGCCGGTCATACCATGGTTGTGAATGGAAAAGAAATTATTAGTCATCTCATCCCTTCCGGTATTATTCAGCAAAAAAAATGTTTTATCGGAAATGGCGTGGTGGTGGATCCATTTGTCCTTCTGGATGAAATTGATTATTTGGTCTCAAATAATATCGATGTCTCGCCGGAAATGCTCAAGGTAAGCAACCGGGCACATATCATCATGCCGTATCACCAGGAAATAGACAAAGCCAGGGAAGTAAAAAAAGGAAAAAATAAAATCGGCACCACGGGCCGGGGAATAGGTCCTTGCTATGAGGATAAGGCCACCCGGAGGGGGATCCGGTTTTGTGATCTTCTGGATCTGGAGCTTTTTAAGGAAAAAGTCGCAATTATTTTGGAAGAAAAAAACTTTTATCTGAAACATTATTTTAAGGCGGACACCATTGATCTGGATTCAGTTATTGACCAGTTCCTTAAAATCAGAGACAGGCTTCTTCCTTATATTGCCGATGTCTCGGTTGCCATATATGAAGGCATCAATGCCGACAAAACCATTTTGTTTGAAGGGGCCCAGGGAACCCATCTGGACATTGAGCATGGGACCTATCCCTTTGTTACCTCTTCTTCAACCGTAGCAGGAAATGCAGCAAATGGATCTGGTGTAGGCCCCGGAAATTTAAATGAAATAATTGGTATTGTAAAAGCCTATACCACACGGGTAGGGGCCGGCCCCTTTCCCACGGAACTTTTTGATGAAATTGGCAAGAAAATACAGAAAACCGGATCGGAATTTGGTGCCACCACTGGACGGAAAAGAAGATGCGGCTGGCTGGACATGGTTGTGCTGAGGAATGCCGTCCGTCTTAACAGCCTTACCGGGCTTGCCATTACCAAACTGGATGTTTTGGATGACCTGGATGAATTAAAAATTTGTACCGGCTATGAGTACCAGGGAAAAATTATCAATGATTTTCCACCGGAAATCAAAATTTTAGAGCAATGTACCCCTGTGTATGAAACCCATCCGGGCTGGAAACAGGACACATCTAAGACAACTGAATACAAGAACTTGCCGGAAAATGGGAAGAAATACCTGGACAGAGTGGTAGAATTGGCAAATGTCCCCATAAAAATTGTGTCCGTGGGACCTGGAAGGGAAGCCACCATCATAAAAGAAAATATTTTCTAAATTGACTTTCATGAAATTATACTATAGTTAATGACGTCGTACAGTCGGGATGTGGCTCAGTCTGGTAGAGCACAGCGTTCGGGACGCTGGGGTCGGAGGTTCAAATCCTCTCATCCCGACCACTTAGTACCAATGTCTTTCAGTTTTTTAAAAAACTGTTCTTTTGAGGTTTTATATTCCCACATCAAATGTGGGAATATTTTTTAGGAACCTGGTATACGATAAAAATCTCTTGCCCATTTAATTCTACATTTAATGGAACAATGACTTAATCCACCCTAGTATTCCTTTTTTTGTGATTTTTGAACCCGCATTGTTTGATGCGGCAAGGTGCTGCTGGTTGCCCAGATAAAGTTTAGATTCCGTAGGCGTTTCTTTTTCCGGGGGAGAGAC
The DNA here is from genome assembly GCA_016743945.1 of Desulfobacteraceae bacterium. GTDB lineage: Bacteria > Desulfobacterota > Desulfobacteria > Desulfobacterales > Desulfobacteraceae > NBML01. The sequence goes on from JADGFI010000020.1 coordinate 3,901, forward strand.
ACCGGTTATGCTTTCTGATTTTTTCCCCAGGGTGCTCAGTATCTCTTCAACAACATTTTTTTGGAACTCTTTTTTTGAAAGTGGACTAATCGGTTGTTCTGAAATCCAAGCAGATTCAAGATCCATAAAGATCCCGTCCCCATTGTTCCCAATTTGTGACATTGCAGCAATCCTGTAAGCAAATTGTGTCAATCCAGCGATTTCTCTATGTTCTTTTGGGGCGGCGTATGGGTCCTGATAGAATTGGACAGCATTACAAATGCGGGAAGGTAGGTTCCAGGCAGTCATTAGCTTTGCTGCAATCGCATTGTCTGTGGTGCCTAATTCGTCCAGAAATACAGTATGCAGCGGCCGTTCATGAGTTCTGGCTTTTTCGATGCACATAAAAAACTCTCTGGAATGATGAATGGCCAGGATTAATTTGCCGATACCATGGAGCAGTCCTGCAATATAGAGTTCTCCCGGCAGGGTATTTGTTGTCAGGTTAGGGTGCCCGAGGCGTCTACCTGCCATTGCGCAAGCCCAAGAGAACGCCCAGTAATCTTTTGCTGAAAAGCCATGAAGCTCAGATAAATTTGGAAGGAACCTTTGTAAAAAATAAAGATTAACAGAATTGATGGCTTCCTGAAGACCAATTCTTGTAATGGCACTGCGCAGACTGACAATTTCATCCACCCCCCTGTAAAAGGGAGAATTGGCCAGTTGTAAAACCATGGAAAAAAGGCCGGGATCCGGTTCAATTAATTTGCAAAATTCTGAAATATCGATTTTTTTTAATGGTTCCTGGGCCATTGACATGAGCTTTGAACCATTGGATGGCATGGGCGGCACTTTGATATCAGAGTTTAAAATGTCAAAGGTAATTTCTTTTGCAAAGGTTACGGTTTCCTGGGCGTCTTCTTGAGCATTCATCATCATATCCTTTATTCTAAATATCGTGGGATACCGCTACATAAACATATAGCGTCACATCAAATGTAAATTAAGTATCAACAAATTTTTGGAATGATTCTGTAAACATCTAAAAATTTTTTTTTGCCTTTTAATTTTAATCTTCCAAGGGATTTAATGTTTCGAATATTTTTAAACTGCGCTATATCCGTTTCTATGTCATTATATACTGTTTTTGACAGGTATATCTGGTTGCCCTTTGCAAGGGATTGAAGTCTCTGGGTTGAGTTTACAGTGTCTCCTATAACCGTATAGTTCATATGATTTTCTGAACCCAAAAATCCGGCAATCAAGTCTCCGGAATTAATGCCAACACTCATTTTCAGATGGTGGTACCTTTCACCGAGATTCTGTTTGAATAAGTGAAATGCTTCAAACATTTGAAGCACTGTTGTTACCGCTTGGAAACTGCATCTTCTATCGTCAATCGGAGCTCCGAAAACAGCCATGATGCAATCTCCCATAAGCTTATCAAGGGTCCCCTTATTTTTAAAAACAATTGGAATCATCGAAGAAAAAAAATAATTTAAAATTTCAACAACTTCTTCCGGTGTGGTCTTTTCGGAAAGAGATGTGAATCCTGTTAAATCTGCGAATATCACACAGGCCCTTTTTTTTTCTCCTCCTAATGTTGGGTTGCCGCTTTTTAATATGGTTTTAACAACATCTTTGGAAAAAAATCTGGAAAATTGGAAAATATTTTTTTCTTCATTTATTTTTTCAGAATAAAATCTTCTGAATGTAATTGTATTCATTAGATGATCCCGAACAATAGAGTAAAAAAAACGATCCTCATTCTTAAACCCGTTTTTTTCATCCTGGAATAAAATAAGCGCACCATGGAATTCACCTCCTGAAACAATAGGCAGTGCGTATAGAGACCCCGTAAGTTGAAAGCAATCCTCCCAATCCTCAAGATCCTCAATGAGAATATTTTTTTTCTCATTGAGGATCTTTTTTAAGAGGCGGGAATTTTTTAAGAATGAATAGGTGATACCCGTATCAAAACTTGCGGAAATATATTTTTCTTTTTTGTTTTGAAAATCTTTAAATAGATAAAAACCAGCTCCGGATAGATTTTTGTATTTAATCAGACAGTCGAGCTGACGACGCCAGCCTAAATCAGGATCTGTCAAGTCGATGGATTTCATCGACTCAATCATCTCTTTTAATATGGATAACTCGTCTATCTTTTCTTCATATTTTTTTTGAAGGTAAAGAAATTTTTCCTTAAACAAGTCAAAATTGGGTTGATTCAACTTGTTATTTCTCAGTAGATTATCCGTCATGATAGCCTTGTTTGAGGTCATGAAAACAAAGAAAAAATTTCTTTGTTTTCGTTTAGAAATATTTTTGAATTTTCCTTTGCTTCTTCAATGGAATTAATGGTGAAATTATCAAATATGTCCTCCAGGATATCCTGGTGGTCTTTTAATAAAGGAGTTGTTTTTGAGCAATCTTTGTTTTCATCAGTACTGCAAAGATAATTTGCAAAACCGGTAATGGCTGCCAACCCAGCATGACTTTCCGAAGAAGATGGATGATGATGGAACGAAATCGCCTGGATCAAGGATTCAGGTAAATTCCATTTCTTAGCAATAATTCCACTAATAACGCCATGATTATATCCAAAAATTTCTTCTTCAAGGTCATATATCGGCAGATGCATTTTTCTCGAAAGCTCTAAAATTTTTCGATATTCATCTGGAAAATTTTCAATCAAAAAAAGTTTGCCAAAATCATGGAGAATACAGGCAGTAAAAATACCTTCATCTGCATATTTTTTTTTTCCACGGCACAGGTATCTACCAATCAAAGCTGTTTTGACCGAATGTTTCCATATCGCTTTTGGTTCAATCAATCCCTTTAAACCGGGTTCTTTAAAAGACTCAGAAAGGCTAAGGCCAAAAGCCATATTCATAATTTCATCCGTTCCAAGAATGATTACCGCTTCCTTTGCTGAATTAACTTTCTGGGCCAACCCGTAAAAGGACGAGTTCACTAATTTGAGAATCTTTAAGGTCATAGCCTGATCCAATTGTATCATTTCTTGAATGTCATCGATTTCAGAGTTCGGATCCATGGCAACATTATAGATCTGTATAGCGACTGACGGAATGGTCCAAAGAGATTCAAGCTGATTTAATTTTTCAATGACAGCTGTTTGTTTTTTTTTTCTTTCAATCAGTTTTTTTTCAAAATCCATTGTGGAGATTAAACTTTCTATCTTCTTTTTAGTATCAATCCCTTTTTTTTTAGAGGGTGTCTGACTTTTTATTCTCTCGGATAGTATGTTTGTCAGAGGTAAGTTATAAGGAAGTTTTAAACAAAAAAGTGTCTGATTGGCAATGGGAAGCTTTTGTAACCCGTCCCATAATAATTCCAGGTCTATTGTGATCAATTCCCTGAAGAGCGATCCCCGGGCGTCGTTAAAAATGTTGCTGTAACTGCTGTCTTTTCTATCGATGTTATCGTTAAATTTTGATTCTTCTGGCGATTTTTTGTTAAAAGAAAGCTGTTCTGATTTTTCCTTTGGTGTGGCATCGGCAGCAAGCTTTTTTTGTATAATATGAATCAATTCATAAAAAGAATACCCATCCCTTGGGAAAATGGCGTGACCGATCTTAATTACAGCATCTTGCTGGACAATATTTTTGATATTTTGTATGATTTTTGGAATCACTATCTCTATGCCATTTTCATCTGTTGTGAAACCAAAAAATAAAATTTTATTGTCATCTATGGCATAGACAGAATCACTTTCTCGGAAACCTTTTTCGATATCACGCTCTTTTCCTGTCAACGGAATCAGTTCATCGCCTTTGTTGCCAGGCTTGATAATTACATATAGGAGGGCTGAATCTGCACCCGCCCTGAGGGTCATGTTTAATAATTTGGAAATCCATTTCAACTGCCATTGGTCGATATAAAAAGAGAGCCTTTCATCTTTGATCACCTTGTGGACGGATACCCTCGCATTCAGGGTTTTAAGATTTTTTAAAGCTGTTTTTATAATACTTTTTGAAGGGCTGTCACATAAAATGGCAGGTGGCGAATTCAATATCCGTTCAGCTTTTTTTCTTGAAAAATTAAATTCGCTGGAAATATACTGAATAAAATCATTGGAATTTTTCGAATACAATTTTTTAAAGATTATTCTGTATATAAGTTCTTTCATTATTTAATTTAACTAACGTTAATTATCATTTGATGCAATAGGTATAAATACCTATTATTCTTCTCCGTTGCGCCATGGCTGAGAAACCAGGCAATAAAGACCGTCATTGCCTGTAAATGGGACCCTTGGCTGCAGGATAACCTTGTTTGTTTAATGGTGCCTAAAGAGTTACAGATGTCAGCCCCTTGGAAATTGCAACCTTTGTCAGCCCTGCGATGGAGTGGACATCCAGTTTCCTCTTGATGTTGTTGCGATGGATGTCAACGGTTCTATGGCTGATATTTTGTTTGTCTGCAATCTCTTTGCTGGTATAGCCTTCTGCAATCAATTGGAGTACTTCTCGTTCCCGGGGGGAAAGTTGTGTAAATCCGGCAGTTTCACTCTTTCCATTAAGGGTCTGATTCGCTACCAGATGGGCGAGTTCCTGACTGAGGTAAACGTTGCCCGATAATACGGTCTCTATGGCAGTCAGCAATTCTTTGTACGTGCATGATTTTAGGATATACCCGGATGCCCCTGCATCGAGCATCCCCATGAGATACATTTTTTCCGAATGCATGGTAAGGGCCAGAATCTTTATGGCGGGGTTTTCGGCAAGGATCTGTCGACAGGCTTCCATTCCGTTCATGTCCGGCATGCTGATATCAATGATCATAATATCCGGTTTGTGATCTGCTGCAAGCGTTACAGCCGATTTGCCCGTGTTGGCTTCGGCAACAATTGAAACCCCTTTTTCCATTCCCAGAGACTGACCAAGGCTTTGCTGAACCAATTTGTGATCATCAACGATGATAAGCTTGATATTGTTCATTTTACGATAACCCTTATTAAACATTAGGTACTGAATAATCTGATTTGCCGGGTTTTGTCAAGCAAATCAATTGCCTTAAAATCCATCCGCGATTTCTTTGCCAGTTATATCTCCAAGCCCTCTGTAATATTCCAACACAGATTCAAAAATGATTAACTCATTTATGAACAAATTAAAAATATTGGAAAAGTTATCAAAATATAGGTGTTTTTACCTATTGCTAAATGATAGTTTCTTTACTATGGCTTAAGAATAAAAATATTCCATTAATGACGAAGTATATAGAGACGCTGGGAATGAATACAGAAATATCCATTGATAACCTTATTAAAATTGTTGCAGCTGACGGTAAAGTTAAGACAGGTATGGATGTATACAGCACAAATGGTGTTTTGCTTCTGGCCAAGGATGTTCTTGTTGAAAAAGTAAAAATTCTTGAAATCATAAGAGATGCCGGCATAAGCTCGGTCCCGATTGATACCGCTATAGATGGCTGTCTATGGGATGACAATGGTAATTTAGTCAAGATCAATTCAGATGAGTTGGTTCATATCCCGGCGTTTGATGCCCAAAATACAGCAAGATCTGTTGACCTGCAAACAAGCGATTCCATTTTTCCGGATATGGCAACCAATGAAATTGAAATGAAGTTGGTTGAAATTGAAGAGATTAAAAAACAGGCATTTCTAAAATACAACAAAGCCAAAAAGAGTATTAAAAAGGTCATCGCGGATATAAAAGCAACCGGGGGCCGATTCGATTTTGATGAGGTTGAGGCGAATGTTTCTGTCCTTATTGAATTTTTGACGGTTGGAGATAATCCCTTTTCCTATCTGACCCAGGAAATATTTTCCTATGATGACTATCTGTATAACCATTCAATCAATGTCTGTGCCATAGGAACAGCTGTTGTGAACAGGTTTAATACACATTTTTCAAATACAGTTTCAAACCTTCTTTGCGATAATCGATCTGATGTTGACACTCCTTTTGAAAAAAAGAGTGAACAACAACAAAATTCTTTTGCCTGTTATTATCCTGATGAGCTTAAGGATATTTCCCTTGGTTTCTTTCTCCATGATCTTGGAAAGGTTATGGTTCCCGATGAAATTTTAAATAAACAGAGCGGTTTAACAAAAGAAGAATTTATTGAAGTCAAAAAGCATTCCTATGAATATGGAGCACGTCTTCTTGAAAAAAATGGGATAAAAAATTCAATGATCAAAAATATTATTTATTACCACCATGCTGCTTTGTATGAGAGAGAAGAAAAATGTTATCCCCTTGCTATAAAGCATACTCAGATTCCCCTTTATGTAAGGATTTGTAAACTGGCGGATATCTATGATGCCATGACATCCAAAAGATGCTACAAAGAGGCGATTAACCCTATCAGTGTAGTGACACAATTATTTAGGAAATATGCAAAAAAAGACAAAATTCTTCAATATATTCTGCATTCATTTGTAAAAAGCATCGGCATTTATCCACCCGGCAGCATCCTTTTTTTGCGAAATGGACAAATGGCTTATGTGCTGGATAGCAAAGGACCTTTTGTGGTTCCCTTCACGGATGAACAGGAAAATACCTTAAAGAGCAAACCCGATCCCTTTATTATCAGTGCATCAGAGAGCGATCAAGCAAAGATGATTGATAACCGAAGAAGTTTAAAAACACCCAAAGACGTATATACGATTCTTCCTTCTTATATTAAACGAATCATAAGAAACACATAAAAAAAAGTTGAAGAAAATAAAACCGGGGGCAGGATGTCTGCCCCCGGGAGGAAATGATGGTTTTATTATTTCAAACTAATCTTTTTTAGTGGCCTTGTTTTCCCATTCCTGGATATGGGTGGTTTCATAAATCTCTTCCCACCCTGAGATCATGCCTGCAATATGGCTGAACAAAGAATGGCCCGTGGTAGTCATATACACGTGGATGATCAGAAAATTTACCAGGAGAAATGCCAGAAGGGTATGCACCACTGCCAGGATCGACAGGGAGATGCTGCCGGGTATAAAATTATACAAATAGTAAACAAGACCGGTTGTCATCTGCAGGGGCAGCAGCATGGCGGAAATGCCCAGGTATGTCAACCGTTGCAGGGGATTGTGTTTGGCCCCTTTTGATTTTTGTACCGGGTGTTCATGGCCTTTGAAAATGCCGAAGGCATAGTAAAAGATAACATCAAAGAGTTTTTTGGTTGTGGGGATATATTGTTTCCATTCCCCGGTGGTTAAGAGCCAGAACACAAAGAAGGCAAACAGGACGAGCCAGGCAAGTCCCACAAAATTGTGGACATTCACGGCGGTCTGAAATCCCATGAGTTTAAAGGTGCCATGGACCTCAAATCCTGTGATCATGAGAACAATGATCATCAATCCTTGGAGCCAGTGCCAGAGGCGCTCAAACCGTGTGTACAGATATACTTTTTTTATCGTTTTAACCACCATCTTCTACTCCTCCTTTCCGTTCCGGGTAAAAAACCGGCCAAGACCATGGAGCAGTACTCCGGCAAGGGCGGCCAGCACGGCAATAATGCCTAAGCTGTCGATAAAATTGGAGCGGTCCCGCCCGGGCAGATAAATTCCTGTGATACTGGCCAGCCGGGAATTTTTCCGGATGTGGCACTCGTTGCAGTTTAAGGCATTTTCCCCGGGGGCCACCATATGGGTGATGGGAAAGGCATAGGTGGTTTCCACATAGTCAAATTCACCGGAATAGGGCACTTTTAAGGTTGTATTGCCCCGGGTAATGGCATCGTTCATGTCAAAGGTGGTCCAGAATCCCTTGGGACCCGATAGCAGCGGGGCCACCATTTGCTTGTTGATTTTGTCATAGGGTTGTTTCCCTCTATGGATTTTAAAGGGATGGATCCGCGCGTCCGGATCATTTTTATCGCCCAGAGGATGACTGACCTCGACAATGGCCGATGGGTCAATCTTATCTTTTATCCCGGTGTTGGCGAAGGATCCGTTGTACCAGAAATATTCCGGCTGAACATTTTTTTCCCATCTAAATTCCCCTTTAATGGACTTATAGGTGGGTTTGCCAAATTCCCCTTTTGTGACATAGGGTTTGCCCTCTTTGAGGTCACCTGCCTTCGTCCAGTCCCACCACATTTTGGTTGGATTGACCCTGGCAAATTCAGGAATATGACAGGATTGACAGGCCACTTTGTCTGTATGGTCATTCATCTTGGAAGCGGTTTTATGGGGCAGGTTGCTGTGGCAGGATTCACAGGTGATTTTTGTGGCCATGTCATCTTCTATCAGACTCGTACGTTCCGCTGCCGCAGGACGGGTGTAGAGGCGTCCTGCAATATTATGCTTCACCGTGGTATGGCACCTTGTACAGGTAAAGTCTGCGCCCTCGGCTGCCATGTGAACATCCAGCATCTTGTTGGGATTGGCAAGGGAGGTATCCAGATCCCCATGTTTAACTCCGTCACCGCCGCCGCCTTTAAAATGGCATTCCCCGCAGTTTTCGCGCTGGGGCATAGTGATCTGGTGGACGGCATTTTTGACTTCTGCCTGGACTTCCTTGACGATTTCAAGGGTGTCTGGGTCATCATCCCCTTCAAAGGCTTTCAGATCCTCAAAGGCTTCTTTATAATTGAATTTTTCTTTGCCGTGGCAGGCCAGGCAATTGACTTCACCCTCGGTCCCGTTCCAGCCGACATGACAGCTGAGACATCCCTTGTCTTCCATGGCATTGCCGGAAATACAAAAATTATTAATGGCGTGTCCTGCCTTGCCGTTCATGACCCCTTCCTTTTCCGAAGGGACTTCCCAGGTCCAGTGGATGGTCTTTTCAAATTGCATGGACGCATCTGTGTGGCAGGAAAGGCAGGCCTGGGTAATTTGGTCTCCCGAGGTAAAATTTTGTTTCAGGATTTCCATTTTTGAATGATCTGTGGTGGTCCAGTGTTTGTCTGCCCGGACTGCCTGTTTGGCCAGCTTGATCCCCAGGGCTTCATCTGCGCCTGAAAGTTGCTGGGAGGCAAAGGCGCAGGGTAAGCGTCCCATAAATATCAAGGCTGCAAATATCAGGAATAGTGTTGTCTTGAGTATCTGTTCCCCGCAACTGGTTTTTATTTTTCCCATAATACCTCCAGATTGAGTGTACAAGAATCCGGGGGGGGGGACCACCCCCCGGAAACAATATTATTTGCAGGTAGCAGGGGTGGGAGAGTCTGCTGCAAAATTGTAAAAATAGCTATAAATATCCAATAGATCCTTGTCGCTTGATCCGGCCCATTCCTGATCGCACCCAAATTCGCTGAAGTTTTTATCCTCAAAAATGGCCTTCCACTCTGCCTGTTTTTTATCAGCCGGGCTGACCTTGGGAGTGGCAGAATCAACCGCCCCTCTTTCAAAGCAGGCTTTTACTACTTTTCGATAGGTGTATTTGCCTTTTCTTTTGTTGCCACTAGGGCCTTCTGAGGCAAAGGCGGCAGATAAAGACCCCAGTGTGAACATGACAAGAATACCAGCAATGAACAATTTTTTAAACATTATAATTCTCCTGTTAATTTTTTTTAAAGCTTAGTTTTTTTTGAGTGTAAAGGATCCGTCTCGTTTAAAATCAATTTCAGCTTCCACATAATAGGTCTCCAGCTCGGGCCTTACTTCTTTGGCCATGTAGTAAGCTTCACCGCTTCTAGCCCCGGTGGAGCATAAAAATACCACGGGTCTGTCTGACGGCAGATCTTTGATTTTGGGTTCTAATATTTCAACGGGAATGTTTTTGGCTGTTTTTAAATGCCCCTTGGCAAATTCGTCTGCATCCCGGACATCTATCAGGGTGAAGGCTTCAGGCGTGGCTGTCGCAAGTTTTTTAAAGCGGTCAAGGTCAATGGAGCCTTCCACTTCACCGGCTTTTACGGCAACGCCGGCATTGGCAGCGCCAAATTGTTTTTTCCAGGCAGGATAGCCTTTTTCAAAGACAGAGACATGCTTATAGCCCATGACAATGGCCTTGGCCGCAGATTTGTGACTCAACCTACATTTAAGACCGCCGCAATAGAAAATAATGGGGGTGGTAAGTTCCCTGGGCAGTTTTCCCTTTAAGGCATCAAACTGGGAAAAGGGAATGTTAATGGCCGAAGGGATATGGCCTTTGTCATATTTGGTTTTCTGGGGCCTGGCATCCACAATCAGGGTATCGTTGGCAGCGATCTGCATTGCCACCTGCTCCACTGTAACCGCTGCATAGGCACCCTGTTGTTTTTTCCATTCGGGATACCCCTTGGCAAAAACCTTGATATTGGTGAAGCCTAAGGCCTTGGCTTTTTTGGCAGATTTATGGCTCAGTTTGCATTTGACGCCGCCGCAATAATAGATGAGCAAGGTGGATTTGTCCTTGGGCAGCAGATCTGTTCGCTCGTCAAACTTAGAGAAAGGAATACTGACAGCCCCAGGGATATGACCCTTGATATATTTAACTTGGTAAGGTCTGGCGTCGATGATCATGACATTTCCAGCCATGGGAACACTTACTTTTGATATCACAAACGCTGCATCCACTATCTGGTCATACATCCAGGGTTCTTTGGCATCCTGGGCAATTGCCGAGAAGGTTCCTGTCAGGAACACAAGGCTTGCCACCATGGTCAGGATACGTGTTTTAAACTTCGATTTCATTTTGACTCCTAGGTTAATTGTTATGCTTTTTATTTTTAGGATTCCGGGTCATGCGCCGGGCCTGTTCTTCTTATTATGCTATGTTTGTCCGATTCTATGGTTATTTTTAGCCAATTGCCTATAAATGGTATGGAAAGAAATAGCAAAGGGTGTGCCAGGGGAAAAAGAATAAAACGAATATTGATTCAACTATCCTAAATTAAAGTAAATTTTATGAATTTGCAACCTTTTTTTTAGGAGGAGGGATTGGATTGGGTGTTGCCAATGTGTTAAGTATGTATTAACATGATTGTTAATCATGTTAATTAAGGGGAATGCGGATGGATATTGGAAAGCATTGGCGGCCTATTATTGATTCGGCCCAGGATGGAATTATTATTGTGGATGCCAGGGGAAATTTTATTGCGGCGAATCATTCTGCCCAATTGATGACAGGATATTCGGAAGAAGATCTCAAGGGTCGATCCTGCCGATTGCTCAATTGTACGGGTTGTAAAATTATTGGCCAGGGCGCGGGAAAAGAGTGGTGCGGTCTTTTTTCCGCGGGCCTTATCCGGGATAAAAAATGTGTAATTACGGCTGCCAACAACAGGACCATCCCCATTGTCAAAACAGCCACCGTTCTTTTTGACGACAAGGGAAAAATCGTGGGAGCAGTGGAAACTCTCAAGGATATATCAGAAAATATCGGTTATAAAAATGAGTTGGCCTCGATCCGGCGGATTTACCACATTGATGATGGATTTCACGGAATCGTTGGCCGGACCCCGGTCATGCAAAATCTCTATGAACACATTGAAAGCGTGGCATCCCTGGACACCCCGGTGATGATCCTGGGTGAAAGCGGAACCGGTAAGGAAATGGTGGCCAAAGCCCTTCACGAAACCGGAAAGCGGGCGGATAAACCCTTTATCAAGGTCAATTGTGCAGCCTTGAGTGAAAGCATCCTGGAAAGCGAATTGTTCGGCCATGTAAAGGGGGCCTATACCGGTGCCGATGTTGACCGGGTAGGACGGTTTGAGGCGGCCCATACCGGTACCCTTTTTTTAGATGAGATAGGGGATATCCCTTTATCGGTACAGGTCAAGCTTCTACGGGTATTGGAAGAGAGAATGATCCAGCGGGTGGGGGAAAACAAATCCATCCCCATTGATGTCCGGATCATTACGGCCACCAACAAAAATCTTGAAGTTCTGATTGAACAGGAAAAGTTCAGACAAGACCTTTTCTTCAGGATCAATGTATTTCCCATGACCTGCCCGGCCCTGCGTCTTCGCAGGGATGATATCACCCTGATTATTCAGCATTTTATCAGTATCCATGCCGAAAAAACCGGGAAAAACATCTTGGGGTTTACCCCGGAAGCCATGCGGGCCATGGTTTCCTATTCCTGGCCGGGCAATATCCGAGAGTTGAGAAACGCCGTGGAATACGCATTTGTCCTGGCAAAGGGGAAGAGTGTCCGACCGGAGCATTTGCCGGAAAAATTGGTGAACCAGGGTGCTTTGTCCTCTTTGACATCCCAAAAGGCCATGGTTATAGAAGAGCACCAAAGGGGTGCTGCCAATTTTTCTCTCCAAAGGACAGCATTGATTGTGAAGCAGAGCGCAAGGGATTCCCTGATTTATGCTTTAAAGCAGGCAGATGGGAATCAGACAAAGGCCGCCAAATATCTGGGCGTTTCAAGGGTCACCGTGTGGAAGCGTATGAAAAAATATAATATTACTGTGAAAAGCCGATGACGTCTCCTGTTCCCTTTATCCGCGATTTGGCCGGAAGCGCTATGGTCATTCCTGTAAAATCACAGAGTGGTACGCTCTTTTTTCTCCGATGAAAATATGGTATTCTGGGTCCTGTCATATTAACCGCTGGTTAACACTGCACAGGAGCAGGGGGGGATCTTGGCGTTTTTAAATATATATTTATGGGTGCAAAGATTGGATTGGCAATGGAAAACGCTGTTTTAGGCCTAATGTTTTTTGTCGTTTGTTTCCAATTGGCATTATATTTGCTAAATATTGAATTAACCTTGAATTAACCTTGAATTAAACTATCTCAATTGAGCCTGAATTGAATCTGCATCAGAAAAAAATTTTGGTGATGATCTCCTGGAAATTGAGCAAAGGATATTAAATGAAAAAAGAAAATGTATTGGTGGTGGTGCTCATTGTTTTCGCAATTGCCGGGGGGCTCTTTTATAATAGATCAAAACCGTCTGTACCGGTTATACAAGCTGCTGCATCGGAACCCTTATCAGAAGCTGCAAAGGAAGCCACTTTAGAAATGAAGGGGACTGCCATTGGCTGGAAAGACTATACGCCTGGTATGGCCCTGGCCGGCAAGGGCAGCAAGTCGATTTTCCTTTATTTCCATGCCTCCTGGTGCACCTATTGTACAAAACTCAAACAGACCACCTTTAAAGATAAAAAAATTTTGGCATATCTTGAAAAGAATTTTGTCAGTATCCAGGTGGATACGGATAAAAACAAGGCGCTTTCCAATGAGTGGAAGGTCAAAGGGCTTCCCACTCTGTGGTTTCTGGAGCCTGACGGTACAAAAATTAATAGTATTCCCGGGTATCTGGATGCAGCACAATTGCTGCTGGTTCTCAAGTATATCCATACCAAAAGCTACACCACAATGAGTTTCCAGGATTTTATGAAACAAGGATAATCCTTGTTGTATAAACTTATTTTTCGGGTAAGGGAGAGAAAAATATGGCATCAAAAATTTCAAGAAGGGCATTTCTAAAAGGCTCTTTTACGGCCGCAGGATCCGTGGCGGTTTCAAGCAGCGTGGTGAAAGCCGCCGCTTCTTTGGCCAAAGAAGAGACAGAGCCCCTGGTGACGCTCATTGATATCAGCAAATGTATCGGGTGCGAAGAATGCGTTTATGCCTGCCGGGAATCCGATGTAGCAAAGTACCCGGCCCCTGAAAAACCTTTCCCCAAAATGTTTCCCAAACGGGTGCCCGTTCAGGACTGGTCTGATAAACGAGATGAAACAGATCGGTTGACGCCCTATAATTGGTTGTTTATCCAGCCGGCCACGGCAATGGTCAACGGGGAAGAACTGGAGCTGACCATTCCCAGACGCTGTATGCATTGTGAGAACCCTCCCTGTGTGAAGCTGTGTCCCTGGGGAGCTGCCAAGCAGGAACCCAACGGGCTCTCTCGGATTGATGCCGATATTTGCCTGGGCGGGTCCAAATGCAAGGCGGTCTGTCCCTGGAATGTCCCCCAGCGCCAGACCGGTGTAGGCCTCTACCTGGATATTTTGCCAAGCCTTGCCGGCAACGGCGTCATGTACAAGTGTGACCGGTGTTACCAACGACTTGAAAAAGGAGAAACGCCTGCCTGTATTGAGATTTGCCCTGAAAATGTCCAGACCATTGGTCCCCGGTCCAAAATGATTAAACAGGCCCATGCCCTTGCAAAACAGACAGGTGGGTATATTTACGGAGAAACCGAAAACGGCGGCACTAACACCCTTTATGTCTCTCCGGTTTCCTTTGACCAGCTCATCCTTGAAACGGGAAAGGGACAACCTGCCATGGAAGAGGTCGAAAATATGATGGCAGACGGCAGCAACCTTGCCCGTGCCATGCTCATTGCCCCCATCGCAGGTGCTCTTGCGGCATTTGGAAAATTTTATAAACGCGTAAAGGAGGAGGATTAATGTCTTTGGTCCATAAAACCAGAAACCGTATTTACGGCATTACGCTTTTTTTTATTGCCCTGACCGGGTTTGCCCAGATGCCGATTTTCAAGCGGTATTATATTGCTGATATCCCAGGACTTGGTTGGCTTGCTCAGTTTTATGTCACCCATGCCATGCACTATATCTTTGCCACCATTCTCATTGCCCTCTGTGTCTATGGGGTGCTCGATTTTGTTTTGAGTAAAAAAAGTTTTTCCGGGATCACGGCTGCGGGGGGGGGGAAAGCGGCCTTTCTCCTTGGTCTTGTGATTTCCGGCGCCCTCATGGTGGTCAGGAACCTGCCCGGGGTTTATTTTTCCCACACTCTGATTTATGTGATGAATATCAGCCACCTTGGCCTGTGCATGGCCCTGCTCATGGTAAGCGCCTATACCCGGGTAAAAAATAAAACCTGGTAAAAAAGAAAGGGTGGTTTAAGGCGTCGTTTCCCCAAATGCGGTCCTTACCAGGTGGAATAGGGATGCTTGATGAGGTTTGAATTATAATAGCGGGGGTCATGACTTACTTCCTCTCCTGCCCAGGGAGGGGTTTCAAAAACTTGGGATTCGTGGTCCAGTTCAATTTCCGCCACAACCAGTCCTGAGTTTTTCCCGGCAAATTGGTCAATCACCCACTCAAATCCTTTGAATTCAATTTTAAATCGGGTTTTTTCCACCAGGGGGGGCTCACAGAAAAGTGTTAACATTTGTTGGGCGTCGGTCAAGGGAATTTTATATTCAAATTCCCGGCGCCGTGTACCAACGGTTTTTCCCTTGATGGTTAAAAATCCATTGTCTCCCTTTGTTCGGACTCTGACCACCCGGTCTTTCTGGTTGAGCATGTAGCCCTGGCAGATGACAAGACCGGGAGAAAGGGTGGAGGGGAGTTGGTTTACAAGAAATTTTCGTTCGATTTCAATGCCCATGGTAAAAAAAATGCTCCAAAGGATTAGCGGAGCAGGCCTAATTTTTTAAATTTATCGACCATCCCCTCTTTATTAAAGGGCTTGATCACATAGCCATCGCATTTTCCCACACAGGCCTTGACGGTTTTCATGTCAGAAAGGGCTGTCACCATGAGGATTTTTGCCTGTTCCTCTTTATCCAATCCCCGTCCCTCTTCCATTTCCCGGATGGTGGTCAACACCTCTATCCCGCTGATATCCGGCATGGAAACGTCCAGGGTTATCAGATCATAGAGTTTCCATTCTTTGAGGGCTGTTTTGACCATATTCAATGCGGTTTTTCCGGTTTGAACTTCTTCACAGACGCCAAACTCATTGATAATTCTCATCATTTTTTTTCGGCTGACAATTTCGTCATCCACAACAAGCATTCTCATTCACGCTTTCCTTTATCGCTACCATTAAAATTTCACGTTTCATTTTCGGTTACTTTAGAAAATATCATATCATATTTTTTTATGTTTTTGCGTGACTTTTTTCTTTTCTTGGGGAACCAATGCCAACCCCACCCCGGACAAAATTACGGCAGAGGCAATGAAAAGCCGGAGACTTATGGGTTCTGCTAAAAAAAAAAGATCCCGCCGGTCGTTGGAATAACCGGCACGGTCAGCTGAACACTTGTTGCCCGGCCAGGGTCATTAAAAAAGCGCCCAGGGGGGAGGGGGCAGATAACCCCGGGAAAACCAGGTAAATAAGTCCCATGAAGGCCGTTGCCATACCCAGAATCCGGACAGTCTCGGCCGTTCTCCGGTCAGGACACCTGCACAGATCATGGTTGCCTGTACCGCACTAAACAAGATCAGGGCACCGGTGCCTGTACCAAGGCTGACATAGGCATAGGAAAAAAACAGGGCGTAGAGAGCCAGCATCAGGGGCATGGCCCAAGGGGTGCCGCCTTTTTTGATTGGCGCCCGGAAGGCGTGTCGACCCGAAAGAATCCCCAGAACAATGGCGCCGGATACCAGACGGATTAGAGCAAAGGCGCCGGCATCCATTCCGCCTTGTCCAAGAGCAAATCGGCAAAAAATGGAGTTGGCTGCAAATGCAGTCATGGCAAGGCCCGTCAGGACAACAGTTTTAAGGGACATCTCAACTCCGCATATAAATAATTTTTCTAATTTCTGAAGCTTATGGATATACTAAACCCTTTGGTTTGTATACCATGAAACCACTAAAACTTGATAACTTACGCCATTTGTGGTAGGCGCAGGAGGGTGTTTTTTTTAAATAGAACATGATGTTCGCAGATATTTTTGCAGATACAAAGGAGAATAAGATGACAGTGGTTGGTATAATTGGTGGGTCCGGGCTGGATGATCCTGATATCTTGAATAATCCAAGGAAAATTGAAATTAAAACCCCCTATGGCATGCCGTCTTCAGACCTTTTGTCCGGTAAAATAAATGGGATGGATACCCTGATTCTTGCCCGGCATGGCAGACGACACCAGTTCAGCCCCACCCAGGTGAATAACCGGGCCAATATCGATGCGTTAAAGCGTGCCGGTGCCACCCATATCCTTGCCACGACTGCCTGCGGCAGCCTGAAACAGGAAATTGACCGGGGCCATCTGGTGGTCTTGGATCAGTTCATTGATTTTACACGGTTTCGTAAAAATACTTTTGTAGATTCCTTTGAGGGCGGGGCTGTCCACACGGCCATGGCCCATCCCTTTGATCAAGCGCTTAGAAAAGGTATCTATGACTCGGCAAAGACCCTGGATCTTGCCGTTCATGAACGCGGCTGTGTGGTTACCATTGAGGGCCCGCGGTTTTCAACGGTGGCGGAATCTAAAATGTTTCGTCTCTGGGGGGCAGATGTGGTCAATATGTCCACGGCCCCCGAAGCCATGCTGGCCAATGAGGCGGGTATTCCCTATGCTGCCGTTGCCATGTCAACGGATTATGATTGCTGGAAAGAGGATGAGGCCCCGGTGACCTGGGATGAAATTCTTTCTGTGTTCAATCACAACGCCGACAATGTCAAACGCTTGCTTGTTAACACCATTGATAATTTAATGGATACTTTAACCTATAGAATAAAAATAGGAGAATAAAATAGAAGATGGATTTAAAAGAGACAATCAGAAGTATCTCAGACTGGCCCATTAAAGGGGTAATTTTTAGAGACTTGACCACATTGATGCAGGATCCTGCGGCATTTAAGGAATCTTGTGATATATTGTACGATCGGTACAAAGACATGGGCATTGACAAGATTGTGGGGATTGATGCCAGGGGATTTGTATTTGGTGCGGTCCTGGCCTACAAGATGGGCATCGGGTTTGTGCCCGTGCGTAAAAAAGGCAAGCTGCCTTGCAAAACCATTCAGGAGACTTATAGTCTTGAATATGGCTCAGACACCCTTGAAATCCATGAAGACGCCATTGAAAAAGGTGAGAAGATTATTATTGTGGATGATCTCATTGCCACAGGCGGGACAGTGGGGGCCACGGTTAAGCTGGTTGAGAAACTGGGGGCGGATCTGATTGAATGCGCCTTTATTGTGGAATTGCCCGACCTGAAAGGCCGGGACAAAATTCCGGGATGTAGGGTGTTTTCCATTACGCAATTTGAAGGTGAATAACCAAACGTATCGGCAGATACCTCCAATAGTATTTGAAATAGGTATTTGAGATAGGTATTTGAGATAGGTATCTGACTAGAATTTTTTAAGGTGATGTCATGAAATTATTTGTTTGTAAAATCGGTTGGATCACAAGGATCTTTTTGGTATTGATGTTTGCCGGTGTCCTGGCAGGGTGTGCCGGAAATTATGGCACCATTCGCATCAATACGGCATTGATGGAGCAGTATAAGGGCGGGGCATTGCCGGACAATTACAATTATTATTATTGCGGCCGTTCCTCTCTCCCCTATGCCGTGGTGGGCATTGACAATACCTATGGGTTCAGTGACCGGCTCTGGTTTAAGATAGAATCCAAAGAAGAGGTGTATAAAAAGATCGCCAACCTAAGTGACCTCCACTGGGACAGCGGTCGGCTTTTTACCTCGGACATCTTTGATACCCAGGGGCAAAAATTAGGGGTCTGGTTTTCTTTCTATCAATATAGTCCGGTACTGGTGGACAATGAAACCCGGATAGTGGAAGTTTATAATCCCTATAATCCAGATGATGATCGTCGGGGATTTTGATGGTTTCGAGGCAACTTTAGGAAATTATCCTTCTCCATACCATTAGGGCGTTTTCCAATGGATGGGGGTGGCAAAATGAATGATATTCTTTTCTTGAACCTAGGCTTTGAACACGGCAAGAAAGGGAACAAATCCTGATAAACGGTCAGGATCTTTTTTAACTATAAAAAAAAATGGAGACAAACCCATGGGCGATAATGGCGGAGCACCTAATAACCTGGATTTTCAGGTCGACACAACAAATCTTTATCGGGAAATATCAATCACAGATCTTAAAATTGCCAATATCCGGCAATTGATCCCCGTGAAACTTGATGGAGAAGATGACACCACTCGGGAAACGATTTTCATCGGCAATACCCAGCTGGGTACCCCCCAGGGACCCATCCCCATGCAGGCGAAACTAGAAGCCGCCACCCTGGAAGAAGCCATGACTTGTTTCCCAAAGCCATGGAACTGGAAACCCAGAAGGTGATTGAAAATTTTAAGCGCATGGAAGCTCAGCAAAAAAAAGAAAAATCCAGTATTATTATGCCGGGAATGAATTAGGCCTTGGCTTTTCCGGGTCAGTTCAGGAAAAAATTGAACTGACCCCTTTTTTAAAAAAATACTATTTCTTAACGGGAGCAGGGGATTCGGGAAACAAATTTTCCCAAAGAGTCTTCTTGTGGCAAAATATCGATGGCGAATCTCTTGTCAGAAGTTTGACTCATCCGCAATTTTGCTTTAAATTTATTTCCCCTGGCGTCTTTTAAAACATAGGGCCTTGTGGTGTTTCCCTTCAAAAGGGTCTCCATATTTTCTGGGGTGAGTTTTTTGCCTGAAATTTCCTTCCAGATGACAAAAAGACAATTTCCCTGTTCAGGCCGCCAATTGGCACACCCCACCCCTTTTTTGCCTTCAATTATTCGTCCGCCGCACAAGGGGCAGCTAAGTGCTTTGGGGGCGGTTGTTTTTTTTGTTTTTGGGGCGGCCCCTGATGGTGCGTCAGGTTTGGCAAAATCAAAAGAGACCTGCCATTGGCCATCTGTCTGATGGAGGATCAGGGCGGCTGAAAACCGTTTCTTTTTTTTTGAATAAAATCCTTTAAAAGGGCCTGATTTTCGGTATTTCAACAGATTACTAGCCATTTGGGGAGAGAGGGTCTTGCCGGCTATTTTTTTCCAGATGACAAAGGTGCAGTCTCGATTGCCACAGGTGTATGCCTTCTTGGTTTCTTTTATTTGGTTGCCGCAGGCAGGACATTTCCCAACCATGGCCATCAGGGCATCGGCCTTAAAATTTTTTAATTCAAAGGGTGCTGTTTTCAGTTCATTGACCGCCTGGGCCACAAATCGTTTAATATTGACCAGAAATTGGGTGTTGGTGTCTTCTCCAAGGGAGATTCGGTTCAGGTCCATCTCCCATCGGGCCGTCTCCTCAGGCGAGGTGAGAACAGAAGAAACAGGACAGCGTCTGAGCATGTCCACAAGATAGGACCCCTTGTCCGTTGCCAAAAGTTTTTTTCCGGATCTTGCAATATATTTACGGATAATAAGGGTTTCAATGATCTGGGCCCGGGTTGACTGGGTGCCAATGCCCATATCCCCCCGGTAAAATTTTTTAATGGCCTCCTGGGATACATATCGCCCCGGATTTGTCATGTCTTTTAGCAGGAGCGCATCCGTATAGTCGGGCAGGGGGGTGGTTTGTTTTTCCTCAAGATTTATTTTTTTGGCGATGGCCTTGTCTCCCTGGATAAGGGGGGGGATCAGTTCCTTTAATTCTTTATCTTGTCTTGTTTCCTGGTAAATTCGTCTCCACCCCTGGACCAGGATGACTCGCCCCC
This sequence comes from Desulfobacteraceae bacterium, assembly GCA_016743945.1. GTDB lineage: Bacteria > Desulfobacterota > Desulfobacteria > Desulfobacterales > Desulfobacteraceae > NBML01. The sequence goes on from JADGFI010000020.1 coordinate 24,134, forward strand.
GGGTCTGGAAGGTTTCATTGGCATAAAGGGTGACAACCCGGGTGTTTTCAAACTCACAATCTCCATGGAATGCTGCGGCAAATCGTCTCATGACCAGGTCAAAGATTTTTTTTTCATCGGAAGATGCACTGGCCGCTAGCGGTTTAAAGGGGATCAGACCATGGTGGTCGGTGAGCTTGGCATCATTAAACACCCGTTTGTTGGAGAGGGATACCCGCTGTGATTCAATCCCTGTAAAAATATCCGGAAAGGCCGTGGAAAGTTTTTGAATGATCGTTTGAACCATGTCAAGGCTTTGGGTGCCCAGAACCCGGGAGTCGGTTCTCGGGTAGGAGAGGCACTTTTTGTCCTGGTATAAGCCCTGGGCGATGTTCAAGGTTTTTTTTGCCGGAAATCCAAATTTTTTATTGGCCTCCTGCTGGAGATCGGTCAGGGAAAAAAGAAGGGGGGGCAGTTCTTTTTTCTTTTCTTTTGTTAAAGACTGAACCTGTCCCGGTGATGTTTCCTGGTTTAGTCGCAGGTATAGGGCCTGGACCTCTTTTTCCTCGGTCAGCCGGGTCTCTTTGTCCTTAAACCAACCACCTGTCCAATTGCCCTTATCTCCTTCAAACAAGATGTTCAGGGTCCAATAGGTCTGGGGCACAAATTGCTCTCTTGCTTTTTTGCGATCCGTGAGAAGTGCCAATACCGCCGTTTGAACCCGGCCCACGGAAAAAAGATCCTTCAATCGTACTGTGAGCACACGGGTGCAATTCATGCCGATGAGCCAATCTGAAACCTGTCTATAATACCCTGCCCGCCAGAGCCTGTCATAATCGGTCATGGGTCTTAGGGCTTTCATGGTATTTCTTACCACCTCCGGTACCAGAGCCTGACTGGTCCAAAACCGCAGGATTCGGGCCTTGTCCAGGAAGCCTGCTTTAAGCAGAATGGTCCTTGCAATCACTTCGCCCTCTCGTCCGGCATCGGTTGCGATGATGACACGGCCAAAGCTTCTCTGTGTTAAAAGTTTTTTGATGGCTTTAAATTGCCCATAGGTCCTTTTAATGGGTTTGTATTCAAAGGTTGCAGGTATCAGGGGCAGGGTGTCGAGTTTCCATTTTTTTAAGGAGGGATCATACTCATCTGGTTCAAGCAGGGTCACCAGATGCCCCACAGCCCAGGTGATGACAAAGCCAGCGCCTTCAAAGCATCCTTCCCCTTTTTTATTTACCCCCAGGGCTTTGGCAAAATCCGCTGCCACGGAAAATTTTTCTGTCAGGATTAAATCGGTCATGGATGATTTTTTATCTTAAATGAAGGAGAATATCCATAGCTTTTCCCAAAGGTTTTTCTACACAGCCGGTATTACCCCCCTGCCGGTGTCAATAAAAGAAGGTGGGGCAGAGAAAAAATCATGTGTACATGCCTTCAATTTGCGTCGCATATTTTTTGTTGATAATTCTTCTTTTTAATTTCATGGTGGGCGTGAGTTCGTCTCCTTCAATGGAAAATTCTTCCGGCAGGATGATAAATTTTTTAATGGTCTGGACATTGGCCAGGGTGGAATTGATTCCAGCCACTTGAGTTTGTAGATGGGTTTTAAACTTTTTACAGGTGGAAGCCTCTTTTGTATTTTGGGCAGCACTTTTGATGGCATCGGCTGTCTGTTCGATTTTTTCAGGATCCAGAGTGAACAAGGCGGTTATGTATTTGCGTTGATCGCCAATTACCACCACCTGGCTGACAATGGGGATTGACTTTAGCTTTCCCTCTATAACCTGGGGGGATATGTTTTCACCCCCCGAGGTGATCAGCAATTCTTTTTTCCGATCCGTAATTTTCAGGAACCTCGTATCATCAAGCGTCCCAACGTCCCCGGAATGGAGCCAGCCATCCTTGTCAATTGTTTCGTCTGTTGCTTCCTGGTTTTTAAAATACCCTTTAAATACATGGCGGCCGCGCATTAAAATCTCCCCGTCCCCGGCAATGGATATTTCGGTACCGGTGATGGGGGGACCTGCCCATCCGGTTCGATATTTAAAGGGCTGGGGGAGGGACAGGGTGGCAGGGCCGGTACATTCGCTCATGCCATACACTTCTGTGACGGGAATACCCAGGCTCAGGAAGAACTCCAGAGAATCCATAGATATGGGGGCTGCCGTGGAGATAAACAATCGGCAGCGGTCGAATCCGAGTCGTTCCCGTACTTTGGAAAAAACCAATTTGTCTGCCAGGTTGACCAGGGACGGTTTTGGAAGATTTCTTTGATCCGCATATCCGGCTGCGAGTCCCTTTTTCCTGGCCCAGGCCGCTATTTTTTTCTTTAACCAGGAATTATGCGCACCGGCAGCCGTCATTTTGGCTTGAATCTTTTCCCAAACCCGGGGAACTCCCACGAAGATGGTGGGGTGTATTTGGGTAAGATTATCACCCAAAAGATCCAGGCTTTCGGCAAACCAGCTCCTAGCACCCGTGATTGTGGGAATATACAGACTGACAACCTGCTCGGCAATGTGACTTAGGGGAAGATAGCTGATGAGATGATCGGTATGGTCGCCTTTGACAGCATCCACTACCTGTTGTCCTGTCCAGATAATATTGTCGTGGCTCAGCATCACCCCCTTGGGATTGCCTGTTGTGCCGGAGGTATAGATAAGGGAGCAGCAGTCGTCGGGCTTTTGGATGGTCATCCTTTTATCAAGCGCCTCGTCAGATATCTTTTCTGCGATCATTGGCAGATCTTTCCAAAAAAAAATCTGGTCATCTTCATCTGTTCCCGTCATCATCACAATGGCCTTCAAGTCGGGCAGCTCCTGGCGGATCTGCTTGAATTTTGCCAATTGTTCTTCATTTTCCACCACCGCAATGGCTGCCTGGCTATGACGGGCAATATAGCGGCATTGCTCCGGGCTGTTTGTGGCATAGATGCCCCCGGGGATCCCGCCGGCAAAAATCGCGGCCATATTACTGATGAACCACTGGGGGCGGTTGTTCCCCAGAATACTGATGCTGTTGCCTTCTTGCAAACCCATGGCCATAAACGCCCGGGCAGTGGTTCTAACCTGGTCGTAGTAGTCCTGCCAGGTGGTTTCTTCCCAGTTTCCATTAATTTTATTTTTTAATGCAATCCGGTTACCAAATTTATCCACCGTGCCCTTCATCACTTCCATTATCGTTCTTTTTTTCATGGTTCTCCCCTCCCTCTTTTTTATAAAAAACAATAAGAAAATTGGTTATAGGATAATTTGTGATTGGAAACAGTGGGAAAACTTGTGCCAGGTTTGTTGTGAAGTCTTTTATAATCAGCGGGAATCAGCAGATATAGCGGATGATTTTATCTGCCTATTTCATATCGGTTAGGGAAAAAAATGTCAATTAGGAAACCCCTGATTCTATAAAATAAAAAAGGCGGTGTCATGAATTAAATGGGACATGATCTGGGTCCATCCATCTTTTGGGCGGGTAATTTTTTCTTGACCTTATGGGCCAGGCCTAATAAATATGGAGGGTGCTAGAACCGCAAATTTTATAACTTGAACGAAATAGCTTGCCTTTTGGCCCATCTACTGCGTTGCATCAAAGATACATAGGCCTGCTATTGAACCTTTAATGCGCCTTGTAGAAGAGCCAAAATTTTGCGCTATTTCTGCTCAACTTATTTCATCTGCGGTCCTTATTAATTGAATATTTCTTTTTAAAGGTTTTTTCCATGATAAAAATCGGATTGACAAATGATAGGTTAAGCTGCCATGGGTTTTAACAAAGCGAAATTTATGGAGATCCTGGCCCAGATAGCGCCCAACCGATATCTCCAGGCAGTGTTGATTATCCTTTTGTTTTTGGGGTTGGCAAAGGGGGTCGACCTGATTCTCACCCGGATTGTCAAAGGGTGGATTGAAAAGACAAAGCTCAAAGTGGATGACCAGGTATTGGATATCTTTCACCGGCCTGTTTTTTTAAGCATCATTCTTTTTGGTCTGGCCCTTGCCACGGAAAGACTGGGGTTTCCCGGGACCATCGGTTTTATCACCCTGGGCTGTCTGAAAACCATTGCCATATTTTATTGGGCATTGGCCGCCACCCGGTTTCTTAAGCTCTTACTCCACCTGGTGAGTCGTGACGAAAGTTGGTTTAATCTGATCCAGGACCGCACCCTGCCGCTTTTTAACAATCTTTTGATTCTTGTGGTCACCGGCCTGTCCATTTATATTGTGTTTCTGGTCTGGAATATCGATCTGACCGCCTGGGTCGCATCCGCCGGGATATTGGGTCTTGCGATTTCCTTTGCCGCAAAAGACACCCTGGCCAATCTGTTTTCAGGTGTTTTTATCATGGCCGATGCCCCCTATAAGCTCGGGGATTTTATTGTCCTGGATTCAGGCGAGCGGGGGGATGTCACCAATATCGGTATCCGCAGTACCCGGATTTTAACAAGGGATGATGTGGAAATTACCGTGCCCAATTCCATCATGGGAAATACCAAGATTACCAATGAAGCCGGCGGCCGTCATGAAAAATTTCGTGTCCGAGTAAAGGTGGGCGTGGCCTATGGTTCAGATATTGGCAAGGTGCATAAGGTCTTGCTGGATGTGGCATCGGGCTTCCCGGAAGTTTGCAAAATTCCGGAACCCCGGGTTCGCTTTCGTGCCTTTGGTGATTCCAGTCTGGACCATGAATTGCTATGCTGGGTCAGAAAACCAGTATTTCGCGGCAAGGTTTTGCACCTGCTCAATACAGCTGTTTATAAACGGTTTATGGAAGAGGGTATAGAAATTCCCTTTCCCCAGCAGGATGTCCATGTACGATCTGTCTCAACAGACAATCAGGCCATTGAAAAAAACACCATTGAACCCGTAAAAAAATCTTAAAAAAAGCCCTGTTGGCAGGGAATTAAATTTGGCAAACAGGGCTTTGAAAATAAAAGCAAAAATAAAAGATCAAATGGGCAGGTCAAAGGCGCCGGGGCCAATTTTCCACGCCCCGTCTTCTTTGATAAGGCTAATGGTGTCTTGAGTCTCATGTTCTTCAAGGATGCAAAAAACATATCCCACAATCCGGTACAAGGGGTTGATACTGCGGATGGTGGTGGCGTTAATCTGAATTTGGGCCGATGTATCATCCATGCTTAATACCGTGGTTTTCATAAGGATGGGTTTCATCTGCAGGTAGCTTGTTTGATATCCCCGGTTGTAGGCATCCCTATCCTGCAGTCTGAGATAGAGTTCTACCATGTCCACATCATTTTCATTTATCAGGGCATCTTCACTGAGGAAATCCGCCATTGAGGGCTCCAGCATATAGTAAGCTTTGGTAAAGTTTTTTACCACTTGTGCGGGGGTACTGCCTTCTGCCCATGCGGATGATGCATGGAGGCTTAGGCCAATCAACAGGGCTGCCACTAGGGAAATCAGTCTGGGGCTTTTTTTCATTCGTTGGTTCTCCTTTTAATTTTTTGTGTTCTGTACGGTATTTAAATATATATTTTATATTATAAACCAATAATTCCAAAAATAATTATCTGGAATCTAATAGCAAATACCAGATTAATATTCAATGGTTGGTGTCTCTTTGGACAGTGCATCCCTTTTTTGAGTTTCCGGCTTGGTGTAAAATCGAAATTCGTTCCTCCTGTAAACCTCCAATTATATGACCAGAATTTAGATTCATTTGATTGCGATTGGTCAAATATAATTGGATATATCTTTACAATAATAATATGCTTTGATACAAAAATAATTATCCAATTTTAATTTTTGTCGGTCGGATATTTTCTATTTTCCCAATTATTCAAATCACAGTTGTGGATATAAAAGACTGTTTAGTGATTATTAAGCTGACCAAAGGAGAAAAAATGAAAAAAGAACTTCTTGTCTTATTGCTAGTGTTTTTCCTGGTATCACCAATAATGGCCGCAGAGGGTGTAATTAATGTCTTGAGTGTTTTTAATGTAGAAGAAACGGCGAATCGCATGGAAACCATATTGAATGAAAAAGGGATGACGATATTTAGTCGGATAAAACATTCCGAAGGAGCTGGCAAAATTGGAATTAAATTGCGTGATACAGAACTAATAATATTCGGGAATCCTAAAGTGGGAAGCCCGCTTATGAAATGTCAGCAAAGTGTTGCCATTGATTTACCCCAAAAAGCATTAATCTGGAAAGATGATAAAGCTAAGGTATGGATATCGTACAACGATCCAAGATACTTAAAAAAGAGGCATTATCTTTCGGGTTGTGAAGACATCATATCAAAGATAGAAATGGCAATGGCCGGAATAACAAAGGCAGCATCAAAAGAATAATATTATATAAGGTCGCAATCCACCTTCCTTCCTGGAACCATGACCCTTCTGAAACTAACATCCCCAAGGACTCTCCAAAAATGGATCTGGTTGCCATTGGGTCCTTGTTTGCCGGGGAATCCTTGGGCATGTTTCTGGCAATCTTGTAAGCGCGATTTTATTTAATGTGAAATTGAGTAAGATTTGTCATGCGAATTTATTCATAATCCTATCTTTTAAAGATTTTTACAAAAAAAAAGGTACAGGAGACCTAAAATGGGGTTAGATAAAAAATATGAAACCGGTATTCTTTGGCAGGATACCCAGCACCGGCAGTTGGTTGATCTCATGGAAAAATTATCTGATTCCAATGCCAGGGAAGCAGATTCTAAAATGTTTACCTATACCACCGCGTTTCTGGCCATGTATGTCACCCATCATTTTAACCTGGAAGAGCAGTATATGAAAGCCTATGGATATCCTGAGCTTGAATTTCATTTAAAGGAGCACCAAAAATATATTGACATGGTCAAGACCTTTCGCAGGGATCACACCCATTTTTCCGGGGAAGGTGCTTTATTCCTGGAAAAAAACATTCTGAAATGGATTTTAGATCATATCATGGACAATGACCAGAAACTGGGGGCGTTTATCCGTATTGAGGAAAGAAAACGCATTCTGGCCCAGGAAGGCTAAACAGGGTTCCTAAAGCTGGGATTCAATGGGAAGAATCCCCATGAGCCCGATGCCGAATCGTCGCCAAAAACCAGTATAGGGCTCAACATTGAATGTCTTTGGTTCCCCATTTACAAAGCCGTGCCATACAATTTCTTCCTTTCCTCCCGATCCCTTTGTAAGTTCCAGTTGAAAGGCTATTTGATCGATGTTTTGATCAAACCAGGTGGCCATACCGGCTGCAATCTCATTTGAGGTGAAGACTACACCAATTTCAGTGTTCTCTGTCACCGATCGCGGGTCAAGATTTAAAGAACCAATAAACACCCGGCTGCGGTCAAAGATGAAGGACTTGGCGTGGAGGCTGGCTTTGGAGGAACCGGTCCCCCCTTCTTTGTCACGGCGTTGCTCCCGGGTCAGTTTTTTGTTCATTTCGTGGATCTCGACCCCGCCCCTTAACAGGGCTTTCCGGTATTTGGCATAGCCGGCATGGACAATGCCCACATCTGTGGATGCCAGGGAATTGGTCAGGATCCGGACGCGAATCCCTTGGCTGGCCAGTCCGGTTAAAAAAGTGACGCCTTGGTTGCCCGGCACAAAATAAGGTGAAAAAATGATCAATTCTCGATCAATTGCCTCCAGGTAAGGCGCAAGTTGGGGGGCCATGTGAAGTTGGGTTTCGCTCCGGTCTTGGGTGATTTTTTCCGGCGCATCGGAAATGACCTCGGCATCGCCCCAATGATAGGTTTCTTGATTCGCTCTTAATTTTTTTGCCAGGTTTGAATTTTTTAATGCCTGGAGGTAGGGGGAGTCTTGCTGCCGGGCAATAAATTTATTTAATTTTTGTCTTTTTTGGGTGACTTCTTCGGGGGAGGGCGGTTTGCCCATCAGCGTCAGGGCAGGATAGGCAAGCTCATGGTTCCAATATCTGTCAAAGGAGGTGGATACCTGGTTGACAACCGGGCCCATGGCCAGGACATCCAGGTCGGCAAAGGCCAGGTCGGGCTGGGCATCAAAATATTCATCTCCAATGTTGCGACCCCCCAGAATGGTGACCTGGTTGTCAACGGTAAAGGATTTATTGTGCATTCTCCGGGTTTTGGTGCCGAAACCTGTGACAAACTGCAGGGTCCTGCCAGCTTTTCGGCTAAATGGGTTGAAAATTCTCACCTCTATTTTGGGGTGAAGGTTCAGGGCCATCACCCCACGATCTCTGCCTTCAAGGCCCATGTCATCCAATAGCAGCCGTACCCGAACCCCCCGATCGGCTGCCTTGATCAATTGTTCCATGAACAGTTTGCCCGTAAGATCATTGTGAAAAAGGTAATACTGGGCGTCAATACTTCGTTGGGCCGTGTGGGCCAGGACTGCACGGGCCACAAAGGCGTCCAGGCCGTTTCCCAACAGTATGAATCCGGATTTATCCGGGTTGTCTGATTTTCCCCGGGCCCCGGCTTGACCCAGATAGGTGTTTTGTGTGTCTGTGTAGGCAAAACTTTCACTTCGGTTCGTATTGGCCGGCAGGGTGGCACAGCCAATATTATTGATCAGGCCTGCTGCCAAAAGTATCCCAAATAAAAATTTTTGAAAAAACATGCTGTTTTCTCCCCTTATAGGATTTATTGCCGGTTTCTTTTGTAAAAATAGATGACCACCATCAGTCTTGATTTCGTAGCTCCCAGGCTTTTGCCCACATGGGGGACAATGGAGTCAAAGTAAATATTATCCCCGGGATTTAAAATATAGGTATCTTCTCCATAGCAAAATTTCAACTGCCCGTCCATGACATAGATGAATTCTTCGCCTTCGTGGGTGTAGGTCCGGGTGATGTCAAAGGGGGCATGGATGATAAAGGGTTCCATGTTCTTGCCGGGTTTTTCCGCGGCCAGGATTTCATAATCATATCCTGAAAACTGATCGGTCTCCCGGATAACGGGTCGGTTTTCTCCCCTGGACAAACAGATCCGGACATCCTCCAGGGGATGGACATCCTTTGACAGGATGGTGGTGACTTCAATGTCCAGGGCCCCGGCTATTTTGGTCAGGGTGGAGTAGGGCGGGGCTTTTTGGGATCGTTCCACCTTGGACAGATACCCCTTGGTCAGACCGGTTTTGTCGGCCAGATCCTGGAGGGTCAGTTTTTTCTGGGTCCGAAGCCGTTTAAGATTGCCGGATATGATTTTTTCATCCATCTCATTCCTCCTGGGATATTCTTTCTTTCATTATTTTTTCACGGGTCCTTTTTTAATGCGTCGTGAATCAGGGTGACGGGGTGAAGCACCTGGATATTATCGGATTCATTCAGGTTCCCTGCAAGGTTTATGCGGCAGACCGGGCAATCGGTTAGCCAGTACTTTGGTTTAACCGCCTTTAGGTGGTGGATTTTTTTATCCATTATCTTTTTTGCAGTTTTGGGGTGCTCATAGAAAAAGGTGCCGCCGCCGCCGCAGCATTCGGCTTCGTCCGGGGTCGGGGTGTAGTCCATAAAGGGCAGCTCCGTTAAAAGAGACTGGACAAGAGACTGGGTATTAAAGCTGTTTCTGGAATGGCAGGGGGAATGGTAGGCAACATTGCCCAGTTTCGGAAGGTTTTTGTCAAAGACCAGATCCTGTTTATGGGCAACAATAAACGAGAGAATGTCCGTGGTTTTTTCGGCAATTCTTTTGGCCGCAGCTTCCAGCTTTTCCCATGCTTCCTGGGTATTTTGGGGATCCTTAACACGGCGTTTCTTGATAAGGGCCGGGTATTCATCCTTGAGAGCTGCCCCGCAGGTGGTGCAGTCCACCAGGATGCCGTCACATTCATGGGCCCCAAGGGCCCTGATATTGGTGACCATGTTTTCCGCGGCCTGATCCCTTGCCCCATGGAACATCAGGGGGATGCCGCAGCAGGTCTGGTCTTGCGGAATGATGACCTCATAGCCCAGGTGGGTGAGAATACCGACCATGGAAATGCCGGTATCTTCATATAAATAATTTGTGGCACATCCGGTAAAATAGACCAGGCACCCCTTTCGGGCTCCCCGGGCTGGGATAGTGGTGGCCGCAGTCTTTCGAAAGGGGACAGCATTGAGCTTCGGGAGTCGTTTTAAGGGAATATTGCCCATGCAATATTTATTGGCCAGCCAGGCAGGGGTCAGCTTTGTGGTAAATTTTTGACCCAGTTTGGCCATGCCCGCCCCTCTTTGGATACGGCTTTCCCTGGACAGCAGGTAAATCAGGCTTCGGATGGCCGGAGTTTCCCCGAGATCTCGCACCATTTTTTCCCGCATGTCCATGAATTTTTCATAGTGATTGATGCCGGAAGGGCAAGCAACTGCGCAGGAACCGCACATCAGACATTTGGAGATGAGTTCCTTTAACAAAGGAGAGGATTCAAGGGTATGGTTTTCAAAGGCCTTGATCAGCTGTAGCCGGGCTCTGGGGGAGGCCTGTTCCTCCTTTAATACCTTATACACCGGGCAGGCCGCCAGGCAGAGACCGCATTTGCCGCAATTTTGAAGCGGTTTTATGGGGGCGCTCATACAAATTTACCCGGGTTGAGAATGTTGTCGGGGTCAATGGCCTGTTTGATCCGGGTCATGAGATGGATGGAATCCTGGTTCATGACCAGGGGCAGGTATCGGGCCTTGGCAAGGCCGATGCCGTGCTCTCCGGACAGGGTGCCGCCAAGGGCTGCTGCTGCCGCAAAAATTTCGTCAAAGGCCTTTTCCACCCTTGCCCATTCATCTTTATTACTTTTGTCCGCCGGAATCATGGGATGCATGTTGCCGTCTCCGGCATGGGCCAGTACCCCGACTCGAAGCCCTTGGTTTTTAGCAATTTGCTTGATTCTTCGGATCATTTCAGGAACCTGGCTCACGGGCACAGTCACATCTTCGGAGATAATATCCGGCGCCATTTTGGCAAAGACCCCATAGGCCGAACGCCTTGCCGTCCAAAGGCGTTCCCTGTCTGCATCATTGGCAGATTCCTGGATATGGACGGCATTGTTTTCCTTTAGTTTTTTTATGATCTTGACCATTTCCCGTTCGCAGGCTTCTTTGACCCCGTCGATTTCAATGAGCAGAGACCCTTCGGCCTTCCTGTCCAGGCCTAAACCGAAGCTGTCTTCAATGGCATTAAGGGTGAACTTATCCATGAGCTCCATGGCCGTGGGCAAAATGCCCGACCCGATAATATCGCTCACCGCCTTTGCCGTGTCATCCAGGTTTTTGAAGGTTACCATGAGGGTTCTAGCGGTCTCAGGTTGGGGCACCACCTTGAGGATAGCCCGGGTGACAAGGCCCAGAGTTCCTTCGGATCCGCAGAACAAGGAAGACAACTTATAACCGGTAACATCCTTGACATTTTTAGACCCAAAGGTGACGATTTCACCGGTGGCCAGGACTGCTTCCATTCCCAGGACATAGTCCATGGTCACCCCGTATTTAAGACACCGGGGGCCGCCTGCATTCTGGGCAATATTACCCCCAATGGTGGAGGTGGACATGGATCCGGGGTCCGGGGGATAGAAAAAACCAAAGGGCGCCAGGGCCTTTTGCACAGCTGCATTGATGACACCTGGCTGGACAATGATATACCGATCCCGTGTGTTGACCTCAATGATCTTGTCCATCTTGGAAAAACAGATCACAATTCCGTTGTGGATCGGGATGGGGGCACCACAGATCGAGGTGCCGGCCCCCCTTCCCGTGACGGGTATTTTATGTCGGGAGGCAATTTTTAAGATTTCGGATATGTCTTCGGCGGTTTCAGGAAAGATGACAGCCTGGGGCATGGCTTCCACCAAAAAGGCGTCATAGGCATAACAGGCCAGTTCTTCTTTTTTGTCCAGATATCGTTTTTCCGTGACAATCTTGATCAATTGTTTTCTTATGGCAGCGGGTATGGGATCTGGTGTTCCATGGCTATCTTTAATGGGATTATCCTTAATAGGTTTTTTTTTAATCTGGGGCATGGGGGGGGCTCCTTAACTGTAAATCCATCCGGGGCATGGCCAGACAGATCCAGGGGATATAGGTCACTAGTATCAGGCAAGCATAGCAAAAATAAAACTGCCTTTTTTGAATCCATAGATTTTCATGTTAAGTACCGCCTTCAATTGGGGTGTGTGAGTACTGGCGTATCAGAACGAAAACCTAGAAGTTGGAGTACCCAAATGTTTTCTATTTGTCAACTTAAATCCGATCTGCTTCCAAAGGGATGAAGGAATTTAATGGGTGAAAAATTTCAATAAATTATAGAAAGTTCTGGATAGTTCTGATCTTATACACCAAATCCCTTGTCGCCGCCGGAATTGTTAAACAAACATCCGTTTTTAGCTAACAATTAAATTTTGTCGTATTAGGAAACTTTTTGGATGGCGGGTGGGGTTAGAATCACGGGAAACAGGGGGGTACCCAATAAAAACGGTGTGGGTGAATAGACTAATTTTGAATAATCACAATATTCAACTGTTGTTGTGATCATAATTCTGATAATTTAATAGAAACAATATCTTTGACGAGGAACAGATTATGGCCGGTGGTTGGTCCCGTGACGGGGCAGTGCAGGAACAGATAGACGCCAGTGTAGACGATGCCGTGAAACTGGCCAGGAGCCGGTTGCCAGAGGGTGCCGGGTTAACCCATTGTCAGATGTGCGAGGCCGCTATCCCCGAGGCCCGCCGCCGAGCAATCCCCGGGGTTCGATTGTGCATCGGTTGCCAGTCCGAGCTTGAAAAACAGCAGACGATTTCCACCGGGTTTAACCGGCGCGGCAGCAAAGACAGTCAGTTGAAGTAACCCCTTTGTTCTTTGGCTGCCATACATAGCTTTATTTAAAGCCCAAAGGGCTGAAAATTTAAAGGAGAATGGATCATAAAACATGAAATGTGATAAGTTTATAGAAACCAGATCCCTTGGGCCATGGGGCTGTCAATTGAGGCGTCCCGCATGATCCCCTGGAAAGAGATAGACCGGGCCAAGATTCCCGGAAATGAGGGGGAGGTGATCCTGCTCGTCCGGGACCAGGAATTTTCCATCAGGACGGCGGGTACCGAGTTGATGAACAGCCGTATCCACGGGTCTGAAGAATCCCTGGCCGAACTTGCCTGCAGCCGCCTTGATCCAAACGCCAATTGGCAGATTCTCATTGGGGGCCTGGGAATGGGCTATACCCTGGCAGCAGCCCTTGAACACGCCAATTTTGATACACAGATTCTTGTGGCTGAATTGATCCCGGCGGTTGTCAAATGGAACCAGGAATACTTGGGGCACCTGGCCGGCAGACCCCTTTTGGATCCCCGGGTAAGGGTGATCGAGGAGGATGTAGTGAAAGCCATCGGGGAAAAAACATCTGCCTGGGATGCCATCCTTCTGGATGTGGACAATGGGCCGGCCGGGCTTACGCAAAAGGCCAACGATCGGCTCTACGGCAATTTGGGTTTAAAGGCCTCCTTTGATGCGCTCAGACCTGGGGGAATCCTTGCGGTCTGGTCTTCTGGGGTTGACGAGGCATTCACCCGGCGGATGACCCTTGCCGGGTTTAAAACCAAAATTGTATCTGTGAGGGCCCGAAAATCAGGGAAGGGCAGCAAGCATACTATCTGGTTAGGGAAAAGGCCCTGAACCTAAACACCAACCTGGCCATGGCCTGGAGGAAAATAAAAAAATGGATGAAGAGCGTCTGGTAAAAATTGAAATGAAGATTGAATTCCAAGAACAGACCATCAAAGAGTTGAATGATGTGATTTGTGAGCAGCAAAATGAAATTCAACGTCTCTCCAAGATCTGTGATCTATTGTCAAAGCAGGGGGAAGAATTTTCGGAGTTTACATCAAGAATTGATGCACCGGCAAATGAAAAGCCGCCCCACTATTAACGGAGCGTCTATATACAAAGCATACTACAAATAAAAAGGGGCATGAAGAAAATAACGATGATCTTCATGCCCCTTTGAATGATTTGTAAGCCTGCTTTTAGGCCGCTTTTTTGATCATGGCTTCCCGGGTTTTTGCAACTTCCGTGCTTTCAATATACTCGTCAAAGGCCATGAGGCGATCAATGACCCCACCCGGGGTAATCTCAATAATCCGGTTTACCAGGCTGTTCACGAACTCATGGTCATGGGAGGTGAAAAGAACCACCTCGTTGAATTTGAGCAGGCTGTTATTTAAGGCCGTGATGGATTCCAGGTCCAGGTGGTTGGTGGGTTCATCCATTATCAGCACATTGGAATTGGCCAGCATCATCCGGGAAAGCATACAACGAACTTTTTCCCCTCCCGATAGAATATCGATTTTTTTGGTGGCATCTTCTCCGGAAAAGAGCATCCGTCCCAAAAAGGTCCGGGCAAAATTTTCTCCCTCTTTGGGAGGGGCGTATTGCATGAGCCAGTCGATGAGGTTTTTATCTCCCTTAAAATAGGTGCTGTGTTCCTTGGGAAAATAGGAGTGGGAAATGGTGACGCCCCATCTGAAACTGCCTGAGTCTGGTTCCATTTCTCCGGAAAGAATTTGAAAGAGGGTTGTTTTTGCAACGCTATTGTCGCTCATAAAGACGATCTTATCATTGCCGTTCACGGTAAAGCTGACATTGCTTAATACCTTTTCACCGTCAATAGTTTTGGTGAGCCCTTCAACTTCGAGAATCACGTTGCCGCAGGAACGTTCCGGTTGAAAACTGATAAAGGGGTATTTTCTTGTGGAAACAGGCATATCCTCAATGGTGAGTTTTTCCAAAAGTTTTTTCCGGGAGGTGGCTTGTTTGGATTTGGAGGCATTTGAACTGAATCTTTGGATAAATGCCTTTAAGTCATCGGCCCGGTCTTTAACCTTCTTGTTTTCATTTTGTCTTTGTCTCAGGTTCAGTTCACTGGCCTGGTACCAGAAATCGTAGTTTCCCACATATACCGAGATCTGTCCAAAATCAATGTCGGCAATGTGGGTGCACACCTGGTTCATGAAATGCCGGTCATGGGATACCACGATGACCGTATTTTTGAACCGAAAGAGAAATTCTTCAAGCCAGGCAATGGATTTGATGTCCAGGTTGTTGGTAGGCTCATCTAAAAGCAGGACGTCCGGGTTTCCGAACAGGGCCTGGGCAAGGAGCACTCGAACCTTTTCTCCGCCTTCAAGTTCTTTCATCTTTTTTTCGTGTAACTCTTCGGCAATTCCCAAGTGATTTAAGAGAATAGCGGCTTCGGATTCTGCCTCATAGCCGTTCATCTCTGCAAATTCCAGCTCAAGCTCACCAGACTTGATGCCGTCTTCTTCGCTAAAATCAGGTTTGGCATAAAGGGCATCTCTTTGTGCCATGAGCGTGTAGAGGGCCTTGTAGCCCATGATTACCGTGTTTAAAACTGTCTCTTCGTCAAAGGCAAAGTGGTCCTGTCTTAATACGCCTATTCGTTCCCGTGGCCCAACGGAGACCATACCTGAATCGGCTTCGATATCCTTGGCAAGAATTTTTAAAAAAGTGGATTTCCCGGCACCATTGGCGCCGATGAGTCCGTAACAATTGCCCGGGGCAAATTTTATATTGACGTCTTTGAACAGAACCCGTTTGCCATAGGCCAGGGTGATGTTATTTGCGGTAATCATTGGTTTTTATTTCCTTCATATTAAATGAAAAACCACAGAGAGACTTTACCTGTGGTTCAAAAGTCGGCGAACTATATCATTATTATACCTAAAAGGAAAGCTGTTTTTAATCGCCCTGACACTTATACACTCCTATGTAAGATATATTCACGGCCTATACTGGCAAAATGTATTGAAATTAAATAAATGAATTAAATTTACTGAATTCTTTTGACAGGCTGTCAGTGGAAGGATAAAAGGAGGATGTAAAAAAATATCAGCGGTTACCGGTGCTGGAGAATGGAAGACGTATCGGCGTCGTCTATATTTCGGATATTTATTACCACTTTTTTTTCATAAATTTTTACAGGGGATAAAACAATGGCGCTCATATTAAACATCATCTGGTTTGTTTTTGGCGGCGGGTTTGTGGCATGGCTTTTATGGGTAGTGCTGGGTGGTTTCTTATTTTTAACTGTGGTGGGTATCCCCTTTGGTTTTGCTGCCTTCAGGATTGCCGGGTTTGCGGCATTTCCCTTTGGTAAGGAACTTGTGGATTCCCGGGCGGTGGGGGAGGAACGGCTTGTGGGGACGGGCCTTGCCAATTTTTTATGGCTTATCCTGGCAGGCGTCTGGCTGGCCATTTCCCATATTCTGGCCGGTGCAACCCTGTGCCTGACTATTATCGGTATTCCCTTTGGATTTGCACATTTCAGGCTGGCTGCGGTGTGTTTTGCTCCCCTGGGAAAAAGATCTATTCCCAAATAGTACGGGGTGCTGAAAGGATAGCGATAGCTAAAAGGGGGTGGGCCGAAGACAGAGACGGTTGTCTCCGGCCCCTTGCGGAGGTTACATGGCAGTCTCCGGGTGGAAAACATTGACCTCTTTGAGATCATCTCCCAGGTACTCCCTTTCATTGGGTCCCAGAATACCCAATGACAGACAGATCAGGGTCCACATGTGAACCACAGGATAATTTCCCCCATAGTGTTCACTTAATTCGTGGATCTGGGCATGGCAATTATGACAGCCGGCAATGCAATAGTCTGCACCGGTGGCTTTGATTTGGTTGTCCTTTATTTTTCCATAGGTAAGGCGCTCTTCCTTAAACCCTGACTGGAGAAATCCGCCGCCGCCGCCGCAGCAATAATTGTTCGATCGGTTGGGTTGCATATCGACAAAATTTTCTTCCCCCACAACGGACCTAACTACATATCGCAGGTCTTCGGCAATGGGATCTCCATAGCTTTTCCTGACAATCTGACAGGGATCCTGGACGGTGAATTTGATCTTCAGGTCCTTGTTCCAGTCGGAATTGACCGGAAGTTTTCCCTCACGGATCCATTTGGCATAATATTCATAAATATTTTTTACTTCAAAATTATGTTCAAGGTTGTATTTTTTCAGTCCTGCCAGGACTGAGAATGTCACGTGACCTCACTCGGTATTGAGAAAGATTTTGTTCTTTAGTTTGTTGGCCTGGTCAGCAGCCGTTTTGGTGACCTTTTTCCAGTCATCATCGTCGGCCAGGAACATGCAGTAGTTTTCGCCAGCCCATCCTTTGCTACCGTATGTCCAGTTTGCACCGACCGTGTGGAGAATTTTCCACAAAGGCACCATTTCGTCGGGTTCTGTGACAGGTTCCCTTGAGTTTTGGTTTAAGAAAAAATCAGCACCTTCCTTGTCAATGGGGGCCTGCATCTCTGCAAATTCTGGCTGGGATTCCTGGTATTCTTCCAGCACATCCTGGACAACAAACTCGAAATCCTCTTCAGTGGTTCCCATGGCAGAGGTGGTATCGTTTCTCAGGGCCATGTCACAAGATTCCCTGATTCCTTTGGGCCTTTCTTCCCGTGGCCGTAAGGTTCGGGCATTGAAAACCAGCTGGGGGATGTCAATTTTCATGGGACAGACATAGATGCACCGCATGCACATGGTACACATCCAGGGCCAGTCCGAGGCGATGATTTCTTCATCCATGCCAAGGGCTGCCATCCGTAAAAATTTCCTGGGGTCCATATCACCGAGACCCGTGGCGGGACAGCCCGAAGCACAGGCGCCGCATGTCAGACACGCATTGAGATTGCCGCCTTCGGGCAGCAGTTCTTTAACCTTGTCCAAAAAGATATTTTTTTTACCTTTACGACCAAGCTTAATGACAGTTTCTGTCATCTGTTTTTCCTTTCAAAAGGGTTAATGATAATCATGGGTTCCTAATATTACATCAATACCGGTTTTTTCTTTTATGAGACCAGCAAGATCTTCAGGGCTGTTGTAGGGGCATCCTGGCTTGGCATTGACCAGGCAGGAACTTAAATAGATTTTATCCGGTTTTATTTCAGATAATTTGGCAGCCATACCAAGGGCGGGTATGACAGTTCTGCCGGGGCACTCACATTTGACAAAGGCCACCACCGAAGAAGGGGCTTCAAATTTTCCATCCCCTTCGGATGCCGCTTTCAGGCATCTCCATTCTCCAGGGCAACCATATCCTTGATCCATATAAGTACCGCAGCCGACAACCGCAATTTTTTCCATTTTTTGCCTCTCCTCTTATTAATCCTAATTCATGGCAGCTTTTCCAATTCAAAATATCCAGAATATTCAGAATATCCTGTTAAGTAACAGCATAATGTATGCCAAAAATACTTGGGTGCGGGGATTTGATGGGGGTGGTTAAAAACAACATAATATTAGGTGTTTATGTTTTGGGTCGCTTTCAATACTTAAAAAAAAGTCGCAGACTTGCAATCTATAAAAGGGCAATGGTTTCATATCTGCTACCCAATCGGGGGAATTACAGCCTTATTTTCCCTCCTCAATCCCTGGGGGGAAATTTTCTTTAGATAAAAACAAAAAAAAACTTTTATAGACCCGCATGTTGGGGTACAATGTTCGAACTTAAATAGATTGAACCTCAGACCGTTGCACTAAAACAAGAAAGATGATCTATCCATATGCACAGAAGGGAGTTTTTAAAATTAGCCGCTGTTTCCATGGTGCTCAATCAGGTACCGGATGTTTTTGGGTTTGCTCCTGGTTCTGAAAAACGAGGGTCATCCCAGGGGACTGGGGCTGGTATAATTGTTCAAAATAACGTCTCTTCTGACCATGGGGTCAAAGACCGACTCATCAAAAGCCAGTTCTTTAATCATACATTTAAAGACGATATCCTGTTGTCGCCAAATGATTTTATCCTGCTCAACACGAGTCTTGCCCGGCTGGCCAGGATACAAAAAGTAATTGGGCATGGTAATTTTTGTCTGCTGAATTTTGACGATGCGGTTCTCTACGCCCGGAATTATTCACGAATTGGCAGGTTTTCCAAGGCAGAACTTCTTTTTCTTGAAAAAATTTTTTATGATCAGGTTAAAAAATACGGATTTATGGGCGAAAAAACCATTGAAACCATCACAGGGGAAATAAAGAAAAAAGACGTTAAAAAAATTTCATCAACCGGCCATTATCTGTACCGGGGAAAACCCATTGAAGTTTACCATGCCATTCAAGAAAAAATCGGCCCGGATGTGGTGTTAACCTCTGGAATTCGCAGTGTCATGAAGCAGTTTTTATTGTTTTTGAACAAGACAGCTGTAAGCCAGGGTAACCTTTCCATGGCTTCACGCTCCCTTGCTCCTCCCGGGTATTCCTACCATGGGGTAGGCGATTTTGATGTGGGAAAAAAAGGGTTTGGAGTGGCCAATTTTACAGAACAATTTACCCAGACCCAGGTATATAAGCGACTGGCGGACCTGGGATATATAACCTTTAGATACGAGCGGGGCAATGATCAGGGTGTTCGGTTTGAGCCTTGGCACATTGAAGTGGTATAAGATCTAAGTAAATTGCCTTTCCAACCCATTGCCATGGCAGCAGGGGTGATTATACTGGAAGGATGATTAATTTTTAAGCAAGTGGGGCAAAATGGATAAAAAGAAAGAAATTGTTCTAACGGGTATGGTTCACAAACAGACCCTTTACATGGCGATTCTGGTCGCAATTACAGTTGGATTTATGGCGGGGGCCATGTATACCTCCTTTAAACTGGCGGGGGATACGCCAATGGCCCAGCAACCGTCAGCTCCCAGTGATCATACCGATTCCCAGGAGATGTCGGCTGAGACGGGTTCCAGGATTTTAAAGCTGGAACAATTCCTAAAGGAAAACCCAGATAATGTGGATGCCTGGACCCAGTTGGGGAATTTATTTTTTGATACCAACCGGTTTGGGGATGCTATTGAAGCCTATGAACGCTCATTGGCCCTAAAGCCGGGAGATCCCGGTGTCCTGACGGACATGGGGGTGATGTACCGACGGAACAAAAATCCCCAAAAGGCAATTGAAACCTTTGATCTGGCCATTGCTGCAGATCCTGCCTTTGAGACTGCCCGGTTCAACAAGGGAGTGGTGCTCATGCATGATATGGATGATATGGCCGGCGGTATCCAGGCCTGGGAAGCATTGTTAAAAGTGAATCCCATGGCAAAATCACCCAATGGGGAGTCGCTCACCTTCCTGGTTGAAAGAATGAAAGAGAAGCTATAATGCCGGTTCTAAATTTGTATAGGGGACGGACCATGAAATGGTCACATCCCTTATCTGTTTATTCTGGAAGCCATTACAGCAGCGCCGATGGCCCCATTTTCCTGGGGAAAATCGCCCACCAATATTTTAATGCCCAGGCGGTTTTCCAGGGCCTTGATCATCCCTTGGTTTTTGGCGACCCCTCCGGTCATGACCACAGGGCCTTTTAGCTTGACCTTGATGGCAAGACCAGCCACCCGTGCGGCCGCGGATTCATGGATGCCGGCAATGATATCTTCCCTTTTTTGCTGTCCGGCGATCATGGAGATCACCTCTGATTCGGCAAAAACAGTGCAGATGCTGGATATCTTGGAGGGAGTTTTGGAACTCAGGCTCATGTTGCCAAGCTCATTGAGTTCCACCTCCAGGGCCTTGGCCATGACCTCCAGGAAGCGGCCTGTTCCTGCCGCGCATTTGTCGTTCATGGCAAAATTTTCCACCTGGCCGTTGGTATCCAGGGCAATGGCTTTGCTGTCCTGGCCCCCTACATCTATAATGCCCCGGATCTCTGGGTTTAAAAAATGGGCACCCACCCCGTGGCAGATGATTTCGGTCATGGCTTTGTTTGCAAAATCCACACTATTCCTGCCATATCCCGTGGCCACAATGGCCGTGATATCCTGGCGGTTGATCTTGGTTTGGGCCAACAGGTCGGAAAAGACCTTTTCCCCTGCAGTAACGGGGTTGTATCCCGTGGGAATTACCCGGGTTTCCATAAGTTTTCCGTCCTTTATAAGGGCTGATTTTGCCGTGATGGAGCCGATGTCGATGCCTGCAAAAATCATATGGCAGTGGCACCTCCGTCCACGACAAGGGTCTGGCCGGTGATATAGGAGGACCCCTCGGATGCCAGGAAGAGAACCGGTTTGACCACATCTTCTATTTGTGCAATTTTCCCCATGGGAATGGTTGCGGTCACATGATCACAAAGTTCCTTATTGCTCCAGAAGGGTTTTGAAAAATCAGTTCGTACCATGGCCGGAGCCACGGCATTGACCTGGACATTAAAGAGAGCAAGCTCTGCGGCAAGCACCTTTGTCATCATCTCAATTCCCGCTTTGGCAATGCCGTAGATGCCCATGCCCGGGGTGGCTTTTCTGCCGGCAATGGAGGAAATAGAGACAATCTTGCCAAAGCCTTGTGTGCGCATCATAAGGGCAGCCTTTTGGCAAACCCGGAAGGTGCCGGAAAGATTGGTATCAATGATTTTTTGCCAGAGTCCCGGATCCAGATCTGCAATACCCGGGGTGATAAGATTCATCCCCACATTATTGATCAGGATATCCAGATGGTCAAACTTTTCTTGGATGGCCGCAAACAAGGCATCCACATCATCGAGTTTGCCAATGTGGGCCGGGATGAGTGTCAGTGCTTCACTCTTTTTAAGGGTGACGGCTGCTGCCTCCAATCCTTCTTTTTTACGGCTGCAAAGAATGACTTTTGCGCCTTCTTTTAAAAGGCTTCTGGCAATTTCAAGGCCAATGCCCCGGCTCCCGCCTGTGACCAGTGCTGTTTTATCTTTCAGATCAAAGTTCATTGGTTTTTCCTTATTTATTTTTTTTGTTTGATAATTTCCATGAAGGCATCAATCCGCGTGTCTGCCTGGGAAAGGGAAAAATTTCGTGGGTCCACCATGTCTGCCTCCAGCATGAGCACGGGAATGCCGGTTTTTTTTCGGACAATTTCCATGATGTCCATCTGGCCAAAGGAGTAAGGTTTGCAGGATCGGTTGGAGTGCATGACAAACCCGTCTACATCGTAGAGGCGGATCATGTCAAGAACCTGATCTGCCATTTCATCCACCCCGGTGTTGAGATAAATTCGGGTATAGGCTTCTGCCATTGAATCTAAAAATTTATTTTCATCAATATATTTAATGGAGGAGCACCAGGCCGAGGTATAGGTGTCTGCCACAAGACAGGCGTTGTGATCGGAAAATTTTTGGGACAGCCATTTAAGCTGGTACCACACCGGCAGATTGTCCCAGAGCAATCGGTAGCGTTCATGGGGAACAATGCTGATGCCTTTTTCCACCCGCTCTTCCATTTCCTGGAGCAATTCTTCGTAAAAATCCACGGCGATCTTTGTCCCCCTGAGGGTTACGATGAGGGCCAAAAAGAAAAAGGCATCAAAGGCGCTCATGGGCGAAGGTTTGTGGGTGGTAGTCGTAAGAATTTTTTGCCAGAGTTTCTGGCCCTGGAGGGCAAGATGCCCCACCGCTGTCATTTTATCATGGTCAAAGGGTTTGCCTGTGGCAGTTTCAAGAAAAACAATGTATTCGTCAATCTGGCGCCGGACATAGGCGGCAATTTGCCGTGAATATCCATTGTGGCAGACCGGGGTGTCCAGGATGAACAACGGAACCTTAAAATAGCGGGCCTGGACCTCATACCATTTGAGTACCGTGCCACAAATATTGTTGCAGCAGACCAGCATGTCCGGTCGGGGCAGCCCGCCAAGGGGACCGCCATTGACCTGGGCACAGGAAATATCTGACCGGGCATAGGAGCAAAGATCTGAGCTGTATCCCATTTCTTCAGCCTTTGCGCACAACTCTTCCCCCATTTTGGAGGCCCCGATCATGGCGGCATGGTTTTCAGGATAGACCGGAATAATATCCATGGCAATGAGGGGTTCCACAGGGCCCCCGGAAGTGATCCAAGCCACTTTTTTGTTGTTTTCCCTGGCCGTCAAGGCTTCCAGGTAATAAGTGGTCATGATTTCCCGCATTTTTTTGGCAGATCTTATTTTTTGTTTTTCCTTGGCCGTGTCTTTGTTTTTAGTATCCGTCATGGAAGGTTTCCTTAAAAATTTATAAAAAAAGCCTGGATTAAATCATGTGAATAAAGGTTTCAAGGCGGGTGGAAAGCTGTCCTTGTCCCTGCTGATGGTCATCTAATTCCAGGTGGAGGCTTTTAATTCCCGCTGTGTCTAAAAATTCTTTCATATAGGGATAGTCAAAAGCATGGGGATCGCAAAATTTAAGAAGCGCAAAGATTACCCCGTCTGCCCTGTGGGTATTGGCAAGGGCCACTAAGTTTTCTCCCCGGATCGTGTTGCCCGAGTGTTTGGCCGGACAGACGGCCCTGTCTGCATACCGGGCGGTTAAGGCTTCCAGGGGATCAATATCCACTGGAATAATCCCTTCAAACCAACGATTGCCCGTGCACAGATCATCTGCCACCACCGTACCGCCACAGGCTTCGATGAGACTGTAAATATCGACCATGTCACAGATGGAGCCTGCAAGAATGATCCGTTTGGCCAAAGAAGGCGGGGGATCTTTTTTTTCAAGGACAAGGACAATGGTCTCAAGCCTTTGGGCAAGCTCCTCTCTGTCCATGATCATGGCGCCTTTGACAATGGCAAACAGATCAATTTCCCGTATAAGGCCTGGAGACTTACTTTTGAGTTCGTAGATCCGGGCCAGATTTTTGCGGATGCGGTTGAAAAGACAAATGGAGGCCTCAAGGTCTGCCGGGACGATGGGATGGCCAATGGCTTTTTCAAGGTCGGTTTGGAACTTTTTGAGGACATCTGTCATATAGGCCCTTGCACTTGCGGTGTTGAGCTTGACCGGCATGATTACATCGGCAAAAAAACCATGGTTTGTGTTCAGCCGCCAGATATCACTGAGGCGCTGGATGGAATCACAGGTATGGGGAAAAACCATGCCGTCTAAATAATCCAACCGGCCTGCCAGGCTGTCTTCGAGCACCCCCCGGACAAGAGAGCAGCAATAGGCCTGGAGATGGTTTTCCGCCAGACTGATCTCTGATTTGGAGGAAAACAGCCGCATGGGGTGAAAACCGGCGGCATAAATCAGTTCTTCCGGAGCATAGGAACACATATACCCGATGATCTTTCGGGAACCAGCTTTTATGCCGGCAGCAAGGGTTGCCGGGTCATTTATGGCAATGTGGAAGGGATCTATTTCTTTCATCTTCAATGGTCTCCTGTGTATTCGCCCTTTTGGCGTAAACTTTCTAATTCCTGGTCTTCCAGTGTTTTAAAGGCCACTTTGCCCACCAGGGTGGTGGGAAGGGTTTCCCTGAATTCAATGGCCCGGGGACAGCTCCATTTGATCAGATGACTTCGGCAGTGGGTGATGATCTCCTTTTCGGTGGCACCATCGGGTAAAGTTCCCTTCTTTAGTACCACAAAGGCCTTGACCCGTTCAACCTGTTCTTGGTCCGGCACTCCAATGACACAAGCCTCTGCCACATGGGGGTGCAAGTAGAGAATCTCTTCCACCTGGGCCGGGTAAACATTCATGCCCGAGGATTTGATCATCCGTTTCTGGCGCAATTTAAAATAAAAGAACCCGCTCTCATCCTGGCTTGCAATGTCACCGGTGTGGAGCCAGGTTTTGCCGTCGCCATGAATTTTCAGGGTTTTGTCGGTTTCTTCTTTTTGGTTTAAGTATCCTTTCATCACAGCAGGGCCGTTCAGGCAGATTTCTCCGTCTTCCCCCAGGGGCGCTTTTTCTGTGGTGTCTTGTCTGACAATTTTAGCGTCCATGTCTGAAAAGGGGACCCCGATGCTGTTCTGGCGGTAAGTGTCCATGGGCATGGCCATGATGGCGGTGACAGCTTCCGTGAGGCCGTATCCTTCCAATAATTTGACATTGCCGCCCCTGGATCGGACAATGGTTTCAAACTCTTCTTTTACAATCCTTGGCAGGGTGTCAGCACCGCAGAAGGCCGCCTTGAGGCAGGCAAGGTCTGCATTTTGGAAATCTTTATTTTTGTTCAAAGAGGCATAAAGGGTGGGGATGCCGATGATGAAACTGGGTTTTTTGGTTCGTATGAGTTTTGCCACAATTTGGGGGGTGAACTGGGGTACCAATATGCTTTTGCCCCCTCCCATAAAGGCCGCGTTGACGCAGACCCCCAGGCCAAACCCATGGAAAATGGGCAGAATAGCCAAAATGGAATCATTTTCATCCAGGTTGCCCCAAGCCGCTACCATCATGCCCTGGGAAATAAAATTCATATTGGAGAGAAGGATTCCCTTGGGTTTTCCCGTGGTGCCGCCGCTGTATAAAATCACAGCGGTGTCGTCGGCGGCCATTGGGGCTTTTTTTTGTTTTGGAAAAGAGCCCTTCATCAGGTTTTGCCACCAGAAAACGGTTGGATCCTGGGGAACCTTGGGGATTTTCCTCCCTTTGGTCAGCCAGAAGCCGAATTGCTTGACAGGGGACAGGTAATCACCTATCCGGGTCAGAATCAGTCGTTTGCAGTGGGTCTTTTCCATGGCAGTCTTGAATTTGCCATAAAAGGCATCCAGGGTCAGGGCCATGGAAGAGTTGGATATCGTTAAATAAAATTCAATTTCATTTTCTGTGGACAGGGGATGGATCATGCTGGCCACGGCCCCCAGCTTGTTGGCGGCATAAAAGCAGATAATTCCCTGGGGAGAGGTGGGCATGGAGATGGTAATGGTGTCTCCCTTTTTAAGTCCCAGGTTGGCAAGACCATCGGCGCAAAGGCAAATGGCCTCGGAAAATTTATTGTAAGTGCACAGGGTGCCCATAAAATCCCAGGCAATTTTGTCCGGAACCCGAATGGCTGATTGCATAACGGCTTCGTACATGGTCACACTAGGGTAGTCCAGGGAGTGGGGCACTTCTGCATAATGGTCCAACCAGGGGCGGTTTTTCAGCATTTTTTCTCCTTCTTCTGCGCCGCATTAATAGAGATTAAAACCACAAAACGTTCTTTTGTCTACTGGTTTTTATATCGAACGTCGGTCGATGTGTCAACCATTGCTTGATGAATTCTTCGGGGTATGTTATGGAAAAGAGCAGGTCAGAACACAATGGAATAATACAGGACACCAATGAATAAAAACAATACTCTCAGTAAACTCAAGGCAAAGGAAAGAAAACTTCGACAGCAGATTATTATTGATGCAGCCCGGGAAGTTTTTGGTCAGAAAACCTATGACAAGGCCAGCATGGCAGAGATCGCAACGGCCGCTGGTATTGCGAAGTCTTCCATCTACACCTATTTTAAGAGCCAGGAAGAATTGTACGCCAAAATCGCTTATATGGATTCCTGCAATTTTATAGAGGATCTTCAATCCCGTATTCATCAGGCTGGTATGGGGGGCCTGGACCAAGCGGATAAGGAGCAGGTGGACCCCGGGGAAAAGTGTGTGAAGATCTGTATCACCCATTTTTTGGCATATTATATTGCCCATACTGCCCAATGGCGGATGATTACCCATTTCGCCCTTCACGGCAATAAGGATATGGAGGCGGTGGACCAGCTCAATGAAATTGGCCGCAGGTTGATGGATTTGTTTGAATCGGTATTCCGGAAACTTGGATGTGAAAAAGAGGCACGGATTTTGGCCCATACCCTGTTTTCCTGTCTTTCCGGTATCCTCATTGCCTTTCGAAATTATCCCGGCCGGACAGAAGCCGAGCGAATTGTCCATATGACACGTATCGGAGATGTGGTGGAAGCCATGGTTCTATCCCTGGTTCGAAAAGATAAAGAGTGACTCTATTATTGGGTGATCAATCCGTTAGCGCTTACCTTTTTTGCTTGATCTCGTGTTTTCTCGGTGTCAAAGCCGGTAATGAAAATCAAGCAGGCGTTGTGGTCTTGGTCCCATGCACTACAACCGATTCAACACACTGGTCAAAGGATGGTCATGGGGAAAGGGGTATACCATGGAATGGGGAGGGGCGATGATTATCACCCCTAAATATAGCCAAGTTTTTTTTAAATAAATATTTCCGGCTCTCTTCGGGCTTGAAAATTTTTACTCACCCAGTTGGCGATCTTGTTTACTATTGGATCATCCACGACCCGTGCGCCAGCCGAGCAATTTTTTACACAGGCATTACATAAAATACAGGCCTGGCTGTCTGTCTTAACGGTATCTTCGATGATGATCGCCCCAACAGGACAAATGGACGCACACTCGCCGCACAACGTGCAATCTTTATCAAGGGTTGAAGCAGATTTGTCCGCCAGGGCGCTTCTGTCCCGGTCAATGTAAGTCGTGTTACCGGGCAGTGTGATTATGGATGCCTCGTCTATTGAACCAAGCGTTCTTAACTTGGCGCGTATTTTTGAACCAAATTTTTTCGCAGCTATTATATCTTGTCCGTCGGGGCGACCATTCGCCATTTGTCTGTTAGCGGTGGCAAAAGAATGCTCTCCGATAAACGCCCCTCCGGCCACCGGTAGAAATCCCAGTTCCCTGGTCAGATCACTCAGTTCAATCAAGGCATCCTCAAAATCTCTGTTGCCGTATACCACAACAACGACTGCCGGCGTTTTGTCGGCTTTTAACTGTCTCAACCTGGGGATGGCCGTTCTGGACACTCTGCCTTCATAGACCGGGACCCCGAAAATAACAAATTCATCTTTACTTCCATCGGGTTTTAGATTATCAGCCGTCGGTAGTGTCAAATCCATCTGCTCTATCTCGTTTGCCCCGAATCCTTCGGCAATTCCATTAAGAATTTTTGCAGTTGTTCCGGTTGGTGAGAAATAGACAAGTTTTACAGTATTAAAGTTCACAGCAATACTCCTTATTGATGATAATATTTTTTGCCTATCTTACTTTTATTTTGTTAAACTGGGGCGCTTTCAATGAATCGTTCTATCACAATCAATGTTTCTAAGGTAGTCCAAAAGAGACCATTTTTCTGGTTTGACAAGAAAGAAGCCAGGGGATATCATCAAGTACGCTTTTTTACGCTAAAAAGGGGGAAACGCAAATGCCATTACCCAATAAAAAAGGATGGCTGGCTATTTTATTTATTATTTTCTGCCTGGCCGTACCTTTTGGGCTGACCTATTATGTGTCAACACCAAAGTCCAAGGAACGGTTTGAAGCGTGGAAGACCCGGGGGACTAATGCCAATGTCCAAGCAGAATCCCAGATATCGGCCAAGCAATTACTATTGATAAAAAATGATCGGGTAAAGGTCAAGAATACCTGTCTAGTGTTTAAAGGGCTTGAAAAGGGTCAGGTTTTACTGGACCTTTATTTGCTTGAACTGGATCCGGTACATGCCTATCCCCAGCGATTTTCCAGAGAAACCAATGGGAAGGCCATCCGGTTGGGGGATGTGACCTATGCGGTAAAATCTGCAAACAATTCTTCATTAACCTTAAAAGTTCTCCAGGCCATGGGGACTTACTGATTTGAAACCTGATGTAATATTTGTTAAATAGGGCCCATGATTGATGTTGTTATCATAGGGGCAGGTCCTGCCGGAACTGCTGCTGCCTTTGACTTGCTGTCCAGCGGTTTTTCCGTGTTGTTGCTGGACAAATATGCTTTTCCTAAAAAAAAAGCCTGTGCCGGTGGAATCACTCCCAAGGCCGTGGCATTGTTCCGGTATGATATTTCTTCTCTTATCCGGCAGGAGTGTCGCAGTATAAAAATTCGACCCCAACCTGGGCGGGCCTTTGTGATTCAGGATGAAAATCCCCTGTGCCATATGATCCAGCGATGGGAGCTGGACCTTTTTTCTTTGAACATGGTTCAAAGAAAAGGCGGTCAATTCCAGGTGGTCAAAAAGATTGTTTCCATTCAAGAAAAAAAATTTCATACAGAGATCAGAACCAGTGACCAATTGATAAAATCTTGTTACCTTATCGGTGCGGATGGGGCCAATTCTATTGTGAGGCGCTTGACCCGGACTTTTTGCCGGGTGAACCGTTATCCTGCCCTTGAGGCGGATATCCGGGTAGATCATCCTGAACGCCATTCAATGGAATTTGATTTTTCCATGCCGGGAAGAGGGTATTATTGGATTTTTCCCAAGGGAAATCACCTGAATATCGGTATTTATTCCACAACAGGTCACCCGGCTCTAAAACAACTACAACTGGCTGAATATGCCCAAAAACGGTTTGGCACGGACCGGCTTCAGGCAGTAAGGGGATATTCCATTGGTGTGGGGGGGTATGCCTATCGTCCGGGGTCAGGAAGGGTTCTTTTGTCCGGGGATGCTGCCGGATTTGGGGAAAATCTTCTCGGGGAAGGGATATATTTTGCTCTTAAAAGTGGACAGGCTGCTGCCCGGGCCATTGTCTTGGCTTCTGCTGACAGCGTTTCTCCGGGTGTGGCCTATGCCAAAGAGATTAAAAAGATAAGGACTGATCTTCGGCTATACCATTTAAGTGCCAAGTGTCTCTATTCCTTTCCCTCATTTTCATTAAAATTATTGTCTCTTCCTTTGTTTCATAAAAAATTTGCAAAAGGGTATGCCGATGGCAAAACCCTTGGGCAGATTCTTCTGTGTCGATAGCGCCCCTGGATTATTAAAATTGGAATTGTTTGTTGTTTGGTGGGAAATGACAAATTTGTATTAAAAAGAGATTGATTTTGTATGGATTGTTAGTAAATTACATTATTGCAACTAAAATAATTCCAATAATGTAATTTGCTGAGAGTTTTTAAAAAGCCATTTTAGTTTTAACTATTATAAATTCAGATACTTATGAACAATTTTGCTTGGAAGTTTTCTTTGGCACCCCTTTTGCTCTATGGAGAATTAAGTTGTTTCTATGTAAATCTGAAAAAGGGAGAAAAAATGAAAAAAATTCTGGCAATCATAAAACCGTTTAAGGTGGATGAGGTAAAAGATGCCTTAACCAAAATAAACATTAACGGGATGACCATTACCGAGGTCAAAGGATTTGGCCGGCAGAAGGGTCACAAGGAAATCTACAGAGGAGCGGAATACCAGACAGAATTTATTCCCAAGGTGGAGCTGTCCATCGTTGTGGATGATGACAGGATAGAGGCAGTGGTGGAGACCATTATTAACAGCGCCAAAACTGGAAAAATCGGTGATGGTAAAATTTTTATCCAGCCCATTGAAGATGTTATCCGCATCAGGACCAGTGAAACCGGCGTGGAAGCCCTATAGCATAACCAAATAAAAAGGAGAGGTTCCAAATGAAATATATAGCAACTTTATTCACATTGCTTGTCTGTTTTTTGTCAACAGCCTTTGCCGGGGAGACCCCCACGACCATTACCAATAGCGATGCCATTGGACTGGTTCAGTCCCATGCCGATTATGTCTGGACCCTGGTTTGTGCGGTCCTGGTTTTTTTCATGCAGGCAGGCTTTGCCATGGTGGAAGCCGGGTTTACCCGGGCGAAAAATGCCATTAATATTATGATGAAAAATCTCATGGATTTTTCAATGGGATCCATTGTGTATTGGGCCGTTGGCTTTGGTCTCATGTTCGGTGTTTCCAAAACCGGTTTTTTCGGGACCACCGGGTTTTTCCTCAGTGATTTTAAAGTAGGAGGAGATCCCTGGGTACTGGCGTTCTGGATGTTCCAGGTGGTATTTGCAGCAACCGCTGCCACCATCGTTTCCGGTGCCATGGCCGAGAGAACCAAGTTTATCGGATATCTTTTGTATTCTGTGTGCATCACCGGTTTGGTGTATCCGGTTTTTGGTTCCTGGGCATGGGGAAGTCTGTTTAACGGTTCCGGATGGCTGGAAGGTCTTGGGTTTATCGATTTTGCAGGGTCCACCGTGGTTCATTCCCTGGGGGGCTGGGCCGCCCTTGCCGGCGCCATGGTTCTTGGGCCCCGTCTGGGTAAATATACGGCCACAGGTGCTGTCAAACCCATCCTGGGTCATAATATTCCCCTGGCTGCCCTGGGTGTTTTTATTCTCTGGGTGGGCTGGTTCGGATTTAATCCCGGATCCACCACTGCCGCCAACAAAGATATTGCCATGATTTTTGTCAACACCAACCTGGCGGCTGCCGCCGGTTGCATCGTTGCCATGTTCGTTTCCTGGTTTAAATTTGGAAAACCCGAGGTGGGTATGAGCCTCAATGGTGCCCTGGCCGGACTTGTGGGTATTACGGCAGGATGTGCCAACGTGACCCCCTCAAGCGCGATTATTATCGGGTCTGTGGCCGGTGCTCTGGTTGTTTTTTCTGTTCTCTTTTTTGACAAAATCAGAATTGATGACCCCGTGGGCGCCATATCCGTTCATGGTGTCTGCGGTGCATGGGGAACCCTTGGAGCCGGAATTTTCAATATCGGCGGTACAACCTTGAAAATAATCGGCGTTCAGATGATTGGCATTGGCGCCTGCTTTGTCTGGACCTTTGCTGTTGCCTATGCCATCTTTAAACTTATTGACATGACCGTTGGCCTGAGAGTCTCCAAGGAAGAAGAATTGGAAGGACTGGATGCCACTGAACACGGGGGAAATGCCTATCCTGATTTTACAACTATTAACCATTCCAGCATGGGGTATACCAGCGGTGGATCTGGTGATTTTGCCGGGGCACCTGCTTCCTATACATCCAAGAAGTTAGCCAGTGATTACTAGTATATATCTTCAGGGGATTGAACTCCCCCTGAGTTGAACCCAAAAGTTCAGGAAATTAAAAACCTGCCACCCCCTGCATTGAGGTGGCAGGTTTTCCTGTTTTATGCTAACCTGTTGCCTTCGTATTCAGGCAAAAATTGGATAAAGGCGGGACAAAAGCCGGGTTGAAATTGGCAAAAAATCGGATGAAGGGTGAGAGATGAAACGGGCGGCAGGGGGTATGAAATCTGTGGTTTTGGTGGGGATTCTGGCAGCTGTCCTGGTGGGGGGATATCAGAATCTTGAGTATAATTGGCAATGGTACCGGTTGTCCCCCTATTTTTTTTCCATTGAAAAGGGGCAGTTTGTCAAGGGGTTGCTCCTGGACGGCCTTGTTATTACCCTGAAGATATCCTCCCTGGGGCTTGTTTTTTCAATTTTGCTGGGGTTCTTTTCGGCCTTTGCCAGGTTGTCTGTTTCTCCCATGCTGCGTCTGAGTGCCTGGGGTTATGTGGAGACCATCCGGAACACCCCCCTGCTCATCCAGATTTTTATACTTTATTTTGTTATTTCACCGGTATTGGATATTTCGGCATTCTGGTCTGCTGTGATTGCCCTGAGTCTCTTTGAAGGGGCATATGCATCTGAGATAATCCGGTCCGGTATTATCAATATTCCTGCAGGTCAGATTGAGGCGGCCCAAAGCATTGGCCTTTCGGTCTATGCCACCTATGTGAAGGTGATCATTCCCCAGATGCTGCGCCAGACACTTCCCATGCTGGCGGGCCAAAGCGTTTCTCTTATCAAGGACTCCGCCCTGGTCAGTACCATCTCTATTTATGATTTGACCATGCAGGGGCAAAAAATAGTTTCCGAGACATTTTTAACTTTTGAAATCTGGTTCGCTGTGGCACTATGTTACCTGTCAATTACAGCAACGCTTTCTTTTTTAATCAGACGTGTTGAAAATAAAATGAAATATACAAATTAAACCAACTATAACCCAATCAACTAAAATCAAACCAAAGGAGATCAGGATGAAAAAACTATTTTTTATACTGGCAGTGGGATTGTCTTTGCTGGGATACACAATGGCCGTTGCCGGTGAAACAGGGGCCAAGCTGTCCCGGGAAAGCATCATTGAAAAAATCCAGAAAGAAGGGGTCCTCCGGGTGGGAATGGCCACTTTTGTTCCCTGGGCCATGAAAGACAAACAAGGTCAGCTCATCGGGTTTGAAATTGATGTGGCTCAGCGACTGGCCCAGGACATGGGGGTGAAAATTGAATTTATTCCCACTGCCTGGTCCGGGATTATTCCCGCATTGTTAACGGGGAAATTTGATGTGATCATCGGCGGCATGGGGGTAACTCCTGCGCGGAACCTTAAGGTGAATTTTACCGTGCCCTATGATTATTCGGGCATGTCCATGGTGGCCCATCAAAAACGAGCAATAGGGTTTTCCCGCATCGAGGACTTTAATAACCCAGAGGTCATCATTGCGGTGCGCATGGGGACCACAGCTGAGCAGGCCGCTAAAAAATACATGCCCACCGCCCAGTTCAAACTTTTTGAAAACGAGAGCCAGGCATTACAGGAGTTGAACCTGGGCCGGGTCCATGCCGTGGTCTCTTCTGCTCCCATGCCTGCTTTCCATGCCCTAAAGTATCCGGATAAACTTTTTGTCCCCTTAAAGGAAAACTTTACCAAGGAGCCCATTGGATTTGCCCTTAAAAAAGGGGATTATGATGCCTTGAATTATTTTAATAACTGGATTCTCAACATGCATGCCCAGGGGTTTTTAAAAGAGAAAAAAGCCTATTGGTTTGAATCAAAAAAATGGGAAAGCCTGATTAAGTAAGAAAGGCTAAATAAGAAATGTTAAATAAGAAATCCAATAAGTTTACCCTTGTGGATATGGCGGTGGTTTTTATATTCATCGCTGCCATATCCTTTTTTTTCTCCCGCATGGGCAGTCTTTTGGATTATAAATGGGAGTGGGATCTAATCCCCGGGTATTTTATATTCAAGGATCCTGTCACCGGAAACTTCCGTAGCAATATGCTTTTAACTGGATTTTTTACCACCATCCGGTTGAGTTTCTGGGCCACGGTGCTGGGATTTTTGCTGGGCACCCTATCCGGAATGATGGGGGCAAAGGGCTCTTTTTCCCAGCGATTTGCCAGTCGTCTCTACGTGGAAACCATCCGCAATATTCCCTCCCTGGTATTGGTGATCCTGTTTTATTATTTTGTATCCAGTCAGTTTTTGGATGCACTCCGCCTGGACCTATGGCTGCGCAATCAATCCGATGCTGTCCAGGGGGCAGTGGGGGTTTTTCTGGCAGGCCCGGAACGGATCAATGCCTTTGTTTCTGCGGTGTTTGCCCTGGCCATTTATGAAGGGGCCTATATTTCAGAAATTGTCCGGGGGGGCATCAACGGAATTGATCAAGGGCAGTGGGAGGCGGCCTGGTCCATGGGCCTGTCCCGTTCCCAAACATTTTTAGGGGTGATTCTTCCCCAGGTATTTCGTCGGGTGGCCTTTCCCCTGGCCGGTCAGTTTATTTCCACCATCAAAGATTCTGCCATTGTTTCAGTGATTTCCATCCAGGAATTGACCTTCCAGGGTATGGAATTGATGGCCGCCACCTTTTTGACTTTTGAAATCTGGATAACCATAGCTGTTTTGTATTTTATCCTTACCTTTTCCCTGTCCCGGATGGTTGCTATCCTCGAGAAAAGGTTTTCCTGGCAGAACTAGTGGCGGATGTTAATTGCTTTTTTTAAAGGGGCTTCACCATCTGCCTTATTTTTCCAGATTGCACTGCTTCAAAAAAATCATCTCCCAATCGTTTGTTTTTTTCAAGGACGATTCTCCAATAAGCCTTGCGCTCCTTATCTTTTCCTTTGAAGGTCATAAAATCTTTTCTGTCGGGTATCTTTTTAAAGGGAAGGTTTTTCACAAACGCGGGTGACGGGGCCACCAGCACTACATTTTCCATGTTTTTATCCGAGGGCTTGCGGTGCAGATTTTTATCAAACCAGCCAGGGGTAATGGTTTCATAAAAATGGGGATATAATACAAGGTTGTCTGAATGGGGTAAAAAGGGGATGTCCAGGTGATAGTCAAGGATACCGCCATCCCTAAAAACCCCGGGCGCACCGTCAATATTTGACACGCCTTTCATTGCGATGGGGATGGACCCCGAAGACAACAGGGCGGATTTAAAATTTGCCGGTGTCAGATCATAGTGGTTCATGGGAAATTGATCCATGGCAGCAAAGGGGGGGCTGTCGCCAGGCCCGCAGAAAAGCGCTCTTTCCAGAAAATGTCCCAGCCCATTCCGGCTCAACAGGTTCACGCCTGCCGCAAGTATGAGCCCGGACCATTGGAGGAGGAGCGGGTCTTGTTTGAGCAGTCCCTTGCATTTGTTGGACAGAAAGCAAATTTTCATGAAAGGATGATTGAGCATGGCCTCTATCTCATTATTCTCAATATAGGCATCCAGGATTCGTCTGGTTTCTTGGGTGACATCCTGTCTGGTGGGGCGTGGGGCATACTGCTGGGCGATATATTCTCGTTCAAGTGTTTTGATGGCGCTTAAGGGATCTGTTTGGCAAAAAGCAGCCATTCGAAAGGCGCCGATTGAGGTGCCAATAAGATAGAGAGGATCAGTTCGGTCCTTGAACAAGGAAACCAATACCCTGTCAATTCCGGTTAATACAAGAAATTTAGCGGAACCGGACGCGCCTGCCAGCACCTTTACCCGGGACAGGTCTAATCCTTCATCCCTGATGATTTCAATGGCTTTGGATCCGGCCCGTATGGAGATACTATTCAACATGGTATACGATATCCGGTGCATTTCGTTTGGGGGCCCTGGCATATTTAAATTTGGGGAATCCCACCATGAGGGCGCCGTGGCAGCTGTGTTGTTCAGGAAAGTTCAGCATCTTGGCAAGGGGAGGCCACTGGCCCGCCGCATAGTTGACATATCCGGCCCAGCAGCTTCCAAGGCCAAGTCCCGGCAAAGCAAGTTCCAAATAGGCAAGGGCGGTATGGCAATCGGCAGCTCCTGAGCCAAAGGCATCGGAAGCATAGGCAAAAACCAACTGGGGCGCATCCCGGGCAATTCGGTCGATTCCCTGGTCCCATTGGGAAATCAAAGCTTCCATATTCAGCATCTGGGCAATTTTTGGATGGTTTTTAACCACATATTGCATCCAGTCAATCACATGGGTGGCAATTGTCTGAACATCCGAGCGTTTGTCTATAATCAGCCATTTTACGGTTTGCCGGTTACTGCCGGTTGGGGCGCAGCATGCAATTGACAATGCGCGTTCAAAGATCTCCTTTGGCACCGGTTTTTCCTTGTACCGCCGGATGGACCGGCGGGATCTTAAAAAATGCTCGGTATGATCCGCTGTGAGCATCAATTTTTTATCAATGGGCATGCACTGGTCGACAGACAGAAATTCCAGGCTGAAAGCCCCCTTGGGGCAAATTGCCACACAATGGCCACATTGGATACAAAATTTTTCGGCATTGGCCACGGGAACCGGGCCCTCTTCTGTCATTTTAATGATGTGGGCCGGGCATTCGATGGCACAAATACCATCTTTATCGCATTTTTTTGTATCAATCGTGAATAAACTCATCTGTAACCCTTTCCTATTTGTTAAATGCCTATTTTTTATAAAATCAAGCATAAAATTAGTCATAAAAGTCGTTAAATTACCATGCCCTTTCCGAAAAATCCAATACCAAAAAGAAACAAGTGCTCTAATTGCGGCTTTTATGGTTACTCAAACCCACTCCCAGGATAACAATGCCGACGGCAACCCCCTGTTTAAGGTTCAAGGTTTCTCCCAGGAAGATCCAGCCAAGGAGGATGGCAATCACCGGGATCAGGTTGATGCAAATGGAGGCTCTGGATACGGATATTGTCTTGATGCCGTAATTATAGAGACCAAAGGCACCTAATGAAACACAGGGCCCCAGAAAAAGAAGCAGCCATATCAATTTCACATTCCATATCGAAGGATCTGCTGCCAAAAGGGGAAAAATACCCGGGAGAAAAAACAGGGTTCCCCCCAGCACCTGCATGCCGGTAAGGGTCCAGGTGTTGTACCGGGAACTGAGTTGTTTGACCAGGATCATATATCCGCAGGCTGCGGCCATTGCGAAAAGTTCCAGGAAATTGCCAAGGACCGGATTTGGCGCTGTCACTGTCTGGCCCTGGAAAAGGGTTAACAAAATCACGCCTGCGATGGACAGAACAAGGCCGACGATAATTTTGGCATTTATGGCTTCGGACAAAAAGATCCAGGCTGTCACTGCCACCATCAGGGGAAGGCATGCGGAGACGATGGCTGCCTGGGACGAGGCGGTATAGATCAATGCCCGGGATTCAAAGGTAAAATAGAGGCAGGGCTGGAACAGCACCATACCCCCTAAAATTTTCCAATCCCCTTTTCTATAGTTGCGGGGGATGAGTTTGCCGGCAAAGGGAAGAATGCAGAGGCTGGCAATGAAAAGTCGCAAAAATATGGCGGACATGGGGTCCAAAATATTT
The DNA here is from genome assembly GCA_016743945.1 of Desulfobacteraceae bacterium. Lineage (GTDB taxonomy): Bacteria > Desulfobacterota > Desulfobacteria > Desulfobacterales > Desulfobacteraceae > NBML01. Next base: position 61,121 of record JADGFI010000020.1, read on the forward strand.
AATACCATTCGCATGGTTGCAAAGGAACTGCCCCATAAAAAAACCGCTGTGAGGACGGCTGCCATGGGGAATAATTGTTTGATATCTGCTGTTGGTTTCATCAGTGATCTGCTGGTCCCTAAGGAAAAATACCCTTTGTTAGTGGTTGTGGGCCTTTAGTATTGGATTCAGCCTTTTTAATCAAGTCCAATTTGCCCAGGCAGCAGGTTTTGATACTCTTTATTTACCAGAAGTTTAAACGATTTGTTGGGTAACACAATGTAAAGAGAATTGCCTGGAAGTTGAAAAGAAAGTTTTTTAAATCAAACTTCATATTGCTTTCTTGTTTGAAAGTGTGTTTACTTTGCAGAATAATCGGGTAAAAATATTAAAATTATTTTTGATGTAGTTTAAAGGGAGAAAATTGGTGGTATCCATTGATCCGGAAAATGACATACTTGACAGGTTCACCCCAAAAAAAAACGTATCTGGTTCTCTTCGAATCCTCATTCCTTTATATGCGACCTATGTCATCTTCGGATTAAGTATTTTTTTAATCTTCATCCCCCAGCAAAAAGAACAATTGCTTGCACAAAAAAAGGAAACTATACGTCAGCTAACCAATAGTGCCTTAAGTTTATTATTCGAACTGGATTTAAAAATAAAAAAAGGGGAAGCCACACCGGAGCGAGCACGCAGCGAAGCAATAAATCATATTCGCAATTTTAGATTTGGTCCGGCCGGCAAAAATTATTTCTGGATCAATGATATGCATCCCTTTATGGTCATGCACCCTTACCGCCCGGGTCTTGAAGGCCACGACCTGACATTTTTTAAAGATGCTGCAGGAAATTATCCATTTGTCGAAATGGTGGCAATCGTGATGAAAAATTACGACGGCTATGTGAATTATCATTGGCAATGGAAGGACGCACCACAAAAAATAGTGCCGAAAATTTCCTATGTTAAGGGCTTTTCGCCCTGGGGCTGGATTATAGGGACCGGTATTTATATAGATGATATTCAGCAAGAGATAAAATTAATTCGTCAGAAATTTTTACAGATTTTTGGCGGCATCCTGGTTTTTATCATCCTTTTATCCTTGTATATTACCAAACAGGTGATCCAAATTGAGCAGCAGAAAAATGTGGCTGAGGAATTACGAAACCTGGAAGCATTGAGATTAAAGAAGCTGTTTGAATTAAACCAGATGACCAAAGAATCAATGAAGACCCTTACAGAATTTGCTTTAAAAGAAGCGATCGCTTTGACCCAAAGTGAAATTGGATACCTGGCCTTTCTAAATGAAGAGGAGTCCCAGCTGACCCTGCACACCTGGTCAAAACAGGCCATGAAACAATGCGAAATTGAAGATAAAATACTGATATATAATGTTGCGGACACAGGCCTTTGGGCGGAAGCCGTTCGGTCCAGAAAGCCGCTCATCATTAATGATTATGCGAATTTTTCCTTGTCGGGGAAAAAGGGATATCCTGAAGGGCATGTCAAAATTTTAAGGGCAATGAATGTTCCCATATTTGATGGTGACAAGATGGTCGCCCTCTCCGGTGTTGGAAATAAACATACGGATTATAATGCCTCGGACGCCCGTCAATTGGAGTTGATGATGGACGGAATTTGGAAAATTCTTCAAAGAAAGAGGGCTGTGGTTGACCTGCGCAAAAGTGAGGAACGCTATCGGTTGCTGGCAGAGAATGCAACCGATGGGATTTTGATTTTTCAGCTTTCTGATTTTACCTTTTCCTATGTCAGCCCTTCCATGGAAGAGCTGTCAGGGTATACCCCGGCGGAATTCATTGGTCGGGAGACGGGGGACCATTTTACTCAAAACTCCCTGAACCGAATCTCGGCTGTCATAACCGAAGAACTGGACCGAGATGTTGACAATGGCGTGGATACAAAACGCTTCAGGGTGCTTGAATTGGAAATGATTCAAAAATCCGGCGCAACCATATGGATTGAAGTGAATGCCCGGTTTTTACGAAATGACAGGGGTGTCCCCGACAGAATATTGGGCGTCACAAGAGATATTACCCATCGCAAGGAGCTTGCAAAAGAACTGATACAAAGCAACACAGATCTGCAGCTCGCCCAGAAAATTGCCAGGGTTGGCAATTGGTCCCTGGATCCTGCAACAGATGTTCGTGTCTGGTCAGAAGAACTTTACCAAATTTATGAACGGGATCCAGAACTGGGCCCTTATTTTATTACGGAACTTCAACAAATATATGTTGGGGTATGGCGGGAGAAGTATACCTCTGCTGTTCAAAGGGCTATCAAAGAGGGATTTCCCTTTGATATCGAATTAAAGCTCGCATTGCCCTCGGGCAAGGTAAAATGGATTAACTCCATCTGCGAACCGGATCCAAAAGCAGGTCCCTGCGGCCACTACCTGCGCGGAACGATTCAAGACATCACCGGGCGAAAAAAAATGGAAGCGCGTATCCAGCAAACCGAAAAAATGGAGGCCCTGGGCACCCTTGCCGGGGGGATTGCCCACGATTTTAATAATATTCTTTCGTCCATTTTCGGGTTCACGGAACTTGCGAAACTAACTTCAAATGGGGATGAGGAGACCCTGAACAACCTGAATCAAGTTCTGGCGGCAGGGTGTAGAGCCAGAGATTTGGTCAAGCATATATTGACCTTCAGCCGCAAGTCGGATGTGCAAAAAGATCTGGTACAAATTGTCTCTCTGGCAAAAGAATGTTTGAAGTTTTTAAAAGCCTCTATTTCCCCTAATATCGAGATAAAAACGCATTTTTCCCAGCCTGATAGCAGGGTTCTGGCAGAACCGACTCGATTGTATCAAGTTTTCATGAATCTTTTTACCAATGCGGCCTATGCCATGAAAGAAAAAGGAGGGGTTCTTGATATAACGCTCAAGTCCATGGATATATTGGCCGATGATGCCTCCCAAATAAAAGACATAATCCCGGGCCGGTATGTTCAGCTGACAGTGTCAGATACCGGGTGTGGTATTCCCAAACCTGTGATCAAAAAAATTTTTGAGCCTTTTTTTACAACAAAAGCTAAGGGAGAAGGCACGGGGATGGGACTTTCTCTGGTTTACGGAATCATCAAAGAGATGAAGGGCACTGTTAGTGTTTACAGCGAACAGGGGGTGGGGTCAACCTTTGAGATTTTGATTCCGGAACACACCGATGGAATCGGAACAGATGAAAGCAAGGCGGTTGAATTGCCTGTAACAGGGAAAGGCAGGATACTCATCGTAGATGATGAACCCGCCATTATTGAGTGGACCTCCCAGATGTTGATGTCGCTTGGCTATGAAACTGTCGGCATGAACAATGGCCGGGATGCAGTTGAAACATTCAAACAGGATCCCATGGGGTTTGATCTCATTCTAACAGATCTGATCATGCCCCGTATGACGGGCCTTGAGTTGTCAACTCTTATTAAATCTCAAAGAGCCGATATCCCCATTGTCCTTTGCACAGGGTTCAGTGAAGGGTTGACCGAAGAGAGTCTTAACGCCTGTGGTATTTCTGGTATGATCATGAAACCCATGGTTACAAGTGACCTATCCCGAATTATAAACGATTCATTGAATAAAAAAAAACAGGATTAAAGAATGGTCAATGTATTGGTAATAGATGATGATTCAAAAATTTGTTTGTTTTTCAGCAAACTTCTCAAACAAATGGGACATTGTTTTGAAATAGCCCATACCGTTAAAGACGGGCGGTGTCTCTTCGGTAACCAGAAATTTGATCTGGTCCTTCTTGACCTGGAACTACCCGATGGAAATGGATTGGAGTTGATGCCTGAATTGACAGCCGCTTATCATTGTCCCGAGGTTATTATCATTACCGGAACCGGAGATGCCAGAGGTGCCGAATTGGCATTTAAATACGGGGCATGGGATTATGTTCAAAAACCTTTTCTTTTGGATGAAGTATCCCTCCCCATTACAAGAGCCCTTCAATATCGTAAGGAAAAACTTGCCACCCCCCATTTGGTTCCCCTGGTTCGTTCCGGTATTGTCGGAGAGTCTGATGCAATTAGAAAATGTTTAGAAGAAGTTGGAAAAGCTGCTGCAACAGATGCAAGTGTATTGATTACAGGTGAAACCGGAACCGGTAAGGAGTTGTTTGCAAAAGCGATCCATGAAAACAGCCAAAGAGCTTGTGAACCCTTTATTGCAGTTGATTGTGGTGCCCTGCCCGAAACATTGCTGGAAAGTACATTGTTCGGACATGAAAAAGGGGCGTTTACAGGGGCCGGGAAAAAACAGGAAGGACTTTTGGTTCAGGCCAATGGCGGCACCTTGATGCTCGATGAGGTCGGAGATCTGCCGTTGACAGCTCAAAACTCTTTTTTGCGAACCCTTCAGGAAAGATGTGTCCGTCCCATTGGCGGGAGCAGGGAAATTCCCGTTGATATCCGTTTGGTTGCAGCAACAAACCTGGACCTGGATCAAATGGTAAAGAAAAATTTGTTCAGACAGGACCTGCTGTATCGTATCCGTGCCATAGAACTAAAACTGCCGCCTCTGCGGGATCGACAAAATGATATTGAAGAAATTGTAATCAAAAAAAACCATGAACTTTCAAACCGATACAAGATGGAAACCAAAGCCATCTCGTCTGAATTTTTTGGGATATTGTCTCAACACAATTGGCCGGGCAATGTGCGAGAATTGATCAATGTGTTGGAATATGTGCTGGCCTTTGCCGGCAGCGATCCAACACTTTATCCCAAACACCTGCCACCGGAATACCGGATATCGGACCTCTCATTTGATCCGGTTTTGAAAGACACGTTTAACACGCTACCCATGGGGGCTGAAAAGGACAATGAACTGCTCTCTTTTAATGAGTTTCGAACCACGCTTGAAAAAAACTATTTAAAAGAATTGATCAACCGCTCAAACGGTAATCGCAAGCATGCCTGCAGGATTTCCGGTATCTCTCAATCCCGGTTATACGGGCTTTTAAATAAGCACGGTCTTCCAGGTTTTGGTTCGTCCTAGTTTTTTAACCCCTTTCTTTTAGCAATCATTAAATCCATTCCTCATTCCTGTAAACAGGAATGAGGGCATTCCTATTTATGGGAATATCCAGTCGTTTTTATTTTCAAATCGCCCTGTTGTTTTTTTAACCTACTGTTATAAAAGATAAAAACAAGAAATATATTTTGTGGCACACTTTCTGCTAATGATAGAGTGTTAGAATGCTAGGATGAAACAATAAGCGCAATCTTGATCTGGAATGAAAGGGATGTATTTAAATAAAATGAAAATAATCTTATACACAGATGACAAAGAAGCGATGGCGAAAAATTTTAGAAAATTGATTCAAAATCAGCTTCCAGATATTCAAATGGATACCTTAAATTCAGTCAGTCGTTTATCTGAAAAACTTTGCCGGCCATTAAACCGGATATCGGTTATCGTAATTTTTGTAATGTGTGAACGAGATATCGACCGATTGCTCGCCTTAAAACCCTTGTTTGACAATATTCGTCTGATTTTGGTTTTACCCGATAGAACAACGGATTTGATGGCCCATGGGCTTCAATTAAACCCTTGTTTTATCAGCTATTTAGACAGTGATTTTTCAGACGTTACCTCTGTTTTACAAAAAATATATGCGGGAGAAAGGAGGCATTGGAATGACAGGCAGGCATGAATGGCAGGCATGATTGAAGGTTGATATTGACAGTTCAATCTTGAAAAACCCAGGGTCAAAGAAACAGATAATAATAATAAATTAAGGATGGGAAAAATGAAACAAAGATCACTGAAATTCAAACTCATTGTCGGGGGCGTTCTGGCCGCTATCATACCCTTAATGGTCGTCGGGCTGTTTTCAATCAATAAATCATCCACGGCACTTTTGTCCCTTGCAAAGGGTCAGGCCCAGATGGTTGCTAAAAACATGTCCACCATGGTGGATCTGGTCATGATGCAGGAAATCAAGTTTGCAAAAGGAATGGCTGTTGATCCGCGCATAAAGGATGCGGCCGTTAGCGTGGCACGGGTCGGGGTGGACAGCGCCATGATGGAATTAAAGGGGCTGGACCGTTTTTTGGGCGATGCGTTTAACGAAGTTGGAAAAGATTATAATCTTTTCTTTGTCACAGATGCCCAGGGAAGATTCATATCCGACAACAAGGGGGGCGTCAATCGAACAAAAAAATTATCTATAAAAGACAGGGATTATTTTTCTTTAGTTCAAAAAAGCGGAACCGTTGTTATTGGCTCACCCGCATTATCCAAGTCGACCGGGCTTCCCATTACCGTGGTGGCCGTACCGCTCAAAACAGCTTCCGGCCAGTTTTTAGGGATGTTCGGGATAACGGTTAAACTGGATGTTTTGTCAAAGGAAATTACCCAGGTAAAATTGGGTAACACCGGTTACCCCTTTATGGCAGACAAAAAAGGAATGATCATTGCCCATCCAAACCAGGACCATATTCTTAAACTGAACATTGCAAAAGTAAACGGTATGGAGACGATTGTAGGGGATATGCTGGCTCAAAAATCCGGTGTGGAACACTATACCTTTAAAGGGATTGACAAAATAGCCGGGTTTGCACCGGTTGCCGCAACCGGCTGGAGCATTTGTGTGACCCAGGAAAATGCTGAATTCATGGCGCCGGTTGTTGAGATTCGAAACATTGTTCTGCTGGCCGGGGGTATTTTTCTGGTCCTCACCCTTGTCGGGGTTCTCTGGTTTGTCCGGGGCATCATGGCCCAGCTGGGGCAGGATCCATCTGAAATAGCGCGGATTGCTGATAGTATTGCCAACGGGGACCTTACCGTTGAGTTCAATGCAGACGGTAAGAAAATCACTGGAGTCTATGGTAATATGCAAGAGATGACCCAAAATTTGAACACCATGTTTACGGATATTACCGGGGGGGTTCAGACATTGACATCTTCTTCCACAGAACTTTCCGCCATTTCACAGCAGATGGCCTCAGGCTCGGAGCAATCCTCTCAAAAAGCAAATAATGTTGCTACGGCGGCCGAAGAAATGGCAACCAGCATGAACAGTGTGGCGGCTGCCACTGAACAGACCACGGCCAGCCTTCAAATGATTGTTTCGGCAGCCGAAGAGATGTCGGCCACGATTAATGAAATTGCGAAAAATACAGCAAAAGGAAGCCAGACCACCTCCGAGGCTGTTGACAAAGCCGGACATATTTCCAGAAAAGTGGATGATCTGGGCAAGGCTGCCTCGGAAATTTCCAAGGTCACGGAAACCATATCAGATATTTCTGAACAGACGAACCTGCTGGCGCTCAACGCCACCATAGAGGCGGCAAGAGCGGGTGAGGCGGGCAAAGGGTTTGCCGTAGTTGCCGCGGAGATCAAGGCCCTTGCCCAGCAGACCGCAGAAGCCACCCAGGAGATCGGTTCACGGATTGGGGATGTACAGGCAAGTACCCAGGAGTCTGTGTCCGCTATTGGATCCATCGTTGATATTATCAATGAGATCGATATGATTGTATCCTCTGTGGCAACCGCCATTGAAGAACAGTCGGCCACCACCCAGGAGATTTCCAACAACGTCAGCCAGGCCGCTGCCGGTGTTCAGGAAGTAAACGAAAACGTTAACCAGACATCTGCTGTGGCAGGAGAGGTTACCGAGGATGTCCACAAGGTAAGTGAGGCAGCCGAAGAGATGAATGCAGGAAGCCTTCAAGTGAATACAAGTGCGGTTGAATTGTCTCAGCTGGCTGAAAATCTTAATGAAATGGTCAGCAGGTTTAAGCTAAATTAAAAGGGTGCGGCCTTCCGGGAATAGCCGGAAGGCCTCTTGAAATTTAAGGAAACGCGCAATGACGGACACAAATAGGCAGCCAATGAATGCGGATACAAGTGATAAAACAAACACCTCCATAAGCGTCAATGTGGGGCTTTTAGATACTTTGATGACTCTTGCCGGTGAACTTGTTTTAAGCCGAAATCAGTTGCTTCAGAGTGTCAGCACCGATAATGTCCGGGCCATAGAGGTATCCAGCCAGCGCATCGATATGATTACCTCTGAACTTCAGGAAACCATCATGAGAACCCGGATGCAGCCCATGGCCAATATTTTAAATACCTTTAACCGCCTTGTCAGGGATTTGTCCCGGCAATTGGGCAAATCCATTGATCTTGTCATTGAAGGCAAAGAGGTGGAGCTGGACAAAACCATCCTGGAAGCGATCAGTGATCCCTTAACCCATCTGGTGAAAAATTCGGTCCTCCACGGGATAGAAACCCCTGTGGAAAGGGAAAAATCTGGCAAAAATCCCACCGGTAAAATTACCCTGGGGGCATTCCATGATGCCGGCCATATAAATATTGTGGTTTCAGATGACGGCCGAGGGCTTGATCCTGAAAAACTTTCAGCCCTGGCTGTCGCAAAAGGGCTGGCCACTGAACAACAGATTGCAGGTTTTTCTGAACGGCAGAAAATGGAACTGATTTTCTTACCCGGTTTTTCAACGGAGGAAATTACCGATGTTTTTGCCGGCAGTGTCGGGATGGATTTGGTTGCTGCAAATATTGAAAATATTGGCGGTATCCTGGAACTTGGTTCTGACAAAGGTGTCGGCACTGATATCAAAATTAAGCTGCCCTTAACCCTTGCGATCATCCCCAGTCAGATCACCTCTGTGGGCTGCGACCGTTATGCGGTTCCCCAGGTGAATCTGGATGAACTTCTCAGAATTTCTGTTGACCAGATCAAAGATAAAATTGAGAAGGTGGGTGATGCGGATGTCGTCCGTTTAAGAGGCGAATTGCTCCCCCTGCTGGATCTTTCAAAAATGCTCGGCATTGAAAAAAAATATATTGACCCGAAAAACGGCATAAAATTGTCGGACAGACGAACCCAGATTGCGGACAGGCGGTCAAAACAACACCTTACCAGCACGGAAACCGCCACCCAAAATTTAGTCGATTCGGTTTCAAGCTGGCAGACACGAGAAACAAAGGATCGAAGATCCGGTGCCAACAATGCCATCAACATTGCGGTGGTTTCTTCAGGTGTCTATAAATATGGTCTTATCGTCGGTCAATTGCATGATTCGGAAGAGATTGTGGTAAAGCCGGTGGGCAGGCATCTTAAACGGTGTACTGCTTTTGCCGGTGCAACGGTCATGGGGGACGGCAAGGTTGCCCTGATTCTGGATATTACCAACCTTGCTCAAATGGCAGTGCTGTCTACCTTATCCGAAGTAAAGAAATTAACATCGCCTGGGGAAGGTATGGTGAAAACAGGGAAAGAAAAGGCTGCTCTTTTGACGTTTAGAAATTTGGAAAACGAATTTTTCGCAGTTCCCCTGGATCGAGTGGAAAGAATTGAAAGAATTCAAACCGCAGCCATTGAATCTATCGGCGAAAGAAAAGTGGTTCAGTACAGGGGGGGGGCACTTCCCCTCTGCGAGTTGTCGCAAATTATAGATGTCGCTCCGCTTGCCATGGGAGAACAGCAGGAAATTATTGTTTTTAAAGTAGGCAACCGGGAATTAGGGCTTATGGTTACCCCGCCATTGGACACCTTTGAGGTCTCGTTTGATGTCGATGAAAGTACTTTAACGCAGCCGGGTATCAGCGGATCAATGATCATCGGGGGTCATACAACACTTATCATAGATGTATCTGAGTTGGCCAGGGCGATAACGCCTGAATGGTTTGATTAAATTCAGGCGTTAATGGACACTTGTTTTCATGGCCTTTTGTATCTCTCGCATTTTCGGCCCGTCTTTTTTCCACATTCGGCATGAATCAATGAGGAATCCTTTCTCTTCTACAGCGTCCAGGGAGACGGGCAGGGGGGCTTTTTGGGATCTTTTTTGGGTCAGCCATCCATGGAAAATTTCCTGGCCCATGGCAACAACAAGGGTGCAAAGATGGGTACAGCCTCTGTTGCCGCCCATTATTTCACGGATTTGGGTTGAAAATCCGGATTTTATTTCAACCCCCACGAGCTGTTCCACAAGGTCAAGGGTGGCCGGACATTCTGCCATGGGAACGGTGAGCATTTCGGCCTCGGCCTGGACGATTGTCAAAGGGTTTGGGGCAATTAACAAGGTGACAGACATGTGATGGACCGTTCCCGGGGCCTTTGCCTTGCCGGTTACATCAAATACGGGAATATACCGCTGATCCTTTAGAATTCCTTGTACCAGTACACAGGAGTTGGCATGGGGATAGGTGGTCAGGCGAATATCCCTTGTGTGAATTTTAGACTGTTCTTTTATCATATCCTTGAGCATGGATCCGGTCCTTTTTAAAGGTTCTAGTTTGGCAACCTATTCCATTTTGTCGTGTAAATCAAATCTTTTCCCTTGACCTATCCCTGATAAATCTTTACCTTCCATTTTTATGTAAAGGAAAAGGTCATGTCAGTTCACAAGTTTTATAAACACCCGGTATCGGTTCTGGTCCTCGGTGGCATTATCATCAGCTTCTCCGGTGTCTTGGTTAAGACCTCCCAGGTTCATCCCCTGGTTTCCGCTTTTTACCGGGTCTTTTTCGGCTGTCTGTTTTTGACCTGCGCCTGTTGGATAAAAAGAGAGTTTAAAAAAAAGAGTCTGAAAAAGAATTTGCTGGCCATCCTCTGCGGACTGGTGTTCAGTCTGGACCTTCTTTGCTGGCATATGAGTATCCGCTATGTGGGTCCTGGCCTTGCCACCATCCTGGGGAACTGTCAGGTGTTTGTGCTGGCAATGGTGGGATGGCTGGTCTTAAAGAACGGCTGGGCAGGAGTGGTCATGGTTCTGGCGGCTATCTATCTGGGGATGACCGGCAGGACAACCGCTAAAATTTTAAACGATAAAATCTTAAAAAAAGGAGTACAGAATGACATGTCAGCTGGACAAACAATTCATTGAACAAACCATTTCATTCCATGGGCATTCATGCCCCGGGCTTGCCATTGGCATCCGGACAGCAGAGCTTGCCATTCAAGAATTGAAGATTACCCCTGACTCCTCCATTGTCTGTGTGGTGGAAACCGATATGTGTGCGGTGGATGGTATTCAGTTTTTGACCGGATGTACCTTTGGCAAGGGGAATCTGGTGCACAAAGACTTTGGAAAAGCCGGGTTTACTTTTTTTGACAGACGAGCAGACAAAGGATTTCGTGCTGTTTTTCTGGATGATGCCATCAAGGATCTGCCAGATCCTGATGGTCTTTCCGGGCGAGAAGCTAGGATTTTTCACATCATGGGGGCTGATATCTCTGATTTGTTTGACGTAAAAGCGATTGCCCTTCCGCCGGTTAGACCTGCAAGAATCTTGCAAAGCATCACCTGCCAGGAATGCGGGGAAAAGGTCATGGAATCCCGGTTGAGACGGTTTGACGGAAAGGAACTTTGTATCCCTTGTTTTATGGGGTATGAACAGAAAATCTAATATCCATGGACCCGGGATGCCCAGCACTTATTTGGGTGTGCCGTCCGTTTTCGAAGCGTTGCCCTCTTTGGCTGCCCTAACGATATCAATAACCCTGCCCTGGGGAAATCGTTTGGTTTCGTAACGGGTGATCTTGATCAGATTCCGGGTTGTTTTGGACATACGTTCCACCTGTTCCTGGATGTTGTTGAGCCGTTTTGCCAGGGGGTGGTCCGGCGCTAGGTCCAGTAACATGATTTCCGAATTCCCCAGGATCGTCTGCAGGGGCTGGTTCAGTTCATGGCAGACGGCCCCTGCCATTTCCATAATCCCCTCCATTTTTTCATGTTGCAGCAGCTGCTCTTCGGCCTGGTGGCGTTTTTGGATCTGGCGGGTTATAAAAAATATGCCCAAAAGTGTACCTGAAACACCGATTATCCATAGAAAGATGTAGATGAAACTCAGGGTTGTGACATTGGCGCTTTCAATGGCCTCATGGGGGGCCATGGGAATGGAGATGCTTATACCGCCCCTGATATCCCCTATTTTATATTCCTGGTTTGCGTGACAGGTCAGACACTCTTTTTCAATGATTAAAGGACGCATGAAGCGCAAATGCTTTGTTTTGTCTATTATTTCCATGGAACTGACCTCGGTTTCTCCTCGTTCAAACCGCTTCAGTGCTTGTTCTTCCCAGGTATCCGGAGCGTTCTGGGGGCGAATGGGATTTAGACTGGTGATATGGTTTTTTTGTCCATAGGTTTTTTGGGCCAGTTCATGGACCTGACGGGTCATGTAGGCCGGATTTATTTTTGTCAAAATGATGCCCGCCGGGGTTTGGATTTCCCGATGGTCTGTCTTGAGGTATGGGTTGGGGGGTGTTTTCGGGGTTACCGGGGCATAGACCCCTCCATGGCTTGCATTCCATCGTCTGTATATTACATCGTTTCGAAAGGCGGTCCTTGCCTCTATTCTGGCTGTTTCAAGGGCTCCGGACGCGATGACCTGGGTGAGCCAGATCCAGGAAATAAGAATAAACAGGGTCCATATGCAAATGATGGCAAAGGCATAGGACCACAATCGGAGGGGTTTGTGGCGCTTTATGAGTTTGTCCGGTTTTTCCAAGCCATTTTCCTAGTGAAGTGGGGGTGATCAGTCTAATACGGTGTATGGGGTATTTTGCAATTTTATTCGGGCCAGGTCAAGGAAAGAGTTTTTCTTTAAGTTTGTTCAGAATTCGGAAAACGGAAATATAACCGAAACCATTGTGTGGCCATCACATGGGGGGGCTATTTCCTCGTTGGTTTCAATACTGCCGGGACAGACGTCTGTGTCATCAGGCAGGCGGCTGCAGCGCTTGGATGTCATTTTGATTTTAAAATGGTGCCGTTCAGAAAAAATTTTCATCCGCAACAGGTCCGCGCCTTTTCCTCCGGCACCAAAATCATAGGGTCGTTTAGACGAGTAATTCAGGGTGGCCTGGGGGGTAAAAAAACCTTCAAATATCCTTTTTTGGGCTTCCCTGGTTAATCCGACTCCCTGGTCCTGGACAATGAATTCAACCCCTTTTCCCCTGGCGTGGACCAGGACTCCTATTTTCCCCCCGTCCGGGGTGTTTTCAACTGCATTCCGGATCAGCCCATCAATGACTTTTTTTAAGGGATCCAGGGGCATTTTAATGGGGGCAGATGCTTTGAGACGGACAGAGATTTTTATATCCCGATGGGCAAACAGGGGCGCAAGTTGTTCCATTCTGTCTTCAACAAATTGGTTCAAGTAGACCTTTTGTACCACAAGATCCCTTGAGGAGAAAATATCATCCAATCTCGTTCGAACTTTTGCAATCACTCCTTGTTCCCCGATTTCCTCAGCAATTAAGGCTTCCATGGTGTCTTCACATTGTTCAAAAATAAGGGAAAATATATTCTCGTGTATAAAGGATTTTTTTTCGACGATGTCGTAAACTTCATCTTCGATACCCAGAATCCGGTCCAGGTTCCTGCGGATCCTTTCCATGGTGGGCTTCCAGTTTTTCTCCGTTAAAAGATCTAACCTTTTGTACAGGATCTTAAAGGAACTGAGCAGGATGGCCACCGGTGTTTTTAGTTCATGGGACAGGTGGCTGATCATTTTGTCCTTTGCCGCATTCAGCCCTTTGAGTTCTTCATTGGCCTTTCTCAGTTTTTCTGAAACCCCTGCATTCTCAATGGAAAGTGCCACGGTGGCAGCGATGGTATTTAAGATGTCCAGATCTGTTTTATCAAATTCACCCTCTTTTTTATTGTCCGCCGTAATAGTGCCGATGATGTGTTTTTTGGTCCGCAGGGGAACCACCATGACATTTTTGACCTTGTGTCCAATTTTCTCATCCCGGTTTTGGTGAAGGCTATGGTTATTCGGCAGGGAGGTCATGATGACGGGATTCCCTGTTTTGACCACCTGACCCGAGATGAGTTCATCCACAGGGAAACGAATTTTTTTGATTCGCTCCTGGGTGCCGGGGTCATCGTGGACCACGCTTAAAAAATAAAATTCTTTCCCGCTCTCATCCAGTAAAATGACATTGGCACCTTCGGTTCCCAGCAGTTCCTTTATTTCCACACTCACATACTGCATGATTTTGCTCAGTTCTGGGTATTGGGGCAATACCTGGCTGATGCGGTTCATGGTATTCCGAATCCGCCTTGTCCGCTTTTCCATGGTCACATCTCTGAGAACAATGATCATGCTGGTTGGTTGATTTTTATTGTCCCTCTCAATCCCCACACGCATGACGACATCCAGTATTCTTCCTTCCCTGGTCAGTCGTTTGGTGTTTAATTTGAGTACATTTTTTTTAGGCGCCAGGCCATTTATTTTTTGGGATAGCTCATCTCGCAACGGTTCGGGAATATATTGCCGGCTCTTTTTTCCTTTCAGTTCTTCAAGTGTCCATCCAAAGGTGTGGGTAAAGGCGGGGTTTAGATAGGAGACCAGACTTTTTTTATCCCGGATCAGGACCGGGTAGGGAAGAAATTTTAAGAATCGGGTATAATTTTTCCGCGCGGCTTTATCTTTTTCCCCCAGGGAAAGTCTGAGGTCAGCTTCCTTTTTGAGGCGTCTGATCTGCTCTTCGAGTTCTTTATAGGTGGGCTTTGCCGTCATATATCCCTTAACTTGTACTGGTTGCCGGTGTTTAATGGATTCCCATGGAAATGTCAGGGAAATACAAATGATGCCATGGGTAATTTAATAATTATTTACCCATTTTGTCAACCAGCAAGGGACGGCAGTGAACCTAGGGCAATTCCACGAGGCGTTTGGATTTATGGCACGGACAATAATCAATCCTGCAACCTGGCATCATATGCATTTTTCCAATGGTCTGCCGGGTGGCAAAACTGTCAAGAAAATCCAAGGCATTTCCCGTGACAAAAGAGATGAGTTTGATATCGTTTTCCACAATGAAATCTGCAGGTTTTGTGGAAATGGCACCGCAGATCAATGTGGTGGCTCCCGCACTTTTAAGAATTTGGATCAATTCCTGGGGGGAATCCGGGTCAAAGGGTGTATATTCTTTGCTTAGAATCATCCTGTTTTTGATCCGGGCAGTCAGAAGGGTATGGGCAGCGTCAAAAACAGGGGAAATTCGGTTTCCCCATATGGTAATGGCTATTTTCACAGACAAGCTCCTATTTTTTAAATTTGCCCAATGTTGTACAAATATTTCTGTCACATTATTTTGCAAGGCCTGTGCCGGGTTGATGATGTTTCGGTGATTTTATAGGATTTTTAAATAAAATAAGTAGGTTGGGCTGCCTTTGCTGTCTGGAAAACGGTTTGCCGTTTTCCAGAGGAGTCGCAAAAATAAGACAAGTCCCAGGGCAATGGGTTGCGATTGGTATCCCTTACAAGGTGATTCCCAGTTTTTTAATTCGCCTGAAAAGGGTGCTTTTATGAATCCCTAAGGATCGGGCTGCTGCATTTCTATTGTAATTGTTCCGGGTAAGTGCGTCGATAATCAACTTGGTCTGGGCGGATTTGACCGGGTCGTCATTTTGCTCGCAATTAAGGTCAATGGTTTGGGATAAAAAACCAGGCAGGTGCTGGGGGGTTATAATCCCTTCTGTGCAGAGCACAAAAGCATGTTCAATAATATTTTCCAGCTCCCTGATATTCCCGGGAAAATCGTGGGCCATAAATGAGGAAAGCACATTTGGGTTGATGCCCTGTATTAATTTACCCTGGCGCAGGTTCAATTTGGAGATAAACCGTTCCACCAGAAGGGGAATATCTTCCATGCGCTGGCGCAAAGGGGGCAGGGTAAGGCGAATAACATTGATTCTGTAATAAAGATCCTGGCGAAAATTGTTTTTTTCAACCTGGTCGGCCAGGTTGAGGTTGGTGGCTGCAATGATTCGAATATTTGTTTTTTCTTTGGAGATACCCCCTAACGGGGTATATTCATGTTCCTGGAGGACCCGCAGCATGCTGACCTGGAAGGCAGGGCTGGTATCTCCGATTTCATCTAAAAAAACAGTTCCCCCGTCGGCCAGGCTGAATTGTCCGGGTTTATCCTTTACGGCATTGGTAAAGGCTCCTTTTTTGTATCCAAATAATTCAGATTCCAGCAGGGTGTCGGGAAGCGCACCGCAGTTGATAGCGATAAAGGGCTTTTCCTTTCGGTGGCTCATATTGTGGATAGCCCGTGCCATCAGTTCTTTGCCCGTGCCGGTCTCTCCCTCAATTAGCACGGATGAATCAGAGTCCGCAATCTGGGGCAGGATATTAAAGATGCTTTTCATGGCAGATGAGTTGCTGACAATATCTTCCACCTGAAAATTACTCGAGAGTTCCTTTCTCAATTCTTCCACCAAAGAATGGTCTCGAAAAGATTCAACTCCGCCGATCACATCTCCTTTTTCATCAATTAGCAGGGAGGTGGAGGCGGTAATGGGGATCTTTTTTTTGTCGGCATTTATGATATAGGCGGATGTGCTGATAAAGGGCTTTCCCTCTTCCATTGTTTTTTTTAAGGCACAATCTTCTTCACACATATTGGACCTGAAAACTTCCCAGCAGTGCCGGCCCATGGCTTCTTTTTTGGAAATGCCGGTTATTTCTTCTGCAGCCCGGTTGAAAGAAGTGATTTCCCAGTTGTAATCTATGGTAAAAACACCATCAGATATACAGTCGAGTATGCCCTTTATGGTATCTTCTTCAAGGGGGCCAAATATTTTATTTTTATGCATGCGTAAGCGTTCCTGAAGTTATTATTTTTTTATATTTTACGCTATTGTTTGCAAAGTTGCAACCCATTGGCTTAATTAAAAGTGAATAGAAAGCAATGGGCGTGCCAGGTGGGTTGTGTCTTTATGGCCTGTGGAAGTAGCCGATATAATGGCGTTTCAGGTGTTTTATTTCCCTTAATTAATTTCGGTGGGTGCAAAAATGAGACGGGTATGGATTGGTTGGGTTGCAAAATTGAAGCCTTTGTGGAGACACGGTGATGCATGTCTAATTTGTCTGGAGAGAAAAAAACTGCGGTTTTTTTTCTTAAGCTTTTTATCCAGGGAACCGACAATAAGTTTAACTAGAAACGCGTTTTTAATTATTTGTATGTTTATTGGAATGATCCCTAGGAAATATCAGAGAATGATGTTGCTTGGAAATGTTTACTAACAAGGAGAAGAATAATGGATAGTACAGCCATCAAAGTGAACGGCCAAGAAATGATTGATATTTCCCCATTGAAATCCCCTGGCGCACCAATTGCTGTCTCAACTGGAGCGCTAACTGGTGCCTCAACATATCTTCAGCAAAAAAAAGATGCAGATACCCTTGAAGAAAAGAAAGTCCAGGCATCTGATCAAATGACAAGCCGGGATGTGAAGGAAGTTTTGGAATCCTTCCAGGAGATTTCGAAAACCATTCAAACAAAATTGAATTTTGCGATCCATGAAGAAAACAACGAAATCGTTATCAAGGTCATCGACAAAGAGTCAAATAAGCTGATCCGCCAGTTCCCTTCCGATGAAATGCTTAATCTTCAGGATAAAATGAGAGATATGGCCGGTTTTCTTTTTAATGCAAACGTTTAGATAATGGAGGATGCCCCTTGGTGGGCATTCCTGAGCTGCTGCACTTTTTTTAGATAGGTGATCCGGGCGTTTGTTTCCACCTCCACCAGGGTGTCAAAGGCCTGGGAAAAATCGTTTTTTCCCAGAGTAAACACCCCGTGCCCATATACAATAACATGGTTCAGATCTCCAAATGCCTTGGGAAGGGTGTTGCAAAGGCCTGTGGGACCGGTTCCCACCTCGCCCGGAACAATGGGGACCTGATTGAGTGTTCTTTTTTTAGGGCAATGAATATGACAGTGGTTCCTGTGGGGACAGACTGCTTTTTCTTTGGGGTCGCAATCCATGGACAAGATGACTGAAAATTTAGGATGACCGTGGAGAATAGCGTCACATTGGGTGTGGGCAATGGTTTTTATATGGGCTGTCAATTCGCTGGAGGCCGTGAGCCCGGCACTGGAGGATCCATCCAGGGGCACCGGATCAATACAGCCTTCCAGTTCATCTAGGGAACTGCCGGTCTGGCTTATATACAAGATATTGTCCCGGCAATAGGAGACATTTCCGAAATAGGAGTCCACAAGACCGTATTCCACTGTTTTGCGGCCTGCCTGGACAATGGCTGCATAGATCTGTTCTTCCGTTGAAAAAGGACCCTTTGCAAGAATGGGCAGTTCCATCCCAACTGTAGAATCAGGTGTTCTACTGGGTGTTAACGCCAGGGACAGGTCATCAAAGAGGTCATGACACGTCTTGCTTGCCCTGTTCAATTGAAGATCTTCCAGATAATCGGCAAAGAATTTCACAAAACAGGCAAAGCAGACCGAACTTACCACCACAAATCCCTGCTCCGGGCTGACCGTTCCGTGGGCGATAACAGCCGTGCCGGAAAATGTTGAATTGCCTTCCGGCACATCGATGATCACACTTTTTCTTTTTTTTAATGCCCTGATTATTTTATCGGCAGAAAATTGGTTTACCACGGGCAGATCATGGAGAAAAGTCCGGGTTTCACAATCTTTGGGCTCAATTAATCCATTGGCAGAAAGTGCGGCCTGGGCCAGAAACCGGATAATTTTTTCATAGGGGGCCTTTGGCCTTAAAAATACCAGAGAATTGATATTAAGCCCCTCAAAAATCTGTTCAAGGACTTTTGTTTCCGGCCCCTTGCGATTCCAGACCAGGGTATCGTCAAGGCCTCCTACCAGCGGACTTAAAGGGCCTGTCTTCTCTGCAAGCCCGGCTGCGGCCAATTTATTCGCATATTTATTTACAAGTTTGTCCATTCAAGTCCCAATGCCTTTGACTTTGACCTTAGGGGGTTCCCGAAAGAATCCAGTCCCCGTATATCATAGTAGCGTTTCCGGGCGTCTAAAAATGCGGTTCTGTCAATGGGGGGGATTTGGATCTGGTTGCCGCTGGTGCCGGGTTCATTGAAGAACCGCCGGGGCAGATCATCATCCCTGGCATCAAATCCGTTTAAAGAATTGATGATTCGTTCATTATAATAAATACGTTCCCCAATGGTAACAAGATCCTGGGCAGAGCTCGCCTCTCCTGTGACAGCCGTATAGGCCTTGGCATATTCTTCTAAGCCTGCGGCAAAAAAAATAAATTTACAGGCAGTGATGGAATCCACCACCGCATTGACGTCTTCTGCAATTTTAATGATTCTGGCCTTGCCGCTGAAACTGAACCGATCGGTTGCCACGGGTTTTCTGAAAATTTCATGGGTGATGGGGTAGGCCCGAAGATGGCAGCCGCCCCGGGTGGACAGGGCATATCCCAGGGCCATGCCATAGGCCCCCCTGGGGTCATAGGCTGGCAATTCCAGGCCCTTTACTGCCATGGCTGCCTGGGGGTGCCCCATGGCAGCGGCATAGACAACAGATCCCTTGTTTAATATTTTTCCCTCCCCCAGGTCCTGGGCCATGTCATCCAGCAGGGATAAAAGACTGGCCCTGGTATAATCTTGTCCGGTTATTTCGCGTCTGCAGGCAAGGGTGACAGCAGCTGAAATGGTGTCCATGCCATAGCGGTTACAGCGATCATTGGCTTCAACCACAAGATCTGTGTCGTGGCACCCGATGAGGGCGGTAAAATGGGACATGGTTTCAAATTCCGGCATGGTTGTCGAATATTTGTCCCGGGTGCCGATTTTTTTGCTAATTTTCTTACATAGGATATGGCAGCCCCGGCATCCGTATTTTTTGGGGGTATAGGCTTTGGCATAAGCGGCTGCATTGAGTTGCCCTGCGTGTTCAAACCGGGTGGCTTGAAAATTATTCGTGGGCATCATGCGGCGGTTGTCCATGAGGTCGTACACAGCGCCCGTACCAAGGCTTGTAAATCCGTATTGGCCCATGAGGGCAGGGGAGGCAGCCGCAAGCCGGATGATGTCTTCCCTGGCTTCTTTCAGGCCCTTGAGATCCTTCACCCGGGGGTGTCCCTGACCTTCCACCAGCAGGTATTTTAAATTTTTAACCCCAAAGCAAAGCCCTAGTCCGGACCTGCCTGCGGCATGGTGCCGGTCCACTGTGACTGATGCAAACCAGACCCCGTTTTCACCGGCAGGACCGATACAGGCAAGTCCTGCTTTTTTCGGGGAAAGGGTGTTGTGAACCTGGTGGGTATCCATGCCCCATAAAGAATCTGCCCGATAAAATTTTACCCGGGCGTTGGAAATTTCAATGCCAATGGGATGGGGACTTTTACCGGTTATCACCATGCCATCCCAGCCAGCCCGTTTTAGTTGTGTGGGAAGTTTCCCCCCCATTGATGCATCTCCTACAAGGCCGGTCAGGGGGGATTTTGAAACCAGGTGGCCCCGTCCTGATGTGGGGGCAATGGTGGCCACCAAAGGGCCGGTAAAAAGTGATATCACCATGTCTGGATGATCAAAGGGAAGGGTTGCGCATTGGCGAAGATAGTAGCCGCCCATTCCTTTCCCCCCCAGATATTTTCGGTAGAAATCCATACCAGGAGTTTCCACCTGGAAATCCTGGGTGGTCAGGTTTATGTGCAAAATATTTCCGGTCCAGCCATACATGGTGATTTCTATATAGTGAAACCAGGGTTAAATCAAGGTGATGTCGAGAGAATTCAGGCCGCGCCCATATTATTTTCAACACAATCAACATCCAGAGCAATCATAAAATGATCTTTATATCCCATGGGGCTGCCGTCTGTGATGTACTTAATCCGGGTTGCTCTCTTCTCCACCGGGATTGTTTTATCCTGAAAGTGGTAGGTCATGGGAATAATATCCCCTGGTTTGATACATGCCAGGGCCTTGGAGCCTTTTTTCACAACGGCAAACATGGGTTCTGACAAATGTTTTCGAAGTTTAAACTGATAAAAAATCCCTGGGTTTTCCAGCTGGAATTCAGCACTGCTATATTTTTGTGGTGTACTCATAGTAACTTAAAAGCTCCTTAACTCATATCTATAACGTCTAATTAATCATGATTTTCCAAGGGCGATACCGTCCTGGTTTTTCCATGCAGTAACATAGCAACAAACAATAAAGCGATTTAGCAATTCCTGTGCCAGGTGAATAAGGGGCTGAATTGTTGGAATTTATTTAGAAAAGGGAGGGGGACGTTTTAACCGTTGATTACAAAAAGAACCTCTTTGGTTACAATTTTTGCACACTTTTAAACCGGCTGTGTCGGTGAAAATATTGGATGGTGGGCTGGGGACTATTCCATCAGCAGAGTATCGAGGAGGGGCTTGAGCTGGCTCACTTTATAGGGCCTGTCCTGGTAGGCCGTTAAATCGTAACTGTCTGAAATCATAACCAGGGGGATCTGTGAATCTTCTGGATGCTCACTGCCGTGGATTTTGCCATGGCCGCCATGGTCACTGGTGATGATAATCAGATATTTTGTTTTTTTTTGGATCAGAGCGATAAGTGGTTTAAGAGCATCATCAATAAAAAAAAGTTCTTCCAGGTATCCCGGGGACAGCCAGCCCTCTGCCGGACCTGCCTGGTCCAGGCCGCTGATATGTAAAAAGCAAAAATGTTTTCCAGGGAATTGAAAAAAAGCTGCGGCACGGTCCCCAGCAAAATCTTTTGACAGACCGTGAATATCAATGTCTTCATTGATCAGAAATCCCAGTTTTTCCTTTGAATAAAAATACCCGGTTGAAAAGCCTGCGCGTTTTGGACTTTGGAAAATGGTTTTTCCTTGGATGGTTTCCTGACCTGGGCGCCAGGCATTGCCAGTCTTTCCATTCTCCAGAGGAGAAAGTCCTGAAAACATGGCAGAATGGGAGATCAATGTTAATGGTGGGTCTGTGCTCTGTCCCTTCAGGGTGTAAACCCCTTTTTCCATCAGTGCATAAATATGGGGACTTGATTTGGGTCCCAGGGCCTTGGGGTGGAGGGCATCAATGGAAACAATCAGGATGTTTTCCGGGGGATGGGAAGCTAAGGATTTGTCACCGGCAACGGATGAGTCAGTAACAACGGATGAGTCAGTAACAACGGATGAGCCAGTAGCAACGGATGAGCCAGTAGTAACAAATGGGCCAACAAAGAAAATCATCAGCATCAAAAGAGATAAAAATAATCCGGTCAAGATATTTTTACCCCTTTGTCTAGGATTTCTATTCAAACTAAGGGAATGAATTTTTGGCTGCAAAGAGATGCTTCCTTTATACATCCAGGTTAAATCGGCTCATATAGGTTGTCAATGCAGTGGCTGTGTTACCATCGAGTCCCGGGCAATCCTCTGGCCCTTTAGACCCTTCGGCAATCTTTGTCGCAAATACCATGCAGGTAGGTTCATTGCATTTCCGGCAATTTGTTTTGGGCAGAAGCTTGAGAATCTCGATGATTCCAGGTCTTGGTAATCCCTTGTAACTGGGTTCTATTTCGGCCCTTTTTTCCCAGGCCAAATTGATTTCATTTTTCATCCATGACACAATTTTTTTGGCTTCCTGTTCATCTTTAAGGGCATTGATGGCAATCTTTTTGCCCTGGACCGTGATCAGTTTTCCCTGGGCCTTGAATATCACGGCAGGTGGATTCACAAGATATTCAAATCCGCCGAGCACGGCGTTGAGATAGGGAAGGGCACAGCTGACATCCTGTTCAAGGTGGGCAAAACAATGCACGCCCTTGGCGCTTGACTGGCATTTTGATTTGAATATTTCCAATTTATAGTCTGTTAACAGCATGGGATTTCCTTTGGGCTTAAGGGTATGTCAAAAATGGGGTGAGGATAAAATAAATTCCCAAAATGACAATGAAGGTGCCGGCGATTTTTCTGAACCAGCTACCGGCGGTGTTCCATGAATGGTTTTCCAGCAGTTTTTTTACGGCTGCCATTGAACTTCCGGCAATTACCAGAGGGAGACAATGGCCTATTCCAAACAAAAGAATAAACAAAATGCCTGTGGCTATTTTCTCCTGGACCGTTATGATGGCAAGGATCGGGGCGATAAACCCGAAGGTGCAGGACCCGGAAAGAACCCCATAGGCAAGTCCCAGGACGAATGCTCCCGGGATTCCGTTTAATTTTATCCGGTACAAAAACCGGCCGGACAGGGAACAGGATTCAACCCCCAGCATGCCCAGGGCCACCCAGATCAAGACCAGTCCCACAAGTATCTGCCAATAATTTCCCACATCCCCTAGCATCCGGCCAAGGAGGGCACAAAGAATTCCAATAACTGTAATGGTGATAAAAAGACCCAGGGTGAATATGATGGAATAAAGACAGGCTTCCCTGGGGTTCAGCAGCTTTTTTTGCCCCCCCACATAGGCCACAATCAGGGGAATAGACGCAAGGTGGCAGGGGCTGAACAGCACACTGATCATTCCCCAGACAAAGCAGCCCACCCCGGCCAGGGCCAGGGAGCCTGTCATCCACTGGTTGATCGTTAAAAAAAAAGTGTCGAGCATTTTAAGACCCCTGGTTTACAGACTGGCCCAGGGATCCGGGTTTTTCAACTCCCATTTGACTCAGCTGTTCAACAATTGAGCGTTCATCAAAAAAACCCACATGGCGGAACACTTCTTGTCCCTGTTCATCAAAAAAAATCTGGGTCGGGATGGCGCGGATCTTAAATCGGGGCGCCTGCTCCCGATTTTCCCACACATCAATGAACACAATGGCGGCACGGCCTTCATAGGCGGCTTCAAGCTTTACCAAAATCGGGGCCATCATTTTACAGGGAACACATTTTTTGGCCCCCAGGTCCACCATGGTCACCCTTCCTTTGACCGGGATTTGGGTAAAATCTTCGGCCATTACAATGGTACCGGAGAAAAAGAGTGTTACCAGAACTGAACAGAGCACCATCACCCTTTTGGTTAATCCCATGGACACTGTTCCTCTCTCTCGGGTCCTTTTTTGGGCTGTTCTGGTTTCTATTGATCCAGCCATTTTTTGATATCCTCTTTTTTGGGCACTTTGCCAGCGCATTTGACCTGGTTGTCAATAATTACGGACGGAGTGGCAAAAACACCGTGGGAAGCGATCTGCATCATGTCGGTTACCTTTATTACTATGGCATCTGACTTACTCTCAGCGATCACTTCCTGGATTAATTTTTCGGTCTTGTTACATTTGGCACATCCTGGCCCTAAAACTTTAATTTCCATGGTTCACTCCTTTGTATTATTAGAACATTGTTGTTATTAAATGATCATATTGAACAAATAGCCCACCAAAAGGATACCGCTGGCAACCACCCCGATAAACACGGCAATCAGTTTGGGTTTGAGCACTTTTCTTAAAATTACCATTTCGGGTAAGGACAGGGCAATTACACTCATCATAAATGCCAGGACCGTTCCCAGGGCCGCTCCTTTCCCCAGCAGGGCCTCCACCACCGGAATAATGCCAGCGGCATTGGAATACATGGGAATCCCGATGACAACAGAGAGGGGAACAGACCACCAGGAACCTTTGCCCATGATGGATGCCATTACGCCTTCCGGGACAAATCCGTGGATGCCCGCTCCCACGGCAATACCCAGGATTACATAAATCCAGACCCTTCCGATGATTTCTTTTACCGCATCCCATCCGTAAACGATTCGGTCATAAAAGGAGAGCTTTTCTTCTTCCATGGACATGGCAGCCCCATTTGCCTGGGTCACCCAGTCTTCAATATGGGCTTCCAGCTTGAGCCGACCGATGACCCATCCGGCAAAAATAGCAATAAAAAGACCGGTTCCCGCATAAATGGCCGCCACTTTCCAGCCCAGAAGGCCGTAAAGAAGTCCCAGGGCAATTTCATTGACCATGGGGGCTGCGATCAGAAAAGAAAAGGTGACACCCAAAGGGACGCCTGCGGTTACAAATCCGATGAACAAGGGAACAGCCGAACAGGAACAAAAAGGGGTTATAATTCCCAAAAGGGCAGCCAGCACATTGCCGGCAAATTCACTCTTTCCGGACAAAAAGGCCCGGGTTTTTTCCGGTGTGAAAAAGCTTCGGAGAATGCCCACCCCAAAAACCACCAGAAACAAGAGCATCATTACCTTGGGGGTGTCGTAGAGAAAGAACTCCACGGACGCCCCCAAATGGGACCCTTGTTCAATGGGCAATACTGAATAGGTTGCCCAGGCGGAAAGAGTGGGCAGAAAATGGTAGACAATCCACCAGAGATATAGGGCAACGGCACCCAAGAGGAGGGTGGCCATATAGCCGAATCTGGCCCTGGTATCTTCGTTAAAAATGCCTGTTGTTAATTTGGATTCCATTGTGTCTCCTGATTTTTTTACTTATATATGGTCATTTATCGATATGGTTTGATTCTTTTATATCGTGTTTTTTTAGACAATTGCAAAATTTATTATTTGCCAACAATATCAATCCGATTAATTCCCGGCAGTATTTGGTTTAAGTCTTTGATCTGCGCTTCATCCTCCAGCCAATGCTTCATGTTTCCGATCATACTGGCGCAATAGGGAGAATCACTGCCGTCCGCCAGGGAATAATTGACCCACAACCCCTCCTTAAAACTTCTTACCAGTCCGGCATCCTCTAAAAGCTTTAAGTGTTTGCTGGCGGTGGACTGGGCAATGCCAAGGGTTTCTTTTATTTCGCAGACGCAAAGGGGGCGGGACTGAAGAATTTTCATCATCTTTACCCGGTTGGGATCTGACAGGGCTTTCATGACCTTGATAAATTGTTTCATTTTTTTCTCTCTGTGTTTATGGTTTTTTTGATGGGACCTTGGGCTCAGTCTTCTGGATTAAGGACAAAAGTTTTGCCCGGGATGGAATTGATCCCACTGCCGCAACCTTGCCGTTAATCACAAGGGCCGGAGATCCCATGACACCGTAGCTGCTGATCTCCTTAAAATCCCGGACATGTTCCAGTTGTGCGGCAATACCGACTGTTTCAATAACCGCCATAATTTCCTGCTCCAGCCGGTCACAATTTGGGCAGCCAGCCCCCAGAACCTTTATTTGAATCCCTTCAATTGGAAGGGATTCAACCGGTTGTCCCATATGCTTTTTATATTCACGCACCAAGGCCGCTTCATACAGGTCTGTCACATTTGACGGGATATAGTTTTGGCGGGACACTTTTTCCACCAAAAGTTTGGCGATGTCATTATCCTGCATATCCTTTGCCTGGCTGGCTGTTTCCGTCAGAATAGCGTTAAGCCCGATGATCCCGGTGTTGTGTTTGCCAATTCTGATTTGCGTCACTGTCATTTGTTTTCCTCGGTTTATAGATCGTTAAAACGGAATATAACGATCTATTTGCCGATTGTCAACACAGAAAATAAAAATAACGTATTCCCGGCGTGGGTCATTAGGGCCTGGTGCTGAAATTTGATCCGATTTTTTTTGATTCGTGGCTGTAAATGTCGTGGTTGGCCTTTTTTAAAGTAATTTTCTGGCGTTTTAAATTGGTGAAAACCTCCTTTGCTTGGGGATTGGTCCTCTCCCAAGGCAATTGCAATCAATCGTTATTGCAGCCATACACGGGGCTATAAATTTCAGGTTTCAGTCAGATACTAAATTCGGTGCTTTTGAAGCGGGAATAATTTTGGTATAACCCATTTATATGGAAAATGGATAAAGAGAGCGTTTAAAAGAAACTGCTAAAAAATATTCAAGCGTGTTGGCTTTTTGCATTGGGCCGAGGCCGTTTTTTGGCAGGGGATACTATTCATTAATATTAAGGAGAAAAACATGGCGACAACCAACGACAATCTGAAAGAAGCCTTTGCAGGAGAAAGTCAGGCCAACCAAAAGTACAAAGCATTTGCAAAAAAAGCCAAAAAGGATGGTTTTACAAATATTGCCAAGCTGTTTTTGACCACGGCGGAAGCTGAGCGGATTCATGCCGAAGGGCATTTGAAAGCCCTGGACATGATCGCTTCAACAGCAGAGAACCTTCAGTCTGCCATTGATGGTGAGACAGATGAATTTACCAATATGTACCCGCCAATGGTTGAAAAGGCGGTTGCAGATGGCCATAAAGCCAAGACCATGTTTCAATTTGCAGTTGCGGCAGAAGCGGTCCACGCCCAGATATATACCAAGGCACTGGAAGCCGTTAAAAATGGTGTAGACCTGGAGGTGAGCGACTTTTATCTCTGCCCGGTCTGCGGTTACATTGAGTTGGGAACAGCCCCGGAAAAATGTCCGGTCTGTGGTGTAAAACAAAAGCTTTTTGTACAAGTTGCCTGATGGTGCTCTACAGCAGCTGTAAATCAGTTGCGGCTGCTTTTTGACATCGGTTAATGATATTAGGACCGCAAATTTTATAATTTGAACGAAATAGCTTGCCTTTTGGCCCATCTACTGCGTTGCATCAAAGGCCAAATAGGTCTGCTATTAACCCTTTAATGCGCCTTGTAGATGAACCAAAATTTTACGCTATTTTTGCTCAACTTATTTCATCTGCGGTCCTTAGTAAGCTGTTCTTAACAAGATCTTAACCGGGGTGATACTATTGAAAGAAAAACTAAAGATTTTGTTCCTGTGTACAGGAAATTCCTGCCGGAGTCAGATGGCAGAGGGCTGGACAAGGTTCCTGAAGGGGGATATCATTGAGGTTTATTCAGCAGGGGTTGAAATTCATGGTCTCAATCTTGATGCCGTAGCCGTTATGGCGGAAAGCGGGGTGGATATTTCCCTTCACCAATCAAAGCATATCAATGCATTTGTCCTGGCAGACCTGGATGCGGTCATCACGGTCTGCGGCCACGCCCATGAGACCTGCCCCTATTTTCCCCCCACCTGTGATGTGATTCATGCGGGGTTTGATGACGCGCCTAAAATGGCAGCCAAGCTTGCAGAACAGGGGGCCGATAGAGAGGCCCAGCTTGATTGTTTTCGACGAGTGAGGGACGATATTCGGAAATTTGTTGAGAAATTACCGGAAAACTTGAAACGCCTGGGAGAACAAAGTGATGGGTGAGACTGCAGGCAGTGAACGAAAAATGACCAGTATCTTTGAACGATACCTGACCGTCTGGGTTGCCCTTTGTATTGCCATGGGGATTTTGCTTGGCAAGGTGGCACCTCAATTTGCCAAAATCCTGGATGGTATGTCCATCAACGTGAATGGCGCTCCGGTGGTTTCCATCCCCATTGCCATCTGTCTTTTTTTCATGATGTACCCCATCATGGTGAAGATTGATTTTAGAAGCGTGATCAAAGCCGGTAAGAGTGGAAAACCGGTGTTTCTAACCCTTTTTTTGAACTGGTGTATCAAACCCTTTACCATGTATGCCATTTGTGTATTCTTTCTGGGATTTTTGTTCAAAAGCTTTATCGGCGATACCATGGACCTGGTAAAGCTTCCCTTTGGCCTGGACCTGCCAGTGGGAGCCGTGCATGGCGCCGGGACCGTGGTTCTCCAGGAGGGCATAAAAATGCTGCAGATCCCTTTGTGGCGAAGTTATTTTGCCGGGTGTATCCTCCTGGGGATTGCCCCTTGTACCGCCATGGTTCTGGTATGGGGGTATCTTTGTCGGGGAAATGACGGCCTGACCCTTGTGATGGTGGCCATTAACAGCTTGACCATGCTGGTGCTCTACGGGGTTCTGGGGGGCTTTCTTCTGGGGGTGGGACAGCTTCCCATTCCCTGGCAGGCCTTGCTTCTTTCCGTGGTGATTTATGTGGCCCTTCCCCTTGGGGCAGGGTATCTGTCCAGAAAATGGATCATCCATGCAAAGGGCGAAACCTGGTTTACAGAAAAATTTCTCCATGTTTTGACCCCGGTAACCATCACGGCTTTGTTGTTGACCCTGGTGCTTTTGTTCAGTTTTAAAGGGGAGGTGATTCTGGCCAATCCCTTGACCATTTTATGGATTGCAGTTCCGCTTTTTATCCAGACCCTTTTTATCTTTGCGCTGGGGTATGGCGGGGCAAAACTGTTGAAACTTAAATACAAAGATGCGGCCCCTGCTGCCATGATCGGGGCATCAAATCATTTTGAAGTGGCCATTGCCACAAGTGTCATGTTGTTCGGGCTTTCTTCCGGGGCGGCCCTGGCAACCGTGGTGGGGGTGTTAATAGAGGTGCCGGTGATGCTGATGCTGGTGGGGTTTTGTAAAAAAACAGCCTCCTGGTTTGATGAATAGGCTGGGGGGAAATAGCACGGGCCATTTGAAAAATTTTCCAAATGGCCCGTGTTGTATCGCTAAAGTAGCTTTCTGGGTTCCTTTAATTATACTCGGGATTCCAGCGCATGTTTTCAATCAATGTATTGAGTCTTTCCACATCATTGTTGTGCTTGAATTCGGAAAATTGACAATCGTTTTGGGTTACATTTGCCTTAATGGCTGCTGCTCCCACCCGTTTGGCCACTTCCAGAGAGACCTTGTTCAATTGATCCAGGGGGGGGAAAAGGATGCCGTTCTGGATATCTTCTTCACTGACAAAGTCTGCCATGGCGTGGGCTGCGGCTGAAAAGAACGCTGGCAACACTTGTGTGGCACCAGAAGCCACAACTCCCAAACCGATGCCGGGGAAAATAAAGGCATTGTTCATCTGTCCGATGCGATAACTTTTGCCGTTGTGGTTCACATCTTCAAAGGGAGAACCAGTTGCCACAAGGGCTTTCCCATTGGTCCATTCATAGATGTCCTGGGGCAGGGCTTCGGCTTTGGTGGTGGGGTTACTCAGGGGTAAAATTGCGGGTTGGTCTGTGTTTTGTGCTGCGGCTTGTACAATTTCTTTGGTAAAGCAGCCGCCCTGTCCAGAGGTGCCGATGAGAACGGTTACGCGTTCATTTTTAATCACATTCAACAGGGTATTGTCCGCAGGCGTTTTCATCCATGCCATGTTTTTAGGATTTTTGGCAAATTTTTCCTTGTAGGGTTCCAGATCCCGGTCAGAGGTGACAACTCCTCTGGAATCCAGAGTGAAAATTCTGGCAATGGCTTCAGTTTCGTCCATTCCCTGCTCCATGAGTTCTGTCAGGATCTGCTGGGCAATGCCGATGCCACCGGCACCGGCGCCATGAACCAGATAGACCTGATCGGTCATTTTCTCTTTTTTTACCCGCATGGCAGCGATCATACCGGCCAGGGCAACCGATCCGGTTCCCTGGATATCATCATTAAAGGAAATAACTTCCTCAAGGTATTTATCCCGGACGGTAAAGGCGGTCTGTTTTGAAAAATCTTCCCATTGGCAAAGGGCCTTGGGGAATATTTTTTTAAAGGCAACTACAAATTTTTCAATGAAAGCATAATACTCATCCCCCCGGAGGCGTTCATGGCGCCATCCCAGGTAATTGGGGTCATCTATCAATTCTTTGTTGTCTGTTCCCACATCAAGGGAGATGGGCAGACAATGCCAGGGGGCGATTCCAGCTCCCTGGGTATACAGCATCAGTTTGCCCAGGCAGATGGGAATCCCGCCGGCGCCCTGGTCGCCGATACCTAATATCCCCTGGTTATCGGTGACAACCGCTACCCGTATGTCCTTGTCCGTATAATTTCGCAGAATGTATTCGGCATAGTCAATGTTGCCCGGATAAAAATGGATCCCATTGGCTTTCCTGAACATGGAGGAATATTGCTGGCAGGCAAGGCCCACCGTCGGTGTATAGATAATGGGCAAAAATTTGGTAACGTCGCTTGCAATGACTGCGTGTGCAAGTACCACATTTCTGTCATAGAGACTTCTGATATAAATAAATTTTTCAATATCGGTTTCTTTTTTATCGAGGATCTCAAGACTTGATTCGACCTGTTCTTCAAGGGTTTTAACCCGTGGCGGCAGATAACCGCTCAGTTTTAATTTTCGTCGCTCATCGATGGTGAAGGCCGTTCCCTTGCTGATGTTGTTAAAACGCAGGATATCAAATCCTCTTAAGTTGATAGAGATACCTGTTGTTTGACCATGCTCACCGTACTCAAATTCGTAATGATTAATTTCCATGACTACAATTTTTCCTTAATTTTAGTTCTAATGTTAAATCTACAACAATATTTAAATACACAACAATCTTAAAAACTCCAAAAAACAACGATTTTTATTATATCAGAAAAATATAACTAAGCGAATGGAAATGAATTATTTTCAGTTCCTGAAATATATTTATCAGGGACAATTGTGTTTCATCACATGAAATGAATAAAATGGGTTAGGGCAGAGAC
>JADGFI010000210.1 GCA_016743945.1 Desulfobacteraceae bacterium
GTTTATAGCGTAGAATATATACTATATATATTTTATATTTAAGCAATGTTTTGCATTATGATATATGCAGTCTTACTATTTCCTTCTTAGTAAATGAACCCTTATCTTAATGGAGGTAGTTATTATCCGTGTATTTCAGTCGAGGAAAGGTCAGTCGGTAATACTACCACTACTACTACTACTACTACTACTACTACTATTAATAATAATAATAATACGACTAGTAATCAAAAATGTCACTAATTTTATGACCTCGAAGCCATGTCCGAGAACATCGTAATATTAGCGACCCCTAGGCCTTAAGGGTCACCATGGACCTTGTGTGACCTTTGACCGTGATCATTTTCACGATCCATCATACGTCCGAGTGTTAAACCACCGGTGTGTTCCGGGTGATAAATAACATTTTGTATTGTCGTTTGGACTATTATTCTATTTTTAACTATTTTAAAATGCAGTTGAATGTAATATCGTATGCTTTTAATTATAATAATACGACCTTAATATCAGAATTAGGCATGATGTAATATTGCATTCAATAAAAATGTAATATAGAAACTTATTAATTATGATGTAACAATGTAATATATTCACATGAGAGTGTGTGGA
>JADGFI010000211.1 GCA_016743945.1 Desulfobacteraceae bacterium
GTATAGTGTAGAATGTTCAGTGTACAATGGCGTCTCGGTTACCCCGTTGTGGACATGTGGTATCAATGATACATCCAACACATCATCCATATTAAATTAGTTGTTGTGCTGTGTAGTAATTGTGTACATTGCATTTATTTAAATCCCCCTTCTAAAATACCTTGACATAATTTTGTCTGTTTTCATTGACATATAATAATTTGGAATTGTTACTGCATCAACTTTCTCGATGTTACCACTTCCACTACTACTACTACTACTACTACTACTACTACTACTAAACACACTGTCATTGTATGAAGGACATGTGACCTGTAAAAGTGGACACCTTTATAATTCTAACAACCTTATAATACTAGAACCTCGTCATCAATAATCATCAAACACCAATTCCTACACCTATAAATCACTATACCAACACTTACCAAACACCAACAACGATAATGATCAAAACACCACCACACACCTTCAAATTTAACCTTTTAACACCAACCAATACCTTTAACACCAACCAAACACCAACATTAACACCTACTTAAACAATAACATATACACATATAAAAGACTAATATTTAACACGTACTAATTACAAACACCATCAACATACA
>JADGFI010000212.1 GCA_016743945.1 Desulfobacteraceae bacterium
ACCATATACCAAGTACCATTAGTAGATTGAGGAAATTTACGTGCAATCGATTATTAAAGAGTTTTAAACTAAACACGATTACCAATACTAACAAGACAGTAATTCCAGAGCTTTATTGCAGGCAACTTGATATCCGTCGGCTACTTCTACAACAGATAGACCCATCTTAATCAATTCAGCGGCATTCTCAAGTAAACTGCCGGCAAATATCACCACGGCATTGGTACCATCGCCACATTCCTGTTAGGTCATGAGATGTGGTCATGACAATTGGTCATGAAATGTGGTTATGAGATGTGTTCATGACATGTGGTCATGAGATGTGGTCATGAAATGTGGTCATGACATGTGGTCATGAGATGTGGTCATGACATGTGGTCATGAGATGTGGTCATGAGATGTGATCATGAGATGTGGTCATGACATGTGGTCATGAGATAGATTAACGCTGGCGTTCGATGGAGTAAGTAATCAGTGAATGAATCAGTGAATGAATCAGTGACATAGTAGGTGAATACGTTATTAACTAAGTGAGTGAATTATACGGTGAGATATTTACTTATGGAGTGAGTTAATAAGTGATTGATATAGTGACTAAATGAGTAA
>JADGFI010000213.1 GCA_016743945.1 Desulfobacteraceae bacterium
TCCCGGGGAAACACCGTTAAATCAGCCGGCCAATGTACCGGCAATTGTCAGGGTGGCGGCAGAACGATCGGGCATCGCATTTGAAACGTTGGTCCAACATGGATATGAGAACAGCCTGAATTTGTTTGGTCCCATTTTAAACCAAAAGGAGAAAAACAGATGACCCCGGACGTAAGTCTGATCAGTCCCTTTGCCCGGCTTGAGCAACTGATGGGAACGGATACGGTGGACCGGTTTAAGCGCGCCCGGGTGGTCGTCTTCGGCGTGGGGGCTGTGGGCTCTTTTGTGGTGGAGGCCCTGGCACGGTCCGGCATCGGCTATTTGCGGCTTGTGGATTTTGACCGGGTGGATGCCTCCAATATCAACCGGCAGGTTTTTGCGCTGCATTCCACCCTGGGGCTGGAAAAAGCGGCCGTGGCCCGGGCCCGGGTCCTGGATATCAATCCTGGGTGTGAGGTGGAGCTGCACACCTCCTTTGTCAATGCCGACAGCCTGTCCCATTTTTTAAGCCCGGACCTGGACATGGTGGTGGATGCCATTGACGGGCTCAACGCAAAGGTCAGTCTGATTATCGGGGCAAAAGAGAGGGGGCGTAATCTCATATC
>JADGFI010000214.1 GCA_016743945.1 Desulfobacteraceae bacterium
CCCTGATACAAAACGCTTCCCATCCCTCGGGTTTGCCTGTGAAGCCTGCCGCAGGGGCGGGACCCTGCCTGCTGTTATGAATGCGGCCAACGAAATTGCCGTTGACGCCTTCCTTAAAGAACGCATCGGCTTTCCAAATATTTTCACCTTGGTCCGTGAGGTCATGGGTGCCCATACCTGCATTGACAATCCTGAGCTTTCAGGTATTATTGAAGCCGATCGCTGGGCCAGGGAGAAAGCACAATCCCTGATCCACAATCTTAGTGTTTGAACGCAAACTCACCCATCTGCGCCTTGCATCTGGGCAACTTTTCGTCCAAACACTAGATTTTCGTTCAGGAGCTTGGCATATAAAATGAAAAGAATAAGGACGCGCTGATGGATCTGGGGCTTGAAACAATAAAATTCGTTCAGACCGATTTGATGGCCTGGTTCCGGGACAATTGCCGTCAGCTTCCCTGGCGCAGGGATAAATCCTTGTACCGGGTTTGGGTCTCCGAGGTCATGCTCCAGCAAACCCAGGTCAAAACCGTGATCCCTTATTATCTCAGGTTTATGGAAACCTGGCCTGATCTTGAAGACCTTGCCGCCGCAGACCTTGAAAC
>JADGFI010000215.1 GCA_016743945.1 Desulfobacteraceae bacterium
GGATATATAAGGGTATACGATGTATGCCCTCCAAAGACCCCTCATAAGTGCATACGGTGTATGCTTTATTAGTATGGTCACGGGAGTGGTAGGGGTAGGGGTGTTGGGTTTTATAGGGTGGGTGTAGACAATAATCATGGCTTACAAGGCTTGCAATACTTTAATTACTATGTTGGGAAGGTAGTATCATCATGGCACAGCTACTACTACTACTACTACTACTACTACTACTACTACTACTACTACTACTACTACTACTACTGCTGCGACTACTGGCCTATATTGATTCTAGGGATAATTCTCCTATAGGAGATTATGTCACGTATGTATCACATACGTGACGTCACAAGGCGTATTGTGAAGTATTGTGTAACTGCATTTCTTTTTCAATTGGTGTAATTATTATATTTATTATTTATAATCTACTTATATTTTATGCTAAATTCAATAGAAATTATTTCTACTATTATATTATTATTTTTTAATATTTAATTCAATTACATCTCGCATAATTGGATCTGAAACAAAATACTGATCCGGTAGAGCCTAGGTGCGAATTCTAATCAATTAATTCTCCAGGGCTGCATGAACCCTCTGGATC
>JADGFI010000216.1 GCA_016743945.1 Desulfobacteraceae bacterium
CAGTAAATAATGGATGTAATGGCCTACTAATGGTTGGTGGATTGATGGGTTGATGGGGTTGATGGGGTTGGTTGGGTGGGTTGGTTGGTTGGAGTAAATTCAAGCACACCTAAGCATAAATAAGTGTGCAGACAATAGAGTAAACACGATACACGATTGGCAATCTAAGCAGTAAACGCAGGCGCCCAAGCCTGTGGGGACATCGTACATTGTACACAAGCTACTACAGTGTACAAGGTGACGTAACCGATGTCGAGGACGGTTGCCATGGAAACCAGGGTAAACAATTGTGAAATCGAGTCTGATTACAAATCGTCGAGTCAGCGGAAATAAACGCAAGATACGAGCGATGATAAGAACGAACACCCGTACTACTACAACTACTACTACTACTACTACTACTACTACTACTACTACTACTACAACGGCAACTACTACTACTACTACAACGACAACTACTACTACTTCTACAACAACTACTAATAATATTTCGGACAATAATCATTGTCCCATATATTGGAATAATATAAAAAAAATAAAAATAGGCAAAATCGAAATCCAAAATTGGAATATTAGTAATTGGAATGATAATATG
>JADGFI010000217.1 GCA_016743945.1 Desulfobacteraceae bacterium
GTGGTGGTATAGTGGGTGTAGAAAAACAAATGGTAATGGATTGATTATGGTATGGAGTAGCGATTGTATGAGCTTGTGTAATTTACTATTGGTAGCAGTAGTGGTATTATTGGGTACTATTGGTATTATTTTCTCCCCAAGCCTCGCATAATCACCCCGATTACCCATACTCCAATTGATTTCGATTTCTGCATATGTGCCTATTATTATGCTACATAATATACATCCCAAATGGTGCATCCCAGCCCACCGGATTAATATTTTTTTATATCGTATTTCTTTATATTTTTTCCAATAAATGGGACAAATACTTTTGTCCGAAATAGTAGTAGTAGTAGTAGTAGTAGTAGTATTAGTAGTAGTTGGGATAGGTGTAGTGGTTGAGATTAATGTAAATACGCAGTGATAACAATATGCGATACATTAGCCATTACCACTACCCTATTTAATAGGTGAATTACTTAAACCCTACTTCACAACCTATTTACATTGTACCGTGATATATAATTAAATTTCTAATAACAGCGCCTTTACATTTAATTAAAGATTAAGTCACACCTATACATCAGGTATTCACTGAGGTATCTACCCTACC
>JADGFI010000218.1 GCA_016743945.1 Desulfobacteraceae bacterium
GGTGTACCGTGTACAGTGTACACTGTACATCGCATAATGTCGTACGATCACTTGTATCTAGAACCTATGTACACGAGATAGTGGGAGTGAGAAGCGACAGACTCGAAGAAGGAGAGTGATAGAGTGCGTACGATCGAGCGATATAGAGAGATTACGATAGAGAGTACGAGAGAGAGAGTACGAGAGAGAGAGAGTACGAGAGGGAGAGGGAGAGAGAGAGAGAGGGTACAACTGGGCGTTGAAGAAATGTAAATTATTCATGTAAGCTTACCAGTGGATTTGTAAGTCCCTAGCTAGAGTTTGGATAGCCGATCGTGAATCGCAAACTAATACATGCGCATGCGTACGGCGTACGGGCAGTAGTAGTAGTAGTAGTAGTAGTAGTAGTAGTAGTAGTAGTAGTAGTAGTAGATAGTCGGAGGGAGGCGAGGGGAACGATGAGAGTGGGTTAGGGAGATGGGTTGTGGGGTTAGGGAGAGGAGAATGGTAGGGATAGGAGAGTGGTAGTGGGAGATAAGGAGGGAGATAGCATGGGGGAGATGGTCATGGAGTGGGATCGCGAGGGAGAGAGGGAGAGGGAGAGGGAGAGGGAG
>JADGFI010000219.1 GCA_016743945.1 Desulfobacteraceae bacterium
AAATTAAACTACTTACTTCAATATACTAATTAATATATAATTTACAACATATTGATATCATCTTCTTGTACTGGAAGTTTAAAATAGACTTACTATATTTATATAGCATATAACTACCCTGATTCATATAAGTGCCTATATCGGGTGATATACAAAATACTCTTGCTAGCCCTCGTTATCCACATGTGAAGTAGTAGTAGTAGTAGTAGTGGTAGTAGTAGTAGTAGTAGCGTTATCTTTACAAATTACAATACACCACCGGATGGTGATTATACAAGAGAGGAGGAGTGGTTAGCGAGGGTGATGTAATCAATTCTATTCTATCAAGGCGGAGGTACGCTTACGTAACTGGTATTGAATACCACTAGTTAACGACGAAGTGATGACCGCAGTGGTCAGATAATGGTTCTATTCATTCAGTTTGGGTGTAATCAAGTTTACGCTTAATTCGTTTACATGCAAGGATCGCAGTGAACGAGATACTAGAGAGATTTAGCGAGATGCAGCCATAGAGATACGCGAAGGTCAAGACTTAACCATCCATTCCAGCCCAGCGTACACACTGCATTCTAGACCAAATACATATTTGAT
>JADGFI010000021.1 GCA_016743945.1 Desulfobacteraceae bacterium
GATTAGAGCTTAATTTATTATAAATATAATTTATTATAAATAGTGTCTCATTTCTATTGACACATTCCGGATGAGGAACGGAAAAAAAAGATTTTATTCTCCAATTATTTTAACAAGAACACGCTTTTTTCTTCTTCCGTCAAATTCACCATAAAAAATCTGTTCCCATGTACCGAAATCAAGCTTTCCTTCCGTGATTGCAACAACACTTTCTCTACCCATGATCTGTCGTTTCATATGGGCATCTGCATTGTCTTCTCCAACGTTATGTTTGTATTGAGAAACTGGAGCATGAGGCGCTAATTTTTCAAGCCATAGGTCATAATCATGGTGCAGTCCTGATTCATCATCATTAATAAATACAGAGGCTGTGATATGCATTGCGTTTATAAGTACAAGTCCTTCAGTTATACCGCTTTCATTAATGCATTCTTGAATATCAGGCGTGATGTTGATGAAAGCCCTTCTTGTTGGAATCTCAAACCATAGTTCTTTTCTATATGTTTTCATAAAATTCATTCCATATTTTTATATGAAAGTCCCACCGAAATGTCATAATCAGAGGAGTTTCTATATTCGTTGTGGCCGAGAGCCATACCTCGCTCCGGCCGTACCGGTTGTTAATAATCATATTCAATTTATCGTTCAATCCATGGTTCCAAAAGACTTATTGTTTTTTTCGTTGCATCAAGCCTGATTCTTTTGCCCAAGGGCACTGTAAAACAGGGGTGGGTGTGACAACAGTCAAATTCTCCAAGAATCGGGATATCTATTTCTCCTGCAATTTCCATCAAAAGGTCATGGGGCCTTTTACCTGTTTTCTGGTCATCATATTGTTCATGCTTACCCAAAATTATCCCGCCGATATTTTCAAAATAATTATGGGCTTTTAAAAGGGAGAATAACCGTTCCACATAGGCCGCTGTTTTTGTTGTATCCTCAATAAATAAAATGGTGTTTTTATCTACAGGAGGCATATATTCGGTGCCCAGGATTGTACTCATGGCATTCAATGTTCCGCCCAAGATCCTTCCTTCTGCCTGCCCTTTATTTATGGTTAACCATTTATTTGTGTTACGGGCCTTATCCTTTGTTTTTTCCTCCCAGTTCATAAAATCATCAGTCCAATAATCCGGCATTGTATAGGTGTATGGTAGAGAATAGTTTTTTAAAAGCATATCCTCAAAATAGGCCCAGGTCATGTCCAGAAAAGGGGAGAATTCTCCAAAGGAGAGAATCAGAGCTGGGCCATAAAATGTTGTGATGCCGGTTTTAGCGTAAAGTGCCAGCAAAATTGAGGTAACATCAGAATGACCAATGATGATCTTGGGATTTTGTTTAAATGCATTATAATCGATATAAGGTATCAACGAATTTGAATTAATCCCGCCAATGGTTGAAATGATGCAGTCAACATTGGGATTAGAAATCAGTTCATTGAGCTCATTTGCTCTTTGCTTGGCATTGCCTGACCGATACCCATCCTTTTTGCCGGTCAATTTTCCCGGTGAAAGATTGAATCCTTTGCTTTCAAGAAATGTCTTTGCCCTTTTAAATCTTTTCGGGGCTGTAACTGTGCCTGGAGAAGAGGGTGAAAAAAACGCTATGGTATCCCCTTTTTTAAGCGGTTTAAATGGCATGTTAATTCCTTTTTAATAAGGGTTTCTTGAAAATTGATTCCTATCGTTTCTTTTTTCCCCTTGGGTTTATCAATACCATATGGACTGTCAAAGTCAAAGGACTAAGCCCAATCGACAATTCCTTTTGAGATCCCTGTTATGACCCCTGTCGGGCTTACTGCCTGCTATCTTAACTTTTCCAATCCTTGCCCCAGCAAAAATCTTAAAAAGCACCTTTAATAACAGACAGATTTCAAGAAAAATAGGAGCATCGGTGGACTCCCAAATCCAAGTCCTTGACAACATTCCACAAATAACAATACATACAATGAAAACAATTATTCATATTTCATAATGCCCTCTGTGACAGTATGAATGAGACACTTACCCCTTGAAAAATTAATGTAGGGCGGGTAAGGAAAATGCTTATGGAACCGACACACACCCTAACCGTGTAAAATTGAGGAAACAACTTGATCTAATACTTGCTGAAATTGAAAACGGTATATTTAATTTTGCAAAACGTTTTCCCCACTCTAAGAAAAAAGATAATTTTAACACTATGAACAACAGAGTTTCATATGCTGGCCCACAAGACGTTCTGTTTGGAGATTATGCGGCAAAATGGTGGGAAGCAATGAAACCGGGTATGACTTTAAGCAAAGTCAGGGATTATACTTCAATTTTAAG
This sequence comes from Desulfobacteraceae bacterium, assembly GCA_016743945.1. GTDB lineage: Bacteria > Desulfobacterota > Desulfobacteria > Desulfobacterales > Desulfobacteraceae > NBML01. The sequence continues at coordinate 2,310 of JADGFI010000021.1, forward strand.
AGTTCACCACATCCCCTATTTTGGGAAAATACCTTTTAGTGATTTTAATCCTGTATTAATTAAAAAATTTTTAAGTCATTTACAAAGTAAGAAAAATCAATTCAACGAGCCCCTTTCTGCAAAACGAATCCATAATGTTATGATTCCTTTAAGAGTCATTGTTCTGGATGCATTCATTGAATATGACTGGACAGGTTTCGTTGCTATTTTTGAAAGGTTGAAACTCCCCCAAGTGAAAAAATACAGAGTTTTCCCATTTAATTATAGAGAATGGGAAACGCTTATGGAGTTTATGTCGAAGTGGTACAAACCATATTTTGACCTCTCTATACAAACCGGTCTACGCCCTTCAGAACAAGTTGCATTAAAATGGGTTGCAATTGATGATGAGTTTATTCACATCGAATTAAGCCGGGTAAGAAACCAGGAAAAGGATGATTTAAAAACAGCAGGAAGTTACCGAAGTATTCCCCTTACAACATCTTTATTGCGAACCTTGAGGGCTCAAAAAGAACTAACAAAAGATTTTGAGAGTCCCTATGTATTTTTAAACACTCATGGTAGACCAATACTTCAAGATAAGCTCAGAGAACTGTGGCTCCGGACAATGCAGAAAATCAAGCTTCCACACAGAAGAATGTATGATACCCGACATACTTTTGCATCTTGGGCTCTTGCTGCTGGAGAGTCACCAGAATGGGTAGCGCGGACATTGGGTCATGTAAATACTTCAATGGTCTATAAAACGTATGGAAGATACATTCCCAACCTTAAAAGAAAGGATGGGAGTGCCTTTGAGAAACAATTTAAAAATGAGATCATTAAAGATAATTCAAAATAGGCACAATTTTAGGCACAATTTTCATTTTCATCTATAACCTACTGATTTAATTAGATAAAAAATGGTGGAGGCGGCGGGAGTTGAACCCGCGTCCGAAAACGATCCATCTAGGCTTCTACATACTTATCCTGAGTTTTAAATTGGCCGGTCAGTCTCCTTCAGGATGGATACGTACCGGTATAGCCTGAAAAGTTTAACTGTTAAGGATCAGGCACCCTTAAAAGCTGTCTTGCATAAATGACGCCCTGACCTGAATCTGCAAGAAGGATTTCAGGAGGGCGGAAGCGGCCTTTATGCCGCTACAGCGTAGTTATAATCGTCTGCGATTATTTTAAGATTCTGCCAATTTTACGAGCTGACAAAAGACTCGGTATGCTACCTTAGACTTCAAAATCTCCGTCGAAGCCATTTCGCCCCCAAATTGTAAAAGAACATTTTATGCTTTATAATATAAGGATTTCAGGCAAAAAAGTCAATACAGATTACTTGCAAGAATATTTTTTTCTATCCCTGTCCATGTCTCGATCTGCATCTTTTTGTTTTATGGTTTCTCTTTTGTCATAGAGTTTTTTACCCTTACCAAGCCCGAGCAATACCTTAATCTTGTCATTTTTAAAATAAATTTTCAACGGGACCAGGGAATATCCTTTTTCCTTCATCCGGGCAAATAATTTTTTAATTTCATATCGATGAAGCAAAAGCTTGCGGGTTCTCAACTCCTCATGGTTGGCATTATAGGCATATTTGTATGGGGTAATATGCAATTGCCGCAAAAAAAGTTCACCATTTCTAATGTCTGCATAGGAATCTTGAAAACTGACCCGCCCTTCCCGCATGGATTTGACTTCCGACCCCACAAGGACAATACCGGCCTCATACTCCGCATCAATCTTATAATTAAATCTTGCTTTTTTGTTGGTGGCGATGAGCTTGATATATTCTGAATTCATGCCTTATTCTTCCGTTTCTCTATAGGGAAGAATTTCTTTATATTCTTCCTGGATAAAAGTAGATATTTCTTCTGTCGTCTGGAACTCGAATAGTTTTTTTGCATTTTTACCGGCCAGACCAAACTCCATATTTCGGACCATTTTTTTGATAACAGGGATAGAGGCCGAGTTCATGGACAGGTTGGTCAGGCCCAAACCGAGCAAAACGGGTATATTGATGGGATCTCCGGCCATTTCTCCACACATCACCACCTCAATGCCTTTTTTTTGGGCAGCATCATAGGTCATTTTAATCATTTTCAATACCGCCGGGTTCAGGGCCTGGAATAAATGGGCCACCCGTCGGTTACTCCGGTCAATGGCCAGGGAATACTGGATCAGATCATTGGTTCCGATGCTGAAAAAATCCACATGGCCGGCCAATTCATCCGCCATGATAACGGCGGATGGGACTTCTATCATGATCCCAAGGGGAATATCCTTGTTAAAGATTTTGTCCTCGTTTTCAAGGGCAAGGATGGCTTTGTTCAGCACTACTTTTACCTGAATGATTTCCTCAACGCAGGAAATCATGGGAATCAGCAGCTTGATATTTCCAAAGGCCGCAACCCTTAAAATAGCCTTGAGCTGGGTAATAAAAATGTCTTCATTTTTAAGGCAGAACCGTACCGCCCGAAGCCCCAACGCGGGATTGGCTTCCTCGACCGGATCAATATAGGGATTAACCTTATCCCCGTTAATATCCAGCGTCCGGATGGTTACAGGTTCCGGATTCATGAGTTCTACCAACTCCTTGTACTTTTGGAGCAATTCGTCTTCCGTGGGAAATCGTTTCAGATCAAGGTATAAAAATTCTGTCCTGAAAAGCCCAACACCCTTTGCCCCATTGTCCTTGGCAGAAACCACCTCTTCTACCAGCTCAATATTGGCCATGAGGTTTAAAGAAACCCCATCCCGGGTGACAGCAGGCAAATAACTTTCCCGTTCAATATCTGCCCGGTAGGCTTCGAAACGGACCAGGCGTTCTTCATATTTGAACAGGGTGTCTTCTTCCGGGTTGACGATGATGAGCCCCAAAGATCCGTCCACAATAAGGATATCATCATTATTGACACTGACCATTGCCCTGCCCAGACCAAGAACAGAGGGTATTTTCAGGGATTTGGCAACAATACTCGTATGGGAATTTTTCCCTCCCCTGTCCGTTACAAAGCCTTTTATCCTCTCCAGTTGAATCTGGCTGGCGTCGGCCGGTGACAGGTCGTGGGCAACAAGGATCACCCGTTTATTAATGTCCCTGATTTTGATATCCTGGGCACCCACAAGATGGGACATGATCTTGTCAGACACCTGGACAATATCGTTAACCCGGTCTTTCAGGTATTGGTCATCTATCTGCTGAAACATGGACTTGACCTTCCTGGAAACTTTTCGCAATGCCCACTCTGCATTGATCTTTTCCCGGGAAATAGTCTCGATGGTCTTGCCGTAAAGCATTTTATCCTTGAACAGGACCATGTGGGTTTCTAAAATGTTTAAATTTTCACCCAAATCATGATCAAGGGACTGAATGACCTTTGCATGATCATTTTTTGCTCGTGTGACGGCATTTTTAAACCGGTCGATTTCAGCCGGTACCATGGTCTCATTGACAGGGTACCGTTTGATAAGGTTGACCCCTTCCCTGTCAACAATATAGGCCTTGCCGATACAGATCCCTGGAGATCCGCTGATTCCTCTTATTGTCATCTGGGGCCGGGTCTTATTCATTCTCTAATTCTCCAAAACCAATGTCAAAAAATGCCTTGATCTCGCCCACAAGTTCTCTGTCTTCATCAGATTCCGCCTGAATCAAAATTTGGGAGCCTTTTTGAGCACCTAAGGTTAGGATATCAATGATGCTTGATGCATCCACCCCTGAAGACCCATTTGAAAGCCAGATATTTCCGAATCCTTCCATGGCCATTTGTGCTATTTTTGCGGCTGGTCTTGCATGCATCCCCAGTTCATTTATCACAATCGTCTGCTGGAAAAATATTTTTTTTTTGTTCACGCTTATTTCTTTCTATGAAAATTTTTCTTTTTTTTATATCTTTCAGTTTGAAAAGTCAATGTGCTGCACTGTTGTTAATCGACGCACCAAGCTGATTGAAAGGCTAATTTTATTGTACCTTTTACCATATTATTGTTATTTTTACCAGATTGATTTCTTTAAACCATTAACCTGCTGGAGCTATAAACACCATGGAAAACCATACCATACCATCAAAATATCCCATCAATGATTTTAAAAGCGGTGAATCCTGGCGATTGTTCAAAATTATGGGAGAATTTGTCGAAGGCATTGATTCTCTACATTCACTAGGCCCTGCCGTCTCCATATTCGGATCCGCCAGAACAAACCCTAAAAACCCGGAGTATCAAAAGACCCAGGAACTTGCCGCCTTGTTCGCAAAATCAGGATATGCCGTTATTACAGGAGGTGGCCCTGGGATGATGGAGGCTGCAAACAAAGGCGCCATTGGTGAAGGGGTTGAGTCTGTAGGGTTAAATATCAACCTGCCCTTTGAGGAAAAAATAAATCCCTATACCACCAAGCAGATACAATTTAATTATTTTTTTGTACGCAAGGTTATGTTTATCAAATATGCCCAGGCTTATATTATCATGCCCGGTGGCTTTGGTACCCTGGATGAATTGTTTGAAACCATAACCCTGATACAAACAAAAAGAATTCGGAAAATGCCGGTCATTCTGATGGGATCAAAGTTCTGGAACGGCCTGATTGAGTGGATAAACGAACAAATGATCGGTAATGGAATGATTTCACCAGAAGATCTTGATCTTTTTCATGTTCTGGATGATCCCCAACGAGCCTTGGAAATTGTAGAAAATTTTTACCGATAAAATAAAAAATAATTTTATACCCTAGGATCGGGCCATTCCCTTTGAAAAATAAAAGACTGTTTTTACGGGAAATCTTTTGATGGAAAGAATATTAAGAATATGTTTTTTAGCCGTCTCCATGGAGGGAAATGTTCTGTCCGGCCAGGAGGATCTCAAATACATTTCTCCCCAGGAATTAACATAAACGGCACTATAGTCAGTTATACGTGTCTGCAGCCTGGCTGCATAAAAATTTATGGAGATAAAAAGGCAGACCATCTTGGGTTTTTCCCTGCGCAATTCATTAAACTGGACTGGCTCTTGTATATAGGGATTAAAAAAATCGTACAAGGCCTTAAAAAGTTTCTCAATGTCTTCATGGGTAACCCGGGTGGGGTTTGGTATCAGATTAACAATGGAATGGTTTCCATAAAGGCGGTTATTGACCAGCCATGCCCCAATCTCCTCAATGGAATTGGCTTTGGCCAGGGATTCTTCATGGTCTTGACGGATTTTTGAGTTTTTATGGCATAGTTCCCATGTCCCCGGGGTCTCGGACAGTGGAATGTATTTTAAATGGAATCGTTCAAAATGTATAGCGCCCCTGGAAACCAAAAGAATTCTCTTGATTTTATGGGGCTTTTCCAACAAAATAATGTCAACTTTCCGTTCCAGCACCCGCCGATCTTCCTTTGAAATCATCAATCCGCCCCTGGATTGATTTTCAAACTGTCGTTTGACCTGGGTAAATTTTGTCTGCATATAGTGTTCAATGGTGGTGGAAAGCCGCTGAATGTTTGCATAGGGCCACTTTCTAAACTGGCCGATTTCAAACAACCGGTTTTTGTCCCATCCCCAGTTTTCCAGGCATTTTTCCAACAAAATTTTTCTCAAACCAAAAACAGTATTGTCAATTTCCCCATGTTTTGAGATCTCAAGTTTTAAAAAAAAACAGGTCAACACCAGATTGACCGATGGGGTGTCGTTGGCTTGCTGGTAATAGTCAATGAGATGTTTCAACAGAATGATATAGGAATCATTTTGGGCCAATTTGAGATGGGAACTTGAATTCATCCATTCATTTTTGTATTGATTGCACAACAGGGGCTCTTTTCCATAGGCATGGATATATTTTTCAAGCAGGGCCATTTTGATGACGGATTTAAAAGGACTTTTCAACCATTTAAACATTTGCCATATGGAGGCGCCAAAGTATTCATTCACCGGAATGGCGTGGATATCCCCCAGGTCCATATACCGGTGGTTCTTTGAAAATTGGGCTACCCGGTCTAAAATCATATTGTAATAATTGAGACTGATGGTTGTGGGCAGGACTGCCCACAAGGGCAATTTACCCGCCACATGAATCATGGTCCGGTAAAATTCTTCTTTAAGAAGCCTGGATTGGGCAGATCCTGAGCTTTCCTGGGTGGACCCGCCAAAATCATTGTGCTTGGCCTTTAGGATATCCACAATGAAAAAAGTCACCCGGGTCTTAAATTTATTCCAGGCCATGGCTTCAAGGAGATCAAATTTGATTCTCAACCGCTCAAGACCGATGCTGTCAATGACCTCCTCATTAATGCAGACCCAGTAATCAATATCGGATTCAAATGTCTGGGCAAGAGAGCCAACGCTTCCCATGGTAAAAAGCCCTTCAATAAGGGGCGTCAGGCTTCTTTTGACCTTGAATTTGTTTTGACCCGTATAGCGTTCGCAGGTTTTCACTGCCTGGGTGGAGGGCAGATAATCGGCAATGCCGCAGGGGGTTTTGCTGTGTATGGAACCCATCTCGAGAAATTGACAATTTTCGTGAACGAGCAAGGGAATGATCTGAAAAAAATCCGCCTGGGAGGGCTTAAAAATATCAAAGGCCGTTAAAAGACTGAGTTTGTTCTGATTTAAAAATTTTGTTTCCCCGTAATGAATAAATTCACAGAAAATCAGCATATTGATTTCTGCGACAATGGCGTGATCAATGGGGGGAAGGTCATTAAAACCCAGTTGATAATGCCGGTCATTGTAATCTATTCCCTGGGTCCTTATGATGGATTGGGAATAGGAGGGAAACCGGCAGAACCGGGCCCTTACCCATGAAAAATCCGCAAGATTAATATGGGCCGTGACAAAGGAAACGCCGGATATTCTGGAATGGGCAAAGGATGCACCGGCCAATTGGGTATTGCCAAAGGAAACTTTGGAAAGCGTGGCATTAAGAAAGATCGCGTCCGTGAATTGGGCCTGGTTAAAATCACAATTAAACAGACAGGCTCCCTGGAAACTGCAATTTTTAAAAATGGCATTTTTCGCGCTGACATTTATGAATATGGCATTGTCAAAATTGATATTGTCAAAAACACTGCCGTCCATATTGACCGTATAAAAAAATGTTTTTTTAAAAAACGCCTTTACAAAATATGAATTTGAAAGATCTGTATTTTCAAAACTAGCATGGTGAAAAAATAGGGTTGAGGCTGAAAATTTTAGCCCGGACAAATTTTCATTTTTAAAATTGTGATCTTTAAAATCAATGGAGTTTACAGGGATGTTTTTTATAAAGGATTCCATCTTTTTCTTGATCGGGTCCTGTAAGACCGAAGCAAAAGGCCTTTTGGGTTTTACAGGTTTTCTTTTGAATTGCGCCACAAGGGTATCAAAGGGCGCTTGAATATGTTCTTTTTCTTTTTGCAGCATTTTTTTTGTTTTTTTTACAAACCCGGTAAGATCAATTTTTATTCCTTTTTCTGATTGTTCGCCATAGCGGTTGAGTATTTTCACAACCCGTTCGGGTCTTTTTTTGATCATACCCAGAATGCAGGCAAGGTTTATATCAAAGTTTTCCTGCTGATAGCGTGTCTTGTTTAATGCAATATCCTGGATAACAAAAAAAGAAATTCTGGACAATGAAGCGATTTCGATATGAATAAATGGCATGATTTCAGGATAGGTGTCCCTCACCAACCTGAAAAGTTCATGAACCTGCATCTTTCCTGTGACAATCAGGGCTTTAAATGCATTGATGGATTCCTGGCGCCCCTGTTGATAAAAATGTTTAAGAATAGGATCAAACAGCTCGGGATAAAGCCCCATGGAAGATTCTTCAACGATGCTATAAACCGCCTCCCTTACCTTTTTCACCTCTTCATCCTCAATGGCTTCCACAAGCAATTGAACGGGAATTTTGGCCTCGATCAGGGACAGGGCTTTTAACCCCATAATTTTTACAGCAGGAGACACGGATGCAATTTCTTTTTGAATGATGGTTTCAGGATTTCTTAAATCAAAACAGATATTGTTTAAAAATGGGTCTGCATCCCGCTTACGGTCAAACAAATTGGCATAAAATTCAATAACAGGCTCTCTTAGAGTGATGGCATTTAATATTCTTTTAAACAGCTTGCCGAATTTTAACCGGTCTGCAGGAGTTGTCTGGAGATATTGGTCAACGAACAAAAGGCGTTCTGCCTGGCCAAGTGTTTGAAGTACTTTATTGAGTGACTCTAAACTTATATGCTCCTGATAAACTGCCTTGAATGCAAAATAAGCCCCGTTATCCCCAAGCCCCAGCAGGATATTTAAAAAAAAATTCATGTCATTGAAGGGTATATCCAGAGTGATCTGCTGATAAATCTTAGCGGATACCATTGCAGAGGACTGCAACCCGGATAGATACCCTTCGGGGTCGTCCGGATTTCTTAATTGCTTCTGAATTGTCTTTACAAGATGTTCAAGGCTTTTTTTTGCTCGAGACCGAATATTAAAATGAACAGAACGCATCCCCTCTGTGATTGGAAGGATTCCAAGTAAAGCTGACCCTTTCCCTGCTTCCTCCACCAATTGGGCTTTGGATGCTTCATCAAGGGTATTCCAATGGGATTCAAAATCGTTATAACCAAAACTTTGGATTGAAGATGTCATAATGATATGTTTTTCCCGTTTGTACATTTACAAATAAAAGTGCTATATGGTGTTGTTTAAAATCGAATATAAAGTTTTAACCTGTATAGCGCAATAGAATTATTTATGAAGTTATTTGATCCAAACATCGACAAAGAAGAACAGGCCAGCTCTTATAAGGCTGATTCCATTGAAATACTCAAGGGATTGGATCCGGTTAAGCGCAGACCCGGTATGTATACGGACACCACAAGTCCTGACCACCTGGTCTTTGAAGTCATCGACAATAGTGTAGATGAAGCCATTGCCGGTTTTGCAGACACCATAGAGGTGGTGCTGACACAAGACAATGCCATTATTGTGACGGACAATGGCCGGGGCATGCCCGTTGATATCCATCCAGGAGAAGGTATTTCCGGTGTTGAACTCATCATGACAAAACTCCATGCCGGGGCCAAGTTTTCCAACAAGGATTATGCTTTTTCAGGGGGCCTCCACGGTGTTGGGGTCTCGGTTGTGAATGCCTTGTCCTCTCATTTGGAGATCACCATTAAACGGGATGGTCAGACTTTTGAGATCCACTTTGGAGATGGTTTTAAAACAAAAGAGCTTGAAATCACGGGCAGTGTTGGGAAAAACAATACGGGAACCGCCTTGAAATTTTATCCCAATGTTTCTTTCTTTGATACCCCAACATTTTCAAAAACAGATATTCAAAAGGCGCTCAAGTCCAAGGCTGTTTTGTGTAAAGGGTTGAAGACAAGTTTTTTTGATGAGGCCAGCAATGAACGAATGAGCTGGCACTATGACCGCGGGCTGGATGATTATCTTGCAGAACATCTCAAGGAAAGACCCTGTATCTTTCCCGCCCCCTTTTCCGGACAAACGGCCAATGAAGATTTTGAAGCGGTCTGGACCATCAATTGGGGGAAGGAATCGGGCGCTACCATTGAAGAAAGCTATGTTAACCTGATTCCCACAAGTCTTGGGGGGACCCATGTGAATGGGTTTAGATCCGGGTTGCTGGAATCAGTCAGAGAATTTTGTAAATTTAGAAATCTTTTGCCCAAGGGGTTGTTCCTGGCGCCTGAAGATATCTGGCACAATGTGGGGTATGTGTTGTCCGTAAAGCTTTCCGAAGCACAGTTTTCAAGCCAGACAAAAGAGAGGCTTTCCTCCCGTCATGCTGCAAACCTGGTAAACCTGCAGGTCAGGGATGCCTTCAGCCTCTGGCTGAACCAGAACGTCACCTTTGGAGAAGCCCTGGCAGAAATGGCCATTGAGCATGCAAAGACCCGGGTTAAAAAAGCCAAAAAGGTGACCAAGAAACGGGCATCCAACGGGACCACCCTTCCGGCCAAGCTTTCAGACTGCAGCAGTGACGACCAGGCGAGACGTGAGCTGTTTTTTGTGGAAGGGGATTCTGCCGGTGGTTCTGCCAAGCAGGCAAGAGACAGACGGTTTCAGGCCATTATGCCCCTGCGGGGTAAAATACTCAATACCTGGGATATTGCTCCTTCCATCATCCTTGAGTCAAGGGAAATCCGGGATATTACACAGGTTTTAGGGATTATGCCCGGGGAAAAAGATATTTCCAAACTTCGGTACAATAAAATCTGTATCCTGGCCGATGCGGATTCAGATGGCCTTCACATTGCCACTCTGATCTGTGCTTTGTTTTTAAGGCATTTTCCCCAACTTGTGAGACACGGTCATGTATACATAGCCATGCCGCCCCTGTACCGAATTGATGTGGGCAAAGAAGTTTTTTATGCCCTGGATGATTCTGAACGAAACACAATCGTAAAAAAAGTGGAGCGCCGGAAAAAACATGGGAAAATCAATATCCAGCGCTTCAAGGGCCTGGGGGAAATGAATCCTGCCCAGCTCAAGGAAACCACCATTGCCCCGGATTCAAGAAGGCTGGTTCAATTGTCCATCAATGACGGATCCTGCGAAACTGAAGAAGAAGTCTATGAAGTCATGGATATGCTCCTGGGAAAGAAAAGGGCCAAGGATAGAAAAAAGTGGATTGAAACCGAAGGCAATATCAAAGAGATAGAATTATGAAGCAAACCCTTCCTTGTGCCATAGAAGATTATGAAAAAATTCCTTTCCAGGAGTTTACCCGAAAAGCCTATTTAAACTATTCCATGTATGTCATACTGGATCGCGCCCTGCCCCACATCGGAGACGGGCTGAAGCCGGTACAACGCCGAATTATTTATTCCATGAGTCAGCTGGGCCTGTCTTCAACAGCCAAATTTAAAAAATCGGCCAGAACCGTCGGGGATGTCCTGGGTAAATTTCATCCCCATGGTGACTCTGCCTGCTACGAGGCCATGGTGTTGATGGCCCAGCCATTTTCTTTGCGGTACCCCCTGGTACATGGCCAGGGAAACTGGGGGGATCCCAATGATCCCAAATCCTTTGCTGCCATGCGGTATACCGAATCCAAACTGTCTAAATATGCGGACATTTTCCTTGACGAGCTGGACCAAGGGACGGTGGACTGGCTGCCCAATTTTGACGGTACCTTAAAGGAACCCACCCTGTTACCGGCCAGGCTGCCCAACCTGCTGCTCAATGGTACCACGGGTATTGCCGTGGGTATGGCCACCAGCATGCTCCCCCACAATCTAAGGGAAGTTGCCAAGGCATTGGTTCATCTGATTGAAAATGAAGATGCCGATCTTTTAGCCATTTGCAAATTTATCAAGGGACCGGATTTTCCGACCGATGCGGAGATCATCACCCCTGTTTCTGAAATCCGTCAAATGTATGAAACAGGCATGGGACGCATAAAGATGCGGGCAACCTTTCAGGTTGAAGACGGAGAAATTGTATTTTGCGCCCTGCCCTTCCACGCATCAACGGAAAAAATTTACGAACAGATTGCGGCCCAAATGGAAGCCAAAAAACTGCCCATGGTCAGTGATATCCGGGATGAATCCGACCATGAAGAGCCCACCCGGCTTGTGATCATCCCTCGATCAAAGAAAATCGATGTTCAGGCACTTGTGGACCATCTTTTTGCCTCCACAGATCTTGAACGCTCCTATTCTGTTAATATGAACATGATCGGCATTAATGGCCGCCCCGAGGTAAAAAATTTATTGACCTTCCTTAGGGAATGGCTGAGATTCAGGGCCGATACCGTTGAAAGAAAACTCAAATTCAGACTGGAAAAAATCCTTGCCCGCCTCCATCTTCTTGAAGGATTCCAAATTGCCTATCTGAACATTGACGAGGTCATCCGAATAATCCGCAATTCTGACCACCCGAAAAAAGAATTGATCACTGCTTTTGATTTGTCTGAGATACAGGCAGCCGCCATCCTTGAGATTCGTTTGCGGCAATTGGCCAAACTTGAGGAAATCAAAATTCTGACCGAGATCAAGGAACTTGAAGAACAACGAACAATACTTGAACGACGGTTGAACAGCAAAAAGGCCTTTAAAGCCTATATGATTGACGAAATCAATTCAGATGCAAAAAAATACGGAGACAAGCGCAGGTCTCCCATCAAGGAAAGACAGGAGGCAGAAGCATTTTCGGTAACCGATATCCTGGATATTGAGCCTGTTACCATTATCTTGTCCCAGAACGGCTGGGTCCGTTCTGCCAAGGGACACGATATTGATCCTGCCAAGGTCAAGTTCAAATCCGGTGATGATCTCATGAGCTATCTTCGGACCAAGAACGATAAACCCGTTGTGTTTCTGGATAATTTTGGCCGAAGCTATATGCTGCTGGCCCATGCTCTGCCGTCTGCAAGGGGAAATGGGGAGCCTTTAACCGGTCATTTGTCCCTGCAACCCAACACCACAATTGAGTTCATGCTCTCCCAGGAGAATGAGGATCTCTTTCTTGTAGCTTCTGATAACGGTTGCGGGTTCATCATTAAATACCTTGATTTTCTGACCACCTATAAAAATGGCAAGGCCGTTATCACCCTGAAAAAAGGGTTTAATCTTTTGGCCCCACAACAGGTGTCTGACCTTGAAACAGACCTTATTGTCGCCATTACCAGCCAGGGCCGGCTGTTGATTTTTCCGGTCAACCAGCTGCCGCAATTAAAAAAAGGTCAAGGCAATAAAATCATCACCATTCCTAGAAAACAATTAAATTCAAAGGACCCTGAAAAACTTAAGCACTTAAAAATTTTGCCATTAAATTCAAATCTTGTTATATATTCAGGCAAGCATTTTCTTAGATTAAACCCGGGCAATCAAACCGATTATATAGGAATGCGCGGATACAGAGGCAAAAAACTTCCCCGGGGATATCAAAGTGTGGATAAAATAGAGGTGACACCCATAAAATTTCCAGAAACAAAAGATAAAACAATTTCATGAAACAATATTTTAAAAAATATTTTATTCTGTTGCTTCTATTAATGTTAACCGTTACTTTTGTCTTTGTTTCTATTTTAATTCACAATCAAGATTTGGGAACCGCCACGGGTACGCTGGATCGGATACGCTCAACAGGAAAACTTCGCCTGATCACTGCCGATGCCCTCAACACCTATTCCTATTATGAAGGAAAACCAACTGGATTTGAATATGATCTGGCCTTGGAATTTGCCAGATATCTGAATGTTGAATTAGATGTTGTGACCCCGGGCTGGAACAATATGTTTGCCTATCTTGACCAGGACAAGGGCGATTTTATTGCAGCCGGTCTCACCATTACCAAAAAACGGCTGGAACATGCTGCTTTTTCAATTCCCTATATGACCATTCAGCAACGTATTGTTCACCACAATTTAATATTTGGCCCCAAAAATATTGAGGATCTTCAGTTCAGGACCATCCATATTAGAAGAGGAACTTCCTACCATTCCCGACTTGAAAAGTTAAAAACATCTGGAATTGATTTTAACTATATTCTCCACGACAACATTGCCACACAAGAACTTATTGCCATGGTCAATCGGCGGGAAATTCGATTTACCATTGCTGATTCAAACATCGCCCTGCTCAATCAGCGATACTACCCGGACATCCGGATTGGTATTCCCATCCAGGAAAAAGAATCCATGGCCTGGGCTGTTCGCAAAGATGATAGGGACATGATCGTTGAAATCAACCGCTTTCTTCTCCATGCCAATGAAAATGGTATTTTAAGAAATATTATAGATAAATACTATGAAAACACCCAGGATTTTGATATTTACGAGTTGAAAAAATTCCATAAACGAATTGAAACCCGTTTGCCCAAATACCAAAAACTAATCATGGCAGAATCGGAAAAATATGGTTTTGACTGGCGACTGGTTGCGGCCGTTGTCTACCAGGAGTCTCATTTTAATCCCAATGCCAAAAGTTTTACCAATGTCAGGGGATTGATGCAGGTGACCCACGCAACAGCCCGGGAAATGGGAATAACCAACAGGCGGAACCCTTCCCAAAGCATCAGAGCCGGTATCGGTTACCTTGACAAGATGTACCTCAAATTTGGTCATATTGAAGATTCCTATCAGCGGATGCTGTTTTCCCTGGCAAGCTATAATATCGGGTACGGACATGTACAGGATGCCCTAAAAATTGCAAAGACAAAAGGCCTTGATCCAAGCACCTGGCAAGCCCTTAAAACATGTTTACCCCTGTTGTCAAAATCCAAATATTTTAAAACAACCCAACACGGATATGCAAGGGGGTGGGAACCGGTTCAATATATTGAACGGATTCTGACCTATTTTGATATTCTCAAGCAAAAGACAACGTCCTTGGAGTCAACGTATTCCCGGGGCAATGGAAAATAAAAAAAATTGACTTGCCCGTTTCAATTTATTAGTTATCCTATTATTAGTTATCACGGGATTAACACGGCTTGAAACGGACCATGTCTCAACCCAACTTAAGAAACAAAGAGTGAATTTATGAACAGAAAAATTTTAATCAACGCACTTGACCCTGATGAAAACAGAATTGCGACCATCGTTGACAACAAACTGGATCAATTTCATATTGAGACAGCAGCCAGGCAGGTGACCCAGGGTAACATTTACAAAGGAGTTGTTACCCGGGTTGAACCGAGCCTCCAGGCTGTTTTTGTGGACTATGGTGCCCAAAAAAATGGATTCCTTCAAAAAAACGAAATCCATAGCGATTATTTTCAGGACGTGGAAACAAAGGAAAAGGCCCTTTTTAATCTCATTAAAAAGGGCCAGGAAATGATTGTCCAGGTGACCAAGAATCCCATCAACCAAAAAGGGGCAATGCTGACCACCTTTATTTCTCTTCCCGGCCGGTTTGGGGTTCTCATGCCCGGAAACACCACCAAAGGGGTCTCCAGAAAAATCGATGAGGAAGAGGAGAGAAAACGGTTGGTTGGCATCCTGAAAAACATAAAAATCCCCGAAGGATTTGGGATGATTGTCCGGACAGCAGGGAAGAATGCCACCAAAACCATGCTGACCGCTGATTTAAAATATCTGATGCGGGTCTGGAAAAATATTGATAAACTGGCAATGGAAGATAAGGCCCCTTCCCTTCTTTACAAAGAACAAACCCTGGCTGTTCGATCTTTAAGGGATTACTTTACAACTGATATTACCGAGATTCTCATTGACTGCCCCGAAACTTTCAAGGAGGTCCAGGATTTTATCGGCATGATTGCCCCCAAGCAAAAAAAGATTGTAAAGCTGTTTAAAGGAGAAAAACCCATATTCAGCAAATATCAACTGGAAGAACAAATTTCCTCCATATACAAAAGAGAGGTACAGCTCAAATCCGGTGGATGTATTGTTATTGAACAGACCGAGGCCATGGTCACCATTGATGTGAACTCCGGCAAATCCACCAAAAAGAAAAATATAGAGGAAACCGCTTTTCATACCAATCTGGAAGCAGCCGAAGAAGTTGCAAGGCAATTGCGGCTCAGGGATATGGGCGGACTGATCGTTGTGGATTTCATTGATATGAAAGAACGAAAACACAAGGCTGAGATTACCAAAAGCTTAAAAAAATATTTAAAAGTGGACAAGGCCAAAACAAAGGTAGGTGGCATCACGACCTTTGGTCTGCTTGAAATGTCCCGGCAAAGGATTCGGCATTCCATTACTTATGGCAGCTATGAGCCCTGTATACACTGTAATGGCCGGGGGATGACCCCCTCTGTGGAAACCCAGGGCATGGCATTTTTAAGACAATTGAACCTCAAGACCATTAAATCTGAAGTCACCCAGGTGAACTGCCGGGTCCCCAGAGAAGTTGCCTACTATATCTTAAATAAAAAACGTGAGGAACTCATTGAAATCGAAACAAAACGAGATGTTTCCATCACCATTGAAATCGATCCTGAAATGGTCTCCGGGGAAAGCCGGATTGTTTGTAATGTATAAGGTCTATTTTGCAGCTTCCTTGACATAAGCAGCTCTTTTGTGTATCTGAAACAATTTCAAATAAATTGGGATGAGGAGAGAAAATGGTCCTGAACAGGAAAAAAGACAAACGAAAGATAATCGCTATACTATTAGTAGCCCTTATCGCAATTATTGTGGGCTGGTTGATTTTTTCGTCCAAAGACATGGTTGTCGACGGTTCAGGAGAAAAGAATAAGGACCAGGGTTTGCCTGGAGACATGGTTTTGGAGACAAAGTCGGATAATGTTATCAGCACTGAAAATAAAGGCATTGTCAAAGGGAAAATCAATGTCTCACCGACCATTGATTATAAAGAGTTGGAAAAGGATGAAATCCTTAAAACCTTGATGGAAAACAGAAAAGATAACCTGGGAATCCAAAAGAGCCTTGACATGATTGTTAAATCAAATGAATCTTTTATTGTCGGCGCTTCAAAGGTATCCATGCGGGAGATTCTTGAAAAAGCATTTACACGAAGTGGAGAGGTATACCAGGAAGAAATTTCTTCCTCGGGAGAATCTTTGCCGAAAAAAATCAAGGAATATGGCATCCATGTGGTAAACTCCGGTGACAATATATGGAATATCCATTTCAATATTTTAAAGGAATACTATTCCCATAAAAATATTCTGGTTTCTTCAAAGGCAGACGAACCCGTAAATATGGGGCAAAGCTCCGGTGTGGGGAAAATTTTAAAATTTTCAGAAACCATGGTGATTATCTATAACCTGGTTGAACGGCAGGTGGTCAAGGAAATCAACCTGTTAGAACCTTTGAGCAAAATAGTGGTGTATAATATGGATGAGGTGTTTTCCCTGCTTGAAGAAATTAATTATGACACGGTAGACAGAATTCAGTTTGATGGAAAAAACATCTGGATTCCGGCAAAAAAAAACTAACTTATACTTAAAACTTAAATTATATCTATTAACATGAAGGAGGCGTAATTTTGATTAGTACAGCATATGCAATGGGAGCAACAGGCGGAGCGGGCGGACAGGCAGGTGGAATTGCCGGGTTTTTACCCATCATTATTTTGTTTGCCATTTTCTATTTTCTCTTGATACGGCCCCAGCAAAAAAAAGCAAAAGAGCATAAGGCAATGATTTCCAACCTTAAAAAAGGAACCCGGATTGTTACCTCCGGTGGTATCTTTGGCACCATTGTGTCCATTGATGACACGACCATTGGTCTTGAAATTGCCGAAAAAGTAAAAATAAAGATTTCCCGTGGAAATGTTGCAGCTCAGATTACAGACAATGATTCTGCCCAGACATCAGATACAAAGAAAAAATAAATCCATTTAGGAGTCATTAGATTGAAACATTTTACCTTTAGACGGTTGTTTATTCTGGGAATTATTGTTGCGGCAATTATTTGTCTTATCCCAACCTTTTTCAACACCTGGCCCCATAAAAAAATTAATTTGGGCCTTGACCTCCAGGGAGGCATGCATCTGGTGTTGGAAGTCCAAAATGAGAAAGCAGTTGAAGCTGAGATCGAAAGGACTGTCCATGAACTAAAAAAAGAATTGCGGGCTGAGGGCATTAAACACCTTGGCATCTCCCGGCTAAAAGACAATAGCATCCAGGCCAAACTTCAGGGAGAACAGGCAAAAAAAGGTTTTGAAAAAATCATTTCCGAGCAATTTGCAAATCTTTTAATCCCTTCACCGAAAACCCTTACAGATGGGTTCAGTTTCACCTTAAGCCTGCCCGATGAAGAGATGGACATGATCAAAAAAATGGCAACCGAACAAGCCCTTGAAACTATTCGAAACCGAATTGATGAATTTGGTGTCAGTGAACCTGATATCCGGATGCAGGGTGACAATAGAATTCTTCTTCAATTGCCGGGCATCACTGACCCGGAAAGAGCCAAGGACCTTATTGGTAAGACTGCTCAGTTGACCTTCCAACTCGTCAATGACAACGCCAATGTGGCCAATGCCTTGAAGGGCAACCCACCGGTTGGAAACGAAGTCCTATATCAAAACAAACGGGACTCTTCCACAGGAAATGTGACAAAGGTACCCTTTTTAATCAAACAACAGGTCCTTTTAGACGGCAGCCTTTTAATTGACGCCAGGATTGAATTTGATCAATTCCAGCAACCCCAGATCGGTATAGAATTCAACCGGAAAGGGGCCAGAATCTTTGATAGAATCACCGGAGAAAATGTTCAAAAACGATTGGCCATTGTTCTGGATAAAACCGTTTATTCTGCTCCCGTAATCCAGGATCGGATTGCTGGGGGCAAGGCCAGAATCACCGGCAGATTTACCACCGAAGAAGCCAAGGACCTTGCCATTGCATTAAGGGCAGGTTCTCTTCCGGCCCCCGTTAAAATTATCGAAGAGAGGACCGTTGGACCTACGTTAGGGGCAGATTCCGTTCGAATGGGACTTTTGTCCATGGTGGCAGGCGGAGCGCTTATCATCTTGTTCATGATAATTTACTACAAAGGCGCAGGTTTTATTGCTGACCTTGCACTGATTATAAATATTGTTCTTATCGGTGGCGGGCTTGCCGTATTCGGAGCTACCCTCACCCTTCCTGGAATCGCAGGTATTATTCTCACCATTGGCATGGCTGTTGATGCAAATGTCATTATTTATGAACGGATCAGAGAGGAACTTCGTTCGGGAAAAACTGCCCTTGCGGCCGTACACGCCGGATTTGACAGGGCCACCCTGACCATTTTAGATGCCAATGTGACTACATTGATTACCGCCATTGTCCTGTTTCAATTTGGTACCGGCCCCATCAAGGGATTTGCTGTTACTCTGGGCCTTGGTATTATTGCCAGTCTCTTCACAGCTCTGGTTCTGTCAAAAAGCATTTTTGATTTGCTATTGCGCAATAAAAAGACATCAACACTCAGTATATAAAGGAATTTAAACATAATGCAGCTTATCAAGTCTGATATAAACATAGACTTTCTGGGGAAACAAAAGATCGCATATGCCCTCTCCTTGATACTCATCATTGTCAGTATCGGGTCTCTCATGATTCATGGGGGACCCAATTACGGAATTGATTTTGTCGGGGGAACTCTTGTCCAGATCAAATTTTCACAAAAAGTTGCCGTTTCCGATATCCGGAACGGATTATCCGATATAGGACTCAAAGATACCTCTGTCCAGGGATTCGGCCAGACCGAGGATCATGAATACCTTATTCGAACCAGTAGTTCTGAAACAATGGCCGATAATCTTGCCGAAGTTCTTGCCAAGGGTATTGAAGCCTCAACCGGTACCTTACCAGAAATACGCCGGGTAGAAATGGTCGGCCCCCAGGTGGGCAAGGATCTTAAAAACAAAGCCCTTCTGGCCATTTTTTATTCCTTGCTTTTTATCACCATTTATATTTCCGGCCGGTTTGAACTTAAGTGGATGCTTTCCGGTGTCACAGCCGGTGCATTGATGGGAGCGGTTTATTTTTTGTCCATCTTTAATGTCAGCATGCCCTTTTTAATTGGTGCGGCTTTGGTAGTAACCCTGGCAGTATTCTGGACACTAAAGCTTAAATATGCCATGGGTGCCATTGTGGCCCTGATCCATGATGTTTTAATAACCGTGGGGATTTTTTCCCTCTTAAACCTGGACTTTTCCCTGCCGATTATTGCCGCCCTGTTGACCATTATAGGGTATTCCCTGAATGATACGATTATTGTATTTGACAGAATCAGGGAAAATGTAAAAGGAGCTGACGCCAAAGAGGCATTGCCCCAATTATTTAACAAAAGC
Organism: Desulfobacteraceae bacterium; assembly: GCA_016743945.1. Classification (GTDB taxonomy): domain Bacteria; phylum Desulfobacterota; class Desulfobacteria; order Desulfobacterales; family Desulfobacteraceae; genus NBML01. The sequence continues at coordinate 22,004 of JADGFI010000021.1, forward strand.
ATCAATGAGACCTTATCAAGGACAATTTTGACCTCCATGACAACCCTTATTGTTCTTTTGGCGCTCTTTTTCCTTGGGGGTGAGATTATCCATAATTTTGCATTTGCCATGATTATCGGTGTGCTTATTGGTACCTATTCATCCGTTTTTGTTGCAAGTCCCGTTGTTCTTGCAGCCCATACAAGAGGATAACTAAAAAGGCAACATGATGGTTCCAATAAAAAATAGTATCTTTAAGAGTTGTTTTCTTTGTCTGTGCTGTTTAACCCTGTTTTCCTGCAGCGCCTTTGATTTTTTAAAAAAAGGTCCAGATCCCGTGGCACCCGAGGCGTCAACCCAGTCGAATGTAGAGGAAAAAAAAGACACTTCAGACGCTTTAAAAAAGGAATTGAAAACTACGAATCAAAGTATTTTGGCCCTTGAAGATGAAATTTTATTATTGGGGAAAAAAATAACCGGCCTCGAAGATCAGCTGTCCACTCAGAAACCGGTTGTTTACCAGGTCGCTTACACGGGTCCCGCACAATTATACCAAAAGGCCAGAAGTCTCCTGCTGGAAGGAGATTCGACCCATGCAGCACAAGTGTTTAAAACCTTTGTTGCCCAGTATCCAGACCACAGTCTGGCAGATAACGCCATGTATTGGCTGGGAGAGTGTCACTATTCTTCCGGCCAGTACGCCAAGGCTGTGACCGTATTTAAAAACCTTGTTAATGCCTATCCAAAAGCAGAAAAAGTGCCGGATGCCCTGTTAAAAACAGGGTATTCCTATCTGTCCATGGATGATACAAACCGGGCCCATCACTATCTAAAATCGGTTCTGACCCAATACCCTTTTTCACCCGCTGCTGAAAAAGCCCAGGAAAAATTAAAAGAATTTGAGTAATTTAATCAAAAATGGAACTGTTTTCCGACAACAATCTGCCATGGTTTATTTTAAAGGAGATTCCCAATCTTGGGAACCGAGTTTATAAACGGCTGATCGATCGGTTTTTAACGCCTGAAAATGTTTTGACAGCCACTAGGAATGAATTAGAAACTATGGGTATTTCAATTCGGGCGATCAAAGAAATTTTGGGGTATCAAAAGTATCTGTCCCCGGCCCAGACAGAACTGGATCAGGTATATTCCCATAAAATTAAGATTGTGACCCTGACAGATCCTTGCTACCCGGCCCTGCTCAAAGAAATTTGTGATCCTCCTCCCTATTTGACCTATGTGGGGTCTCTGGATACCCAAGCTCCCTGCTTTTCAATTGTCGGGTCAAGAAATGCCACCGCCTATGGATTGAACACAGCAGAATACCTGGCCGCTTGCCTGGCATCCACTGGTTTTCAGGTGGTCAGTGGATTGGCACGGGGGATAGATACGGCTGCCCATCGTGGCGCCTTAAAGGTTCATGGTAAAACCATTGCAATTTTGGGTTCCGGTCTGAATCGGATCTATCCAAAAGAAAACACGGCTCTTTTTTCCATCATCAAAAACAATGGCGCCATCATGTCTGAATTTAAAATTAATACACGTCCTTTTCCCTATAATTTCCCCATGAGAAATCGTGTCATAGCGGGTCTTTCTGCCGGTACTCTTGTGGTTGAAGCTGAACGAAGAAGTGGTTCTCTTATCACTGCCAGACTTGCAGGAGAATATAACAGGGAGGTTTTTGCCGTACCCGGCAGTATTAAATCAAAAAAAAGCCGTGGCACCCATTCTTTGTTGAAACAAGGGGCAAAACTTGTTGAAAACGAAATGGACATCCTAGATGAGCTATACCAGTTTATCCATGTACAGCCCCAACCTCAGGACCAAACTCAATCTCAACGCCAATATCGGGTCCAGCCCAGGACAAAACGTGTGGCACTTACAAAAAATACAGAAAAAAAACGTCCTTTTATGGACAAAGAACAGGGATTGGTATATAAACATCTCGATCCATATCCCAAACATATTGATAAGATTATCGAATCATCCCGGATGGACAGCGGTCTTGTCACCGCCAACCTGCTTGATCTTGAACTTAAAGGTCTGGTGCAGCGGCATCCTGGTAATTATTTTTCACTTTCGGAGGAATAAAATTGGCAAAACCGCTCATTATCGTCGAGTCCCCAACCAAAATTAAAACCCTTACAAAATATATCGGTAAAGACTATAATGTAGCTGCCAGTGCCGGCCATATCCGAGATCTTCCCGTTAAAAATCTCGGCATCGATGTTGAGGATAATTTTAAAGCAGAATATGTCAATATCACCAACAAAGCCAAGGTGATTGCCAATCTAAAAAAAATTGCCAAGGGAGCTGATGAAGTTTATCTTGCACCTGACCCTGACCGTGAAGGTGAAGCCATTGCCTTTCATATCATGGACATTCTCAAGAAAAAAGGCCGTGTCTTTCACCGGGTACTTATTCATGAGCTGACCAAAAAGGGAATCACCGAAGCCCTTGAAAACCAATTGATCCCCGATGCAGATAAATATGATGCCCAGCAGGCAAGAAGAAAACTGGACCGACTGGTGGGGTATCAGATTTCTCCGCTTTTGTGGCAGAAAGTGCAGCGGGGCTTAAGTGCCGGACGGGTTCAATCGGTTACGGTTAAAATTATCTGCGACCGGGAACGGGAAATTAGAATATTTGACCCTGAAGAATACTGGACCATTACAGCAGATCTTTTGGCCCAGGATCCCCCTGCCTTTAATGCAGCCCTGGTTAAAATCAACAACAAAAAAGCCAAGGTAACCTGTGAAAAACAGGCCAAAGATATCCTGACAGATCTTGAAAGCGCCAGTTTTGTTGTTGACCAGATAAAAAAGAAAACCGTTAAGCGCAATCCCCAGCCTCCGTTTATTACCAGTAAACTTCAGCAGGATGCCATTAACCGGCTCCGATTTTCGGCTAAAAAAACCATGGTGGTTGCCCAGCAACTCTATGAAGGGGTAAACATCGGTACGGACGGACCTGAAGGATTGATTACCTATATGCGTACCGACTCCATCCGTATTGCCCCGGAGGCTGCAAATGAGGCCCTGGAACTCATTGCCAGGGACTTTGGGCAAGACTATGCACTTGATGAACCCCGTGTTTTTAAAAACAAGAACAAGGTCCAGGATGCCCATGAGGCAATCCGGCCCACATCAGTGTTCAATACCCCCCAAAAGCTTGCCTCTTTTTTAAACGAAGATCAATTCAAGCTCTACGATCTTATCTGGAAACGATTTGTTGCCTCCCAGATGACCCAGTCCCAAATTGATCAAAAATCCATTATGATCAAAGCCGCTGATGCTTATATTTTTTCTGTGAGCGGTTCCACGGTTCGATTTCCCGGATTCATGGCATTGTATGCCACAGAAGAAAAGACAACGGACAAAGATATCCAGGCACTGCCCACGGTCGAAGAAGGAGCACAGCTTGAAACAAACAAAATAACGCCCCTGCAGCATTTTACAAAACCACCCCCGCGATTTTCAGAAGCCTCCCTTGTCAAAGAACTTGAAAAAAATGGTATCGGAAGACCCAGTACCTATGCCTCCATTCTCAGTGTCATCAGAGATAAAGGGTACGTGGACCTGGAAAAACGGTATTTTATCCCCAGTGAGTTGGGATTTATTGTAAATGATCTTTTGGTGGCATCTTTCCCCACCCTTCTGGATATATCATTCACCGCCCAGATGGAAAACAATCTGGACGATGTGGAGAGCGGAAAGCTCAATGAGGTTGAACTTTTAACAGCCTTTTATGACGGGTTCAAAAAAACCCTGGATGATGCCGGTGAAAACATGATCAGCGTCAAAGGAGTTGGGGTTCCAACAGGTATCCAATGCCCTTTGTGCCAAAAAGACGTCAATATTAAAATTGGCAAAAATGGACATTTCCTCGCCTGCACCGGATATCCGGAGTGTTCTTTTACCAGCAATTATCTTAGGGATGAACGGGGCATTATTTCCATTGTTGAAAAATTTGAAGACAATACCCCGGTAAAGGACTGCCCGAAATGCAAAGAACCAATGATCCAAAAGGAAGGACGTTTTGGATTGTTTCTTGCCTGTACCGGATATCCGGAATGCAAGCACACAGAGTCCGTGGGTCAGGAAAATTCCAACACGGATACAGGGGTCGCCTGTTTTGAACCCGGATGTGAAGGAACCATTGTTGAAAAAAATTCCAAAAGAGGAAAAATTTTTTACGGTTGCTCCAAATACCCGGACTGTGGCTTTGCCTCCTGGGACAGGCCGGTAGATAAACGCTGCCCGGAGTGTGGTTCTGTCTTTCTGGTTGAAAAGGAAAATAAACGAGAGGGCAAATTTTTAAAATGCCCCAACAAAGCGTGCAAATATAAAGAAAAAATAATCCAGGACCCTATATCTGATTAGCAATTAAGCCTTTATTCATTTGGGCGGGACCAGGTTTGCAATGCTTTAAATACCAGGTCCCGTTTAATGGGTTTGGTCAGAAAATCGTCCATTCCGGCCCCAAGGCATTTTTGTTTAAAGTCATTCATTACATTTGCGGTAAGCGCCAGAATCGGCACCCGGGTTCCGGGCTTAAATTGTATCTCGTGGGACCGTATTTGCCGGGTGGCTTCAATTCCATCCATTTCCGGCATATTGATGTCCATTAGGATGAGATCATATCCTTCCCGGTTGTTTTTGAATAATTCAAGGGCTTGTTTTCCGTTTCCGGCAATTTTGACCGTATATCCCGCCTTTGACAACATGAGACGTGTCATTTTCTGGTTGACCGGATTATCTTCAGCCAGGAGGATAACGGCATGTTTTTGGTTTTCAGCCAGGGAATGAATTGTCAGTAACTCACTTACTTCCCGGTCATTTTCTTTGCCGGGAACAGGGGTCATTCCCATGACATAGGCGGCCATTTCCAATAGGGTTTGTTTGCGGAAAGGTTTTGGTAAAAAGCCTTTAAATCCTGCTGTTTTAAACCCCTTTACAATCCCCGGAAAAGGAACAGCGCAGGCAATCCATTCAAAGGAAAATTCTTTGGGGGATAATTTTTCCAGAATGGTCCCAGAAGCTGGAGAGCTCGGTTTTATTGATTTTCCAAAATCGACAATCCCCAGATCAAAGAGTTGAGCATCCGGGGTGGTGAAAAAAAAGGGAAGATTGTCCCAGGATTCTTGATGCACCACCATGCCGGCTCGCAATAGTTCATGGTTCAAAAGGTCAAAGGTTTCCTGGGTTGCGGTGGTGATAAGAACTTTTTTCCCTTTCAATCCTATCGGCCTGACCCGATCTCGTTTTCTGATTTCTCCCTTGGTCAGACTGGCTGTAAAATAAAAGACCGATCCCTTGGATTTTTGGGATTCAACCCATAAATCTCCCGCCATGCACTTGGCTATATTTTTACTGATGGCAAGTCCGAGACCTGTTCCCCCATACCGGTTGGTAATATCCTCTTCCGACTGGATAAAGGGTTTGAAAATAGTATCCAGCTCGTCAGGAGCAATACCGATGCCTGTATCGGTAACGCTGGTTAAAAGCATAACCGTTTTTGAATTTGTTTCTTGTGCGACTGTTTCTTGTGCATCGAGGGCCAGGGTAATCGATCCTTTCCGGGTGAATTTGACGGCATTTCCCAAAAGATTCAACAGCACCTGACGAAACCTGTGGGGATCTCCTTTGACCATCGCCGGAACCCTATCGGAAATGGAACAGGCCAACTCAACCTTTGATTCATCCACCTGGGGTCTGACCACATCAATGGTGTCAAAACACAAAATTTCCGGATCAAATTCAATGGTTTCCAAAGAAAGATTGCCCGATTCCACCTTGGAAAAATCCAGGATATCATTGACAACGGACAAGAGGGTATCGCAGGAAAGTCTGGCATTTTTTAAAAATGAAATTTGTTCCGTATTTAAAGGAGTATCCATCAGCATGTCCGCATACCCCACAATCCCGTTCAAGGGGGTTCGAATTTCATGACTCATGGCGGCCAAAAAAAATGTTTTGGCCCGGGAGGCTTCTTTGGCCTCCATTGCATGATGGTTAGCTCTTTCAATGGCAGTGCACAATTTCTGGTTGGTCTGTTTCAGATTGAGCAGGGTGGTTTTTTCCCTGGCAATGCGAGAAATTTTTGCAAGGGTGGAGCTGATATTAAAGGGTTTGATCATATAATCAGCAGCACCGGCATCCATAATATCCGCGTAGGAATAATCCGATGCATATCCGGTCATGATAATAAAATCAATGTCCGAAAATAAGGATTTAACCTTCTTGAGCAAGGCGATTCCATCCATCCCCGGCATGGAAATATCAGAAATAACCAAATCATAGAATTGCGTTTCATGGGCCTTGATCATCTCCAAAGCCGTGCTTGCATCCCGGGCTTGATCACAGAGATATCCGGCCCGGATAAGTGCCTTGGTCAAGAGTAATCTGACGCTGGCTTCATCATCTACGACCAAAATTTTTTGTATGGAAAAATCCGGTTCTATAGAAAAGACGGGTTCTAGGAAGTTATTCATTCACCCTTTCAACATATTCCCGGGTTCTTGTATCAATTTTCACCATCTGTCCCTGGTCAATAAAAGGGGGAACTTGAACTTCAAACCCTGTTTCAAGAACGGCAGGCTTTGTACTTCCCGTTGCCGTATCTCCTTTTGCCCAGGGCTCTGCAACGGTCACCACAAGATTAATAAAGTTGGGAAGGGTTACCCCAATGGCCTGGCCATTGTGCAAAAGAACGGTGCAAACGGTGTTGTCTTTTAATAGATCAGTGGCATCCCCCAATTGTTCTTTGGTCAAAAAAATCTGTTCATAATTGGAGGTGTGCATAAAACAATAGGCATCCTTGTCTGAATACAGGTATTCCATTTCCTGTTCTTCAAGGTCTGCTCGCTCAAACTTGTCACCGGACCGGTACGTCCGTTCGAAAAGGTTGCCCGTGATCATATTTTTGAGTTTACACTTATAAAGGGATTGGCCTTTACCTGGTTTTTTGAACTCAAACCCAACAACGACATAGGGATCTCCATCAATTTCAAATTTTAGGCCTTTTCTTAGGTCACTGGCTAGATACATCAATTACTCCTGGTCTAATATAATTTATTTAAACATACCTGGGTACAATATTTTACGAATTGTCCCTAATAAACCACAATAACGGTTTCTTGGCAAGATCCAGATAAAAACAACTTGCTTTTTTATCCATATTATAGGAAATAATAGGATTTAAATATAAAAACTATTTAGGACATACTTATGATAATTGTTATTGATTTTGGGTCACAGTTCAACCAACTGATTGCCAGACGCGTCAGGGAAAACGGGGTTTATTGTCAGGTTGAGCCTGCTGACATTTCCATTGAAAAAATCAAGGAAATGAATCCTGTGGGCATTATTCTTTCAGGGGGACCCTCTTCCATCTATGAAGAAAACAGCCCCTCCATTGACACCTCTATTTTTGACCTGGGCATCCCTGTCTTGGGTATCTGTTACGGAATGCACTTCATGGTCCATGCCCTGGGCGGCAGCATTAAACGAGCTGAAAAAAGAGAATATGGATTTGCCGAGTTAATCGTGCGAGAGGAAAAACCGCTTTTTACAAACATGGAACCCAGGTTTCAATGCTGGATGAGCCACGGAGATTCCGCCAAGGAACTGCCCAAGGGATTTGTGGTAACGGCCTCCACCGAAAATACCGATATTGCAGCCATTGCAAACCATAACAAAAAATTTTACGGACTTCAACTTCATCCGGAAGTTGAACATTCGGTGAATGGATCTCGAATGATCCGCCACTTTTTATTTGACGTATGCAAGTGTGAGAAGAACTGGACAATGAAATCCTTTTCCGATGGGGCCATTGCCCAGATAAAGGGTGCTGTTGGAGATAAAAAAGTGATCATGGGTCTTTCCGGCGGTGTGGATTCATCGGTTGCCGCCACCCTGATTCACAAAGCAATTGGGAAAAACCTCTATTGCATATTTGTGGATAACGGTCTGCTACGGCAAAATGAACGAAAGAATCTTGAAGAAAGCCTGACTGCCAACCTGGATATGAACATCAAATTTGTGGATGCAAGACAGATGTTTTTGACGGCCTTAAAAGATGTTACCGACCCTGAAACCAAACGTAAAATTATTGGGAATCTCTTTATTGAAGTCTTTGATGCAGAGGCCAAAAAAATTGATGGGGCTCAGTTTCTCGGCCAGGGGACCTTGTATCCGGATATCATTGAGTCCAAATCCGCTTTTGGGGGTCCTACTTCCATCATCAAATCCCACCATAACGTGGGGGGGCTTCCCGAAAAAATGAACCTCAAACTCATCGAGCCATTGCAGCTTCTCTTTAAGGATGAAGTACGTAAACTTGGGTTAGAACTGGGTATCAATGAAGAATTGATCTGGCGGCAACCCTTTCCCGGTCCAGGACTTGCCATTCGGATCATGGGAAATATTACAGAAGAGCGGCTCAATATTCTTAGAAAAGCCGATACCATCCTCTTGGAAGAGATTCGGGCAGCGGGTTTTTACAGAAAACTCTGGCAGTCCTTTGCCGTGCTTTTACCCATTAAAAGCGTTGGGGTCATGGGAGATAAAAGAACCTTTGGCAATTGTATTGCCATCCGTGCTGTCACCAGCAATGATGCCATGACAGCCGACTGGGCAAAATTACCCCACGATCTGTTGGGTAAGATATCCAATAGAATCAGCAATGAAGTTGACAATATTAACCGGGTTGTCCTAGATATAACGTCCAAACCGCCGGGTACCATTGAATGGGAATAGATAGGCTAAAAACAGGAACAATTCGCCATGGATAACCTTGAAAATTTCAAAAATGACCCCTTAAATATTCCTGACATAGATGATGAGCAAAGCCTACAATCTTCAGCGTACCACCAGGAAATTAATACCCTGAAGATTGAAAAATTATCCAACAGGGTTACCATCATCTCAGTGATCATTCCCTGCCTGATCTGCGCCATTCTCGTATTTATTTACCTGGATATGAAAGAGCGGGTCGTGGATGTGGATGTGACCAAAAAACTCCAGGTTGAAAAAATGGCCCGGCAGATAGAAGAAAAATTAAACTCCCTTGATCTGCGGATTGCCAAAAACAAGTTTGACTTTGATCAGCAACTGCCCCCGCTGGCTAAAAAAGAACAAGCCCTGGAAAATCAGGTGGCCAAAATGTCTGTTTCAAAAGCAAACGTTAAAACCATCAAAGCAGATATGGCTGCCCTGGAAAAAAAAATCAAAAGAAATGCCGGGCAAGACAAGAAAACCCTTGTTGCCATGGAAGCCGCCAATCTGAAGATGCTGGCTACCACCACACAAAACAATACCCAATTTGAAGAAAAAACCAGTCAAATCAAACAAGAAATAACGCTTTTTACGGAAGAATTTGATGCAAGACTATTGGAACTTTTAGCCTATGAAGAACAGATCGGGCAGCTAAGGAAAACCACCAGTCTTCTTGATAAACGTCTAAAAGAGATGGAACTGGATGGACTTTCAAAAAAAGCGCTGGATAAACGGTTCAACCAGCTTCAACACGCGTTGGAAACGCTGATTCATGATTTGGAGACAAAGCTGGAACAAAAGATATCCGGTACCCCGCCACCTGTAAAAAAAGTTGCGAATAGTCTGGAAAAAAAGAGCGCTTCGGACACCAAGCCTGTTCCCCTGCTTGATACTGACATCAATTCAGAGAAAATATCAGAAAAAACCTTGACCGAATAGGAGATGAAAGCACCCCAGTCCATTGTCCATACACAGACCCAGCTGCTAAATCAGAAACTTGATTTTTCCGCCTGCTATATGGCCGTTCAATACCTGATCACCGTAATGGAATCCTTTCCGGAATCCATTACAGATCAGACCCTTGACGCCCTGGTTCTTTTGATAGAATCCAACCGATTTGATTCCCAGAAACAGGTATTGTTTTTATATTCAGAAGCGGCTTCGGCCCTGATCCACATGGCTCAAAGATCCTGGATACCGGTTACAAGAAGAATCATACCCCAACTCCAGAAAATATTGATTTCAAGCAAAGGAAAACGACAAAGGGCAGTTGCCCAGGCCCTTGGAAAACTACCGGTCCAGCTTCCCCCCCTCCTTTTTCCCCCTGTTCATGTCCCTCTCCCTTTGGAAATTTCCCTTGAGTTGCTCTTCTCTTGTTTCAAGAAGATTGATCCGTCGTCCATCAAATGGCAGGGGAGAAGCCTTGTTGCCCAGACCCGTGACAATGAAATGGGCATTATCAAATTTGCACGAACAAAGGCCAATATTGCACAACTTGTCAATGAAGTTCTCTGGATGGATTTTTTGCAACACCATCCGCCCTGTCCTAGTGCTAAATTTCATATCCCCTGCCCTGTCAGGGTCGAGGGCTATTATTTATTTAACATTACCCCTTCGCCAGGCAGTCTTTTTCCCGGCGATCTTTTAAAAAAACCGGAATTTAATCTTCAACCCATTGCCATTGCATATCAAGCCCATGCCAATTACTTTGAATACCCCAATGAAGATGTCCTGGAAAAAAACCTTTCCATTGACCGGATAAAAGAAATTTTTTTTAGAAATGCACGTCTGCTTGGGAACCTGACATCCAAAGGAATCATTCACACCGCCTTGATTCCTTTGTTTCACAACAGGGTGCAACAGGGAAGACGCAACGACAATGGTGCCTATCTCTGGGAACATGGGGGACGCCTGGATCAATGGCTGGACTCCTGTCGATATCCTAACTTTGCCGCCTCGGGACTGAGGGATTTTGAACATCTGGTAAAAATAAATGACACCAGATCCCTGGGCCATTACATTGGAGAGCATATCTTAAGTTTTGTTCTGGTAATCGGCAGTTATTTTAGAAACAAAGCCCCTTCAAAAAGAGGAAAAAAAGAGTGCCACCCCCCCTGTGATACCCGGGATCTTTTTGACAGGGACCTGTTTTCTGAATTGATACGAGGCGTTATTGAACACTACTACGAGGGCATTGTCGGTCAAAAGCCACGCCCCCGTCTATTTCTTGGTTTGTCTGGGTTGATTGACTCACTCATTGAACGAATGGGGGTGGATGAAAATATGGAAGAAATACTTCGGATTCAGGATCAACAGACCATGAGTGAAACAGGTTTTACTCAATTTCTCATGGGAAGAGGCATAAAACAGACCCGTCAATATCTCCAGGGAGAAAAGGATATTGTCCTGATAACAGGCCCCCATCTGGGTGGCTTTAGCCAGCCCATATCCGTCCCTGATCTGATTGAATTTCTTTTTTGCCTTTCTTCCCTATGTGTCTCGGACCGCTATCTCATGGAAAACGCCTTGAAACTCGAAGAAAATTAGGGTATATTATAACTTCCCATGGGTAGCTAATTAAAAAGGAATAAACATGTCCAAACAACATCCTGAATGCCCGCTATATAATCACGCCACCTGCAAGGAACTACACAACCCCAAAGTATGTGCTATTATCCGGGAAGACAAGACCTGTTTTAAGAAACAGCAAAAGGTAAAAAAAGAACTGGCTGACGAGACAAAGCAGGAGGTCAGCGGATCAGCAGCCTGTCACCCGGATGAATAACCTTTTTAAATGAAAAATTGTTTAACCGCAGCAGGGAAACCAAGGTCATCTCATGTTGTTGCGCAATGCGGGTAAGGCTTTCACCGGGCTGGACCACATGGAATTTTGTCGTATATTTTTTGGAGCTCGCTGATAATAATTTAGAAAACCGCTCCTTAAATCCCTTCTCTTTTCCATCTGGAATCAATAGGGTGATTTTCCCGGAATCAAGATGATACCCTCTGATTTCAGGATTCATGTCTTTGATGGTTTTAAAGGGGATAAGGGCTGCCTTGGCAATCATTACAATGGGAATTTGGGCATTCGAATTAAAATTAATCTTTGAAAAACGAAACGCTGGATAAAGATCAGTTTCTTTCAAGAAAAATCCATATTTTTCAGGCTGTTCCAAGATCATTTTAACAGCAATAATTTTAAATACATACTGCTGGGTTTCCAAAGGAAGATAAAGGGAAAAAAAGTCCCTGTTTTCCTGGGTCTCTATTTGTGTATTTAATCCAAATTCTCCCATATTATAGGCCGCGAGGGCAAGCAGGTATGAGTCGAATTCTGCGTTCAATTTTTTTAAGTAAGAACAGGCAGCCAGGGTGGATTTGAAAATATTCCTTCGTTCATCAATCGTGTCATCGATTCTTAATCCATATCGTTTACCCGTATCTTTTAAAAACTGCCAATACCCAATAGCCCCTTTTGAAGATGCGCTGTGGGGTCTTAGGGCACTTTCGACAACAGGGACATATTTTAAGTCCAGGGGCAAGTTTTCCTGTTTCAAAATTTTTTCAATTATAGAAAAATACCGGGCAGAACGTTTCATCCACAGGATAACCTGGGGTCTGTTATGGACGGCTAAAAGGACTTCTTTTTCCAGGCGCTGGCGGATTCCCAAAATCTCATGGGGGATCTTGATTTCACAAAATTGTATCTCACCTGAAAATTGAATGCTGTCCATCAAAGAAGGAATCGTGTTTGTTTGGAAGTCACCCGCCCGCACCTCTTGGCAACTTGAGGGAAGCGCGAAGACAATAAACGAAAATACAATAAAAAATATTAACCTATACCTTATCATATAGACTCCTGATTTTTCAAATAACCAAGGCCGGAGCATGGTATTTGCTCTCGCCACAACGAAAAATGAAACTCTTATAATTGCAATGTCTTGGCCAAAGTTTCGTATAAATGGGGTCGATAATCAGGGCAAATCGTATGTTTAGCCCATAAAATCCATCAGCTTACCAGTTGTCTGGCGAAGTCTCTGGCTCATAAGCTTGGAAATTTTCCACAATAATTGAACGCCGAGCTTGGGGTCGTCTTCGGTCAATTTAATCAAGGATTTTTCTCCGATGAAAAAAATAATGGTTTCTTCTGCGGCAATACCCGAGGCAGATCTTGGTTCACCATCAATGAGGGCCATTTCTCCAAATGTCTGGGAGCTTTTCATGATGCCGATCTTGCTATTTCCCTTTATAATCTCTATGGAACCTTTGACAATGATACCCAGGCTTCTTTCATTCGCCCCTTCTTTAAAGACAACCGCACCTCGTTTGGCTCTGACCGGTTCAATATACTGGCAAATCTTGCAGATATGATCCCAGGAAAATTCACCAGCCCATCTGGTCTTTTCAAGGACCTGTGCATATTTTGCATACCGTTCAAGATCAAGTTTTTGATTTGTTTCTGTAGGCATTATAATCCTTTGAACCAAGGTGTGTACCTATAATTTTAAGGATTTCGCCCAAGATTGTCAATGATGAAGTCAGATAAAAGGGTCTGTCTTATTCTGTGATAATAAATTCGTCTAATTTTTGAAAAAGTTCATCAGGCCATTGGTCAGCCGTTAAAAAAAGTTGTTTTTCTTCCGAAGAAAGGCAGTCTCGAATTGCAGGAGGCAAGCTATCAAAAGCCTTTTGTCTTTCCTTTAGTATTTTTTTGTCCATAATTATTGTTTATCCTTAATAGTTTGTAAACCAACCTTAATTTATAAAGGAATATATATACGAAAAATCAAAGAAGGTAAACTGATTTGGATTTTGAATTAATAAAAAAGAAATAATAATATGTTGACACACAGATTTATGAAACGATATTATGGAATGTTTTTTTATTGATTTTATTATTGGAGAACTAAGGAGAAAGCAATGCTGGGTTACCTGCGTGAGAATACCGGAAATTGGATTATCAAGATTTTTCTTTTTATCATTGTAATTGTGTTTGTTTTTCTAGGGGTGGGATCAATGAATTCCAAGAAAAACAACAGCGTTGCCACTGTCAATGACGAACCTATCACCATCACTGAATTTCAGGATGCCTATAAATCAGTTGTTGCACAGATGAAAGAGAGATTCGGGGATAACCTGAATGATGATCTTTTAAAGGCATTGAATGTCAAGCAACAGGCACTCAACAACCTGATCGAACAAAAACTTGTGGCAAACGAGGCACAACGACTCAAGATTATTGTTTCTGACAAAGAGCTGACCGAGGCGTTGATGACCATAAAAGCATTTCAAAAAGATGGCGCATTTAACCTGGAACAATACAAACGAGTATTGGGTTTTAATTCCTTAAATCCAGAAATATTTGAGGTTCGCCAACGTGCTGCCATGAAGGAACGTAAGGTCAGGGACATGGTTTTGGGTGCAATTACCGTATCAGACGTGGAAGCAAAAAGATGGTATGTTTTCCAAAATACAGCCATGGCGATTAATTATATTAAAGTTGATCCGGCGTCATTTACAGATGTCTCCCCCACCGAGACACAGATAAAACAACAATATGAAGAGAACCGAGACCTGTATAAATCAGATCCCAAAAAAAAGGCAGTCTATTTAAAATTTTCTCCCGAAGATCACACGGACAAAGTGGCTGTATCTGAAGAACAGGTCAAAGATTTTTACGAAAAAAATATTAATCGGTTCAAGGTACCGGAAAAAATTGAAGCCAGCCACATTCTGATAAAGGTGGACGAGACGGCTGATGAGGCTGCCGTTGAAGCGGCCAGAAAAGAGGCGGATAAAATTTATGAACTGACAATCAAAGATAAAGATTTTGCAAAATTAGCCCAAAAATTTTCCCAGGGTCCTTCAAAAAGCAGTGGTGGCTATCTTGGCGTATTTGAAAAAGAGAATATGGTGAAACCATTTGGGGATAAGGCTTTTTCCATGAAGATAGGAGAAATCAGTAAGCCTGTTCGCACCATATTTGGATGGCATATCATAAAAGTCATGGCAAAATTTAAGCCTTCTGTTGAAACACTCGCCAAGGTCAGGGATAAAATCAGTTCTGAGTTAATGAACCAGGAGCTTCAGAGCATGGCTTATTACCAGGCAGGCGAAGCCTTTGACTCCATTGTCGATGGAGATGACTTTGAACAGGTTGCCATGATTACCCAACGAAAAGTGATATCCACACCTTTTTTTATGCAAAACGGTGACGGCCTTACCCTTGAAGATAGTGCCGGATTTGCCCAGGCCGCGTTTAGCCAGACCAATGATGACATCAGCGATGTCAAACAACTGGGCGCTAATTATTATCTCATCAAAGTTGTTGAAACAATCGAACCAAAAATCCAGCCCCTGGAAATAGTAAAAGAAAGCATTGTTCTGACCTTGACATCAAAACTCCAGAAAGAAGCCGCAAAAAAGGCAACCCAGGCCCTGTCCAAAAAAGCCACGGCGGTTGATTCCATTGATCAGCTGGCAAAGGAAAATAAGCTGACACTCTTATCCACAGGTCTGTTCACACGCAACCAGCCGGTGGAAGGGATTGGTAATTCGCCAGAATTGATTAAAGCCGCCTTTGCCCTGGATAGGGAAAATCCCATTCACCCAAGGGTATTAGAGGTGGGTCAAAACTTTTATATCATCGGGTTTAAGAAAAAACAGGTACCCGCTGATGCCAAGGTTATGGAAGCCTTGAAAAAGACAAAAGAACAGGTTGCCTATATGAAACAAGGACAAAACTTTTTGTCTTGGATAGAAGAACTTAAAACCAAGACCAACATTCATATTAATTCTGAATTTTTAAATTAAGGATAGGTCTTTTATGAAACTCAATGCCATTGGGATGTTCATTGGAATGCTCCTAGGAATGCTCCTGTTTTCATGCGCACCCAAACACCATTTTTTTTTTCCCACCAATGGCATTGAAAAGGATCCTGCCCTGGTACATGGGGTTCTACCCAATGGGTTCGAGTATGTACTCATGGAAAATACAACCCCAAAAGACCGGGTCAGTGTTCACTTAAATGTATTTGCAGGATCTGTTAATGAAACGGATAAAGAACAGGGGGTGGCCCACTTTCTTGAGCACATGCTCTTCAACGGTTCAGACCATTTCAAACCAGGAGAACTCATAGAGTATTTCCAATCCATTGGCATGGACTTTGGGGCAGATGCCAATGCCAGCACCTCATTTTTTCACACCACCTATGATTTAACCCTTCCCAGGGGAGATACCCAAACCCTTGAAGATGCCTTTTTGGTAATAAAAGACTATGCCGGCGGAGCGCTGCTGCTGGAAGAAGAAATTAACAGAGAACGGGGGATCATACTGGCCGAAAAAAGGGAAAGGGATTCTGTCTCCTATCGGACCTTTAAAAAGGAATTGGCATTTGAACTGCCTGGTTCCCTTATAAATCAACGATTGCCCATCGGGCTTACCTCTGTTATAAAGACAACCGAAAAACCCCTTTTAAAAGGGTTTTATGACCGTTGGTACCGGCCGAATAACATGGCCCTTGTTATTGTCGGTGATATGGATGTTAAAAAGACAGAAGAATTGATTAAAAAAAGCTTTTCAAGCTTGCAGCCCCGGGGAAAAAATGCGGGTGAATCCGGGGACATCCGGTGGCAATCCCAAAAGGGAATATCCGCTTTTTACCATTATGAATCAGAAGCCGGAGATACACAAGTAACCATTGAAAGGATTTCCCATACACCCTTTGAATCTCAAACCCTGGAAAAATTAAAGAAAAAAATTCTGGAATATTTGGGCAACGCCATTTTTCAAAATAGATTGTCCAGCATGATCCGAAAAGACGCTGCGAGCTTTTCATCTGCTTCGATCTATTCAGGCACCTTTTTACAAAATATATCCATGGCTGCCCTTAATGCCACCTGCGAGCCGGACAAATGGGAAAAAAGCCTTGGGCAACTTGAACGATCCCTTAGACAGGCTTTAAAAAAAGGATTTCTTCCCCAGGAGCTTGAAAGAGTCAAGGCTGATTTTATTTCCAGCCTTGACACCGATGTCTCCCAGGCGGATACCCGAAAAACATCCCAACTGGCCCGCTCTATTTTAGGGGCCATGAACCAAAAAAAATTATTTTTATCCCCCCTGCAAAAACGTGAAGTCCTAAAGCCCTATATCCAAGGGTTGACCCTTGACCAGGTGAATCAAGCATTCCAAAAGTCCTGGGCCAACGACCAGAGACTGGTCCTGGTCTCGGGCAATGCAAAGATATCTTACAACAAGGAGTTCTCTGCAACGGATCAGATTTTAGAACTCTATCAAAAATCGGTTGCCCAACCCGTTAACGACTTTAAACGGTTTGAAACAAAATCATTTCCATACCTTGATTTCCCGATATCCACGGCAACGATCCTGAATAAACGAGAAAATGCCAGGGGATTGGGTATCACCCAGATTGACTTGTCAAACAATGTCCGTTTAAATTTAAAAAAAACAAATTTCAAAAATGGGGAATTTTTATTCAAGGTCGTTTTTGGAAAGGGCGCGTCATCTGAACCTAGTGACATGCCTGGATTGTCCGCCCTTGCCGAATCCACCCTTCAACTGAGCGGATTTCAATCCATGGATCCGGACCAGCTCGGCAATGCCCTGGCCGGCAAAGAGGTGAACATTGGGTTTAGAATCAACGACGCTTATTTTACAGTGGCAGGGTCCGGGGATCCCAAGGAAGCGGAACTTATTTTTCAGCTCATTTATACCTACCTTAAGGATCCGGGATTCAGACCCCAGGGGCTTGCCCTTGCCAAAACCCGTTACAAGCAAATGTATGATGCGTTGAAAAGCACTCCCGACGGTATCATGCGCATACAGGGCAACCGCTTTCTGGCCAAAGGGGATCCAAAGTTTGGGCTTTTGCCCCCGGAAGAACTAAACCAAATCACTTTGGAGGATATGCAAACCTGGCTGCAGCCAAAATTTGAGAAGTCCCCCATTGAAGTCTCTATTGTCGGGGATTTTGACCCGGCTATAATTACAAAATTTGCGACCACCTATCTGGGAGCCTTAGATACAAGGGTCCCCCCCCTTGAATCTGACAAACGACCCCTTGAAATTTCATTTCCAAAGGGAAAAACCCTTACCCTTACCCTTGATACAAAAATAAACAAGGGCATGGTTCGCACCGCTTTTTTAACCGATGACTTTTGGGATATCGTGAAAACACGAAAATTATCCCTGCTGGCAAAGGTTTTTAGCGAACGGCTCAGAAAAACAATCCGGGAGGAACTCGGGGCATCCTATTCCCCTTATGTGTATAACAACCCCTCCCTTGTTTACGATGGCTATGGGGTTATGCATGTGGTGGTCAATGTACTGCCAGACACCACTGATATTATTTCCAAGCAGGTGGAAAAAATTGCCAGAAAATTAGGCCGGGAGGGAATTACAAAAAAGGAAATCGATCTGGTTAAAAAGCCACTTTTAAACCAACTGGCCGTACTCAGACAGACCAACGGCTATTGGCTGAATTCGGTATTGACAAATTCTTGGAATCACCCGGAAAGACTGGACTGGGCCAACACGATAATATCGGGGTATTCAGCCATAACCCATGATGACTTAACTGCTGTGGCCAAACAATACTTGAAACTCGATGAAAGCGCTCTGATTATTATTACACCAAAACTGAAATAAATGAGGCCGAAAAAAACGAGGAAGGGTCCTTTTTCATACACAAAATAGACCATCTGATGGTGTAATATGATGATTATTAAGGGGGGTATTAGTTCGTTAGCTTTTCTACCTGTTCAGACACGTTATTCCGCAAATAATAGTCCAGGTCAAAAAGTTGTTTAAAGCTTAAATCGGTAAATTGAACATGCCGCTTTCTAACCTTCATGGAACTGAAAGAGGGAGCATTTGTAATCTCGTAATCTGAAACAGTCTTAAAGGGCAGATCGCCTACATAGTAGCCCATACTACTCAGGAAAACCGCATCCTCCGGGGTACCATTGTCGTCGTTATCATTACTTGTGTCAATATATTTAAATGAAAGACCTCCCATACTGATATCAATGATTTGACCAAGTTTGTGTGAATTAGGACTGATTGCCGCATAGGCCCCGTCAACTGCCTTATATCGTTTATTTCTCCGTCTTTCAATTGTACGTTTCCTGCCAACCATAAGAAAAATTCCTTTGAAACCTGGTTATATCATTATCATCACAAAATAGGCTTGCATATTTTATGCCATTCTCTGCTTTCCTAAAAGAGAGGGGGATTATTTTGCGAAATTAAAGCGCCGGAAGAGGCAATTTTTCAGGATTTTTATGCCACTGAATGGAATAGTCAATTGGAAAACTTGAATTGATAGCGCTGGCGAATAAACGTTCTTAAAAAAGTTGGCTTTATGGAAAAAATATCATATTTTAAGAAAGTTTATTCCCAAAAATAGAACATTTTTTTCCTACACTTTTTTTTATTTTGTCCTATTGTCAGTAATTTGACAGTTAGGACTTGCGGGTGAGTCAAAAATTTGTTCCCAGGCCAATTGAATTACAGAAAAACCAAATCCCCGGTACCGCAGGTAGCCAAATACCTTTTTTTTCAAAGGGTCTTGATCAAGATGCTGCCACAAGCGGACCTTTGGCTTAAGAGCAAGAACGGCTAATTCAAAGTCGTCATAGTTGGTTAGTAACAGGTCTATGATAGCACAATCAATTCCTTTTTTTTCAAGCTCGTACCGGAATGCAAACAGGGATTTTGGTTTATTTCTCCTACGGTTTTCAAGGTAATTTTCAGCAAATATCTTGTCATTAAGGTAATTTTCACCGCAAAGTTGTTGAACAATCCTAGGAATAAGCCGTGGGGAGATTTTCTTTTTTGACAAATATGCCTTCATTTCCAGGATACTTCTAGGACGCCTGGAAAGATACCCCAAGGCCATGCCAAACGCTTTTTTCAGATCATTGTCCATTAATTTTTTTCCAGATCATGGTTAAATTAGCCAATTTCACCCTGTTCTCTTTAAGGAAAATGGAGTGCCGGCTAACGAGAGTGTCTCTTTGGTGGCCAATTTTTACACTGGATATAATGTTACCCGGATAAAAAGATTCTTTTAAGAATGAAACAATACAATTGATCGGCATAAAATCGATAAGGATATTTGTGGGCAAGGCTTCCATGGCCCATTGGGTATAAACGGTATTGTTAACATGCTGGTTCAAATCCAGGTCATGGGCCCGGATTTTAAATTCAGACTCATGATCAAATTCTTTCAGGTCATGGTCATTTTTTACAAGTTCAGGGCAGCTTGTTGTCGGTGTCATGAGCTCTTTGGGCATATGGGGGCTGAGTCGCACCGGTTTGGAATTATTGGCTTTGACCAGTATCCAGACCCCCAGCGCAGAAATCAGTTCTTCCCCTGCCGGGTTTACAATGGAAAATTGCCGAAGTTCATATAAATTTTTCCAGGGGGATCTCCAGGTTTTAAGTTCAAGGGGCGCAAGCCATTCAGGATTTTTATGTGTCTGGATCTGATACCGGGAAATCACCCATTTGAGTTGTTTTTTTGCCATATCAAACCCAGAGATACCAAACTTATCGCACTGCATGGCAGCAACATCCTGGAACATATTTAACAACCGGTCCATGCGAACCTGACCGTTTGCACCGATGGCTGAATAGGGAAGATTTAATTTCTGGGTAAACAGTGTGTCCATGGCGTTTCTATTCTATTTCCTCCATTAATCTGACAGGTGTTTTTATGATATCTTCCAGCATATTCATCAAGCCTTTTCCCACAGCAGACGGATTTAAAGCGGTGACCACGGGATCGGTTATACTGCCGGTGGCTTTGGCTGGAAAGGCAGCCAGTCGGCCACTGAGCATGGTATTGACAACCGGGATATATTTGATAATGGTATCAATTGTTTTAAAGGGTGCCACCAGGCAGGTTAAATCCATATTGTCATTTAAGGGATCTATCCAGCCGCTGAAAATCAGCGCCATGTTGTCTGCATCAATAACCGCCTTTTTTAAATGAACAATACTATCCTTAATGTCTGCTTCAATAACAATGGTCCGGTAACCGATTCCTTTTTTAGAGATATCTGCAACATGTAAAATATTAAACACTGAAAGCAGGCGAGATAAAAAAGTCCATTTATGGATTCTACCATTGCTGGCCTTCAAGGTCAGCCTGCCGTTTTGCTTGTGGGCAATTATATCAGAAGATGCCTGGCCAGAAAAGTTGCAGACAAAGGAATAGGCCCCGTCGATAATATTATTGTTTTTAAACAGGCAGGAGAGCACCTCCGCGAGGTCATGATTCCCCAGGGGTAGAATCGAAAAATCAGTGGTTACCTGCTTGTCCTTGTATAATTGAACAATACCGGTGGCTGTGAGATTACACAGGTTAGCATTTCGAATCAGAACCTGGGTTTTATCTTTGTTAAAATTAATTTGACTGTCTATATTTAAAAAATCCGTTTTTTTATAGGTCAGCTGTCGGGTACTCAAGTATAAGGTTTTGTGATCAAAAAGGGGTTGGCTTTTTGATTGGCTTTTCTTATTTTCAATTGCCAGCAAGGAATCAAGATCTAATTTATCCATATCTATGTGAATATTAGAATCGGCGTCCGTGACTATTTTTACGGGATCCCCTGCTGTAAAAGAGCGAACAAAGTTATCTAAAAATGAATCTTTGATGACTATTTTTTCCAGGGTTTTGGAATTTAAGTTTCCTTCAAACCGTAACAAGGGGTGGGAAGGATCCTTGTTGAGCATGACCATTGCATCTGATATCTTTTCGTCTTTGAGAATTAATAGCCTGGGATACAGGTCTTCAATATTTTTTCCGGTCAGGTCAAAGGAAAGTCTGGGCCCCGATGGGAAGGATAATTGGCCTTGAAATTGGGCCTTGTCTTTTGCTGTTTTAAAATCGGTCTCAATAATTTTCAAGGGAAGCTCAATGCTGGTTAAATTTGGCGTGTCAATGGCATAGGCGAGCCAGGACAAATCCTCTATCAGCCCATTAACCCCCTGAACCTCAACCATCTTGTGGGTAAGATGAAAACTTCCAAAAACAGATTTAATTTCTTGTTTGTCCTGGGCAAATCCGATATTGACACCCTTACCCGAACCATTGATATCAAACTGCCATTTACCCGGCTCAAAAAGGGGACCGCCCAATTTGATCTTGCCAACAACAAGTTCGCCCTTGGTATTTTTAACCGGTGATATCAATGCCATGACAGGCTCGTAGGATTTGAGCCAGGCAAAAATTTGAGACAGATCAATCCTGGCTGTGCCCGAAGAGATATCAACATGGGGGATTTGACCAAAATCAACCACTGCATTCAAATTTTGAACAAAACTTTTCCCAAGGGACCCGGAAAGATCTTTCAAAAACACCTTTTCTGGCGTATAGGAAAAAGAACCATCTGTGACGGTAATTGGCAATGGAATAAGATCATAGTTGCCCTTTAATGATAAATTTTGGGCGCTCACCTGAACAAAAAGATCTTTTTGCATACTTTCCATACCAAGTTTAAGGCGGGCATCGGTCTGGCCGACAACCTGTCCAACCCGGGCAAGTTCTTTGGCCAGAACAGTTTCCGGCAGCAAAGAAATCAATAATTCAGGCAGTGTGGAAAGATCGGAATGAAGGTTAAATTCACCCTTAAAGGGGATATCTTCATAATTCATTAAATCAATCTCAAGCCACCCCTCCTTGATGAGGGTGGTATTGACCTGCCCGTTGTGGGCCTTGATATGAAGAACCCCTTTTTTAAGGATGGCATCCCCATGGACTCGTTGAGCAATCAAGGGTGTTTCTGGTATTTTCACCCGGGTGTTTTCAGCAGACCCTGTCAAAAAAAGGTTTTCTCCATCAAAAAGAGTGGCCAGTGTTTTGCTGCTAAATCCTACCGTGACCGCCCGTGCAGTCCCGCCCCTTAAGATATCAAACAAATTTTGGACCACCTCATTAGACCCCATGAGCGTTAAACATACCTTGCCGGCCTGGGCAATATCAATATCATCCCCCGTAAAGGAGATGGTTTTACCCGCTGGTTTGTCTGTAAAATTGATGCCCACCCTCGCATGGGGGTAGGAAAACACAACCGGTTTTAGCGCCACCGATAAAGTTTCCCGGGAAAATAGAAAATCGAAATCAAGAACATCACAGGCCAATGGGGTCTCCGGGATTTGACTTGCCAAAACCTGGGGGGAGGTTACCCGGATATTCCCGGTCAGGGCACCTGCCCCATCCAGTTTCAAGGCCATGTTGATTTCATCGGATTTAATGGCATCAATATCCATTCCCTGCAAAAAAGAACGCTTCAAAAATTGATTTTTCCTAAGATCCAACCCAGAAATAGCGGCAGTAAAAGTTAAAGTTTGATTTGTGTTGGACACGAAAAAAGAGCCGTCCATGGTGTCAAAATAGTCTGTTGTGATGTCACGGATTTTTAGCTCGAGGGTATCCTGGCTGTCGGGAAAAAGGGCAAACAATTGCTGGATTTCTTCTTTGGGAAGCCTGAATTGAAAGGGTTGGGTTGATGCAATTGATTCAGGGTCGATTTTGGGAGGCGCATACCGGATGTGGGGCGATTCAATCAAAATCTTTGAGACGGCAAATTTGCCCTTAATAAGTTTTGAAAGATTGATATCAATATGAACGGCCCCGATATCAACTTGAAGCATTTCACCAAAGGAAAGTTCCATTTCGTTAAAACGGACACCTGGTTTGGGTAAAAATAAAATATCAATTTTATCCTGATCAATTTCAACCCCTGTTTTTTGCTCAATAAGGGAAGAAACTTTCTGCTTAACACTGGGCAAATTAACGATCTGTTCAAGAATATAGGGAGACAGAAACAATAAAAAAACAATCAATGCCGTTGAGCAGAATGCGGCTTTTTTAATTATTTGTTTGGACACAGGTAAGCTCTCTCAGCCTATTCCGCCGGTAAAAGCGTCGTTTACCGGCGGAGAAACAGGTGAATTATTCGGTACGGCCAGTGATTTCAACAATATGAAATCCAAAGTTGGTTTTCACGGGACCATGGGGAATACCAACAGCTTCGTTAAAGACAACCGTATCAAACTCGGGAACCATCTGTCCTGGACCGAATTCGCCCAGATCTCCCCCCCGACTCCCTGAAGGACATTTGGAATGTTGTTTTGCAAGGTCCGCAAAATCTTCACCATTGGTAATTTTTTCAATCAACTCCTTGCATAGGTCTTCATTGTCCACAAGTATATGTCTAGCACTTGCTTTTGTCATGATAATCTCCTCTTCATATAAGTTTTTTATAGGTTCTTTAATATAATGATCCGATCTTTTTTACCAGATGTACCCCAGTTTTCCCGCAGCCATGATAAAATTGGCCATCACAGATTGGGTTTGTTCCATCATAATTTCCTTGGACGCCTTGAGCTTAATACCCTCATCATCCAGGGATTTGAGCGGTTTTTCCCCAAGGGCTGCCCGGTATTGGTTTTCATTTTCAAGTTCCTGGCTTGTATATAAATCAATCTTTTCCCTACGCCGTGCCAGATTTAAAGACAGGGTTTTCTGGGTGTTTACCTGCCGGGTCAGCTCAATTCGTTTCTTCAAATATATCATACCCGGGTCCTTTTGGACTCTTTTTTGATATTTTTCCGCCAGGGTTTTATAGACGGGTGCCAGGGATCTATAGGCGCTATACCGTGTTTTTGGAATGGTATCCCAGAGCAAGGCACCGTCCAGAGAACTTTCTCCTGTATCTTCTATTTTATAAATCTGGGGATATTTTAAATCGGGTACAACCCCCATATGCTGGGTACTTTCCCCGGAAACACGATAAAATTTGGCACTGGTCAGTTTTAATTTACCATCCCCAAGGGGTTTAAGCTCCTGGACAGTTCCTTTACCAAAACTTTTTGTCCCCACTATAATTCCCCGGTGGTAATCCTTGATGGCTCCTGCAAAAATCTCCGAGGCCGAAGCGCTCATCCGGTTAATCAAAACAACCAGAGGGCCTGTATATTCAATGGACGGATCTTCATCATAGAGGCGGCTAATCCGGTGTTTTGTCTTAATTTGAACCGTGGGACCAGATTTTAGGAACAAACCGGTCAGATCATTGGATTCCTTGAGCGATCCGCCGCCATTGTCCCTTAAATCTACAATTACGCCGTCAATATTTTCTTGTTTAAGTTCAAACAAAATCTTTTGAACATCTTTTGTGGTGCTCTTATACGTTTTATCTCCCCTGTGATAGGCAGCAAAATCTATATAAAAATTGGGAATTTCAATAATACCTATTTTAAAATCCCGATCGCCCTGGGTAAGGGTGACGATTTTCTTTTTAGCAGATTGTTCTTCCAGTTTTACCTTGTCGCGTTTAATACTGATGGTGGTGGTGGAATCAACCTGTTTTGCCGGAATAATCTTTAACCTGACATAGGTATTTTTAGGCCCCCTGATGAGCTTTACCACATCATCGATGCGTTCACCAATGGTATCTTTTAGTTCTCCATCTCGTCCCTGTCCCACCCCAATAATTTTATCCCCGGGCATGAGCAGATGAGATTTGTCAGCCGGCCCCTTTGGAATCAGCCGAACCACTTTTGTATATTCATATTCAGTTTGGAGCACCGCACCAATGCCTTCCAGGGAAAGGCTCATGTGAATGTCAAAATCTTCAGACACCCGGGGGGCAAAATATTGGGTATGGGGATCAAAACTGGTTGTGACACTGTTCATAAATATTTGAAATACATCATTGGTATTGGTCTGGGCGAGTCTTTTTAAGCGGTTGGTATAGATTTTTTTCAGGGACTCGGATATTTTATCATTGGCCTGATTATCAAGCTTCAGGGTGATGATATGATTTTTCAATTCATCCTTCCACAATGGATACAAATCTTTCAACTTTTTTTGAAAGGGTCGTGTTTCATTGTGAATCAGGATGACATCATCCGTGGCAAAATCCATGTCCGTCGCCCAGGATTTGCTCAGATCCAGGATATATTCAAGTCGCAGAACCGATCTTGACAGGTAAAGATTAAAAATCTCATAGGCCGGGTGCAGATTTCCCTGTTTAAGATCTCTGTCAAATCGATATTTATAGCGTCCAATCTCGTCCATATCTTCCTGGGTGAACAATTGCCTGGTCGGATCCAGGCTTTTGAGATACCGGTCATAAATATGGGCGGATATGACCTTGTCCAATTTTTTCCCAAGGTAGTGATAGTGCTCAAGGGTAGAAACTATTTTAATACATTGTTCCGAATGGCTTCTTAAAGGCGTTAGATTTTGCGCAAAACTTATCCCCATGCTGCAAAAGGTAACAATTAAAAAAAAAATGATAGGCCGGTAAATAACCGAAATAATTTGGCGGGTTTGTTTAGATGATTTCATTGGCTGACTCAATGTCCTTTGGTGTTTCAAAACTGATGTTACCAATTTTTCCGGAACGCAGATCCCGGATCAATATTTCAGCGGCTTTTTGATAATTAATCCCCCCCCCTTTTTTTAAACACCCCCTGGCCAAGCCAATCTTTTCAATGAGATCTGATTCATCTTTTGGGAGTTCGTTGAGAAAGGCATACCTTGCCAGGAGCAGATTCGGATATTTTTTAAGCACGAGACCTGCTGCAAACAACCCGATCTCGTGGTAATCCAGCGCTGTATCTGAAATAGCGCCAGAAGCGGCAAGGACAAACGCCCTCTCCTTTGGTTCAATGACCGGCCAAAGAATACCCGGGGTGTCATAGATATCGATATTATTTTTAAGGCTGGTACGCTGTTTGTGTCGGGTGATGGCGGGTACATTTCCGGTTTTTGCAATTTTTTTTCCGGCAAGGGTATTTAAGATGGTTGATTTACCGGTATTTGGAATGCCCACCACCATGACTTTGACTTTTCTGGCACGATTCCTTGTTATGCGGGAAATACAATAATTCAATGCCTTTTCAGCCTGATTTTTTTCACTCCCACACACCGCAAAGGCCGGTAATTTTCGCTGGTGTTCGAAATAGGACAGCCACATATCGGTTACGCGAGGATCTGCAAGGTCACTCTTGTTTAATATTTTAATTCTTGCCGTATCCTTGCACAAATTGGCCACCAGGGGATTTTCACTGGCATTGGGAAGTCTTGCATCCAGAATTTCCAATACCGCATCCACCTTTGAAATGGAATCTTTCAGTAATTTTTTTGTTTCCAGCATATGGCCGGGATACCATTGAATACTCATTATTCTATTCTTTTTGTCTCTTTTATTTGGTTGATTTCCTGCACAAGCCGCTGGATTTTATCTTCGTTGGTTTCCTTTTCAAAAAAATACAGGCAAGAAAAAATCAAGGCAATGATACTGCTGCCGATGAACCCGGCAATTCCAACACAAATCAAAGTGTCAAACACGGGCATCTGGTTGATATACCCAAAGGTCCACCCGGCAGCAATACTGAGAATAAAAATAATACCAAAAATTATAACCATATATTTTTTACCGTTTGTTTAGTGGGGAGTCTCAAGTGTTGTCTTTTCTCAACAGTTCAATCAACACGGGATGCAAATACGAATTGGCAGCCACAATCCCTTGTTCAGGATAATGGGCCGCATTGGAAAAATCGGAAATATTTCCTCCGGCTTCTCTTACGATCAAGACACCTGCTGCAATGTCATAAATGTTTAAATTCATCTCCCAGAAGCCGTCTAATTTTCCACATGCCACATAACAAAGATCAATGGCAGCAGACCCATAGCGTCGGATATCTCGAAGCTGTGGGACTATTTTATTAAAATGGGTTAAATTATTTTCTTTAAGTCCTGCCCGAAGACAGGCAAACCCAGTTGCCATAACCGCATCAATGAGCTTTTTGCTCCTGGAGACCTGAATGGGCACATCGTTTAAAAAAGCGCCTTTTCCCTTTTCTCCATGGAACAATTGACCCAAAACCGGCGCATAAACAGCCCCTAAAATAAGTTCTCCCTGCTTTTCAAGGGCAATGCTCACCGCATAAAAGGGTTGGCCATGAACGAAGGAAGTGGTACCGTCTATGGGGTCAATAATCCATAGGAACCGCCCTGATTCACCCGACCTGCCGGTTTCTTCACCCAGGATATCATGTTTCGGATACCGTGCCTTTATCTTTTGGATGAGAAATGATTCAACCTTTTTATCGGTGATGGTGACAAGATCCTTGGGATTCTTAAATTCAAGATCATCCGCTTTTAAATTAGTTTGTTCTTTTATACAGATGTCACCTGCCAGGGTGATCAGGTTTTTTAAAAAGGCTATCAAATCAGCACCACTATTGTTATTGGTTTCATCTAAGTTATTGGTTTCATCTAAAAGATTATGGCATATCAGGAGCAATTTGGAAAGCCAAAGCTTTTTAAGGATCTCGTCATTCGTCTTTTCCAAACTGAACCACAAACACATGGCTGTTGCCCCTGCGGAACAAGAGCTGGGCAATCTTATTTTTCTTGAATTTTCTGAGATATGCCTGGTATTGACCGGTCGTCTCTATTTTTTGATGATTGACCTCAATGAGCAGATCTCCGATACGGACACCGGATTTGGCGCCTGAGCTGTCAGGCTTTATCTGGGTTACGATGAGCCCCTTAATTCCTTCAGGGTATCCAAGTTTTTGGGCAATGGCAGTGTCCACCTGCTTGAGTTTAAACCCAAAGGTATCATATCCATCGGTGGTGGCCGCTATTTCAGGATTTTCATCCGGTCGTTTCCCCAATTTCACCGCAACAATCTTTTCTTTTCCATTTCGAATTAATCGAACCTTTATGGTTTCATCCACCTTCAGGTTGGCAATGGTGACCGTCAAATCCCTTGAAGTGTCGATCTTTCTGCCATTAATCATGGTAATGACATCACCCGGTGTTATGCCGGCTTTTTCAGCAGGATTTTCTTCATAGACCTTGGCAACGTAGACACCGGTTGTTTGCTTGATGCCATAGTATTTTGCCAGTTCAGAGGTCACATTCTGGATGGCAACGCCCATCCACCCCCGGGAAACCTGTTTGGACTCGGTCAGTTGATCAATGATACCCGTGGCAAGATCCGACGGGATGGCAAACCCAATCCCCTGTCCTGAACGGACAATGGCGGTGTTGATGCCGATGACCTCTCCGTCAAGGTTCAACAAAGGCCCGCCGCTGTTCCCCGGATTAATGGAGGCATCCGTCTGGATGAAATCATCATAGGGGCCGGATCCTATGATTCGTCCCTTTGCACTGATAATCCCTGCGGTCACGGTTTGTTCAAGGCCAAAGGGGCTGCCGATGGCAACCACCCAGGTTCCCACCTTGGCATTGGAGGAACTGCCGAATTTTAAGGGAGCCAGATTTTTGGCCTCAATTTTTATCAGGGCCAGATCGGTCATGGGGTCGGTCCCGATGATATCAGCATCATATTCCTTATCATCATGGAGGATCACCTTGATCTGGTCTGCATCCTTGATCACATGGTTGTTGGTGACAATATATCCGTCGTCACTGATGATAAACCCCGACCCGAGACTTCTTTCCTTCCGGGACTGGGGCTGCTGGTTTTGAAAAGGAGCAAAAAACTTTTCCAAACCCTCCTGTTGTCCCCCAAAGGGGGATCCAAAAAAATGCTGGAACACCCGGCCCCCGCCCTGGATGGTTTTCACGGTTTGGATATTGACCACCCCTGTCTTTGCATGTTCAGCCAGTTGGGAAAAACTGGCCGGCACCATCGGTATGGAATCGTTTTTCGCTGCCGTTGCCGGCAAGGCCAACAGGCCTGTAATGAGAGTTGCCAGTATGATGTGTCGTATATATCCCATGGTAGATCTCCTTTATCTTAGAGTTGATATAATTTTTTACACCTAACCATAATAATACAGAAACATGATTTTTAAATGATCTGAATATTACGATATGGTAATCTCATGGTAAAGACAGTTCCCTTTCCCAATTGGCTTGCCACCACGAGATCTCCCTTGTGCTGCCTGGCAACGGTACGGGCAAAGCTTAAGCCAAGTCCTGTTCCCGGACTTGTTCTGGAAGACTCTGCCCGGTAAAACCGTTCAAATATTTTTTCAAAATATTTTGGATCTATACCCGGTCCTGTATCGGTTACCAAAATTTGTGCACCCCCGTTGCCAGAGTCCTTTTGAAGATTCACATGGACCCGTCCCTTGTTTTGGGTATATTTCAATGCATTGTCCAAAAGATTGGACAAGGCCCTTTGCAGCATTTTCGCATCGGCCTCAATTTCAATATGATCTGCCGCCTCACAGGTAAATTGAATCTGTTTATCTTCTGCCACCGGCACAAACAGATCCCAGGCCTCCTGAACCATGGCAGACAGATTCACGGGTGTATAGAGGAACTGTCCCTCCCCTGCTTCTGCCCTGGAAATCACCAACATGGTGTTGATCATGTCCAGAAGACGGTCGGATTCTTCAATGGTATTGGCTGCCATCCCTCTGTAAGTGTCGATCTCATCCATATTGACCAGGGCTATTTCTGCAAACCCCCTTATCCTTGTGAGGGGACTTTTGAGATCATGGGCAATATTATCACTCATTTCCCGGATACTTTTTATCAACGCTTCTATCCTGTCCAGCATCCGGTTAAAGGTTACGGCCAGAAGATCCAGCTCATCTTGATTCCCCGTCTGCGGGACCCGTTCCTCAAGGTTGGCACCGGTAATACTATTGGCAGTCCTGGTAATGGCCTTTACGCCGGATAAGGCCTTTTTGGACAAAAAGAGTCCGGAAACTGCGGAAAAGATGATGATAAATCCCATGGACACGATAAAAACCGTTTTAAAGGCTGAAATAAATTTTGACTGGAAGTCCATGGCAACCCCGGTTTGTAAAATCACATTGTCCGCCACAAAACTGTATAATACCCTGGCTTTCTGATCATTGGGCGTTATTAACCAGGTGGTGAACACATGGCCTTTTGTCCGGGCCAGGGTATTGATGGCCCCCTGATCAATGGTGATATCTTTCCAATAGGACATGTGCGAAGAGGCAAAAACTTCACCGCTTGGGTAGAGAAGCCGGAAAAAAATCCGCTTTTCTCCGGCAGCCTGGGCCTCAATTACCGCAAGTTTACTGGCGCCCATAATCCCGTTTTGCGCAATAACAGTTGCAAAATACCTTGCTTTTTCAAGCAAATCCCGGTCTGTCTGTTCCTGGAGGGTCTGGGTGGCCAGAAAATAAAACAATGCAAAGGCCACACACGAAGAGATGGAAAAAATTCCCGCATACCAGAGGGTCAACCGAAAGGCAATGGTCTTGAACAGGTCAGGCATCATTTTCTTTAAGGACATAACCAGCTCCTCGTACCGTGTGAATCAACTTGCTCCCATGGTCCTTGTCAATTTTATCCCTGAGTCTGCAAATCCTGGCTTCCACCACATTGGTCATGGGATCAAAATTGTAATTCCAGACATGTTCCATGATCATGGTTTTTGAAACCACCCGTTCCTTGTTCCGCAGTAAATATTCCAGCAGGGAAAACTCAAGGGGTTGAAGGTCTATTATTTTTTCCCCCCTTTTTACCTGTCGCTTGACAAGGTCCACGGATAAATCCCCATGGGACAGGGAAATGGGATCGGTCAAATTACCGGCTCTTCGGATCAATGCCTGGATTCTTGCCAGAAGTTCTGAAAAGGAAAAGGGTTTGGTCAGATAATCATCTGCCCCGGCCTCAAGTCCTTTAATTCTATCATCCACCCGACCCCGGGCACTCAATACAATGATGGGGGTATTGTTTTTGTGGGCCCGTAATTTACGAATCAGAGCAAATCCATCCAGTTCCGGCAACATGATATCAACGATAAGGGTATCGTAGGGGGCACCATCGGCCATGTCAAAGCCTTTAGTTCCGGTGGTGGCTATATCCACGGCAAACCCGGAAGAGGTTAAGCCTGTTTCGACAAATCTTGCAATTTTCTCATCATCTTCAACCAGCAAAAGTCTCATAATCGTTTTTTATTCTCCAATAATCTTTCCAGCACTCTTCGGGGTAAGGTAACTTTTACCCGGTTAAAAACATTATTCCATGATTCGTCATTTCCGTGGGCGACTCTATTAGTATAGGAATTAACGCCCATTAATCAATATAGATTTGATTTGATTTGATTTTTTTTACTGAACCCTATAGACTTACCGGGATTTTAACCCCCCAATATTTATGGCAGGGAACCTATACGCAAATGAAATATACCTGGTGGATCTTTCAGGTCCTGATGATGCTGGCCTCATTTTTTTTTCTGGTCTTTGGCGTTGACCTGATGAGGGCGGCCTACGCCCTTGAAAACCCGTACCATTTTATCATGACGTTTTTTTCTGCCAGTTTCATCATACTCATCAGCCTTGCCCTTGCCATTAGTTTTTTAATTAAAATGATACGGGTGTTCAAACAAATCCGAAACACTCCCTAACCCTATAAAAAAGATAATTATTTTATGTCAGTTTTGTTTAATTTAAATCAAGTGTCAAAGTCCTATGGAGATGATACTCTTTTTACCGATCTCACCCTTGACTTTAAGGCAAAGGAACAATTGGGCCTCATCGGCATGAACGGCAGCGGTAAATCCACCTTGTTAAAGCTCATAAAAGGGCAGATAGCGCCCGACGAAGGACAATTAATTGTCCAGCAAAAGAATCATTTTGTTTATCTTGCCCAACAAGACAAATTTGATCCGGAAAAATCAATTGAGACCATTTTATACGATAGTCTGAACGAGGAACCCATTGACGACAAGGAACGACATAAAAGGGTAAACCAGGCCCTGGGTAAGGGTAAATTTGAAGATACCGCGCTTTTGGCAAAAAATCTGTCCGGTGGTTGGACAAAAAGACTGGCCATCACCCGGGCGCTTTGCATGAAGCCGGATTTACTCCTGCTGGACGAACCCACAAATCACCTGGATATTACCGGAATCCTCTGGCTGGAAAAAATACTCCAAACCGCTTCATTTTCCTTTATTGTGATCAGTCATGACAGAACCTTCCTTGAAAATGTCTGTGCCAATATCATGGAAATTGGTAAATATTATCCCCAGGGATACTTTAAAATCCCGGGCCAATATATTAAATTTGAACGGGAACGGGAGAAATTCCTGACGGCCCAGCAAAAAAAGCAAGCCTCCATGGCCAGCAAAATGCGAAGGGAAGAAGAATGGCTGCACCAGGGTGCCAAAGCCAGAAGTACCAAGGCAAAATTTCGAATTGACCAGGCGGAAAAACTTCGCACGGAGCTTTTGTCACTCAAAAACAGGAATCGACAGACAGTCAAAATGGACATTGATTTTTCTGCGACCGGCAGACAAACCCGAAAATTGCTCCAGGTCCATAACCTGAAAAAAGGATTTCCGGGCCAGGCGACCCCCTTGTTTTCAAACCTCACTTTTGAGCTGGGCCCGGGTTTTTGCCTTGGCGTGGTCGGAGAAAACGGCAGCGGTAAATCAACCTTGCTGTCCATCCTCAAAAAAAATATCGAAGCCGATGAGGGAACCGTTAAGTGGGCTGAAAACCTGAGAATTTCCATCTTTGATCAGAACAGGACCCAATTAAACCCAGAGATCCCTTTACGCGAGGCATTGAATCCTGCCGGCGGAGATTCGGTAAATTATAAAGGCCGGTCCGTCCATGTGGTCACCTGGGCAAAGCGGTTTTTATTCATGCCGGACCAATTGGACATGCCTATAAAAAGGCTTTCCGGCGGAGAAAAGGCCAGGATTATCCTTGCAAATCTCATGCTGGAACCCTGTGATATTCTCCTGCTGGATGAACCCACCAATGATTTGGATATCCTTTCCCTGGAAGTATTGGAACAAAGCATCCAGGAGTTTCCCGGTGCCGTCATCATTGTCTCCCATGACCGGTATCTCATGGACAGGGTCTGCCATAAAATCCTTTACCTGGATCCCACTGCCGGTGCCCAGTTTTACAAGGATTTCAACCAGATCATGACCCGCCGCAAGGCCATCGCGGAAACGATTAAAAAATCCCCTCAAACAAGTGTTCCGAAAAAAAACACCCCAAGGGAAAAGTCCCGCTTTTCCTATAAAGATAAATATGAACTTGAACATATTGAACAAACAATTCTTGAGGGGGAAGCCCTGGTCGAAAAACTCACCCAAAAGATTCAGGCGCCCGAGGTAATCCGAGACACAGCCCTGATGACAGATATCTGTTCCCAACTGGAACGAGCGGAATCAACGGTTCAAGAACTCTATGCAAGATGGGAGATTTTGGAGGACAAAAAAGCCGACGCAAAAAAATAACCCTGATTTCAAGTAAACAACCGTGAAATCAAATAGGTGGTTGCCGTTTCTACTTTTAAAATTCGTTGTCCAATACTCACAGTGTCAAATCCAGCCGCTTCAAGCGTCTTCACTTCAAGATCAATAAACCCGCCCTCGGGTCCGATCACAAGGGTTGTCCGTTCGTTGACACTGGTCGGACAAACAATAGCCGTTTTGGGATGGGCAGTGAGACAAAGGCTGTCTTGCCCAATGACGGGCAATTCTTCTCTTACAAATTTAGAAAAAAATCGTTTCTGATAAAGAGCCGGCATCATGGTGTCTTTTCCCTGTTCCAACCCCAGACGAAAATAGCGTTCAAGGCTCGCCCTTTCCAAAACCGGACTTTTCCAAAAACTTTTTTCAACCCGCCAGGAATTAACCAGATAGATTTCTTTTACCCCCAGACTAGTGACACTTTCCATGATACGTTTGAGCATCTTGGGCCGGGGCAGTGCCAGAACAAGGGTCAAGGGAAGCGGCTTTGGCGGCGCAGCATCCAGCCTTACTTCCATTTCAAGGCAATCAGCGTTAAAAGAAGTGATGCAGGCGGTTCCCATCTTGCCGTTGACCACCCCACAAGACAGACGGGATCCGGTTTTGGCCTTGAGTACTCGTTTAATGTGATCAAACCTGCGACCGGATACAGCAGCCGTGTCAGGCCCGATAAAATCTTTTTCTTCTAACAATAAGAGATTCATGTTTAAAAGGGTATCACTTCACAGGATTTTACCAGTTCTTTAAAGGCGTTGGGCCAGTTTTCCCCTCCCGTTAAGAGGGCAAGTTCTTCTGCCAGGTGAACCGGGACAAGTTTTGGCTGCCTGCCAAGCCCCTGGATGCAGGAAGGGCAATTGGTCAGGATCTTTCTTTTTTGTTCCAGCCCTTTATTGTTATTGGTGGTGCTGTCGATGTTCGTTTGTTTTCTCAGGAACATGGAATGACTGATATCCGGCCGGGAGATGGAGAGGGTTCCGGCCTCGGAACAACAACCCGGAACGCTTTGAACCTTTATTCCCTGACGGGCAAGCAAGGGGGCTGCCGACTCTTTTAAAGAGTCATGGCAAGGGACATGGTAAAGATAGGCGTCGTCGGATGAAATAGCCGGGGTATTTTCCAGAATAAACCCTGAAATATCTTTTATATCACAGTCAAATACCGATGGTGCCCCAAGCTCTTCCAATGATTCCATACAAGTACCGCAAGAAACTATGCAGGCATCAAATTCAAGATCATGGAACATATCCCGGATCTGGGTGAAAATGATGATATTTTCAAGAAATATTCTATCAAACCTCTTTTTTTGGGCATTGACCTTCAGGGGATATCCGCAGCATAAATAGGGGGGCGGTAAAACAACCCGATGGTTGTTTGACAACAACAAAAAAACAGAGGCCATGGATATCTTTGAAAACATACGTTCACTTCCGCATCCCGGGAAATAAAAGACCGTTGATGCTGCCTGGCCCGCAGGTTCCATAAGAATCGCCTGATTTTTAAGGGCCTTGGGCAAAAAAGACCTCAGGGTATGGAACCCGGATTTGGATACAGGGGTTTGCAGCAATTGAAAAGGCCTTGTTTCCCCCAGGGGCTTGATAATTGAAAAGGGAGATGCTAGTTTAACCCCGGTTCTTTGAAGAAAACCGCCGGCCCCTAAAAGAGTTGTTCTTAACACCTTGTTCATGGTCTCATTTTTACTGGCCAAATATTTGAGGGTTACCCGGGTGGACAGGGGGGTATGTTTGAATTTCATATTTTTTAAAATTGCCCGGGCTTCAATGGCAATCTTCCCTGAATCAATATTCACAGGACATTTTATCATACAGCGGTGACAGATGGTGCAATGGTCGGCTATTTCCTCCAGATTTTTGAGAATCTCAAACCCGGTGGACTGGGTTCGCTGGGTAATATAGAGCAATGCTTCGATAAGCGCCCCTATGGCCAGGTTTTTATTTCTCGGGTGGAAAAACATATTTTGACTAGGATAAAACACCGGACAAGTTGATTTACACTTACCGCAACGGACACAATTGGCAATACTCAAAGCAAGGTGGGACAAGGATCCATGCTTTAAAATCCTGGCTTCAAGTTCCAGCAGGTTAAAAGAAGGAGTAAACACCTTGTTGATGATATCAGGTTCAAATAGTTTTCCCGGATTCATGAGCCCCGTGGGGTCAATGATTTTTCGATAGTCATTAAATTCATCAATGATCCGCTTGTCCAGGTACTTGAACTTGGTAACCCCGATGCCATGTTCCCCGGAAACGACTCCTTCTAGGGCAACCGCCCTTTCCATCACTTTATCCGCTGCCTGGTTGGCCCGTTTCATCATTTCCCGGTCATTGGATAAAACAGGAATATTCACATGAACATTGCCATCCCCTGCATGCATGTGGGTGGCAATCACAATCAACCGGGAACCGGTTGTCTTGTGTATGGTTTCGATATTTTCCAATAAAAGGGAATACCCCCGGAGATCTTCAACCACCTGGCTGTAAAAATTTTTCGAATGGATGGCCGCTTCCAAGGCATCCCTGGAAGCAATTTCCAGTTTTTTCCGGGTATTATAGGCCAGATCCTTTA
Organism: Desulfobacteraceae bacterium; assembly: GCA_016743945.1. Taxonomy (GTDB): domain Bacteria; phylum Desulfobacterota; class Desulfobacteria; order Desulfobacterales; family Desulfobacteraceae; genus NBML01. Next base: position 58,618 of record JADGFI010000021.1, read on the forward strand.
ACCGACCCACTTTTTTACCGAGCCATTCCGGATCTGACAGGGGAATGGCCCTGTCCAGATACGAGACAATATCTTGAATGATACAGGTCTGGTTGTATTTTTTTTCTTCCAGGTTGGCCTCATCAATGAACCGAACAAAGGCGGCCAATGAATCGATGGGCAGGACAATGTCTTCGTTGAGTTTAAAGGCATTGGTATGGGCTGCAATGGCCCCAAGTCGCTTCCTATCCTCCCAGAATCGTTTGGCTTCTGTTCGATCCTTGGCAATGGTAAGCCCGGTTTTGTCATAGGGGGCTAAAATTTTTTCCAGGGTTGCGATACCCCTGTCAAGGGCCAGGGCGTCATTGGAAACCATATCAATGAGCAATACCGCCTTGAGCCGATCCCCAACCGATTGTTTGGTTTTGTAGCCAATGGCCTTGATATATTCTTCATCAAAATGTTCCAATGCCATAAGAGAGGGGGCCATAAGAGAGGGAGCCATGGAGGAGGATGTTTTATTGGACGACGCTCCATTGGCAAAGGTATTGGAGATGGCGGTAATCACCTGGCCGGCCTCGGTCATGTCATTGCCAAAAAATTCAATACATCCTGTTTTCTTAAATTTAAACGCAGGATAGAGGATAAAGGTGGCCGATGTGATGATTCCGTCACACCCTTCTTTTTGGATACCCGGCAACCTGTTCAGGGTCTTGTTGGTAACATCCTTGCCCAGCCCCTTTTTTCGAACTTGTTCTCCGGTAAGATGAATGGTCGTAATTTTTTGACCCGTCTCATCTAAAATATTAAAAACAAGGGTATCTTCGGGAAGAATTTTTCTTAAGGGGTGATCCTGGCGTTCAACGGTATGAAAACTCCCGCTGGGCATGGTAATTTTATAGGCAAGCACATTGTCTATTGCCGTGCCAAACAGCACAGCAGTTTTCCCTCCGGCATTTTCAGCCAGATTCCCCCCAATGGTACTGGCCCAGGAAGAGGTGGGATCCGTGGCAAAAATAAGACCACAAGACTTTGCGGCATCCATTGCGTCCTGGGTGATGACCCCGGCTTCAACTTCCATGCTGGCGTAAGGTTGACCAAGGGAGTTTGTTGTATGTACAACTTCTGATATTCGGTTAAGTTTTTCCGTGTTAATCATCACACAGGTGGGTGAAAGCGGGGTGGCGCCTCCGGTCAATCCGGTGCCGGCTCCCCTGGGGATGATGTGAAATCCCAATGCCTTGACCTTTTTGAGCAAAAGGGGCATCTGGTCTTCTCGATCAGGTCTCAGAATGGCAAGGGGTGAAAACCGCCGCCAGTCAGTTGCATCGGTGGCATGGGCCGTGATGGTAAAGGGATCAAAATAAATATTTTTTTTCCCGATCACAGTTCCCAAGGTTTGCAAAATCCGTTGCTGGAGGGAAACGACCGACTTGATTTGTTGGCAAAGATCTTTAAGGGCAGCCTTACAGGTTGCAAGAACCGAAAAAACAGCTTCATGGTCGGCATTCTCTTCAATGGTATTAAAATCATTTTCAAATTCTGAGAACAACCGTTTTCGCTGGAAAGGATGCTCCACCAATTCCTGGAATAAAAACGAATTTCTCTGGATAATAAACAGATCTCCCATGAATCTATGGAGCAAGCGGGAGGATCTCCCTGTTCCTTTCTGGATTTCCAAGGAACGTATCTCTTCCAGGAAGGTAGATCCAAAAAGATGATCTATGATCTGGTCGTCGTCTGCTGAGGTGTAGTTATAAGGGATCTTTCTTTTTGGATCTATCATTTCTAAATTTACAAAATCCTACAATTCAAAGGTTGTCATATGAATGACAAGGCCAAGGTCTATAATTTCCTGTACCACCGTTGGCGGGACAGGGGTGTCGGTCCGAAGGAAAATGATATTTCTCTGGCCGTCTTCCTCCCGGCCCACCATCATCCTTGAAATATTGATATTGTGTTTGCCCAGGCAGACGCCTATGGAACCTATGGAACCTGGTTTGTCCACATTGTGAATCAGTCCCAGATGTCCTTCCGGAATAACTTCCAGTCGAAATTTATTGATCCTGACAATTCTGGCGTCATCCTTTCCGAAGATGGTCCCTTCCACAATATTGGACGCGTCATCGGTCACAACCGTCATCCGGATCAGGTGCAAAAAATTGCCGGCCTCCCGGGAGGTGGATTCCGTAATTTTTATTCCCATTTCATTGGCAAAGGAGATGGCATTGACCGAATTGACTTCATATTTGGCAAATTCTGACAGGAGTCCCCGGATGGCATTAATGGTAACAGGTTTCAAATCCAGGTCTGGAAATTTTCCGATATATTCAATGTCCACCTGTTTGATACCGCCCTTGGTGACCTGGGCCTGAAGCTTGCCCATTTTATCCGCCAGATACAAAAAGGGGCGCAATTGTTTGAGAATTTCTCCGGTAACAGAGGGCACGTTCACGGCATTGATCACAGTATCTTCCAGAAGATAGGCAATGATCTGGTTGGCAGCGGCCACGGCCACATTGGTCTGGGCCTCCTGGGTGGAGGCCCCCAGATGGGGAGTGGCAATCACCTCCTCCAGTGTCAGCAGCGGGTTCTCTCCCGGGGGTTCCGTGGAAAAAACGTCCAGGGCAGCGCCGGCCACCTTTCCCGATAGTATGGCATCATAAAGAGCGGTTTCATTGATAATACCGCCCCGGGCACAATTGATCACCATCACTCCGTCCTTCATTTTTTCAAAAGCTTCGGCATCCAGCAAATCAATGGTGGCATCCATTTTCGGCACATGGATGGTGATATAGTCGGCACGCTGATACAATTGATCCAGGGTGACATATTCAAAGCCCGCTTTTTCAATATGGTCAGAAGAAATATTGGGGTCATAGACAATCACCTTCATTTTCAGGCCCTTGCCAAGGGTTGCGACAATGGAACCGATATTACCAAAACCTACCACCCCAAGGGTTTTATTAGAAATTTCACGCCCCTGAAGAAGCTTTTTATCCCATTTGCCCGCCTTCAACGAAGCCGTCCCCCGGGGGATATTCCGGGTGAGGGCCATCATCATGGCAATGGCATGCTCTGCCGTGGTGACGGTATTGCCGCCGGGGGTATTCATTATTGCCACCCCTCGTTTGGTGGCTTCGTCAATATCCACATTGTCCAGGCCGATACCGGCTCTTGCCACCACCTTTAGATTAACGGCGGCCTCAAGGAGTTCCTTTGTTACTTTTGTGGAACTTCGAACAGCCAGGGCATCATACTTGCCGATGATGGTGAGCAGTTCTTCCGGGGACAGTCCGGTATTGACATCCACCTCTATCCGGTCATTATTTCTAAAAATATCAATGCCTGCCTCGTCCATTTTGTCACTGACAAGCACCTTCATTATTTGTTCTCCTTTTCAAAGGACTCCATGAATTCAACCAGGGCGTACATGCTTTCCATGGAGGCGGCATTGTAAATGGAAGCCCGGCATCCCCCAACCGACCGATGGCCCTTAAGCCCCCCAAGTCCGTGCTGATTCGCCCTTTCGACAAAGTCTCGCTCAAGGTCTTCGCTGGGCAGACGAAAGGTGACGTTCATCAGGGACCGGGAATATTTTTCCGCCGTGGTGGTGTAAAAAGAGCTGGCATCAATCGCGTCATAAAGGACATCGGCCTTTTTAATATTGTGTTCTTCCATTTTTTCAATACCGCCCATTTCCTCTTCAATCCATTTAAGAACAAGGTCTATGGTGTAAATACCAAAACAGGGCGGGGTATTGTACATGGAATTTTTAGTGGAATAGGTGGAATACTTGAGCATGGTCGGCAGATTCTCATTGCCTGAATCCACAAGATCTTTGCGGATGATCACCATACAGGTGCCCGACGGCCCCAGATTTTTCTGGGCACCGGCATAGATTAGCCCGAATTTTTCCATGGGAAGGGGTCTTGAAAAAATATCCGATGACATATCCGCAACGATGGGAATCCCCTTTGTATCGGGAAATTCATAGAACTGGGTGCCCTTGATGGTATTATTGGAGGTCAGGTGAACAAATTTTGAAGAGGGGTTAAAGGCAATATTTTGGGGAATATAGGAAAAATTCTTGTCCTCGGACGAGGCAACCACATGGACGGATTTTCCCATTTTTTGGGCTTCGGCAATGGCCTTTGTGGACCAGGTACCGGTATTAATATAATCAGCAGCGTCATCCGGGGCGAGCAGGTTCATGGGAATCATGGCAAACTGCAGGGAAGCCCCTCCCTGGACGAACAAAACATGAAATCGATCATCCAGCTTTAAGAGTCGTTTTACCCGCTCCACGGCATCATTTATAACCTCATCAAAATAGGAGGATCTGTGACTGATTTCGGTAATTGACATGCCTGAATTTTTAAAGTTCAAGAAAGATGCCTGAATCTCTTCCAGAACAGAAAGCGGCAGGGCAGCAGGACCAGCATTGAAATTGTAAATTCTTTGATCTGTCATCGTTATTTCCCCTTTTTAATAATTAAGCATGATGAATTATAAATTGTGCTCTCTTGTTTTATGAAACTGAATTTTGGGCCATTCTTCCATGGCAAACCCAAGCTGGTATTCACTTGTGGTTAAAAAGGTAAGCCTCCCTTCTGCATCCCTTGCAAGGCTTGACTCATTTCTTCGTGTAAACTCTTTTAAAATTTGGTCATCATCGCTTGTCACCCAACGGGCAACAGATAGATCAATACTTTCACAACCGGCATTGACACTGTACTCAGCTCTGAGTCTGGCCATGGTGACGTCAAACTGAAGTACCCCCACAGCTCCTATGACATGCATGTTCCCCATCAAAGGCCGGAAAACCTGGATGGTGCCCTCTTCGGCCAATTGTGTCAATCCCTTGGTCAGGGCCTTGGCCTTCAAGGGATCCTTTAACAGGACCCGCCTGAAATGCTCCGGTGCAAAATTGGGAATTCCCAAAAATTTTAAAGGCTCTTTGGTGGTAAAGGTATCTCCAATTTTTATGGTGCCGTGGTTATGAATGCCGATAATGTCACCGGGATAGGCTTCTTCAATATTGCTTCTCTCCTGGGCCAAAAAAAAGGTGGCATTGGAAATTTTAATATCTTTACCGATTCTATGGTGCCTCACCTTCATGCCCTTGGTAAATTTACCGGAACAGATTCTAAAAAAAGCAATCCTGTCCCTGTGCTCGGGATCCATGTTGGCCTGGATTTTAAAGGTAAAGCCGGAAAAAGCCTTTTCTTGAGGGTGCACATCCCTTGTGGCAGAGGGCCGAATCCCGGGTGGCGGTGCTATTTGAACAAAGGCGTCCAGCATTTCTTTGACCCCGAAATTGTTGATGGCAGATCCGAAAAAAACCGGGGTCTGGGTGCCGTTCAGGTAGAGATCAAGATCAAAGGGTTCCGAGGCTCCTGCGATCAGATCCACGTCTTCCCTAAGAGAATCTGCCTGGGACGGGGTAATCAATTCATCAAGGCGAACATCTCCAAGATCGTTGATGAGAATACCGTCATCGTCCTTGGGACTGTATCCAGGGGAAAATATTCCCAGTTCCTTTTTTTCAAGGTTGTATACCCCTTTAAACCGTTTTCCCATGCCAATGGGCCAGGTCAAAGGGATACATTCAATCTGGAGTTTATTTTCAATATCTTCAAAAATATCCAGGGGCTCCATCCCTTCCCTGTCCAATTTGTTGATAAAGGTGATGATGGGGGTATTGCGCATGCGGCAGACTTCCATGAGTTTCTGGGTCTGGGGCTCCACCCCCTTTGCATTGTCAATGATCATGACGGCACAATCCACTGCCGTGAGCACTCTGTAGGTATCTTCGGAAAAATCCTTATGCCCGGGAGTATCCAGCAGATTGATTTCATAATTTTTGTAATTGAACTTCATCACCGAGGAACTGACAGAGATGCCCCTTTCCTGTTCAATGGAAAGAAAATCAGAGGTGGCCGCTCTTTCAATTTTTCTGGATTTTACAGCCCCGGCCTGTTGAATGGCACCGCCGAAAAGCAGCAGTTTTTCCGTCAATGTGGTCTTGCCTGCATCCGGGTGGCTGATGATGGCAAAGGTTCTGCGTTTATTTATTTCTTTTAGCAGGCTTTTATCAAGGGTCCTGTCTATTGTTTCTGATCCCATTTAAATGAAATCCTTGTATTTTAAAATTAAGGGTGGAAAAATAGCAGTATTTGCAAATAGAATCAAATAAAAAATACCAGATAATAAAAACATTAAATAAATTCAGCTTATTATCTTGGTACTAATTATTTAGGTTTTCCGCAATATCTATAGCAGAAGGAAATAAATTCAAGGAAAATTTTCATGTTTCCTTGTTTTTTCCTGATTTATTGCGCTTTTTGACTTTGAAAAAATCCCAAACAGCCCAGGGAATCAATACAGCGCTTAAAACCTGATTAAACAGCGCATGGTCAGCCATGTCAGGATCGGTTGTGAGCCATCCGTCCCAAAAACACCAGAGACCGAACCCCATTAAAAGAAAGGTAAAAACATAGGGACTCATCTGGGGTGGTTTGGGGGGGGGCGCTTTTTTTTCTTCCATGGCAAATCCTTGTTTGCAGATATCATTAATCATAAGACTAATTACTTACCATATTCAATTTGATTTTAGAAGAGTTGGTGAAATTAGAAAAATGAAAGCAGGACTTAAAAATTATCCGGTTCGCCCGTTGGTTCTCTCATTTTCTACATACATCTTTTCTGTGTTGAATTCAAAGAACTAATACAGGATCAGATGGATCTCGAAGTCGATCTATACTAGCTTGTAAGAAGAGAGGGTTATTCCAATTCTTCACGGAACTGTTGTGTCATCAGCCTTTCATACAGGGAGGGTGCAAACCTGGAAACCAGATAAGCAATTTTCCCCATCAGGGTGAAGACCATCATGGACTTCTCTTTTTGGGCACCCAGATGAATTTTTCGGGCTACAAATTCAGGGGTCTGCTGCTTTCCCACCCGGGTCTGTTCCCGGGTGGCAATCTCACCGTCACAGCCAAGGGCTCTTGCCTGTAAATTGGTTTTTATAAATCCGGGGCAAACAATCATCACATGAACCCCCTTGTGTTTCATTTCACATCTCAAGGAGGTGAACAACCCGTGGAGGGCATGTTTGCTGGCACTGTAACCGCATCTTCCCAAAAGCGGTGCCACACCGGCAACAGATTCGTTGACAAGGATCATCCCTCGTTGCGCAATCAGACTGGGAAGAGCGGCCTTGGTCATATACAAGGATCCGTAAAAATTAACGGCCATGACCCGTTCAATGGCCGCAACCTTTGTTCGTTCAAACAATCCCCTCTGGGTAATACCCGCGTTGTTAAACAACAGATCAATGGCACCATAATGGCGGATAACCCTTTCAACGGCATTTTCACAGGCAGCCGCGTTTGTCACATCACAAACCAGGGTCAGGACCTCAAATCCCTGCCCTTTAAATTCAGAGCCCTGAAGTTGAAGGGCAGTCTCATCCATGTCGAGCATGGCAATTTTAGCCCCTGCCCCGGCAAATTCCCGGCAGGTGGCGAGCCCAATTCCCGAAGCACCGCCTGTCACCAGGACCACTTTGTTTGCAAAGGACCGCCTAATCACTGACCACCTCAGTTTTCGGCAGTTTTTTCCGGGTAAAGATAAAGGCGGTCACAAGCCCTGCAATAATATGCCAGATTCCCCACCAGGCAACCAGAATGGCCATTCCCCCGAGGCCATCGAAAAAATTAAACACCAGCACCAGTCCCAGGGCGGAATTTTGAATTCCCACCTCAACACAGACCGCCCGGCAATCCCTTTCCGGAAGCCCGACAATTCTGGCGGACCAATAGCCCAGGTTCAACGCCAGGGCATTGTGGATCAGAACAGCAAAGACCACAAGGCCTATATAGGTGAGAAAATTTTGCCAATTGGCAGCCAGGGCACCACAGACAATGATGAGGAAAAAAACCAGGGAAAATATTTTAAAGGGTTTTTTTACCTTTTGGGCCAGACTCGGATAAGTGTGGCCCAGGGTCATACCCGTGATCAGCGGAATCCCAAGGATCAGAAAAACCGTGACAAACACATCAACGGGGTTGAGACTGACCTGTTTCATGATGGCGCTGGTGGCAGGATTCATACTCCCCCAAAAAGATATATTCAGGGGGGTCATCACAATGGCGGCAACCGTTGAAACCGCCGTCATGCTGATGGAAACAGCCGTGTTTCCCTGGGCCAGATAGGTGACAATGTTGGAAAGATTCCCACCGGGACAGGCTGCCACCAGCATCATGCCAAGGGCGATGGAGGGATAAGGTTTGATAACGAGAACCAGCAAAAAGGTAAAGGCGGGCAGGAGCAAAAATTGGGCAACAAGCCCTAGGACAGGCGCCTTCGGGCTTGTTATTATTCGCTTAAAATCTTCTATTCTCAATTCCAGGGCAACACCCAGCATCATGAGTCCAATGGCCGCATTGATGATGGCAATCCCCGTCGGGTTGAAATTCAATCGCACCTGATCGAGTGTAACAGGATCCATACGCGTGTCCCCCTTTCTTTGATAAATATTTAAGAAAATTAATCTATGCTTTGTAGGCTCCTACATTGGCCAATGCCATACTGGCCGGGCTTACAGTGGTCGGATCCACCATTACATTTATACAGCAAACTTTGCCCGAGGCAAAGGCATCTTCAAGGGCTGGCCTGATATCCTTGGGATCTTCGACGTAATACCCTTTCCCCCCGATGGCTTCGACCATTTTATGATACTCCACACGACCAATAAAGGTACCCTCCTCTATGGCATGACCGATTCTGATTTCCTGGCTGTGACGGATCATCCCCCACCCAAGGTCATTGGAAATCACAACGACTATGGGACGGTTCTTTCGAATGGCTGTTTCAAACTCCATGAAATTAAATCCCACAGACCCATCCCCGGTCATGAGGATCACCCGGCTGTCCGGATACAACAATTTGGCAGCATTGGTATAGGGCAGCCCAACCGCAAGGGACCCGAAAATTCCATAGTCCAGATAGGTGCCGGGAACTTTCAAGGTTCGTGTCATGCCAAGCCAGGTGGTGGTATCCCCCCCGTCTGCCACCACAATATCATCTTCTTGGTCCATGAATTCATTAATTTCCCTTGCAAGGCGCATGGGGTGGATGGGAATATTATCCGATGCCCAGTCATTTTGAGCAAAGGACTTGCCTTGTTCATGGGCTGTTTTCACTGTGTCTATCCAGGGAGTAAATTTCTCTATCAAAGAAGCGCTGGCGTTTTCCTGTTCAATCAATGCGTTGCATTGGGTTAAAAAACCTTTTATATCACTGGCAATGGCGAGATCAACACTCCTGTTCCTGCCAATCTCTTCGGGTAGGATATCCACCTGGGCAATTTTTGCTTCCGGGTTGAAAACATCCCCAAACATATAATAAAGGGACAGCCGGGTACCGAGAATAATCACAAGATCGGTTTCAATGTAAGCCGCAAACCCGCCGCCGGGGCGGATAGCAAGGGCACCTTCAAAGCACAGGGGATGGGTATCGGACAATATTCCCCGGCCGGAAAGTGAGGTAAACAACGGAATACCCGTGGCCTCTATAAAAGCTTTAAGCTCAGCTTCTGCATGTGACTGCCAGGCACCGGTACCGGCAATCACCAGGGGTTTTTGTGCCGCCTGAATCATCTCCATCAAAGATTTGGCCTTGGCAGGATCCGAGGGGTGGGAGCTGACACAGGTGTGGGTATGACGAACACTAGCCTTATCAACCGGAGCATTGAGCACATCAATGGGAAATTCCAGGTAAACCGGCCCCGGTCTTCCGCTTTCTGCAATCCTAAAGGCCATGTCCACATATTCAACGACCCGTTCGGCCTTCTGGCAGACAAGGGCTTTTTTGACCATGGGCTTGATGACCGCCTCCTGGGGCATGTCCTGAAGATCCAGTTTTTCCTTATTGTCCAGTCCCACACAGCCTGCGATCAACACCAGAGGGGTGTTGGAAAAATGAGCGCTGGCAACCCCGGTCAATGCATTGGTGAACCCGGGGCCAGCGGTAACCATTGCCACCCCTGCCTTTCTGGTCATTTTTCCCCAGGCTTCGGCCATAAAAACCGCTGACTGCTCGTGCCGGGTATCGTAAATTTTAACATCAGAGCCCTCAAGATGTTGATAAATAGGGGTAATATGCCCGCCGCTCAATGAAAATATATGGTTTATTTTTCTGTCAATTAATGCCTGTGCGACAAGTTCTGCACCCGTAATTGTTTCCATGTTTACTCCTTTTTCAAATAAGATTTGATAGGCAACCGAAGCCGTAATTACAATTCCATTAATTGTCCGCCGCAAATATTGAGTGCCTGACCCGTCACATAGGAAGAGGCATCGGTCGCCAGAAAAACGGCCATATCTGCCACTTCACCAGGCGTTCCTATTCTGCCCAGGGGGATGGTCTCACACATTTTTTGTTCCTGTTCTTCAACACTGGTATTTAAAAATTGCGCCTCAAGCCCAAACCGCCAGCGTTCAAGATCTGTCATTATCTGTCCCGGGCAAATCGCATTGACCCGAATTTTGAAACCGGATAATTCTCTGGCCATGACCTTGGTCAGCATGATCACCCCGGCCTTGGATACGGCATAGGCACCATTAAACAACGGCGGAACCTTGCCGGCCCGGGAGGCCGTGTTGATGATACAGCCGCCCTTTTCCTGCATCAAAGGAACGATGGCCTTGGAAACCCGAAAAACCCCGTGAAGGTTAACATCCACGGTTTTTATCCAAGCATCCTCGTCATAGGTATGCACCCCGTTTGGGACCCCAAAGGTAGCGCCGGCATTGTTGCAAAGGATATCAACCCTTGAAAATTTAGATTTTATCGTCGCAACCATTTGGACAACGGTTTTTGTAGCGGTCACATCCACATTAACGGCAAGGGTCGCAACCTTGTATTCCGCCTCAAGCTCTCGGGCGATAAGATCCATTTCCGCCACGGATCCTGTGCCCACATCTGCCTTAAAGTCCTGGGCATTTCCAAAATCTGCAATTATGATGTTGGCGCCTTTGGCCGCCATTTTTTTGGCCATGGCATACCCGATACCGGACTTCTTACCGGCTCCGGTTATCAACGCGGTTTTATTTTTCAATTCCTGCACATTGTCCTCCTCTTGCCTAAATGGATTAAATTCACCCGTATTATGGTTGTATACTTTGGATCAGCTTATCCACACTGTACTTGTAGACAAGCTGATGATTTTCATTCTGAAGGGTGGTATGTTCCAGTTTTTTAAAATGAATCAAACCGTGAATCGTCCCCCAGAACAAAATTGAAAATTTTCTGGGGTCTTCTTCAAGAAAAAAGCCCTCTTCAACCCCTTCCAGGAGAATAGTTTCAATGACCATCAAAATCTTATTGCCTGACATGTCGATGAGTTTTTTTTGTTCCTCCTGGAAAAAAATCCTGGGAGATGACAAAAAGTAATTGATGATATTAAAATACTCCTGTTGATTCTGGCTGAAGTTATAGTAGGCGGTTGCAACTTCTTTGAGTTTTTCCGCAGGATTCAGCTGTTTCCTCTTAATCTGCTGAATGGCGGAAAATAAAAAGCCCAGTCCTTCTTCCTGGAGGGCGATAAAAATTTCTTCTTTATTTTTATAATAAAAATAGATGGTACCAACCCCCAATTGGGCTTCCCTGGAGATTTTACTGATGGAAATATTTTCAAGCCCCTGGGAAATTAATAGTTTTCGTGCCGCATCCAGGATCTGATTGCGTCTCATCTGTTTTTCCAGAGCTCGTCTTTCTTTTACACCCATAGGTTTCCTCTTTCTGTTGCCAGCCATTTGTCAATTTTATATAGAACAGAGAGCTGATCAATTATAGAACGTCATTCTATAATTGATATATGTTCACAAAAAACATATGTCAATATATATTTATCGTAAAATGTTGAAAATTAGTACTTTCTGATATATGGTCAGTCATCTATTTATTTGATTGAATATAAGAACCTGGTGCGTTTATGAAGTTTTTTCCATTAAAAGTTGCCATTGTAGGCCTCATACTAACCCCGATCTTGTATATCGTTACCATTAGTGTCTCTCAAAAATACCTGGACAGATATTATCTGCAAGCAGTTCAAAATATCATTGTGGGAGATACCAGGCCATTGTTAAACGGGACGATCCACTTAGAAAAACAAATCGCCAATAATATAGATACCTATCGGAAACAAGACGTCCTGATTCATTATACTGGCCTTGAAATCACCATCCAGGTGAGCACCACACAGGGTAAAATCATTTACCCCCTCTATCGCAATACAGATTCTTTGACCAATGACATTCACCCGGAATATAATTCACAAACCATTGCCAATAAAAACTTTGAACTGCTGAACAACAACCTTACGGTAACGGCGCATATTAATCTGAATCACGGATCAAAAATTGCCAACATCATTTTGTTTTTGTATTCGGCGCTCTCTATATTGATTTTTTTCATCTTCTATAAAATCGGCAGTTCCAAAGCGGCCAGGGATCGTCAGTCGAAACGAGAAATGATCAAAGATCTGAAGGAAAAAGAATACTTTCATCAACAAATTCTGGAAGGGCTAACGGAAGAACGACAGGGATTGTTTGAGAATATTAAGGTGCTGAATACAAAATACCAGACCGATAAAAAAAAGACAAAAATAAACGAAGAAGAAATGTTTGAGGAAATTCTTTCCCTTGAAGAACAGCTCAACACCTTTATCGAACTGAAAGAAAGCAGGGAAAACGAAATCGATGAGCTTAAATCGACCCTTCAAAGATATGAGAGAAGAAAAGGAGCAAAGATACGGCGAAATGAATTTGATTTTCTGGCAAAGCTATTTTCAGTGTTGTATAAAAATATCGAAATCAACAGAAAAGCCCTGACAGGACTACTCGGTCTCAACGAGGACCAGCAAATCAAAGCGGAAGAAGTGATCCACCAATTGGACCAGAACCCTGAAAATGTCATTATTAAACGCAAGGTTTTTTCAGGCAAAAAACATAAAACAACTTGTCTTGAAGTATTATTCGCCTATAATGGACGTCTCTATTTTAGAAAATTAGAAAACAGGATTGAAGTGGTTGTCATCGGCACTAAAAACACCCAACTCAAAGATATGGAGTTTCTTCACAGCTTATAGCCTAAAATTATGTATACTTCATTTTACAATCTTCATTCAAAACCCTTCCAGATCAGTTCTGACCCAGCGTTTATGTGGTTTGGAGAAAAACACAAGGAAGCATTGGCCACCTTAAAATACGGAATCCTGGATAATAAAGGGTTTTTGCTGTTAACCGGAGACGTGGGAACGGGAAAGACCTCTCTGATCAATTCTTTGATTGAAAGTTTGAGTGAGGATATTATCGTGGCTTCGATCCCGGACCCAAGTCTTGAGAAAATGGATTTTCTCAATTTCATTGCCCTGGCATTTGGTATGGACAAAGAGTTTTCCACCAAAGGAACTTTTCTGATCCATTTTAGACAATTTTTAATGGCAGCCCATGAAACCAATAAAAAAGTATTGCTCATCATTGATGAGTCTCAACTTCTAACCCAGGAAATGCTCGAAGAGATTCGTCTGTTATCAAATATCGAAAAAACCGATGCCAAACTGATCAATATTTTTTTTGTCGGCCAAAATGAGTTCAATGAAATCCTCAATCAGCAACAAAACAGAGCGGTACGGCAGCGACTGACCTTAAATTACAACATTGACCCCCTGACCCCCGATGAAACGGCTGAATATATTAAGCACCGGCTAAAGGTGGCAGGGACAACCAAACCAATTTTTGATACCACAGCTGTCCAGGAAATATTCATGTACTCAGGCGGATTTCCCCGGCGGATCAATATTATTTGTGATCATTGCCTTTTATCGGGATATGTGAATGCTAAAATGGAGATAGATCGCCTGGTTGTAAAAGAATGTGCCAAAGAGTTAAAAATCCCGGCCCATGTCAGCAACCGGGATATCAATGGCTTCACCCCAAACCATCCCAGGCCCGCCACGGTGATAAAAGCCCAACCATTTTTACCCCTTCCCAAACAACCGAAACCCACCCCCCGAAAAAGCAGATCCATAATATGGGTGTTGGCTTTTTTGCTCTTTTTTTTTCTCTCCTGTTTTTTTATCTTTCCTGGGCAGTTTAAACAATCTGTTTCCCTGGCAAATGACCGCCTTGGTATTTTAAAAAATCAAATCATCTTACTGCTGCTGCCCAATTCATTCAAAGATAACGAGAAACCTCAATCGTTAGGACCTGATAAGGCACCCGAAAAGCGAATGCCGATACCAAAAAGAAATAATGATAACATAATTTCAAAACCATCTCCGCTTCAAATAATAGCCCAGGATGAAACAATAAAGCCAAAAGATACCGTAAAATCAAAGAAGACCTCAAACTTGGCAGAACCTGAACATGTTCAGCCAATCCAGGAAAGTATTCCCGACGAAAACCTCAGTCAGACTATTTACACTGACCCCCTGAAAAACCAAGCAGCGGTTGAACCAGACAAAGACCAGAAAGAGTTTAAAATACAAAAAACAATCCCCGTGCTGCCAAAAGATAAGGTAATCGTCAGGTTTGAATATGATACCAATGATTTTAGCAAACCTGGTTTTGAGAATCTAAAAAAATTTGCAGAGAGTCTGGTTATGAATCCTGGCGCAATGGTTCTGATTTCAGGCTTTACTGATTCTGGGGGGAATAATAGTTATAATCAAAAACTGTCTGAATTCAGGGCAAACATTGTGAGAAGCTTTCTTCTTGGCAAGGGTGTAAAACCGAACCAGATTAAAATAAAAGGATTGGGCAGTAAAAATCCCATTGAAAGCAATAACACGGCCTGGGGCAGAATGATGAACCGGCGTGTCGAAATTGAAGTGCTTGGGGGTGAATAATTCAACTGTTAAAATTTTCTTCTTATCCATTCAGGATGAAGTTTTAATTGACAACTATCAACCCCGCGTAATACTAATAGCGAACCAAATGGTATTATTTTAATATAAAAAGATCTATCTATCATATAAATATGTCCGGAGGCGATTCATGAAATTTCGTTTAAAGCTCATCCTTGTTACCCTTATCCTGTTGATTCTTGCCATGGGGTGTGCAAATGACCAAGATAAAAAATTGAGCCACTTTAACAAAGGAAACGATTATTTTGAGGCAAAAGAGTATAAAAAAGCTGAAATTGAGTTTAAAAATGCCATCCAGATAGACAGTCAATACACTGATGCACTGATTAAACTCGGGGACACAATGATGAAGCTTGGCCAGGGACGGCAAGCCTTTACAACCTATTCCCAGGTGGAAAAAATCGCTCCGGATAATATCCCGGCGCTTACCAACCTTGCAAAACTTTATTTTTTAGGGAAAAAACAGGATGAGGCCCAAATCAGAATAGATAAAATCCTGGCCCAGGATAATAAAAATATTGATGCACTTTTTTTAAAAGCAAACGTTTTGATCCAGCAAAAGAAAATGGATATGGCTGAAGATATTTTTGAGCAAATCCTCGAAATTGAAAACACCCATATTGCTTCCCTCCAGGGACTGGCCAGACTGAAAAGCTTTCAAAAAAAATTTGACGAGGCAGAGGCACTTTTGCTCAAAGCCGTGGATGCAGCCCCCAATAAAAATCAGCCAAGGGGTGTTCTTGTCAGTTATTACATCAGCCGGAAAAACCTTGTAAAAGCCGAGGCCCAACTCAAATTATCTGCACAGGAAAATCCTGACAATGCAAACCATCAGATCGTTCTTGGAAATTTTTATCTACGAACACAAAAACAAACCCTGGCAGAAGAGGCGTATAAAAAAGCGGTGGAAATAGCACCGGATACGGTTAAACCCTATCTAAGCCTTGCAAGATTTTACGATGTGGTTGGCAATCAGGAAAAAGCGCTGGAATTACTGGAAAAAGCCGTCACAATAGCGCCGGAAGATATCTCTGCCAAACAAACCCTGGCGCGATTCCAGTACAAAACAAAAAATATGGATGCGGCTGAAAAGCTGGTGTCACAAATCCTTGAACAAAGACCCAAGTTCTCGCCTGCAAGAATTCTTCAAAGTGAAATTTTTATTTTTAAAAAAGAATTTGATAAAGCACTTCCCATTTTAAACAGCCTTGAAAAAGAAGAACCCAATGCCCCCATGGTTCATTATTTCAAAGGGCTATGCCATTTAGGGCTTGGCAACATAAACCAGGCAGCCGAGTCGGTAGCAAAATCAGTTGAACTAAAACCCGATGTTATCAGATCACGTCTTCTTTTGGCTGATATTTATCTTCGTCAAGGCTCCTTTGGCCTCGCCTTGGAGCTCACCTCCCAAATTTTAGAAACAAATGATTCAATATACCCGGCCCTGATGATACGGGCCAATTCCCAACTGGGCCTGGGAAAATTGAAAGAGGCGGAACAAGACTATAAAAAATTGATCGAGACAGATCCAAAAAATCCTGCTGGCTATTATCGCCTGGCCTATTTTTTCTCCGCCCAAAAACAATATGTCAAAGCCGAAGAATTGCTTGGAAAAGCCCAATCCCTAAACAAAGAATTGATGGACGTATTCAGTCTAAGGGTAAGAAACAGCACACTTTTGGAAAACTTTGAACAGGCCCACTCCCTGTGTCAACAGCAATTGGATGTTGCAAAGGATAATAAAAGAAATAAAGCCATCGTGTACAATGTCCAGGCCTCGGTATATCTCATTGAAAAAGACCTTGATAATGCCGCCGCATCCTTTGAAAGGGCCATTGAAACCGATCCGGACTACTTAAGATCCTATAGTTCCCTGGCACAAATTTTCATCTCCCAAAAAGAGTTGAAAAAAGCAATCTCCCAATACGAAACAATCCTTGAAAAAAATCCAGGTATTGCCTCCCCCCACATGATGCTGGCCACCCTGTCTGAAATGGAAAAAAACTTTGAAATAGCAGAAAAGCATTATAGAAAAGCCCTTGAGATTGATCCAAATTTTGCCCCTGCCGCAAATAACCTTGCCTACCATCTTGCAGAGAGGACCGACAAATTCGATGAGGCCCTGAAGTTTGCAAGAATCGCAAAGGAAAAACTTCCCGATGATCCGGGGGTCATGGATACAATTGGATGGACATACTATAAAAAAGGACTCTACGGCAATGCAGTGGGTGAATTTATTGAAAGCCTGAAAAGCATTCCCGACAATCCAACTGTTCATTACCACCTGGGACTTGCCTACAATAAGAAAGGAGATATTGAGCTGGCCAAAAAAGAACTTTCAAGGGCCCTGGAACTGGACAAAAAATTTCCGGGTGCCAAAAAAGCGAAAGACCTTCTCGCAGAATTAAACAAGGGATGATGCCCCTGTTTTATATCCCTTTGATTCCAAGCTCAGCTATGAGCCGAGAAAGATAGGTGCGTTGAATATCCAGAATTTTAGCCGCTTTAGTTCTGTTACCTTGGACGGATTGAAGGGTATGGATTACATGTTTTTTTTTAAAACCATGTATCGCCTGTTTTAAATTTAAATTATTAAAAGCAACAGGATCTTTTTCAACCACAAAAAACGGCAGGTCTTCGGCAGATATCATGGGACCTTCACACATAATCACTGCGCGCTCAACTGCATTTTTAAGCTCTCGTATGTTGCCCGGCCAGGCGTGTGTTTTAATAATCTGAAGGGTTTGGGCGGAAAATTCAAGATTCGGTCTTGCCTGTTGTTTTCTAAAGTATTCCAGAAAATATTGGGCCAACAACACAATATCTGTGTTGCGATCTCTCAGGGGCGGGTTTTTTATCTGGACCACATTCAATCGATAATAAAGATCCTCCCTGAACATTTTGTTCTGAACTTCTCGTTCAATATCCCTGTTTGTTGCACAAATAACCCTGACATCCACACAAATTTTTTGACTGCCTCCCACCCGGTAATAGGTGCCTTCCTGGAGTACTCTCAAAAGCCGGGTTTGCATATTCAAACTCATCTCCCCGATTTCATCCAAAAAGATAGTCCCCTTGTCCGCCAGTTCAAACTTACCTTTTTTTAAGGCAACGGCCCCGGTAAACGCCCCTTTTTCATGACCAAACAATTCATCTTCCAGAAGGGATTCTGTTAAAGCACCGCAATTTAAAACCACCAGGGGAAAATCTTTTCTTGCGCTTTGCCGATGAATCAGGCGGGCCATCAGCTCTTTTCCGGTACCGCTTTCCCCCAATACCATCACGCTGGCTTTAGTCGCTGCAACTTTAAGGGCATCTGAGACTGCCTTTTTTACTTCCGGACTATTTCCAACGATTTGATTTTTCTGTGCAACCTGCTCTGTCAATTCAATATTTTTTCGGTTTACACTTTCCACCTGCCGCGAGTTGTGGATGGCCTTGGCACAGACATTGGCAAAAACATTTAAGGTATCCAGATCGTCCTGATCAAAAAAATGCCCATCCACTCGATCCACAATCTGAAGCACACCAATGATATCTGAATCAATTTTTAAAGGGGAACAGGCAATGGAAGTGGTTTTAAAATCAATATTTTTACTGATAACGCTAAGCCACCGTGGATCCTTGTTTACATCCTCCACCAGCAAGGGAATGCCGGTCTCGGCGACATAGCCTGCAATCCCCTGGCCCAGCTTGACGTGAAAGTTTTTAATCTCTTTTTTTTTGGCGCCTGTTGTGATTTCAAACCGAAGGGTTTGCCCATCCTCATCAAGAAGCAGGAGGGAACTTGCCTTTGCCTGCATCATTCTGGCCGCAGTGTTCACTATCAGCTGGGGCAGCAGCTCCTGTTCCTGTACACAGGATACCCATGCAGAAATATCATTTAAATATTGTAATGGCGCCCTTGGATTTGAATGCATCCCCTATCTTACCAAAAACACGCACCTAAAATCAATGGGAAGAAAACTTAATTGGGTATCAATCCCCCTGTTTGTTTTGTTTTTCCAGCAGATCAATTATTTTTTTATTCTGATCGATAAGAACATCAAATTTTTCAATTATGGTGTCGACCCTTTGGTCCAATGCGGCATTTTGCTCATTTATTTGATCCAACAATCGGACGGTATATTCCCCGCCAAGGGCAATCTGTTCAAATAGATAGTCAGACCTGACAGAACTGTTTTCTCCGGGCACTAAAGAGCTATACTTTTGGACAAAGGTATCTGAAATCTCGGAGCTAAATACAATCGGTGCTACAGCAAATGCAATGCAGATAATACCCATAAGCGACACTATTTTTTTCATGGTTTTGTCTCCTTTCCCGGTTCATATACAAATTTCCATTCCAGATATTTTTTTTTCTTTTCAAAGGATTCAAAGGGTTCAGGGAACCCGCCTTGCTTTAAAGGAAAGGCGCTGCTGGTGCTGAAAACCCCTTTTATTCTTGCTTTTCCGTCATATATAATTCCCCAGCCACCCTCCCGGCTCATGGGGTCTTTGTAGTGTTTTCTTAAATGACGCTTTAAATTGGGAAACCGATTGTCCTTTAACAAGACCTTAAAACTTCGGGGATAGATTTTAGACCCGCCCGGAGAATCTTCGTAAAAGGATTCAATGGCCCTTACAATTTGACTTCCCCTGAAAAGCAGCTCTTTTTCATGCTCTTGCTTCATTATGGTGCTCCACTGCTTGTGCACGACCATCAAGGATACCGATGTAACAAAAACAAGAATGAGGGCAAACATATAGGTAAACCCTCGTTCACCATTCATTATAGGGCCCGCTGTATAAACTGATTTTATGGCTGCCGCTGTGAATATCATAAATACCGGTTGTTTCATCTCCCTCCGGGGCAATGAGGATCCAGGTATCGGTGGAACCGGTAATGGGGTCCATGGGAACCTGCCTGATATATCTTTTTTCAACCAGGATTTCCAGGGATTCCGGATATTCACCAAAATCCCCATAATATTGATCAATGACATCCCGAAAAACAAACAAGGAGTTTCGCAAAGAGGCTTCCCTGGATCTAACAATGGATCTTTGAAAACTGGGGACGGCAATGGCGGCCAAAATTCCCATGATGGCAATCACGGTTAGCATTTCAATGAGGGTGTACCCTTTGTTATTGTTCATGGCTACCACTCCCTGTAATAGGAGCCGTCAATGGCTTGTTTGTCACTCAAGGAATAGACGTCATAGACATCCTGTCCTCCCCAGATACTGCTGTTTGAATCGTCTGCATAGGATCTTAAGCCCCATTGACCATCTTCCACCAGGGGATCTTTGGGGATTCTTCTCAAAAATTTGCGCTTCTCAGAAGTAGCTGTTTTCAAGTCAACACCCGTCACCAATATTTCAAGACTTTCAGGATAGCCGGATGCCCCGGGTCCGACGGGAATAACCTTTTCATCAACCAGAACTTTATGCGCATCCAGGGCCCTTCGAATCACCCTTAAATTGTTTCTCAATTCCATTTCCCTGGTTCTTTTATACACCACCTGGGAAAGGGGCAAAATGCCCGTGGCAAGAATCGAAATAATGGCAAGGGTGGCCACCATTTCCACCAGGGTAACACCGGTCTGATTATTTGCCGTATACATATGCCCTGTCCACAATATGGATATCCCGGGGAAAACTTTCCCGGGTTAACATCTCATTTCTTGCTGTTTCCGCAGTTTGATAGGAGGGGTATTGCCCGACAAAAACCCTGAAATAGGTTCCCTTGTTTTTAATTTCAGCCGGTATGACCCAGGTTTCATATCCCAAGCCCTCAAGTTCTTTAGATCGATTTTGTGCATCTGTCTGGTCCTTGCCGGAATATACCTGGACACTAAAATAGGTGTCGCCGGGAAGAAACGCCTCATCCCCAATCACCAGGATATACTCTTCATCTGGAACCTCTTTGAAGCTGGTTGCGTTTTCGATTATTTGCTCAACCGGCTCCCCAAGGGTCACCTCATTTTGATTTCCTGACCAGAATTCGCTGATGTTTGAATCCGGAATATCCTGGTTTCGGATAACAAAGGGGGTAATGGACATGAGGACATCGGTCTTTTCGATTTCACTTGCCGTCGACGAAAAAAGTCTTCCAAGTCTGGGTATATCCCCGAGAAAGGGTATCTTTGTGATGGTTTCCCTTTCGTTATCGGATATCAATCCGCCGATTATCACCGAATCCCCATCATTGATGGTCAAGACCGTTTCCGTTGTCCTGGTGGTGATGGTATATTGGGGATCTGTAACCGTCCCCACATTGCTGCCCAGGGCACTGATTTCAATATACATTTTAAGGGTTATTTGTTCATACATGTTGATGACCGGTTCCACGGTGAGCTTAACACCGATATCCTGGTATATAAAATCATAGGTGGTTGATCCGTTTGTGTCTGTTCTCCGGTTGGAACGCAAAGGCACTTTCTCACCGATGAGGATGGAGGCTTTTTCAGAACTGCTGACCCGAAGCTGGGGCTTGGCAAGAATTCTGGTATCCCCATCCCGTTTAAGCAGTTTTAAAGTGGCCGTGGGCAGGGACATATACAATTCCTTGCTGGTAATCTTGCTAATATCGTTAAAAGACGCCATGCCCGTGAAGATTGCAAGGGGATCAGATGTAATCCCGGAACTTGTCTCACTGACCCCAAAGGTTATGGTATCGGAAATAGACAGGCCCAGCTCTTTTTCATTTTTCTTTTTCACTTCCATGATTTCAACATTTAAAACCACTTCAGAAGGGGTTCGATCATTTGCCTCGATAAGTCGAGCAGCCATTTCAACACTCGCTTTCTGGCCCCTGATGGTAATGGCATTGAGTTTCTCATTGGCAATGATATTTTTGCTTTTCAATATTTTCGTTAAAATGGCCATGGCATTTTTGGCTTTTAAATAGGACAGATAAAAGGTTTTAACATAGAGTTCATCATATTCCTTTGCCTTGGCCGGGGTATCCGGATAAATCAGCAGGGTCTTTTGGTTTATCATCTTTGCCCGAAGGGAATTTGTTTTGAGCAACACATCCAAAAACCTGTCAAAAGTTACATCCGTAGTAAAAAGCGTTACCTTGGTTTCTTTTATATCCTTGTCAAAAATAAAATTAATCCCTTCAAGCTTGGATAAAATTTCAAAGACATTTGTGACCGGGGTTTGTTTAAATTTCAACGACAAGAGGGCATTTGACCTTAAGTCAAGGCGGTACTCGGGTAAATCCTTGGGCATTTTTTTAAATTTGGCAAGGGCAGATTTGGCGTCCTCATTTTCCGGATCCAGCTCAATGGCTTTTTGAAATGAGCGTTTGGCATTGTCAAAGCCGCCTGTTTTTATCTGCTGACTTCCCTTTTGGGTGTAATAAAAGGATTCTTTCATCTTTTTAACTTTGTCTACCAGTTCAATGGCCCTGTGATTGGAGGAATAAAATGCAATACTGATTTGGAGCTCTTCAATGGCTTCCCTATAGTATTTTTTGGATATCAGTTCCTCGCCTTTGCGCATATGCACCATGGAGGCCTTTTGTTTTGCTGCCGTGAGCTTGAGTTTCAATTCAAGATCGTTGGGGGATTTCTCAAGGGCTTTGGTATAATACTGGACCGCCCCGCCAAAATCCTTTTCTTCGGTAAATTTCTGGGGATCAATTCTACCGGTATCATTGGCAACACATCCCTGGAACAGAACCAACCCTGCAAAAAAGGCAATTAAAATCATCTTTGGAAACAAGGCCTTCCTAATCATCATTAAACTCCCCTATCTTGATATCCATGGTTTGGTTTAGATCCACTGCCTTAATTCTGATAAAATCCTCCTGGATGTCCTCAATCTCATACTTTCCATCAATGCGATCCCCTTTTCTGGCAACCAGGACCAATTTGTTTTTGGCCAGAAAAACAGCCTTTTTTCCGGCGCTGTCATAGGAACCGTAAAATTTGTAGGAAGCAAGATATTCTTTGACCGCAAACACAGGATCCTTTGTAACAGGCCCAGGAAGCGATGTTATTTCTAATTGCCTGTCTTGTTTCCCTCCAGATTGTTTCTCCTGCCCGGCGGTTTGGGGCGGTTTGTATAAAGCAAACAAATTTTTATATACCTTACCCGAAACTGCCTTGCCTTTAGAGGAACCAAAGGGATCGGCCGCCACGGCCCTTTCATCACCGGGTTCTGCTTTAATCTTTTTAAAATCGCTACCCCTGCCGGTATAGGTCAATGTATCCACCCGGGGCTGGACATAGGGATTCATCAAACGGTAAATGAGGGATACCAGCAGGAGACCGGCCGCAGCCCAAAAAATCATATGTTTTCGGGTAAATCTCATGCGCTTCTCTTCTTAAAAAAAATGGATATTCCCAGACTGAGTTTTAATCTATTTTCATTTTCTTTTAGCCTGACAATTTTAACGGAATCCAGATATAAAAGTCCGGGCAAATTTTGAAGATCAGCGATAAACGCTTTAATTTTTCCATACTCCCCATTTATCGAAAATTTTGTGTAATAGGTAATCAACAGGGGATGATCTGTTTTTTTAGGCTTGAAAATCAGGGTGTCTGCAGCCACAAGATGATTCTTATCAATAAGGCTCCTGAGCGTTGCAGCCAAAGGGGTAAAAGAAAACTCATCGGGAATTTTTTGAAAAATGTTGTCAATATCAAATTTCAACACTTCAAGAGGGTTTGATTTTTTCCCCGGCCTGATCGAATCGGCACGGCGGATGCCAAAAATATCCCTTTGTAATACCGAAATGTATTGGGCCTGTTTATCCACAACAGCCACTTTTACCATAAAATTGCAAAAAACCACCGCAACACAGACCAAAATGATTATTTTATATCTGTTTGTCATTATATTTTTTCTGGCCGGTATAGGGTTAATCCAAAGGCAACTTGCCCAGACCCATGGATCTCCTGTTTTGACAATTCCACGTCAAACAAGAGAGATCTGTCCAAAGCCATTAAAAATTGCGACACCGTATCCACAAAATCGGATTGGCCTTTCAGGGTCACCACCTGTAAGCTTTCGGAAAATGCCACTTCATTTATATTGACGCGTTCCGGCTTGATTTTTTCAATCTCACTCAAAAACAAGGGCAGGGAAAACCTGTTTTTTTTGACAATGGTGTTTAAGTATAAGAAATCGTGCTCGAGCCCCTCAAGCTTTTTTTTATCCGGCACCCTTTTTTGGGCGAGGACAGCCCGTTGTTTCCTCTTTTCTTTAAATTCTTTAATCCGGTTCTGATACGCCTTAATAACCTTATTATTTTCTACATATTCAAAGGTATTCCCAAGGGTCAATGCCAGGGTAGTCACCATGAACAAAACCACAAAGGCCAAGACAAGATTTCCGGAAAATTTTGTCCTGGCTGAAAGATTTATGGGTAAAGGTTTCATCCGCTTATATTCCCATGGCAGCACCAAACGCCCCTGTGTAAAAGGGTAAGGATGTCTCTTGGGTTTCCAGGGCTGCCCTCTTCTCAAAATTGACAAGCCGTCTTTCGTCCATCATTGTAAATTCACCATAGCTTAAGTCCTGTAAAATATACTGGATCTGGACCTCGGATTTAATATGGGACGCAATGTTCAGGCTGTCGATTTCAAGGTCCGGATTTTCAGCATAAAAATATTGAATCAGCAAATCAATATCATGAATGGCACTGGTATTGTTTTGATTCAAAAAACCCTTTTTAATCATCCTGTGGAAAATCGGGATCCCCTCAACGAACACAAAAAAATTTAAAAATTCATCAAACAGACCAAGATAGGCAACACACCCCTGGTAGGGCAGAAGAACCGAATAAAAGTTAAATTGGTTCAGTCCTGTCGGTGCAAGGAGCAAGGGGGCGAGACCAATTTTTTTAAATGCCGCCTCATATTGATCCAATACGGGGTTAAGGCCCAGGGCAATGAGAAAAACATATTTTTCTTCCAGATTTTGACCCATATTTTTCCAGGAAACCCTTAATTTTTCACTCGGAAGATTTAAGGAACTGGAAAGATTCCACACGATCATTTCATGTATATTTGAATCCCCTTTTGGTATCTCTTTAAATTCTTTGATCAAAACTTTAATACACGCGTCGGGTAAAGAAACCCCTACTTTTCGAGGTTTGTTCTCTTTATAACTTTTTTTCAGGCAGGCCTCAAACAAAACTGGATTTAAAATATTTTCCGATTTAAAAGAGGGCTTGATTGCATCCCCGGAAAACGGGCTGTGGGATAATTTTCGAATTAAAAATCTTTTTTCATTTTTTAAGATTACAGCCGAGCGTATAGCCCCGGCACAAATCTCAATGCCTGCTTTTAACCCATTATTAGAAAAAAATTTATTCGGAAAAAATTTCATCCCATGCCTTCTTGATTAATAAAGGTGACCCTGTTGGCTTCTTCCAGGGTGGTCCTACCTTGCAGAACTTCATTGATGGCAGCATCCCTTAAAAAAACAACCCCTTTGCTTAAAGCGTATTTTGTTAAAATCGAGGTGGAAACCCGTTTAATAAACATTTCTCTCAAATCTCCATCCAGTTCAACATGCTCAATAATTGCCTTTCTGCCCTTATACCCGGTACCATTGCAATTTTCACACCCATAGGCATCGTAATGAATAATATTTCTAAATTTTTCAGGATTCAGCCCGGATTCAACCAGGGTTTCATCGGATATTTTTGCCTGGACCTTGCAATCGCAAAGTACACGGATCAATCGCTGGGCAATGATGCAATTGAGTGCAGATACCAGGTTATAGGGCTCTATGCCCATATGAATAAACCGATTAATAACCTCAAAAGAAGAGTTTGCATGGACGGTTGTAAACACCAGGTGACCGGTTAAAGCTGACTGGAGTGCAATTTGTGCGGTTTCCCGGTCCCGGATCTCTCCCACCAGAATTTTGTCAGGATCATGACGCAAAATGGACCGCAGCCCACTGGAAAATGTCAGTCCCTTTTTCTCATTGACCGGTATTTGGGTAATTCCTTTCAATTGATACTCAACCGGATCTTCAATGGTGATAATTTTTGTATCACTGGTTTTAACTTCGGATAAGGCCCGGTATAAAGTGGTGGTTTTACCACTGCCCGTTGGCCCTGTCATTAAAAACATGCCGTAGGGCGCTTTGATCTGCCGTCTTAATCTGAACAGCTCCTTTTTGTTCAGTCCCATTCCATCAAGGTCAAGCTCCCCTTTGTCCGGCACCATCCGCTGCTGATCCAAAATTCTGATGACCGCGTCTTCACCAAAAATAGCCGGCAGGACCGATATGCGAAAATCAATAAACCGGTCTTTGATCTTTAACTTGAATCTGCCGTCCTGGGGGATTCTTTTTTCCGAGATATCCAGTTCCGCCATTACTTTTAACCGGGATATCACAGGATTCATGTTTCCCATATCCATCGGATCCGTAATCTGATGCAGCATGCCGTTGATGCGGTAGCGGATAATGAGTCCCTGGGCAGTGCCTTCAAAATGGATATCACTGGCCATTTTATTGATGGCGTCCAATATAGTTGAGTCCACCAGTTTCACCACGGGACTGTCTTCAGAATCCACTTTTTCAAAGGAAATTTCATAATCTCCCTGGTCAGACTTTTTCACCACAGACAGGCGCATTTCTTCAGAAACGGAGGTCAAATCCCGGGAGGTATCCAGTTTTTGAATAAACTTGCCCATCTTTTTTTTGCTGACGATCACAAAGGAAAAATCATATTCCAATAAAATTTCAATCTCTTCGATCACCCGGAAATAGTCGACGGGATCAGCCACCGCAAAAATCAGATGATTTTCAGAAAAGCTGAAGGGCACTATTCTGTTCTTGACAATAAAATCAACACTCAAAAGATTTAACAGCTCAGGCTCGTTCATGGTATCAATTCTGGCATATTTACAGGAAAACTGCTCTGCCATTAACTGTGCAAGCTGTTCATCATTTATCAGTCCCTCTTCAACACAAAGCTGGCCAAGCATCCTGCCCGAAATATTTTTCCGGGCAAGAAGGGTTGTCTTTTGTTCCTCGGTCATAAACCCGAAATCAACTGCCAGATCACCAAATTTCTTTTTTTTCTTTAAATTAAAGAGTGCCATTTTTTTATCCAATTGCTCCTGCCATCTGAAAAATAGGCATATACATGGCCAGCATGATAAACCCGATGATAAACCCCATCAAAACCATG
Source organism: Desulfobacteraceae bacterium (assembly GCA_016743945.1). Classification (GTDB taxonomy): domain Bacteria; phylum Desulfobacterota; class Desulfobacteria; order Desulfobacterales; family Desulfobacteraceae; genus NBML01. The sequence continues at coordinate 85,677 of JADGFI010000021.1, forward strand.
AGAACCGGCTCAATGGTAGAGGTTAATATTGAAAGTGAGGCCTCCACATCTTTTTCGTAAAACCGGGCAATATCCTTTAATATTTTCTCCAGATTACCCCCCTCCTCCCCGGCCGCCATCATTCGCAATGCCATGTCGGGAAATACATCCACCTCCTTAAATGCCTGGGCAAATCCTTTGCCCTGCTCGATAAACTCTATGGCCCTTATGATGTTGGACTGCATAAAGCTGTTTTTAATAAGCCCCTTGGAAATATTCAATGCCTGGTTCAGGGGAAGCCCGCCTGCCAGAATGGTTGAAAGAGACGAGGTAAACAAAGAGGTGGCGTAGATAACAGACAAATTTCCCAAAAAAGGCAGTTTCAGGTAAAGTCTGTCAAAATTAAATTTTACCCCATCGTTTTTCATCCCATAGGATATCCCCGAAATCATCAAAAAAATACCACTGGCACCCACCCAGAAATAGGACCGGACACCATCAGAAATCCCCAGCAATATCCTGGTAAAAAGCGGCAACTGGGACCCCGCTTCAACGAGAGTCCCGGTGATGGTGGGAACCACAAAAATAACGAGAAACAACACCACAAAAACAGAACAGAGGATCAATATCAGGGGATATACCGAGGCCGACTTGATCTTTTGCCGGATCTGCAGGGCCCGCTCAAAATAGGCCAGATACTCTTCAATGGCATCGGGTATGTTACCGCTTGCCTCACCCGATCTTAAGGTGGCGATATAAAGGGAGGAAAAAAGTGTTTCATATTTTTCAAATGCCGTGGAAATGGATTCTCCACTGGAGATATCATCCCGGATACTGTTCAACACTTTGGAGAAAAAACTTTTATCCTGTTTTTCAATAATTCCGTCAAGGGCGATAACAACAGGAAGCCCTGCCCGAAGCAATGTTAAAAATTCCTGGTTAAAAGAATAAACCTCCTTGGATTTTAATTTTTGCCGGTTGAAAAATGAAAGGGAAGCGGAGCCGTTAATGTTTTTTTTTGCCTCAACGAGAAATCCCCCCTCTCGGGCAACCTGTTTTTTCAAAGAGTTCATGGAGGACGCCTGCATAAATTTTTCAACCATTTCCCCGTCTATGGAAGCAATCTTACATTTGTACGCCGGCATAACATAAGTCTCCTTTTGGCGGCTTGGATCATCAGACATATAACCCAACCATACCACAAATCCAAACAAGATTGGAGGTGATATTTCCTGGATAATAAATTTCTATGGGAAACAAAATGCTCAACTGTGAAAAAGATTTCAAGTATTATGAAAAGAATGTAATACCATTGCTATGCCATTTATCAAAAAAACAGCTTGGCTTCCTTCTAACATACTAAAATTAACCGATAAAAATTTTAGTAATAGAAATTATTCATCTTGGCACATACATTGCATTGTCATTGTTCAAGTTCAAAAACAAAAAGTTCTGGACCTTTACCATAAGAGTTTCCAGGAAAATTTTAACTTAATCAAGAAAAAGCCAAACCAGACCAAAATCTGGCACGGAAAGCCAAAGGGTTCTAAAAATGAACAGCCGGTTGCCTTGAGAAACAAAAGGAGAATTTAGATGAAAAAGATTAGTATTTTTTTAGCAATGGCACTATTCTTATTTAGCTTAGGTGGAGGGTCTGCTTGGGCATTTACAGACACCACAGCAGTAAATGCTACATTAGCAGAGGGCCCTATAGCAGGGATTTATCATCCTTCGTCAGTAACATATACTCATGCTACACCAACTGACTTTGAAGTACCTTGGGATATTGTCAATAGTGCATCGTTGACAATCAACGGCTATTGGATTAACGACAACAACGATTCAGTAGCAGTAGAAGGTACAATTGTTGGATCATTACTTTCAGGTGGTAGTCAGGGATCATACTTTGATTTCTGGTCATGGTCTACGGTGAGTTGGGATACACCGTCAATCACAACGATTGACATTGCCGCAACATTTGGGACTTGGGCAGCTGGTGATCCATTATCAGTTACGATTAATGCCAATGGTGGATTTTGGGACGGAGCTCTAAATATTTCAACCTCAAGATTTGACTTAGACTATGAGAACGGAACCGCCCCTGTACCAGAACCAGCCACGATGATGCTTTTCGGTCTTGGCCTTCTCGGTCTCGCAGGCGTCAGCAGAAAAAAAAGCTAATCACAGTTTCATATAAGCAGTAAAACACAAAGGGCAGGCCATAATGAAATACGGTCTGCCCTTTGCTATTCTTAATTCCTTAATTCCTTAATTCCCGGGTTTAGGATTCTGGGTTTAGGATTCCGGGTTTAGGATTCCGGGGACGGGATTCCGGGGGGATTCCGGGGGGATTCCGGGGCCGGGAGATTCCGGGGACAGGAGATTCCGGGGACACCATACCTAATTATTGACAAAACCCAGCGAATATGATTTTTTAAATCCATGGCACGAATAGCAAGAGCAGTGGCGCCGGGAATCCCCCATCATATTACCCAGCGTGGAAATCGGCGGCAACAGACATTTTTTAACGATGAAGATTACCAATCCTATTTAGAATTAATGTCGGAATGGTGTAGGAAGTGTGACGTAAAAATTTGGGCCTATTGTCTTATGCCCAACCACGTTCATCTCATTGCTGTGCCGGAAACAAAGGAAGGATTAAATCTTACAATTGGTGAAGCCCACAGACGATACACAAGACGGATTAATTTTCGTGAAGGATGGCGGGGGCATCTATGGCAGGGTAGGTTTTCATCTTTTATCATAGATAATAGGTATCTATTGGCATGTACAAGATATGTGGAATTAAACCCGGTCCGGGCCGGTTTGGTAAGCAAGGCTGAAAACTGGCTCTGGAGTAGCGCAGGACCACATATGACAGGCCAAGATGACAAACTTGTAGACACAGAACCATTATTGGAGATAGTTAACAAACCCTGGGGGGACTTTTTATCCCTTGATGCTCAGGAATCTGAGATAGAATTATTTAGAAGGCACGAACGAACCGGACGACCTTTAGGAAAGGATTCTTTTATTGAAAAAATGGAACTTCTTTTAGATCGAAAGCTCAAACTCCAAAAACCGGGACCCAAGAAAAAAAAGGAATAAGGTGTTCCGGCTGACCACTGGAATGTTTGGTTATAAAAAGTTTGCAATTTATGCTTGATGGGTCGCATACTGGTCCAGAAGACGGCGAATCATTTGCCCCAGGGTCCCACGGACCAGGTATCCGACAAAAAGGATATCATTTTTTAGGCCTTCCAGCCCCTTGACAGTGACCTTGTCCATCTTCTTTCTTTGGTTTGTTTTGCTCTCTGTTCATTCATTCAACCGCTGTTTTGACCGATTGCTATTCGGTATTTTTGGAGAAACTAAGTTCCATATCCTTTTGCCTTCTGTCCAAAAGGTCTATCATTTCTGTTTTATCTCCGGTTTCATAAAAGCGAATAATTTTATCAAAATATTCAGGTAAAATCTTATCTGGAAAAGTCACTACATTAAAGTTATTAGACATTAAAACGCCATTCATCATTAATTGACCGATACGTTTATTCCCATCATTGAAATATTGATTTCGGGCAATCTCTAAAAATGGGTGTTACCTTCCGCTTTAGCCATATTATAAACAAGTTGGTTTTTTAATTTTTATCGCGGCAAATAATATGTCTTTTTTAGTATTCACTGTCTGGATCTCCTGGGAAACACTTTCCTATTCTGTAATCCGATTATATTTAGCAACTTCCACTGGGTTTCTAACCGGCCAACTCATTTGTCTATTTCATGGGTTTGTGTTGATAATTTTTCAATTCTATCATTAAGAATTTGAACGGTGTCCGTTAACTTGATTATATCAAGCACTAAACCTTTCCAACCAGGCATTTACGCTCTCTTTTTTGATAAAGATTCAAGACAATTATCAACTATTTCAATAGTGTTTTCTGTTATTTCAATAGTGTTTTCTGTACTTTCGATTGCTTCTTTAACCTTTGCATAGGCAATAGCTATCAATTCTTTTTGTTCAACATCTTCCAAGTTGCCGGTTGGGTTATAAGAATCTATGGCATTCATTACTATTTTAGCGGCAGAACTGCCCTTGATTTCTCTTGTTAATCGTTCCAATTATTTTTAATATTGTCCTGGGAAATAAAAAACTGTTTTCTGACTAATATTTCGGCTTGTATTCCCATTTTTTCCTCCTGTTAAACTACATGAGTATTATATACACATACACATAACATAGCAAGCTGACTCCAAATGCTGACAGGGCCAACGCAAGTAAACATTATAAAGTCCCTATAGCTCTGTTACCGGGCAATGGTCACCCGAACATGACTTCCTCCAGATATTTCGGGTCCAAAGCTGCATTCAATCTTTTCGTTTTTACACTTCCTTTGAAGGTTTTATTATTCCGTAATAAATTTAAGGCAATATGCCGTATGGCAGCAAAATTCTCCGGAGCTGAGCCTTTTCTTACCCTGCTCTCGTCTTCCCGGAATGCTATATCCAAAACCCAGTGAACGGAATTTTCAATTCCCCAATGGTCCCTGACCGCTTTGCTAAATATTTTAGCATCACATCCGAGGCTCGAGATATAGTAACGTTTTTCGTGACTGCATTCTCCTTTAATTTCACGGGTACTTTCCACCATACCGAGGCATTTCAATCCCGACCAATTATCTTTATCTTCAAACCATCCGATATCCGAAGTCATTACATGTTTGCGTGTCTCAATCCGGCCATGCCCTCCATTTACTGTTGTATGCTCATCGAACCGATATCCGTCTTTTTTCATAAGTTCCATTTTGTCGAAAAATAATACCGTCTCTTCGTAAAGAGTCTTATGGTTTTCTTTCAAGGCAAGGATATAATCGCCATCCTTATCTATTATTGTCTTAGCAATCTTTTTTTGTGTGCCCATGGCATCTATTGTTATGATACACCCTGAAATATCAAGAAGTTTTAATAAATTGGGAATTGCTGTGATCTCATTTGATTTTTTTCAGTCTTCAATTGACCAAGAACCACTTGATTTGATGATGCCCAGTCACTGATCATATGAATGGCTTTTTTATCATTTGATTTGTCATGGGAACGTCTCAAGATTTTACCATCTATAGCAATGACCTGGCCTTTGGTCAGTTCTGTTACAGATTCAATCCAGTGCATGAAACTATTTTGG
>JADGFI010000220.1 GCA_016743945.1 Desulfobacteraceae bacterium
GTCCTTGACCACATCCATGCCCACGCCCCTGCCGGAGACGTCGGTGATGGTCTTGGCCGTGGAAAAGCCCGGCTGGAGGATGAGGTCGAAGATCTGCTGGTCGGTGAGCTTGGCGCCCTGGGTGACGAGGCCGGTGGCGGTCGCCTTTTCAAGGATGCTGTCCCGGTCAAGGCCCTTGCCGTCATCCTCGATCTCGATGACGATGTTGCCGCCCTTGTGAAAGGCCCGGAGGAAGATGGTTCCCTTTGCCTGCTTGCCCTTGGCCGTTCGCTCTTCCGACCCTTCGATGCCGTGGTCCACCGAGTTCCGGATCATGTGTACCATGGGCTCGTACAGGGCATCCACCACATTCCGGTCGATCTCGGTTTCCTCTCCGGACATTTCAAGGGTGACATCCTTGTTGGATTTCCGGGACAGGTCCCGGACCAGGCGGATCATTTTCATGAAGGTCGCCTTGATGGGGATCATTCGCATGGACATGGCAATGTTCTGGATGTTCGAGACGATCTGGCCCAGCTGGCCAAGGTTCTGGGTCAGGCCGGGGTCGTGGGAGGAGCGCTGTTTGAGCATGGACTGGGCAATGACCAGTTC
>JADGFI010000221.1 GCA_016743945.1 Desulfobacteraceae bacterium
GTCATATATATAACAAGCTAGCATATGATATAATTAGTGTAAACATATAAATTCATAAAATTATGCAATACAACTAGTATTGTAATACATGTAACCACAATGAATACACAATATCAGTTGATGTTATATGCATTGCCATTATTACAATGCATAAGATCTCGGTATAACTTATGTGCTATCTCCAATCCATTAAACACCAATATATATATATCAACAACAATGCATAACAAAATGACTCAATTAAATCGTAATTAAACAAGATAAAAAATAAATTTTAGTAAAAAAAAATAAATTAAAAATAGAAATAATACTCTTCAGCATAAAAACTATAAAAAGAATAGATTTGATTTCTTCTTTATAAAATGTTTAAAAGATTATATATATATATTACCACCAATAGAATAAATATTTTGAATCATTTTTAATATAAATAGTGTGTATAATTCAAATTGATAAAAATCGAAGTACAATGATTATAAATTAAATTTTATTTAGTAATCTTAGGTAGTTAAAAAGTGTTATTTATATTGGGCAAAAAATGTATCATATGTATTTCATAACATTGCACTATTACACAAACATATATAT
>JADGFI010000222.1 GCA_016743945.1 Desulfobacteraceae bacterium
AACAAAATGTCTATTCAAGTAACTATATCCTGAATATGTGGGTGGTGGGAGGGAATCACATTTCAGAATAATTAATAAAACAAAACGAAAACAAAAATTCTAAATCAATTCAAACAATTTAATATAGGTAAAATAAAAATATCAAATTATCTAACATGATGAGCTTGCTCCTCATATATTTTTGTGGAATTTTGTGATAATAACTTAAATCCACCGGCTCCCCAGGTTGCGGATAGGGGAACGGCCATTAGATATAATGGTTAGCTGCGAATAACCAATAAACATTGCTGGGCAAAATCAATGGTGCCTTTCAATAATGCATTCTACCTAACATGTAGGGTAATTAACGTGTAAACACACTTTAATATAGCTAACTATATTAAATCAATTGAAAATATATTAACAATCTAAACACAAATATACTCAAAAAAATAATAGAAAATATATTGAATTTTTTTTTGTAATTTCATATAATTATTATCATTTGGTCACTGATTAATAGTTATATTATATTATTTAAATCTAATTTTAAAATCATCTATTATAATAACATTTGGTCAAAGCAATTTTTCAAATTAACAATAAAA
>JADGFI010000223.1 GCA_016743945.1 Desulfobacteraceae bacterium
AGGCAGAGTGTCGCAAAGGGTGTCCAGTCCGGTTCTAATCCGTGGTAAATTTTTGTTCATGGATGTTTTTTTCCTCAAATTTTAAACGATTGCCCTGCAACCCCTATCACAGGTATTGACAAAAATTCAAATCCTAACTAATTAATACGGTTTTATCCAACCCGCAAATCAATGGAGTACATTTTTCATGTCGTTTTCAGTCAGTGAATCCGTAAAGACCATAAAAGCTTATGAGGCAGGCAAACCATTAAGTGAGGTGGAGCGCGAGTATGGTATTACCAATGCGGTAAAACTTGCCTCCAATGAAAACCCTTTCGGGTGTTCACCCAAGGTGGCCGACGCTGTTTTATCAAAATTGTCCGGGATGAACCGGTATCCTGAGCCGGTCCCTTTTACGCTATGTCAAAAACTTGCTGAAAAATACCATGTCCAGATGGAAAATCTGGTCATTGGAAACGGTTCCGATGATATTATTGCCCTGCTTGCCCATGGATTTCTGGACCCCGGGCAGCAAGCAGTGATGCCGCTGCCTTCGTTTCTCATGTATGAGATCAGCGTAAAAACCGCAAAGGGCGTTCCGGTTATGG
>JADGFI010000224.1 GCA_016743945.1 Desulfobacteraceae bacterium
GAGGGAGAGGGAGAGGGAGAGGGAGAGGGAGAGGGAGAGGGAGAGGGAGGGTTATGTAACTCTGCTGAAATATACATGGATACACGGAAAGCTAGTTTAGGATATCATTAAATCGTTTACCTATAAGCAATGATCTGTGGAAGTGTGTGTGTGTGTGCGGTAGTTACGCCTACATTACGTAATACTGGTGGTAGTAGTAGTAGTAGTAGTAGTAGTAGTAGTAGTAGTAGTAGTAGTTACGCCTACGTTACGTAATACTGGTGGTAGTTGTGGTAGTAGTAATGGTAGTAGTTACGCCATCGTTACGTAATACTGGTAGTAGTAGTAGTAGTAGTAGTAGTAGTAGTAGTAGTAGTATTAGTTACGCCTACATTACGTAATACTGGTAGTAGTAGTAGTAGTAGTAGTAGTAGTAGTAGTAGTAGTTACGCCTACATTACGTAATACTGGTAGTAGTTGTGGTAGTAGTGGTAGTCATGCATGTCATCACTAATCACCACACTATTTTTTATATATGATTGCTACCTACATTCTCTCCCCATGTACAGTGTATTATGCACCCATATACCACATATATATATATAT
>JADGFI010000225.1 GCA_016743945.1 Desulfobacteraceae bacterium
GCATTACACTGAATCTCATAGTGAGGCTGATAGAAATGCCATTTATGTTAATTTACCTATACAAGAGGATCAGCAAGTGGTCAAGAAAGGTTATTACTATTACGTAATAGTAATATGTTATTTTATTTAGATATTAGAATGGTAATGGTAACCAGGTATATATGTAGGGGATATATTTGGATTAGGATTGGTAGCAAGAATGTTATATACGGTTTTGGTATTGATAATGGAGGTATTTGCTACAGGAATTGTAATCTCTTTTGGAAATGATAATAGAAAACGCAGTATGCGTTGCAGCTGTATTGGGATAGTATTAGTAACGGAAATGTTATATGAGTTGGTTATACTATTATAATAGTAACCATAGTAGATGTAGTGGTAGCCGGAGTAATATGATTGTGATTAGTAATGGGAATGTTATAGGATGTTTAGTTTTTGGTATATGATTGGAAATATATAAGTTATAAAATAGATATGTAGTAGTAGCTTGAGCATGGTTGCTAACTATCAATTTTAAAAAATTTTTAATTTTAAAGATTTTAATATCACAATATACACTTCAAATGAATATCTCATATC
>JADGFI010000226.1 GCA_016743945.1 Desulfobacteraceae bacterium
GATATAAATATATACTTACTTACTTTACTTTACTTGGTTTATCGCGCTATTAAGCATTCATCCTTTGTTAGAAGTATTTTACGTCAGTTGTCAAACGCTAGTTTTAACAGGTGTCTTTTCTAGGTGCAAGTGCAAGTGCAAGGTAGCTCTAAAGGTGCTGGTTGTAGTGGTAGAACGGATATTGGTTGTGAGCGAGTTCCAACTCTAGGGTTTGGATATAGTCCAGGATCTTATATTGGTAGTGCGAAGTTGATATTTTGAAGGAAGGATGAGAGTGGATGATATATTAGGTCTGACTAACGAGGTATTTTGATGGATGAGTGTAGCTAGGTGATCAGGGGTGGAGTGGTGTATCGCTTTTTGAGCAATTAGTAGAGACTGAAGTCTGGAGTGATGGATATCTGGAATATTATGTAAAGAGAAATTACAGTAGTAAAATAATGGTAAAATATAAGATGAAGCTATTAATGATGCTGTTTAGATATTAATTGAACGTCGGAATATGCGGAGTGAATGAAGATGGTAATGAATAAATTTGGTGTATCAAGGCTGTTTTGCTTATCAAGGCAGAGTATCCACGAT
>JADGFI010000227.1 GCA_016743945.1 Desulfobacteraceae bacterium
GTCATATGCGCCCGGCGGCACTTTCAGTAATTTTAATAGCCGAATGGGTGGTCTATTCCAAATCACCGTTTTCAGGCCCGGAGGATGTGGTCAGGTACATCGGCAGGTACACCCATTCCACAGCCATCAGCAATAACCGGATTGTCTCCATTGAAAATGACGTTGTCACGTTCTGGTTCAAAAACACCCGAAAGAGATCCCGATGGGAAACCACCACTCTTCCCGTGATGGAGTTCATTAACCGCTTCCTGATCCATGTCCTGCCCAAGCATTTCCACCGAATCCGGTATTACGGATTCCTGGCAAACGGCAAGGCCGGAAAGCAGATTGCTTCCATACGCAGGGCGTTAGACAACCGAATCAAGGCAAGCCCGGAAACGAAACAACACATTGAACAAATTTTCCAATGCCCGGCCTGCGGTAACGGAACCATGATGACCATCCTGGTGCTGGATGGCCACGGAAACGTCGTTAAAGAGGTGCTTCCGGGTGCGGACGCCGAACAGGTTGAGATAGCGACCGGATCGCCATAAAAGGCTTTACTTTGGAAAGAATTGCAGATATCAAAAGTAG
>JADGFI010000228.1 GCA_016743945.1 Desulfobacteraceae bacterium
CTGTATTATATATTATATAGTATATTGAGTTGCAAGTTTTTCTAAACGGTGCTTCGCTTCAGGGTGTATTGCTTTGTTATTTCTGTCATTTTACTACGGTCATGTCTGATTTATAAGCGTCAATTATTAATAATTATTAAAAAACATTGTTGAATTTTAAATTTAAATCGGTGATATTTATTATTTTATTCACATAAGTTTAGAAATTGTTTTGATTTAATAAATATTTGATTATTTTTCTTTATTAAATTTTCTTTTTCTATTCTTTGATTTTCATTTATTTTGAAATCGTTTAACATATTTCTACGGTTATAAGTATTGTTGATGCTGAAATGTTGACTGTGTAGTTTTGATGATGAATATAATAAAAAATAAACATTAAAAAAATGATTCTAAACTAATGCTTCTTTTATACGATATTCTTTGTCCTTCTTTCATTACATAATATTTATAAATTATCTTCACCTGTTACTCTTGAAAATGCTACGTATAATTTTCCATGAGCAAAACAATCCATCCTTAAGTCTAATCCTACTATTTTTAGTGTTTGCCCCTGTGATTTATTTATAGT
>JADGFI010000229.1 GCA_016743945.1 Desulfobacteraceae bacterium
ATACACATATACATACACTTATATATACTCTGACACACATATACACACACAAACATACACAGACAAACATACAGACAGACACACATATACATACACAATTAATCAATCAAATAAAAAGAGATTTGTCACATCAGTAAAATAGACATATTGATTTTTAACATGATACCTCTTGCTGCAACTACTGCTACTGCTACTGCTACTGCTGCAACTACTGCTACTGCTACTGCTACTGTTACTACTGAAACTGCTACTGCTACTGCATGCTGCTACTGCTACTACTACTACTACTACTACTACTACTACTACTGCATGCTGATACTGCTACTGCTTACTACTGTTACTGCTACTGCATGCTGCTACTGTTTCAGACAAAAGTCTTTGTCCCATTTATTGGAAAAATATTTTAAAAATATTAATCCAGTGGGCTGGGATGCACCATTTGAGATGTATATTATGCAGCATAATAATGGGCATATAGGCAAAATCGAAATCAATTGGAGTATGGGATTTCATCTTTTCATTTGGGTTAGATCGTGGGGCGAGTTGCCCACGCCAATCCAAGATTAACGCTC
>JADGFI010000022.1:0-4249 GCA_016743945.1 Desulfobacteraceae bacterium
TTTTCTGTAAAACACCTCCACAAATTGAAGAAGGTTCCCGATTTTTTTAAAAAAGGGAGGTTCCCGGTCAGGCACTAGTTAAGCCAATACAAAACAAAAAATTCACAATCTAATCTTGATTTTCTCGTGCGTATATATGGTATAAAGTGTTAGAATTTTCTTTCCGATTCGAGGATTGACTGGTAGATCAATTGATCGCCTAATTCTGAATATCCAAACTCAACAATAATTATCCGAAGGTGGCGTATTCAGCGGCCAAAATAGTCATGGATACCAAAATAATACATCACCGGAAATCTGGATTAAAGTTGATGCCAATCATGCAAGTTATGCAAGTATCCTTGACTGTTAGGCTCGATCAAAAGCGACTAATAAAAGAAGAAATTGTGGGGCAGCCATTTGTTTTTTCTGCCCTACAATCATAAAGCTTGGTTTTTTAATTCTAAAATTTTACCCAAAAGTAGTTTAACCTTATTTCCAGTTTTCAAGTATAGAATCGAATTTTCTTTTATTGATTATGAGTATTGAACTTTGTATACTCATCATTACCGTAACGAATGTGACTATCTGACTTAATATTTAGATACTTTTCAATTGGTATCTTCCCCACAATCCTCAATCTGCCGATGCAAATAATCAGGTTTGTATCGGCCAATATTAAAAAATTTGTTTTGGGGGTTAAAATGAAATGCCCAAAATGCGATACCAATAACCAAAATAACCATATTTATTGTTATCAGTGCGGATTCCAGCTAAAACAAGTAGAAAAAGAATCATCAACCTGTGTTTTTCATGACGCTGAACGGAAAAGAGTGACGGCTTTGTTTTCTGATTTATCTGGATACACAGCCATGACAACAAAACTCGACCCAGAAGAAGTCAGAAAAATAATGACAGTCATCTTTGATGGGATGAAAAAAGTCATACTCAAGTTTGATGGATTCATAGAACATTCTGCCGGGGATAGCATTCTTGCCCTGTTTGGCGTACCTAAAGGGCATGAAGATGACCCGGCTCGTGCGATTCATGCAGCCGTTGAGATTCATAATTTTGTCAAATCAATAAGCCCTCACTATGAGACCAAGGTTGGAAAAGAGTTGTCAATGCACAGTGGTATTAATACGGGTTTTACTGTGGCTGCCGAAATAGACTCAATCAAGGGTACCCACCGAGTGACTGGAGATGTTATCAATGTTGCCGCACGGCTGAGCGATTTAGCTGGCATTCATGAAATTTTAATAGGTCCTGAAACATACCATGCAAGTAAAACCAAGTTTGATTTTCAACCTCTGAGTCCTGTTATAATTAAAGGGAAGTCAAGCCCTATCGCTGTTTATAAATTGAAGACAAAAACAAAATCCCCTCCTAAAATAACATCTGGTCGGTATGTCTTCTCGAAAATGGTCGGCAGAGACGGAGAATTGGACAAAATAGAACTCCAGATAATGAAGGCGATCAATGGGGAAGGCTCCATAGTAAGTGTTATTGGAGAAGCAGGTATTGGCAAATCAAGGCTTATTGCAGAATTAAAAAAACAAAAAATTGCTGAACGGGTTATTTTCCTTGAAGGCCGGGCGATTTCAATTGGTAAAAATTTAAGTTTCCATCCTATCATTTATCTCCTTAAAAAATGGGCACATATAAAGGAAAATGACTCTCAGGCGGAGGCCTTCTACAAGCTTGATAGAGCAATTACAAAAGTTCACCCTAACGACAAAGAGGATCTTCTGCCTTTTGTGGCGGTCTTGATGGGGGTGGAAGTAAAAGGTCGGTATAAGGATCGTATTAAGGAGGTCCAAGGGGAAAAATTAGAAACTCTCATGGTAAAAAAAATGAGAGATCTTTTAAAGAAAATATGCGTACCAAAGCCGGTTCTCTTCATCATTGAAGATCTTCATTGGGCCGATGCAAGTTCCATCGAGTTGTTGGAAATGCTTTATCAACTTATTCTAAACAACAAATTAGTCTTTATCAATGTTTTCAGACCAGGATACCTTGGCCCTGAAAATGAGAGAATAACAGATAGTTTCAAACGATTCCCCGATCACTATGTTGAGATCAACCTGGTTCCCTTAGGCAAGAAAGATACACAAATTTTGATCAATAACATGCTGATGACAAATTCTTTGCCCTATTCAATCCGAGGTCAAATCATTGATAGGGCCGGTGGAAATCCATTTTTCAGTGAGGAAGTAATCCGTTCATTTATTGATGAAGGTATTGTTGTAAAACATGACCAAGGCTTTCGGTTTACGGATAAAATTAATCATGTCGTTGTCCCTGCCACGGTGAATGATGTTATTATATCAAGGATTGATCGATTGGAAGATAGAACCAAAGACCTGGTTAAAATTGCATCTGTCATTGGCCGCCATTTTTTTGATCGAATTATCAAAGAGGTGGCAAAATCCGTAACGGGCATTGATGAAAGGCTGGCAGACCTTAAGGGGGTTCAAATCATCCGGGAAAGAACATATATGGATGAAAAGGAATATCTATTCAACCATGCACTTGTTCAGGAAACTGTCTATGACTCTATTCTGATAGAACAAAGAAAAGTATTCCATCTGAAAGTCGCCCATGCCATTGAAAAAATATTTAAGGCCAGATTAAACCAGTTCTACGGAATGCTTGCTTATCACTTTGCTAAGGCAAATGAGCATGAACAGGCGGAGAAATATATGATCAAAGCGGGTGATGAGTCGCTTCATGCGTCTGCTTCAAGTGAAGCGTTGAACTATTTTCAAAATGCATTAGCACTTTATATGCAACGAGATAAAAAAAAGGGTGATCCTGGTAAACTCATGGCGTTTGAAAAAAGGCTGGGGCTTGCTTATTTTAACCAAGGTAAATTTATAGAAGCAAAAGTTTATTTTGAAAAAATCCTTGCAAAAAGAGGATATCAGCGACCCATTGATGGACCGAAGCTGTTCTTCCGATATTTTGTAGACATGTTTTTTTGCCTGACGACCTTGTTTCTCCCGTTTAATTTATCAACCAAAGAACCGAAAGTTGAAGAACTTGATGATTTCGATCTTATGTTCAGAAATGGCGTCTGCCTTGTTATGACAGATAGCAGAGAATTTTATTTAATGGCCCCGTCGCTTCTCAGAATTTGTCTAACCTGGGATTTTAGAGAATTCTCTCAGGGGCATAGATGGACTTCTTATTTGGCGGCAGGTGCTTTTGTTCAGGGGCGATTAACCATAGGTTCAAGGATGCTTTCTCATGCAAAAAGAATTTCAGAAAATCAACATTGTCACAGCGCCCATGAATTTGCTCTTGCCAGAGTATTGTCTGCCATTCACCTTGGGTTGGAAAAAGATGTTCATGATTTGGATTTTTCTTTAGTTGATATGGGACTTGAGAAGGGAGAGCTTTATGCCATAACTCCTTATTTGGCTCATTGGGGATGTTTGAAACTTGAATTTGGACTATTTAGCGAGGCCCGGCAATGTGCCCAAAAATTACTATTAATCAATGAAAGTTTTGGCTATGATTTTGCAAAAGTTCACTACCATTTTTTGAATGCAAACATTTTGATGAAAGAGAGTCTTTTAAATCAAGCATTGGCAGAAATTGACCAAGGGCTGAGAGTAGCGGAAAAGGGAGCTTTAGCGGTAGTGATTCTCAGGTTTATAGGTGTTAAAATTATTATTCAAACCCTGTTGGGGAAAAAAGACTCAGCAATGGTATCCGCACAAAGAGGAAATACTCTCTTGGCAGATTTAAAGACTGTTGGGCCTCTATACCGTATACCCTTCCTCCTTGGGAAAATGCTGTTAAACCTCAAGCTATTAAAGCACTCGATTCAAACTAAAAACAGTTCGAAAATTAGTGAATTCAAAAAAGAAACAGCCCAAAGCCTTAAAGATGCACTAATTTGTTCAAAAAAGCACTTGCTGCACCGTGTTTGGATACATAAAGTTTCCGGTGATTATTTTTGGATTATTGGAAAATATAAAAAAGCTTTAAAATGCTGGGCGAATTCAATTCAAAAAGGGGAGAAAATCGGTGCTCGTTTCGATTTGGCACGTACCTATTTTGAAGTAGGGAAAATCCTCATGAGTAATCAAAGTGAATACAAAGAGTTAAATGGCGTGGATGCCCAAGGTTATTTGGAAAAAAGTCAGGTGATGTTTAAAGAAATGAACCTTCAATATGATCTTGATGAATTAGACAGGGTCTCACACACAAAATTATCACAATAATAATTCTCGCTGTAGCTCCCCGCCCCCCCCCCCCCCCC
>JADGFI010000022.1:4259-90603 GCA_016743945.1 Desulfobacteraceae bacterium
ATTTCTGAGCATTTAATGGTATCAAAGCTCAGAATGGCCAGACAGCTTTTAGCGATGCCTGGTAGATTAATTGATCGCCCTTTTCTGAATATTCAAACTCAACGATAATTATCCCAGTCTTGAGTATTCGGAACCTGGAATAGTTTAGGATACCAATTCAATTGTGAATTCTTTGGATGAAGGGATAGAGAGCTGCCCGAATCAAGCCAGCGCTTTAAGGTTATTTATGTATAAAATGTACTTTCTTTCCCTATTTGAAATTCGTGGGCTAACCACAACATATGGGATTTAGCTAAGTTTTAAAATTCTGATAGATTCCAAGACAAGTCAATGTGTAAAAATTATTTTCCGGTCTTTTTGAGCAGGTTCTGAAAGTCAAATTCATGGTTGAATCGTATTATAATAAATGGGACCAAATCGACCCAATTTTAAAATAACAACAGGCTTATCCAGTGGATCCCCGTTTACGTCAAAAGTAATCATACCTGTAGCACCCTGAAAATCTTTTGTCTCAGCCAAAGCATCCCGAATTGCATTCCGGTTTGTCGTGCCTGCTCTACGGACAGCATCTGCAAACAACATAACAGCATCATAGAATAAAGGCGCATTGGTGTGGGGGATTTTTCGATTGTATTTTTCTTTATATTTTTTTTGTAGATATTTACTATTGGTGAACCCTACTTCATGGTGCCAGTGTGCGGATTGGTAACTACCCTCCAATGCTTGTCCACCAAATTCATAAATACGATTGCCCCCCCAACCATCCGCCCCTAAAAAAGTGGTTCTCATTCCCATGGATAAGGCTTGTTTGATCAAGAGCCCACTATCTCTTCCATACCCGGGGATATAAACGACATCAGGTTTTAAAGGTATAACTTTTTTCAATACGTCAGAAAAATCAACTGCTTTATTATAATAACTTTCTTTGGCACTAATCATACCACCATCCCCTATGAATGATTCAACAAAGAGAGAAGACAAAGTCAGACTGAATTCTTCATTAATATTTTCCAAAACCACTGCGGTTTTCGCTTTGAGATTAAGACGGGCAAATTGAGCCATGACTTTCGCCTGAAAGGAATCAACAAAGCATACTCTGAAAATGAAGTTTCCAAAAAGAGTTACTTTGGGGTTTGTTGAAGAGCCTGTAATCATAGGTGTTTTGCTACTTTGGAGAATGGGTGCAATCTGCAAGGAATGGGAACTCCAAGCAGCTCCGATTACGGCTGTAACACCTAATGAAATTGCTTTTTCTGCAGCAATTTTAGAGCCGATAGGCGTGCTTTGATTATCAATAATTAACAGTTCAAGAGGGTTACCAAGCAAACCGCCATTTAGGTTGATCTCTTCAACACCTAATTTGAGAATCTGAATAAAAGGCAAGTTATTTGTTGTAGCAATACCGCTCTCAGATAGTATCCCTGCGATTTTTACCGGTTCAGCCAAAGCTGTGGAAATTCGTATTACTAAAATAACACTAAGAAAAAAACAGAAGAATTGTTTACTAATCATGATAACCTCCTGAAAGGTATCAGTGTCACAAATTAATTTAAATTTATCCATTTATCAGGCTGATGTTTGTTAACTTAGGATTAAGAAGAGCCAGATCAATATATAGGAGTATTTTCTTTCTGATACCGAAAATATACAAAATACCATTGGAGGGGTCAAGGGCTTATAGTAGAAACTATTCCAATGTTTGGTCAGGCATAATATGTGGTATGGGTGCCAATAATTTTTTGGAAGCCCGAAAAATACCAATATAAAAAATTAAGTTATTCCAATTTTTCCGACTCAACAATTATTATCCTATCCTTAACTTTTACCCGGCCTTCCATTGTTAAGAATACCAAACCTATTTATGATTTTTACAGATGGCAAAATTTTCTCTTTTTTTAGTAATTATTTGGAAAATTCAATGGTCAAGACTTGTATTCATAGTCGTGACCATTCCAACCCCTAAAATGTAAGAATCCGCAGTCAACAATAATTATCCCTGTCAAAAGTATTCGGAACCTGAAATAATTTAGGATACCATTCCAATTGTGAATTCTTTGGATGCTTAGGGATGCAATCCCCCCATGGATGTTGTATAGAAAACAAAGGTCCGGTGCTCACAGCCCCGGACCTTTGTTTTTGTGCCCCAAGAACCTGACCCGTAAAAAAATCAGGTAGTTTCAGGGGCTGCTTTATAATTTCCCATACCTTTGTGGGCATCTTTAAACGCCTCCCACTCAGCCCTGTTCAACTGGCCGTCCTCATCCTTGTCCAGCATGTTAAAACCGGCTTGCTGGGTTTTTGGGAAAACAGCCTTGAACTCTTCAAAACTCACGAAATCACTTTTATCCTTGTCCAGATCTTCAAAATTCGTGGTGGATATTTTGCCCATTTTATGAGGATTGGTATTGGAAGTACCATGCTCACTGCCGCAGTCTGCATATGCCAGACTTGTTCCCAACAGGAATATAGCAGTAACGGCCAAGTTTTTAAATACGTTCATTGAAATGCTCCATTCTTATTATTGGTTAATGTGCTGCACGCATCATCTCGGTGTGACTGTTGCAAACCGGATGCCAAAAGGATTCGGTATATGGTTATATCCATAAAATCAGTCGATTAGATGATTGTGCAGATATATCGGGCCTGTATCAATGGCGTGGTGTGAGACAATGGGTATGTATCACACCTGTCTCATAAATGTTCAAGAGGGCCAAAAAAAGCCGATGTTGTGCACAGGGAACAACACCAGCATGACAATTGATTATAACTCGGGAGGAACTATATGACTTTTTGAAGCATCTGTGCCTGGTCAAACTTGTCCAGGGTTTCTTCAGATGGTTTTTCAGTCAACATACTACTGACCACGACAATGGCGGCAAAGGCCAGGAAAAATCCGGACAGCAGTTCGTAAAAATATTCCCCCTCTATTTTGACATATTTTTTCACAATGAAAATGGTGGTGGCACCAACGATCATACCGTCCAGGTCACCGTATTTGGCACCCCCTCTCCAGCCGAGGGACAGAATGTTCAGGGGATGCAAGTTGTCTTTGAGTTTCCGGCTTGGTATAAAATTAAAACCCGCCCATCAAATAAATCCAATGTACAGTAATGACATTTTAATTTTGTTAATTTTGTCCTTCCCCAATGTTTGAATTATCATATTTCTAAAAATCTTTAAATTTTACCAAACTTAAATTATACAAAAATCACAAGATATAGAATTAAATATATTTTGGGGTATGTATATTTTTTCTCGATTGCATGAATTTTTTGTAACAAAAATACATTTATTCCATAGGAAAAAAAATACTTTAAACGCCTGTAAATATAGTCAGATATGATTTTCATATCTCAACAATACAGGAACATTTTTTGAATGTTTTATAACGAGAAAGCCTAATCATCCTTTGGGCCAATATTCTTCATTTTTGCTAATCCATGATGAGAAATAGCTGTTGATATTATAGACCTCTTGAAACGTTCGAGTTCATTTCAATCTCAAAAGTAGCCGAAACGATTATAAATGCGCAATCGCTATTTAACGAAACTGTCATGTTGGATCGTCTAATACAAAAATATAAAAATCTATTTTTAAATAGTTCCCATTACCCCCACCCAAGCCGCAATTAAGATCGCAAGTACCAACGCCCCTACTCTTATAAATGCTCAGTATACTTTACATGGGTTCCTTATGATTCTGAAATCCATATTTTGAAACATGACGAACGATATCTTGGGATAATTTGGAGAACCCCTAACCTTATTGCCTTTAACCCGAAATAGCAAAAAAATTTAATAGGGAACTGCTTAATATAATTAAATATTTCTTTACACAAATTTGAAGCTTTGATACTGATTTGCAGATCATTTTTTTAATCGTTGCAGTTCGAATAACATTCCAAATTACATGATATCCAAATCTGAACATTCACTGGTTCCCAGCAACTGCAATGCACTAGGTGTGATAAATATCTAACCTTAAATTTCTTAAACATAGGAGAATAAAATGACATTAACAAAGAAATTATGCGCTGAATTTATTGGTACCTCCTGGCTTGTACTCGGAGGATGTGGCAGCGCTGTTCTTGCTGCTGCATTTCCTGATGTCGGCATTGGCTTATTAGGTATTTCTTTGGCTTTTGGGCTTACTGTATTAACCATGGCTTTTGCTATTGGTCATATATCTGGTTGCCATCTTAATCCTGCTGTTTCGATTGGTCTTTGGTCAGGAGGAAGGTTTTCAACCGCTGAACTTGGCCCCTACATCATCGCACAAGTAGCGGGTGGTCTTGCTGGAGCTGCGATATTGTACGTTATTGCTAGCGGACAAGCAGGTTTTGATGTGGCTGCTGGCTTCGCATCGAATGGTTATGGGGAGCATTCACCTGGTGGATATAGTTTGATTGCCGCATTAATAACAGAAATAGTGATGACCTTTATGTTTCTAATAATTATTTTAGGCGCAACCGATAAGCGAGCACCACAAGGATTTGCCCCTATCGCTATTGGGCTCGGACTTACTCTTATTCACCTCATCAGCATTCCCATTACGAATACATCAGTTAATCCAGCGAGAAGCACTGGTGTTGCAATATTCCAGGGGGACTGGGCCTTATCTCAATTATGGCTTTTTTGGCTTGCTCCAATCGTGGGTGCCATTTTGGCTGGGGTTGTCTACCGATGGTTTGAAACGGCTGAAAAGAATGCCTAACAAGCTAAATTCACTCGTGATGGCAAAAAATACCGATTCTTCCTCTCTATTCCTTGTGCCGCCGGGGATTTGGGGGTTAAACTATATGGAACTTACCAAATACAACAAACTACTTCCTCAAAAACAACTCAATTTTAAGGTTGCCTTATTCGACATAAAATGTTTCATCTCCAAGATTCACTCATCAAGGAAATATTACCTGGTAATCAATGCCAAGGGTTGCATAATGGGATCAAAAGTATTCTATTTGTTTACAGCGGACATCATCCTTTTTGTCCATGCTCTTTTTGTTATGTTTCTTGTCTTCGGTTTGCTGCTGATCTTCGCTGGCAAGCTATTTTCATGGTCTTGGGTTCGGAATCCATGGTTTCGTTTGGCACACCTTATAGGTATTTTTATTGTTATACTCCAGTCATGGATAGGCTTGATCTGCCCACTCACTACCTGGGAAATGGTGCTTCGTTCGAAGGCTGGAGACACCTTGTATGCCGGTTCATTCGTATCTTATTGGCTAAAAAGACTATTGTACTACCAGGCGCCTGAATGGGTGTTTATCTTTTGTTATACAGCATTTGGTCTGTTGGTTGTGGTCAGTTGGTTTTGGGTTTACCCACGTTTTTCTAATATAAATAGAACTCATTGAGCCATCTAACCATCCGCTTTACCAGAAAATATATTAGCACGCCTAATTATCCGATGCGTTTTGTCATTATTTTTCAAAGGCTAAAAAAAATGATCCCCA
Organism: Desulfobacteraceae bacterium; assembly: GCA_016743945.1. GTDB lineage: Bacteria > Desulfobacterota > Desulfobacteria > Desulfobacterales > Desulfobacteraceae > NBML01. The sequence goes on from JADGFI010000022.1 coordinate 9,715, forward strand.
GAAAGGGCAATAAATTGATTATAATAAATCAAAGGTGTTCTAAATGAAAAATGGATTACTCTCGGCATTCGGTCAAATGACATATGGAATTTATATTTTAACATCAAAATTTGATGATGAAATTAATGGGATGGTTGCTTCCTGGGTTACTCAGGTGTCATATGATCCACCATTGATCATAGTAGCGGTTCATCCTAACCGTTATTCCCACAATTTGATTGAAAAAAGCAACGTTTTCGCATTACATGTGCTGGACCGCTCACAAAAAAATATGTTGAAAAGATTTAAAGGATCAGACATTGAAAAAAAATTCTCTGGTATTCCTTGGGAAATAAGGGATACAGGAGTACCAGTTTTAAAAAATTGTTTGGCATGGTTTGAATTAATGATAACAGGACATCTCACGCCTGGCAATCATAGTCTTTTTATCGGAGAAGTCATAAATAGCGGTACTGAATCCACTGGCAATCCTCTTTGCACTTTGGAATATGAGGGGATGTATATAGGAAAAAATTGAAAAATCAGCAGTCAATGATTATTATCTCTGTCAGAAGTATTCGGAGCCTGAAATAGTTCAGGATACCAATCCAATTGTGAATTCTTTGGATGAAGTGATAACTGCCCGAATCAAGCCAGCGCTGTAAGGTTATGTATAAAGATTATTCTGGTATAATTTTTTATAATCAACTATAAGTCTCCAATACTCTTGACAGCCAGTCCACCATTTTAAATTAGATCACATACAAGATGTCATGGTAGGTAAATTTTTGGAAATAGCCTTAATTTTTATTGAATAAATTCATCTCGATTGCTATTGAAACCTACTATGCTTGACTTAATTGAAATAAAAAAAGCCCAAATCATATTTTGTAAAAAATTTTCTATATATTACAGTTCAAAGGAGCGGGAGCCAGTTCTTTATAAGCCGGTCGAAAAAAGACTTGATGCCGCAACAATTGAGAAGAATCCGGAATTGTTGAAAGCATTAACCACAATAAATGAAGGTCAAAATATCAATGATACCATTTGTAATCTTGTTTTTATGATATCGAACAAACCGAAAAGCAAGGCCTTAAAAAGCCGGACTACTCTGGTTATAGCCAACCCTTTCCAGAATACAAAATTTCCCCAAGACTACCCATAGGCTCTCTTTCTCTATGATCTCCAGACCCCAATCAAGTGACCTGATAAACACAGACTTTGCACTTTGAACCTTCCTGTTTAATATAATTTGCGGTGTCAGCTTTTATACGCTTCCATCGCCCCTCTTTTTCAAGAACATTCATCTTAAGATGGTATTGATCTTCTTCCCAGGCTGTATCGCGTACAGTAAAGCATATGTATCCACCAGGTTTTGTGACTCTAAGCAACTCGTTAAACGCTACCGGTCCTACATGTGCACAGGTGAATGTTCCAACACTGATTACAGCGTCGTACTGATTGTCGGGAATATTCAGTGAGGAGGTTAAATCTGCCTGGGTGAGATCCCGGTAGACCTGTTTTTCCTCCGCTTTTTTCAGCATTTTGGGGGAGTAATCTAAGCCATCTATATTCTGGAATCCCTTTTTGCTAAGAAGTTCACCAACCAGACCAGTCCCACATCCGGCATCGAGAATGGCAACCTGGTTGTTATGTAAGTAGAATTGAAATTCGTTAACGGTAATTGTCGGAGCGACGTAGCCCATTTCGTTGACTAGATCGTGGTCATAAGCATCTGCCCACTCACTGTATACTTCTCTCAGTTCGTCCTTGTTGGCTGCGTTTAACACTTGGTCGTGAATTTCCTTGCGATGATCCATAATAGATTTTCCTAAAAAATAATAATGGTTTAAAAAAATAGCCGGTATTATAATCAGGGTTTTGATACCCCAATGTCAAGTGTTTCCGTTTTTTGTTGTAATAAACCTCAATATACTCGAAGACAGTCGATAATTATCTTTGAAAACAATAATTTCACCAGTTTTTTTCTGTTTATCTGCGCTTGTCGTATAACACCCAATTCGTATCAAATCATATAAATTTTGATAACTGAATTCAAACTGTGTAACCCAAAAATGAAAATGACGCCTAAATTGAATAAAAAACTATCTTGACATTGGGGTCCACTATAATTTTTGGTATGTCCCAGCCCTTAACCCACAGGCAGGAAAAATCAATAAATTAGTAACTGATATTCCCGGATAAAATTGTCCAATAGAAGGTTAAACATTGGTCGCAATTCACGGTAACCATACCTGGGACAGGTATAACAGGATAAATTCTAATATGGGTTAAAATGGATGTGGTATCGTGAATTGATGCATTTTGGTGATGCAATTATTGACTTTTCTAAAACCAGGCCTATTTTTTTTATATTATAAAAGTGTTACCGTACTTGTATATTTTCTGCCGTAAGATTGGACACCTTTAGATAAAAAAAAATATGATAAAAAGGGGTAATTGTATAGATAGAAAACGAGCATGTAAAGATTCTTGAAACATAAAAACCATCTCAAAACCGCCAGCCCGGCTCAATGAATCGACCCGGGCTGGCGGTTTTGAGGCAGTTTTTTCGGAAAAACAGGCAGCTTTGAAAAAAGATTTTTTGTTCGATGCCCTGGTTATAGAGGATGATTCTATGATTACCCGGCGATATTGCCTGGAAGACCGACTTGAAAAATTTATCCATGCAGGAGATGATCGTAATATCTGCACAAAATATATTGAAGGCAGGAAACTTTAGACGGTGGAAGGATAAAAAATGAAGTATATCGGAGCCCATGTCAGTACCAGCGGAGGGGCAGAAAAAGCCCCTCAAAATGCAAAAACAATTGGTGCAAAAGCCTTTGCCATGTTCACTCGGAACCAGAGGCGGTGGGTATCAAAGCCCCTGACCGACAAAAACATCAATCAATTCAAGGAAAACTGCAAAAGCTTTGGCTATGATTCCCGGCATATCCTTCCCCATGACAGTTATCTGATCAATCTGGGGCACCCTGAAGAAGAACCCCTTGAGAAATCAAGGCTTGCCTTTCTGGACGAGATGCAGCGCTGCGAACAACTGGGTCTTTTATACCTGAACTTTCACCCGGGAAGTCATTTAAACAAAATAGATCCCGATCACTGCCTGGAACGGATTGCAGAATCCATTAACCTGGCCCTGGACCAGACAGCCGGCGTCACGGCGGTCATTGAAAACACCGCCGGCCAGGGAACCAATATGGGACATCAATTTGAACACCTGGCCCGGATTATTGACGGCGTCAAGGATAAAAGCCGAATCGGGGTCTGTCTGGATACCTGTCACACCTATTCTGCCGGGTATGATATCAAGACTGCCAGTGCATTTGAAAATACCCTCCATGAATTTGACAACCTTGTGGGTATCAGCTTTTTGAAAGCCATGCACCTGAACGATTCAAAAAAAACCTTTGGCAGCAGGGTGGACAGACACGAGTGCATCGGAAAGGGATCCCTGGGGCTTGAACCCTTCACATTCATCATGAATGACCCGCGCTTCGATCATATTCCCATGGTTCTTGAAACACCGGATCCATCCATATGGCAAAAGGAAATCAGGCTCCTCTACGGCTTAATTGAATAAAAATAAATATTTGTTTTCGTCTGCATGGGTTGTCCTTTTATATTCCAATAAATATTCTTACCGGATCATATGACCCCGGTGAAGGAAATGATGAATTATTTCTTATTTCATATATGATCCTCCGTAAAAGCATGACTTAATCAGACTCTTTTAAAAAAGAATTTAGACCTGTTTCAATTCTTCAGGAATGATTTTTCTCCTTTGATAAGTTTGAGTCTGTTTTTAATTTCTACCATCGTTATCACCACAGACCTTTCATACATAATAATTATAGCGCATACGTTTATTTTTTTATTGACAATCAGAGTTGCTTGATTGTAGATTGTGCACAATCAACAATTAAGTTGATTATGATTTTGAGGAGCTTTGCCATGGAAGTTCAAAATCTGACTATCCGGGTTTTAGGATATATTAGAAATAGGATCATTACAGGAGAGTTGGTACCGGGTCAAAAACTCAATGAAAATGAACTGGCGTCACACCTTGAAATTAGCCGGCATCCCATTCGGGAAGCCTTTAGGGTCCTGGAAAGTGAACAACTGGTTTACAGCATTCCGAATAAAGGAGCCTTTGTTACAAAATTATCCCAGGATGATTTGCTCGAGCTATACCAGGCAAGGGAAATGATCGAATGCCATGCAATTGAGCTGTTAAAAAGAAAAAAAATCAGCGATCTGTCTTTGTTGGAATCGGCCATAGAAGAGGCTAACAATTTATCCATTTCCACCAGCGATGATCCTGAGCAATATTTAAAGTGTTACAATGCCTTTATCTCGTTTCACTCTAAACTGATCCAGCTCTGCGGCAACTCAAGGCTTATTCGCTTTAATCAATCCATCTCCCTGAATCTTGCCCGATATCAATTTGAGAGCCTGCGATTGCCCGGCAGTATGGAGATTGATAACCAGGAGCACCGGGAAATCCTGGAGGCCCTGAAAAAAAAGGATTATAAAACCGCCAAAAAGATATTAAGGCAGCATGTCACCAAAAGGCTTCAGGGAGTTTCAAACATCAAAGTATAAACTAACAAGGACATAGTATGGAAATTCCAATTTCGATATTTAAGGGACGGATCAAACAAGTTCAAGAACAGGCCCAGGAAGAAAAACTAAGCGCTCTGGTTATCTACTCATCCGGAAGCAGTTTAGGGTTTGCCAGCCAAACCCATGGCTATATGCGGTACCTTTGCGACTGGGATGCAAAAAATCAGGCGGCAGTTCTCATCTTGCTTCCAAAACAAGACCCGATTCTATTGGTTCCCGGCCGATCTCCGCAGTTGTTTGCCCTGGAAACCATGTGGTTTGACAATATTCATGCAGTTCCCCAGACCGAATTTGGGAAAAAAATTGTATCTATCCTGGCTCCCCTCCTAAAGGCCGGTGAAAAAATTGGGTATATCGGAAAATCCGAAACACCCGTCGCGCTCTATGATGCTCTGCGAAATGATCTTCAAAAAATAGCAATTACAGATGCAAACCATATCATTGACCAGCTAAGAACGGTAAAGGACAGCCATGCAATTGCTTTTCACCGTCGTTCTGCCCAGATGTGTGATGCCCTGTTCGAGACTTTTTACCAAGAAGTCAGGTCAGGTAAACGGGTATACCAGATCCAGGCCGCTCTGGAACATAAAGCAAAACATGAAGGGTGTGAGTATGCATCCACTTTTATGAGCATTGGTAAGGTGCCGGATCGCCCCCGCTATGCGAAAAAAGAATGTTCACATATCCCGAAGGAAGGGGATCAGGTTTTACTGGCGCTTTTTGTCTTAATGGACGGGCATTGGGGCCATGCCATCCGGACAGGTACCCTAGGCGAACCCAGCAGGGTCCAGCAGGAACTTTTTGAAATAACGCTAAAAATGCAGGACGCGGCATTGGAGCAGGTGGTTCCCGGAAACCTTCTTGATGAAGTCTGGAAAGCCTCGGAAAAAGTCCTTGCCCATAACTATCCAGATGCAAGAAAAAAGGACTGGTATTGGCTGAAGACCGGTCACAGCCTGGGACTCGACTATTCAGACCCGATTCTATCATCTGTCTTTCCTGCGCCCTCTGCCATGGGTAAGGGTGCCCAAAAAGCTTCCCAGATTAAAATCATGCCAGGGATGCTTCTTGAGCTGCATCCCAATATTTTTTTACCGGACAAAGCAACTGCTGCCCTTGGCGACATGGTTCTTGCGACAAATACCGGACATGAAATTTTAACCCATTTTCCCCGGGAATTAATGGTCCTGTGACGTTTCGCTTGATAAAAAACCGGGGATAGTTACGTCACACAGAAGACCGATGCAGTAAACTTTCGAAGGGTCTGAAACGACCATGAAATTAAGGCTGTGTATAAAAAGAATTATAGACCCGTATTTCAAATTTATTAACAGGAGAAAAAAATGAAAAAGAAGATTTTGTTGTTGATTGTTGCATGTTTTTTTGCAGTATCCTGTGCCGGACTAACAGGGGGGATACACAAAAAAAGTGTAAACAGCGCCAGTATCGAAAACGTGGAATTCAAACCAGATAATAAAGGAAATTATTTTGTGTTTGTAACCATGAAAAATATCTCCGGCAAAGATATGCCTTTCTATCTGGAACTCCAGGCAGATGAACAGGTGAGTCAATTTACGGCATCAGGGAAAAAAGGACAGCCAGAGGTAGTACCTGCAGGAAAAGAGTATACATTTGAAGTGAACACCTGGAGAAAGGTCGAGCCTAAAAAACTGAACGTGGAAATAAAAGAATCTTTGCGCTAAATATTTATATTGTTTTTAGCCCGCTTTGATTGAATCAAACAGTGTAATTTTTAAGCTATTTATGGAAACAACGATACTATTGAAAGAAGGAAACCAATGAAAAAATATATAGAACTGCTATTTATACTTGTCATCATGTTGACATTTTCCTTTCCGGCTGAGTCGGAAGCCAAAAAACAATATCTGTTCTTTGGAGCCAGTGCAGCAACCTCCAGCCATTATGCCTATGTGGTTGGCGCTACAAAAGCCATCAATAAATTTGTGCCCTGTGTAAAGGCCAACGTAGTTGAAACAGGGGCCAGTGTCGATAATATCAAACGAATTACTTCCGGACAGATAGATATGGGTATCGGATCGATGAAAACCATGTATGAAGCATGGAAGGGATTGGCAAGATGGGAAAACAAGCCTGTGGAAGATCTCAGACTGCTTTGGCTCTATGCAATTGGAATCGATTTTATCGTAGTCAGAGAAGATAGCGGAATAACAAAGGTTGAAGATCTTAACGGTAGAAAATTTAATGCGGGAATGCGAGGGTCTGCTGCAGAAGCAACCACAAGACAAATTTTTGATATTCTCGGCATAAAACCCGATTATCATGTTGGCGCAACATCTGATGCTGTAAAGGCAATAAAAGATAATCGAATTGTAGGCTATGTCAAGACCGGTGTCGGAACCCAGCTTGATGCGTCATCCCTGGATATTATGACGCTTACAAAATTGCGGTTAATTCCCCTGGAAAAAAAGCATATGGATAAGGTTGCAGCAGCAATACCCTATATTTCATTTATCACTATCCCGGCAGGGGGAATAAAGGCTGTGCCGGAACAGGCGGAATACTCAATGTGGGGAAGACCTGTAGGGGTAATGTGCCGCAAGGATCTGCCCGATGATGTGGCGTATAAAATGGTCAACGGCATCATAAAAGGAAAGGAATATCAGGCAGCAGCATGGCCGGCCATTAAAGAGTTGGATATGGTACAGGACCCTGCAAGTTTAACGCTTATCCCCTTGCACAAGGGAGCTCTTAAGGCATATCGCGACCTCGGGGCAAACATTCCCCAGACGGCGATACCCCCAGAGGCCCTATAGTTCAGTGAAAACCGATTCAGCAGGGTCGATTTTTATTAGATCTCTATAAGACGATAAAATTGTCTTTCCTCCAAAAGGAAAGACAATTTTACCGGGATCTGTTTTGTGGCTTTTAATAGCCATTGTAGGTTAAATTTTGTTGCCATCTTTTATGTACTTAATTCTTAAATTACACATGGTGACAGGTCAATTCTGATTGTTACACTTAGTCGTTTCGACTGCAAAAGCGATAACCCCTGATTTTGCCAAGAGTAAATGGAGTAGATTATGCCTTCTATAGAAAACTTGAGTTCAACACCCCAAAAGATTCAACCCCCCCCCAAAAACATACCAGGCCAGCGAACCCCTGACGGAATATGGAAGATCCTGTTAAGTATATTTGCAGTCGCCTTTGTTGCTTTTCATATTTATACCAGCTTTGCCGGTCCTTTCCCGAATTTAAAACAAAGGGCGATACATGTCGGCTTTGCTATGATTCTGGCTTTTTGTCTGATGAGACCCACCAAAAAAAAAATCAATGACACCTGGAAGTCGCTGTTTTTGGGGGTTGATGTTCTATTTATTCTAATAACGATTATAGCGTGTGGTTATATTTTTGTTAACTATAACTGGATCATGGATCATGCCGCAGAATCGACAAATCTCCAATTGCTTCTCGGGACCGTGTTAATACTTCTTACACTGGAAACCGGACGAAGAACCATAGGGATTGTCTTTCCGGTTTTTACGCTGTGTTTTTTTCTTTACGCGCTTTATGGCCAATACATTCCGGATATTCCCCTGGTAGGTGATTATCTTTCCTATTGGGGCCATAGGGGTTTTAGTATGAAACACATTATCCAGGTCATGTATTTAAGTGATAAAGGCCTTTGGGGATTTGTAACCGGTGTATCCTCCACAATCGTTGCCATATTTATCATATTTGGCGGATTTCTTCTTGCTACGGGTGCCGGTGATACCTTTATGGATTTTGCAACCCGATTTACCGGAAGATTTCAGGGGGGTGCAGCCAAAGCCTCATTAATAGCCAGTGCTTTTTTTGGAATGCTTTCAGGTTCTGCCGTGGCCAATACCGCAACAACAGGAAATTTTACCATTCCTTTGATGAAGCGGCTAAACTATGGCAAGGAATTTGCCGCAGGTGTTGAGGCTACGGCTTCTGCCGGAGGCCAAATAACGCCGCCAATCATGGGATCTGCCGCATTTTTGATGGCAGAGCTACTTGAAATGACCTATGTCAAAGTAGCCATATGCGCAATTATTCCGGCCTACCTGTTTTTTGTAGCTGTATTTTTTTCCATACATTTTGAAAGTTGCCGGCGCAGACTTAAGCCTCTTCCCGAGGGTCATATGAAGCCTTTTGCCAAAATCCTTAAGCCCAGCCGTTCCATTCCATTGTTGTTACCTGTCACATTGCTGATCGGCATGATGTTTAACGGCTTTACCCCGGAGACATCTGTTTTTTGGGCCATTGTTACCCTTTCAATACTCTACGTTTTTTCATCCGGTAAAATCTCTGAAATAAAACAACGAGTCTTTAAACTAATAACCGGCATGAGTGTTTCAGGCAAATCACTCATCAAAGTAGTTCCTCTTTTGGTCTGCGCCAATATCATTGTTTCCCTTATCACACTTACCGGAATAGGCGTAAATCTCTCTGAGGTCATATTTAGCCTTAGCGGTACTCATACCTATTTCGCTCTGGTTCTTGCAGCCCTGGTCGCACTGATGATGGGCATGGGTGTTCCCACGCCGGCGGCTTATCTTTTAAGCGCCACAGTTGTGGCTCCATCCCTTGTACATATGGGATTTGAGCCCATTGCGGCCCATATGTTTGTCTTATATTTTGCCATTTTATCTGTTCTTACCCCACCGGTTTGCCCCGGAGTGTATGTCGCCGCAGGCATTGCAGGTGGCGACTGGTTAAAAACCGCATGGGTAGCGATCCGGCTTGCAATTGTAACCTATCTCCTGCCGTTTATGTTTATTTTAAATACATCTTTGCTGATGCTTGGTTCCACATCAATGATACTCTGGTCAGTTGCAGCGGCGACAATAGGTGTTTGCATACTTGCTGCAGGGACAATGGGGTATTTACTCAATGATCTCGGAACCATAACCCGATTCGTTTTAATTGCTGCAGCATTACTGTGTTTTACCAACAATTTAATCTATATATGCATCGGATTAACAATAGGGGGATGTATTTTCGCCTATCAATGGATCAACCGAAAAAACTCGAATAATGGGGAAAAATTGTCTTTATCCCCAAAAGTATAAAAAGTTTCAACCGCTTAGGTCAGACAAGGGGACCAAATATTGTATCCTTGTCTGACAAACTCCCATGGCCAATGGATTCGAAGACGCTTTTTAATGACATAGCGACATTCTTCCGGGAAGCATCACCTCAACAAAACTCCGCTGGGCAGCATTAAGGGAGGCTTTCATGGTTCTGGCCCCTGGATCAGTTTTGGCATAATTTGTCAATCATGACAAACCATCAAAGCCTGGATCTGAGTTCTTTATAGAAAATTGAGTAATTTGTAACATATTGTAAATACGTATGGAGGATTCACTTTAATGAACAATATTAGTATTGGAGCAAAATTTTTTATTACTTGTCTGGTTCTTGCTGTGGTGCCTTTTTCTGTTATAGGGGTAGTGTCCCTTACAAAATCGGGTTCTATAATAAGGCAGCAGTCTTTTGAAAAACTGAATATAGCTCAGGAAGTAAAAAAGGCCCAGGTTGAAAATTTCTTTATCAGAAGCCAGAGTGATATCCTGGTTGTGTCCGGCAATTCCTTTCTTTTGGATATTATCGAAAATCTAAGCCAGGCGTTTGATTCTGAGGGAAATAATGTTCAGCCAGGTATTTTTGATTATTACGACTCCCTTCATGGGAATGCCATTAAAAAGTTTGTCGATCTTTACAAGTTTGAGGATATGCTCCTGGTTGAGCCGGGGGGAAGTATTGTTTATTCTGCAAACAAGAGACCTGACCTTGGTCAAAATCTGATCACCGGCAAATTAAAAGACAGCCCTCTTGGAGTTGCAATCCGAAATGGTGTGGACAAGGTTACCATTGTCGAGTTTGCTCCCTACGCTCCTGAAAATAATTCCAATCTGGCTTTTTTGATAGCCCCTATCAGTAATCCTGATGCCTCTGTGACAGATGCAGTTGCGGGTTTTGTGATAATTAAAATGAACAATACTTCCCTTAACACTATTGCCGAAAGACGTCAGGGCATGGGGAAAACAGGAGAAACTTTTATTGTATCCACGTCTGAAGGAAAGATCGCTTATCGCACAGATTCTTCTGCCGGTAACTTTTCAATCGGGATGGATGCTTCAATGGGGTATATAAATGACGCTTTTTCAGGAAAATCAGGCATTGGTATTTACCATGAAAAGGGTATAGAGCAGCTTGTTTCCTATATGCCCCTTGAAATTGAAGGCCTGAACTGGGTTGTTATTTCCAAGATTGACAGTGATGAGGCCTTTGCATCTGTTGCCCAGCTTAAACGGATCATGGGCAGTATAGCAGCCGTCTGCTTAGTGTTGATAATAATCATTGTCACTTTTGTAACACGCCGCCTGCTTTTGCCCCTCAAGTCCATTGCCCATGGAATGAAGGACATAGCAGAAGGTGAAGGGGATCTTACCGTCCGCCTGGATGTCAAGGGCAAGGATGAGATTGCTGAACTCTCTAAGTCCTTCAATCTCTTCATAGACAAAATACATACCATTATCAGCCAGCTCTTTAACGATGCAGGAAATCTCAACCAATCCTCCCATGGTCTTACACGAATATCCACTGATATGTCCAAGGGGATGACCAAAGCCTCTTCAAGGTTTGGAACTGTTACACAGTCATCGGAAAAAATGAAATTAAGCATGAATTGCGTTGCCGCAGCTACCGAACAGGCAACAAACAATATGAATATGGTGGCAGCAGCAGTGGAGGAGATGGTGGTAACCATTAACGAGATTGCGGAAAATTCCGAAAAATCCCGCTCTATCACGATTGAAGCCGTAGAACAGACTCAGCTTGCCTCCAAAAAAATGAATCAGCTAGGTGTTGCTGCCATCGAGATCAGTCGGGTGACCGAGGTTATTACCGATATTTCAGAGCAGATCAATCTATTGGCCTTGAATGCGACCATCGAGGCTGCAAGGGCAGGAAATGCCGGAAAGGGATTTGCTGTGGTGGCAAACGAGATAAAGGACCTTGCCAAACAGACCGCAGACGCAACCAACGATATTAAGGTCAGTATTGATGGGATACAAGGGGCCACAACAGATGCAACAGGCGAGATAAACCGGATTTCCAGTGTCATAAAGAATGTGAATGAAATTGTTTCTTCCATTGCAGCTGCAGTTGAGGAGCAGTCACTTACTTCACGGGAAATCGGCGGCAATCTTGCCCAGGCCTCTTCCGGGATACAGGAAATCAACAAAACCATAACCGGCAGCTCAACTGATTTTGACGAGTTTGCAGAGGAGATTGCTGATTTTGACGGGATTATTTCATCAATTTCAAGCAGTGGTTCAAAGGTTAGCGATAATGCCGATGACCTTTCCCGGTTATCACAGACCCTTGACGGTCTTGTGAAAAAATTTAAAATTTAATACCAAGATCCAGATTACTGCCCCTGGTATTACCAGGGGCAGCGATCCCAGGCGAAAAATAGGAACGCCTTTTTTTAAATTTGTTTCAGGACCTGTGGAAATATAAAGTTGTCCAAAGTCTCCGTATATTGTTCGACCCACCTTAAAATTCCACTTTTTAGCTTTCGATGGATCCTGAACGTACGCCTTTGAGGTAGGCCATACAAAACGGATCATGACCCAGCAGCATGTCGGCTGTTTTGATAGTTGCCATAATTTTTTTATCCAAGGGATCCATGATGGCAGAATCCATGCCCGCATCCATCATCAGGGAAACAAAGGTTCGGTTGATAATGTGGCGCTGGGGCAGCCCGTAAGAAATGTTGGAAAGGCCGCCGGTGATGTGAACCTGGGGGAATTGGGCCTTGATGGCCCGCACTGCATCCAGAACCATGGTACCCTTATTGGAATCTGTGGAAATAGGCTGTACCAAGGGATCCACATAAATGTCAGCCGTGGATATGCCGATGTTGTTGAGTTTTGTTACCAGGGTTTTGGCCCGCCCCAGAATGTCTTGGCTGGATTCGGGCATACCAGAATCGTCCATACACAAGGCAATAATTTTGCACGCTTTTCCTTCCAGAAAAGGCATCATTGAGTTTAACCTGTCCTTTTCCAGAGAGATAGAGTTGATCATTGGGGTCTGCTTAACCATGGAAAAGGCCATTTCGAGGATGGCTGGATCCGGACTGTCCAGTGCTAACGGGATGTCACACACAGGCTGGATGGTATCCAGAAGCCAACGCATATCCTCTTCCTCATGGCCGATGCGCGCGCCGGCGTTTACATCTATAAAACTCACTCCTGCCGCCTGCTGTTTTTTTACATCGTCGATGATATATTCGGCGTTTCTTTCGGCCACTGCGGCCTGGACCAGTTTTCTGGAGGTGTTGATTCGTTCTCCGATGACTTCAAACATGATTTTTCCTCCTAGGCGGCCAGTTGTTTGGCCAGTTTGGATGCAGATCCGGCATCGGCGGCAAAGCCGTCGGCACCGATTTCATTGGCAAAGGCCTGGGTGACAGGGGCGCCGCCCACCAAAATTTTAACATCTCCCCGGAGACCGGCTTCCACAATGGCATCCACTGTTTGTTTCATGGCGGGCATGGTGGTGGTGAGCAGTGCGGAAAGGCAGACCAGACGAGCATCTTTCTCTTTGATCTGGGCCACGAATGTTTCAGGAGCAATATCCACACCCAGGTCGTGAACCGTCATGCCGGCGCTTTCCATCATCATGGATACCAGGTTTTTACCAATATCATGGAGATCGCCTTTGACGGTGCCGATGATGACGTTGAGGCTGCCGCTTGTGTCATCATCACCCAAAAGGGGTTTTAGGATTTCCACACAAAATGCCATGGCCCTGGCCGCCATGAGAACTTCCGGGATGAACATATCTCCGGATTCCATTTTTCCGCCCACAATATCCATGCCGGCAATCAACCCCTGGTTCAGAATATCCTTGGCATCTGCGCCCTCATCCAGTGCAGCCTGCACCAGATCTTTCAGACCGTCAGCGTCGCATTCCACAAGTTTTTCAGTCATTGCATTAAAATCAGTCATATTTACCTCTATTATTTAAAAATAGGTTATTGTTTACAGGCCGGCCACCACATCGATCTCCACGTCCAGATTGTCGTAGATTCCTGCCGAGGCGACAGTGATGCGGGCCGGGGGTGTGTCCGTAAAATACCCAGCATAAACCTGGTTCATTTCCTGAAAATGATCCATGGATGAAAGAAAGATGGTGCACTTGAGAACAGCGTCCATGGTTGCGCCTGCAGCGGCCAGGACGGCCTTGATGTTTTCCATACAGCGCCGGGTCTGAACAGCTACATTTTTTCTTTCATATTCGCCTGTTTCAGGATTGATGCACACCTGGCCGGACAGGTATAGCATGTCCTTGTAGCGCACCGCCTGGGAGTACGGACCAACCGCCCTGGGTGCTTTGTCTGTTGTAATGATTTCTTTCATGTTTTCTCCTCGTATAAAAAAGGACCGCAAACCGCTTACGGCCCTTTCGGATTTATTGATCAAATGTCTAAGTTAAGCGTTCAATCATCGATCCTAACCCAGGGGAACCCTGGCGTAGACACCCGGGTTTTTAGGGTTGGCGTACTGGTCCATGGGGCCCTCATCCACAAATCTTTTGGCGCAGCGTTTCATGCTTTCTGTGTCCAGGGTGACGCCCAGGCCCGGGCCTTCGGGAACGCAAACCAGGTTGTTTTTGCAGTTAAAAGGACCCTCCTGGATGACATCCTCGGTCATGAACCGGAACAGGGACTGATGGGGTTCACAGATATGGCGGGTGGCGGCGGTGACCTGCAGGTAGGCGGCGGTTGCAAGGCCTGTATCTCCGCTGTAAAACCAGAAATCAATGCCCATCTGTTCACAGGCCGCAATAAATTTCAGGGTTTTTGAGATTCCGCCCAGGGCCGTCATGTTCAGGACAAATGTATCAGGCACACCGATGCGGGCCGCAAGTTTCAGGTCCGGGGTATGGGTGGAAAAGGGGATGGCGGAATGTTCACGCAGTTTTTTCATGTCCCAGAAGCTGCCCACGGGATCTTCAAAATTTCTGATATTGAAGGGGGCTAGTCCTGCCAGAAGCGCCCTGGCCGAGGAGGTGGTCCAGGCCATGTTCCCGTCCAGGCGGATCATAGCATCTTCCCCAACAGCCTCTCGCACCGTCCGGGTCAATTCAATATCCAGTCCGGGATTTCCGGTGGAACATTTACCCTCAAAATAGGTGGAACCGTGTTCTTGGCGCATCCTGGCGCAGTAGTCTGCAATATCCCTGGCATTTTTCAGTCCGCCGGCCGTACCTTTCAAGGGTCTGAAGGAATAGTACTCGGTAAAGGGAATTTCTTTTCGCACGGCACCGCCCAGCACCTTGTACAGGGGCATGTTCCATGCTTTTCCTTTGATATCCCACAGGGCCATCTCAATGCCGCCGAAGGCCTTGAGGGAGGTGTTTGTATCGGTATTGGCCAGGACACGGGTTTCAGGCACGCACCGCAGTTCGCAGTCTTCAATGTCAAAGGGATCCGCACCCATGAGCCGTTGGGCCATATTATCGTTGATTTCGGCGGCACATTCCCAGGACGGGGCCTCGCCCAGTCCCACAATCCCGTCGTCGGTGAACACTTCCACGATCACCCGGGTAATGCCTGTATATTCACCCACAGACCAGGTGTAGGGAGCGTCAAAAGGAATACTGACGGCTGTTGCTTTTATTCGTTCTATTTTCATCTGGGGTCCTTATTTAAATCTGTCGATATATTTACTCAGTTCGGCATCCATCCCGGGGTCCAGGAGGGGTTCACTAGAGGCTGCGATGCGGTTTTGCCACCGTTCATAGGCAGTTTCTACAATATTTGGCTGTTTTTTCTCCCAGTCCTGGTATGGCTGCCAGAATGAAACCTCTGGTTTCCAGACATTCCTGCAAGCTTCAAATGTTGATTTTTCCATCAGATAATTTCCGCTGTGGGAAACGGCATTGATGGTATCAAAAACCCTGTCCGGGTCAAAGCTGCCCAGGCCGGATGCCAGACAATCTGTGCGGCTCAACAGCTCTTCGTCAAGAATCCACTTTTCAAAACTTGTGCTCATCAGAGAATCCAAAACCCCCACGGTCTCATTGACCATCTGAACACCGCTCATGCTCAAGGTCAGATAATTTTGGGCGGTTTCCATTCCTGCCTGGTAATCGGTCATTTTCGCTTCGGATATTCCGGCCATGGCCCTGGAGGGAAGCTTGTAAAACCTGGCAAGCTGCATGACAGCCATATTAATCAGAGAGCCTTCGGGTCCTGCACCAATGCTGTTGGCCCAGCGCATATCAGAGGTCAGCCCGCCGCAGGAATAGATAAAGGGAGCGCCGGGGTTCACGGCCTGACTGAGGCAGAGCCCTGCCAGCACCTCAGCATTTATCAGTGCTGCCATCCCGTGCATATTCAAGGGTCCTGTCAGCCCTGCCATGGGAGCGGAAAGCACCATGGAGACCTGATTATTTTTGGCATAGGCCATCAAAGCCTGGCAGGTCAGGGGATCATAGCATAGGGGGCTGACCGGATTGGGACTGTATGCGATGACTGAATTATCCCGCAGATATCCCTTCCCGTAAACCAGTTCAAGCATGGAAAAAAGACGCCTGGATTCTTCCAGATCCGTTGCCACCCCGATCAGGGGTTTATTGCTGTGGCGCATGAGGTGCTGGACAAGCTTCAGATACCTGGTTTTCTCGTCCACATCACGGGGTTCCACAGGAACGGCACCCACCATGTCCATTACCTGGCTGGATTCGCACAGTTTTGTTATATTATCAAAATCCTCCATGGTGGCGTTACGCTTGTGGCCGTTTTTTTCTATTATAAACACCGTTCCGTTACCAGGACAGATAACGGGTTTCTTCTGGGTATCCCCGATAAGTACGGGTTGACGTCCTCCCCTTGCCTGAAAGGTAAAATTCTTGGGGACGGTTTCAAGGGCCTTTTGAACGATGGATTCATCAATATACGCGATGTTTCCAGACACTCTGGCGCCATAGGCTGACAATGCCTTGCAGGCACCGTCAAACTGAAAGAGAATTCCTTTTTTGGATAGAATATCCATGGTCAGACCATGGAGTTTTTCAACATCCGTCTTTGAAACCACTTCCAGGGGAGATTTAAAAAAAATACTCGTATCATGTTCCATGATGTTTTTCTCCGGTTGCGGGGTTGCCGCAGTCTTGTTTTATCTTAAAAAAGTATGCTTGATATGGCGTTTTGGTCAGGCCCGGATCAACTGCCCGGGCCTGACCCACTACTAATTTGCCTTGCTGGCCATCTCAGCCTGAAGTGTCTGCAATATCAGTGTTTTATGTTCTTCAATTTGAGCCGCCCGTTTGTCTACCTGTTCTTTTGCATACTCCCGTTTGATCAATTTGAACAAACTTGCCATCATAAAGAGCATCAAAAGGGAGATGGGCAGTCCAGCCAGAACAGCCATCATCTGGTAGGTGGAAAGACCTCCGGCAAGGGTCATGACAACTGCCATTCCACCCATTAACAGTCCCTGGAGGTATCTAATGGGTGCGCTGGGCTCTTCAGCTCCCCTGGACATCTGCATGGATGCAAAAAAGGAGGCTGAGTCGGCGGTGGTGACAATAAAGATAAATACACTCAAAAAAACCAGCCAGCTGAATGCATAGCCGCCGTCAAAAACCAGCATCAGCAGATAGATGGATTCGCCAAAATCTGTTTTAATGGACTCCACCATGGGGGCCAGGTTGTTTATTTCCGCCCACTGGCCGGCGCCGCCGATAACGGAAAACCAGATAATACTTACAAATGTCGGGATGACGGTTACACCCAGTACAAATTCTTTTAGGGTTCTGCCCCGTGAAATTCTGGCGATAAAACCGCCGCTGAAGGGGGCAAAAGCCGCCCAGAACATGTAATAAAAAACCGTCCACCAGCCGAGCCATGCCCCGTTGTTGGGATAGTCCGTAAAAAAGCTCATGTAAATAATGTTCTGGAAATAGGTTCCGGTTGCCTGGCACATACCGTTGAGCAGGAGGGCCGTGGGGCCGGAAAAAAGGATGAACAGAAGCCAGGCAAAGCCTATAAATACGCTTAATGTTGAAAGATGCTTAATCCCTTTTTTAATCCCGGAGACAGCGGATGCGATAAAGCAGATGGTGAGGACCAGGATAAAAATATAAAGGGTCCAATTGGAAAGTTCGATGCCCATCAGGTGTTTAAAGGCGGCCTTGGTACTCTGGATCCCCAGTCCTATGATCGTGGAGATACCCAGGATAGTTGAGGAGATGGTAACAATCTCAACCACTTTGAGCCATTTGGAATTGATCCATTTATCCCCCAGCAGCCCGTAAAGGCTGGTGGAGATATTCAGAGGCATGCCGTAGCGGTAAGCCGGGAAGGCAATGGCCATGCCCACCAGGGCGAAAATTCCCCAGCTGTGGAATCCCCAGTGAAAAATACCAATGGCCATACCAACGGACTGGGCCGCCTGGGAACCTGATTCAGCAAGATAGGGGGTGTTCTGCCAGTGGAGCAGGGGCTCGCCAATGGTCCAATAAGCATAGCCTGCGCCCACGCCCACAGAAAAGAGCATGGCGATCCAGGAAAAGGTTGAGTACTCAGGCTTATCCTCTGGTTTACCTAACTTGAGACTACCGTATTTGCTGAATGCAATATAATACATGAATACAAGAATGGCGGTGAACAGGTACATGAAGAACCAGCGGAACTGAACCGTGACCCAGCCATGCATGGATCCCAGAACTTTTTCAAATGACTCAAGGTTCATCGAGCCCCAGATGAGAATTGACGAGATGATGATCAGCGTTGACCAGAACAAAACCGGGTCAAAATTTCTATTATTGAAATTTTCTTTTATGGATTTGGTATCAGACACAACTATCTCCTAAAAACAAGTTTAAGTATTAAAGTTAAAATTTCTGAATGACTCAAAAATCATAGTGATAGGCTAATCCTACTTATTCCAACAGGTCCAGTTCCCTGAGTTTTGCATCAGTGGGCACCCCTGTTTTAATGTCCCAGCCACAGGCCTCATAATATTCATCCAGCAGATCATCATAGGCTTTGATGGTACATTTTTCTTCCTCTTTGAACGGGCCTGATTCCGGCAGGCAAAGCACCCTTTCCGGCAACATATCGTCCTTTCTTCCCAGAGATTCGCGCATATTAAACAACCGCTGGAGGTTAAGGACCCGCTCGCCGACCCTGATAAGTTCTTTGCCGTCGATATCCCATCCCGTGGTGGCACTGAGCATTTTGGCCCAGTGGTCCGGGGTGATGCCGGCATAGCCCATGAATTTACAGGTGGATAGGATGTCCGGCAGGATCTGTCCCTGCTGGAGGATAGCCATGTCGCGGCCTTTTCCCTTTTCATCCCATTGATCTACCTTTTCCGGATCACGGACCCCATACTTTTGCAGCCCGTAATCCATCTTGCCTTTATCATAGGACATTCCGTCAACGGGATGAATGTGGCACATGCCGCGGTTTGCTGTGCCATAGGCCAGACCAAGGGCTTTGCTTGACCGAGGATCATGGGCGGCACCTTCCAACCCTTTCACATGGATTGCAAATTTCTCGGCACCCTTGCCTATTTTTTTTGCGGCAGCTCTTACGCCAAGGGCAAGCGTATCGCCCAGCCCCTGGCGAAGGGCTATTTTTTCAAGCAAAACCGGAAGAGAAGGGGTATGACCCCAGCTCAGGTCCACTCCGTCGGCCTCTTCTTTGGTCAGGATACCTTCGTTATAGCAGTCCATGGCAAAGGAAATGACGGCCCCTGCAGAAATGGTGTCCATGCCCCATTTGTTGCACAGATAGCCGCAATGAACGGCGGCATCCATGTCTTTATTCAGGGAAAATGCGGTGAACGCGGCCACGGTTTCGTACTCCCCGCCTTCATGCTCAGGGGTCTTATAGGGGCCTTGTTTAACCTCACAAACCCTTCCGCAGCCAATGGGACATCCAGTGTAACATTGTTTCGGGCGCACAAGAATATTTTTCTGGAAATGGTCAAATAATTCAGTCCCCGCCCCCCAGCTATTGGACCGCCAGTTTTTTGTGGGCAGGTCTCCGGATTCATCGGCGCCGGAAAGATCTGCTGTGGTGCCAAATTCGTTGAACCAGGCGCAGACTTCATTTTCTTTTATGGTCTGAACAGAATCTTTCACGGCTGTCATGAATGCTTTTTTATCGGCATGAATAACCTTGGCACTGCCGCCTACGGCAACGGCCAAAATATTTTTTGCTCCCATGACCGCACCGCCGCCGCTTCTTCCTGCCGCCCTGTCCCGGCACATGATGGAGGCAAAAGAAACCTTGTTTTCACCGGCCGGCCCGATACACATAACCGATTTTCGTTTCAGACCCGTGGGCATTTGGGCCTCGATGATGTCTGTTTTTTCATAGACATCCTTGCCCACAATCCCTGCGGCATCTTTTAAGCAGGCCTTTTTGTCCACAACTTCCAGATAAACCGGTGTTTCGGATCGGCCCTGGATGACCAGCAGATCAAAGCCTGCCCGGCGAAGGTTAGGGCCGAAGTTTCCCCCGCTTCTGGACTCTCCCCATGCATGGCTTACCGGAGATTTAAAACAGACACTGACACTTCCCCCTCCGGGGACAAGGTTATCCGATAGCGGACTTGTGGCAAAAACAAGCTTGTTATCAGGACCCATGGGGTCAATCCCCGGGGTTACCTCGTTAAACAAAATCCTGGCAGCATAACCGACGCCGCCCACAAATTTCCTGGCTGTATCCGTATCAATTGCTTCCGTGCTGCAACTGCCGGAGGTCAGGTCGACCCTTAAAATTTGACCCATATAACCGGTATTCATTGTGCACCCCCCATCTTAAAATTCATCCGCCGACGATACATCGTCTCAATTGAATCTGCTGGCCGTTGAATAGTTTCTCGTTTTTATCTCTTAATACCCTGCCGCCGGAAGTGATCAAAACCGGCCCCCTGAATCTTGCTTCATGGTAATTCCAGATAGATTCAGGGAGGTTCGGTGCTTCAAGGCGGCCAATGGACTGGAACAGGTCCAAAAGAATCCCGTCGTCCTTAATCTTCATGGACAATTTCTTTTGGGGATAATATTGTTTTAGCACATTATCAAATTCCAGTATGACTTCCATTTTCTTCCTGTCTTAATGTTTTATTTCAGTGGCCTACTTCAATGTTCTGGCAAAGGCTCTGATATCATCCACCAGCAGGTCGCCGTCTTCCAGGGCGGCAAAATGGCCGCCGTGACTCATTTCCGTCCATTGGGTAATATTGTACATCCGCTCGCAATAGGAACGGGGAGGCCAGGGAAGCATTTCAGCCGGGAACAGGGCGCAGGCCGTGGGCACTTCTACCCGGCGGCCATCAGCTCCCAGTACCCGTCCACAGCCTTCAAGGCCCCTGGTACCATCCGGGCCCAAAAGGCCTTCCCCTTCTTCCCGCCGGCCGAAATAGACCCAGGACGCGGTGTTAAAGGTTCCGGTGACAATATAAACCATGATATTGGTCAAAAGGGTGTCTTTAGAATGGGCGCTTTCAATGTCATCCCCGTCGGTGTCGGACCAGGTCTGAAATTTTTCCAGGATCCATGCGGCCACACCCACCGGGCTGTCTGCCATGGCATACCCCAGGGTCTGGGGCTTGGTGGCCTGCTGGGTTCTGTAACCGTCTTCCATGATCTGATCGCGTTCCAGTTTTTTCTGCCAGGCAATTTCCTCGGGCGTCTGGGGGCCGTCCACATGGCGCATTCCCGCACAATTAACGTGGATAGCCATACAGGAAGGGGCATGGTCGTATCCCAACCAGTTGGAAACCACACTTCCCCAGTCCCCGCCCTGGGCCAGGTAATTTTTATACCCCAGGGTCTGTGTCATGAGTTTGTTAAAAATCTGGGCCATCTTCCGGGGCCCCATGGGACGGGAAGGACGTCCTGAAAACCCAAATCCGGGGAGGGATGGCGCGATGACGTCAAAGGCGTCTTCTTCGTTTCCGCCAAACCGTTCCGGGTGTGCCAGGGGTTCAATAATATCAAGAAATTCAACAATGGATCCTGGCCAGCCATGGCTGATCAGCAAAGGCGTCGGTGACGACCCGCTGCCTTTCTCCATTATAAAATGAACATCAACACCGTCAACCGGGGCTTTAAAATGGGAAAATTTATTAATTTTGGCTTCCCATTGGCGCCAGTCATACTCATTGACCCAATAATCGCAGATTTCTTTGAGGTAATCCATGTTGGTGCCGTAAAGCCAGCCCCCATCATCGGGCATCTCAATGTTGTTCCAAGGGTATTGTTTTACCCTGGTTTTGATATATTCCAGTTTTTCATCTGATACCTTGACTTGAAATGGATTTAGCATCTGTTAGACTCCTTTATTAAAAATAGCATGTTTATTGTTTCATAATTTAAGTGTTCAATCTAATTGCCTATCTGACCCATCTCATTTAAGTCTTACAAAAAAAAAGAAAAGACTTCCATGACCACGGTCATGTTCAGGAACGATTGTTAAAAAAAAATGATGTATTGTTTAAAGAGGATTGATTATCTAATGGGAGGAAGGAGCATGCGCTAGATGGTGAGGTCCCCGAATTCCCTGTCGCCCAGGGCCTTGGAATCCAGGATACGGATCTGCCCCCGCCGGGTCTCTATCATACCCAGGTCCCGAAGATGCCCCATGGCCCTAAGTGTTGATTCAGGTGTGGTGCCGGCGATTTCAGAAACTTCAACGCTGGTAAAATGAAGGGGGGAACCAAACTTGCTGTGGAGGGTGGACAAGACCCGCATAATCCGATTTTCCACATTTTTTTCCATAAAGTCCATTATCCTGGAATTTGCAGAGTCAAAGGCGGTACCGATGATTCGAAGCAGGTTGAAAATACTAGTGGGATGTTTTTCCACAAAGGGAATAAAGTCATTTGCCATAACCCTCAGGCAGCGGGTGGTCTCAAGGGCCTGGGCTTCCAAAACACGGGGGTGGTCCAGATAAGGGCTTAATAAATTATAACATTCCCCGGTTTTTACCAGAAGCACTGTGAACCGCCGTCCCGAAGAGGAACTCATACTGACCCTGAGCAGTCCTGATACCACAAAGAGAACATTGGCATATCCGTCCCCTGTGCTTGAGACGATGGTGGTTTCAGGAAAGGTCACCAGCTTTGAGATGTTTGCCAGGTCCGTTATTATATTTGGGGCCAGTCCCCTGCAAAAACTGGAACCGTTTAAAAAGACTTGTTTATCTTCTAAGGTAAATTCTTTCATTTGCGCTTCCTTAAAAAAAAACTCATTTAAGCCGGGAGGGGTCAAATTTTTCCCCAGTTCCGGCGATCCCCACATCTGGCACTTTTTAAAAGACGACTTTATGCTGGACAATATACGATGAACCTGAAAAGTCAATTCTTTTAATTTTCTCACGCCTGTATGCACTTTGTCACCCGTAAAGTGGCCTTTCAAAATATTTAGATCAAAAATACAAAATTTCTAACCCTTATCATGTGATTCAGTTATGGTTATAATCATGGCTTTTCAGGATTAAAAACTTACCCGGACAATCCCTTGTTTTCTCGATAACCGGCATGCCCGGAGGCTATAATCTCTTGTCCTGGAACCATGCGCTTTCGGAGGGTTATAACCGTTTTTGGGAACTGCTTGTTCAAGGATTCATATTGACAATGCATTCCCTTCTGGGATATTCAACCCTCTTATAATAGATAAAGAGGATATAAAAGAATGAAAAATATATGTGTATATTGCGGGTCAAACTCTGGCCGACGACCCGAGTATGTGGCAGCGGCCCGTTTTCTGGCTGAAGAATTATTGTTGCGGGAAATCGGGCTGGTCTATGGTGGTGCCCATGTGGGTATCATGGGAGAGATTGCAAATACGGTCCTTAAGGGCGGAGGAGAGGTCATTGGCATCATGCCCCAGGCCTTGGTGGACCGGGAGGTATCCCATACCGGGCTAACCGAGCTTATCATCGTTAATTCCATGCACGAGCGCAAGGCCATGATGGCAGACCTGTCCCATGGATTCATCGCTCTGCCCGGAGGACTTGGGACCGTTGAAGAATTATTCGAAGTCCTGACCTGGGCCCAACTGGGGTTTCACAAAAAACCCTGCGGTCTTCTCAATGCAAGCGGTTACTATGATCATTTATCCTCTTTCCTGGACCACACGGTTGAGGAAGGATTTGTCAAGGATGTCCATCGGTCCATGCTCATTGTTGAAAAAAACCCGGCCACACTTCTGGATCGGTTTACCACCTATGAACCGCCCTTGGTGAACAAATGGATCGGCAGGGAGAATACCTGATAGGCCTTTGTTCTGAGCAAGGCGCATGGCCGGACCCTAGGTACAAAACAAACTGATCTTAAAGGAGTTGCCCATGAGAATCAAACACCTGAAATTCAAACAATTTTGTGTCGGGACCCTGTGTTTTTTTCTCCTGACCGGGGCAGCCCAGGGCGGATCACCCGTTTGGAAGGTAAGCCGTGGAGACCGCCACTTTTATCTGGGAGGAACCATTCATATTCTGGGAAAATCAGACTACCCCTTGCCCAGGGCCTTTGATGCAGCCTATGACAAATCAGATACCCTGGTCTTTGAGACAGACATCAAAAAAAGCCGTGACCCCAAATTCACAGAAAGATTCATGGCAAAAATGGTCTATTCGGACAACCGGACCCTGAAAAAACTACTGACACCTGCCACCTTCCGGGCACTTACAATTTTCGCTGCAAATCGGAATATCCCGGTTGATGCAATGAATCAATTCAAACCCGGCCTGGTTCTGGTATCATTGACCCTTCTGGAAGTTGAACGGCTTGGGGTTGGGGGAATCGGGGTAGATGAATTCTTTTTTTCAAAAGCGGTCAAGGATGGCAAAATGATGCATCACCTTGAAAGCCTTGATGAGCAAATTTCGTTTTTTGAAAACATGGGACTGGGGAATGAAGATGAATTAATCGCTTATATCATCCGAGACCTGGAAAGCCTGCCCGGGTTACTGCCGGTCATCAAATCCACCTGGAAAACAGGCGATACCCCGGGCCTTGACAAGGCTATACTGGCCCCGCTGAAAAATGATTTCCCGGAACTTTACCAGTCCCTGTTTTTGGAGAGAAACAAAAAATGGATGCCCAAAATTCAAACACTTGCGGCCACGCCGGAAGTTGAATTTATTTTGGTGGGCGCAGCCCATCTGGCTGGAGAACAGGGCCTTTTGGCCCTGCTCAAAACCCGGGGATTCACCCTTAAAAATCAATAGTATAAGAATTTGCATTTAGCCATTAGGTTTTAGCTAACAGCTAACTGCAAATGGCTAAATGCCCGCGCGATAGCGCGCTAATTTATACTGTCTTTCTGACAAATTAAACTTGTAAATTACCCTATATACTGTATAACCCCTTTCTTGTATTTTTTTTTTAATATTTATCCGGCAGATGGGATGTCGGATTTTCTCTATTAGTAAAGGGTATCATATTATGCAGCTTAATTGTGGAATCGTGGGACTTCCCAACGTTGGGAAGTCAACCATATTTTCGGCACTGACCTCAGCACCTGCCGAAGCGGCGAACTATCCATTTTGCACCATCGAACCCAATGTGGGCATCGTACATGTTCCGGACAAAAGACTGGGTCAGATCACCGAGTATATCATTCCCAAAAAAATTATCCCTGCCGTTGTTGAATTTGTGGATATTGCAGGCCTTGTAAAAGGGGCTTCCAAGGGAGAGGGTCTTGGAAACAAATTTTTGGGACATATCCGACAGGTGGGTGCCATTGTCCATGTGGTTCGGTGTTTCGAAGATGACGATGTGGTGCATGTAGATGGCAAGGTTGATCCCGCAAGTGATATTGAGACCATCAGTATTGAACTTGCCTTTGCAGACCTTGAGACGGTTCAAAAACGTCAGGAGAACCTTGTCCGGCTAAAAAAATCCAATGACAAAAAGATTTCAGAAAGGGCAAAGGCAACAGAGCCTGTCTTAATATTATTGGAAGAAGCCCTGGAAGAGGGAATACCCGCACGTCGGGTGGACTTGGATGAGCGGCAGGCAGAAATGATTGCCGATCTTCACCTGATTACCATGAAAAAGCAGCTCTATTGCTGCAACGTGGGGGATGATGAACTTGAGAAGGATAACGATCATGTAAAAACAGTTCGCGCCCTTGCCCAAAAAGATGGCTCTGGGGTGGTGGTTATCTCGGGCCAGCTGGAGTCTGAAATCAGCGATCTCGATTCTTCGGAAGAAAAAGCTGCGTTTCTTAAAGCTGCAGGCCTGGAAGAATCTGGCCTGGACCAGCTTATCCGGGAAGCCTATGGGATGCTGGGGCTTCATACCTATTTTACCGCAGGCGAAAAAGAAGTCCGGGCCTGGACCTTTCCCAATGGCGCCAAAGCCCCCCAGGCGGCAGGGATTATTCATACAGATTTTGAACACGGATTTATCCGGGCCGAAACCTACCACTGTACAGATCTATTTGAGTATAAAACCGAACTAAAACTCAAAGAGAACGGAAGGCTGCGGGTGGAAGGCAAAGAGTATGTTGTGGCGGATGGAGATGTGCTTCACTTCAGGTTTAATGTGTAAAGGACCCTTTGGCCCTGGACCGGGCCAAAGGATCTTGGGAATCAAAAAGCCCTGATCCATGGGGGTTAACCAGGGGATTTAAATTGGCGCTGTTTTCTTTTTAAGCCATGCCGCAACTTGTGGGTCAAGGGCAGGACTCAAGGCGTCATAGACCTGTTGATGATACCTGTTAAAATAATCGATTTCTTCCTGGCAGAGCAACTTTTTGTCCACAAGGGAGGTTTCAAAATGACAAAGCGTCATGTTCTCAAAGCGCATGAACTGACCAAACTCGGTCTTGTGGGCCTTTGCCACTAAAATCATATTTTCCAAACGGATCCCGTAGTGACCTTCCCGGTAAAGCCCGGGCTCATTGGTCAAAAGCATCCCTTCGTTCAATTCCACATCTATGGGCGAAGGGCTGATCCTTGCAGGGCCCTCGTGGACACAGAGAAAAAAACCCACACCGTGGCCGGTACCATGGCCAAAATTCATGCCTTCCTTCCAGAGGAACTGCCGGGCCAGGGTATCAATTTGAAATCCTTTGGTTCCCTCGGGAAAAAGGGCCGTGGCCACACAGATATGACCTTTGAGCACCAGGGTATAATCGTTTATTTCCTGTTTTGTGGGAGTGCCTAAATTAAGGGTCCGGGTAATATCGGTGGTGCCGGTGAGATAATTACCCCCGGAATCGGAGAGGAACATGCCTTCTTTTTTAAGAACCCGGTCGCTTTGGGGACTGGCTTTGTAATGACACATGGCCGAGTGATCCTTATAGGCCATGATGGGATCAAAACTATTGGTATAAAAGTCGGGCTGTTGTTTCCTGAACTCAAAGAGGGTTTCGGCCACGCTCATTTCGGAAACCGGCGTATCCTCTGTTTTATTTTCAAGCCAATGGAGAAAATTGACCATTGCCACCCCGTCTTTGATGGCGGTCTGGCGTATATGGTTAATTTGTGTCTCATTTTTAACCGCCTTGAGTTGGGTGGCAGGATTAATTTTCTCAATGATCCGGGCCTTTTTGCCCACGGCCTGATAAAGAGCAACCCCCACGGCATCGGGATCCAGACAAATCCGGGTCTCTTGGCCCAGGCGGCCCAGGGTCTCTTCCACCTGGGTATAGTCGAGCAGCTCAATCTTATCTTGTTTAAATTGAGCCACAAGCATTTCATCCACCTTAGAAGGATTGATAAAAACAATGGCCCGGTCGAGGGTGACAAGGGCAAAGGCCAGGTTAACGGGGGTGTTGTGGACATCCTCTCCCCTTAAATTAAAGGTCCAGGCAATGTCGTCCAGGGTGGTCATCAAATGGGTATTGGCATCGCTCTTGCCCATGGCAATGCGGATCTGATCCAACTTTTCACCTCGTGTTTTACCCGCATAGGTGTCGGACAACATCCATGCCCTGGATGCTGGCATGGGGGGCCGGTCTGTCCAGATATCGGCGATAAGATCAAAATCCGTGGCAAGGATTATGCCTTTGTCCGTGAACACACGCCTATATTTTTTAACATTTGCCCCAGAGACAACCTTACCGTCCATGGCAATGATATCCCCCGATAAAAGGGTTTGGGACAGCCAGGTCTCAAACTCCGGAACTCCAGGCTCTCCTTGCTTGAACAGCTCAAAAGCCGATGGCCCTATCTGGGAAGCGGCCTGTATCCAATATCGAAAATCTGTCCAGAGAACGGCAGCTGTCTTTGTAACCACGGCCGTACCGGCAGAGCCGGTAAAACCGGTGAGCCATTGCCTTGCCTGCCAAAAATCTGCCATATATTCACTCTGGTGGGGATCCCCGCTGGGGACCACAAGGGCTGCGATATTCCGGGCTGCCATTTTTTTTCTTAACAGAGCTATTTTGTTGTTGGTATCCAAGAGATATATCCTTTATTTATTTTTATATTCCCAGATAGGCTTTTTTCACGTCTTCATTTACCAGAAGGTTGGCACCGGTATCAAACAGGGTGATGACCCCATTTTCCATAACATATCCCCTGTGGGAGGCCTTTAGGGCCAAATTGGCATTTTGTTCCACAAGAAAGATGGTTGTTTTCTGCTCCTGGTTGATACGCTTTATAATATCAAAGATTTGCCGGATAATGATGGGCGCAAGCCCCAGGGAGGGTTCATCCAAGAGCAGCAGTTTCGGGCGGGCCATCAACGCCCGGGAAATGGCCAGCATCTGCTGTTCACCGCCGCTAAGGGTTCCACCTGCCTGATTTCTTCTATTGGCAAGTACGGGAAAAAGAGTATATACATACTCAATATCTCGTTTAATGCCGTCTTTGTCTTTTCTTAAAAAAGCGCCCATGTCAAGATTTTCAGCCACGGTAAGATAGGGAAAAATCCGTCTTCCTTCCGGCACCTGGACCATTCCTTTCTCAACGATTTTATTAGCGCCGACACGGGTGATATCTTCCCCGAGAAATGTCACACTCCCCTGGCGGGCGGGAACAATCCCGGATATCGTCATCAAGGTGGTGGATTTACCAGCACCGTTTGCGCCGATAAGGCAAATAATTTCCCCTTGGTTAATTTCAAGGGTCACCCCCTTTAGGGCATGGATATTTCCATAGAACGTATTTATATCTTTCAACTTAAGCATCAGCGTCTTCCCCAAGATAGGCCTTGATTACAATAGGATTGGATTTTATTTGTTCAGGCGTTCCTTCTGCAATTTTTTTACCATAATCCATTACAAAAATTTTATCAGAAAGACTCATGACCAGCTTCATATCATGTTCAATCAAAAGAATTGATATCTTTTCATTGTCCCTGATCCAGACAATCAGATCATCCAATTCCTTTGTTTCCTGGGGATTCATCCCGGCGGCCGGTTCATCCAACAGCAATAAAAAGGGGTCTGTTGCCATGGCCCGGGCAATTTCAAGTCGTCTCTGGGCGCCATAGGGAAGGTTCATGGCCAGTTCATTGACATATTCGGCCAGGCCAATTTTCTCCAACACCTCATAGCTGTCTTTGATAAGTTGTTTCTCCTCATTGACCGTGGACCTGGGCCTAAAAATTGCACTTGCTATCCCTGATTTCAGTCTGCAATGACGGCCGATCATGACATTTTCCAGTACAGACATACTGCCAAAAAGCCTGATATTCTGGAAGGTCCGGGCCATGCCTTTTTCCGTAACCTCATTGGGTTTGAGGCCATTGATCCGCGCGGAAGATTTACCCGGCGGCGTGATGATAACATCCCCTGAAGTTGGGGGATAGATACCGGTAACGCAATTGAAAAAGGTTGTCTTGCCGGCACCATTGGGGCCGATCAGGGCAACTATTTCACCTTCGTTGACCGTTAGATCCAGGTTATCCAGTGCCTTAAGCCCACCAAACCTCATTGTAATATTTTCTACAGTCAGTATTGATTTCATAACCTTAGATTTCTGAACTTTTAAATTGATAGGTTTTTCGGACATTGGCGATCAGACCACCGGGCCTGAACACCATCATAATAACCAAAACTGCACCAAAGACAAGCATTCGATATTCTGAAAAGGCCCTTAAATATTCAGGCACCAGCATCAGAAACAATGCCCCCACAATCACCCCTGCAATGGACCCCATCCCGCCGATAACAACAATACACAGGATCATAACCGATTCCCAGATAGTAAAACTTGCCGGATTGATAAAGGTGGTCTTTGCCGCAAAAACAACGCCGGCCATTCCCGCCCAGGTAGCTCCCAAAGAAAAGGCCGTTAATTTTGTCTTTGTCTTGTCAATACCCATTGCCTGGCAGGCTATTTCATCTTCCCTCAAGGCAATCCAGGCACGGCCGATTCGTGAATTTTCAAGCCGGTTCACCATAAAAATGGTGAAGATCACCAGAACGATCATCATAAAATAAATAAAAACAGTTGCCTGGGAAAGGCTAAAATCAATCCCCGGTATGGCGGGTCTGGGAATATTGGCGATGCCGCTGGGACCCTCTGAAAACGCATTCCAGTTTTCCAGCACAAGTCTGATAATTTCTCCGAATCCCAGGGTAACAATGGCAAGGTAATCCCCCTTTAACCGAAGAACCGGATACCCCAGAAGCATGCCGAAGGTTGCGCCGAGAGCCGCACCGATGGGAAGGGCAACCCAAAAATTCACCCCGAAATGCATATTCAGCAAGGCATAGGAATAGGCCCCCACTGCATAGAAGGCCACATACCCCAGATCAAGCAGACCTGCAAGCCCCACCACAATGTTCAATCCCAATCCCAGCATGATATAAATCAGGGCGGATATCATGATATTGGTCTGGTACATGGAAAAAATGTAGGGAAAGGCACAGGCAAAAATCACAAGGCCGATAATGGAGGGCAACCTGACGTTCCGTTTTTCCATCATTCTCTGTAAAAACGGCATCTCCCCTGTCACGGCTTTGTTTTTATTTTTTTCCTGCTTTTTAAGCAATTCATCCCAGATAATGGACAGAAAAAAACCGCCAACCCCTGCATACAGCATATTCATCCAGCGCCATTCAATTATGTTTTCAATGGTATTTACCCGGATCACCATGATGGGAAAGGTTAAAAATATAAACCAGAGCCCCGCCAACACCCCTTTTTTAATTATTTCAAAACTCATCATAATAGCTTCACTTTGTATACGATTGACAGATGATTGACAGATGGTAAACAGATCATACTTTTTTTGTTTCCTTGCGCCCAAGAATTCCGGATGGCCTGAATATCAAAATAAACACCAGAAAGAGGAAGGCAAAAACATCTTCGTAATCACTTGAAATATATCCGGTGAAAAAACTTTCGGTCCACCCCAGCACAAGGCTTCCAAGAACCGCACCCGGGATGCTGCCAATCCCCCCCAGTACAGCTGCGACAAAGGCTTTAATACCGGCGATGAAACCAACATAAAAGTTTATCTGGCCAACATGGGAAGCGATCAGAACCCCCCCGATGGCAGCCGTTCCAGACCCGACGATGAAGGTGATGGATATAATTTTATTCACATCAATCCCCACAAGGGCGGACATGATCTTGTCCTGGGAGGTCGCCCGCATTGCCTTTCCGATTCTGGTAAACTTTATGAGGATGGTCAAAAAAATCATAACACAAAAAGTTGTACCCAGGATAACCAGTTCCGGAGAGGAGATGATATGGGCATAGGGCTCCCAGAAGTCAAAATCCGGAATCAAACTGGGAAAAGGAAGAAAATCAGAGGTCTGGGCAAGCAGGACATAATTTTGAAGGAACAAAGACATCCCGATGGCAGAAATCAATGCAGACAAACGGGGAGCATGTCGTAAGGGCTTGTAGGCAATCTTTTCAACGGTAAACCCATAGGCGCAGGAGTAAACCACTGCCAGAACCGAAGCCAGAATCAAAACCGTAAGGTGGTTAAACCCCAGCATGGACAAAACCGATGCAACAATAAGCGCCGTAAATGCACCGATCATATATATTTCGCCATGGGCAAAATTGATCAATTCAATGATACCATAAACCATGGTATATCCAAGGGCTATCAGGGCATAAATACTCCCTCTGGTCAACCCTCCAAGAAACAATTCCAGGAAATAATCCATGATTTTTTTCCACGCCTCTAAATTGAAACAAACGGCCCGCATTTGATTTATTACAAAAATAGAATCAAAAACCAGGCGATGTTTAAAATTAATTAATTCGTATATTAAAGGCCGGGGCAATATTTGTCCCCGGCCTTGGATATTGCCGACTCGTTACTTTAATTCTACATACACGCCATCTTTAACCTGGTAAACAGAGAACCCGGCTCCGATTGCATCCCCTCTTTTGTCAAAGGAAATGCTTCCAATGGGGGT
This sequence comes from Desulfobacteraceae bacterium, assembly GCA_016743945.1. Lineage (GTDB taxonomy): Bacteria > Desulfobacterota > Desulfobacteria > Desulfobacterales > Desulfobacteraceae > NBML01. The sequence goes on from JADGFI010000022.1 coordinate 41,728, forward strand.
TTCAACATACTCGGACTGAAGTGTTTTTGTCAATGCCGCGTAATCAGTGGAACCTGTTTTCTCAATGGCATTGATCAATGCAAGCATTGCAGAATAGGCATTGATATAGAATGCACCATGATCTGTCTTATAGACTTCTTTATGGTCTTTAACCGCTTTTATATTCAAGGGATTGGCAGATGTATCCTTTGGTCCTGAAGCATAAACACCTTCTGCATATTTTCCGGCAACCTTGATAAAGGTGTCATCTTTTACGCCATCATCCGAGATAAAAGCCATTTTCAATCTTTTTTTACGCATCTGACTTACAATTTTAGAGGCTTCAGGATGATATCCGCCAAATATAACAGCATCAACCTTTGCTCTTTTAATCTTCTGAACAACAGCTGAATAATCAACCGCACCAGGTGTTACCCCTTCAAAAAGAAGGACTTCCGCCCGGCCGTCTTCTTCAACGTACATTTTTGCAAACTCGGCAAACCCTTTTCCATAATCACCCTTGTCATGAATGACGGCAACTCTTTTCACTTTAAGGACGTTAATGGCAAACTCCACATCCAGCTTTGCCTGGGCATCATCCGAGGCAATTGTTCTATAAAAATTGGGGTAATCACCGCTCTGGGTCAGGCCCGGATTAGTAGCAGAAGGGGACATGACAATGACACCGGAATCTTTATAAATTCCCAAAGCAGCCTTTGTTGCGCCGCTGCAGATATGGCCCAAAACCACCTGGGCACCTTCGGATACCAGTTTGGTTGCCGTGTTGGTCGCAACTTCCGGCTTACAGGCGTCGTCTTCGATTAGAAGTTCAATCTGTTTGCCAAGGATTCCTCCCTTTGCATTCACTTCTTTGACGACAAGCTCAGCAGCCTTTACCGTGGGAAGCCCGTATGAGGCCAGATCACCACTGTGGGCACCGGCAACACCTATTTTAATCGTATCACCTGCAAATCCAGAACCCGCGAATAAAAAAACACCCATGATGGATACAGCACACAATTTACCGAATGACTTCATTTTCATCTCCCTCCCGTTTAGTATTAATATACGAACACATGAAAAAAGCTGTATTTCCTTATCATTTTCAAAAAAAAAAAGAAAGCATACAAATTCAGCGAAAAATATTATTTTGATGCGGTGGCAAATGCCACCAATCCCATAATTGTAATGAGAATACCGGTTGCACCAAGAAAATTGGGAAGGGTTGCCCCCAGGAAAAGAACTTCACCAGCCAGGGCAAACACCACTTCACTGCATTGGGTGGCATCCACAGCGGCAAGTTTTGCCGGCGTATCAGCTTTGCCCCTGGCATATAAAAATAAGGAGGTGGCCACCACCCCGGACAACAAGGCCACAAGGGCCGCATTCACCCATTGTCCCGGGAAGGGCGGACCCGGGTCAACAAAAAAATAAAGCGCACCCCAAAAGGGTATGGTGCCGGCAGAGAGAAGAAAAACCTTGGCAAAGGCATTGTCTATAATAGGTTTGTCAATTTTTGGCACCCCCCGTCTGCCGGTTTTTGCCTCCCAGACCAATTGATTGCCCAGGGGATAACAAAAAGCGGCCAGGAGAACCGGGAGAGCGCCCACAAGCAAAGGCTTAAAATTGGAGATCTCAAAATGACCCAGGTTCACCAGACAAACACCGCCAAAGACCACCAGGGCCCAGGCCCATATTTTCTTGGGAAATCGTCTGCCAAATCCCTGGAGCACAAACAGGGAGGCAATAATGGTCAACTGCCAGGTCGTGGCCACCACCCAGCCGGGGGAATAATCTGCACTAAAGCAGATCAATGCGTAAAACCCCCCGAAACCGATACTGCCGGAAATTATCCAGAAGAGGCCATTGAAAAACAGCTCTTTCACTAAAAGTTTTAAAAAAGAAAAACCTCGGGTAACAGCAATCCCAAATCCCAGGAAAACGAGCATATACCCATACCGCAGGGCTGCTGACCAGAACCAATGCCCTCCACCAAGACTCATCACCCGGTTCAGCACAAAGGTTGCGCTAAAAAACCCCCCGGCAATCAAACCGATGGTCATTAAGCGAATCATACCATGGTGGCTAAAGATCTTTTTTCAGGTTAATAAACTCACTGCGATTAAACCCGAGTTTCTTAAAAAAGGAAAGCACATCAATGGAGTCCCACATCACGGAAGAATAGATGGACCTGACGCCTTTTTCCTTATAAATATCACAGATCCGGTTGGCTATCATAAGCCCAAGCCCCTGGCCCATATAATCGGGATGGACACCAAGGGACATGATCCATGCGCTTTTGCCAATGCCAAACCCGGCGTAGAGGGTGGTGGATATCATGTAACCTGCCACCTTGCCGTTTACTTCGGCCACCAGGCTTGTCTTCCCATCCCCTTCAGAAACATGCTGCTCAATTAATTTTTGGAAATCAACCTGTGCATCTTCTTCTGAAATGGCAATGCGTATATCATGAATGGCTTGTGTGTCCTCCACCCTGATTTCTCTAATGCTGATGCTTTCTTCCACAAGAGTCTCCATTCTTATTCTACCTTAATAATTTTAACGGTGTGTCCAACCCAATTGGGGGGAAGATAAATCCGGCCGCTGTTGCCCGAGGACTTGACCTCTTTTTCGATCATTTCCTCTCCATAGACCTCAAACTTTACCTTGGCCCGGTGAATCAATTTCTTGTCTAAACTCATATCTTTAGTAGTATCATTATCAGCCATATAACATCCTATTTTTACAAAAAGGCCCTTTCGTACTATTTTTTTTAATACCCGTCAATTTTTTTTATATAAAGCACCTTATATTTTTCCGGGCTCACATCCATATAGTGTAGATAAGCAACAAGCGCTCTTTATCTATTTTATAGCGATAATATAACTTTTATTTGGTATTTTCAATATATTTTATATATTTTCCTACCTTTTCAGTGATCTCTAAAATAAAATAGGGGCAGGAAAGAAAATGATATCTACCTGCCCCACTTCATATTTATCCTACTGGTTTCTTTCTAATTTCTTTCCAGCAAAGGTGTATAAACCGCACTTTTCATTATGATATATCGAACCGCCAGATCACCAGCACAGATAGCTAGTAATCTCAAAAAGATTAGAACCCCACTGGTTTGCCCCCCCCACATCATCAGTGTAAAAATCAAGGGCAAGATAACAGCCAGCCCCACAACACCGATCAAGGTGATTTTCTTCAGATCGTCAGCGACCATCATTTGAATGGAAGCTTGGCCTATTTCATTGGCATGCCAGGTTCCCCAAACATACAGCAAAAGACAGAGGAAATAGGCAAAAAAGAAACTTTCGGCCCACACTTCCATTCCTGAAGCCAATATGGCGAAACCACTTGCAGCAAACATGAACTGCAAAATTTGCTGTCCCACCCAGACACCTGAAATGATTGAAAAGGGCAATACAATATTTGAACTCCAGGCAGGCAATGCCCGGATGACGTTCATGGTGGCAAATCCGTGGGAGATAATCAGCAGACATAATATTCCCATAATCACATTAAAAACAATGTTGAATCCGCCGGCAGTTACCATTTGAAGGAACCCAAATACTGCAAAAACACCGATGATCCAGATCCCCCGGGACAGCTCCGAGGTGGCGGGTTTCATTATCATCCGCCAGGCTCGCAAGGGATTGCCCAGGTAAAGAACATGGATCATGCCGCCAAGTATCAGGGTAACAAGCCAGCCCAATACAATGCCTGCCCTGTATTCATAGAACAGGGAGACAAAATACAGGCCTGCTCCGATTTCAGAAAAAAAGAAGGCCAACCAAAGAAAAACACCTTTGTTATCAATCCACTCTGTCTGGGCAGTCGGCCGCAGCATCCATTCGTATGGCTTTAGGTCGCTGCCGGTAGGATGGAACATAACTTTTTCAAGCTCATTTTGTTGTTTCATAATTGTTCACTCCTCCCTTTAGCCTTTGTAAATTTTAACAGCAACCGATGTTTCAATGTTCCCGGTGATGGGGTCATAGTGTCTCAAGTACGAGGGAAGCAGCTTGCAAAAATTACTTCCCTTCCCCTTGGCAATGGGTCTTTTGTCTGCCCACAGCCCCCCTTGTCCGCAAACACCGAGAACTTTTGGATGCTGGGCTTCCATTGTTTTTACGATACCATTTTCCTTGGTTCCATATTTATTTTCCATCCAGATAATATCGCCATCTTTGAATCCTTTTTCAGCGGCCAGACCTTTATTTAGAGTAATTGTAAAGGTATAAGGGCTCATCTGGCTGACTTCATCAATCAAAGGATTTTGAAATGTTGAGTTATTTGTGTGGAGAACATCACGATAGGAAAACGCCAAAAGGTCATACTCATCATCCAGTTCTTTGTGAGATGTCGGCCAGAACCAATCGGGTAACGGGCCATATTGATCCATCTCCATTTCAAGTTCAAATCCGGTATCTTTCATGATTTTTTCAGCAGCTCTTCTGTCATGGATGAGAAATTCCATATAAACCGGGCATCGGGTCGGCATATTCCATCTCCAATAGACATCTTCAATGGGTTTATGCCAGGTAGCAAATCCTTGTTCCTGGATTTTTTCTTTATCATCCCCATAAACCCATTTTAGAACTCTTTCGCCAATTTCCTTCCAGTTTAGAACTTCGCCGGGTTTAAGTTTAAGCGTTTCATCCGAAATACTGTAATACTGGTTAAGCAGTTCATGATATTTATCAAGAACCCCCACACGATTTGCAACATCCAGATAAACGTTCATGAAATCGCGTGACTCGCCGACAGGTTTTGCCACAGGGTTTTGCAAATGAACATACCAGTCTTCATAGGAGGGGCTTCCGTTAAAGAAAAAACTATCAATCTCCGAAGACCAGGTATCTTTTTCAAGATAAGAGGTATCCGGAAGGATTATATCCCCTATGGCCTGGTCGGTTTCATTGACCCAGATGTCACTTAGTACAACAAAACAATCTTTAAAATTTTCAAGGGCCACGTCCCAGTCAGAATTAGAGATAAGAAAATTGACGGCTATTCCAAAAATCATTTCAGGCTTGACTTTTTCAACACCAAACTTTTCCTGGATATAATCTTTTTCTTTCACATAGGGGATATGGGAAAGAGTAGAGTGTGACCAGAATTCAACACAACCAGAATTTGTGCAAGGATAGCTGGGTGCATGGACAGGCCATGGATCATGGGAATAAAACACCGAAGGAACAATAACCCCGTCTTTACCTACTTTTGGCAGACGTTCGTATTCACCGCCGGGGTATTTGCGCCTGATGGACGGCCACCCCATTGTACCGCCGGGTACATCTTCAGCGCCAACAAGCTGACTGATAAGATCTATGGAAGCCACCTGATGAATCCCGTTTGAATGCCCCTGGGAACCACGGAAGGTTACAGAGGATACGGGGCGATAGGGAAATGTTTGTCCCTCTATTGTAATGCTGGATCCAATCTGGGCATTATCCACCCACCCCTTTGCAACTTCAAGGATGGTTCCCACAGGAACGGTGCTTATTTTAGAGGCCCATTCCGGGGTGAACTGTTTTAAATGTTCTTTTAATGCCATAAAGCAGGGACGACATTTTTCACCATCAATCTCAAAGTCACCCTCAAGGGCAAAATCTTCAAAGGCTATGGACGGATCATCAAAAACTTTAATCTTTTTTGCTCGTTCATCAAAGACAAAGGGCTTGTCCGTTTCTTTATCACGGATAAAAGTGCCGTCTTCTCTTATCAGATAAACAAAGTTGGTTTTTGCCCGAAGATAAAGTTCGTCGATTTCTCCCCTGATATTAAGGATATAGTTTGCCATGGCAAGTCCGACTGCCGTGTCGGTTCCCGGGAGAAGCGGAACCCACTGGGTTGCCTTCCCCCCGGCAAAGTTACCCATTGGATCAAAAACGATTTCTTTTATTCCGCGCCTCACACCATCAGCCCGAAGTCTAGCATTTGTCATGGCAGAATGCCCAGAACCGGTTCCTTTACTGGAACCCCATTTAAGAACATATTTTGTGTATCGCCAATCCGGTGCGATGGACCAGGCACCATGGATTAACCCCCCCAGCATGTGAGCCGCATTACCGCAGTGCAGACTGCCGCCGCCAATGATAAAGTTACCATTGTTGGGTACGCCAAACGCCTTTGCATAAAAATAAAGATGATTATGGGGACCGTCACTGGCGCGCATGGTCTGGTTTGTGAAAAGGATTTTATTGGGGTTATCCTCCATAATCTTTTTCATTTTTGTGGATATCTCTTCAAGGGCCTCGTCCCATTCAATTTCTTTCCATTTAGGATCAACCCCAAACCCTTTTTCAGGATTGGTGCGTCGAAGCGGTTTTTTAATCCGGCTGGGATCATGGTAGTACATCAGTCCCGCGATTCCTTTGCCGCAGAGCCCAGCTCCTGTCCCCCCCATGGTACTTTCTTTTATCCCTTCAATTTTTACCGGCACACCGTTCACCACCCGCACCCTTGCAGCACAGCCGCAATAACATACACCACAGGTGGTATTTACCCATTTATCTTCCCAAATTTCATCTGTTTTATAGGTCATATTTCCCCCTGTTGGTTAATCAATATAATAGACGGATGGTTCAGTGCCAAATTCCGGTCGAAGCTGTTTTCCCTTTTTCTCCATGATCAGACGGCTGACCTCACTTTCAGGGTCGCTAAGATCTCCAAATACCCTTGCACCGACGGGGCAGGCAATTACGCAGGCAGGCGTTGCCTCATCGTCGGTTCCGGGAGTAAGTCCTCGTTTAAGGCCGCCATCAACCCTTTCAGAACAAAAATTACATTTAATAACCGTCCCCACCTTAAGGGGGTAAAGCTTTTCACCGATCAATTCCATCTCGGTTTTACCCTGACCCGGAAAAAACTCCCGGTCTTTTACCTTTTGATCATAATAGGTTCTCTGCTGGTAGGGACAACTCACAAGGCAAGCCCTGCAGCCGACACATTTATCATCATCCACCACTACAATACCATCTTCTCTGATATAGGTGGCTCCCGTGGGGCATGCTTCCACGCAGGCCGCGTCCGTGCAATGATTGCAAAGAATCGGATAGATCAACTTGCTGGATGTCGGGAATTTCCCGGTTTCTCCAATCAGAACCCTGTTAAAAAATACTCTGGGAGGAAGAAAATGTTCCTCTTTGCATGCGATGGTGCAACCCCAACACGCAATGCACCTTTTTACGTCGATTACCATTCCCCATCTAGGCATAACAACTCCTTTTACGATTAAAAAGTTATCCCTTCAGTACCCTTGCGAACTCCGCCTATAGATCAAAAATTTCCACTTCTTCAAACCCTCTTCGTACACACCCGATATTCGCTGCTAATTTTTTACCTGAAAAATAATCCTGGAGCGCTTCGCAGCAGGGCTCAATTTCCAGCAGGCCCGACATTCGTGCAAAAGCACCTACAATCACCGTATTGGGTATGGCCAAGCCGATCTCTTCCAAGGCGATTTTATTGGCATCAATAACCGCAAGTTTCCTTAAATTTTTGTGGGAGATGTCCTTTGTGTCCTCAAAATCATTGAGCAGCATCATCCCATCGGGCAAAAGGCCCTGAAAAACAGCTGGCCATGCCCTTTGGGATGGATCCAGAACCACCAGGATATCCGGGTTGTAAATCTGTGTTTTCTCCCTGACCGGTTTGTCTGAAAATCGGCCGAATGCGGTTACAGGAGCCCCTCGTCTTTCAAATCCGAACATGGGAAAACTGGCACCGAACTGCCCGGTTAAAACAAAGGCATTGGCCAAAATTTTTGATGTGGTAACAACCCCCTGGCCTCCTCTACCATGAAATCTGACTTCACTCATTGTCTTGTCTCCCTTAAACTTCATTGGATAGGGGAAGCTGGCATTCAGCCTCCAGTACACTCAACCCGCCAAGTACACAGTATTCGTAATCAATATCATCCTGGAGAATCTGGAGATCTGCTTCACTCAAATGAGCAAATTTTTTCATCAAGCTGGTATAAGTTCCAACCGGTTTGGGCTTTTTAACATTTTTGGTCATACGGATTTTGCCGTTAATTGCTTCCCATAGGGGAAAATAATTGGTGTTGACCGCTCTGCGACAGGCTTCGATGGTATGATCAGGCGCCAATCCCCACCCCGTTGGGCAGGGTGCCAAAATATGTAAAAAACAAAACCCCTGGTTCTTCATCTCCTTTGCTCGTTTCAGTTTTTTAGCAAGGTCATCCAGATCACTTAAAGTGGCCGTAGCCGTATAGGGAATCTTGTGCATGGCCATTTTAAGGCCAAGATTCATACGTCTAAGATTTTTTCCCTGGGTGGCCGATGCCCCATAGGGAGTTGTTGTGGTGGTGGCCCCAAAGGGAGTGGTACCGCTTTTTTGAATACCCGTATTCATATATCCTTCATTGTCATAGCAAATATAAATAAAGGGCTCGTTTCGTTCGGCGGCTCCTGACAGGTTCCCAAATCCGATATCAGCAGCCGTTCCATCTCCGTTAAAACAAACCACGGTGTTGTCTATTCCCTTCTTTCTATAATACCTTGCAAGGCCTGTGGCATTTGCCGCAGCGCCGGTCATCAAGGTTCCAAAATAAGAGAGGGTATGCCAGGATTGAGTGTTCTGACCCAAAAGGACAGGCGCTGAACACGAAGGGGTGCCGGTGATGACAATATCATTTCCCAAAACTTTTGGGATAAGTCGCAATAACAGTTCCAGCCCGCAACCCGGACAAAAGGCAACCCCCTTGGAAAAGGGGTCCTCATGGACAAAATGGTCCAGGATCTTGGTTGGTTTAACTCGCTTTTTTTCAGCCATCTTATTGCCCTCCTGTTTTTGGCGATGCTTCATGGGCTTCTGGATAGCAAACCCAGGTGACTTCCCGGACATCTTTTCCTGCGGCAAGATCGCAAAGGGTATCAATCATTTGTCCCACATTGGCTGTGGTGATGTCTGTATTGGCGATACCGTCAATAAAACTGATCAGCTGAGACCCTTCAAGCTTTGTCTCAAATGCTTTGAGCTCTGTAAAAATCGGACCGCCTTTAAACCCGAAGGCAAGGCTTCTGTCCACAACGCCAATGGCCTTTTTACCCTTGAGGGAAGCTACCAGAGCTTCTGACGGAAAGGGTCGGTACATTCTCATTTTTACGAGGCCAACCTTGATCCCTTGTTCCCGACGTTTATCAATAACGGTTTTTATGGTACCGCACATGGAGCCGGAACCCACCAAAACCACATCGGCATCCGCCATTTTGTATTCTTCAACCTGCCCCCCATAGGACCGTCCAAAAACCGCTTCATATTCTTTGTCTATAAGATCAAACTTGTCCTTTGATCTTTCCATGGCTGACATGTGTTTATGACGCAATTCCAGATATCCGCCCAGAATGCCATGGGAACCACAACCCAGACGTCCGCCGGGCAAAAGTTTTGTTCTTTCAGGCTGGTCTTTTAAAACAGAGAGAAAGGTGTCCACATCTTCCTGGAAAGGAATATCCACCCCTTCGGACAGATAGGAAAGATAAAATCCGTCATAATGAACCATCACCGGGACCTGGATGTCAAAATCTTCTGCCAGGCGATATGCCTGGAGAACTAGGTCCATCACTTCCTGGCAATCTTCGGCGATTAAAAATATCCAACCGCTATCCCGGGTGGAAATCATGTCCTGCTGGCCCGAGGACACCGCAATTATACCCGGTGTTTCCCGGTTCACATTTACCATAACAACCGGTGCTCTGGCCCCTGCCGTTGCCAATACCGCATCATACATAAAGGCAAGGCCCCAGGAAGAGGTGGCGGTAAATACCCGACCGCCTGCAAGAGAGGCTGCCATAACAGCGTTCATGGCCGAGTTTTCCCCTTCAACCGTTATCAGCTCGCAGTCCATTTCGCCTGTGGCATGAAACTTGGAAATCTGCTCAATTATTTCTGTCTGGGGGGTAATGGGATATGCGGCCACAACGTCGGGGCGGGCGAGTTTGGCTGCAATAGCGGCGGCCCCGTTTCCCGTAATGACTTTAATTTGTGTTTTGGATGTCTCTTTGCTAGGTGCTTTTGTGATCATTTTTTAAATTCCCCCTCTGATATCATGGCAATGGCATCTTTGGGGCATTCCTTGGCACAGATCCCGCACCCTTTACAGAAACTTAGATCAGCCTCAAAATGGGTATCCCCTTTCATTTCAACTATCTGGATGGGACAATAAATGGCACAAAACCCGCAGAATATACAGCGCTCCTTGTCCACCACCGGGCGCTTGGTTCGCCAGTCCCCGGTATCGCTGCACATCAACGGATCATTTGCATCAGACCACGGGCCTTCATGCTTAAAGTACTTATTAGACGGCATACCCCCCCCTTGTTTACGAATTGGAAAATGAGATAACCCTTTATAACCCTATGCATAAAACATCACGGAAACTCCGTAACTATTTCATAGCTGTTAAATAGCGATAGGTCGATTACATTGTCAAGCAAAAAAACACTTTCCCGACCGATAAAATACCATAATTAGACAATAAGAAGTGGTACTTATAGGATACATGCAGGTTTCACAATATTCCATTTAGTTGATAGATCAACTAAATAAACCGGCAATGGGGACGCTTTTAGCTTTTTAGAAGGGACGGGTCTTAAAATTTTCCAGTAGATCGGGCCTGGACGTCATGGGAACCCTTGATTTTATATTTCCCTGCTATCTCGGGTTAAACGCAACAAGCTTAGGGGTTCTCCAAATTATCCCAAGGTATCGCTCATCTTGTTTTAGGAGATGAATCTCGGCCTCATAGGGAATCCCATGTAATGTATATTGAGCATTCATAACGATAGGAGCCTCGGCACTTGCGAGCATCATTGCGGCCTGGACTCTCTTGTAGCAACGCAAATCCAGATAGTCGAATGCACAAACACCCTGATCAATAATTTTGTCGTTGGTGGATAATACAATGCCATGCTGATCAAAAAGGACGACATTGTCTGGTGGCAGGCTCGGATGGGGGTAGGGGTAAGAAATATTTAAAAATAGATTGTTAGATTTTTGTGATAGACGGCCCAGCATGACGATTTCGTTAAATAGTGATTCCATTCCAGATCCCTCTATTTAGTCTTCCTGTTCTACATCTATTCTAAGAATTCCATACCACCCAAAAACACCCTTGTCCATAGGCAAAACAACCCATTCAACAAACAGGCTTTTATTTTGGGTCACGGCCTTTTACCAAACTTGTTACCAACGTCTCGTTAACCTGCACCTTCAATTATTTCCTGGTTAGAAAGTACAATAACCTGTATTCTCATCTTCAATGCGCACCGGACTGCACACCAAATCTCGTAAGTGTGCTCGTAATAAATTTTATCAGAATCACGATTTACAATCTGGTCCTTTTTTTTATATAAAAATATACCTATAATGATTTTAAAAATCCAATCCAGGTGTTATGGATGGATTTATTAAATTGATTTATCATCGTCAGTAACTCATATTAGCTACAGGTTGTTCAAATAATGATAACATCCACTTATAAAGATTTAAAGATCAAAATAAAAACGTTGGAAAAACAATTAGCGATGCACGACAAAAACAAGGACACAATGGTCCGCCAGCTGTCAGAAGATTTCAACCATCTTGCAGATCGATCACTGGAAGCCATCTACCAGTTTGATATTGAATCGCGAACCTTTTCTTTTTTCAACAATCAATTTCTGTCGTTATATTCAATAGAAGAAAAAAATACGGAGAAAACCCTGTCCACAAAAAGCGTTCTTTCACACATCCATCCCGATGATCTGGAAAAAGTCAGAGCTGCAAGGAACTTATCCTACCATGCCGGGGAAAAAAATGGAGAAATAGAATATCGCTATATACGATCCGACGGGGCCATAAGGTTGATGCACGATCGCTGGACTGTTGTGCGTGATTCGTCCCGGCAGCCCATTGCCATTGAAGGATTCGTCCGGGACATGACCCGGCTTAAACGTGCTGAAAAAGAATTTGAACATAGCATCAAAAATTCCCCGATTGGCTGTTACATTATACAGGACGCCAAATTTGAGTATGTTAATCCGGAATTTATGAGGATAACGGGTTACAGTGAAGATGAACTTATCGGCACATATCCGTTGAATATCGTCCAGCACCGGTACAGGGAGACGGTCAAATCAAATTTCATCGAAATGCTGAAAGGAAAGCGCGCCTTTCCATCCGAATTCTGCATCAACAACAAACAGGGGAATACCAAATGGATATTGGAAACCGCAACATCCATCCAGTATAAGGGCAGGCGGGCGGCATTGGGCTATTTTATGGACAACTCCAAGGGCAAACAGGTTGAAAAAGAGCGTCTGGCCAAAGAAAAGTTATTGTCCATCCTGGAACTTGCGGGTGCCGTTGGGCATGAACTCAACAATCCGCTTCAGGTTGTGTCCATGTGTGCTGAAAAATTACCGTTTGCCTCAGAGGATGATCATCGGGCATTCACGTTGCATCGTCTGTTAAAAAAAAATGTGGCGCAGATGGGGGTAACCATACAAAAATTTCAAAATATTACCCAATATGCCAGCAAAGACTATGTAGACGGAAAAAAAATTTTAGATATTCATAAAGCATCAGAAAAAAAATGAGGTAGGCTGAAAAGAATGGACAAGACGCCGTGAACTTCGAATTACGGTTTGTCTTGTTTGACTTTATAAGTCAAACGTCAAGACTGCCCTATACATCACAGATCAATAGTACTCCGAATCAGAGGTGGCCACCCATTTTTTTAGCAGCACCGGTGCATTGCAAAAAATGGACGGTTTCAACCGCCATTTGGCGTCCAGTACAATGCCGCCCATCATGACGGAGACAGGAGAATCCGAAGAGACCACAATGGCAATGATATTCTCATGCTCAGCCGTGAACCGCAGGGCTGAATTAAACCGGGCACCTCGGGCCCTGTGCTCATGCGGGATATAATGACCGTCCAAAAGACAGGCAAATCCGTGAAGTTTTAAATCAGCCCCGATATGAAGCGCACCGTCCACCCGGGACAGCGATTTGGCCAGTTCCAATTCGTCATGATTTTTAAGGTCAAGTGGGTGTTCAAGACATTGACTCGATATAAAAACAGGGGAGGTGTTCAGATCAACAACAATGGCGCAGCCGTGCCGCTGCCTGGCGGCATGGTGAACAATTTCGGAAATCATCTTTAATAAGGTGGACGCATCTTCAGAATCCATATCCGAATCCAACAATGCCTCTTCTACCTGCACAAGCTTTGCTTTGCGGGTGGTTGACTGGAAGCATCCATCGGAAAAAGAGCAGATATTATCGCTGTTCAGCGCTAAAAATCCGTATGACCCCTTAAATTTGGCAGTAATGGAAAAATCAGGACTGCCGCCCTTGATAATGCCAATGATTGTTTTTTCATCCGCCACCAGTTTCCGTTTCGAGTTTTCAACGGTCTGCAACAGCTTTCTAATATGCTTGACATCTTCCAGCACAGGTCTTTCCGCTTCGGGAAACTTTGCAATAAACTGCAGTTTGGCTAGAGAGCGCTTTTCCACAAAAATCAGTTTACCTTTTGGCCATGACCCTTCTTCCGGGGTCCTGGATATCTTAAGCACGGCCTCTAAAATAGGATAGACCCTCATCCGTGTGTCCCATCCGATCAATACATTCATTTCATCCACCAGATAGTCCCGGACCGCATGGGTGGCATACTCTTTTAGGAAACTGCCTGAAATCCCCGTATACAGGTCTTCTTCATTGGCAACATCATGGGAGAACCGCCAGACAGCCTGTTCTAGCCACCTCTCAGTGGGACCAATGGAGCTCATGTCAGGATGATGTTCGGTAAACCACATCTGGTAGACAACCGAGCTGGACCGGCCCCCATATGAAATCAGTCCGGCCAGTTCCAGATTTTTTTCCGGGATCAGGTTGCTAAATTTTTTTTTGTCATACCCCATAGCGGTTTTTTCCCGCCACCCGGCCGAATCAATATACAATTCCTTAAATTTTGGCTCATGACCGGCCAGCAAATTTTGCGGATCATAAATGGATATGGGATCTTTGGGTTTAATAGCGTAAATCACTGCGGTCCGGCTCGGCCCGGAAAAATGGGTCAGACCTTCCCGCATCCCTTCGGCAGTTTGCTTAATACACATGTGGGTAAAGGTAAATTCATTCATACGCAGCCTCTTCTTGACGGATGATCTACACACCCCATCGGGGCAAATGTGTTTCACTAAACAATAATAGTGTAATTAAATTCATAAATTAAAAATTTACACCGGTTTCAAGTTTATATGCGAATTGGCATAATCTGTCTTTGGTTTCAAAAGTTTCAGTATCGAAAAATATGGACAAGGGCTGGGCCTTTAAAATTAATTTTCATATCATTGTGCAGGTTGATGTCCTCTATAAACCATTTTAAAGCAGCTTCGAATCCCAAATCATATAAAATGGGAGGACATATTTAAAAAGGAACAGATCTCATATCGCTAATCGCTAATCGCTTGTTTCACCCTATAACCTGTAAATGGGAAACACTCAAGAAATTTATATATAGGGTGTCTGACAAGAACAGCACATTAAGATTAGGAGGAATAAAAATTGCCGTTAAAATCTACACCCATACTTTTTATGGATTTATTTCTTATCCAGCAATTCACGTATTTTCAAGGAAAGATCCTGCATACCGACTGGTTTGTTTAAAAAGCCTTTAATTCCATAGGATGCCGCCTTTTCTTGGGACATTGTTTCACTGAAGCCAGTGTATAGCAATATCGGAATATCAGGGCGTATTTTTATCAGCTCAGCTGTAAATTTATCACCCGGTAATTTGGGCATAGCCAAATCAGTAATAACCAAATCATATTTATCGGAATTAATACGGAAAGCGTCGAGGGCTTCTATACTGCTAATACATGAAGTAACTTCATACCCCAACCGTTCCAACATCAATTTTTCCATTTCAACGACAGAATCTTCATCATCCACAAGCAGAATGGTTTCACCTCTACCTGTATCTTTTTTTTGGGTTTGATTGTTCTGTTCTATAAAAGAAAAATTTTCCACCGGAAAATAAAAATTGAATTCTGTTCCTTTTCCAGGCTCGCTATTTACCTGAATCGTCCCTTTCATATTTTTAACAATACCATGTACAACTGAAAGTCCCATCCCTGTGCCTTTACCCAATTCTTTGGTTGTAAAGAACGGGTTAAAAATTTTTTTGATTAAAACATGATCCATACCGATACCTTGATCTGAAACAGTCAAACGAACATATCGCCCAGCATCCAATTCTGCATTTTTCAGGTTATGTTTTCCAATTTTTATTTCTTCCAAATTGACTTTTATTACACCGCCATTATCTTCCATGGCATGGTAAGCATTGGTTGACAGGTTCATTATGATCTGATGAATTTGTGTAGCGTCCGCTTTAACAGGACTACAGTCCTCCTGAATATTATGTTCGATGTCAATCGTTGTCGGCACCGTAGACCGAATTAATTTTAATGCCTCTTTTATAATAGTTTGGATCTTCAGTAATTTAAACTCACTTTTCTCCTGCCTGGAAAACGTCAAAATTTGTTTGACCAAATCTTTGGCCCTCAAGGAACTCTTATAAATCTGGTTCAAACTGTTTCTCAATCGGCTGTCTTCATCAACTTCATCTAATAGCATTTCTGCATAGCCCATAATCGGAACAAGAATATTATTAAAATCGTGTGCTATACCTCCTGCCAAGGTGCCAATCGCTTCCATTTTGTATGATTGCTGTAATTTTTCTGCCAGTTTGTTTTTTTCATTTTCTGCTTTTTTTAATGCAGAAATGTCTTCTACGCTGGACCATATAAATTTTTCACCGTTTCGGATCACAACGATACCGTTTAACCTCACCGGTACCAGATAGCCATTTTTGTGGACATACTTTTTCTCATAGGGACCGTATTGCCCTGTTGACGTAATCAACTCCATCTGCTGTTGGTCATTGGGAACATACTCTTTGGGGGTGATGTCCCAAAAAGCAAATTGTAAAAGGTCATCAACGCTGTAACCAATAATATCTGCAAAGGCTGAATTGACTGATACAATCTTCCCGTCCAGCCTGGTCAAAACAAGCCCGATTGGTAATTGTTCTACCAATTCTCTATATTTAACTTCACTGCTCTGAAGCGCCTGTTCTGCCAATTTCAGAAACTCATTTTCCTTGTGCAGCATCATATTTTGTTTACTGATTTCTTTCATTGACGCCCGCACCAGTATCAAGAGAAGAATCAGCAGAACAAAAGTTAACCCGATAACCTGGATAATATAGGCCAACTGGCTTTTACGCAGATCTGTCATATACTGACCAGTGCCGATATAACAGCCTAACTCCGGGATACCAACGACAAAGGATATTTTTTCCTGGGGAGATGTCTGCCCAGGCCTTTTATAGTGATACGTGACATAACCTTGCCCCTCCCTTGATTTTGCAGTTTTTACCAGGGACCTTATGATATAGACTCCGTGAAATCCTTTCAGATCCCACATATCGGTCATTTCTTTTTTGGGTTCAAAGGGTTGAACCAGCATAATTCCGTCATAGGCACTCATAAAAATATAGTTTTTGCCTGCATGATCGTTGTAGGTCATTCTTCTGACAAGGTTGCGGACCTGTTCCAGGGTGTCTGATATCGATATGTTTTGGACTCGGTATTCCACAAGTATCGGCTCAATAGAATTTCTGGCAATCTGAACGGTCTGCTTCAGGTGATCCAGTCTCTGCTCTTTTGTCTTTCCCATGTATTGGTAGGCCAGATAACTGGAGAAACAAGCAAACACCAAACAAAGGATTACGCCGATACTGATTATTTTGCTTCTGGCCGATTTCAGAACGGATTTATCGTTTCCATTGATCATTTTTTCCTCAAATATATGTATAGGGGAATTAAGTATAATCAGAATACGATGAAAAAGGTTCAAATGCAAAAAAATAATAAATCTTGTATCGTCACCAATTGGCAGGTTCAGCCCCATTCAAAATCCGGTTCAACATGTCTATGGTGATTTTATCAGATAAAATATCAACATGACTTGAATCAATGCCGATGATCCTTTCCGCCTGATTTTGAATATGCATGTCTAACTGTGAGATAAGGGTTACCGTCCCATCGTTATTCACATGGGAAGGAAAAAGGCTGCCCTTTCCCTGATAGGCAAAGAATAGATAATGCTTTAATTCTCTTGGTAGAGGACGGAAGCTTAAATTTTTAATGAAGTTACTTTCAGGAACCATATCATACCAGGCCGGCACCACCGAAGGCGAATATTCAACCCCTTTTATTGCATCCGTGTGTCCCGCCCAGGGTGATGCCAATGAAATAAAAAGGGGCATTTGGGCACGCTTCTCCAGCTTGTCATAGTGCTGAAGCATGGACCGGCCAACAAGCCCGCCCATACTGTGTGCCATTACATAGAATTTTTCATAGCCATACTTCAGGTACAGTTCATCCAAAAATTTACCATAGACCTGGCCCAAATCATCCAACCGCATGCCGGAAGGATAAAAGGCCATCCAGGGTTGATATTTCTTGCGGTCAAGGTTTTCAATGATTGCCATCCATATCCTCGGGTGACCGCTTGATCCATGCACGAAAAGAATTGGAATTTTTTCGGGGTCGTAAGCTTCCAGAAAATAAATCCGAATGCCGATGGTTTCTATAAACTTAAGGGGAGTCCATAGGCCCATATTTCCTTTTTCATCGGAAAAGATCGGATTATCCATTCTGGTCAGGCTGCCCAACTGATTTTCCCGAACCACAAATTTTTGAATTACCTCTTCGTCCGAGGTATTCTTTACCGTATCTGGAATACGGACCTCACCCGGGGGAAACAGTCGAAGTTCCAGGCTTTGGAAATCTTGGTTTGAGCCCATGTCCAGAACCAGCCCATCACCATAGACCCCGGCATATTCAGACGATTGATAGTGTCCATCCTCATTGGCATCAGCAAAGGCCATCAGATAGTAGCGACCGGAATCACGCTTAAAAGAAAAATCCAGACCCTGGCGGGTCACCCAGTACCCTCCGTCCTCTGTTTTATCCGTTGGCCACAATACCACGACAACCGGTTCGTCCAATTGAATATTGCAGATAATTGTACCGGAAATCAACCGATATCGGTCCAACCTTGCAAGGTCATCTTTCAACTGCCAGATGCCGCATCCAGAGAATAAAAACATAATACCGGCAATAAACAATGGCATCCAAAAATTTTTATTTTTACATTCCATGCGTCTGCGCATTTCTCATTCCCGAAAATGTTTATACGACCATCTATATTTTTTATGATATTTCGGGTGAAATCCCCATAAATAAAATGCCGTTATTTATGTCCAAAATATCAACGTTTTCCCCTGCCCTTTTCCCGGCATAGATGGCAACACCGGAAATAGGGCAGAAACCATTAATAAGTTGTTACGGGATTCTCTTCTCTCGCTTTTCTAATAACTTCTTCCATAATTTCTTTTTGTTTGTTCCCTGTGAGCGTCCTTTCCATTTCAGTCCTGACGTCGGCAAAAGATTTGGTCCCGGCTACTTTTTTTTCATACACCTTGATAAGGTGATACCCAAATTGAGTTTTCACAGGATCACTGATCTCATCTATTGCCAGGCTGAACGCTGAGTTTGCAAATTCGGGCACCATTTGTTCCTTTTCAAACCAGCCCAAATCCCCGCCTTTTGGGGCGCTGGGTCCAATTGAAAGCGCTTTGGCGACATCTTCAAATGATTCGCCTTTTAAAATACGCTCTTTGGCCGTAAGGGCCTCCTCTTGGGTTTTGAAAAGAATATGTTTTGCCTTGACCTGTTCTTTTTGAACAAACATGGCTTTATTTTTATCATAATAGGTTTTCAGTTCTTTTTCGGTCACCTGGATCTTTTTAAAAACATCGGCTATGTATTGTCCGACCATTAGACGTTGTTTTGCCTTCTCCAATTGTTTTAACACCAAGGCATTGGTGTCATATTTTTCGCTTCTGGCCTGGAAATAAATGAGTTTTTCCTGAACAAGCTGTTCCACCAGCATTTTTCGGCCCGCCTCCGATGCATAGGTGGCTTTGTACTGGGGTGGAAGCTGTTTTAGCCTTGTGTCAACATCTTTATCCGTAATCTCAAGGGTGCCGACTTTTGCCACAATCGCTGCATTTGCTGCTGGCAACATCATTAAACTGATCAAGATAATCAATACTATTTTTTTCATGAACATAACTCCTTTAAACTGAATCAACAAATTCCAGTTCATCATCTGTGGGTAAAGCTGCTTTTATACAATTTCCTAGACAAAAAGTCCCGGTAAATATTTCATTTCCAAAACCCCGTTGCATCAAAAGAGCCCAAAACAAATACCCAGGGATTGGGATTTTAAAAAAACCAGGATTGATAAAACACCCGATGTTTGGCCATATTGATCCGGACTCAATGATAAAAATTTTGGTGTTTATCCTATTTTTGATTTTAGGTACTGCTGGTCGGATCATGCGTAAAGGTATAAGGCTCCTGACTTCTGCCGAGGGAAATCAGGGTTGCCAGAGGATTGCTGCTGGATTTTATCTCTGAGTATCTGGATGCCAGGGAAAAAAGGTCATTCCAATCTGACTCTGAATTCATTACTTCAGTCAGGTTAGTCATATTATCCCCACAGGATTTGGCATAACTCAAAATTTCATTGTTCGCACTCAAGGATTTGAATGCCAGAGAAAAACTCGTATCCTGATTTAGTTTTTTTTCAAGTTCACTTTTACCCGGAAATTTTTCTTTTATGACGATTCTATCTTTTTCATCAAGGGAGAGGCTTATTTTTTGATCCGTTTCAACACCCTGATTTTTCATAAATGAGGCAAGGGTTGAAGATATGATTTTCTTCTGATTTTCGGCTGCCGCTTCAAGATCCTCCCGTTTCAAACGCCCTGTAGGACTTAAACCCATGGCCTCTCTTGTTTTTGCAAGGATCGCATCCTTTGAAATGGTAACCTTGTCTTCTTTGAGAATCGATGGTGTGGATTCTTTTTTTGATGTCTCTCCTTTAGATTTCTGAGTCGAATTGGCAAGCTTTTCATTAGCAGTGTTGTATAAATTGTTTTTATTGTATGCTGTAGTAGCAATCTGGTTCATTTTATTTCCTCCTTCTTCGTTGTTTTAAGGAGAATAACTTAGCAATTTTAGTGCCAATTTAAAAAAACAATAGACCCCTTATCAGACAAAAGATTTAATAGGGTGGCCAGGCAGTCCTATAGTGGGTCATGCCGGTAATGATGGCCGGTTTTACCTTTCCTGTCCGCCATGAAAAAAACGGGAAACTCCGATCCTTTTGCCATAAACCCAGTGAATCAAGACAGGTAAAAATTGCCGAGCATGGCAGGAATGTCCTTAAAATTTTCTAACCCCTGGTGCACTTTTCTTAAAAAGCCCCGAAATTTGTAAGGCCATATAATCTGGCAATGACATCCGTTTTTGCCAGGCAATAAAGCCAGGTTGTTGGATATGTCCTTTTTTTTTGAGGGGGGGGGGTAAGGAATTATCAAATTATTGAAAAATATGTCATTGTAAAAAAAATCCAAGGCGGATGGGTTTAAATACAGACAGGGCCGTTAGGGAATAGAACAAAAAAAATGTCTTGTCGTTCAAAACTAAAAAAGGCTGCCTGGTTTTTTACCAGACAGCCTTTTTCAGAAAAGGAAAAAAAAGATGATTTTTTTTATAATTATTTAGTATAATAGCAAGGGATGTGCCACTCACAAATATAATCCCTATGAAATCCTAAAAGTAATTGATTTAATAGGATATATTAAGTAGAATATTTTTTCTATTCCTTGAAATCCCTTCCCGCCGGAATCAAATTCCCTGAATTTTTACCCTGAAAAGTTTATTTTTTTGAACCCCTTTCATCACCGCTACTCTCAAAAAAACATAACCTTTTGAATTAACAATAAATTGGAATAATTTTTGAAAATTCATTTTTCTGGATTTTAACACCAATATTATCTATGATTTAATACCAATTTCGACACAGGAGACCACCCGTCAAAATAAAAGGAACACGTATTTATGTTTAAAAAAAAAGGACCCACAACCCGAAAGGAATTGTTCATATTTTTTTTACCAGCAGTTTTGGTCTCCCTTGTTGGTTTTTTTGCGGCCTACCAATTTGTGGAACCAAGCCCTCCCAGAACTATTACAATGGCCACAGGCGAGCCGGATGGGGCTTATTTTAAATATGGAAATATATACAAACCGCTGTTGAAAAAAAATGGTATAGAATTAAAAATTCAAACCACGGCAGGATCTCTTGAAAATCTCCAGCTCCTTGAAGATGAGGACAGCGGGATTGACATTGCCTTTATCCAGGGCGGCATCGGACAATTATCCACTTCAAAGGACATTATCTCCATAGGCAGTCTCTATTATGAACCTTTGATGATTTTCTGCGGCCCCGGAATCAGACCTACCCGCATAACAGAGATGAAGGGGTTACGAGTTGCCGTGGGAAAAGAAAAAAGTGGGACCAAAATTCTTTCCACCCGATTACTTGATTTAAACGGTATTAATGAAAATAACACCCAGTTTATCTCCCAAGGATCCCAGATTTCCGCTGATATGCTTTTAAATAATAAGGTTGATATAGCCTTTTTTGTTTCAAGCCCACAAGCCGCTAATATGACTAAACTTTTAAAAACAAAATCAATTTCTCTAATGGGGTTAGATCGGGCGGATGCATATAAATTCTGGTATAATTATTTAAATGTTATTACCATCCCCCAGGGTGTCATTAATTTTGAGACCAACATTCCCGATCGAGAGATCAAGGTATTGGCCCCTGCAGCCCAGTTAGCCGTCCGGACGGATATACACCCGGCTCTCATTGATCTTCTGCTCCAGGCAGCCAGGACGATACACACGAAAGGTGGGGGAGTGAACAAAGCGGGCGAATTCCCTTCTCCCAAATATCTGGACTTTCAATTGAGTGAAGAAGCAGAGCGTTTTTATTCGTCCCGCACCCCATTTCTCCAGCGTTATTTTCCTTTTTGGGTCGCAACCTTTCTCTCCAGAATGAAAATCATGGTCCTACCCCTGCTGGCCATAATGTATCCGCTTTTAAAACTCATGCCGTGGATATACCGCTGGAGGATGCGCGCCCGAATATACCGCTGGTATGCTGATCTGGATGCCATGAACTCAAAAGTACAAGGAAATAACGCCCCAAAGGAACATGTGGATTATGTGGCCAAATTGGATGAACTTGAAAAAAATGTTGCCAATATTAATGTGCCGCAACCCTATGCAGAAGGATTGTTCCACCTGCGCATGCATATTGATATGTTTCGTAAAAAACTGACGGAAATGCAAAAAACCAAAGGATAAATCAATTCCTCAACGGGACAGGCCTTTTCCAGGGCCTGATTGAGTATCTTCCCCAGTATTTTAAGTTAATGTTTATGTCAGTTCCTTGGTGAAAAAGAAAGCAATTCTCCCCACTTGACAAATAAAAACACCCATACTATTAAAGATCGTTATGTCAATTGTGGCACAATGCTTTAACAAAATGATAGCGTTGCACCGCCAGTCCCCATACAATTTTGGCAAAAACTAAAAACGGAGGTATCCATGAAGGACGCCAGCATCCTTTTAAACAACAGGGAGTATCTGTTTCAAAACGGACAGACCATCCTTGATGTGGCAAAACGCAATGGGATTGTTATTCCCACGCTCTGTCATCTTGACACCGTCATTTCCAAGGGATCCTGCAATATTTGTGTGGTGGAGATTAAAGGAGAAGACGACCTGGTGCAGGCATGTACCACAAAAGCCCAGACAGGAATGCAAATCCGAACCGAATCGCCCCGGGTGGTGACCGCCAGAAAAAAACGCTTACAAATATTACTTGAATCCGGCAATCACAATTGCAGTATCGGGGCGTCCCAGGGCTCTTTGTGGACCCAGTTTCAAATGGAGGCCGCCCAAATGGAAGCAACCCAGGCCCTTTGCCCCAGGTGGGGGGACTGTGAACTTCAGAGCCTGGCCTATCAATACCAGGTCCAATGGGACCGAAGCCGGGTACCGGACTATAAGTTTCCCAAGGAAACCGTCAATCCGCTGATTGTAAGGGATTTTTCCCGGTGTATTCTCTGCGGCCGATGCGTGGCGGCATGTAACCAAATTCAGGTGAACCAAGCCATTCGGATGCCCGAAGAGGCTGATAACCAAAGGGTTATTGCCGGCTTAAGCGATGTGACACTAAAAGATTCCAATTGCGTATTTTGCGGCGAATGTATCCAGGCTTGCCCCGTGGGAGCCTTGATGGAAAAAAAATCCGAATACAAATGCCGGCCCTGGGAAATTGAAAAAATCAGAACCACCTGCCCCTATTGCGGGGTTGGCTGTCAGCTCTGGCTCCATGTCAAGGAAGGAAAAATCCTCAAGGTAACAGGGGTGGAAAATGGTGCCCCCAACCATGGTCGGCTCTGCGTAAAGGGGCGATTCGGGTTTGATTTTATTTATTCTAAAGAGAGACTGACAACCCCCTTAATAAAAGAAAACGGTAACTTCAGAGAAGCTTCCTGGGACGAAGCCCTGGACCTTGTGGCAACAAAATTTAAAACCATCATCAAGGAAAGCGGACCCGATGCTCTGGCAGGGGTCTCCTGTGCCAGAAGCATTAATGAAGACTCCTATCAGATGCAAAAATTATTCAGGGCCGTGTTCAAAACAAACAATATCGATCATTGTGCCCGCACCTGACATGCTCCCACTGTCGCCGGACTGGCGACCACGTTTGGTTCAGGTGCCATGACCAATTCCTTTTCAGAATTTTCCAAGGCAAAGATGATCCTGGTGATCGGGTCCAATATGACAGAGGCTCATCCGGTAGCCGCCACCTATGTCAAGAATGCCGTTCAAAAAGGTGCCCGGCTGATCGTCATTGATCCCCGAAAACACCGGTTGACGGATTTTGCCGATCTTTTCCTTCAATTAAAGGTGGGAAGCGATATTGCGCTTCTCAACGGGATCATGCATGTGTTGATCAAAGAAAACCTCTACGACAAGGACTTTTCCTTGAACAAGTGCACGGGATTTGAAGATCTTGAAAAGACTGTGGCCCAATATCCTCCGGCAAGAGCCGCCCAAATCAGCGGAGTGAATGAAAAAATCATAATAGAAACAGCACGCCTATTGGCATCTGTGAAACCGGCCATGGTCTGTTACACCCTTGGCATAACCGAGCACACCTGTGGAAAAAACAATGTCATGAGTGTTGCCAACCTCCAGATGCTGCTGGGAAATATGGGAATGGAAGGGGGCGGTGTCAATCCCCTGAGGGGCCAGAATAATGTCCAGGGTGCCTGTGATATGGGAGCATTACCCAATGTTTTTCACGGATACCAGCAGGTGGGGAATCCCTCTTCAAGAAAAAAATTTGAAACCGCCTGGCAGGTCACGGACCTGCCGGAAAAACCAGGGCTTATGATCCCGGAGATGATGCACGGTCTTACCGACAAAAAGGTCAGGGCATTCTATATATTTGGAGAAAACCTCGCCAATACGGAACCCGATATGAACAAGGTGGCAAAGGAACTTGCCGCCGCCGAATTTATTGTTTGCCAGGATCTGTTTTTGACGGAAACCACTCGATTTGCCCATGTGGTCTTACCGGCAGCGGCCTGGAGTGAAAACAACGGCACCTTTACCAATAGTGAACGCCGGGTTAACCGGGTCCGCGGTGTCAGGATGCCGCCAGGCCTTGCCAAACCCAATTGGTGGATCTTCAAACAAATTGCCCGCCGATTCGGACACAATTGGACCGCTTCAAGTGCCAGGGAAATCTGGGACGAGGAAATCAGCGCCCTGGCGCCTTCTCTTGGCGGCATCAAATTTAACAGAATCGAGCAAGACGGCCTTCAGTGGCCCTGCCCGGGACTGGATCACCCCGGTACGCCATATTTGCACAAGGACGGCAACTTCACCCACGGGAAAGGGGTTTTCATGCCGGCCGAGTGGACGCCCCCGGCGGAAGTTCCCGATGAAGACTACCCCTTTGTCCTAAGCACCGGCAGACGACTCTATCATTACCACACACGGACCCAGACCGGTCGGTGCGAGGGACTAAATGATCTTCTGGGAGAAGAGACCGCCGATATTTCCCAGGAAGATGCTGACCGATTGGGGATCCATCCCCAAGAACGGATCAGGGTCAGTTCCCGGCGGGGACGGGTATGTGTACGCGCCAATGTCACCCCGGAAGTGCCAAAAGGCATGGTCTGGATGGCCTTTCATTTTAATGAAGGCAATGCCAACTGGCTGACCAATTCCGCTCTTGATCCCTTTACCCTGACAGCGGAATACAAGGCCTGTGCTGTTCAACTGGAAAAAATGGTGTGACCTTCGAACAAAAGCCGGTCAAAGAAGGCGCTATTCCCAGAACTTGAGTGGCGTTATAATTGTATTGCCATAAAAAAACAAATTGCGTATGCTTGAGCCCTGCTAATAATTTAAGACAGGGCTTTAGGTATATGACATCACATAAGTTTCATTCCCGTTCTAAAATCTGGATCGAAGATGATCACGGCAATGTCGTGTTTGGCCTGGGACGCTATCGAATCCTGACCCTCATCAAGGAAAGAGGTTCCCTTCAGGCAGCTGCCACACAGTTAAAAATGGGCTATCGAGGGATATGGGGCCGGATTAAAGCCACGGAAGAACGGCTGGGTGAGAAACTTCTAATAAAAAAGATAGGAGGGACAAAAGGAGGCGGGTCCCAGCTGACGCCCCTGGCAGAAAAATTAATTGAGGAATTTGGGAAAACACTCGTCCTTCTCGAGAAACAAGTGGATCTCCATTTGGAAGAATCCCTTAAACAACATATCAATATCAATCCTGTGACCACAATCAAACCCACAAAATAACCCCATTGGTGAAAAATATTTATCCAAAAAAAATCACGGGGCAGACGTTTTCTGCCCCGTGATAAGATAAACCAAATAAAAATTTAGCCTAAAGTATATAAGCTTAGTATCTATAATGATCGGATTTAAAGGGTCCGTTCACGGGAATCCCGAGATAATCAGACTGCTCCTGGGTTAATGTTGTCAGGGTAACGGACAGATTCTTCAAATGAAGGCGGGCCACTTCCTCATCCAATTCCTTGGGCAGGGTATACACCTTTGCTTCCAATTTTTCCTGGGCCAATTTAATCTGGGCCAAAGTCTGGTTGGAAAAACTGTTACTCATAACAAAACTGGGGTGGCCAGTGGCACATCCCAGGTTGACCAGGCGACCTTCGGCCAAGACAATCACGGAGCGGCCTGACTCAAGGGTCCATTTGTCCACCTGGGGCTTGATGGCCACTTTTTTAGCCGTGGAATTATTGTCCAGAAAGCTCATTTCAATTTCATTGTCAAAGTGACCAATATTACAAATGATGGACTCATCCTTCATCTGCTCAATGTGCTTGCCCGTGATCACATGGTAACTTCCCGTGGCAGTGACAAATATATCCCCCCGTGTCGCTGCAGCGTCCATGGTAACCACTTCATATCCTTCCATGGCAGCCTGGAGGGCACAAATAGGATCAATTTCAGTAACCAGGACAATGGCCCCATATCCTTTCATGGAAGCAGCACACCCTTTTCCCACATCCCCATATCCGGCCACAACAACGGTTTTACCGGCCAGCATCACGTCTGTTGCCCGTTTGATCCCATCGGCCAGGGACTCACGGCATCCGTAGAGGTTATCAAATTTTGATTTGGTCACCGAATCATTGACATTGATGGCAGGAAACAAAAGTTCATTTTTGGCAGCCAGTTGATAAAGCCTGTGGACACCGGTGGTGGTCTCTTCAGAGACGCCCCGGATACTCTTGGCAATTTTTGTCCATTTCTGATGGTCCTTTTTGACACTTACCTTGAGGCGATCCATGAGGCAACGCTCATCAATGCTGTGGGTTTCATTGTCCAGTAAAGCGGGGGTTTTTTCCACTTTTACTCCCTGGTGGACAAAAAGGGTGGCATCCCCCCCATCGTCAACGATGAGATCAGGGCCTGAACCGTCGGGCCAGGTCAGGGCCTGTTCCGTGCACCACCAGAATTCTTCCATGTTTTCGCCCTTCCATGCAAAGACAGCAGCCGAGCCTTTTTGCGCAATGGCTGCAGCGGCATGATCCTGGGTGGAAAAAATATTACAGGTGGCCCAGCGAATGTCAGCACCCAGTTCATACAGGGTGTCGATGAGCATGGCGGTCTGGATGGTCATGTGGAGACTGCCCATGATTTTCAGTCCGGCCAGGGGCTTTTGGGGACCGTATTTTTCACGGATGGCCATGAGGCCGGGCATTTCTTTTTCAGACAATTGCATGTCCTTGTGACCGTCTTCGGCAAGACCGATATCTTTGACCTTGTATTTTAAACCCGGATCAAGATCAATAAAACGAGGATCTTTGCTTGGCTGTGACATGTTTAACTCCTTTTAAACTATTTTTTTATATATTATATTATTATCAAAGCATGTTGATTTTAACCTGGATACCGTTTTATGGCCTTGACAACCGCCAATAAAACGGAAAGGCCGCCCATAAATAATAACTATTTCCGGTCCAGGCGGCCGTATATTATGGGCTAAACGCTTATAAACCCGCCAGATTTCTTATTTGATCTGCTTTAATGGTTCTTTCCCAATAAAAATCAGGATCTTTTCTTCCAAAATGGCCATAGGCAGATGTTTTTCTGTAAATAGGCCGCAAAAGGTCAAGCTCCTGAATAATCGCAGCTGGTCTCAGGTCAAAAACCTCTTTGACGATTTCAGTGGCACGGATTTCAGAAATTTTACCGGTTCCCATGAAATCCACCAGTAAGGATACAGGCTGGGCAACCCCGATGGCATAGGCCACCTGGATTTCACACTTGTCTGCCAACCCTGCCGCCACCATATTTTTAGCAACATATCGTCCCATGTAGGACGCACTTCTATCCACCTTTGAGGGATCCTTACCTGAAAAACACCCCCCTCCGTGGCTGCCCTGTCCGCCATAGGTATCCACAATGATTTTACGCCCGGTCACCCCGCAGTCGCCCATGGGACCGCCCACAACAAACCGGCCAGTGGGATTGATGAAAAACCGGGTATCCCCATCCATCATATTTTCAGGGATCACTTTTTTAATAACCTCTTTAATCACAGCATCCTTAAGGTCATCATAGGAAACATCCGGAGAATGCTGGGTGGAAACAACCACGGTATCCACTCGCTTGGGTTTTCCATCCGCATACTCAATGGTCACCTGGGATTTGCCGTCGGGTCTTAAAAAGTCAAGGGCTCCATTTTTTCGGACCTGGGCCAGGCGGCTGGTCAATTTATGGGCATAGGTAATGGGCATGGGCATGAGTTCTTCGGTTTCATTTGTGGCAAACCCGAACATTATCCCTTGATCACCCGCCCCCTGTTCCTTATGGAGGCCCGCCCCTTCGTCAACCCCCTGGGCAATATCAGCGGACTGCTGATCAATACTTGTGACAACCGAACAGGTCTGCCAGTCAAAGCCCATATTGGAGGAATTATACCCAATATCTTTGATGGTATTTCGAACCACCTGGGGAATATCCACATAACAGTCCGTTGTTATTTCACCGGCCACCATGGCCAGGCCGGTTGTCACAAGGGTCTCGCAGGCAACCCGGCATTTTTTATCTTCTGCCATGATGGCATCTAAAATACTATCGGAAATAGCGTCTGCCACTTTATCAGGATGGCCTTCTGTAACTGATTCAGATGTAAACAAGGATGATTTTTTTGCTGACATTTCAAGCTCCTTTTATTTGATGGTAATTTTATTTATTTGGATAACACATCGCATAATTATTAAAAATTTTCCCCGTATTAATAATTTTTTATGGACCTTTTGTCAATGGTGTCTCAAAAATATATCAAGATATGTTCATATTTGTATCAAATACCAGAATTCCCTTGACAATTAGGTGACAGCTTTTATGATTCTTAACGAAAATCATATAAAACATTTGCCCCCAGGAGCAAATAACAACCCTTTTTTTGG
The DNA here is from genome assembly GCA_016743945.1 of Desulfobacteraceae bacterium. Taxonomy (GTDB): domain Bacteria; phylum Desulfobacterota; class Desulfobacteria; order Desulfobacterales; family Desulfobacteraceae; genus NBML01. The sequence goes on from JADGFI010000022.1 coordinate 70,771, forward strand.
AGAAAATATATGCCCGCCACAAATAAACGAATCACCGGAATCGGCTCCGCCCTTGTGGATGTCCTCATCAATGAAACCGATCAATTTTTACAGGACCTTGGAAAAACAAAGGGGGGGATGACTCTGGTGGAAGACCATGAGATTGAGTTGATTCTATCCAAGACCTCCCAGTCCCCGCTCATTGTACCGGGAGGCGCGGCCTGCAACACCATTGTTGGAGTGGGAAACCTGGGGGGTGATGCCAGATTTATCGGCCGCAGAGGGGAGGATACCTATGGCAAAACCTTTGAATCCCAGATTATCTCCTGCCATGTGGAACCTAAACTTTCCATTTCTCCCTCTTCCCCCACGGGCAAGGTGTTGTCCGTGATCACCCCGGATGCCCAGCGTTCCATGTTCACGTTTCTCGGTGCCTCCACAGAACTTTCTCCCGCCGGTATCACCCCCGCACTTTTTAAAGACACCGCCATCAGTGTCATTGAAGGCTATTTACTGTTCAACCCGGATCTGATGATGGCATCCATACGCGCAGCCAAAGCAGCAGGTTCACTCATTGCCCTGGATCTTGCCAGTTTTGAGGTGGTAAATGCCTCTAAAACAATTTTATTGGATATTGTCAAACGCTATGTGGATATTCTCATTGCCAATGAAGATGAGGCAAAAGCATATACCGGTTTTACCGATGAAATTTCTGCCCTGGAAGTATTGTCCCGGGATGTTACCTACGCGGTTTTGAAGGTGGGGAAAAGAGGCAGTTTTGTCTCTTTTAAGGGCAAAATAACCCAAATTGACCCCGTGGTTGGCAGGGATCCAAGGGATACAACCGGAGCCGGGGACCTCTGGGCAGCGGGCTTTTTGTTCGGGATTGCCAATGGATTTTCCATTGAAAAAAGCGGGCAGATTGGATCTGCCTGCGGGTACGAAGTTTGCCAGGTCATGGGCGCCCAGATCCCGGAAACAGCCTGGCAAAGAATCAGGGCATTGATATAGACCAAGAGATCCCCTACAAAATATTTATTGAAGTGGAAAACAGATTTCTTGATTTATTCTAAAATTTCCGTATACTATTAAGAATAAACAAAAAAGCAGAAGGAGACCTATATGAATTTAAAAATAAATACAAATTCCATGGGTGCTTTTTCCAGCTTTCAGCTACAAAAAGGCCACCAGGCCTTATCAGAATCACTTGAACGGCTGTCCACGGGGGAAAAAATCAACAAGGCTGCCGACGATGCTGCGGGCATGGTGATCGCCAATACCCTTTCAAGCCAGGCAAAGGGATATGGCCAGGCCATACAAAATTCAACCGATGCCATCTCCATCACACAGGTGGCAGATGGCGCCCTGGGCCAGGCATCCGACAGGGTCCAGGATATCCGGGTAAAGGCTCTTCAGGCAGCGAATCAAAGCCAATCCCCTGAAAGCCGACAGGCGATTCAGGCAGATATTGACAAATCCCTTCAAAGTATAAAAGATATTGCCCAGGACACTTCCTTTAACGGGCAAAAACTATTGTCAGGCAGTTTTTCTAACAAACAATTCCAGATAGGGACTGCCCCAGGCGAGACGATGAACCTCTCTCTTGCATCAATCGAGCCTGAACAAATTGCCCATGAGACCCTTGGCACCCTGAGCGGTATTGATGTATCCACCTGGGAGGGCGCCCAAAATGCCATCCAGGTTGCAGATGCTGCCATGGAATATATAGACCAACAAAGATCCCAGGTCGGTTCAAGTACAAATCATTTGACCTCTTCCATCAGCACCCTTTCCAATGCCATGATCAATACAATTTCAGCTCAATCCGAAATCCAGGACCTGGATTTCGCCGAAGAATCCATGAATTTGAACAAGATTAAGCTGCTGGGTAAAACCCAGGCCTTTGCCCAGGCCCAGACCAACACCTCGGCCAAAAACCTCCTGGATCTTTTTGGATAAAACACAAACGATTAATATCTGGCCTGAAATATACTTTGTTTTTTAAAATTCGTAACACCAGAAATTCCTTGGCAGCCAACAAAAAGTAACTGTTGGTTGGGTGCCTATTAATAGATACGAAAGACGGGTCATGAAAAAAACAAAAATTATTATCGCAGATGACCACAGGATGGTCAGGCAAGGCCTTATTAACTTGTTCAGCACAAAAAAAAATTTTGAAGTCATCGCTGAAACAGGTTCCGGGCAAGAGGTAGTACAGCTTGCATTAACACATTACCCAGATATTGTTATCATTAAAATCGGTATACCCGACCTAAACGGCATGGAAGCCACCAAACAAATCTTAGCCAAAAATTCAAATATAAAAATCATTGCGCTTTCCGTCCATACAAAAAAACAGTATGTGATGGGAATGCTCAATGCCGGGGGCTCCGGATATTTGTTAAAATCATGCTCTTTCCAAGAATTGCTCACAGCTATTGAGGTTGTTTTATCCGGCAAAATTTATCTTTGTCATGATGTCTCAGGGGTTGTTGTTGAAAGTGCTTTAGCATCGGAACAAAATAAAATCGAATCTCTTTTTTCTCTGTTATCCCAGCGGGAAAGAGAAATTCTCCAGCTCCTATCTGAAGGACATAAGAATAAAAGCATTGCAGAGAAACTGCATATCAGCACGAAAACAGTACAGGTTCACCGGACCCACCTGAAAAAGAAACTAAATCTAAACAGTACGGCAGAACTTACAAAATATGCAATTTCCAAAGGCCTCACATCGGTGGAATTGTCGCCTGAATATCATCGGATAAAACACGATAAGGATTTCCCCCATTTTTAATGTTGCCTCTATGCCTATCTGTATTTCTTCCTTGTGCCCCAAAATACACCCTTTTTATATGAAAAATAGGCTTTTCCCTGATTGCATTCCCCATGATTTTATAGTTTTATGGATATTGTAAAGAAATGTAATCAGACCCACTATTCATAGATGGGCACCTCCGCTGATTACATTTCATACCGAGGTCAGGCAGGAGTAGCGGCCTCCCGCTTGGCCTCAAACCACGCATAATTATGCAGGGATCTTCAGGGTCACTAACCAGGGTTTTACAAAACACCATACAAAGAAAGTTCCTGCACGATAAACTTAATGAAGGAGACGGGTCCATGAAAACATTATTTTGTTTTATCGTTATTTTTTTGTTTTGGGGAATCAATAACACTGCCATTGGCGCTGAAAGTTTAAAGGATATGGCAATGGGGGATGCCTACTTTGATGTGGCCACGGGCCATCGGTATATTAAAAATTCAAATACCACCTATGCCGAGTATTCCAAAAAAGGAAAACTGCTGAGAACCGATGTCCCAAACACCCAACCCCATTTGGCCAAAAGTAAATACATAACTGAATTGACCAGTGAATCATACCTGGTTTATGAGAGAAATTTAACCGAGGGGATCGTACAACAGATTTTACCGGCATCCAATAAACATCCCGAAGGATGGCGGTGTAAAGAAATGCTGCCGCTATCCGCTGAGGCATATGAAAGGCCAGGTATAGAAGAATAGAGACGGAATGATATAGACAAGGAAACACGCTGCAACGCTCCCCTTCGGAGGAGGGGACATTACAGGCAACTGAATTCCAACAATTTTTAAAAAAAGTGTCTCAATAGCTTGGATGCACTGTCCTTAAGAAGAGACATAGTTGACTCTTTCAATGACAAAACCGTCAAAAGTCCACGCCCCCGAAATGTACCAATGGATATCGGTTCAAAAATTAAGGGGTGCTGCCATGGGCAGCACCCCTTAATCTTTCCAGCCGGCAAGAGTTATGGACAATTATGGTTTAAACACGATCTCGTAAACATCCTTGTAGCGTTTGACAAAATGAAAATTTATCCCTTCTTTAATATGATCGGGAAGCTTCTTAAACGCACTTGTGCATCCATGGGGCAGGATAATTTCATTGATCCCGATACGCCGGGAAGCAATAATCTTTTCCTTTATTCCGCCCACGGGCAACACTTCTCCGGTGAGGGTAAGTTCACCGGTCATGGCAAGGGGCCGCTGGATGGCTTTGCCCGTGGCCAAAGAAACCAGTGCCGTGGTAATGGTGACCCCGGCGCTGGGGCCGTCCTTGGGAGTGGCACCTTCGGGCACATGGATATGAATAAAGGCGTTGTCAAAATAATCTTCTTCAATACCAAATGTTTTGGAATTGGCCCGGACATGGGACAGGGCAATAGCGGCTGATTCCTGCATCACGTCCCCAAGCTTGCCCGTGAGCTTAAACCCGGAATTTTTCCCGTGAACCTTTACGGCCTCAATGGAAAGAGTGGCTCCGCCCATGGAGGTCCAGGCAAGGCCTGTCACAATGCCCACTCCTTTCATCTGCTTTTCCTTGGTAAAAAAAGGTGTTCCCAGATACCCTTCCAGAGATTTGATATTGATCTGAATTTTTTTCTTTTTTTCTTTTAGGATGGTAACAATACTTTTCCGGATGATCTTATTGAGCAGCTTTTCAAGCCCCCTGACCCCGGCTTCCCTGGCATATCCCTCAATAAGGTATCGGATGGTGGGGTCGGTGATGGTAATGATACTATTGGTCAACTTATTTCGCTTCAACAATCTGGGCCAGAGATGCTTTCTGGCAATCTCCATTTTTTCCGCCGTGATATACCCGGACAAATTGATCCGGTCCATCCGATCCAGGAGGGGACTGGGAATAGTATCCAGGGTATTGGCCGTGCAGATGAACAACACCTTGGACAAATCAACGCGAAGGTCCAAATAATGGTCCAGAAACTCAGCATTTTGTTCCGGATCCAGAACTTCCAACAGAGCCGAGGCCGGATCCCCCTGGTAGGAGGCCCCGATCTTGTCCACTTCATCCAGCATGATCACGGGATTTGCCACCTTTGTATCCTTAAGGGCCTGGACCATTTTTCCGGGCAATGCGCCCACATAGGTTCTTCTATGGCCTTTGATCTCCGCCTCGTCCCGCATGCCCCCCAGAGAAAACCGGTAAAATTTTCGTCCAAGGGCTTCGGCAATGGATTTTCCGATGGAGGTTTTCCCCACCCCCGGAGGCCCCACAAACAGGATAATGGACCCGGATATGTCTCGTTTATATACCCCTGCGGCAAAGAACTCGATAATCCGCTCCTTGACATCGGAAAGCCCGGCATGATCGCGTTCAAGAATTTCTTCTGCCCGGGCAATATCAATATTGTCTTCGGAATGAATCCCCCAGGGAAAGGAGGTGATCCAGTCCAGATAGTTTCGCGTTACCCCGTATTCAGAAGAACCCGTCTCCAATACCGATAATTTCTCAATCTCCTCATCAAAGCGTGTTACCACATGCTCCGGGGGAGAAAGCGTTTCAAATTTTGCCTTGAATTTATCCACATCAGAGGTTTTGTCATCCTTTTGCATGCCCAGTTCTTTTTGGATGGCCTTGAGCTGTTCCCTTAAAAAAAACTTGCGCTTGTTATCATCCACCTGGGTGTTCAGATCTTTTTGTATCTTTGTCTGAAGTTTGGCAATCTCTATTTCTTTTTGGAGCAGCATCAAGACTTTTTTCATCCGTTCAATCACGGATTCAATTTCCAAAATTTCCTGGAGATCAGGCCCGGAGGCAGTGGTGATGCCTGCGGCAAAATCCGTCAAAGGAGAGGGTTGATCCGGACTGAACCGACCCAGATATTGTTTGAGCTCTTCTGAGTACAGCGGATTTAAGGACAAAAGTTTTTTAATGGAACTGATGATGGAAATGGCATAGGCCTTTAACTTGTCTTCATCCTCTTCCATTTTTTCAAAGTATTCCACCTCGACCACAAAAGGGGGTTTATCCGATAGGAATCTTTTGATTTTAAAGCGTTCAAGTCCCTGGGCAATAAACTGGATATGGCCCTCCACATCCGTAATATTCATCATGCGTACCACGCAGCCGACCGTGGGAAAATCTTTCTGATACACATATTTTCCCTTTACTTCACTTAAATAGGAAAGGCCCAAAAGATTTTTTGAATCCCTGGATGCTTTTCTCAGCGTCTCTTCCCATCGTTTTTTATCAACAATCAACGGCTGAACCTGGGCCGGCAGATGGGGACGCCCTGTTATGGGAACCAGGTATAATATATCGGGTTTGACATTTTGCTGTACCAACCCGCTTTCTGTCTTCTCTTCTTCGTCATTTACTATTTCAGGCGTAATGGATTTGGTCTCGTCGGTCATATATCACCTCAAAAGTTAAAATTTTATTTACGGGCACGACGCTTGGATTGAACTTTATGATTATCCCTATACTATAATTATATTTTCCATTCTGACAATAGAAAAAGCAAAATCCATACCATGACAAAGCATTTAAATTTACTTCTCCCATAATATGGATCTTGCCGGACTAATTATTTGTATGGTTATTTTTCTAAAATTTTAAAGGGATGACCCTGACTGCACTTGCCTGTTTTTCCTTTGGTCCCACAGCCACTGCCACTGCTGCAATCACCACTGCTGCAATTGCACCCCCCCTGCCCTCTATAGGTTTTAATAAAACTTCTGATGCAAAACAATAAGGCCATGGCCACTATAATTCCCACAAGTATGTTATCCATTCTCTTTTTCCTCCATCAGGACATGATCAAAGAACCGACCTGATAAACCGCCACTGACAATCCAAAGGCCAGGGTTGTGTTAAAAACAACAGAAAAAGCCGCCCATTTCCAGGAGCCTGCTTCCTTTGCAATACAAACCACCGTAACAAAACACGGAGCATAAAAAATCGTAAAGATAATCAGGCTGAATGCGGTTAAGGGCCCCCACCCGTCTGCTGTCTTGAGCCGATCTGAAAGAGAACCCGTCTCTTCGGGGTCCACTTCCCCTAAAGAATAGGCCGTGCCCAGAGTTGATACCACCACCTCTTTGGCTGCAAAGCCCCCCACAAGGGCAATATTGGTCCGCCAGTCAAACCCGGCATATCGTGTAATTCCCGTAAGTGCTACCCCTAAGCGACCGGCAGCGGAATTTTTCAATCCAGCCTGGGCCTCTTCCAAATCAATTTGAACAAGGGCCTGTTTTAAGGCCTGGTTCCGGGGTGACAATGCCGGGGAATCTTGGGCCATCATCTCTTGCACAGCCTGGGCCGACATTCCCCGGGTAACGCCTGCGCGCTGGACTTCAAACAAATCTTTCTTTTGGTTGTCAAGCCCGGGAAAGGTCATCATGGCCCAAATCACAATGGATATTCCTAAGATAACCGTTCCAGCCTTTTTTACATATTGCCAGGTTCTTTCCCAGGTATGGATAAAAAGACCCTTAAGGGTGGGTAACCGATAGGGAGGCAGCTCCATGACAAAGGGGGTGGATGCGCCTCGGATAAGAGTGGACCGCAACAATCTTGCCACCAGCAATGCCCCCACCCAGGAAATAAGCGTAATCACCATCATTATCAAGGCCTTATTTTCAGAGAAAAAGGCAGCCACCAACAGGGCAAACACCGGTAATTTGGCACCACAGTTCATAAAGGGAACCGTCAAAAGGGTTGCCAGTCGCTCCTTGGGTGATTTTAAGGTTCTTGTGGCCATGACGCCGGGGACAGCACAACCACCCGCAATTCCTCCGGAGACGATAAAGGCCATCACCGAACTGCCATGGAGTCCGAATATTCTGAACACCCGGTCCAGCATAAATGCCATCCGGGCCAGATATCCGGAATCTTCCAGAAAAGATATCCCCAGAAACATGAACATGATCAAGGGAACAAATCCCATCACCCCGCCCACACCGCCAATAATCCCTGAAACCACCAGGGATTTTAGATGCCCGTCGGGCAGTACCCCCGCGACTGCTGCCCCCAACCAGCCAAAAAAGGTTTCCAACCATCCCATGGGGATTTCCCCATAGCTAAAGGTAAAATGATACAATCCCAGGAGAATTGCCACCATGATCACAGGGCCTGCAAGTCGGTTTGTCACAATCTTGTCTATTTTGTCAGACCGCTGGATGCGATTTCTATCATGGGCATAGGTCATCACATTTTGTTTGAGAACCGAATTGATAAATCCATACCGCTGGTCGGCAATCATCCCCTCGGGGTGAGTATCAAGGGTTCGTTCCAAATGCCTTGTCACCTTGTTAACAATTTTCTCAAGGCGCTTAGCAACAAGGGCATTGCTATCGTTGCCCATCTTTATAATCTGTTGATCATTTTCAAGATATTTAAGAGCGGTCCACCGGGCCGGATAATTCTGGGTCAAAAAACTGTCTGAAAGAATAAGGGTCTCCATCTCGTCCAGGGCACCATCAATATCCATCCCATAGGAAATTTTTAAGGGTGCCACTTCTTTGCCCTTGTTACGGACAATGGTTGCCGCAATGGTTTCCAGCAATTTTTTCTTGCCTTCCCCGCTTCTGGCAACCGTGGGCACCACCGGGACATTCAAAAGCTGTGACAATTTTTCAATATTGATCCGGATACCGCGTTTTTTGGCCACATCCATCATATTCAAGGCCACACAAACAGGAATCCCCATCTCCATGAACTGAACCGACAGATACAAGTTTCTTTCCAGGTTGGAGGCATCCACAATATTGACAATCATGGAAGGCGTTTCATTTACCAGATAATCCCTTGCCACAACTTCCTCCAGGGAATAGGCTGTCAAAGAATAGGTTCCGGGAAGATCCACCACATCAAATAATCCGGCATCACTTGTGCAGGTTCCCTGCTTTTTTTCAACGGTTACCCCGGGATAGTTCCCCACATGCTGCCGGGCACCGGTCAGGACGTTAAAAAGGGTTGTTTTGCCGGAATTCGGATTCCCGGCCAATGCAATGGCAAAACTCATGCATCCACCTCTACTTGAATTATATCTGCTTCATTGTTGCGAAGCGTCAGTGTAAATCCCATAATCCTTAAGGATACCGGATCAAACAGAGGGGCTTTCCCCTGTATTTTCACCTCTTTTCCCGGCACAAGTCCCATATCCCGAATCCGTCTGCCAAGCTCGCCTGATCCTTTAACCGATACAATAACACCTGTCTGATTTACCTGCATCTCTCTTAATTTTATTGTTGCCACGGTTTCTCCTAAAATGGGCCTATATAATTATTCAATATTCAATATAAAAAGTTTTATACAGCTAACTTTTAATTTTGTCAATAATGTTTTCCGGCAAGCTAAAAAATAATTATTTGACTTACTATATAATCAGGGTATAAGAATAAGAGTTAAAACACTATAAAGGAGACAAAATGACCAAAGAGAATGTACTTTCCGAGAGCCTTGAAGATTATCTTGAAACCATATTGGAACTTCAAACAAAAAATACCGTTGCCCGCTCAAAGGATATTGCCGAAAAATTGGATATCAAACGCGGATCCGTCACGGGAATGCTCAAAAAGCTGGCTGCCCAGAAATTTATCCATTATGAACCCTATGGGTATGTAACTTTGACACCTTCAGGAAAAAAAATTGCCCAGGAGATCGAAATCCGCCATATATTCCTGAAAGATTTTTTATTCAGGATACTTGAGGTGGATGAAAAAACAGCCGATGCTGCCGCCTGCCGAATGGAACATGTCATGGACAAATCCACCTTTAAAAAGTTCCAGCAATTTGTTGCAGCCATGGATGCCTGCCCCCATCGCGGCAAGGAATAGTCTCTACACAACCTTGATTTTTGTAAACCGAATGGATGAGGCCAGCACCACCACAAGGATAGAACCGATATTATGGGAGACGGCTCCCCATACAGGGGTGAGCAATCCGGCAGCACCGGCGGCCACGGATAAAAAATTAATACAAAAACTGATACCGATATTGATTTTGATAATCCTTGTCATTCGTCGGCTCAGGCCGATCAAAAAAGATAATTGGGTCAGATCATCATTCATCAAAACGATATCGGCTGTTTCAAGGGCCACGTCAGACCCCTTTAATCCCATGGCGATACCGGTGTCGGATGCTTTCAAGGCCGGCGCGTCATTGACGCCGTCCCCCACATAGATCAGATTCCCCTTCCCATATTCAGCCAGACGCGCAAGCTTGTCTTCCGGTTTCTGACAGGAGACCCATCTCGTGATACCCACCTGTCTTGCAATTTTACCCACCGGCGCTTCCTGGTCACCGGAAATCATGGCGATTTGCCTGATCCCGGCATCACGGATTGCCTGGACAGCCGCCCTGGCTGTTTCCCGGGGCAGATCTTCCATCAAAAGATACCCTGCAGTCGTTCCGTCCACCACCAAGGCCACCGTGGTAAACCCTTTATCCGCATATTTATCAACGCTCACTATTTCGATATTTTCTTTGTCTACCCTGCCCGAAATCCCTTTCCCAGGGGTGGATTGAATATCCGTTGCTTCTTTGACCAGGCAATTAAGCTCATTTGCCCTGGCAACAACAGCCAGTGCCAGAGGGTGCAGGCTTTTTCTCTCAACGGCTGCTGCCCGGCTTAATATCTGATGTTCATCCAGTGTACCACAGGTTATGACCTCCACTACAGAGGGTTTTCCCCTGGTAATGGTTCCGGTCTTGTCAAAACAAAAAATAGTAGCCCCGGCAATATTTTCAAGATATTGACCTCCCTTGACCAAAATTCCCAACCTTGCGGCCCGACCAATGGCTGCCACGGTTGAAACCGGCCCGGCCAACAGGAATGAACAAGGACAACCAACGATGAGAACGGTAATCGCCCGGGTCACATCCCAGGTTAAAAGATAGGTCAAAACGCTTGCCGCCAGGATCACCGGGGTAAACCAGCTTGCATATTGATCCACCATTTTCGAACTTCTGGTTTTGGAATCTTCTGCAGCGCTTATCAGGGCAATAATCTTGCCAATGGTGGCGTCGGCACCGACCTTGACGGTGCGGATTCTGGCAAACCCGTCCACACAAGCCGTGCCCGCAAATACCCTGTCCCCAGCTCGCTTTGTCACGGGTATGGGCTCTCCTGTGATGGTAGACTCGTCAACAACGCCAACACCGTCCAGAATCAGCCCGTCCACGGCAATCACCTGGCCTGCCCGGATGGGCAAGATATCTCCTATTTGAATATCTGATACCCGAACAGACGTCTCTTTGCCCTCCCTTTCAATCAGGGTTTTTTTGGGGGTAATTTCGATGAGCTTCTGGATGGCCTGGCGGGCACTGTCGCTCACCGCCTCTTCAATTAAAGCGCCAAAAACCATGATACCGGACACAATGGCCGCCTCCAGAAGATTGCCGTTGATCACACAGGCAATCACCGCAACGCTGACCAGCTCATCCACATTCACCTGGCGTTTCATCACTCCTTTTACAGCGTTTATGATGATGGGTACCCCGTTGATCAATATAGACAGCAAAAGCAGTGCATCCACAAGGGTTAAATAGGGCAAAAATGAAATATTCCCAGGCTTTGCCAACAGGGAGATGGGAATAAGGGCAGACCCGCCCACTACTTTATAAAAATCATCTGATTTAAAAATTTCCTGGTAAACATTCAAATCTGCATATCTTCCAATCATAAATACCTCGCCTCAAAAATCATAAAAATGGTTAATTTAGTTTGATCGCCAAACTACTTGGGTAGGCAATATAAAGGCATTTGCTTTGATAGTCAATCAGTTTGAGCATCAAGATATTTTTTTTTGTATTTGTTTCCCCCTTCGCCCTGTGGTAATTAATCAAAAATGGTTCGTGTCGGCAGAATTTTAAATACCGTTATCACAAGAATATTAGGATAAAAAAATATGAAGATTGAACATTTGTCAAAAATGATTGTTGAATTTTATGAAAAACTGTCCTCCTGGGAGGACTCGGTGGTCAGGGACAGCGGTCTGACAACGTCCCAGGCCCACACCATTGGAATTGTCGGCCATGAAGGCGCCATAAAAATGAAAGATCTGGCAGAAAAAATAGGGGTGACCACAGGCACTCTCACCGTCGGGATTGACCGCTTGGAAAAAAAAAAGCTGCTCGAACGCAAACCCCATGAAACGGATCGGCGCTCCTTTCTCATCGAATTGACAAAAAAAGGGGATACCTACTTCAAGCAACACCATAATTTCCACATCAAAATGACACAAGAAATTGTTTCAGATCTCACCCAGGCAGAACAGACTGCCTTTGCAAATATTATTGAAAAAGTTTTAAAAAAAATCTAACCCTCCTTTTCTTATCAAATAAAAATTTTTTGTTGACATCGCAAAATGTTTGTCATATCTAACATTAAAATTTTCGATAAACTTATTGTTTTAAAGCAAGCTTTTGTCGACAAAAGGAATAAACCACTACCCATAACTTTAGGAGATAAGATGAAAAGAGTCGTGATCATTGTCGCAACCATCGGTGTATTATTGAGCTCTGCCCATGCCGCAGACTGGAATTTTTACGGATCCGCCCGTGTCAGTACCTTTTATGAAAATGTAGATGTTTTGGGCACCGATACCAGCCGATTTGCCATGGGACTCCAGGATAACTCAAGGATCGGTGCCGCAGTTATGGTCAGTGATGAATTGAGCGGCCGGTTTGAATACGGTGCAGAAGATGGGAACGCGGATATCCGTTATCTTTACGGGGTATGGAATTTTGGCGCGGGCTCTTTGCTTGTGGGAAAACATGAAGGTCCCCTGCGGCACCCGGGATCCGATCAGGTCTATGCGGTTGATGCGGGACTTGGCGGCTGGGGTGAGATGTCCAGCCCAAGGAAAGCCCAAATCAAACTGATGATTGGCACCTTCCGCCTGGCCCTCCGGGAACCCAGCGCAGACTACAATGACGGCACCAACAATGTGACCACCGACACAGAAGTAAAGATCCCTTCCATCGAAGCCAAATACCGGTTTGAAGGAAATAACTACAACCTGGGCCTTTCCGCCGGATACGGCCATTTCAAAGTGGGGACGGCCACCCAGGAAACAATCAGCTCCTATGTCCTCGGCATCGGCGGGGATATGACCCTTGGCAAAATCATCCTGGGAGCCAACCTTTTTGGCGGCGAAAATGTGGGAAACCTGGTGGACACCGATGTAAACGACACAGATACCGGTAAGGGTCTGGCACAATATGACGGAACCCGTGTCATTGACAACAAGGCCCTTGCCTGGAAAATTCATGCCACCTATATGTTTAATGACATGGTGGGTATCCATGGAGGGTATGGATATATGCGAACAGAACTTACCAACCAGACCAAAGATGAAGTGCAATCCTATTATGTTCAGGTTCCCATCACCCTTGCAAGCGGCGTCTCCATCGTTCCGGAAATCGGCACCCTGGATTACATGGAATCAGACCAGAGCCAGACAAACTACATTGGTGCTAAATGGGAAATCAACTTTTAGTTTTAAATCAAAGGGAACCTTAATTCAACGAAAAGGGGCAAAAGGCCTGGTGATAATAGTTACCAGGCCTTTTGTCTCCATTTTTTAGTCGGTGTATTTTAACATGCTATTAATATATTTTTTTGCATCATCAATTGACAGAACTTGAGTAGGGGCTGGATGATTTTCTCGGATTTCAGATTCATATTTTTCTATCTCCTCTTGGTTAGGGCAAGCTTGGGATGCACCCAATTTTGTGCAGGCATAGGTAGCCCAGATTTGTCCCCTTTCGATAGCATTTGTGAGCTCTTCAATCCCAAAATCTGATTTGTTGTGGAGTCGGGATACTATACCGGCCATAAATGCATCCCCGGCTCCAGTTGAATCAACAAAGTTCTCTATATGGTACCCAGGGGAATAGATTATGCCCTTTTCGTTACGATTAAAGATACCGATAGCACCAGCTTGGTTCATGGTGATAACAGTTGTGATTCTTTTTTTATAAAGCCAGGTCACAATTTCATATAGGTTGTCATTATAACCGTTGATACGGAATAAATTCCTAATCTCGGAAACATTCAATTGAAAAATAGTTACTTGTTTCAGGTAGGACTCCCAGAACCGAATTCCCATATATATCTGACTATGCCCGAGATTGGTAAAGATATGGCATCCTTGAAAGAATTTAATCAGGTGCTTAGTGATGGCGCCAGGGTTTTCAGGATTGTTGTTTGGATGATCTGCCTGAATATGACCAATGATAATGCTTTTGATCTGGTTCTCGGGTATGGTTTCCTGCCTGAAAAATCGAATGCAAGTATCCACATGATCTGCAAAAAAGCAACTACTCTGGTTTCTCTCAGTAAAAACGGTCCTGTGCCCCTTTTTATCAACGATAATAGTGGCCTTAGCTGTTTTAACATTTTTGATAAAAAAGTGGTCTGAATTAATGAATAGCTTTATTTTATCAGAGTCTTTGCACAGGTTCTCCAAAGTGATCAAAGAACGAATTTTTTGGCCTATTGCATCCCTACCCAGCGGTAGAATAGGGATAACTTTGTACCCAGTATTGATTAATCTTAAAGTACAGTTAACGCCACTGCCTCCCACAAGGTAGAGATACTCTGTCAAGTATTTCTGGTCGCATTGAAATTCTGTATCCAGTTGAATAATACACTCTTCGTTGCCACTGCCAATGATGACTATAGGATTTTTTGATATGGAGGTGCTTTCTATCATTAACTGGAGTATCTCCTCCCTTCTGTTTTGCCTACTTAATCTACTGTGCATAAAAAGAGAACCAATAAACTTATAGCTTATATCGCCAGCTTAAATGTGCCAGATTGATACAGTGTTGGCGACAGTGTTTTCTTCTTACTTTTTATATGTGCATCTTCAAGTAGTTGATAAAAAGTTTCTCTATAAACATCAAATAAATTATGTTGATGTTCCTTTTTAATGATAAGGGATGGACATTGTCTACCGCTATGACCAGTAAGATAGTTTGTCACTAACATTTTATCACCGATACGCGTAATTTGACAATAGGGTGTTTTGGAATAATAGCCGACCACTAAACACCCATTCTTTTGATTATTTTCTGTTCTATTAATTACCTCTTTAATCGCTTCGATGAACGGTGAATTCCTAGATTTCCTATAACCAACGGTAGAGTGTTCTGTATCATCTCCTTCATCTTGGGCTTTTATTGCTGCAGGTTTACTTCCAGGTTCTATCAGTAAGATGTACATTCTAGTACCATTTTTAATCTTTTCAACAATTATATCTCTTTCGTTAGTAGTGATGAAAGATTCTTGAATCCTGTTTAAAACCTTCCCAAGCACCTCAACTTTTAGCGGTTTTTCGTTGTCTTGTGCTATAAAATCATTCCACATATTTCGAGCTACATCTCCCCGTTGTGGGATAATTTGCGAAACACCAGTTTCACAATAAGTCTGTCTTGCGGTATCTGAGGCAAGTATTAAGTTCATCATACTAACATTTTCTTTTCGAAATTTTTTCAAACTATCTAATATAGGATTCTCTCCAGTAAAGATGTATATGCGATATACGATATAAATTAATAAAGAGGAACCAGACAAATTAATGAAAATATTTACGATGAAACTATTGATTGAAAATAACGGATTCTTTATTCCTGTAAGGACGCCAAATAATGAAAAAATTAATCCAAAAAGGAGAATAATTAACATGGCATTTTTTTCTTTCATGATTTTAGATCCTCAGTACAATATAGTTAATGGTTTTTGACTGTTTCTTTAATAATTTCACTGGGCGACTTTAACTCTTTATAGGGCCAACCCTTTAATTTTATTTTTTTTAGATTTGAACAGTAATGAAGCGGTTCCCCGTGTCTAAATTCGAAAGGTTCTGATTTTAAACTAATACCAAAATCCTTTAATAAAATATCTTTCACTTCCAGTATACTTAGCTGGTTTTGTCTTCCTCCGCCAATATTGTAGGTTTCAAAAAAAGCTGGAACGAAATAAATGAAATTTTTTAATTCTAACTCTATAAGATCTAAAAAATCTGAAATGTGTAGGATATCTCTTGTTTGTGAGCCATCCCCATAAATATTAAAGGTTTGGTCATTCATAGCACAACTTACAATATGACTTATCCATCCATGCAACTCTGAACTATTTTGACCGGGACCAACTATACCACTCATACGATGATTAATTACTCGGAAGGAATATTTCTCTGAATACCATAATAAATATTGCTCTCCAATGTATTTTGAAAATGTGAAAGGGGACATCTGGTGGTCCAACCCACTAATTGTTGGGCAATCTTCAGACACAGATTTATCACGATTTGCTAACTTGTCTACTTCCTCAGAGTCGTAAACACGAATTGAGTTACAATTAATAACACTTGATTTATACTTTGACGCATATTTTGCAAGGTTTTGTGTACCAATTGCATTTGTTCTAAAATCTTCCATGGCATTTGATTCCGAATAAACTGCAGATGTTTGGGCCGCGCCATGAAAAACAAAGTCAAAAGGCTCCAGTTCATCCCATGTTGAATTCTTAGCTATGTCATTGTGACAAACAGTTACACCTAAATTTTCTATAATTTGTTTCTTAGAAATGGCTTTTGCTGATGTATCATTATCAATGATGGTAATTTCATATTTATCAATGAGCCTTTCTGCCAGACGCATTCCTATAAAACCAAGACCACCTGTAATCAAAATTTTATTTTGAATCGGCATATTGCTTTCCTTTATAAATTTTTTAGTCTCTCCAAAAACTACGCAAGAAATTTTTAACAACGTTCTTTTGGGAAAAACCAATGAAGTTGCGATGGTAATCTAAAGAACAGTGAGCCTGTCTAAGTCGGTATAATCGTAACTAAAAAATGCTATAGCTTATATTTCAATATAATGCAAAGAAAGAAATGGCTTTTGGACTGGAAACAGTATAATAGGGGGTTAATCCGTATTTAATAATGAGACTCTCCCATCAAAATTTTGATATTGTATATAGGTCATAAAGATTGACAAAGTAAGCGTAATTCTTTAAACTTTAATTTGTAATTCTAAATGATACTCGACCCTTTATTTAAGGTGGCTCAATGGCATATTTAGGTAATTTAAACGGACCAAGAAAATCTGAAATTCTTGAAAAGATAGGTCCCAAGAATCCCCCAAAAATTTTTTTAGAAGATAATGGCTATCAATTAAAAAGGGAAATATTGACATTCACTTTTGAAGAGGCATCCTTCTGGGCTAATTGAAATAAAAAATGATACATATATATTTATGAAAACAGTAATTGTCTTTGATATTGATGGCACTCTCACTCCTCCAAGGCAGCCAATTAAAAAAGAAATGGTGGAAATATTAAACAACCTAAAAATCCCTTTTTATGTTGCTGCTGGTAGTGATATGGAATTATTAGAAGAACAATTTTTTATTCCTTTAGAAAAGTATGGTTTTATAAATAACTTCGAGGCCTTCATAAGTAACGGAGCTATTCATTATCATTGTGATTACAGCAATGGTTGCAATTTGAATTTATCATCAGGTTTCAAATTCAAAAATCATTTAGGCAACAGTAGTTACCATTTTCTTTGTGATACATTGAAAAAAACCCTTTCGATTGAAAAATTTAAGCTACCCAAAGAAATACAAATATTTGAGAATAGGATTAAAGATAGATCGTCTATGATAAATTTTTGCCCTATTGGAAGAAAGAAAACTGAAAATAAAAGTGCCAAATCTAATAGGAATAAATTTGTTGAATTTGATAAAAAAACAGGTTTTCGTGAAGGAGCTTTAAATTATCTTAGAGAAAAATTGATCAACCTCATTATCCAAAAGGATTTACATATTACGCTTGGAGGGCAGACTTCTTTCGATATAGGTGTAAAAGGTGAAGATAAAACAAAACCTATAAGGGAACTTGTAGAAAAAGGTTTTCAGGAAATTGTATTTATTGGTGATGCATTATATGAAGGTGGAAACGATG
This sequence comes from Desulfobacteraceae bacterium, assembly GCA_016743945.1. Classification (GTDB taxonomy): domain Bacteria; phylum Desulfobacterota; class Desulfobacteria; order Desulfobacterales; family Desulfobacteraceae; genus NBML01. The sequence goes on from JADGFI010000022.1 coordinate 88,512, forward strand.
CTGCCATAAATGATTATATTAAAAATTGGGACAATAAAGAAGTTCGATGTCCAGTTAAGGCCTTGCAAGTTAACTCTAAATCGGATGATATTGACAATTCTTGGAAAGAGACGATAGCAATTCTTAAAATGAATAGTTGGATTAAATCTTAATTGTAGGAATGTTCTAATGGAATCATTGGGGATAGATCCTTTTGAAAATTACGATAGAGAAATTATATTGACAGACGGATTAATTAAAAAATATTCGTTAGACTCTTGGGCTGAGTCTTTTTCTCTCATGACAGCCGGATACCGTGATAATTTAAACCCATCTGACCCTGAAGATCCTAATTTTTTTTTCAATACACTGATTATCTCTGTTTTAGGGACAGCAAAAGCGATTGTTTTTAATAAAAAATTAAAACATGGGGAAGTTGCTCATGTACATATTGGTGGTGAAACTCGTCCACACACTCAGGAATTCATCGCAATACTTGCAAGAGTTTATTCTGCAAACAATTTGAAGGTTCATCTACGATCTCAAATAAAAACCACTCCAATTTGGTATTCTTCTTTTGGTGTTTTCTATAAAGAATATCAGAGTGGTGATAATTTAACAGCAAGCCATTCTCCATATTTTAAAGGTGGTTGGAAACCCATGAACAAATATGGCCAACAGCTGTTAGGAGAAGAGACGGCGATTGTTGACGAAGTAAAAAATATAATAACAAATAGAAAAAAAATTGTCCTTTCATCATGGAAAGACGACAATATTTGTTGTGACTTTGACATTGACCAAGCATATTTAGAATATCAAAGTTCAGTCATCTTAGATCAAACAAAAAATAGTATTAAGGAAGCGATAGATAAGGGTTTCAAGATAAAAGCGTGTACCGTTGGGGGATCCATGAAGGCAACGACTGAAAAGCTTTTCCCGGCATTTGGTATAAGTACAGGCCCGAATAATGTATTGGAGTATTTATATGGAGAAGAAGATTCCAAATATCATAATTTAGGACAAATAGGACAAGAACACTTCGGTCCTGATCCAAGCAAACATAAATTAATAAAAAAAATTGATGCGAAAGGTTATCTGTCAAGCGGTAAAGCAGATATAGTGTTGATATGGGATCCTGATGGCGATAGATTCAATATGATTTCTTTAGCAAAGAAGGATGATATAACGAAAGCCAAAAATTTAGGGCTCACTATAGAGCCGTTATCAGGGAAAGATGATGCCGTTGTCTATTTCAGTCCGAATCAAATTTTTTTAATGTTAACGGCATATAGAATCAATCTTTTGAAGAAAGCAAACTTGTTAGAAAAATATGATTGGTTCGTTGCTACTTCTGTTTCATCTTCTAGGTCCATAGAAGAGCTTGCATCAAAATTTGATATTCCTGTTGTTCTGGTTCGTGTGGGTTTTAAGTACATGGGTGAACTGTCAAAGTGGCTTGGAAGGAGGGCTGATACTTCAGAATATTTTGAAGATGCAATAGGGCATAAAGTTGTGTTCGGAAACAAATGCCGGGCCATGATTATGTGTGAAGAATCGGGTGGTGCCGTCTTTGGGGGAACAAAATTATTAAAGAATGTATCAGGCACTGAGAGCCAAATCGTGCTGAATGAAAAAGATGGCATGCAGTTGAGTCTGATGGTGTTGTCTTTGGCTTGTGATCTATACAATTCTAACAAAACATTCGCTTCTTACTATTCAGATATTATAGAAAAGTATCAAATTAAAAATAAATTTTTTGATAGAGCAGATGTTTCATTATACGATGAAAGCCTATCCCCTGATAAGCGTGCAAAAGAGAAAGAGAAGGGAATAACGATAAGAAATAAAGTCATGAAATATTTTAAAGATTTGGCAACAGATGCTTACAATGGAATATCTCTGGTAGAAATAGGCGAAAATTTAAATAGTCGACTTAGCCAATCAATTGATGAGCCGTTCCCTAAATTAAAAAAAATATGTAATGTTGGAAGTGGAAAGCTTTTAGAAGGAACTCTATTAGAATTCGAAACCTTCTGGTTTTTAATTCGAGCCTCGGGAACTGATGCTGTGTTGCGTTACTATATAGAGGGGGAAAATTTAACGGATATTAAAC
>JADGFI010000230.1 GCA_016743945.1 Desulfobacteraceae bacterium
CTTAACAGATTGTTTTTTTAAAGCTGGTTTAAGGGACCGGATCATAACCGCCAGGTCGGAACGGGTGGCAGCGCAATATTCTTTTTATTGCAAAAATGCTGCCTTTTATGCTGCCATATTTTTGAACCGCTTCCAGGGCATAGTGTGAACACGATGGTTCATATCTGCAATGGGGCCCAAGGAGCGGTGATATAAAAATCTGATAAAGCCTGATTAATATGGATAACAGCTGTCTGCTCATTTATGCCAATGCTATTTTTTTAAAAAGCTTATTAAGCTTTTCATTAATCTGTTTATTGGACAGTGTTGTCAGACCTTTTCTTGCAATTATGTTGATATCGTTTGTTCCGGAGACAAAATCTTTCCTGTGTCTGAAATACTCTCTTACAAGCCTTTTCACTCTGTTGCGCGCGACTGCATTCCCCACTTTTTTAGATACGGTAATTCCAATTCGGTTGTTTTTTTCTGCCCCCTTGGAAACAGCAGCTATAAAATAACTGGTTCGTATCTTTCTACCATATCGTGAAAGCTTTAAAAATTCGGCACGTTTCCGAAGCCGTGCATCTTTGGGT
>JADGFI010000231.1 GCA_016743945.1 Desulfobacteraceae bacterium
GGTTAATGCCTGCCGGTGTAAACAATCCGACCGTCAACAATGGTCAAAGCCGCCGCACCCGTTAATCTACGACCGGCAAAAGGCGTATTGCGTCCTTTACTCACAAACGTATCAGGATCCACGGTCCAGTCGGCATCCATATCAATAAGGGTGAGATCTGCCGGGTTGCCCGGCACAATGTCGTTGTTGATCCCCACAAGATCTGCCGGGGCCTTGGCCATTTTTTCCACCAGCTGCACCAGGGTTAAATGGCCCTGGCCCACAAGGTCCAGGCTTAGGCCCAACGCGGTTTCAAGCCCCACAATACCGAATGCGGCCTGGTCGAATTCCACCTGTTTCTCATCCTCGGCATGGGGGGCATGATCCGTGGCAATCATGTCAATGGTGCCATCAATTAGCCCTTCAATAATGGCTGTCCGGTCCTTGTCACTGCGCAAGGGCGGATTCATCTTGAAATGGGTGTCATAGGCAGGAATATCCGCATCCGTGAGGGTGAAATAATGGGGGGCGGTTTCACAGGTGACGCGCACCCCCTTTGCCTTGGCAGCCCGGATGGCCTCAATGGACTGGGC
>JADGFI010000232.1 GCA_016743945.1 Desulfobacteraceae bacterium
GTGTAAAGCCGATTAAAAAAGTTACGGCAACAATGGTCCAGCCGTAAAAAATTTTTTTCTGCTGCATGAAACCGTGCTCCTGCAATTCATGAATATTCAGGTTGGGAATGCTCTCCGGTTGTTCTACGCCACTTTCAACCTGGACTGAATCCTTGCGCAAGCCGCCGGAACCGGGTTTTGCTGGTTGTCTTGGTCAGTCCCCAACCCACTGAAAAAATTCAAGGTCAATGGGTTGACGTGGCGGGGCAATGTTCAGCCCAGGGATCCTGGCAAGAATAGGAATTTCCTTTTTTCGAGCAAGGTATAACAAAGAATAAAAAGATTATCAAGAGCCTGAAATATGGCCCGGATGGGGCGTTGATGCTGAATCGACCTTGAACATGAATGATGGAAAAGCGGCCTTTCTGATAAATTTTCAAAAAATAAGGTATTGCCTTTTCTGCTTCAGAGGAAGAATCAAAAGGCAAACTATGATGATTGAATACAAAAGTATCACTCATAGTAAATCATCCAACTGCTTGTCCCATTCATCAAAAACCCCCTGCGGCCAATATTCCAACCGGCCATCAGA
>JADGFI010000233.1 GCA_016743945.1 Desulfobacteraceae bacterium
TGTACATTGTACATTGTACACAATACGGGTGTGTAATGGTATGTACCATTATGCAATGGTATGTACCTGTACAGGTAAATGTAGTACAGGTTAGAAATGGCATGGATAGATACTGTTCTTCATACTTATCACCACATATGTCATGCTAATATTACTAGTGTAACTCCATTAGTAGTATCAGTAGTAGTAGTAGTAGTAGTAGTAGTAATAGTATATTGGCAGAACATTGTACAGTATACTTATCATAGTTTCACATCAGAAGACTGATATGCCATCTTGGGTGTAAAGTCAATGAAAAGAGTCACTTGTGCATCATCAGATATTCAATAATAATATTAAACAGAAACATTTATATATAGTGTATACAATAAAGATATATAATTTAGATTACATTAAACACACAATTATAATAACGGAGCTATTCTATACAAACTATGTGTAAAGGTGTTTTTTATCTAAACCTTCAAAATAGAATGATTAAGAATTCTCTCGTCATGATCAAATATATGATTACTAAGGTTGGAAATAATGAAAGGTTTTGGTGATCTTTTGATTTACATTGAAGTAAAG
>JADGFI010000234.1:0-300 GCA_016743945.1 Desulfobacteraceae bacterium
ATCCAGACCCGTTTGATTTGTGGAGAGAATGAGCTCCGCCCAGTCCATTGCTTAAGTATGCAATGATGGATAGAAGATAACAAGGAATAGTAAATTTCCCGGATGAATACAATCAGGGAAACCCTTAATTTTTTCGATTGGCACCAGAGATTTAATTCTCACCCAATTTCAAGGGGAAAACCAGACCATCTTTTTTTCACAATGACATGGTGAGAATAGCCCACCATTTCTTGATTTTAAATCCCAAAGTGATGACCCGATTTGTCATACCACCTAAAAATGGTGGATGCGGAATGCGGA
>JADGFI010000234.1:310-567 GCA_016743945.1 Desulfobacteraceae bacterium
TCTCCAGAAAATTAAATATCAACCGCTTGCTTCCTATTTGCTTCCTGCTGAAAATTACCAATAAAAAAAGGAGCGCCTTAATTCAGCTAACTCCTTGTTTTTATTGGTACCTGGGACGAGAATTGAACTCGTACACCCTTGCGGGCGAGGGATTTTAAGTCCCTTGCGTCTACCAGTTCCGCCACCCAGGCATTTTAATTATGTGAAAAATATATTATTGCGCACAGATTTGCAAGCCTAAATCCACAGTTCTTCCT
>JADGFI010000235.1 GCA_016743945.1 Desulfobacteraceae bacterium
GTACAACATTACACGATGTGCATTGTACACTGTATACTCTACATTATGGAGTATACTTTATGAAATGACATTGCACTACGCTGGTTTATGGGAAAATCGACAAATCGATCCTTCATTACATGATTATGTTCAAGATTACGATTATTACGATTATAATGATTATTAATATTATTATTATTATGATTTGTACAGGAAGTAGTAGTAGTAGTAGTAGTAGTAGTAGCAGTATTATCCTTGTAAACACACCGCAATCTTAAAGTAGTGTCTTCTAGTTACTTTATATCCAAGCCTTGTCAGAATATCCTAAGGCTATTTAATGAAATGTTATTGTTACTACACTATTGTTATCATAACTTGTATATGTATATATACCGTATTGTATGTGAATATGTGAACATATATTGAAACACAGTTAATGTTATGTAATGGTAAGGTAATCAATCGATACATGTATATATATATAAGACATACGTTATTAGACATAAAGATATGCCACTCGTATGGTTAGATTTCTACATTATATGATGACTATATGCGCTACACACATAGACACACACGCATAGGCA
>JADGFI010000236.1 GCA_016743945.1 Desulfobacteraceae bacterium
GCGGTAAGTTGGGCGGTGAACTCAAATATAGGCTGGAGTTTAGATAAAGATGCGATTTTATAGTTTTATTTTTGCCGCTTATATTCTTCTGGGTATGACTGCGCCTGTGGCTGGGGCAGATGCCGATAAGGTTGCAGATATCAATATCACGGTTAACGCTCCTTCTGAAAAACAGGCGCTCTGGCAGTCCATTGCCCTAAGCTTTATCCCCGTCAACGTTGGGGATGATTATTCCATCCAAGCTATGGATCGCGCTGTCAAGGCATTGACCGAGGCCCAGCTTTTTGAATTCATCCATGTGCCTGATCCTGAAAAGACAGAACGCGGCATGGTGCTCTTTTTTGAATTGACTCCGTTTTGCAGGATACAGGATATTCATATTAAAAACGCGTTTCCCGTATTTGAGCAGGAAGTGCTGAACGCAATGACTGTCAAGGCCGGGGGCGTTTATCAGGAGCAGAAAATGGCCGACCAGGCCCAGCGGGTGGAAAAACTGTTTAAGCGCCAGGGGTTTTATGCGCCAAAGGTTGATGTATCTGCTGTGAAACAGGGCAATTGCTACGGTA
>JADGFI010000237.1 GCA_016743945.1 Desulfobacteraceae bacterium
ACCTCCGTGTAATTTGAAATTTTCACGGCGATATTTCTATTTTTACGGCCGTCGATTTAAAATAGGATTTGTTCTATTTCCACGACCGTAAATAAAACTGCGATCGATTATAGGTGGCGATACGATATGTGATAAAGATTATTTTATGAAAAGTGCAATATAGGTGGCGTTATGTATATGCATATTCTAGTGCATTATGAGAGTTAATATTGTTTATATTTTAAATTTTTTAAAATTCAAGATGAACAAAAATGAGTTTAGGATGCAAATATTGGTGTTTGTTCGAAATAATCCATGTTCTCTATTTTTATGGTCATGAACTTCAGCAGTTTACTATTTTTCTTATATGTCCTATATTTTTACGAGGCCATGAAATTATGTACTATAATTTATTTATTATTTATTTACGATACATATACAATATACGTTCATATACAATTTCAAATTGACGAATCTATAAAATTGAATCTCAAACTACCAAATCTGGTAATATCCCCGGGGTCATATCTATAAATATAAACAATTACTCCTGGATCTCCTTCTCTCTCTCTCTCTCTCTCTCTC
>JADGFI010000238.1 GCA_016743945.1 Desulfobacteraceae bacterium
GATGTTGGAGGTGGTGATGGTGGTGGTAGTGGTGGTGTTGGTAGTTGTGGTGATGATGAAGATGTTAGAGGTGGTGATGGTGGTGGTAGAGATGATGACGATATAGGAGGTGGTGATGGTGGCGGTAGTGGTGGTGATGATGATGATGTTGGAGGTGGTGATGGTGGTGGTAGTGGTGGTGTGGTAGTGGTGGTGATGATGAAGATGTTGGAGGTGGTGATGGTGGTGGTAGAGATGATGACGATATAGGAGGTGGTGATGGTGGCGGTAGTGGTGGTGATGATGAAGAAATTGGAGATGGTGGTTGTGGTGGTAGTGGTGGTAGCGGTTATGTTGGTAGTGATGGTAACAATGATGATGATGTTGGAGGTAGTTATGGTGGTGATAGTGGTGGTGATGATGTAGGAGGTGGTGATGGTGGCGGTAGTGGTGGTAGTGGTAGTGATGGTAACAATGATGATGATGATGGTGGTAATTGTAATGATGGCGATTCAATTATCTAGCTAGAAATTTAGCAAATGCAGATTATACATTTAAAGAAGTATATTAGTGTATGTAAAAC
>JADGFI010000239.1 GCA_016743945.1 Desulfobacteraceae bacterium
CATGAGTGCCGCCCGGGCCGTTGACAAAAACCTGTCAAAACCATTGGTGGCCGGACTAAAAAATATTGTTCGGGACAAATCCCCCGAAGCAGTCTCAACGGTAGGCTCACTCATAGATACGGATGCAACCAATATTTTTAATTTTCTAATTGATGAAGAATCATTCAGGGAACTTGCCAGTACACACATTGCTGAAAAGTCATCCCCGTCCACCCGCAAAGCCTTCTTAAAAAATATGGCAGACATTGGTCAGGTTGAGTTTGCCAAAGAAATTGCAGCCAAACTCACCGGAACGAATCAGGCAGAAGAATCGTCTTCTGTGAAAATTGTTGTGGTGGATGATTCAAAAATGATGCTCAAGCTCTACCAGAACAAGTTGTCAGTCCTAGGGCTTGCCTGTGAAATCTATCACCGCCCGGAAGATGCGATGAAACGGATACTGTCCGGGAAAACAGACCTCATCATTACGGATTTGAACATGCCCAACATCAGTGGCCTGGAACTTACCATGGAAATAAGGCGCAAATTCACCCGGACGGATCTGCCCATTCTGATGATCACCA
>JADGFI010000023.1 GCA_016743945.1 Desulfobacteraceae bacterium
CCAACCCCGGGAGACGAGGAGGGAATCAGAAGGCTCGGAATCAACCTCACCACCGACACTCTCTTTGCCACCGATGACCTTTACACAATGTAGCCAAGCCAAACTTGTTAATTTACCTCACAACACTGGAAATGATGTCAATTTGGTATTTCATTTGATTTTATTCATGTGATAATGATACTGACCGATTCTTTGGGATCAATTCTGGTGTTAGAAAATATATAAACAAACATAACTTGCATTAATCCTGCTCTAAATTTCCGGTTGAAAAAAATTTCCAATTGTTTTGGTATCCTTAAGTAATCCGGCATCCAAATACTCAGGATAAAAATACTAATCATTGAGTCAAAAAAATCGGAAAAATTCAATTTTTTATATTGAATACCTGGTTTTATGGAAACCATCTACAGGGAGGTATTTAATATATACATCACATTTTAGCAGAGCCTAAAAAATTCCTTCCCGGGGTCTGAACAATAATGTTCTTGATATCCAAAAAGGAGAAATATCAGGATAATATCTTGATTCTGCTTTTGTATGTAATAAGTGTAATTTGGGAGCTTGCTCATTTGATCAATATTTGAATTATACAATTAAATTTTGAACTCATTCTTTTGGCGATCTATTGACCTTCTCGTTGTATTGCTCAACAAGCCTTTCATAGACATCCATTTTTTTCTGGTATTCTTGTATTTCACTGTTTAATTGTATGACCAGTTCATTGTATTTTTTGTTATCGATAGTTTTTTTTTGTTCGATCAATAATTCTTTTTTGTTCACAATGGATTTATATACAGCATCCAGCTCATCTTTTTTGTTCACAATGGATTCCGACGTCAAAACCTCTGTTTTCTTTTCAGATTCTTTTTTTTCAGTATTTATAATACTTTGATAGGCCCTTGAGCCTGGCCTTTGGCCCTTTGGAATCTCTGCAAGGTTATCTGTGAAATGTTTGATGCCGTTTTTATCAATAAACTCATAGTATTCTGCGGACACTTCCGGTGAAAATTGTATCAAACAAAGCCAAGCAGTCAAAATCCAAAAAAATTTCATTTCTCCTCCTGATTCCTATGATCGATCAAATTTTAATTTAAAGCGCTTCACAATGTCAAGAACGAATTGGCCATGGACCAGTGAGAAGATATATTTCTTTTGAATCTTCTGAATAAGGTCAAGTTTGTTCAAAAACGCTTTTCAAAGTTTTTAAAACCCCGCACTATTATTAAATAGGGCTCAATCCAGACAGAATTTAGGCGACCCCATATATGGTATCTGCCTTTTTTCCGACTTTAGAATTTCGATTCAGCTTCATAAACCTGTGGAGGTGTTGCCGGGCATAGCAGGTCACGAACAAGCCTAACAGGTGGGCCGCCATGGATTATTGCATTCCCAAAGGCATGTTTTAAACCTTTTTCGGTGGCCTGGGGTCATAGTTTTTTTGATAATCCACCATGCCCCTGGTAAAAGGCCCAAAAGGGGTGTCAGTTGTTTTTTTACCCCGCGAATCAAAAACAAGGGCAAAATCTTCAATTAATTTTTCTGGTACTGGAACATGTCGAAAGTGCGGTTTTTTTTTCTGCCCTGGTTATCATGTTTCCGTTTTTTAAGCGTCCTAAAAAAAATAGGGGTATCAGGTATTGTCCTAACCATCGCGGGCTTTTCTTTTATCACATTGGCCGGATTTTTTGATACACGGATAGCGATCAAATTTATTGTCTGCGGAATTATCTTATTCAGCATTGGTATATCTGCACTCTTGTCAGGGTGGTTTGCCCTTTTAAGCCCCTTGATTCCAGAAGCGATCGAGGATCTTTTTTCGAGACCTTGCGTGTTTCCTGGCAAATTTTTGCCATTGGCTGTTCTTTTATCCTCACCTTTATTTTGGAACAAAGTACATCCCTTGAAACCTATCAGCTTATTTTGACCTTCTTCACATGCCTTCTTGTTCTTCAAATATTTCTCTATTCTAAAATTCCGGAAAGAAAAAAAACCAGAGAAGAAAAATCCATTCTAACAATAGTTACCAGCATTCCGGAAGTGCCCGGGTATATGCCATTTTGTGCATACTGTTTTTTATTAATGCTTGCCACAGGTGCCTGGCCCGTGACCATGGGATTGCTTGAAAAGAATGTATTGCATTTTTCCGATGACGCCATTGTCCATATGGGAACCATGCTTTTCCTGGGATCCATGGTCGGGTTTTATACCGGTGGGAAAATGGTGGATAAATTCGGAACAAAAATGGTCTTCCTTGTGGTTCATTTTTCATATTTTCTGTTTTTATTTCTGGTGATATTGAGGGGTAGTTTCCCCATCCCCCCGGTATACTATTTCAGCTTTCTCACCTTTGGTCTCGGGTTGATTCAGGCATCATCCTCCATTGCCCTTACATCTGAAATGGTGGCCCTTGCTCCTGAAAAGAACAAATCTGTCATCATTTCCCTTTGTATGTCCCTGCAATGGGGAGGAGCCGCTATTTCAGGGGTGATCAATACTCATTTAAACTCCTTATATTGTCTCATTCTTTATTTTCATGGTTTCTTTAAAATGATTTCGTCAATAACCGCTTCAGCAGTTTTTGCCACATCTTCAAGAATCTTACCCAAGGTCTCTTTTTCAATGGTAACGTTGGAGCCGATACCCTGGGTCAGAACACGAATGGTGGCGCCACCCCACGGCTTTGTCCGCATCATCAAAGAGGCAAAGAGCAGCATCAGGCGGGTTGTGGCATCATTTTTTCACCAGACATCAATGTTCCGGTTCTCAACAGGTGTCTGCCCGAGTCGAGCCTAGGTATCGGCGCCAGAGTACAGCGCCACCAGATTGCAACCGAAACGGAACACGGTTCTTAGCTGTTGCGCATAATGATATTGGTTACTGCTGGAAATGGTATCACCGGGATGCCTGAACCAGTTAAGGACAATGGTATTGGATGTTATGGGACCGGATCCACCCCCCTGGATCAGTATGCCCAGTGCGTCGGTAAATTCCGAAGCGCTTACGGTGAGGGGAAAAATTGGCAACGCCCTGTCTGCGATGGCAATGGCTGCCGACAGCAAAATGCCCCGCCGGGGATTGTTGGAAAGGCCATAGCCCTTGGCAAAGGGATCCCAAAAAAAATATTCAATTCCATCGGAAGACAACCTGCTCCATTGGATCAACCTTTCTGCTTGTTTTCCAGGTGACTTTTTAATATGTCTGTGACCATTGTCTTATGTTTTGATAACACTTAAATTTTACCGGGGGAGTCAGTCCAATGAGAATTGAACAGCCAGGAAAGGTAAATGACCGGATAACCCTGTTGGGAAGAAATGAGTCCTGTGTGTATCTGGTGGACGGCAAGGATGAATATGCCATCCTCGGAGGCGGCATGACCTATATCGTTCCGGATGTGATGGCCCAGATCAAGGCCGCCGGTATAGAGGTTGAAAAGATCCGCCGACTGGTCCTCCATCATTCCCATTTTGACCATGTGGGCATTGCCCCTTTTTTAAAACAGCAATGGCCCTGGATCGAAATAACCGCCTCTGTACGGGCAAAACAACTCCTCGCACAAGAAGATGTGGTGGCCGGAATTGTTGGGCTCAACCAGATGATGCTGCCCAAAAAAAATGAGGTGGCCTATCTTTGTGAAAGCCTTGATATCAAAACCATTGGGGTTGACAAAACCGTCGCCCAGGGAGATGTTCTCGGTTGCGGGGATCTTGATTTTGAGGTCATTGATGTCCCCGGGCACTCCTCCTGCTCCATGGCCATTTATATTCCTAGGGGAAAGGTGCTTTCCGCCTCTGACTCGGCGGGCATCATTTATGGGGATATGGTGTTTGCTGCGGCCAACTCCAATTTTGATCTTTACCAGGAGAGCCTGGAAAAAATGGCCGAATACGAAGTGGCCATTCATCTTTTCGAACACTATGGGGCCCTGATACAGCCTTCCGGCAACGGATTCATGAAGCAATCCATGGCAGATGCCGGGACCATGAGGCAATGGGTTGAAAAGATCTATGACAAAACCCGGGACGAACAGAAAACGGTTGAAGCGCTGCTGGAGAAAGTTTCAAAAACAGCCTCGGGTTATTTTCTACCCAAAAAAATCATGGCCGTGGTCCTGGGTCAGATGACACGGTTCATTGCAAAACAGCATGGGGCAAAAAAGGAATAGACATTTTTGATTCGCTCCCATCCCTTGACATCTGTTCAGGTGCTTTTAGAGTATAGATTTAGTTAACGTTCTATAAACAGGAGAAACCATGTTAAAAATCGGAGAAAAAGGGGCCATCCCCCAGAATGATAATGAAACCTATGCCATTGCCCCCCATATCCCCTGCGGAATTGTCACCCCGGACCTGCTCAGAAAAATTGCAGATGTATCTGAACGCTATAATGCCAAGGCCATCAAACTCACCGGCGCCACCCGCATGGCCATTGTGGGCCTGAAAGAAGAGGATATTGACGGGGCATGGGAAGATCTGGGATTGGACAAAGGCGCAGCCGTAGGCATGTGTGTCCGAAGCATCAGAGCCTGTCCCGGCACCACCTTTTGCAAGCTGGGGAAGCAGGATGCCCTTGGGATCGGCATGAAACTGGATGAAAAATACCATGCCCTTGAACTGCCGGGCAAGTTTAAAATGGCGGTATCCGGATGCAAACTGAGCTGTTCTGAATCCTGGGTGAGAGATGTCGGCCTCATCGGATTTCCCGAGGGCTGGACCCTTACCATCGGCGGAAACGTGGGCATGCTGCCCAGGATTGGCAAAGAACTTACCACAGGCCTTGATGATGACCAGGCCATGAAAGCTGTGGACAAAGTGGTCCAATTCTACAGCGACAATGCCAAAAGAGGCGAGCGCCTGGGTAAAATGATTGAACGAATCGGACTTGCGCCATTTAAAGAAGCACTCTAACCATTAACCCGTTGCAAATAGAGGCGTCCATGAAATTTCACACGATCCCCCAGGAAAAATTTCCCCTGGAGGTCACTTCCCATGTAAGGATGCTGGGCAATTATTTTTTTAATCTCTTCCTTGTCATAGGTCAAAACAAGTCGGCCCTGTTTGAGGCGGGTATTTCCGGGGGGGTTGATTGTGTAATCGCCCAGTTGAACGCCCTGGGTATTTGTCCGGATTACCTGGTCTTAAGCCACCCCCATTCCGATCATATTACCGGCTTGGCAGGTCTCATGGCACAATTTCCCCGGGCCCGGGTTGTCATGGCAAAAGGGGCCAATGAATTTATCACCCACCCCAAGGCCGGACCCTTATTGGTAAAAGAAGATTTTTTCATGTCCAAAGGTCTTGAACGAATGGGGATCACTCCGGGCCGCCCCCCCCTTGAAACCATCCCGGATATCCATGACGCCCTCGTGGTAGAAGAAAAAAAATCCCTGGACCTGGGCGGTGATATTTTCCTGGACCTGATCAAGGTGGAGGGGCATTCTCCGGGGAACCTCATCGGTTTTGTAAAAAAGGACAAAACCTTTTTTTGCTCGGACAGCCTGGGATTTCACTATCCAGGCCGGGGTTTTTGGCCCCTGTTTTTCACCAATGCTGCGGCCTATGTTTCCACCATCGATTTAATCGGGTCCTTTAATCCCCAGATAATCTGTCCGGCCCACCAGGGGCCTTTGATCGCATCGAATGCGTCAAAAGGGTTACAGGACGCCCGGGACATAACCCATTCCACCATCCAGCGCATCAAGAAAACATCCTTGTCCGATGAAAAACTGGCCCAAAAAATGTTTAAAGAAAGCTACCGGGACGAGTTTACCCTTTACACCCGGGAGAATATTTTCAACTGCATGCAGCTGCTCATCAAACGGGCCAGGGAAACCTGACCCCGGGATATCGAACCATGGGCAGGCGGCTGGATTTTCCTTTAATAATGATTTTTTCCCTCTCTTCTGATATTAAGGTCAGAAGAGAAAAAATTGCCATAAAGAATAACAATCACCCCAGGTAAAGAAACGTGTATAAAGAAATCACCCGGATTATTCCCCACAGATACCCCATGGTAATGATTGACGGATATAAACGAATCGACGATGATTCGGCCCTGTCTGAAAAAACATTTCGTGCCAATGACTATGGATGCGACAACGGAACCGTGCTTGACAGTATTCTCATTGAATGCCTTGCCCAGACGGTGGCGGCCCACCATGGGTATAAGGCGTTGCAGGAAAAAAACGAAAAACCCTCAATGGGCATGCTGGTCAGCGTGGATGCATTTCATTTTTTTCATCCGGTTCCCGAGAATACCCGTATTTCTATATTCATTGAGAAAACAGATCAGATCGGACCCTTTAAAATAATGAAAGGAAAAATTGACATCAACGGAAAACTTGTGGCCACAGGTCAGATCAAAATTTATAACCCTGAAAATGAGCCAGGATAAACACTATTTATACGTGCAAGCGTTTGATTGAGGAAAAAAACACCCATGATTCTACCGATAAAAAGACATTTATTCTTGATTCTGCTCATGGTTCTGCCCATGGTTCTGGGCAGCATGGGAACAGGATTTGCCCAGGAGGTTAATCCCATACCCCCGGGCCGGTTGACCCAGATACTTGTGGATGCCGAAAAAAATTTTAATGCCGTAAAAACCATAAAAACCCTGTTAACCCAGGAGAAAAACATCTCCATTTTTTCTGAAACCATTATTTCAAAAGGATTCTGTCTTTTCAAAAGGCCCGGCAAATTGCGCCTTGAATTCACAGTCCCCTTTAAATCCTCTCTCATGGTCAATGGTAGCAAGGTGTATAAATACGAATATTTTAACGGCAGCTGGAAAAAAATCAATCCGGGCAACAAGGAGATCCTGGGCATGATCATGAACCATATTACCGCATGGATGAGCGGCAGGTTCAACGACAGCAACCTGTATGAGATATCCGGCTTTTCCAGACCCGGGGTCACCATCCTACTGACACCGAAAAACGATGAATTTAAAAAATTTATCCACTCCTTTGAACTGGGATTGAACAAAGAATTAAACGGACTTGATTATATTATCATCCATGAACCAGGAAAAGACTTTACAAAAATACGGTTTCACAATGATCGGCTCAATGAAAAAATGGCGGACAGTCTATTTAACGGCAGTCTGGATGCCCCCCCCCCGGTTGAACCATGGTAACCAAAAGATGACAGGTGAAAAATGATAGTCTCCCCCCCAAAGGGATTGAGCTCTGGAGCGAAACAAACGTTTTCCATGACCCTGTTGATGCTATTGGTGATGCTGTTAATTCTATTGGCAGGCTGCAGTCCCAAACCCACAACGACAGAAACCGCCCTGGCTAAAATCCAGAATCCCGGACTCATCTCAAAACTCAACCTGGTGATCGGTCATCTATACCCAGACCGATTTAAGGCCGTGCACCATGTCGCCCTCACCCTTTTGGGAAAAACCTATGTATTGAACGGCTATCTCACGGTGAACAGACGGGAGAGACAGCTCCATTTAATCGCCCAGAATGATATGGGCGGTACGCTTTTTGAGATTCACATAAAGGGGAAAGAAACCCGTGTCCAGTCAAAAACAAACTATTTAAAAACCAGCTGGCTTGAAAAATCCGTGGTAAAAGATCTTGAGATTTTATATTTATCTTCCCCCCTGTCATCCCCGGAACTATACCGGGCCCGGGACAATACACTTTTACTCTCAAAAAGCCCCGGGGGAATCACCAGTGAATATTTTTTTAAAAAAGAACCGTCACAGCAAAACAACTATAAATTGACGGGATACAAGCACAAAAAAAACGACAAAGAGATCTATGCCATAGACTATATCTATGATGGAAAAAATACCAACAAATATCCGTCATTTATCGCCATTGAAGACCGTTCCTTTAAGTATCAGCTAAAAATAAACAGCCAATATTTTTTGCCCCCACCCGGGACAGCAGAAGAATAAAGAATTAACCTGTTACCCTTAGAAAAGAAAAAAGAAGCCCATGAACCTGACCACTGATTTAAAAAATTCACTCATTACCAGCTCCGGCATTCAGGATCAACAGATTACAGCCCAATTTTGTTTCTCCGGGGATTTGGATCTTTTTACCGGCCATTTTCCAGGAAACCCGATTCTACCGGGGATTGTTCAGATTGAAATGGTGAAGTATGCTGTAGAACTGGCCCATGACACTGTTTTTGGGATCCGATCAATCAAAAAAACAAAATTTGCACGTCTGATACATCCCGACATTCCCATTCACCTGTCAATCCGGTTAGCCCCTTTTGATGACCTGCTTTCAGTTACCGCCACACTTAAAACCCAGGGCCAGATAGCGGGGAAAATAAATTTGATGTTACAAAAAAGATAGGTTTCAAAAAGGCTATTGTTTCTCCTTTAGCAGCGCGTCGATAATATTGTATACATCTTCCAGGGTTCTGATGGATCTGGCGTCATCCTCTTCGATTCGAACCCCCAGTTCCTTGTCAACCATCACGATGAGATCAACCGCATCCAGGCTGTCCAGGCCGATATCCTCATAAAGTAATGCCCCGGGTTTTAACAGCGCTGCATCAATTTCAAATTCTTCTTCCAACACCTTATTTACAATCTTAATAATTCTGTCCATCAAAAAAACAATTCTCCTTGTCCCGATTGAAGGGACGCCAATCGGTTAAAAATATTGTCCAGCCAGGAAAACAACGGAGTTCTGACCCCGGTTGGAGGACCCTAACCCACCATTTGAGATATGGTGGAATCTGACCCCGAAAAACCAGGGTGCTGCATTTTTTCGTTTTATTTCCATGCCCAGGCCTGCCTGGGGATTAAAATTAAATCGGTACTCCTGGCCACTCACCCGGTAATCCGTATAAATAAGCCCCACCCCGGCTTCCACATAGGGTTTTATGGAACCTGTCTCAAAACGGCTCAAATAGTAAAGTGCCAGCACTGCTGCACCGGTATTCAAGCGGATATCACTATTATCCAGGCGAGAGGCACCAAGGCTTCCTTCCATTTTGAATCTTAATGCGGCAGGTGCTTTGTGGGGCCAAATCTGATCATAATCATATAATTTAATAAAGGTTGCCTGGGAAAACCAGATATTAACACAGGGATCGTAGGTGTATCCCAGGTTCAGGGACAGCCCCGTCATGGGTGGGATGGGTGCTGTCTTTTCCTGGGCAAATCCGGGATCCGCCCAAAAAACCAGAAGAACGCCCAAGGCCAAGAACAGACCTATCTTCTGATTTCTAACAAGACTGCCCATCATTTATTGCTCCCATCAGCCGGGGTAATCATCAATTTTCCCCAGACGCCGTTTTGACCCCGTTTTATGCAGCAGGTTCTTTGGTTTCCCTCCAGAGCATATGCGGCATCCATGCTGCTGTCCGTGGGTGAAAAGCCATGCCTGCGCACCTTAAGTTCCCTGTCATGTCCCACCCTCAATTGCCCTGGTCCGGCATGACAGCTATCAGTGGAGGAAGGCGTAAATATGATATCCACATCCAAGGGAATCTCCATATTCCGTGACTGCCCCATGTTGATCTGATCTATATACCCATATCTGGGCCGGGTATGGGTTTCCCGACTCACCAGAAAAAAAGCAGCACCTTCGCCAAAGGAATAGGGAATTTTCTTGAGGGGTCTGGAAAATTCGTTGATACAATACCCCATCACGTTACAATAGGTGTCTGCTGTTCCGACTAAAACTGCATCGGTCTTCCGGGTTTCAAGCCATGATCCTGCGGTGATAAGCGCTGAAAAAAAGGACATGTCCAGCTGGCTTACCGTAAGGCTGGGGCCTTTTATGTTGTAACAGATGGAAATATGGGCGGCGGCGGCGTTGTGAACGGAATTGGAAAAATGGGTGGGAAAGGCCAGTTTATCCCCTTTTTCAATATAGGAATCCAAAAATGAGAAGGTGGAGGAGAGCGCACCATAGCCTGTTGCCAGTATCAACCCGGTTTTTTGGGGGGCGAACAAAGAGGGGTCCACACCCTCCATGGCCCGACCACAGGCCAGTAAGGCCATTCTCGAGTAGTGATCAATTCGCCGCAATTTTCCCTTGGGCACAAAATCGGTCACAGAGGAGGTGTCTGCTGTGAATACAGGATTTTCTCCTGCCCCGGGACTTGCCGGATCATCCAGGAAAGAATCCTTCCCATAACTTACATCCATCCTCCTGGAACAAGAATCAAAGGCATGGATCCTTCCCATGCCATGTACCGCAAGCTTCAGGGCTAAACCTCTTTGTCCGTAGGTTTGTCCTGCCTTGCCCGGACAAATTGGGCCAGGGTATTTATGGACTGCAATGCCGGCCGGCCCTCTTCAATATTCGTGATTTCAACCCCGAAATAGACCTGAAGCTGGACCACCAATTCCACGGCATCAAGGGAATCAAGCCCCAGTCCTTCCCCGAACAAGGGGGTATCATCTTCGATTTCTTCCGGGGTAAGGTCTTCGATCTGAAGCTCCTCAATAATCATTTCCTTGAGTTTATATTTTAAATCCATTTCTTCCTTTAAATGCCTTGTCCGTTGCCCGGATATGTAAATCAAATCAGGCAACCCTGGTTATTAGATCGACCGTTTCTACGATTATCCTTTTCAAAAAACGCCACCATACCATTTAATTTTTTCTCTATCAATACATATGGGCGCGTCTAAAAATAAAAACCACTGCCCTTGTCCCAAACAACTAATACTTGACTTGAAAACCGTCCATGGATACAAAGAGTTTTGGGAGTAAAATAATTCTATTTTTTTAAAAATTAAAAAATGACAAAGGAGACAGATATGAACGCCACTACTTTTAACTTCAAAAAAATCTTTTTTTCCCTTTGCATCGCAGGAATTCTTTTGTTCAGTATGCCGATATCTGCAGCGGCGGATCAGACATCAAAGGTAAAAACCTATATTGCCCAGCTAGAATCAGGTTCGGTCAAAACCAGAACCGACGCTGCAAAACGAATCACACGATCCCATCTCACCGATCCTTCCCTTTTCGACAAGGTGGAACAAGTTCTCCTGGATGGATACACCCAGAATATGAGCAACCGCCACCATGTGGATGAGATGGCCTGGATGTGCAAAGCGCTGGCATCGTCTGGAATGACAAAATACAAACCCACGTTGACAGAGGTCCTTGATAAAAGCACCAATAGAAAATTAAAAAAATATGCCAAACAAAGCCTTGAACAATTATATTAATAATGCCCTGATAAAGACCGCCCCGGAAAAATCATTGTCCTTTTTTATGTCTTGACGAAGGCTCGCTTTTTTTTGTAATACGGTTAGGCGAATCCACCGAGGATATTAAATTAAGGGACAAATGAATAAACTGACAAAAGCGCAGGGGGAAACCTATCCCCTACTGGTGAACTGTGTTGCCCAAAAATATGCCGGCCTGCAATTTGCGAATCCGGCAGAAATTCTGGCAGTCCAGAACCGGCTGTTTTTACAGCATCTGGAATATACCCTGGCACACTCCCCTTTTTACAAAGAGGTGTATGCCCGGGAAAAGATTGATATTTCCCAAATTAAAGACCTCTCCCACATCGGCCAACTGCCGCTTACCCAGAAGGAAGATCTTTTGCGGTCCGAGGCTCTGCTGTGTGTGGATAAAAAAGAAATTGTGGATATCTGCCTCACATCGGCCACCTCAAGTGCCACCCCCACCCTGATTCCCCAGACATCCATGGATCTGTCCCGCCTTGCCTATAACGAAGAGCTGGCCATTGCCATGACCGGTGTCAACGAAACAGACACCCTCCTGGTTTGTGCAGCCCTGGACCGGTGTTTCATGGCGGGAATGGCATATTTTTTTGGGGGGATAAAACTTTCGGCAAGCATGGTCAGGGCAGGATCTGGAAGCGCTGCCCAGCACTGGGAGCTGATCAAGCTCACATCAGCCACCGTAATTGTGGGGGTGCCCTCCCTGATCTATAAAATTGGACAATATGCACTGACAAATCATGAAGATCCAAAGGGGTGCAGTGTTAAAAAACTCATTGCCATTGGCGAGCCCACAAAAGATGAAACCCTGAGCCTGCTTCCCATTGCCCGGGAACTTGAGGCCATGTGGGGTGCAAAGATATATTCCACCTATGCCTCTTCGGAAATGGCCACCACCTTTTGCGAATGTGAGGCCAGAAAAGGCGGTCACACACGACCGGAACTCATTGTTGTGGAGATCCTAGGAGAAGACGACCAACCGGTAATGCCTGGTGAGAAAGGAGAGGTGGTGGTCACGCCTCTGGGGATCACGGGAATGCCCCTGATACGGTTCAAAACCGGGGATATTTCCTACCTGATCCAGGGCAAATGTGCCTGTAAAAGAACCACCCAGCGTCTGGCCCCTGTCCTGGGACGAAAAAATCAAATGCTCAAATACAAAGGCACCACCGTATATCCCAATGCCATTCTTGCAGCCCTTGAAGGGGATGAACGATTTCATGGCGGCTATATCGAGGCTGCAAAAAACGGTGACGGGACAGACCGGATCACCCTTTATGCTGCCCTCACCCATGAAGATGAATCTGACGCATGGATCAAAGAAGTCTTGCAGGCAAAACTGCGGGTCGTCCCTGAAATCAAGCGAATCACCAGGCAGGATGCAGACAAAAAGGTCTATCAGTTTGATAAAAAACGTAAGCGGCTAACCTTTTTTGATCTAAGATAATTAGAGATGGCTTTTTAAGGGGTAAATAAAACATGACAAACACGTCCACGGTTATTCTCACAGGGAATGACCTTCGTTATAAAGAGATTGTTGCCATTGGCATTGGGGATAAAAAAGTAGCCCTGGATGGAGACGCCATTGAACGATGCCGGGCATCCAGAGCGTTTCTTGAAGAGGCCATTAAAGCAAAAAAAATCATATACGGGGTCAACACCTCCTTTGGCCCCATGTGCAACAAGATCATCAACGACAATGAGATTGAAACTCTCCAGACCAATCTTATTATCAGCCATGCCGCAGGGCTTGGTGCCCCGATTTTACCCTATATTGCCCTGGGCATCCTTGCCATTCGCTTGAACACCCTGGCAAAAGGCAACTCCGGTGTAAGGATCGCGCTCCTGGAGCTGATGCGCGACATGATCAACAAAGAGATTGCCCCCTATATTCCCGAATGCGGCAGCGTAGGGGCCTCGGGGGATTTAATTCATTTGGCCCACATGTCCCTTGCCATTATCGGCAGGGGACAGGTGTATTATAAACGACAGCTTATGCCGGCAAAACAGGCCTTTGAAAAAGCAGGGTTACGCCCCCTTAAGCTCAGCTATAAGGAAGGACTCGCCCTGATGAACGGCACCGCCGCCATGACAGGAATAGCTGCCTTTACCCTTTTTGGTGCCAATAAGCTGTTGAACATTGCCTGTGTCAATGCCGCCTTTGCCATAGAAATCTTCGGGGGCATTGATGATGCCTTTGACATGGACCTGCATATGATAAAGCCCCACCCCGGCCAGATT
This sequence comes from Desulfobacteraceae bacterium, assembly GCA_016743945.1. GTDB lineage: Bacteria > Desulfobacterota > Desulfobacteria > Desulfobacterales > Desulfobacteraceae > NBML01. The sequence goes on from JADGFI010000023.1 coordinate 13,425, forward strand.
GCTGTGTCGAAAAGAATTAAAAGCTTATACCGGGGAACGGGCAACATCACCAGAAGAGAAGAGATGCACCAGCGGATCAGGAATCAGAATGACCGGGATATCCCGGTCTTTGAAACCGACATCAATGTCCAGGATGTCTACTCCATAAGGTGTACTCCCCAGATTCTGGCACCGGTTAAAGAAGCCCTGGACCAGGCAATTGCAACCGTTGAAATTGAAGCCAACTCCACCAATGACAATCCCATTATTATTGCGAAAAAGAAAAAAATCATCCACGGCGGAAACTTCCACGGCCAGAGCATCAGCTTTGCCATGGACAGCCTGTGTATTGCCATGTCAACCCTTTGCAATTTGTCGGAAAGACGGACCAACAAGCTTTTAGACAAAAATTTAAACGAAGGACTTCCCGAGCACCTCATTCCCGGGGAATTGGGCCTGACCATGGGTTTTATGGGTGCCCAATACCTTGCCACCTCCACCACAGCGGAAAACAGGAACCTGGCAAACCCCATGAGTATCAATTCCATTTCCTGCAATGCCACCAACCAGGATGTGGTCAGCATGGGAACCGTGGCTGCCAGAAAGGCCTTCCGTCTGGTCAGCAACGCCAAGCATATCATCACCCTGGAAATTTTGGCAGACCTCCAGGCCCTTTCCTTTCGAAACGCAGACAAACTGGGCAGAGGAACAGGGGAAATCTATAAAATCCTAAACAAAGAGTTTAAGGTATATGACAACACCACCATCTTCCATGACAGCCTGGTAACCTTTCGTAAACTGCTTTTTTCAAGCCAACTTTTTGATGACCTCTCCATTTATAATGGGGCCACTTATAACCGAGAAAATTAACCCGCCATCTCCATGAATTTTGCCGCCATAAAAATACTGATTGTCATTCCTGTGTATAACCATGGGAAAACCGTTTTAGACGTCATCTTGCGCTGCCAACGCCTGCACAAAGATATTCTTGTCATTGACGACGGCAGCCGGGACCTTGCCCCCGATCATTTTAAAACATCCAATGTTCAGGTGATCTTTCACCCGCGAAACCTTGGAAAAGGGGCAGCCCTGATGACAGCGGCAAAGGAGGCGGATCGCCAGGGCTATACCCATATGGTGACCATGGATGCCGACCTCCAGCATTTGCCGGAAGATTTTTTATTGTTCAAGCAGGCCATTTTACACGATCCCTGTGCCATAATTGTGGGGAAAAGAGATTTTTCAGATCCCGCCATCCCCAGGGCATCCAAATTTGGCAGGTCATTTTCCAATTTCTGGTTTCGGCTGCAGACCGGCCAGCCCATAGGGGATGCCCAGTCCGGGTTCAGGGCCTATCCTTTATTTGTTCTTTTGGCGCTGAATCTTGCCCAGACCCGGTATGATTTTGAAATAGAAGTTCTGGTAAAGGCATCCTGGGCCAATGTCCCCATAAGGGATCTTGATATTTGTGTTTATTATCCGCCAAAAGGAGAACGGATCAGCCATTTTAAATTATTTGTGGACAATGTAAGGCTCACCCATTTAAATACCAGACTCACCCTTCGTTCCTTTATCCCCTGGCCCCACAAAAAAATTTTGGAAACAAAAAAGGGCCCAAACTTTTCACTCTTCCACCCGTTAAACTCCATCCGCAGCTTTTTAGCCCATGCGGTATCTCCCTTTGACATGGCCCTGGCAGGAGCGGTGGGGGTTTTTTTGAGCACCCTTCCCCTTATCGGCATCCATATGCTTTCCATCCTCATGGTAACCGGTTTTTTCAGACTCAATAAAGTGGTGGCAATTGGTGCAGGCCAGCTTTGCATGCCCCCCTTTGTGCCTGCTCTTTGCATTGAGACGGGATATTTTCTTACCCATGGAGGGACCTTTTTAACCGACATCTCATTTGAAACCCTTGGGAACCAATTTGTTGAACGATTTTATGAATACTGCCTGGGCACCCTTATCCTTGCGCCGATTCTGGCTTTTTTTGGCTTTGGTCTTATTTTTTTAACGGCAACTGCCCTGTCGGGAAAACCGGAGAACCAATGAACCAAAATCCCAAATGGGACAGCAAGCGCCTGGGTTCTCGAATGGGGCATCATGTTTTCTACGGCATGATCCGCCTGGGCGGTAAGCGACTGGCAAGGCCCCTGGCCTATTTTTGTTTATACTTTGTTGTTTTTTATTATATTGCATTTTTCCCTTCGGTTAAACAAAAATGCGCCCCTTACTTGAAAAAACGGTTCCCCGCAGCCAGCCGGTTCAGACAATTTTTCCACCGATATCAATGGGTGCTCAGCTTAGGGAAGACACTTATAGACCGGGCAATTTTAGGGATACTCGGACCTGGAACCTTTTTGGCATCCTTTGAAAACCAGGAAGAATTCAATGCCATCCAATCCCTTGATTCAGGGTTTATCATTCTCATGTCCCATGTGGGGTGCTGGCAGTTGGCCATGTCAGCCCTGGCCCATTTGAACCGGCCGGTGAACCTGCTCATGCTCCAGAACGAACAAGACATTGACAAACATTATTATGAACACGGTAACCAGGAAAAAAAATTTAATATCATCAACCCCGCACAATTTCTTGGCGGCTCCATTGAAATGCTTTCCGTTCTTAAAAAAGATGAAATTTTGTGCATAATGGGGGACCGAATCTTCGGCAATACAGACCTGTCCCTTAAAATAAATTTTTTAAACGCAAAGGCCTTTTTTCCCTATAGTGCCTATAAACTGGCCTCCATTTCCCAAAAGCCAATTGTCATTCTCCACTCCTACAAATCAGGGCCAGGCACCTATAAAATCACCCTGCCCCGGATCATCCAAATTCCGCCAAAACTGGGGAAAGAGAAAAAAAAAATGGTTCCCTTTATCCAGACCTTTGTTCACTCTCTGGAAAGCTTTATCCAGGACCATCCGTATCAGTTTTTTAATTTTTATGATATGTGGGAACCAGAAGAATCCTTTGGAAAGCAGGGTGAAAGCAACGATTTAAAAGGAGAAGGAGATGTTTAGGCAGGTGATGGTAACGGGAATGGGATGTATTTGCGCCCTTGGCACAAGTCTTGACCAGAGCATGAAAAATATGTTTGCCAATCTTCGTGCCCCAAAGCCCCCCGGACAATTTTCCACGGATCATCCCGTCCAATACCCTGTTTTCAGTCTTCCAAATTCTCTCGGACCAGACGCCAGAAAATCAAGTTCCAGGGAATCAGAGTCCAGAAAATCGGAACCCGTGAACCACTGGGTCTCTAAAAAAAATCAATACCTGACCCTTACGGCCCGCATGGGAATTGCAGCGGCTGCCCAGGCCCTGGAAGATGCCGGAATCCATCCCAAAGATCTCAGGCACAAACGGGTGGGGGTCTGCATGGGTACCACCGTTGGGTGCGCCCTGAACAATGATCCCTTTTATATCCAGTATAAACAGGGCAATCGCCCGGGCATGGACCCCATCAAACGATTTTTGGCCTCCAACCCGGCCGACAGTATTGCAAGAGAGTTCAACCTGGACGGTCCCACACAGACCATTGTCAATGCCTGTGCTTCCGGCACCGATGCCATTGGTGTCGGGGCTTCCTGGCTGGCCGCAGATCTGTGTGACCTGGTCATTGCCGGGGGCACCGACGAATTGTGCAAGGTAACCTATAACGGATTTATCTCCCTGATGATCACTGACAACACCCCCTGCAAACCCTTTGATGCCAATAGGAAGGGACTAAATCTCGGGGAAGGGGCGGGGGTGGTCGTTCTTGAGCCCATCCACAGAAAATCCCCCCTAAAAGACAGGAACAACTGCCGGGTGGCAGGATATGGGTCTGCCTGTGACGCCTATCATTTGACAGCCCCCAAACCCGACGGACAGGGACTGAAAACCGCCATTAACCAAGCCCTTTTCAACAGCGGCTTTACTCCGGAGGACATCGGATTTATCAATGCCCATGGCACGGGAACCCAGGAAAATGACAAGGTTGAGATGCAGGTCTTTGAGCAGCTTCTGCCAAGGATTCCTTTTTTTTCCACCAAGGGGTATACCGGCCACACCCTGGGAGCAGCCGGTGCCATTGAAGCCATTTTCACCCTATACAGCCTGACCCACCAGGTCATCCCGAAAAGCATGGGATTTTCAACCCAAGATCCAAAAGCAGCCATTTCTCCCATTGAAAACAACCAGGCAGTCTCGTGTAGGGCAGCCATGTCCCAGTCCGTTGCCTTTGGAGGGAATAACGCGGTATTGGTCTTTTCCCTCCCATGAACGAAAGGCAAGCGCTCCCCATGAATCCCAGAGATCCCAAAAAAATAGCTGTTTTCCTGACCGGTATATTTTATCTTGTCTGCCTCTTCTTTACCCTGAACCTGGACCTGGATGAAAAAATCACCTCCATGCTTCCGGATTCTGACCCCGAGGTGGCGGATTTCAAGTATATCATCGGCCATGTGCCGGCTGCCGAAACCCTGTACATCCAGATTGAAACCAAAACCCATGAGACTGACACCCTTAAAAAAGCAGGGGATGCCTTTTATGGGGCCATTGGCGAATCGCCTTTTTTCAAAGAGGTTGTGTATCAATTTTCCCAAAAAAGCGTGATGAACCTTCTGGACTTTGTCAATAAAAACAAATACTGGCTCTTTGATGAGACAGACCTAAAAGAAATCGATTCACGCCTTTCCCCGGAACATATTCAAACATTGCTGCCAAAAATAAAACAACAGCTTCTGGATCCGACGGGGATGTTTTCCGCTGACCGGATCACGAAAGACCCCTTTGGGCTGGATGAAATCATCCTGTCAAAACTTACGGCTTTCCAGGCCGAGGCCTCGGGCATCCATATCAGCGGATCCCGGATTATCAACCAGGATGAAACCTGTCTGCTCATCATGGCATCCCCGGCCTTTCCTGCCGTGGATACCCGGCAGAGCGCCGAACTATTTGCCTTTCTAAACCGGGAAAAAACCAGGGTCACCAAGGCCTTTGAAAACCAAATCCACATCGGATTTTCAGGAAACCATGTGGCCACCCTGGACAATTCAGCCACGATCCAGGCAGATGTAAAAAAGGCTATCCTTGTCATGTCAGCCGGAATTCTTGTCATCGGATTTTTCTTTTTCGGCAGGTTCCTCTATGTGCTCCTGATTTTTGTTCCCACCCTTGTCAGCCTCACCTTTGCCAGTGCCCTTCTCTCCTTTTTCACCCATGAGATATCTGCCATTGCACTGGGATGCGGGGCAGTGCTCCTGGGCATCACCGTTGATTTCGGGATTCACATCCTTTTCAGTGTGGACACCCTTGGCACCGCCCATACAAATGCCATCATTTCCCGACTAAAAAAGCCCATTGCCACCGGAGCTGCAACCACCATGGCCGCCTTTGGCTGCCTTATATTCTCTTCTCTTCCCGGCCAGCGCCAAATGGGTTTTTTTACCATTACCGGAATTCTGGGGGCAGCCCTTTTTGCCATTTTTGTGTTAAAATATTTTGTCCTGTTTTTGCCCCAAAAGCCCAAAAAACCCTTGGTATCCCTGGTAAAAGCCTGTGATTTTCTAATGGATTTTCGCAAAAAACATTTTTTATGGATCAGCCTTGCCTGCCTTCTGGCCTTTGGATTTAGCCTCACAGGGCTTAAAAGTTTCAAATTTGAAGGGGATGTCTCCGCCCTCAACCACCTGACGTCGGAGACCCAGCGAGATATGGACAAATTTCTGGCCACCTGGGGCGGGACCTCTCCCTCTGTTATCCTGGTTGAGGCCAAAACCCTTGAACAGGCCCTGGAAAAGAATGATCAACTTTTTAAACTGCTCAAGGGGATGGAAGGCCAGGTGGATCAGATTGCCTCCTTGTCAGATATTTTTCCCTCAAAGGCCCAAAGAAAACGCCACTATAAAAATTTCCAGACACTTTTACCGGACCAACGAATAGACACCCTTGAAAAAACACTGGCAAAGGCATCCCTTGCCAACGGATTTTCAATGGATGCCTTTGACCCGTTTTTTGAAGGCCTTCGGGCCCCCAAAATCCCCTTTACCCGAAAGGACTTTGCCCCCACGGTACTGGACCCATTGATCAAATCAAAACTCATCTTCCAAAAAGACAGTGTGCTGGCTCTTACCACCCTGAATATAAAAAACAAATCCAAAATCCCGGATATCGTTTCCCGGATCAAAACAACCCTCCCAAAGGCAAGGTTTCTGGATAAACGCAACTTTGTTGATAAAATCACAATACTTGTGGCCAGTCAATTCAAACAACTGTTCCTTTTAGCAGCAGGGGCAATGGTCCTGACCCTCTTTGTCTTCCTGGGCAGAATCAAACTTGTCCTGATCACCATCACCCCTGTTTTTTTAAGTGCCATAATGACGGCGGGAATAATGGGACTTCTCGGGATTTGTGTGAACCTTATCAGTGTTCTTTTTATTATTTTTGTCTTTGGGGTGGGGGTTGATTTTTCCATATTTCTGGTTCACCATGAACTCAATAAAAACCCCGGGGACAGACAGATTGCGGCCGGGGCTGTAATCATTTGTGCCATGACCACCATCGGGGCCTTTACCTGTCTTGCCTTTGCCCAGCACAATGCCCTGTATTCAATCGGGGTGGCCGGACTGACCGGGATGCTTGCAAGTCTGGTTCTGGCACTGGCACTGATTCCCTTTCTGGTGGAAAAATGGAGCGGCTCCAAATGACATCAATTAAAAAAAATCACTATAATACCATCATCATCGGATCCGGTATCAGCGGCATGACCGCCGGCATCATCCAGGCCAAGGAAGGGGAAAACGTCCTGGTGTTGGAGCAGCATAAAATTCCCGGCGGATTGACCCAGACCTATACGAGGAAGGGCATGACCTTTCCCACGGGGGTGCATCGCCTGGGCTCCCTTGCTCCCCATCAGCCCCTGTGGCATTATTTTAATTACCTGGGCCTTATGGAAAGGCTTGACCTGGTCCCTCTCTCTTCCACCTGCTTTGAAAGATTTCATTTTCCCGGCAAAACATACGAGATTCCCCAGGGGCATGACGCCTTTGAGCAACAATTGGTCACAGATTTCCCAGACCGGCAAACGAGTATCTCCCAGTATTTTCGAGACCTGAAAAAGGTCATCGCAGGCATTCATCTGTATGACCCCCGAATAAGCCCGAAAAAGGATCTATCCCTTCAGTACACAGGATCCCTTGACCACTATTTTACGGCCATTGGAATTCATGGCCGGTTAAAAAGTCTGCTGTGTGCCAACAACCCCCTCTATGGGATGGGAAGTTTTGAATGCCCGGTTCTGACCCATTTTCTAATTTCCGACTCATATCTGAATGCAAGCTTTCGGATCAATGAAGCCAAAACCCCCCTTGCCCAGGCCCTGGTCCAAAGCCTTGAATCCCAGGGGGGCAACATCCGCACAAACGCACAAGTTGGCACCATACTCATCCGGGACAAAAAAAGCTGCGGTGTAACACTTGCCACAGGAGAAACCCTGTTCTCAGACAGGGTTATTTATTCGGGACACCCCTCCTTGCTGCCCGATCTGTGCCCGCGGGACGCCTTCCGGCCTGTGTACAGAAAACGGCTCCAAACCGCAAAAAGCACCTCGGGAATATTCGGGGTGGCCATGGCCTGGGAAAAAGACAATTGCCCTGTGGCCGGAAATGACGCATACATTTATAATTCATGGGATGTGAATGCCCATTACAAACAAAATAACCTGTTAAAAACGGGCCTGCCGGAAATGATCTTTTTAAGTGCATTGCCGTCCTTTGTAGCGGCTGAACAGACAGAACCAGGGGGACCCGAAGAAAAAAATTTGGCCGTCACCGCTCTGATCGGAATAAACCATAAAGAATCAGCACAAATGCAAGCATATTATCAAGAATCAAAAAAAGAGTATGGAAACGCCAAAAAGCTGCTGGCGCAAAAAATCATGGAACGTATCACCCATATTTACCCTACCGCCGGGCACCATGCCCGGATAACAGACACCTATTCGCCAAGCACCTTTGAGAGGTATACCTTGACCCCCAAAGGATCTGCCTATGGCATTAAAAAGAGCGCCCAACACTTTCTTGAAGGCATGTTCAGTCCGGTCACCCGGGTAAAAAACCTCTTTTTAACCGGCCAGAGCGTCGGGTTCTGCGGGATCCACGGCGCCATTGTTGCCAGCGTCAACCTCTGCCACGGCTTTTACGGGCGAGACTATTTAACCCAAAAAATACTCAACCCGCCAGAGGCAACCCGATCAACATCCGACAAAAGGAGGATTCAATGAAACGGGTAGTCGTAACCGGCATGGGGATCATCTCCCCCATTGGTAACCAGGTGGAAGAGGTGTGGAACAGTCTTGTTAAGAACCAATCGGGCATCCGTCACATCCCTTCCTGGGAAAAGATCAAGGATCTAAAGGTCTCCATTGCGGGTTGTTGCCAGGGCTATGACCCCAAACGAATCAAGCGGCAAGACCGCAGAACCATGGGGCCCATGGCCGTGATGGCCACCCTGTCCGCCCTGGATGCCCTTGCCCAGGCGGGTCTTGACCTCCATCAGCCAGGATCTGACCCATCACCGTTAAATTCATCACGGTTAAAGATCCCATCAAAACAGACCGGCGTTGCCATGGGATCCACCACAGGCTCAGGGCAAACCCTTGAAACCATGTTCAATGATTTCAAGGAAACAGGGGGGATTGGAAGACTGGAAGGCACGGCATTCATGAAAATCATGAACCATTCCGTGGCAGCCAATGTGGCCGCCACCCTGGGGACAAGGGGAAGGGTCATCTCCCCTTGCTGCGCCTGTGCCACCTCCACCCAGGCCATTGGGGAAGGCTATGAAATCATTAAAAACGGACATCAAAAAATTATGATCTGCGGTGGCGCAGATGACCTTCATCCCTCCACGGCCGGGGTATTTGATGTATTGAACGCCGCCTCCAGAAAATTTGGTCAAACACCTTGTGCCACCCCCAGGCCCTTTGATGCGAACCGGGACGGACTGGTGGTCAGCGAAGGGGCAGGCACCCTTATTTTAGAAGAGTTTAACCACGCCCGGACAAGAGGGGCTAAAATTTTGGGAGAAATCATCGGATACAACACCTGTTGTGACGGAGCCCACATGACAACCCCCCAGGCCCAGGGCATGGCCCAGTGCATGGAAGGAGCCCTGGAATCAGCTGGCTGTAAGATCCAGGACATTGACTATATCAATGCCCATGCCACGGGCACCCGCCTGGGAGATGCGGCCGAAGCCTGTGCCATTGCCATGCTCGGGAACCACAAAATTCCAGTGAGCGCCACCAAGGGATATACCGGTCACACCCTGGCGGCAAGCGGGGTGATGGAGGCAATTTTCTGCCTGGAAATGATGGCCCGCAGCCGTATCATCCCCACCCGCAACCTTGAGACCATTGACCCCGACTGTGCCGGGATTTGTCATGTACAAAAGATTATTGAAAAAACCCTTGATACCGTCATGACCAGTAATTTCGCCTTTGGGGGAATCAACGCCACCCTTATTTTTAAAAAATACCAAAATAAAAACTATCAGGATAGAAAATATCAGGATAAAAATGACCCTAATAGAAAGGAACTTCCATGAGCAAAATATCAAGTGATTCCCAGGAAACCGCCCTTGTAACCGGTGCCAGCCGTGGAATCGGCCGGGCCATCGCCATTGTCCTGGCCGCCTCGGGCAGATTTGTCTATCTCAATTACCATTCAAATCATGCAAAAGCCCAACAAACCCTTGACCAAATCAAAGAACAGGGGGGAGATGGTGCCCTGTTGCCCTTTGACGTTACAGACAAGCAGGCATCAGAAACGGCTATAGGAAAAATCATCGCAGAAAAAGGCAAGATAGAAATTTTGGTAAACAATGCCGGTATCCGAGAAGATATGCTCATGGTATGGATGAAAGAAGAAAACTGGCAGCGGGTTCTGGATACAAACCTCACTGGTTTTTTCAATGTGACCCGACTGGTGGTGAAAAAAATGCTGCCCAAACGATATGGCCGGATCATCAACATATCCTCCACCTCGGGCCAGGTTGGCCAGGCAGGCCAGGTCAATTATTCGGCATCCAAGGCAGGTCTCATAGGTGCCACCATGGCCCTTGCCAAGGAGATTGCCAAACGCAATATCACGGTGAATGCCGTGGCCCCGGGGTTCATTGAAACCGAAATGGTGGAAGGGCTGCCCCTGGATCAGATTGCCCAATCCATACCGGCCGGACGCCTGGGCCTTCCCGAAGAGGTGGCAGATGCCGTTCTTTTTTTGTGTTCACGCAAGGCCGCCTATATTACAGGCCAGGTATTGGGCATTAACGGCGGTATCTGTTAATGGTCCCCCAGATGAATGCCCGGAATGGACATATACAAGGGAGAAAAAAGTTTTGAGAACCGCCGCCATCACGGGCATGGGAATTGTCTCATGCCTGGGAACCAACCTTGCCGCAGTCACAGAAAATCTGAAAAACGGCCACTCCGGTATTGCCTTTGATGAAAACAGAAAGGCCTTAGGGTTTAAATCCCCCCTAGCCGCCCTGGTACCGGATGTGTCTGCCCAAGAGTTGAACCTGAGCCGAAAAACCATGCGGACCATGTGCGAGCCGGCCCTTTTTTCCATTGCAGCCGCCAAAAAAGCCGTGGCAAATGCCGGCCTTTTAACAGACCATATACAAACCGATCGGTGCGGGGTGATTTTCGGCAATGACAGCACCATCAAAGCCGGGGTTGAATCCATTGATATTGCAAGGGAGTACAAGGAGACCCATTATATTGGCGCAGGCTATATTTTTCGGACCATGAACTCCACCATTACCATGAACCTTGCCGCTTACTTTGGCACCCGGGGAGCCAACTGGACCATGAGTGCTGCCTGCGCCAGCGGTGCCCATGTGATCGGTCAGGCCCTGATGCTGATAAGAAGCGGGATGCAAGATATTATCATTGCCGGCGGTGCCCAGGAAACCAATTGGATGGCCATGGCAAGCTTTGACGCCCTGAATGCATTTTCCTCCTTTGTGGATACCCCCACGGCTGCCTCCAGGCCCTTTGACAGAAACCGGAACGGATTGGTCCCCGGGGGGGGGGGAGCCTCCATCATCATTGAAGAGTTGGACCATGCCCTGGCCCGGGGAGCAACCATCTACGGAATTGTTGAGGGCTATGGATTTTCCTCGGGCATTGGGAAAACCCTGTCAGAACCCTCGGCCAAAGGCTCTGTCAACGCCATGAAAAATGCCCTCAAAGATGCCGGCATAGCGCCTGACAAAATTGACTATATCAATGCCCATGCCACCTCCACTGTGACCGGGGACCTGGCAGAGGCCACTGCCATCCACGATGTGTTCGGCCCGAAAACCCCTGTTTCCTCCACCAAATCCATGACCGGCCATGAATGCTGGATGTCGGGAATCAGTGAGGTCATCTATACCCTTCTCATGGCCAAAAACAATTTTATTGCCCCCAACATCAATTTTACAGGGCTAAGTTACGGGTGTCCCCCCATCCACGTGGTTCCCCGGACAAGACCGGCTAAAATCCGCCGGGCCCTGTCAAACTCCTTTGGTTTTGGCGGCACCAATGCAGCCATTGCATTAAAAATTAACCCAGACAATAAATCAGATAATAAATCGGATACCTAATTTACATGGTTTTATATAATTTTTATACCCATACTCTGCAAAACAGACTGGCAACAGCTCTTTTCATTTTTATAATGAATTTGATCCTCCTGCCCCTGATTTTGCTCTGGACGATACTGGGAATCAGCCTGTTTCCCTTTGCTTTCCTGTTCATGAAATTTATCCGGGGCTGGTCCACCCAATATCTGACCCGCAAATGTATCTGGATTTACGGCAGGGTCTGGCAGTTTCTGACCGGGTTCTTTGTCATCTTTGATCCCCCCCAATTTAATCTTGCCTCCTTTCCCGAATCCGGAATCATTGTGGTAAACCATCGTTCTTTTTTTGACACCTATTGCATGAATATGCTGCCGGTCAGCGATGTCTGCTTTGCGGTTCGGGACTGGCCCTTTAAAATCCCCATTTACAACTGGTTCATGAATCTTTGCGGTTATATGAACATTGAAAAATTTTCCTGGGAAAAATCTGTAACCACTTCAAGGGCCACCCTTGAAAATAAGGGGTTTGTCCTTTTTTTCCCCGAAGGTCACAGAAGCACCACAAGGAAGATGACCCATTTTTATTCCGGCGCCTTTAAACTGGCAGTTCAGACCAATACCCCGGTGATACCAGTCTGCCTGACAGGCACCCAGGACCTGCTGCCCAAGGCAAAATTTTACCTGACCCCGGCAAGGATAAAAATGAAAGTTTTGGATCCTGTTTTTCCGGATCAATTCCAGGGAGAGATGAAACACCAGCGCCTGAAGAAAAGAGTCAAACAGCAGATGGATGCACACCTAACCCAGATGGAGGGCTTGTAAAAAATCCCATGAAAAAACCCTATTTTAAACAAAATTCCACGGATCCTGCCCCCTTAACGGGAAGTGTTAAGCGATGCATCCGGTTTGAAGAGGTGGATATGCTCACCATTGCCTGGCACGGGCATTATACCAGCTTTTTTGAAGATGCAAGGGTTCACCTGGGGCAACGCTATGGCCTTGGGTATATGGATCTATTCGGCCAGGGTATTCTTGCCCCCATCAAAACAGCCCATGTGGATTTTATAAGACCTTTAAAATTTATGGATGAGATCACCATACAAGGCATTCTCCATTATTCTGAAGCCTCCAGAATCAACAGCGAATATATCATCAAAAACCCCCAAGGAAAAATTGCGGCAACTGGCTATACCGTGCAAATGATGCTCAATACAGACTATGAACTCCATTTAACCCAGCCCGAGTTTTACAAACGCTTTTGTGACCAGTGGAAGGCAGGCGAAATCAAATGACCCAGGTGTATATTGCCGCAGCTGCGACCATCACAGCTCTGGGAGATGATCTTGACACCCTCTACCAAGAACTGGTCCGGGGAAAATCCGGCCTCACCCGTATGACGGCGCCTATGCTGCCGGGTCACCCTGAATCGGGCATCCCCCGGTTTGACACAAGTGTCTACACAAGCCCCTGGGCCGGTCTGATCCCCAATTTACTCCCAAAAGAGCTGTCCGTGGAGAATCCGATTCCCTTGATATTTTCCCTGGCAGACCGACTTCTCGACAAGCTGGGCCCCATTGATCCTTCCACCTGCCTGATTACAGCTTCCACAAAGGCAGGGATTGACCTTTTACCAGGGGCTCCCAAAAACACGGCCCGTCTGCCCCAAGGCCTTCTGGTTTCAAGCCTTCCCGGGTATATCTCCCGGAAGCTTGGCCTTGCCCGGCCCGGGTTCAACATCAGCGCCGCCTGCGCATCCTCGACCATTGCCCTGGCAAAAGGGGCTGCCATGATCAAAAGTGGAAGGGAAACAACCGTACTTGTCTGCGCCATGGATGTGGTAAGCGAATTTATTTTTTCCGGATTCTCCGCCCTGGGGGCCATGTCCCCGGATCCTGCTGCCCCCTTTGACAAGAACCGGAAAGGGCTGACCCTGGGTGAAGGGGCAGCCGGGATACTGCTCATGAACAAAGAAAAGTTGAACACTGCCAAAAAGGCAGGAAAAAGAACAGGACTGGCCCGAATATCCGGCTGGGGAGTAGCCAACGACGCCAGCCACCTGACCGCACCCGCCAGGGATGGCCTTGGCCTGAAACTGGCCATTAAGGCTGCCTGCCAAAAAGCCGATATTTCATTTTCAGATATCCAGGCCGTCAATACCCATGGCACTGGCACCCGGCATAACGATGAAATGGAACTGACGGTTCTAAACGCTCTATTTAACCCAACCATCATGGCCAATTCCATAAAGGGTGCCATTGGTCACACCCTGGGAGCGGGGGGGGCCATTGAAGCCGCCCTTTGCATAAAATTACTTGAAAACAGGATCCTGCCCGGAACCCCGGGCTTTATGGAACCGGCACCAGGGGCCCAAAACTTTATCAGTCCCCAGGCCCGGCCCTTTGGAAAAGGACCGGTCCTGACCATGAACTCGGGATTTGGCGGTATCAATGCCGCCCTGATTCTCCAGGAGGCTGATCTATGAAGCAAACAGCAAATCATCCAGCAAATCAAACGATTATAAGCGGGATGGGATGGGTGTCTGAATCCTCCCGGGGGTATCTTGGAAATATTTGTTATTCAAAAAATCCCCAGGGGTTGCCAAAAATATCGGGGAAAGAAATATTGGACCGGCCCCATAAAGCCTTTGGCCGGATGGATCTTTTTTCCAAGTTAGGGTTTGCCGCCATTACCTTTGCCCTGGCCGATGCCCGAATCGCTATATCAGAACCCAAAAAAAATATTGCCATAATCGCATCTTCGGTCACCGGCTGCCTGGAAACAGATATCCATTACCAGGCCACCCTTTCCCGGAAAAAAGGAATCTTACCCAGTCCAACACTCTTTGCCTATACACTGCCCTCCTGTTTTCTGGGCGAAGCATCCATCTATCACGGTCTGACCGGAGAAAGCTTCATGATTGAAGAAAAAATACCCAATGGACTCCAGGGATTGTCCCTGGGGCTGGATCTTCTGGAAGACGGGGGGTGCGATGCCCTTATCTGTGGTCAGTGCAATTCAGGTATTGACGCCACTTCCCCGGAACCCGGAGCACTTTTCTTTGTCTTTGAAAAACAAGGATCTAAATCCGGCCACGGTACTATCACTGAAAACAAAGCCCAGAACATTTTTTCCCACGGGAATAAAACAATAAACAGCCTGACAGATCTTGGTAAAAACATATTGGCCCAAAAAACAAATTAAAACAGCAACACAGAAATACGCACAAGGAAAACAAATATGAAACTGCAATTGGTATATCCGTCCTGGCCTAAACTTGAAAAACAGACTGAATTTCATCTCCCCCCCCATGGGCCGGTTGTTTTTGCAGCCACAGTGCCCGATGATATTGAGCTTACCTTTGTGGATGAAAATGTCCAAAAATTTCAACTGGATGAAACTGCAGATATGCTGGGATTGTCCGTGTTGCTCACCTGCCAGCTTCCCCGGGCATTTGAGATTGCCGACCACGCCCGAAAAATGGGAATCCCCGTGCTGTTTGGCGGCATTGCCACCATGCTCCATTCCCAGGAAGTCATGGAACATGCAGATTCGGTCTTCCTGGGAGAATCGGAAGGCCGTATGGAACAGGTATTTGAGGATTTAAGACACAACCGCCTTCAAAAAGTCTATGATTATATGAATAATTTTCCCCCCATCGAAACGGTCAAAACAGCCAGACGGGATATTTTAAACAGGGATCTTTACAACTACAGGGGCACCCAGATGCTGGACCTTGTCCACGCATCCAGGGGATGTAAATTCAATTGTTTTCCCTGTTGCAGCGGATTTCTCGGGGGCAGACAGTTTAGACCCCGGCCGGTAAAGCAAGTCATTAAAGAAATGGAAGCCATTCCCAACAACCGGCTTTTCGTTGTGGACAACTCCCTTGCCCATGACAAGGAGTGGCTGATCGAACTTTTCACTGCCATGAAGCCCTTGAAGAAAAAATGGGTTTCCCACCCCTTGATGGATGATGACAAGGTTTTAAAACTGGCCGCCGATGCCGGGTGCTGGTACGTGTACCAAGCAGTATTTGATACCTCAGAGGTCATAAAGAACCGAATTCAGCGCCTCCATGACAACGGAATCGGCGTGGAGGGCACCATCCTCCTTGGCACGGATGACCATGATGAAACAGCCATCAGAAAGTTGGTGGAATTTTTGACCCAAATCAAATTGGATATGGCTGAATTCACCATTTTAACCCCCTTTCCCAAATCTCCCATCCGGGAAAAATTCAAAAAACAGGCGAGAATCCTCAGCAACAACTGGCTGGACTATACCTGCGGCAAGGCCGTGTTTCAACCCAAAAATTTGTCCTGTGAAAAGCTGGAAGAACTTTACAACTGGGCCTGGGACTCATTTTATGGGGACAGCGGCCTTCAGACCAAAATGGGAGAATTATTTTTCAAGGTCATCAAACGAGAAATCCTGGACGGAACCTATCGGCGATACAACCCCAGGAAAAAAAGATCTTTTAAGATAAAGGCGGGTCAATGAGCAAAATATTATTAATATCGGCCAACACCTGTACCAGCCCCATTCCGGTTTATCCCCTGGGCATGGCCCTTATTGCGTCTGCCCTGAAGGATCGGGGCCATAAAACAAGTCAATTTGACCTGCTTTGTAACAAGGAAACCAACACGGAAAAAGATGCCCTTTGCCGTGTACTCAAAGGATTTAGGCCTGATTTTGTGGGGATCTCTGTGCGCAATATTGACAATGTGGATTCCTTGGCCACCAAGGAAAATTGGTATCTTGCAGGCTTGAAGGATCTGGTTTCACAAATCAAGGCGGTCTGCCAGGCACCGGTGATTATCGGGGGCCCTGCTTTTTCCATCATGCCTGAAAACATACTTGAATTATCCGAGGCAGATTATGGGGTGGTGGGAGAAGGTGAAATAACCTTTAACCGTCTCATTGACGACCTTATCAAACAAAAGAATCCCCCCAGGATTATCCGTCCGGACAAGAGCCCAATGGAAGCACAAGATTTTTACTCCCCCCTCTATGACAAATCGCTTTTGGACTATTATGTGGACAAAAGCGGTATGATCAACTACCAGACCAAAAGGGGATGCCCCTACGGGTGCAACTATTGTTCATACCCGTTGATCGAAGGCAAACGTTTCAGGAAACAGGACCCTGAGTTTGTGGTGGAGAATTTGATCCGCCTGAAAAAACAATTCAATGTAGACACATTATTTTTCACGGATTCAATATTTAACGACCCCCAGGGGGATTATCTGAAAATTGCCGAACTCATGGTCCAAAAAAACTGCGCCATGAAGTGGGCTGCCTATTTCAGGCCACAAAAAACCCAAAAATCGGAATTGGAACTATTAAAGGCCTCGGGGCTCTATGCCATGGAAGTGGGGTCGGATGCTGCCTGTGACACCACCTTAAAAGGGATTAACAAAAATTTTACCTTTGAAGATATTTTGGCTTTTAACCAGGCCTGTTCCAAGGCGGCCATTCCCTGTGCCCATTTTTTCATGTTTGGCGGTCCCGGAGAAACCCCTGAAACCGTCACCCAAAGCCTGAAAAACATTGAACAGCTCGAAAAAAGTGTGGTCTTTATCTTTTCCGGGATACGGATCCTTCCCAACACAGGGATTGCCGACATTGCAAAAGCCCAGGGCGTTTTGGGCAAAAACGACACTCTGTTAACCCCCCGATATTATGTGTCTCCTCTGGTTGACAAGGAAAAGATGAACGCCGCCATTGAAAAGGCCTTTCACAAACAAAAGGGCCGGTTTTTTCCGCCGGAAAACGGAGAAATGCGAATGAAGGCATTGCAGGCTTTCGGTTTTAAGGGGTTGCTATGGGATATGATTCTTAATACCAGCCCCAAACGCAAAAGAAAAAGAAGGGTATCATGAATTTTCCTAAGATCCTGCTGGTTCATCCCCTGGGCTATAGTGCGGCCAGGGCCAAAACAGATGTGTCCCGGATGGCCAATATCATGCCCCCCTTAGGGCTTGCAAGTATTGCCGCCTTTCTGGATCAATCCGCTATTTCCAACCACATCATTGACTGCTATGCCCACCCGGACTCCGATGATCTGATCCTAACCTATTTAAAAAAAGAAAAACCGGAATTCATCGGATTTTCCTGCACCACCTCCAGTTTTTTTGACGGGATCCGCATCGCAGCACTTGCCAAAGAACAGGTCCCCGGCATCAAGGTTGTATTTGGCGGTGTCCATGTTTCAGCACTCAGAGAACGCCTGATCCGGCAATATTTGTCCATTGATTATCTCGTGGTGGGGGAGGGGGAACAGACCTTAAAAGAACTGCTCACAACCCCAACGGCCGATCTCAAAACCGTCAAAGGGATTGTTTTCCGAACAGAAAATAACCAGGCCATATTCACAGGATTCAGGAAAAAAATGCTGGACCTTGATACCCTGCCCTTTCCTGCCTATGAAAAATTATCCGGATACCCCCATGTTTATAAATTGCCGATTTTTAATTATCCCAAAGTCCCCAATGCCAGTTGCATCTCCAGCAGGGGCTGTCCCTATTCCTGCTCCTATTGTGACAGGTCTGTGTTCCAAAAAAGCTTTCGATTTAATTCTGCAGCCTATTTGTACGCCCACCTAAAACACCTGAAAGAGCAGTTCAATATCCGGCATATTAACTTTTATGATGACCAGTTCACCTTTAACCGTGCCCGGGTAATCGCCTTTGCAAAGCTCATAATTGAAAACGATTTAAAGATCACCTTTAATTGTGCAGCCCGGGCAGAGCACCTTGATTTTGAGCTGTTACAGCTCATGAAAAAAGCTGGCTGCTGGATGATCAGCCTGGGAATTGAAACCGGTGATGAAGATCTTTTGGCACAGCACCGCCAGAATCCGGACCTGGAAATGATGAGGGACAAGATTCTTCTGATTAAAAAGGCGGGTATCCGGGTAAAAGGCCTTTTGATGATGGGACTGCCCGGGGAAACAGAAGCCAGCATCCAAAAAAGCCGGAAATATGTGTACTCACTTCCTCTGGATGATTTCAATCTGGCCAAGTTCACCCCCTTTCCCGGCTCTCCCATCCACAAAGAAATCACGGCAAAGGAAAGTGACCTGGGTGAGTTTGATGAAAATTGGGAAAAAATGGATTGCATGCAATTTCTCTTTATACCAAAGGGAATCACAAAAGAGCGGATGGAAGTTCTCTTTATTGATTTTTATAAATCCCATTTCCAACGAATCCCGGTATTGGCAGGGTATGTTGCCATGCTATGGAAGTCACCTGATTCCTGGAAAAGATTTTTAAAAGATTTGACCGGATTCCTCAGGTTTGCCAAGAGTAATAAAAGGATGCAATGAAATACCAGGAATGGCCTTATCCCTTTGCCTTTCTTGCGGCCAGGTACACATTGGCGACAAAAATCAAAAAAGCCCCGATCCATCCGGACAGGGACAAGGAAGGATCCATGGCAATGAAGGGGCCTAGCATGGCTGCCAGTAAAATCCGGGTGGAAGAGATGATCCCCCCTTCAAGGGCGGTGACATACTTGAATCCGACTGTCAAAAGATATTGACCGGCAATGGCAATGGCGGAGCAAAAAAACAGGTAGTACAGTTCCTCAACGGTGGGGATGCGCATCTGGTTGTAAGAAAGGAAAAACACAATCACCGTGCCCACACCAAACATGAAAAACAGCGTGGTATGGGTATCATGGACCTGGCGTGACAGGTTCAGATACATGATGGCAACCGCCGCACTGACCCCGGAGCCGATGCCCCACAGGCAATTATAGTCAAAGGCCATCTTGTCCGGGGCCAATATCAGCCAGACCCCGGCAAAGGCGATTAGAACAATAAAAATTGCCACAAGGTCCCGCTGGGCCTTGAAAATCATCCATGAAAAGATGGCAATAAACAAGGGATAGGTCATGTTTAAAATATTGGCCTGGGCAACCGAGGTCAATTCAACCCCCTTAAAAAAACAATAGACAGCCAGGCAATTGCCAAGGGCACGGCCGATGAGCAGGCGTTTCTTGACAATTTTAATTTTATGTCCCCCAATTCCCATGACCACAAGAACCGTGGCAAGCCCGACACTAAAACGGGCAAAGGTAAACAGGGAAGAATCAATTTTCAGCCCGGCCATGCTGGACCATTTGATGATAACCGTTGCCAGGTAGAAACAAAATGCTGACCCGAACACTGCCAGGCATCCCATGATTGTTTTGGTTTCCATTGGATTTATTTTTTAAACTTTAAGGGTTTGAATAAATTTAAGTTTATTAATCATTCTTGAAATTGCTGCCTTTTGATGATATTTCACTTACCCTGGGTAAATAATTTTGTAAAGAACATATAAAATGAAAAAAGACAATAAAAACTTTCAAGACCAGATCCTCCCCCTGCGGGATGAAATCGATGCCATCGACGCGAAGATTTTGTCTCTGCTTGCCCGGCGCCAGGCCCAGGTGGAAAAAGTGGTAGCCTTGAAAAAAATCCACAGCATCCCCGTATACCACCCGGCAAGGGAGGAAGATCTGATCTCCAGACTCAGGCTCCAATCACAAAATCATGGCCTGGACCCTGATTTCATGGAAAATCTTTACCGGGTAATCCTCCGCCAATCACGGGTAAAACAGACCCAGAAGATGGAAGTAAAGGGGGTCCGCCCAGATGCCAAGATCCTAGTCATTGGGGGAGAAGGCCAGATGGGATCCCTGTTTGCCAATCTGTTTACCAAATCCGGGTACGCGGTGAGAATTTTAACAGAACACAACTGGGATCATGCCCGTGACCTTTGCCAAGACATTGATCTGGCACTGGTATCCGTCCCCATCGAACGAACCGTCCAGGTCATTGAAAAGATCAGCCCCTTTCTACCCTCCACAGCTCTTCTGGCAGATCTGACATCGGTGAAAAAAAAACCGGTTGCCCGGATGCTTTCAACCCACAAAGGACCAGTACTTGGGGTTCATCCCCTGTTCGGCCCCACCCTGAGCTGTCTTGACAAACAGATCATCGTGGTCACCCCGGGGAGGGACGAGACTGCCTGTGGATGGTTTACAGAACAATTGAGCCTGTGGGGAGCGGTGATTGTTAAATCCTCACCCGACGAGCATGATGAAATCATGGAAATTGTCCAGGCATTGCGCCATTTTGCCACCTTCTGCTTTGGTGATTTTCTCTGCCATCGCCAGGCAAAGTTGTCCCGGACCCTGGAATTTTCAAGCCCCATTTACCGCCTGGAACTGGGTATGGTAGGCCGGCTTTTTGCCCAGGATCCTGCCTTGTATGCACAAATTATCTTTGCCACCAAGGGACGGCGGGCCCTGTTAAAGGAATTTATTCTATCCCTGGGCCGCCATGTGGATATGCTGGAAACCAATGACAAACAATTGTTTGTTGATAAGTTTCGCCATGTGGCCAAATGGTTCGGCCCCTTCAGTGATCAGGCCATGCGGGAAAGCACCTTTCTCATTGACAAGCTCATCGAGCGGTTCTAACAAACCTGCTTATAGCAAACCGGATCGTTTTAATTTTCTGCACCATATTGTTTTAATTTATTCAGCAGGGTTTTTCGGGTGATCCCCAGACGCCGGGCTGTTTCGCTTTTGTTCCCGCCGGCGGATTCCAGGGTGGATAAAATAGCACTTTCCTCTATCTTTGACAGAGAAATATTTTCAAGCCCCGCCCCCGGCATCACTTCTTTGGAATCCTCGACAATGATAAAGGAAAGATCTTCTTTGCAGATATAGTCGGACCGGGCCAGCACCACCCCCCGTTCAACTGCATTCATCAACTCCCGCACATTGCCCGGCCAGGAATATCGAATCATGGCATCCATGGCATCGGCAGAAAACCCCTGGATATCGCGTTTGTTCTTTTGGGAAAACCGGGTTAAAAAATGGAGTGCCAGTTCCGGAATATCCTCGGGCCGCTGCCCCAGTGGAGGAATATCAATACTAACCACATTGAGCCGATAATAGAGATCCTGCCGGAATGTCCTATTGGCGGCCATGGCTTTCAGGTCCCGGTTGGTGGCGGCAATGATCCGGACATCCACCCGAATATTCTGGTCACCGCCCACGGGGGTGAATTCCTTTTCCTGGATCACCCGCAATAATTTGGCCTGCATGGACAGACTCATCTCCCCGATTTCATCCAAAAGGATACTGCCACGATCGGCCAGAAGAAATTTGCCCTTTCTTCGTCTATCGGCCCCGGTAAAAGCCCCTCGTTCATGGCCGAATAATTCCGATTCCAGAAGGGTTTCCGTGATGGCGGCACAATTAATCCGGATAAAGGGGTGGTCCTTTCGGGGGCTGTTATAATGAAGCGCTGAAGAGACCAACTCCTTTCCGGTTCCCGATTCCCCTGTTACCAGCACATTGGCGTCGGTGGGTGCCACCATGTGGATGGTATCCAAAAGAGCTGCCATGGCAGAGCTCTTGCCCAGGATATCATGGGCGAAGGCTGCTTGCTCCAGCCGGTTTTTCAGGAATTTATTTTCTGTTTTCAGAAAGATTCGCTCAAGAACTCTATCAACGGTGAGTTTGAGCTTGTCAAAATCAAGGGGTTTGGTCAAATAGTCATAGGCCCCTATTTTCAGAGCTTTGACAGCCGTATCCACCGAGGAATAAGCCGTCATGATGATCACGGGCAGGGAAGGATTATACTCATGGATGCACTGCAAGGCCTCCATGCCCGACATTTTTACCATCTTCATATCCAAAAGCACCATATCAAAAGCTTCGGCCCTGACCATAGCCACCCCCACATCCCCGTCGTCCGCTAAAACAACCTGGTACCCCCAATCGGTCATCAGGGTTTTGAGCATCCTTGCATGGGCGGCATCATCATCCACCACCAATATTTTATTTGCCATCATATTTTATCCTCTCCCCACGGGTTTTCCTGGGCAATACCGGGCAGCCGGATCATAAACCTTGTCCCCTTTTCCCCGTCACTTTCCACCCGGATATCCCCCTTCAAGTTTTCAACAATTCGATGAACAATGGAAAGGCCCAGGCCCGTTCCCTCGGGCCGGGTGGTAAAATAGGGATCAAACACCTCATCCAAATGATCTTTGTCAATACCAGATCCATTGTCAGTCACATGAATTTCAAGGCCATTGCCATCGGGTAATGCCAATAGATCCACCGTAAGTTGTCCCCCGTCGTCCATGGCATTAATGGCATTCATATATAAATTGAGCAGAATCTGGTTCATCCGATCCGGATCTGTCCGAAACCATGTCTTGTCGGTTTGGATATTGACACTGGCATCAATGGCTTTTTTGTCCAGATCATGTTTCACCAGTTTCAGAGAATGGGAGATCAAATCATCCAGCCGGACCACCCTGTTCTCCACGGCCATGGGTTTGGCAAATTCCAACAGCTGGGTAATAGACCGATTAATGCGCTCCACCTCCTGAACCATTATCTGGGCAGTTTCCCTGTCTTGGGAATTATTTGCATACCGTTTACCAAAATAAGTGGCAAACCCTTTAATGGAACTTAAGGGGTTTCTGATTTCATGGGCCACCCCCCCGGCAAGTTTGCCAATGGCGGCCAGATGGCGGGTGGTTTCCACCTCTTTTTTTAATTCTCTCAGCTGGGTCAGGTCCCGGAACAAAAACAAGAATCCCAGGACAACCCCTTCATTGTCCAAAAGAGGGGAGGCCGTCATATCCAGTCGCAGTTCCCTGTGGGTTCCCTTCCGGGAGGTTCCCTTCTGGGAGGTTCCCTTCTGGGAGGTTCCCTTTCGGAGAGTCACTTCCCGGGAAACTGGTTTTCCCAGGGTCTCCATTTCAGCGATCAATTGAATCATCTGGGGAAATGGTTTTTCAGGTACCTGGCCAAAAATTTCTTTGGCCGCCCTGTTCATGGAAGTAATCCTGTGGTCCTGGTCAATGGCAACCAGACCTGCTGGCATATTCTGGACCACATTATCGGAAAATGCCTGCACACTGGTCAAGGAAGCCTTGGCAGATCGATAGGCCTGGAAAGCAAAGAGACCGATCATACCAATGCACCCTACCAGAAAAAAAAGAAATCCCCGACCAATGGTTTGCTTTAACAGGCGATCCTGGGCCAGGCTGGCCCGGGTCATGGAGAGGCCTGCAAATATATAATGCTCGGTCATCCCGGAAAAATCAGGTTCAAGGCTGGATGCCTCAGGGCATGCCATAGAGGAGCCCCCTTCCCTTCGAAATTCCCGCGCAACCCCTTCATTTTTCCCAGGTTCCCCCTCCCTGTATCCTCGCCCCATGCCGTGCATGGGTTTGTGCCTATTCCGGAATCCAATGGTCAAGGGGGTAAACCGCTTAAACACCTCAAAAACCTGCCGTCCCTTCATCTGCCGCCTCCGATGGGAAACCAGAAGGGTATCCCCCTGGACAGCCGTGATATCCGGCATGGCATCAAACCGCTTGCCCACCAAGGCGGCATCGCTGTGGGCCAGGATTTCCCCGGACTTTGAGGTAATCATGATATAATCGACATCCGGCTGGACAGCCGTTTCCAGCAGCATGGACTGAATCCTCCGGGCCCCCCACTGCATGGTCAGCATCCCGGTCCGGGTTCCGGCCTCAAAGGTTCTGATCAGGGAAATCCCCTTAATCAACAGCCGCTCCTTTATATACTCCTTTTGTCTTTCCATGCGATCCAGGGTCATAAAGGCAAAAATGGGCAACAGCACCACCAACACCCCTGCCATCATAAATGGAGAGAGAAAAGGGGGTTTTTTTTTATTAAATAGCTTCATAATAACTTTATATTCTCTGCAAAAAGGGGACCAATCTCGATTTGCTTAAAAATCAATGGGTTTTATCCTACACCCCGAACAAAGTGTATAAATTATATCCACTGCCATACCCGATATCGGGTAAAAAGTATACAAAATATATACTGCCAATTGTCCTTTCCAAAAAAAACATGGGTCTCCCCCGATACACATGCGGGGATGTTCAGTACAAAAATCTTAACAAGGATCAATTCGTGTCATTGACTTCAAACCCCCTGCATCCAGTATGCTGGGCATGTTTTTTTGTAAAGGGATATTCCCAGCACACCAGAGGCTTGACTGGCTGGATAGTACAGTAGAAGGTAATATTGCCAGGCTGCTGAACAAGAAACGGGCACGATTCTGCAGGTTTTCCCGTCTGTGGATCAATCCAAATCCGGTATTGGACCTCTCCTGTGTCCAATTGTTCCTCTTTCACCCAGGTCAGGATATCACTGCGTCCAAGGCGCTCCCATAATTGCCGGTCTTCCCGGAGGCACGTATTTTCCAATCGGCGGCAGCAATTTCCGCATCGTTTACAGACGAAATCGTCCATGCGGCTCTCAATCCATACGCCGGATCTTCCCTCACCCACACCTGGTCTGACAGATGTTTCAAAAACCAAGGCGCATATATGGGCGATACTTGCCGCATTTTTTTTTGAAGTCTCAAGCGCATGAATAAAATAAAAACCCAAGGCGGTATCATCCACCGGTGTAAAGGGGTGGTTCCTATTCGGACGAATCCATGCCCTTTTGACCCCATTGGAAATACCGGTTTTAAAATCATTTCCCAAAATCAAAGGGCCGATTTTACAAAACAGGTCGGGTTGGGGACCGTACTGCCCGAAGTCAGCGGCAACAGCATCAATGGCCTGGTCCAGTGTTAGAAACGTCTGGAGCTCGTGTGGCATAAGAAAAAAACCTCGTCATATCATGTTGTCATTGTGAAATGAGGTGGTTAAAATGTAACTTGCCAACAGTATACAAAAAGATCCGTATAGAATCTATTAAATTTAATATTTTCAAAAATTAAGTAATATCTGACTTGCAGACCGGATTTAAAATAACGCTGCCGGTTCATATTGTCTGTGGCGCAGACAAAGCATCTGGGCTGGATGCCAAATGCGCCATAGACCAAGGCCCAAGATTAGCGATCTAAATTTTGATTTCTCGGGTTATTCAATGTTTTTTTTTAATTCCTCCAGGGTTTTGTCCGGCATGGTAAAAGAGTGCTCGGAAGCGGGAAAGGATTCGGTTATAACATCTTCTTTGAAGGCTTTTAACGCATCAATGATGGTGGGCCTGATTTGTGCGTATTGTTTGACAAATTTGGGAACAAATTTATCAAAAAGTCCGACCATATCATGGGTGACAAGCACCTGGCCGTCCACCCTGCTGCCTGCCCCTATCCCGATAACAGGGATCGTAACCGCCTTTGCGATCAGTTCTCCAAGGGGGGCTGGAACCGCTTCAACAATGATGGAAAAGGCACCTGCCTTTTCCAGTGCTTTGGCATCATCAATGATGCTTTTGGCTGCCGTTGCATCCTTGCCCTGCATTTTAAACCCGCCAAGGGCGCTTGCGGTCTGGGGGGTCAGTCCGATATGACCCTGGACAGGAATCCCCGCCTTTATTATGGCTTCAACCGTGGGCGCAAAATCCACCCCGCCTTCCAGTTTCACCACATCACATCCCCCCTCTTTCATCAAACGCCCCGCATTGCTTATGGCCTCACGGATGGAGGTATTATAACTCATAAAGGGCATATCACCGACAATAAGCGCATTTTTACATCCCCTGGAAACAGCCTTTATATGGTGTATCATCTGTTCCATGGTAACCCCGACCGTTCCTTCAAGTCCCATGACCACCATGCCCAGAGAGTCCCCCACCAGGACAATGTCCACACCGGCTTCGTCTGCCATTAATCCAAAGGGATAATCATAGGCAGTCACCATAATGATTTTTTTATGATCTTTCTTGGCTTGTTTGATATCCTGGATGGTAATTTTTTTGCCCATTTTAATTTTCTCCTGATATATAATTTTTTTGAAGTATGTTAATCAATGCCGTCAAGGTTTGGTTTACGGGAACCTGGATATCTTTCTCCTTTGCCAGACAAAGGATTGCACCATTGATTGCATCAATTTCAGTGGGTCGTTTT
This sequence comes from Desulfobacteraceae bacterium, assembly GCA_016743945.1. GTDB lineage: Bacteria > Desulfobacterota > Desulfobacteria > Desulfobacterales > Desulfobacteraceae > NBML01. The sequence goes on from JADGFI010000023.1 coordinate 39,927, forward strand.
GCATCGACATCCTGTCCCATGGATGACCGGTTGGGGCTGGTTGCCCTGGCAGCCGTGAACACGGAGTCAACGATATTATCCGGAAGGGCCACCCCATGGGCAAGGGCCACATCTGAGGCTTCTTTTACGGCAGCACGGACAAGATCTCCTGTGGGGGGAAAATCAAGAATTTTTCCGTTTTTTATTCCGGTGAGGGCCGTAATGGCATTGATGCCGATATTGATGATCAGTTTTTCCCATATGACACGATGTATGTTCCCCTCTATTCGGGTCTCCATACCGGCATTGCAAAAACAATGTTTAATCTTTTCAAGGCTCTTGTTATTGTTTGGTAACCAATTGCCTATGGTGGTGGGGCCGCTCCCGGCATGGCGGGTGAGTCCCGGGCCCAGCACTGTTGCCCCGTGGGAGGTTGTTCCGGCAATAACTTTATGGGGATCTATGATTTGTGAAATCATATCGGCATTGCCCATTCCGTTTTGAAGGGTCAGTACACGTCCTTTTTCATTTAAACATTTCCGGGCAGCAGCAGCTGCTTTTCGGGTTTGTGGAGATTTGACCAGAATAATGACCAGATCCGCATTTTGCCCGTCTAAAATGTTGGTTGAGGCTTTGATGTCAACTGTGAGGATGTTTCCATCCGCTTCAATACAAAGTCCCTTTGAATTGATGGTATCTACCTGATCCTGGCGTATATCAATGAGCATCACATCCTGGCCGGAACTAGCCAACATTGACCCAACAAGGGTTCCCATTGCCCCGGAACCGATAATCGTAATTTTCATGGGTTTCCTTTCTTATTTTGCCACCAGATTGGCCATCCACATGGTAATGGGAGAATAAAAGGTGATAATTAACAGGTCCACAATCAATATGCCCAGAAAGGGAAGGACCCGTCTGCTGATGGCGGCAATACTGTCCTTGGATATGGAGCAGGATACAATGAGGCAGATGCCCATGGGCGGGGTCAGCATACCGATGGCAAGGTTGGTAACAACGATGACACCCAGTTGTATGATATCTATGCCCAGGGAGGGAACCATGGCCGTAATCATGGGCACCAGCAGTATCAAAGCGGCCGTGGTTTCGATAAAGGTTCCGGCAATCAACAAGACAACATTGATAAGTAACAATAGAATCACAGGGTTGTCAGATATTCCCAACAGGCCCCCTGCAAGTTGGGCAGGAATATCTTCAATAGCCGCGATCCAGCTGAAGACAGAGGCAGTTGATATGATAAACATAACAATAGCCGAGGTGATGGCTCCATTGACAAAGAGGGGAAAAAGATCCTTGATTTTGATTTTTTGATAAACAAACATCCCCACCACCAGGGCATATACCACGGCGATTGCTGCGGATTCCGTGGCTGTAAAAATACCAAAAAGAATCCCCCCTAAAATAATAATGGGGGCTCCCAGGGCAAGCAGCGACCGCTTGAAGGCTATCCAGGTCTGTTTTATTGAAAAGGTGGTTGTGGAGGCATATCCTTTTTTCCAGGAAATAAAGGTTGCAACACAGATTAAAGAGATTCCAATGAGAATACCAGGCAGGATGCCGGCGGCAAAAAGGCGGCCAATGGAGGTACCTGTCAGGAAGCCAAAGATAATCATGGGAATGGAAGGGGGAATGATCACACCGATGGATCCGCCCGAGGCCTGGACAGCTGCGGCAAAATCGGAGTCATACCCGGATTTTTTCATGGCCGGAATTAAAATGGCGCCCACGGCAGCCGCGTCTGCAGCGGCTGATCCGGAAATGCCGGCAAAAAACATGGCAGATACAATGGTCACGGCTGCAAGTCCGCCGGGAAGCCACCCCACAAGGGCGTTTGCAAAATCAATTATCCTGCGGCTGATGCCGCCAGCCTCCATAATGGTCCCGGTGAACATGAAAAGGGGAACTGCCATGAGATGAAAGGAATTTGTACCGCCATACATTCTTTGTACCACCATCATCAGGTCGAAATCTCCCTGGATCAGGACGGCGGCTGCAGAGGCCACACCAATGGCAATGGCAATGGGGGTGTTGATGGCAAAAAGAAAAACAAGGGTGAGGATCAGTATCTCAGTTATCATTGGGATCTCCCTTTAATTCTTCAACAAGAAAAGTTGCGGCATGGAACATTAAAATGGCACCACTGATGGGAATAATACCCAGAACGATCCATTTGGGTATCTGGAGTGCCGGGGAGATCTGAAGACGTACAAAATAGGCAAATTGATATCCGTAGACAACCATGACAAAAAAAAGGGCCATGGAAAACAGGTGGGTCAATATAGCGGAAATCTTTTTTAAGAAACCGGGCATTCTAGCATAGAGGAAATCAACTCCGGGGTTGACTTGCCGGTAATATGCACAGGATGCTCCCAGAAATGTCAGCCAGACCAGAAGAAACCGGGACAGTTCTTCTGACCAAAATAGAGACTGATTTAGCACATATCGATAAAATACCTGGCCTGCAACCAGCAGGGTCATGGTAAACCCAAGACCAAACAGCAAATACTCTATCCATTGGTTAAGAAGGAAACTTGTTTTTTTTATCATAACTGCCTCGAATAAAGAGCTAAGAAGGCAGCCGGCAAGGCAGCGTCCCCTGCCGGCTGCGGGGCAATATCTATTTAACGGCTTCCATGATTTTCAAAAGCATATCTTTAACTTTTGGATCCTGGTAGAGGTCCATATCCTTTAGGTTAACCACCTTGGCCCGGAATGCTGCAATATCCGGATTTTCAACAATTTCCATGCCTTTTTCCTTTAAGAGCTTCAGGCGGTCCGCATCCTTGGACCGGTTGTCCTGGCGCTGGAATACAGCTGCGTCATACATGGCTTTCTGGATCATGTCCTGGGCTTTTTTATCAAGGGTTTTCCACCATTTGAGGGAGGCCACGTCGATGTGATATGAATAGACATGACGGGTAAGGGACAGGTATTTTTGAATCTCATAAAATTTATACACTTCCATGACCCACAATGGGTTTTCCTGTCCGTCAATTACCCCTTGCTCAAGTTCCGTATAAATGGGCCAGGGCATGGGGGTGGGATTGGCACCAAGGGTGCTCCAGATGGCTTTGTGAATGGCAGATGACATCACCCTTACCTTGAGCCCTTTGATATCATCGGGGGTCTTGACCGGATTTTTACTATTGGTGAGGTTTCTAAAACCATTTTCAGAAAAACTTAAACCTTTAAAACCGGAGCTTTCAATACTTTTAAGTATTTGTGTGCCCAGGGGGCCGTCAAGAATTTCATCTGCCTGGGCGTTGTCCTTGAAAAGGAAGGGATAGTTGATTACCCGGGAAATGGGGTTGAATGTATCAAAGGGACCGCCTGTGATAACGCCCATCTGGATGGTATTCATCTGGACCTGCTGGAGAATTTCAGTTTCATTGCCAAGGGATGCGGAGTGATAGACCTTGACCTTGAATGCGCCGTTTGATCGCTGCTCAATCAATTCCTTGAATTTTTGTGCCGCTATATTCTGGGCGCTACCGGGTTTGGTTACAACACCTACTTTGATTTTTGTAGCAGCAAAACTGTTGGTGGAAAAGAAAAACAAGACTGCAACCAACAAAAACATAAACAGTTTTTTCATTGTACATTCTCCTTAAAAATTAGGGGGGTTAAATGTATCCTTTTGGAAAAATTATTTTGGTATGGGCGGGTTTCATTATTGGACCTAATCTGTAATGATCACAAGGCATTCACTTTCAGTCTTTCCTGCATTCCTGACCCGATGGGGAATCAATGGATCAAAATGAACGGCATCTCCTGCATCAAGGCGGATGGTTTTTTTCCCGTAGATAAAATTAATTTTACCATTAAGTACGAATAAAAATTCTTCACCCGGGTGGTCATACAGTTTTGACGGTGTTTTATTGATAACAGGGTATTTTACGATAAAGGGCTTTATGGTTTTCTTGGACCGAAGGCTTGATAAAGAAAAATAGTTTAATTCTGCGGTTGCCTCTATTTTGTTGACCTGCTTGCGTTGGTTGTTTAATGTAACGGCGAATTTTTCTTCCTCGTTTTCCTCTTCTTCGTCAAAAAAAATGCCAATGGGAACATCCAGGCCGTGGGATATTTTTGACAGGGTGCCAATGGGGGGGGACACCTGATAGTTTTCTATCCTTGAAAGTAGGCCCTTGGAAAGGCCAGTGAGCTTGCCCAGATGATCCAGAGTATAGCCTTTGTCTTTCCTTATTTTTTTAATTTTATCTGCTATCTGCTTTTCCAGCATGTTGCTCTCCCTTAAATTTGTTTCATACTATGCAACCTTTTGAATATAGGTCAAGGATTTTATTGAAAATCACAGAGGATATTTTTTAATTAAACGGCGGCTTTTTTCAATAGACATGTTTGCCAAAAGGTTAAAGAGGGTGTTTTGATTTTAGGGAAAAAGGCTTGACAAGGATTTCAAAAGTTGCATATTGTGCAATAAGTTTAAAGAAATTAAACACATCGATAAGGCAAGGAAGATCATCATGAAGGAAAGACGATTTGAACTAAACATCGGAAAAGGAACAGAAAAATTTTCCATCCCCGAAGAACAGCTTCTCTACGAACTTCTAGGGGAAAATCAAGCGCCACCTGAAGATTTGTCTATCGCCTATCGATATGCTCTGGCCAATCCCATAGATAGCCCTCCCCTGGCGGAAATTATTAACCCTGGAGAAACCGTTGCCATTGCGGTTAGCGATATCACCCGGGTCTGGCAGCACAATGAGTTGACCCTGCCCATCCTCATAGACACGCTGAATAAAGCAGGTATTGCAGATAAGGATATAACGGTTATTATTGCCGTTGGCGCCCATCGCCAGAATACACCAGAGGAAATGGCTGAACTATGCGGCAAAGAAATATATGAGCGTGTCCGGGTTGTTAATCACAATGCCTGGGACACCGATAATATGGTTTATTACGGCAAGACCGGCCGGGGAACCGAAGTATCTTTTAATCGCATTGTGGCCGAGGCGGATCGCGTTATTTTAACAGGCGGCGTTATTTATCACTATATGGTTGGATACGGCGGCGGACGAAAAAGTATTATGCCGGGGGTGTCATCCCTTAAGACCATCCAACAAAATCATATGTGGGCCATGGGGAAAAATCTGGGTGACGGTTCAAACCCATTGGCCGCCAACATGAAAACCAGAGGGAATCCGGCCCACGAAGACATGATGGATGTTGCGGCATTTCTCAAGGCAGATTTTCTCATCAATGTGGTTCCCAACCTAGACGGTGATATCACTGGTATTTTTGCAGGCAATTGGATCTCGGCCTGGCAGGACGCAACCAAACTGGTTGATAAAATATTCGGGGTAGCCATTCAAGAACAGGCAGATATCGTCATTGCATCGGCTGGCGGCTACCCAAAAGACATCAATCTTTATCAGTCCCAGAAAACTATAGACAATGCGGTCTACGCCATGAAACCCGGTGGAATTACCATCGTGCTTGCCGATTGTCCGGATATTAAGGAACCCAGTGAATTCTTTGACTGGTTCAATCATCCCACAGCCTTTGAAATGGAAAGGGCCGTACGGGAAAATTTTCTTATCTCGGGCTGGGTTGCAGTACGGCAATTAGAGTATGCAAACCTGGGCCATATTATTCTGGTCACCCGGGAAAAAAATATTGAAATCGCAAAGAATGCCGGTGTTCAGGGAGTCGCAACCATGGAAGAGGCATTGGCAATCGCATATGAAAAGTGCGGCACCCGTTCCCCGACATTTACGATCATGCCCCAGGGGGCGAATACATTTCCGATTCTTAAGAAATAGAGAAAGGAGTGATATATGGCAGTTTACAGGTACGATGACAAAATCCCTAAAATTGGTAAAAAAGTATATATTAGCGATTCAGCCAGGGTTATTGGTGACGTTACCATTGGTGACAATTGCTATATCGGCCATGGGGCTATTGTCAGGGGTGATTATGGAAAAATCATCATTGGTGCAGGAAGCGCCATAGAAGAAAATGCAATTCTTCATATCAGACCCAACGGCATTCTTGAGCTGGAAGAAAGAGTTACAGTGGGACATGGGGCTATCATACACGGCAAACAAATAAAATCCCATGCGGTTATCGGGATTGGCTCTGTTATCGGGTTTAATGTTGTCATAGGGTCCTGGTCCATAGTAGCAGAGGGGTGTGTCATACCCCAGAACACCATTATTCCCGATGAAAAAATCACAGGTGGCGTTCCGTTTAAAATCATTGGTGATGTTAAACAAAAGCATAAAGAGTTCTGGACCTATGGAAAACAACTGTATGTAGACCTTGCAAGGGATTATCCAGACAAATTTGAAAGACTCAATTAAACAGATTTTTTCACAGTGAAAATCATTTTGAGTATCATCCAATCAATGCTTTCTTAAAAATATCAATGGAAGCTGAGTAATTTATATACACCTGTCTACCCTCTCCGGGTAAAAACGATACATATCCCCTTGGGTATGGGCTATCCCAAAAAAATTAAATTTCCTTATTTTATCTTTTAATTTAAGTGCTTTATAAAAAAAATATTCTTCTGGCACAGGAGTTGCTATTATAATATTCAGAACGATCAATACGGATCAGCACATTTAATTTAAACAAGGAGCATGTTATGAAAAAATCAATGATAGTCATCACTTCTTTACTGGCAGTAACCCTTCTGGCCACCAGCGCATTTTCATGGGGAGGCGGTGGTCGCGGATGCGGCGGTTCTGGTCAGGGAGGAAACAATTATACGGGCGGGACAAACGGTACCAATGCCTGGAATGACCTGTCCCAGGAGCAAAAGGATGAATTAACGGCGCTCAAACAAAAATTTATTGATACTACCTATGAAGTCAGATCTGCCATGATGGTCAAGCACCAGGAGCTGCGCATGCTCATGGAAACCTCTGACCCTGACAGAGCCAAAATAGATGCCCTGGCAGAGGATGTCACAGATCTTCGGACCCAGATGCAGGCCAAACGCATTGATTTCCAGCTGGCAGCCAAAAAGATTGCCCCTGAACTCAATGGTTTTGCCATGGGCGGTCGAGGTGGATTTGGCGGTAAAGGAAACAACGGCGACTGCCTCAAACAGGCCAGGCGCTGCCGCCAATAGGCGCTTCCAGATAGTTCTTATTTCCATAAAATGCCCGGGAAGTTTTATCACCTTCTTCCCGGGCATTTTTATAATTACCCCGGGGGTAATATAGACAGGAGGCTTCAGCATAGAGCCGGTAATTAAGACTTTTTCCCAAAGCTCAGTAATTTCACCCGACCAACAGGCCTGCCTCAAGATACTTTAGAGCTTCCTCAAGACCTACGATAAAACGATTATTTATGGCTCGCTCTTTTTTTTCCCGCTGTGTTGAATGACAAGACAACAACATTTCATCGTTTTCTGAATCAATCACCTTTTTGCACTTTTACGGTACAATTTTTATCTTGCTTGACAACAATTTTTTCATCTTCATTGAACTGTTGGTGACGTTTACGGCTGACAATAAGAGACGCGTCAACATGTGTCCATCTTTCTTTGTCCGAAAACCACCCATACGTATTTGTTCTATCTTTTTTTTAATAAAGCGGCCAAACAGAGAAAAAAATATGGCAAACCTGAAATCTGGTGTTAATTATCTCATATAGAATTGAGTATATTGATAGAACAAAAAAAATACCTAGCTCTTCCTTGACAAAAATAAGTAGACCATGATACACCCCCCCCCGTTAAATTACTTTTTGGGTGGTGTGCTTCTGCCTTTTTGGGGGTGGGGGCATTTTTTTGTGACTGCCTGAACAAAAATACTATTTAAAGGTGGAAGAATGAGTCCGGATTATCTGATCGACTCTCTGTATATAATGGTTTTTCTCATTGGTGGCGCCATTGCCGCATTTGCCCCCTTTGTTCTTTCCTATCTGCTCAGGCCCAAACACATCTTTTATAAAAAAACATGCCAGGCCTATGAGTGCGGAATGGATCCTTTTGGCACGGCCTGGGATTTCCGGTATGGTATTTCCTATTACCTGTATGCATTAATGTTTCTGGTGTTTGATGTGGACATTCTTTTTTTGTTCCCCATAGTGGAGGTTTTTCACACGGTTTCTGCGATTCGGGGAATTCTTGAATTATTTATCTTTATTTTTATTCTATCACTGGCCATTGTTTATGCCTGGGTTAAAGGAGCATTTGATTGGAAAAAAAGACTGCCAAAGATACAGGGTTAGACGCCTTCACCCAGGAACTTCGCCAACGGGTTTATGGTGTGGGAGAAGAACATGATAAAGGGCCGTTGCTCAAACTGGACATGGCTGATAAAATTTTAAGATTCTGCCAGGCAAATTCCTTGTGGCCAATGACCTTTGGGCTGGCCTGCTGCGCCATTGAGATGATGGCAACGGGAATGGCTCGGATCGATATGGCCCGTTATGGTGCTGAAGTGTTCAGGCCCTCTGCCAGACAATGTGATCTCATGATTGTTTCCGGCACGGTGAACAAAAAAATGGCACCGGCCCTGATGACCCTGTACGAACAGATGCCCTATCCCAAATGGGTGATTGCAATGGGAAACTGTGCCATTTCAGGCGGCCCCTTTGCCGTGGAGGAAAACTATAATGTCATCCTTGGCGTGGACACCCTTATTCCGGTAGATGTGTATGTGCCGGGTTGTCCCCCCAGGCCTGAAGCACTCATGCAGGGACTTTTTAAGCTCCAGGAAAAAATTTCCGGTGTCCGTCATCCCTTTCCCCAAACCCCCCATCCTCCCCGGGAAAATAGCGAATAAAAAAGGAAGTTACCCCCATGAATGAACACACACAAATACTGGTTACTGCTGTGTCCGGCCTACCGGTCCGGGTTATCGAGACCAATTATCAGACCAAAGGGTTCCATGCCCACCTGATGGTTGAGTCCAGCCATGACATAACCGATCTTGTGCAGGTGCTTTTAAACCTTCAGTATTTTATCGGGTTTGTCTCCGCCTGCCACACAGAGCCGAAGATTCAAATTCTTTACCAGTTTGCCCGGTATGATGTGAATCATCGCATTATGATCCAATGTGCTGTGGATGAGAACAACAACGTTCCGACCATTTGCCATATTTTTCGAGGCGCTGACTGGCATGAACGGGAAACCCGGGATTTTTTCGGGATAAATTTTGTCAATCACCCCAATATGAATACCTTTATCCTGGATGAATCTGACCGGGATTTAAAACCCTTATTAAAAAATGAAAAAATTCTAAAATCAACAGAGAGTATTTTGGGGCAGGGGAATCAAAATGACGAATGAACAACGGACAGCTGAACAGCTAACTGCTAAACAGCTGACACCTGAACAGGAAACAGCTGAACAACATCGGTTTTACCTGAACCTTGGGCCCCAGCATCCCAGTACCCATGGGGTTCTTCGGGTGGTTCTGGAGATGGACGGGGAGTGGGTGCTCAATCCCCAGCCGGATATAGGGTTTGGTCACAGGATGCATGAAAAAATGGGCGAGTCCCGATCATGGTCCCAATTTTTTGCCAATGTCGGACGGATGGATTATGTCAATGCCATGGCCTTTAATCATGGGTATGCAGGACTCATTGAACGGGCTGCCGGCATTGAGGTTCCCCTTCGGGCGGAATATATCCGGGTGATCACGGCCGAGCTGAACCGGGTGGCCAGCCATTTATTGTGGCTGGGCGCATTTATCCTGGACCTTGGGGCCTTTACCCCCATCCTTTATACCTTTGACGACCGGGAATCCATTTTAGATATTTTGGAAGATATCACAGGGTCCCGCCTGACCTACAGTTATTTCCGGGTGGGCGGTGTCATGAAGGACATTGACGACACCTTCATCGAGAAAACCCGTGGCTTTATCCAACAGCTTCGTAGCCGCTTTCCCATGTATGAAACCCTGGTCAACAACAATGTGATCCTTCACCACCGGATGAAGGGGATTGCAGTTATATCAGAGGATATGGCCCGGCAATACGGGGTGACAGGGGCTGTATTACGCGGAAGCGGCATTGCCTATGATGTCCGGAAAAATGCCCCCTATTCGGTCTATCCGGAATTTAATTTTGATGTACCCGTTGGTAAAAACGGAGATTGCATGGACCGGTACCTGGTCAAATTTGCTGAAATGGAACAGAGCCTGAGAATCATTGAACAGGCCCTGGACAAACTGCCCGAAGGAGAGTTCCGCACAAAGGTGAAGGGAAAAATCAAGCTAAAACCCGGCATGACCAGCTTTAGTGTTGAAACTGCCAGGGGCGAGCTGACCTTTCTTTTGATCGGTGACGGCAGTGAGGTTCCCTATCGTTTGAAAATAAGGGTGCCTTCCTTTTCCAACTTGAGTGTGATGCCGGATCTGTGTTCGGATATGCTGCTGTCTGACCTGGTCACCACCATGGGAAGCTTTGACCTGGTCATACCGGAGATTGATCGATAATGGAAAATTTATGTGGCACAATGGTACGAATTATTTCCTATGCCGTAATCATGATCATATTCGGGTTTGCCAATGCCATCATCATGGGATATCTGGAGCGAAAACTGGCTGCCAGAATCCAACGCAGACCCGGTCCCATGGAAGTTGGCCCCCACGGCATTTACCAGCTGTTCGTGGATGGGATTAAAATCATCGGCAAGCAATTGATCGTCCCCAGGGATGTGGACGGGGTTCTTTTCAGGATTGCGCCGCTGCTTGCCTTTGCCCCGGTTGTTCTTCCCTTCATTGTGATTCCCTTCAGCCAGAAGCTTCAGGCAAGGGATTTCAACCTTGGCCTGCTCTTTATTGTGACCATTGCTTCGATCAATGTGTTAACCATTGTCATAGCCGGATGGGCATCCAACAACAAATATTCCCTGTTTGGGGCCATGCGGTCGGTTGCCCAGAATATTTCCTTTGAAGTGCCCGTGCTCATCTCCATCCTGTGCATTGCCCTCATGACCCGCACCTACAGCATGCAGGGAATTGTAGAGGCCCAGGGAACCGTCTGGTTTATCCTGATACAGCCCGTGGCATTTATCATCTATTTTATTGCAGGGCTTGCCGAAACCAACCGGAACCCCTTTGATCTTCCCGAGGCAGAAAGTGAACTCACGGCAGGGTTTCACACCGAATACAGCGGATTCGGTTTTTCTCTTTTCGTAATTGCAGAATATGCCAACATGTTTCTGGTCTGTTCCATTGCAACGGTTCTTTTCCTGGGCGGATGGCACGGAATTCCCTTGCCATTCTTTGAATATACCGGGGCTGTCTGGTTTCTGGCAAAGGTGTATATTCTCATGGTGATCATGGTCTGGATCCGGTGGACATTTCCCCGGGTTCGGTTTGACCAGCTCTTGAACTTTTCATGGAAATATCTGATTCCATTTTCCCTGGTAAACCTGTTGTTAACCGCCATTTGCATTAAATTATTCCCTCTTCTTAAGGAGATGATATGAACGGCTATTTTCATGATCTCTACCGGGGGTCCAAAAGTCTGTTGAGCGGGATGCTCGTAACCTTAAAGGCAATTTTTCAACCCACGGTAACCGTTCAGTATCCCCGTGAAAAAATTGAGGTGACCCCCAACATCCGGGGGCATCTTACCATGGTGCTTGATCCTGAAACCCATACCCACCGATGCATTGTTTGCAACCGGTGTGCCAAAGAATGTCCCTCATCTTGTATCGATCTTTCGGGGGTGAAAGAGGAAGGTGTCAAAGGAAGGGTGCTGAGTCGTTATGTCTATAATTATACCAGCTGCTCCTTGTGCGGAAATTGTGTGGATGTCTGCCCGACAAAAGCCATTGAGTTTTCATGTGAGTATGAGCTGGCATCCTTTTCCAAGGAAGATTTTATTTTTGATTTATTAAAAGAGGTAAAAAAAAGCCAATGAGTTATCTTGTGCATTTGTCCGACATATTGTTTGTTTTATTTGTCGTGATAACCATTATGGGCGCTTATCTGGCCGTAAGAAGAAATATACTTCTCATGCACTCGATGCTGGGACTTGCGGTGTGCATGCTGGGAATTGCCGGGCTTTATTTTTTTCTGGGCTCCATGTTTCTGGCCATGATGCAGGTATTGATCTACGTTGGTGCCCTTTGTGTTGTGCTGGTATTTGGTATTATGATCTCCTATACACCCAGTGAAATCAACCGGCGACAGATTAAAGGAAAGCACATGCCTTTGGCCCTGACGGCCTGTGGTCTTTTGTCTGCACCCATGGGCGTTCTGATTTTTAATACCGACTGGAAGGTTTCCACTGTATTTCCAAACGGTGACATCGGGCCATTAGGTGAAATGCTCCTCTATAAATATTGTATGGCCTTTGAGCTGATATCCATCATTTTGTTAATTGGTATTGTGGGCTCGATTATTCTGGCCCGGGGCGGACATGTCACCGATGATAAAGCCTCCGTATCCATGGACGAACACTAAAGCGCAATTTAAAGGAATAATCTCCATGTTAAATAACAACATCCATATCTATTTGCTCCTTTCCGTTTTTTTGTTTGCGGCCGGATGCTATGGGTTGATCCAGCGTCGATCCTTTATCAGAATGCTCATTGCGGTGGAGTTGATTCTGAACGGGGCCGGATTAAATTTCATGGCTTTTTCACGGTTTACAGCGGCAGAGCCGAACACGGGAAGAGCATTTACCCTTTTTATAATGGGCCTGGCTGCAACCGAAGCCGCCATTATGGTGAGTGTCAGCCTGTCTGTTTATCGCAAATATTACACTGTCGATCCGGATGATGTAAAAGATTTGAAATTATAAAGGAACCCCCATGAATTTTGCATCTCTTGCCTTTGTTTCCCATCCGGTCCTGGTCCTCACTGTGATCCTGCCCTTTGCCGCAGCCCTTCTCAATCTGATCTCTTATAGAAGAGAGAATGTCCGGGAATTCTGGTCTTTTGCAGGAGCCGTTCTGACCTTTGGGTCGGTGATGCTGTTGGTGCCAAAGGTTTTGTCCGGCTCCATTTTGACCTATCATCTCACCCAGATTTTACCGGGCATCAACATTTCTTTCCGGGTGGACGGACTCAGCCTTTTGTTTGCCGGGACCTCCTCCTTTTTATGGATTTTGGCCGGGTTCTATTGTATCGGCTATATGAGAGGGCTTTCCGAACATGCCCAGACCCGGTTTTATGTCTGTTATTCAGCCGCCGTGGGCGGTGCCATGGGCGCTGCCTTTGCAGGAAACCTGTTCACCTTGTACCTGTTCTACGAGATTGTGTCCATTGTTACCTATCCCCTGGTGGCCCACCACCAGGACAAGGAAGGGTATGAAGGTGCAAAAAAATATCTGATTTATCTGTTTTTCACCTCCAAGGCATTTTTGCTGCCGGCCATGGTGATTATTTATTTTACGGCCGGAACCCTGGAATTCACCGCTGCTGATATTGTCCAGGGAATTTTTAAAGGGGATGCCAGCCACCTGCTGGTGGCCATCTCCTATTTTCTGTGTTTGTTCGGGTTTGCCAAGGCCGGCATCATGCCCCTGCACAACTGGCTGCCCTCTGCCATGGTGGCGCCGACACCGGTCTCTGCCCTTCTCCATGCGGTGGTTGTGGTCAAGGTGGGGGTTTTCTCCATTGTCAGGGTCATGCTGTCCGTATTTGGAACGGCCCTGCTCTCAGAGTATGGCCTGGGGCTGGTCACCGCCTATATTGTTTCCTTTACCATCCTGGCCGCCTCGCTGCTCGCCCTGACCCAGACCAACCTGAAGGCAAGGCTTGCCTACTCGACCATCAGCCAGTTATCCTACATTGTTCTGGGGGTGGCCTTGCTGACCCCCTCGGGAATTACCGGCGGCCTGATCCATATTGCCAACCATGCCTTTTCAAAAATCACCCTGTTTTTTTGCGCCGGTGCTATTTTTGTGGCCACGGGCAAAAAGCAGATCGACGAGCTTAAAGGGACCGGGTATACCATGCCCATGACCATGGCCGCCTTTGGTATTGCCTCCCTTTCCATGATCGGCGTTCCCCTGTCCTGCGGATTTGTGACCAAGTGGTTTCTGGCCGTGGGAACCATGGAGCTTAAAAACACGGGGCTTTTGATTGTGCTGCTGGCAAGTTCCCTTTTAAATGCCGGCTACTTTGTTCCGATTTTAATCAAGGCCTATTCCGGCCGCCGGCAGACACTTTCAGATCCCTTGTTCAAGAATCTTGAAACCTCCAAACTGGTGTTGTTCATGGTGCTGCCCATAATCGTGACCGCCTTTTTTTCCCTGGCCCTGGGAATATTCCCAGATCCCTTGCTAACCCTTATTCGTCTGGTGGTAAATTAAATGCACAGCTTATTGACCCGTTTACGCAACCATCCAATTTTGTTAAAATTTCTGCTGCTGGGCAGTGTTGCGGCTTCCCTGGTGTTTGATTGTTTTGCTGACCGGCACGGCGCCCATTTTTGGGGGGATCATATCCAAGGATTCTGGGCAGCCTTTGCCTTTGCCGGGTGTATCTTTATGATCGCCCTGTTCAAGGGGATCTACCATGTCTTCTTGATGAAGGATATTAACTATTATGATTGAACGTATTTTCATGCATCCTGCATCCTGGTTTATCCTGGCCGCTGTTTTGGCGCCGGTCCTGAAAAAGACCCGTCTGATCAAACCCATTTTTCTGGCAGTCCCCCTGGTCGCCCTAGGGGTGATCTACCAGTTTCCGGAAACAGGGATATTCGGCAGGATCACCTGGCTAGGATTTGATCTTGTCCTTGGCCGGGTGGATAAACTCAGTTTTATTTTTCTCCATGTTTTTGTAATCATGGCCTTCATCGGAACGCTCTATGGGCTTAAGGTGAAAGAGGCCGGTCAGAAAGCCGCCGGATTTCTCTATGTGGCAGGGGCTCTGGGCACCACCCTGGCCGGGGATTATCTCACGGTTTTTATTTTCTGGGAGCTCATGGCCTTTTCCTCTGTTTTTCTGGTCTGGTACAGCCCGAAACCCAAGGCAACAGGTGCCGGATTTCGTTACCTGCTGATCCACACCATTGGCGGGCTGATCCTGTTGGGGGGTATCCTGCTTCGCTACAAAACAACGGGGAACCTTTCCTTTGACCAATTGAATCCAAACACGGCCGGACTGGCCGAGTATCTGATCATGACCGGATTTTTACTCAACGCCGCTGTTCCCCCGCTCCATGCCTGGCTGGCAGACGCCTATCCCGAGGCCACCGTATCCGGGGCTGTTTTCATGTGCGCCTTTACCACCAAAACGGCCGTTTATGTGCTTGCCCGGGCATTTCCCGGCTTTGACATTTTGATCATCCTGGGCGCGGTGATGACCCTGTACGGGGTATTTTATGCCGTCATTGAAAATGATGCCAGAAGAATCCTGGCCTATCACATCATCAGCCAGGTGGGGTACATGGTCTGTGCCGTGGGGATCGGGACACAGATGGCCATTAACGGCGCCTGCGCCCATGCCTATGCCCATATCCTGTACAAGGCCCTGCTGTTCATGGGCGCCGGCGCCGTCCTCCAGATGACCGGCCGATCCAAACTCAGCGAGCTGGGCGGACTTTACCGGTACATGCCCTGGGCTTTTTTCTTTACCATGATCGGCGGCATCTCTATTTCCGGCTTCCCCTTAACCTCGGGGTTTATTTCCAAATCAATGATCATTGCAGCGGCTGGAGAAAATCACCAGCCCGTGGTTATGCTGGTGCTTTCCCTGGCTGCCGTGGGAACCTTTCTTTCCGTTGGCATCAAACTGCCCTATTTTATCTGGTTCGGGCCTGACAAAACCTATGATCCTCCCCCCAGGGAAGCCGACTGGCACATGAACCTTGCCATGGGTCTTGCCGCCTTTTTCTGTCTGTTTCTGGGAACGGGTCCGGGCTTTAAGGCCCTGTACTCCCTGTTGCCCTATGCGGTGGACTACCATCCCTATTCCGCCTATCATTTGTCGGAAACATTCCAGATTTTAGCCTGCACCGGATTGGGCTTTTATCTGTTCATCAAGCGCCTTCAGCCCAAGGACAAGATTGCCCTGGACCTGGACGGATTTTACAGGAAGGCAACGCCCTTGTTTCTGGCCTTTGTGAAACGCTGGCTGGGAGGGGCTGACAGGATTTTAAACTCCGTGTATAAAACCCTGGGCATCCGAATAACCAAGGCGTTGGCAAAGGGGTTTTCCCGGTTTGATGTCGACGGTATCGACTGGGCCGTTGACGGGTCAGCCAAATCGGTGTTGTCCTTTGGCGACCAGCTCAGGCATATCCAGACAGGAAAAATTCAGCACTATATCGGCGGTGCCGTCATTTTTCTGTTTGCCGTGATTATCCTGGCCATCATGTTAAACACAGGAGCATAAAAATTCCATGGCTTATCTGATTTATAACACACTCAACTATCCGATCATTTCTCTGGTTCTTGCGTTGCCCCTGGTGGGCGCCCTGGTGACCTTGACGGTTCCCGACAGCCAGGCAAAAACCGCCTCATTCCATAAGATCTGGGGGGTGGTTGTATCCGTTGCTACCGCCATTGTTGCCCTGCCGCTGTACACCCGGTTTGACAGTACAACCCATCTGTATCAGTTTGTTGAAAAAAGGGGATGGATTGATGCACTTCATCTTAATTATTGCGTGGGGGTGGACGGCATCAGCCTGCTTTTGGTCATGCTCACCGTATTCATCATGCCGGTGGTCCTCTTGTGTTCCTTTACCTATGTGGGCCAACGACATAAAGAGTTTGTCTTTTCTGTTCTTTTAATGGAAACCTTTATGGTGGGTGTTTTTGTCAGTCTTAACACCATTCTTTTCTTTATTTTCTGGGAAGCCATGCTCATCCCCATGTATCTGCTCATTGCCGTCTGGGGAGGGGAGAGAAGAGATTATGCCGCCATTAAATTTTTTTTGTATACCTTGCTGGGAAGCGTCTTTCTCATTGTTGCCGTGGTCTCCATCTATATCAAAACCGGCACCTTTTTCATCCCGGCCATCATGGACCACCCCTTTGCCCTAGAATATCAGGTTCTGATTTTCCTTGCCTTTGCCCTTGCCTTTGCCATTAAAATTCCCATGTTCCCCCTTCACACCTGGCTGCCTGCCGCCCATGTTGAGGCCCCGGCCCCGGGCAGCGTTATCCTTGCAGCAGTGATGTTGAAAATGGGAGGGTACGGATTTTTACGTTTTTGTATGCCCATCACACCGGGCGCGTTCCATGTATTTGCCCCGGCGTTTATCGTAATTTCCGTCATCTCCATTATTGCCGGCGGGTACCTGGCCCTGGGCCAGACCGACCTGAAAAAACTGATTGCCTATTCCAGTGTGGGCCATATGGGCTTTGTGACCCTGGGCATTTTTGTGGGCTCTGCCATGGGACTGAAAGGCGCCATCCTGCAAATGATCAACCACGGCATTACCGCAGGTGCTCTTTTTGTCTGTGTGGGTCTTCTATACGAGAGAACCCATAGCC
This sequence comes from Desulfobacteraceae bacterium, assembly GCA_016743945.1. Lineage (GTDB taxonomy): Bacteria > Desulfobacterota > Desulfobacteria > Desulfobacterales > Desulfobacteraceae > NBML01. The sequence goes on from JADGFI010000023.1 coordinate 57,313, forward strand.
GGGAAATACAAGACAACAGCGCCCTGGGCCGGTCCATGCCTCTATTCCTCATTTTTTTTGTTGTTTTTTCCCTGTCTTCCTTCGGGTTTCCGGGAACCAATTCCTTTGTGGGCGAATTCATGATTTTAATTTCCGCCTTTCAGAAAAATATGGTCTTGGGGTTTTGCGTCATCCCGGGTGCCATTCTGGCGGCTGCCTATATGCTGCAATTGACCCAGAAAATGATCTGGGCCGATGATGACGGCCACGGCGTCGATGAATCCAGAAAAGGATGGGACCTGAATGTGAGGGAAGGACTGACCCTGTCCTTTTTTGCTGTTTTTGTATTTTGGATCGGGCTTTATCCGACCCCGTTTCTCGCCGTTATGGAAGAAAGCGTGGCCCACCTGATCCACCAGTATCACCAGGGGATCGCACTTGAAACCCAGGGCGCAGCCCATGCTGTTTTGATCTCATTGAAAGCCCTTTTGGGGTCTTTGATTTAAATATTTTACCAATCAGGATGATATATATGCATTTTTTACCTGAATTTGTTTTGATTTTTATGGCACTTTTGTTTTTTTTCCTTTCATTGGGAAAATTGCCATCAAACACCCTTCGAAGGATTGCGCTTGCCGGCGCTATCATAGCAACGGCAGCCACCATGGCAGCCTTTAATGAAACCGGGGTCTATTTTTTCAATGCCTATAGTATCGAACCCTTTTCCCAGGTGTTTAAACTGGTCCTGTGTCTGGGATTTGCCTTTGTCATTGCCATGAGTCCCGGTCTTTTGGGGGTAAAAGAACGGCTGAATGCCGAATATTATTTTTTCCTGTTTTTAAGTATCTTCGGGCTGGTCCTGCTGGCCAGTGCAGCCGAATTTTTAACCCTGATTCTTTCATTTGAGATTGCTTCCTTTTCAGTGTACGTGATTATTCCCTTCCGCCGAAAGGGAAAAGGCTACCGCGGCCAGATGGAAGCAACCCTGAAATATATCATGTTCGGCGCCCTTGCCACGGGGGTTACGCTTTACGGTGTCAGTTACGTTTACGGCCTCACCAATACCACTTATTTACACGAACTGGCCCAGATCGTTCCGGGTATGATCGTCCATGACCCTCTTCTGGTAGTCGGATTTACCCTGATTTTTTGCGGTATCTTTTTTAAACTGGCCTTGTTCCCCATGCATTTTTGGGCACCCGATGTTTACCAGGGCGCCGCCAATGAGACCGCAACCTTCGTGGCCACCATGCCCAAGGTGGGAGCCACCTTGATGCTGTTACGCCTGATAACCCTTTTGGACCATGTGCCCAGTGTGCTCACCATCATTATTTCAATTCTGGCGGTATCGTCCATGACCATCGGCAACCTGTCCGCCCTTGTTCAAAAGGATATTAAACGGCTGCTGGCCTATTCCAGTATTGCCCATGCCGGATATCTCATGGTGGGATTTGCCGCAGGCAACCACCAGGGGATGGTGGCTTCTGCCTATTATATAACGGCCTACCTGTTTTTAAACATTACCTGTTTTTATGTGATTTACCACCTGGCCCCCCTGGGTAATAATATTGGATTTTCTGAAATCAGCGGACTCCACAAGCGGTCTCCTGTTCTTGCAGCCACCCTGGCCGTAGGGGCTGTGGGACTCGCCGGCCTCCCCCCGACAGCAGGCTTTATGGGCAAATTATTGGTTTTTCTGGCTGCCATTGATAAGGGCATGTATCCGTTGGTGATCTTTGCTGTCATCAATGCGGGAATTTCCGCCTATTTTTACCTGAAACTCATCCGGGCCGCCTATACCGATGAGGCAAAAAACGATTCCCCCATTGATATGAACCTTTTTTCAAAGTGTTTGGGGTGTGTCTTGATTGTGATCATACTAGGATTGGGAATTTTTCCCAGACCCGTTATTGCCTTGTTTGACCTGGCCATTGAAAATGCCATCCCGCTTTTTTTATAAAATAACAAGATAGCCCTGCCAGAACCGGCTGGCTCACCTGAATAAAGTGCAACTACTTTTGTCTGTTTTCTTCGAAAAAAAACTCACTCTGATAGTATTGCCTTCGGCATCGGGATATCCCAAAATAAAGCAGGTATAATTCATGAGCCCTTAGATCCGGTACTGGGGGCACTCTTTTCGATAAAATAAGAAATAATGATTTCAATGCGGGAGGATTCTGCACCCAGATTTTTTTTCATGTCTTTGAGAACGGTGATCAAAGAGGATAAGGAAATCTGGGTCCTGACCGTATTTAAAATTTCAACAAAGGGCGAATAAATATCTGTTTGCCTCCCGGGAAGAAATGCTTTCCAGCCCTTGACACAATGCAGGTGCCGGTACTATAAAGCCAAGGCTGGCATCATTGCTGCCTGGTAATTATTTATTATTTGGAGGCTGATTTATTTTTCTGATTTCATCAACACAATTTTGTTATGTCAACATACTACTTTGAAAAAATAAAACGTCTGCATGCCCTGGCCGAGATCGGACTTGAACTATCGGATATATCCTATGACTGGGAACGCTACCAGGAGATCCGAGACATATGTCTGGACATGCTGGAAACAATGACCCATGTCCCCATCCAGGAGATCGTTCCGGTAATTGAAGAACGAAACGGCTACCGAACCCCAAAGGTAGATATTCGTGCCGTGGTTTTCAACGAAAAAGAACAGATCCTTCTGATACAGGAAAATGTTGACGGCTGCTGGGCCATGCCGGGTGGCTGGGCCGATATTTCCTACAGCCCGGGCGAGGTGGCCGTCAAAGAGTGCTATGAAGAAGCGGGTCTGAAGGTAAAGGCTGTAAAATTACTGGCCGTCATGGATAAACAAAAACAGGGAATGCCGCCAGCGTTCGAGTATATTTACAAAATTTATCTGCTCTGCGAAAAATTAGACGACAATATTTCTACCGGATCGGAGACCAGTGATGTGGGCTGGTTCGATAAAAATGACCTGCCACCTCTTTCCCTTCCCAGAAATACAGCAGGACAGATATCCATGATGTACGAATATCTCCGGGGGGAAAGAATCGAGCCTTTTTTTGACTAAACAACAATCCGGCTGATTTTTAATTAATTATCCCAGGGTCTCTATATTTTCCGATACGACCCTGTTTTCCAGGGCACCCAGCTTTTCAATCCGTGTTTCCATCACATCCCCGGGGGTAAGATAGACCGGGGGCTTCCGGGTAAAACCGACACCGGAAGGGGTTCCTGTCAAAATCAGGGTGCCGGGCAAAAGGGTTGCAGACTGGGACAGATAGGCGATAATCCGGGCCACGGAAAAAATCATGTCGCTGGTATGGCCCTTCTGCATTGTCTTTCCATTGAGAATGCATTCAACGCTCAGATCCTGGGGGTCGCCCACCTCATCCGGGGTAACCAAAGCCGGACCAAAGGGACAAAAGGTATCAAAACTTTTCCCCTTTACCCATTGACCGCCGCCCCCATTTTTCTGCCACCGCCGGGCGGACACATCATTGGCACAGGTATAGCCCAAGACATGGTCCAGGGCCCTGGCCTCGGACACATTTTTAACAGGGGATTTAAGGATGACACCAAGCTCTGCCTCATAATCCACCTCAGGGATCTTGGCACAGGAAAAAGGGATTTCAATGGCGTCCCCATGGGCGATGACAGAACCGGGATTTTTCATGAAAACCACCGGATACTCGGGCAATGCCATGCCGGTTTCTTGTGCATGGAGCCGGTAATTAAGACCGATACAAAAAATAGCAGCCGGTTGGATGGGGGGAAGAAGCGTTTGAACCGATATTTGCTGGCCTGTATCCAAAAACTTTGAAAAAATATCTCCCCTTAAAAGAGTAGCAGTATGGCCGTCATAGCCGGTTCCCCAAGCCATTTTTTTTTCCTTGGTCATGAATCGAATTATCTGCATGCTTTATTTTCTCCTATTATTGAGATAAACCTAGGGTAATATAAACCGAAATCTCTTTATTGGGCAGTATGCGTGAAACCCATGGAAATGGAAAGAATTTTTAAAAATCTTCCCCAGAAGAAAGCCGATTTAATTCTGCTCATCCTGGCATCCCAAAATATTGGTGCCCGGGTTGAAAAACAATTAACGCAAGGCAAATCCGGCCACTGGCAATTTGATATCCTGGTATCCCGGGAGCACACGGCAGGTGCTGTCAAAAGTGTAGATCAGTATTTCCGGGAAAACAAATTTTTCGGCCTCTCCAAAAGAATCCAGGAGGTTGAAATTTCTTCTTTTAACACACCTGCCGCCTATGCGATCATGGGTCTGCTCGTTACCATCCATCTGATCTGCCTGAAGCTTTGTATCCACAGGGAGATGATCCTAAAATTTGGTGCTTCTTCCCTGTACATTGGTCAGGGGGAGACCTTTAGAGCCATTACCGCCCTTTTTCTCCATTCAGACGGGCAGCATTTGTTGGGTAACCTGGCCGGCATTCTCATCTTTGGGGCGCCCTTGATCAGCCTGACGGGTTACGGCACCGGCCCCTTTCTCCTCCTGTGTGCCGGTACCAGCGGCAATCTGGTCAATGCATATTTTCATCAAACCGCCCTTTTGTCCATTGGAGCGTCCACAGCCATCATGGGGGCGGCCGGAGCCCTTGCCGCCTATCAGATGCGAAACAGCAATAGCCCTTTTCAATTAAACCGCCTGATTCCCTTGTTTGCCGGCGCCACCCTGGTAGGCCTGTTCAGCCAGGGAGAGCACACAGATATCTCTGCCCATGTTTTCGGTTTTATGGCAGGTATTTTCTGGGGCTTTTTATTTTTCCCCCTTTCCAAAGTTTTACGCAAAATTTTTACGCCCGGAAGAATGGAACCTGCGGCCTTAGGTTTAGTGCTTTTCATCCTGGGATCTGCAATCTGGAACGGTGTTAATTAAATTCTTTTTATTAAATTCTTTTAATTTAATAAACTTGTGTGCTAAGAAATCCTTTATAACAATTTGAATTGTTGCTGAAAAATAAATCTGAAGATTAACGCCTGAACCTGTCACCTTAAAAAGCAGAACCACCCCATGCAGTATTGAACCAGTATTCTTTAAATATTGGAGAAAAATATGAAAGAAAGATCTCCCAGCATTCTAATTTTGGGGGGCGGTGTGGCCGGGATGGCTGCTGCCCGTTCCCTGAAACACCAAGATCTGTCCGTGCACCTGGTGGAAGAACAGGAACAACTTGGCGGAAAAGCCGCTCTGTGGGCCTGTATGGCCACGAATACCTGCAAGAACTGCGGGGCCTGTCTGAGCCGGGAAATGGCCCAAGAGGTGGCAGACCAGGAAAATGTCTCCCTTCATTTAAAAACAAAAATTGATACCCTTAAAAAAACCGATCAGGGAGTTGAAGCCCTCCTGACCTCGGGCAAGACCATACTGGCTGCCAAGGTGATTCTGGCAACAGGCTTTTCACCCTTTAATCCGGCCGCCCTTCCCTCCCTTCATTCAGAGAACAGCAAAAACATCATCACCACGGCACAGCTCAACGCTCTTCTCAAAGAAGGGAAACTGGAACCGCTTTTGGAAAAGACCCCAACCCCAAGGATTGCCTTTATCCAATGTGTGGGATCCCGAAACAGGGAATTGGGAAAGGATTATTGCTCCCAGGTCTGCTGTAAAATTTCCCTGCGCCATGCCCAAAAATTAGTCCATGTAATTCCAGATGCCCGGGTTACCCTTTTTTACATGGACCTTCAAATTATCGGCAAGGAAATCCGCCAGACCTTTGAGCAACTTTCCGAAAAGATTAACCTGGTCCAGGGCGTTCCGGCTGAAATTCTGGAAGATCCTGACACCCAGGCCTTGACCCTGGTAACCGAAGACAGAACCACCCAATCAAGAATTGCAAAACTTTTTGATCTGGTGGTGTTGTCCGTTGGCATGGAACCAGCCCTGGGGTTAAACGAAACCGCCGCCCTTTTGGAAGCCATTCCCAATGACTGGGGATTTTTCAATACACGAGACGCCGCCATTGCCGATAATCTTTATATTGTGGGGTGTGCCAAAGGTCCCAAGGATATTTTGGCCTCAATCCAGGAAGGCAAAATTGCCGGGGCAAAGGTGATAGAAGATCTGGGGCTTGGCAAAAAACCTGATATAACGGTGGCTGTCCTTGGAGACGGCCCCCAGGCAGCCAGGGTTGCCCGGGCCGTTGCCGACCAAGGATACCCGGTGTATGCCTTTGGTGCCGATCCGGACACAACGCTTCCCCGGGGAAGTCGTTCCCTGACCCTGGCCAAAATTTTGGCCGTGGACGGTACGGCCGGAAAATTTGCCATCTATTATGACGATCAGGGAAAGAAAGAGACCCTCTCCTGCGGTGCCATCATTGCGGCTCCGGAACCCTGCACCCTCCCCAATGCCGGCAAGGGTGACTTTCAGGCCGCCATGGACCTGAACTCCTTTGCAAAGATACCCCCCAAGGAGGTGCCGGAAAAAAGCCTGATCCTCCTGGATTATTTCGGCCCCCAATTCAAAACCGCTGCCCGCCAGGCACTTACAATGGCCATGGCCGCAAGGAAAGCCGGTAAAAAAATCACCCTTCTCATGCACAAAATGCTGGTCCACGGCGCTCTGGGCCAGCGCCTCTATGACCAGGCCCGACGCTCCGGCATCCGATTTCTCAGGTTCAATACCCCGGAAGATATTGAAATAACCCCCCAAAAAAAAGGGTTTCATATCCGCCTCAAAGAAGCCACCCTGCCGGACTTTGACCTGGCCCTGGAATGTGACTGCCTGGTATTGCCCGAAAGCATCCGTTCCTGTGAAGGGTTTGAGGCCATTGCAAAATTACTGCACTCCTCCCTGGACCGGGAAGGCTTTTTGCAGCCGGCAAATGTTCGGCACAGGCTTACCCAAAGCCCGCGAAAAGGACTCTTTTTTGCCGGCACCAGCCATGATGAGGTGGATGACCATGACCTTAGGAAAGAAATCCAGGATATTATAGCATCCCTTCACACCCAGGAGTTACCCCCAAAAAAAATCGGGGTTACGATCGATGAAAAACGCTGTGCCAAATGCCTGACCTGTTACCGAATCTGCCCCCATGCCGCCATTATTCTCAACGAAAAGATGCGGCCCCAGATCATGGAAGAGGCCTGTTTCTCCTGCCATTTATGTGTGTCCAATTGCCCGGCCTATGCCATTGAGTCCGATAAATTTAGCAATGACCAAATTGTAAATCGGGTTGTAAACCAAATTGAAAACCGGGAGAAAAAAGACCAGGTGGTGATATTTGCCTGTGAACGGTCTGCTGCCCTGGCGGCAGACAAGATGGTTCTTCCGGAAAGAACCCAGCTGATCTCTCTTCCCTGTGCCTGCCGCATCTCCTGTGACATGATTTTAAAAAGCCTTATCAACGGGGCTTCAAAAATCATTGTCAGCGGATGCCATGAAGGGAACTGCAGATCCATGGAAGGAAGCACCACGGCCAGGTTAGAAGTTGACGCCATTGCAAGAATGCCAGGGATCCCCCCGGGAAAAATTGCATGGGAACCTGTGGCGGCCAATGAACCCCACAAATTTGAGTGCCTTATTTCCAGGGCGTAAAAGGAGAAGGAGAAAAACAATGGTGGCAACCATAAATACCCATTCAAACCTAAGCAACCTGCTGAACCACCTCTCCCAAAAAGACAATATATCTGAATGTCTGACCTGCGGTGCCTGCAATTCCCGGTGCACCTGGTTTGCCGGACAAGGGGGCCCCATCCCCCGGCAGATGGTCCGCATGGCAGCCCTGGGACTGGATGAGAAGTTGGTGAAAAGCGGCATGCTCTGGGATTGCCTGATCTGCAATAGATGCACCCAGGGGTGCCCCATGGGCATTGCCATGGATGTGGTGGTCCGCCGTGGCAGAAGCCTTGCCATTGCGGCAGGAAAGATTCCTTTCGACATCGAAAAAGGCATCAAATCCCGACTGGAAACAGGGGATGTCAATGGGCTGACCCGGGAAGAATTTGTGGAAACTGTTGAATGGGTATCGGAAGAATTTGCGGATGAAATGGAGGATCCAAACGCCACCATCCCCCATGATATTCCGGGGTCAAAATTTCTTTACCTGCCCAACCCCAGGGAACTTCGCATTAACCTGCTCCATTTGACGGCCATGGGAAAACTCTTTTATGCCATGGAGGAAACCTGGACCATGTCCTCTTTTCATACCGACGTCACCAATTGGGGATATTTTGTGGGCAAGGACGATATTGCCCAAAGAATTGCCCGCATGGTGGTTGCACCGGCAGAAAAATTGGGCATTGAAACCCTTGTTTTAAGCGAATGCGGCCACGGTTACCATGTACTTAAATTTTTGCTGCCCGAACTTATCGGCAGAAAACCCGCATTTAATGTCATGAGCATCCCGGAGCTGACACTTGAATATGCCAAAAAAGGGTTGCTCAAATTTGACCCGACCATCCACCCCCATAAAATCGCCTACCACGATCCTTGCAATATTGCCAGAAAATCCGGGAGCTATGACGCCCCCCGGGAACTTCTGGCCCTTTGCTGCGACGGGGTGGTGGAACTGACCCCCAACCGGGCGGACGGAGTTTGTTGCGGCGGCGGGGGGGGAATTCTCCAGGACAGCACCAGCACAAAAAAACGGATGATCACGGGCAGACCCAAGGCAGATCAGATGAAGGCCACAGGCTGTGATCATCTGGCCACGGCCTGTCTTTCCTGCCACCGCCAACTGGATGAATTGTCCACTCATTTTCAACTGGGAATAAAGGTGGATACCGTGGCCTACCTGGCATCACAATCCCTGGTCCTGTAATTTTAAAACACCCGATAATGGAAAAAGTAAATCCCATGAAGGTTCTCATTGCAGCCGATATTTTCGGACACACCCCGGCCCTGGACCGGCTGGCCGGGCGATTACAGGCCGACACCATCAAAATCGTTGATCCCTATGACGGCAGTACCCGCTTCAAAAACGAGGCAGCGGCCCATGCCTTTTTCAAAGATCAGGTGGGAGTTTTGGCCTATTCCCAAAAAATTGCGGATCACCTAAAATCTGATCACACAAAGACGGGCAGGTTGCCCCAGGCCCTGATCGGGTTCAGTGTGGGGGCTGCGGCCATCTGGTGTTTATCCGCCGACCCCGCCTTTACCGGCATCCAACAGGCCATTGGGTTTTACGGCTCCCAGATCCGGCATCACACCCGACTCCAGCCACTCTTTGACACCCGGCTTATCTGGCCTCGATCAGAACCCCATTTTGATGTGGATCACCTGATTTCAGATGTTGACCAGACCCCAAAGGTTTCCTGCCACAAAACAAGGGGTCTCCATGGATTTATGAATGAACGCTCCCAAAATTTTGATACCGCTTTGTACGAGTCCTGCCTAAAAAGACTCAACCGAAACCAGCTTGGTTTGGCAATCAAATAGAAATACTGCCCTCAAAAACCAGGGTGGCCGGACCGGTTTTAAAGATATGACCACTGTCCTTGTCCCAGAAAATTTCAAGATCCCCGCCATCCAGGTGGATAAGAGCCCGATGACCGGTTCTTTGGGTGAGGTTTGCCGCCACAAGAGATGCGCAGGCACCGGTGCCGCAGGCGAGGGTGATACCGGCCCCCCGCTCCCAGACTTTCATTTTTAGTTCTGTGTCACTGACCGTTTCAATAAACTCCACATTGGTTTTTTCGGGAAACCTGCCATGGATTTCAATGGCGCGACCGATGCCTTCCACATCCACCCCGTGAATATCAGGCACAAAAATCACGGCATGGGGGTTTCCCATAGATACGACGGTGACGACGGTGACCGACTGGATGCCGGGAATTTCAATGGATTCCTCAATACCGGTTTCATGGTCACAGACAAAGGGGATATCCCTGCAGGACAGGACAGGAGCGCCCATGTCCACTTTTATCGATGTGACCAGATCATTTTCGTCCACAAAAACTTCGGGAATAACGGTTCCGGCAAGGGTCTCAACCCGCATGGAGCGTTGGGTCAATATTTTTTTTTCATAGAGATATTTTGCAAAACACCGCATGCCGTTTCCGCACATCTCAGGCTCAGTTCCATCGGAATTGATGATAACAAACCGCATATCATGGTCCTGCGACTCCCGGGCCAGGATGATACCGTCCCCGCCAATACCAAAATGCCGGTCACACAATTTTTTCGCAAGGTCCGGGTAGGAAATGATAGCTTCAATCTGCCCGGCACGGTCATCTAAAATCACAAAATCATTGCCAAGGCCTTCCATCTTGGAAAAATTGAGTTCCATGCGGTTTCCTTTAATACTTTTCTTCAATTGTCATTTTTCTTAAATTGTTACTTTTTTTCACTGTTCCAGGCAATTTAACGGCAATGGCCAAGGGTTTTAATAATCTCATCACCCAGGGCTTCTAACTGCCAGTTCCGCATAACGTCCATCTTCCCAAGATCCGCTTTGGTCTTGGGATTTTCAAATGCAATGGCCGAAATCAGATTATTGTTGATTAAAAAGCCCGGTTCCATACCAAGCGAGACACTCGAGCGTTCCCGCATTTTTTTCAAAAGATCAATGCACTCTAATACCCGGGGACTTTTCCTTGGCAGACGGGTTTTCGGATAACTGGGCAATTGACCGTGGGACAAAGCCATGGCAGAAGCGATGGCTTCCTGGCACAGACGGCCGTACATGTCTGCCTGTTTTTTACTCAGGGCCCTGATGGAAACCATGGTATCAATGGCCTTGGGACGATGGGTGGCCAGGGCCTGAAGAGATTGGCTGGACATGATTTTAAACAGGGGCAGATCTTTTTTGGCTGCAATGTCCATGCGGACCTGGAGCAGGTTTTCCAGAATTGCCAGGGTCCGGTTGTCCATTTTCCCGGCCCCCTTAAATTTTTTAAACAGGGGCAATTGATGGTTGGACTCATATCTTACACTGGCCTGGGCCTCAAATTCTTCCTTTGCCCAGGAGAACCGGTTCATCCGTTCAAGCCGTTCTTTTATGCGGTCGTGGAGCGCTATCAAGTGGGCCACATCCCCCACGGAATAGGCAATCATGTCATCTTTTAACGGCCGCCGGGACCAGTCCACCTTTTGAAATTTTTTGTCCACAAATACATCGAAATTCTCTTTTAACAGGGCGCCAAGGCCCCGCTCACGAACATTTAAAAACCGACAGGCAATTTCCGTGTCAAAAAGGTTTTCGATGCGACACCCCATTTCCCTGTCTATACTTCTGACGTCAAAATCAGCCCCGTGGAATATTTTGACCAACTCCTGATTTTCAAGCAAGGCAACAAAGGGAGAAAAATCATTGATTAAAAAAGGATCCACCAAAAATGCCTGGTCCTTTCCTGCAATCTGGATCAAGCAGATTTTTTCCTTAAAGCAGTACATGGAGTCTGCCTCCAGGTCCACACCGATTATTTTTTCCTTGCCAAGACCCCTGCAGACCGTTTTCAATTCCCCATCTGACTCAATAAACTTAAAATTCAACATCTTTTCCCTTGATTGTTTACATCACTTCTTCTAAAATTCTTATTTTTATATTTAAAACCAATTAAATACAATGGGAAATAAAATGATTACTATAACATTTCCAGATAATGCCGTAAAACAATTTGAAAACATCCCCACGGGAATGGAGATTGCAATAGGCATTTCCGAGGGGTTTGCCCGAAATTGTGTGGCCGTAAAAATAGGGGACCGGCTTCTGGATTTAAGCCTGCCCATCAATGAAGATGCACAGGTAAGCTTTATCACCGCCAATGATGACCAGGGCCTTGAAATCCTGCGGCATTCCTCCGCCCATGTCATGGCAGAGGCCGTGCAAAACCTCTACCCGGAGGCCAAGCTGACCATAGGCCCTGTGGTGGAGGATGGATTCTACTATGATATTGACATGCCCCCCGTCTCCGAAGATGACCTTGGTACCATTGAGGCGGAAATGAAAAAAATCATCAAAGCCAAAAGCACCTTTGAGCGCCGTGTGGTGTCCAAGGAAGAGGCCTTAAAAATTTTTGCGGACAACCCCTTTAAACTCGAACTGATCAATGAACTTGTTGACCAGGAAATCTCCCTCTACCAGAACGGAAAATTCATTGATCTTTGCCGGGGACCCCATATTCCCCATACCGGTATGATAAAAGGATTCAAGCTTTTAAAAATCTCCGGCGCCTATTGGCGGGCAGACCAGACAAGAGAACAACTCCAGCGGCTCTACGGTATTTCCTTTTTCGACAAAAAGAAACTCAATCGCTATATCCATCTCATTGAAGAAGCAAAAAAACGGGACCATAGAAAGCTGGGAACCCGGCTGGATCTGTTTTCCTTCCATGACGAGGCTGCCGGCATGCCCTTTTTCCACGCCAAGGGAATGGACATGTGGAACGCTCTTTTAGACTATTGGCGGGATGAACACAGGGCAGCCGGGTATGTGGAAACCAAGACACCTGTCATGCTCAACAGGAAACTCTGGGAACAAAGCGGCCACTGGGAAAACTATAGAGAAAACATGTATACCTCGGTGATTGATGACGAAGAGTATGCCATCAAGCCCATGAACTGCCCCGGAGGCATGATCCTTTACAAAACAAAAGCCTATTCCTACCGGGACCTGCCCTTGCGGGCCGGTGAGGTGGGCCTGGTCCACCGCCACGAATTATCCGGAGCGCTTTCCGGGCTTTTCCGGGTCCGGGCATTTCACCAGGATGATGCCCACATCTTCATGACCCCGGATCAGATCGACGAAGAGGTTCTCGGGGTATTAAGGCTGGCAGAAAGAATCTACAACCGCTTCGGCCTGACCTTTCACCTGGAACTGTCCACCCGGCCTAAAAAATCCATTGGTGAGGATGCCCAGTGGGCGGAGGCCACCAACGGGTTGAAGTCTGCCCTGGCGCTATATGGACAGGACTATGTCATCAATGAAGGGGACGGTGCCTTTTACGGCCCGAAAATTGATATCCACATCAAGGATGCCCTAGGGCGTACCTGGCAATGCGGCACGGTCCAGCTGGACATGGCCCTGCCCGAACGCTTTGACCTAAGCTACAAGGGTCAGGACAATGAAAAGCACCGGCCCATCATGATCCACCGGGTTATTTACGGATCTATGGAGCGGTTCTTCGGCATTTTAGTGGAACATTTTGCCGGCAAATTTCCCCTGTGGCTGGCACCGGTCCAGGCAATTTTATTGCCCATTAACCAGGAATTGTCAGACTATGCAGACACCATCAAAAAGACCCTGGAGTCCCATAGGATACGGTGTGAGGTGGACAAACGAAACGAAACCCTGAAAAAGAAAATCAGGGAAGCCCAGGTCAACTACATTCCCCTGATCATCACCATCGGGGACAAGGAGAAAGAGACCAACACCCTTTCGGTTCGCACCCTGGACGGCAAGGTAAGAATGGGAATTCCCATGGAGGATCTGGTAACAAAGGTCTGCCATCATATCAAGGAAAGAACCCTGGATGAAGCCATCCTCTAAAGTCTGTCATTGTGACCACCAAAAGGCAAGCGGGGGCAGCCCTGCCCCCGCTTGCCTTTTAAAGCTGAATCTTTATTACCGGCTGCCCTTAATTGGCTTCTGTGTTTTTCTTTTCTGGCAGTCGTCTTTTCCCTCCCTGTCTTCTGCCCCTTTATTTCCCCATGATGACAAACCCATGCACTTGGGAGCCTATGGATTTTTGGCCTTTCTGGCCGCCCGGAACCTGCACCGGGAAAAGCCTTTTTTCAATAGAACAAAGCTTAAGGTTATGGCCATTTCCTTTGCCTGTCTTTACGGTTTTTCCGATGAGATCCACCAGGCCTTTGTGCCGGAAAGGACGGCCTCTGTATGGGACTTTGCTGCAGATGTTTTGGGCAGTGTCCTGGGGGCCTGTTTCTATTTTGACCTTTTACACGGCAAAAAGGAGTCTCTATCAAAATGAATGATTTTTCAGATAAAATCGTCCAGATTCTCAACCACGGCGCCCTGAACCTGGCCCTGTCCCTGGGATATTCCCTCAAAATATTTGATGTGATGGATAAAATCGGAGAACCTGCTACTCTTAAAGCCCTGGCCGCTGCCACCACCCTTGACAGACGATATCTCAAAGAATGGCTGGGCATAATGGTAACAGGAGAAATCATTACCCTGTCCACAGGTCCCACACAAAAAGAGAATCAAGAAGAAACCTATTATTTACCCCCCGCCCATGCCGATGTCCTTACCCGCAGGGCCGGGAACAATAACCTGGGCGTCTATACCCAGGAAACGCCCCTGCTGACAAGTTGCGCCATGGAGGCTATCCAAAAAAAATTTCCCACGGGCCAGGGCGTGAGCTTTGACCATTATCCCAGGTTTCAGCAATTTATGTCTGAACTGTCCAATGCCAAACACGAACAGGTGCTGATCCAGACATTTTTGCCCTCGGTGGACAATGGTACCTTGGTGGATCGGTTAAAAAAGGGGATTGCGGTATGTGATATTGGATGCGGAGAAGGGGTTGCCTTAAACCTTATGGCCAAGGCCTTCCCCAATTCCCAATTTCTGGGAGTGGATACCCATGGCGGCGCCATCGCAAGGGCCACTGAATCCGCCCAAAAAATGAACCTGTCCAATGCACGGTTTAAGGGTTTGGATGCCGCTCAAATAAAAGGGGACAAGACCTTTTATCAAAAATTTGATTATGTCACAGCCTTTGATGCCATCCACGACCAGTCTCACCCTCTATCGGTCCTTGAAGGCATCCGGGCCATGCTCAAACCCGGCGGGCAATTTTCCATGGTAGACATCAAGGCCGCCACAAGGCTTCAAGACAATCTGGATCATCCCATGGGCCCCTTTTTGTATACCGTCAGCCTCATGCACTGCATGCCCGTGGGCCTCAACGACAAGGGCCGGGGTCTTGGCATGATGTGGGGAAAAGAACAGGCCCTGGCACTTCTTGCCCAGGCGGGGTTTGACCGGGTGGATGCCCTTGAAATTCCCAATGATCCCTTTAATCTGCACTTTTTCTGTGAAAGATAGACCCCTAAGGAATAAACTTCATGAAAATTCTCACCCTGCTGAAAAACACAACATTACAAAAAAAACTTACCCCGAAACACGGTCTCTCTTTATATATTGAAACAGGCCCCAGAAAAATCCTCTTTGATACCGGTCCGGACCATACCTTTATTGAAAATGCCAGAAAACTGAACATTAATCTGATCATGGGCGGTTTCCATCTGTTTAACCCGGCCGCAAAGAAAATAGAACCTTTGAAAGGTATCCAACAACTTGTCACAAAGCTTTCCATTTATCGCGACACAAAATTTTACACCGGACATTGTACCGGTAAAAAAGCCTTTGACACGCTGAAAAAATTGATGAAAGACAGGCTATTTGAATTTAAAACAGGGACAAGTATCACACTATAAACCCCTTTATTTTCAGGAGAAAAACAATGACAAAAAACCCTGGGCAGTTACCGAAAAATTTACCCTTCCCGGAACTGCCAAAATTTATAAGTCCGGAGAAAAAGAAAGAATATAAAAATAAAATTAAGCAACGGCTGATCAAAGAGAATGCCGTCTTAATAGCCCATTATTACACGGATAATGAGGTACAGTCCCTGGCCGAGGAAACCGGTGGTTTTGTGGGAGATTCACTTGAAATGGCACGGTTTGGAAAAGACCATAAAGCCGATACCGTGGTTGTCGCCGGTGTTAGATTCATGGGGGAAAGCGCCAAGATTCTCACCCCGGACAAGCGGGTGTTAATGCCAACCCTTGAAGCCACCTGCTCCCTTGACATCAGCTGTCCTGAAAAAGAGTTTAGTGAATTTTGTGATGCCCACCCTGACCGCACAGTGGTGGTATATGCCAACACCTCGGCTGCTGTCAAAGCCCGGTCCGACTGGGTTGTTACATCCAGCATTGCTGTCAAGGTAGTCGGTTATTTAGCTGAGGAAGGGCAAAAAATTATCTGGGCACCGGATCACCATCTGGGAAGGTATGTCCAAAGGGAAACCGGTGCAGATATGATCTCCTGGCAGGGCAATTGTGTCGTTCATGATGAATTCAAATATGAAGAACTCATGGGGTTGAAAAAGGCAAACCCCGATGCTGCCGTCCTTGTTCATCCGGAATCTCCGGAACCTGTAATAGACCTGGCTGATTTTGTAGGATCCACCTCCCAGATCATAAATGCCTGCACGATTTCAAATAAGAAACGGTTCATCGTGGCAACGGACAAAGGTATTTTCTTTAAAATGCAGCAGGCCGTACCAAACAAAGAGTTGATCATTGCTCCGACCTCCAGTGAAAGCGCCACCTGTCGAAGCTGCGCCAAATGTCCATGGATGCAGCTCAATGATCTTAAAAGGCTATCAGAGGTATTTGATACGCCTGGCAATGAAGTTCTCGTGGATCTGGACATTATTAAAAAGGCTTTGATCCCACTGAATAAAATGTTCCAGTTCATGAAATCCTGAGCCAACAATAATCAGCCTTAATTCCTGTGTTCAGATGCCATAGGGAAAGTTCCAGATCCCAGGAGTGCCATAATCAAAGGTTAGATCAGGTGGCTGTGCGGGGGGGGATTTTCCAGATTTTCATCCACGGCTTTTGTTTTAGATATTAGCAACAGGGACGCCCCTTATCCTCTTGGAACACAGGCTTGTTTTCCATCTATCCTAAAAAAACCAAAAAAATATAAAACCCCCCAAATGGGTGATGGCAATATATTTTATGCCTGATAGACATGGGCAGTACAAGATTTTTTTTTGATATAATTCACATAGCGCAGAAGGATTCAAAATGGCTTTTCCAAATTATTCCGAATCCTGAAACCTAGCGGAAAATTATTCATCGGATTTCACGATAAAAGTGGATCTGATATCCAGGCCTGGAACAAAGATGACCTGTTGGTGTGCCATTGCTACTAAATTATAGCACCTGACATCGCCGGTGTAATTTTATAAAAAAGGAGGTTTTAAAAATAATGCTTGATGATGTTAACAAAGAACCGGAGACAGAGGTTGTCATCCGGTTCCAGGACTGTGACCCTTTCGGTCATCTGAATAATGCCAGATATATTGATTACTTTCTCAACGCGCGTGAAGACCATCTGGCTGACCAGTATGATCTGGATATCTATGAAAGACAAAAACAGTCCAAAACAAACTGGGTTATTGCCAAAACAGAAATCGCCTATCTTTCCCCTGTTATTTTCAGGGAAAGGGTTTTGATCAGAACACGCCTCATCCACCATACAGATACGTCACTGCTGATGGAAGGGGTAATGACCGGCATGATCCGTAAGGATTTAAAATCAGTTACCTGGATTGAATTCCGGCATTTTGATCTGGCGTGCCAGACCCCGGCCAGGCATTCAGCTCGCCTGATGGATCTGTTTCAAAAAATTGCAGCCAGGGGAATCAATACATCCGATTTTGATGCAAGGATTAAAGAGGTTCTCAGCTCACACAAAAAAACAAAATGCTTCAGCCATATCTAAAACCAAGGAAAAGAGGTCTATCCTGTTTCAAGTTTCAAGCGTATTTGAAACTAGGGATCGCAGATGAAATAAGATGAACAGAAATAACGCAGAACTTTGGTTCATCTACAAGGCACATCAAAGGTTCAATAGCAGTTATAAAATGAAAGTTAAAAAGAAAAACTTGAAATATTTTTTTTCGATTGAACAAAACAAGGATCCTTGTCATGCTCTGGCAGCCTCATTCGACTTTCTATTTTTTAATATTGTTATTACCGCACCAAATGTGGTATTTTTTGTCTTTTACTCTTCTGAGATACGGTCACTAAGGCATCATACGGCCTATCTGAATTGAAAAACAAAAAGGAGCACCACAATGAAAATGAATTTTCTTGAATCATTTGTAATGAATTCATTTATACGCACGTGGTTTTTGAAAAACTTAGAAGCACCAACACTACTAGAACTTTCAGGTTCCTTGAAAGATCACGCTGTTCTTGAAATAGGCTGTGGTCAGGGTGTAGGCACGGAACTGCTTTTTAATATGTTTAATGCAAAAAAAGTAATGGCCATGGATATCGATCTAAAAATGATACGTCGAGCCCAAAAACGGTTAAGAAACTATGACGCACCCAAGTTGATTCTTCATGCCGGAGATGCGACCAACATTACAACCCGGGATGAAATGTTTGATGCAGTCGTCAATTTTTCCGCACTTCATCACGTCCCTCAATGGCAAAAAGCAATTACAGAAATTGCACGCGTTTTAAAACCAGGGGGGCGATTTATCTTCGAAGAAGTAACCCGTCAGTGGATCGAAAGATGGCCAAACCGATTGTTGTTTCTACATCCAAAGGAAAGTCGTTTCACAGACTTAGAATTCCTCCAAGAGCTAGAAAAAAATGGACTTAAGGTGGAAGATCGGTTCACCACAAAAAAGAAAGGGGACTTCATATTTGGTGTCGGCATTCGCGAAACACGATCAATCCAGCATCCGAAATGATAAATCTTTCAGCCACACAGCTACTGATGTGGTAGATAAATAATGGACACTTTCTTAAGAGTGGATTATTAATCATTCCGGAGGGTGTTCAATAAAAAAAAGGTACTCCTTCACGGGGGGCTCCTATGGCCCATAAGTGTCTGAAATGATGGTTCAAAACATAGTTTTATAAGCTGCTGAAATAATTGAAAATAGGGTCAATCTAAATTCGCAGAATTCAAGCAAACCATCATCATCAGATTCTCCATTTAAAAAGCCTCTAAAGGAAAAAAAGAAAAGCAAAAGATCTTCAACTGCTTTGCCATTGTGTAAAAAAAATCGCCAGACGAGGAACAATGGTGTGAGTTTTATCAACGATTCACTGATATAGCATGGCTTTAGCCTTCATGGCACACCGACATCTATGCTGACACAGGGGGTTAGTCCGGTTTAATCCAAATAACAGCGGGTTCATTAGAGCTTGAAAAAAAGTACCCCAAGAAAGCATAGAACAGAAGTTGAGGCTTTTTAAAAATAATGGTTGCGTTTGAAGGGTCTAAAGCCTTATCTATGTTATGTCCAAGGGCTTTTGAGTATTCATCAAGGAATTTATAATTGGAAAAAGGAAATAATGTGTCCATGTAGGATCTCAGATATATATGTTCAGGTTCTAACTGGAATTCTACTCCAAGAGAGAGAAGGGTTGCCTGGTTGATGATTACCCTGTGAAAGGGAAGATGAAGAGCCGTGATGTACTTGTCTATATCGTTCATTTCAATATTTTGTGAATCGGCTGTGCCTACATAGAGTTTCCCTTTTTGTTTGAGAAAACTCAATGTTTCTTGAATCATTTTTCTTGGATTCTGACAGTGCTCAATCACATCATTGGCGATGACCCAATCAAAATCACAGTTCATGACCGGAGGCGTTGAATAATCGGAAACATAGGGATCATACCCCAAAATATTTTTATAGCCATTTTTTTTCATGAATTTTATGAAAACACCGTTCCCGCACCCATAATCAAGAATGTAATCTGATTTTTTTATTCCACTTTGAATAAGACGTTTCAATAAGTTTTTGTAGGTTCGGCTGGCATAATTGTCCAACTTTCTTTTATTCAGGGAATAATTTGAGTATATCTCCTTTAAATCACCGGGGTCAAGGGCGTGGATGGTCAGGCATTTGGGACATTTCCAGATTCTGAAAGCGCTTTTTTGAAAGAGGGTAGTGTTTCCTCTTACGGTTCCAAAATCTTTTTCCGATGGATGTTCAGGAGTATAGTTGCAAATGATACAGTGGCAAGCCTTTGTCTTTTCGTTGTTTGTGTTTATATTCTGCATGGATACAATCCTTAAACTTTAATAAGTTATTTGTTTTCTTATATTGTTAGACAATATGGTCCGCGATCCTTAATGCATTGGCTGCTATTGTCAAAGACGGGTTGGTCCCCCCGCTGGAAGGAAAGAATGAACTGTCCACTATAAAGAGATTTAAAGTCCCGTGTACCTTGTTTTGCGGGGAAAGAACACTGGTTGCAGGATCCTCTCCAAATCTGCATGTGCCACAGGCATGGGCAATTCGTTCTATGTTTTCGGCCTGTTTGAGTAAAAGAAATCTATAAGGTTTGAATGTGTTTTTTAAAATTTTTCTGAACTTGTTAATTCTTTTTTGTTCATATTCACTGATATGGTAAGTCAACTCGGGCGTTAAACAATTCATTCCCGCTTTTTTAACTAATTGAACTCTGTTTTGAGCATAGGGCAAATCTTCTTTAATGGAAGCAAGGATAAGGCTTTTTGAAAAAAGATGATTTAAAATTGTTGAGGTCAACGGTTTAAAAAAAGAAAAAATACTGGATACCGATTTTGAAAAAGTGTTGGCAATATCAAGTGCCATTTCATCAACAAGAACATCTGAAGGGGGGAGCGCACCAAAGGATTGAACGGTTCCCAATTTACCTTCATCAGAAAAATAATAATCATTAAAAGCAATTTCTTTGCGGTTTCCCGGCAGATCTTCGGATTTGGGAAAAAGCGCATAAAGGTCAATATGATGTCGCATGAGATTCTTTCCGACCCATCCTGACCGGTTACCGATTCCCTCAGGCCAAAAATCATTTTTTGAATTGAGTAAGATTAAAGGAGACATGATTGCTCCTGCCGAGAGAACGATCTGTTTGGCTTGGATGGAAAATTGTTTTCCAGCTTTTATGCACACAAGTTTGTTAATTGTCTCTTTATTGCCATCCAGTTTTAAAACTTCGCATTCATCAATGATTTTTGCACCATATTTTTCAATAGCAGGCACCAGACATATTTTCGAACTGTCGTTTTTGCAGCGTTTCTCGCAAAGAAATCCTTGGCATCCCAGGCATCCGTCAACCTTATCATAGGCGATCGGAAGCCTGTATGGGCTAAGCCCTTTTGCGATAAATAGATCAAACAATTTTTTGGATGACCGACACATTTTTTCCGGAGGAAAATACTTGAATAACAGTTGACGTTTCAGAGGGTCAGGCGACCCATGGATTCTGTAGAGTTCTTCAGCTTTTTTATAGTATGGCTCTAATTTGTTGTAGCTTATGGGCCATTGGGATGGCAGGGTGGAATCTGCCATATCATCGGCATAGGATTCAGGGGTGAAATCTTCAGGGCAAAAACGTTCCATTGCCGCGCCGTACAGAGCTGATGAACCTCCCGAACCGGCTCCGACAAAAGGGATGAATGCTTTTTTTTTGTTTTTTGAAGCCACGTAAAAATAATCGGACCACCTTCCGCTTCTTGCATAAATGGTCTTCAAATCCGAATAGGATTTATTGGTTTCAGGCAGAAATGTTTCCGCAAAATTGTCATAAAGTGTCATTTTGTTTTTTAAATGAACTATTCCTTTTTCTATAAAAAGAACATTCAGTCCTTTTTTCGCAACTTGATAACCAAGGGTTGCCCCCCCCATCCCTGTACCCACAATTACAATATCCCATTGTTTGGTAACAACGTCTTCAAATTCAGTCATTCTCAAGTCCCTTATTGTAAATATAGTTTATCTAGCCTGTCACCAGCTAGTCTACAATGGTGCAACTCAAATTTCCATATTTATGTCGGCGACAAAATTTTTTCCGATGACGCTACTGCCAAGGTAGTTTATACATTGAAAGACCAAAAGTCCCGGAAAATTTTTAATGCCCTGGACTGATTGGCCAGACTGGTGACATTTGTCTGAATAAAGAACAATTTCTTTGCACTTACCGGTGGTAGTCAGTGATGTGGCTCAGGATATCGCAGGGGTCAATCAGGCCGCAGAACCCCTGAAATACAGGGCGTTTTTTAATTATGATCATGAGCTTAGGTGGAGGACCATAACCTTGGGGTTGATCTGGTCCTGACCCACGGCCAAATCACTGAAACCTACAACATCGCCGGGAAAAACTAGTAATTTAACCTGGACATCGTGGACTTTGTCTGTAATATTCTGTATAACAAAATTGATCCTCCGGGAGGAATAAACAACATGCAAGGAATATAAAGATGCCAATGCAATCTTATATGGAAAAACTTCAAGAGTACGGCATATCTTCCCAAAAAGAATATCATGCCGAAGCCTTTTCAAGGAATATCGGCCTGCTGTCTCCTGAGGAACAGGAAATTCTTGCCAAAACTAAAATTGCCATCCCTGGTATGGGGGGGGTCGGCGGCGCCCATCTTGTCACCATGGTCAGGGCCGGAATCGGCAGGTTTAATATTGCAGACTTTGATATCTATGAACCGGCCAATATAAACCGGCAGTTCGGGGCCCGGGTGCCTGAATTCGGTCGCCTGAAGCTGGATGTCATGAAAGAACAGGCCTTGAGCATCAATCCGTTTCTGGAGATCACCGAATTTTCCGACGGCATTAATGCAGAAAATATGGACCGGTTTTTAGACGGGGCATCCCTTGTCATAGACTCCCTGGATTTTTTTGCCTTTGATATCCGCAGGCAGCTCTTTAATCGGGCCAGGGAAAAAGGGATATATGTGATCACGGCAGGCCCCCTGGGATTCGGCTCTGCCATGCTGGTCTTTGCACCTGACCGGGGCATGGCATTTGACGATTATTTTAACATTGTCGAGGATATGAAACCCGAAGACCAATACCTTGCCTTTGCCATGGGCCTGGCCCCTAAAGCCCTTCAATTCAAGTATATGGATGCCTCAAAGGTCAGTTTTAAATCCAGGAAAGGCCCGTCTCTTAGCATTGCCTGCCAGCTTTGCACGGGCATGGCCGGAACCGAGGCCATGAGAATTATTCTGGGAAAAGGGGGGATAAAACCGGTTCCCTACTATTTTCAGTTTGACCCCTATCTCAGAAAGTATTGTACAAAAAAGTTGAATATGGGCAATAAGCACCCCTGGCAGCGCATCAAAGCTGTACTCGTTAAAAAAATGCTAAGCAAAAACACTCCCATTGGACCGGAAGAACCTGATAAACCTGTAAACCTGGACCGGGCTGAAGAAATTCCAGGAAAAATACTGGACTATATCATAAAGGCCGGGATCCAGGCACCTTCAGGTGACAATGCCCAGCCGTGGAAATTTACCAAAACCAACAACCGAATTACCCTTTATAGAAACAATGAGGCTGATGATTCCTTTTTCAATGTTCATCAGATGGCCTCTGTTATTTCCTGCGGTGCTGTGCTTGAAAATATGATAATTGCGGCCACAGGATTCAGACTAAAGACAAATATCAGTTATGGAGAAGGTGATACAATGGCGCAGGTGGATCTAACCTCAAATGGTGCTGTTGAAAAAGATCCGCTCGCCGACTACATCTGGAAACGAAAAACCAACCGCAAGTTATTTGAAAAAAGAAAAGCCTCCCAGGGACTGCTGGATGAATTGACAAATTCAATCCAAAGCATTCAGGGTACGGGTATTCATTTTATAACGGATACAATTAATCTTGAAAAACTGGCCAGGGTGGTAAGTAAGGCTGACAGGATAAGGACGGAACGACAGGATCTCCACGAACATTTATTCAAGATGATCCGGTTTTCTCCAGACGAAACCCTGGATAAAAGGGATGGATTTTACATCAAGAATCTTGAGGCCGGTGTGGATGGTGAAATTTTTTTACGAACAACCAGATCCTGGCAGGTGATGAATATAGCCAATAAACTTGGATTCGGCAAGATTGTTGCAAAGGCTGCCTATGATGCCCTCATCCATTCATCCGGTGCCGCCCTGGTGGTTACCCAGGGTACAAAAACAGACCACTATCTCAATGGGGGGCGGGCTCTGGAGCGGGTCTGGCTCACCCTTTCCCGGTCTGGATATGAACTTCAGCCCATGGCAGCAATCACCCTGTTTTTTTTACGAAAACAATTGGAAGGCGATAAGGCGTTTGATCCAAAGCATAAAAAACTGCTCAATGAAATTGAAGGTGAGTATGGTGCGCTGTTCCCTGGCTGCGATTTTACACAAGACGGCCAGGTAATGCTGTTCAGGTTTGGAAAAGCGCCTCAAATCAAATACCAGACCATGAGAAAGCATATGGGTGATCTGCTGATATAATAGACAAACGTGCAAAGAAAGCTTTTGGATAAGTCGAGACTAACCCCATTTTACTTAATTTATTCGGTGACAGGCTATGAAAATGATTGAGGTAAAAAATATAACAAAGATTTTTAATCTGGGTAATGTGCAGGTAACAGCCTTGAGTGATGTCAGCATAAGTGCTGAGACAGGAGAGTTCTTGGCCATTGCCGGTCCGTCAGGGAGCGGGAAGACCACACTTTTAAATCTCATTGGATGTATTGATAAGGCGAATAAAGGGTATATCGAAATTGACGGCCAGGATGTCAGCCAAATGAGTTCAAATCAATTGGCGGACATCAGGGCAAATAAGCTGAGCTTTATCTTTCAGACCTTTAACCTCATCCCTGTGCTGTCCGCCTATGAAAATGTGGAATATCCCTTGCTCATGCTGGAAAAAGACCCTGAAAAGCGGCGGGAAAAAATTTTTAAAGCCCTGCACAGCGTGGGACTTGACACACATATCAAACACCGGCCGAATGAACTCAGCGGCGGTCAGCGGCAGCGGGTTGCCATTGCCCGGGCCCTGGTAACTGATCCGAAAATTATCCTTGCAGATGAGCCCACGGCAAACCTGGATATAAAAACAGGTGAGAAAATTCTGGATATTATGAAGCAGATTAATGAAGAAAAAAAAACCCTCTTTGTTTTTTCCACCCATGATCCCAAAGTCATGCAAATGGCCTCCCGAATTATACATATCCGTGACGGACAGATTGCCAAATACAGTCATTTTGACAGGCGGTTCGGCCTTGAGGATGAGAAGTATCCGGGAAATGAGCGGAGAGCGGAATCAGATCCTAGGGAGCAGATTTAAATGAAACTACCCATCACCGTTAAACTGGCCCTTAGAAATGTCTTCAGGAATAGAATCAGAAGCTTGATCACCCTTGCTGCCATAGCATTCGGTGGAGTTTCCATCATTGTTGCAGGCGGATTTTTTGAGGACACCTTTCTGCAGATGAGAGAAGGAGTGATTCACAGCCACCTGGGACATATCCAGATTTATAAAAAAGGCTACAACGATCATGGCTCGTCTGCCCCTTTTGATTATTTGATTGAAGAGCCGGGTGAGATTGTTGATAAAATTACTTCATTGAACCATGTTAAGCTTGTTACGCCACGGATTTCGTTTTCAGGAATGATCAGCACTGGAGACAATACCGTTGCTGTTTTTTGCCAGGGCATAGATCCGGAAGGCGAGTTGATTTTAAATAAAATTGAAACGGTAAAAAATGCTGAAACCGGGCTGGTCATTCAGGCTGGGGCCAATCTTGCTAAGGGAGACAGGTTTGATGTGATTTTAGGCCGGGGCTTGGCCAAGAATCTGGGGGCCAAACCCGGAGACTCCCTGGTTTTGCTGACAAACACTGTGGGCGGGTCATTGAATGCCTTTGATATGAATGTAAAGGGCATCTTTTTTACGACATCCAAAGCATTTGACGACAGGGCTTTACGCCTTCCCATTGATATGGCTCAAAAACTCCTAAGAACAGAAGGAATACAGACTCTTGTTGTTCTCCTGGACCGGACGGAGAATACCCTTGCTGTAAAAACGAAGGTTATAAAAACAATTGAGGGGATGGAGCTGGAAATAAAAATTTGGAATCAATTGGCCGACTTTTATACTAAAACAGTTGAATTATACGGTCGGCAGTTTTTTGTTTTAAAACTGATCATTACCATTATCGTGGTATTGAGTATTTTTAACACCATTAATATGGCAATCTGGGAACGGACCCGTGAAATTGGGACCATCATGGCCATGGGCTATAAGAAGAAAGATATCTTAAAATTATTTTTGACCGAAGGATTGATTCTGGGACTATTGGGAGGTATCACAGGCATCGTTTTAGGAATCGGCCTGGCATGGGGAATTTCCCTGTTTGGTATTCCCATGCCGCCGCCACCCGGCGCCACTATAGGGTGGACGGCATTTATTCGGGTTGTTCCGGATCTTCTAGTGTCTTCAATGATGATTTCCGTTGCAGCTTCATTGCTCTCATCTTTTTATCCAGCATTTAAGGCATCAAACCTGAATATTACTGATGCACTGAGGCATTATTAGGAGTTTTGTATGAAAAAAATTTTAAGATCTGTAATTGGTTTGGCATGTTTCATTCTTTTTTTATTAACACCTGTTGCGGCAGAGGAACTGACCGCCAAAAATATATTACAGAATATGGATGCCATAAGAAATCCCCAGACTGATTACAGGGTAACAGCAAGAATGATCAGCAAGAAGCCCAATAAAAAAGACAAAACAGCTGTGTACGAGATTTTGATGAAGGGGCAGGATAAAACCATTATTAAAACTTTGAAACCGGAAATGGACAGGGGAACAACCCTTTTAATGCTGCGGTATGATTTATGGGTATTTTTGCAGAATATTTCAAAGCCGCTCAGGATTTCCCTTCAGCAAAGACTTTTTGGTGAGGCGGCCAACGGTGATATCGCCAGAGCCAATTTTTCCGGGGATTATAATCCAGAACTCAAAGAAACCGTGACCATCAAAGCAAAAGAATTTTATGTTCTGGATCTGATAGCAAAAAATGAAAAGGTGACCTACCATAAGGTCAGGCTATGGGTCATGAAGGAGAACTTTTATCCCCTTAAAGGAGAGTTTTATGCAGTTTCAGGCAAGTTATTAAAAAATTGTTATTATACCAGTTATAAACAGATCCTGGACAAAATGCGGCCCACCAGACTGGTGCTTGATAATCCCCTTGTTAAAGGGCAGAGAACCATCATTGATTATGCCGACATGACCCTGGATACGTTTTCGGATAAAATATTTACGAAAAATTATATGAAGAAATTAAAGTATTAAATCGAGTGGTCGATTGCGAGGCTATAATAGAGGAAATAAAAAAAAGTTTAAAACAGGTTCTGTTTTTAACGGTATTTTTATTTTTCAGTGTGCCCCCCTGCCAGGGACAGCCAAGCCACCGATTAATCAAGGTGGAACATAATAAAACCGATATCAAAGAATCCGTCGATTTAGTATTATCCCATCAAAGTGAATACAAGACATTTAACCTGAACCAACCGCTCCGTTTTGTTATCGATATCGAAACCTGCTATTTTCAACCGGTCCATTCTATTATGGGCATCCATTCCAAATTCATTGACCGAATCAGAATTTCGCAGTTTAAAAAAAACATGGTCAGGGTGGTCATAGACAAAAGAAAAAATTTCCAGGGCATCCATTTAGAACAAATTGCTGCACCACAGGGATTTAAAATCCGTTTAAGTTTAGGAACCAAAACCATTACAATTCCTGAGAAGATATCCAATGATGTGGAGAAAAAGAGTACCTTACCAGACCCTCTTTTAAGCTTTTCAGAGCAACAGCCAACAGAAGATAAGGATGATCAAAACCTGGATTCATTGTTCAGCATTCCTGAAGACAATATCCTGTCACTGGATGAAGAAATTGAGGAAGTCTCACCGGGAAACCGGCACTCAAAATTATTGGTTTCAGGCGATTTTAGGAATGAGACGGCCTATCGGATCAACAGGCCCCATCATTTTTCCAAAATTAAAAATATACTTAATCTCAAAGCCTCAGGAGAACTGTCAAATAAATTATCTTATTTTGTCGGGTATAGGTGCTCCTATGATGCCGTTTTTGATCTAACAAAGAATTATAATCAAAGCGTTGAAGATGACCAAAAATGGGGTGCAGATCTAAGGGATGCCTATGTTGATCTGAGTTTGGGGAATTTTGATCTCAGGCTGGGCAATCAGCAGATCGTCTGGGGGCAGGCGGTTGGACTTTTTTTTGCCGATATTGTAAATCCCAAAGACCTAAGAGAATATATACTGCCCGACCTGGATCAGATCCGGATACCGGTGCCTGCAGTCAATCTTGAATCCTACCATGAGAACCTGTACTTTCAGTTTGTTTTTATCCCGTTTCCGGAATTCAATAAGTTTGGCAAAAGGGGATCGGAATTTGACTTTTCCAAGCCGTTTTATGACACCAATGCGGATATCATTTCAAATGATCCCTCTGATCCGTCCAGAAGTCTTGACAACAGTGAGGTAGGAGGGCGGATATCCTGGTATAAGAATGGATGGGACATGGCGCTGTTCTATTTTTATGATTATTATAATTTTCCTGTGAATTACAGATATCTCTCAGCCAACGCTTCGGGTTCTTTGAATCCTGTTACCATTATTTACAAGCCAGCATACGAAAGAATGCACCGGTCAGGATCAACTTTTTCCAAAGAAATCAAGGATGCCATCGTTAAAGGAGAGTTCATATATAGCAGCAACATGTTTTATGAGTCATCCGATACTTCAGACATGGACGGTATAGTCCAAAGCCCCTCGTTCGACTGGCTTTTTGGTGTCGATTATACCTTTTTGAATGCTTTGGATACCAATTTCCAAATTATGCAGAACATTGCGCTAGACCATGAGAGCAGTATGATAAAAAAGAAATATTCAACCTCTTTTTCCATTTGGCTGAAAACAGGTTTGTTTGATGATGTGATAGAACCGGAATGCTTTTTTGTTTCAAGTTTAAACCAGACAGACTGGCTGTTCAGCCCCAAAATAGCCTATAACTTTAATGCTACTTTGAAGGTCATTTTTGGAGCAGATATATTTGGTGGGAGTACAGATGGCGATTTTGGTAGATTTAGTGAAAATGACAGGATCTATTCAGAAGTGTTATTAATATTTTAATAGGATTGTTTGTTATGAGAAAAATTAAATTTCATTCCGCATTTATATTTGTTTTGTTTTTGATGATTGCAGGGACAATGGCATATTTTTCGAGCCATGCTCTATATTTATATTTTCAGGGCAATTCTTTGAGCTTTATTTTATTGGGATTTTTGTTTTTTTACCTATATGCTATCCTGATTTATAGAATATTCTTAAAGTTTTATATTTTGGAAGAGGGGGATATTGAGCCAGACTCCCGTTTAGAATCTATTTACCATGTTTACATTCTTTTTTACCTTATTCTTTTTTATCAATTGATTCGTCCTAAAATAATTCCTGTGCCCATCTTGAAACTTGTATATCTTTTGCTCGGTGCTCAACTTGGGAAGAATACTTTTTCCAGCGGCACCATTTTAGATCCGGTGTTTACCTCTGTCGGAGACAATACAATTATCGGAGAAGATTCTTGTTTGTTTGCCCATGCAATCGAGGGCAAACATCTGAGTCATAAAAAAATTATCATAGGCAACAATGTTACAATCGGGGCTAAAAGCATTATCATGTCCGGGGTAAAAATAGGAGATAATTCAATTGTTGCGGCTGGATCCGTTGTCCGTAAGAATATTGTAATCAATGAAAATGAAACATGGGGCGGGAACCCTGCCAAGTGTCTAAAGCGGGGTTAATCTTTTTTATTTAAAAAAGACTGAATCAGGTGAGCCGCTGTATCCGCACCCGAGTATTGGTTAATACTGTTTTGTAATGCAGCTATATTATTTTTAAATAGGTCCATGTTTTCAAGGATAAATTTTGTCTTCTGAATGATGATATCCGGTTTCTTCAGGGCATCCTCCAATGATATTCTGATCCCTAGGCCAAGGGCCTCAACCCTTCTCATGTTAAAATCTTGGTCAGGTAGAGTCGGTATGCCTATTATAGGTTTTCCGACCGATAATGCCTGGTAAATTGTGCCGTTTCCTCCGTGGCAGACAACAAGATCTGAATTATTAAGAACCATTGTGCCATCCATATAGTTTTCTATATAGATGGTGCCGGGAACAGTTTTAAAATGGTCGGCCTGACTTCCTGTGGTGATAATTGACAAGAAATCGGAATTTTTGAACTGCTCATATACCTTAGAAAAAAGATTACCCTCTCCTGTTGTTCCCATGGTGATATATATTTTATATTTATTTTTATCGGTTAAAGGCCACCATTTCGGTGTCGGCATGAAACCGGAAGGTTTCCATGTAATGGGGCCGATATAGTGGTAGGAAGCCGGTTGATTTTCAACAGGGAAATATTCAGGGATATCGGCGATCAGAGTCAGGTCTGCACCTGTCAAGCAATTGGTGGCAGTGACGTTTCTATTTAGATTATATCTTTTTGACAGCTTGCTAAATGTATTCATGCCGGAATTAAAAATTTCCATTTCTATTTTTAAATTCAGCCGGTCACATAAATCAAGAAATCGGTTATTGGACATCATCTTGTTTAGGATGTTCTGAAAAAATATCTGAACATACGGAATACTGCGGTATTGAGTCGATGATCCATTGACAATAGCAACATGGGGGATATTGGATATTTGACTGGAAATCATCGCAGAAAGTCTGCCGTCAGTTAAAATCAGATCGGGTTGCACCCTTTTAAATAGACCAAGGTCGTCTTTAATCATCTCCATCAAAACCGATTCTGCCAAAAAATTCAGTTTACCATTTCTCATATTGCTGAAAAGGGTGTCTGGATCTGGTTCATATAATGACAACCACCGGAATCCCTCATTTTCAATAAAAGAAAGTTTAGATTTTTTTGTTTTAAATCCGCCAAAGATGATGTTGAAACCAAGGTTTTTTAATTTTTTTGCGACTTCAAGAGGCCTTGAAATATGGGACAGGGTCGGAGTATAAGCTAAAATCAATATGGTTTTTTTCATAAAAGAGAACCTCTAATAATAAAAAAAGGACGTACCCATGAGCACGCCATGTTTATAAATTAGATCAGAATATAATTCAATATTAATTTATAATTTTCTCCCACCCAGGAAAACTTTTTTCAATTGTTTTGTGATGATGTATAGTATGTCCAAAATACAAATCAAAAATATCTCTTGATTTTTTCCTGGTACTCTTTCTGAGAAGTAAATCCAT